>NZ_WOVL01000016.1 GCF_009737085.1 Paenibacillus sp. NEAU-GSW1
CAAGCCACATGAACATGATGTTTTCACGAACCGCTTTCGCGATTTGGCGAGAAGAGTAAATGCGCTGTGTGTAGGCATAGATGATGACTTTCATGAGCATCTTGGGGTGATAGCTATCCCGGCCACCCCCGGGATAAGCTTTCGTGAAGAGATTCATATCTAAACGATTGACTGCGTCGTTGATGACGCGAACGAGATGATTTTCGGGGATATCTTCCTGCAAGTCCATTGGCAAGGACAGCTGATCCATGGTATATTCTTTATACATAAGAAGCCTCTCTTTACTTAGAATGGGTGGGTGGTACCTCCATTTTAACAAGGGTTGGCTTCTTTTTGTTTGAGCAATTTATGAACAGGTTAAGGGTAAACGGAGCATTTAAATGATTCTGGAGAAGCGTCAGCGTTCGTTTTTGTGAAGGGATCCCAACCTTACCTCGTTGATTCAAAGGAATCCCTGAGCAATGGCGATCGGAAGAACATTTAAATGTGCAGTTTGCTGTTTTACCCAAATAAAACAGGGGGGGTATCCCATCGTCATTTTAATGACTTATGGGACACCCCCTTTTGGATTTTCTAGCAAAGCGCAAAAATAATTTGGAAATCCGGTATGATGATCGGCGACAAGAACGGGTAGCTGTAGCCGATGACGAAGCCGAACAGATTTGTTACCGGGAAGAAGAGAAAGACGTTGTTGAAAGTGAATGCGAGCGTCCAGCGGTTGTAGCAGAACCCGGGGAGAATGCGGGCATCGGAGTAGCGCAGAGGGCCGGCGCCGCCGAATTGGGCAAATTGAACCGCTTGCTGTAGCGATTGCGGGCGCTGCGTGATGACCATCTGCAGCATGTTTGGATTAGTCCGCAACATGTTGAACAGCGTAATCATTTCGGCAGGAGGCGAACCGACTGGACGCGGATGCTGCGTCAAAATATTCGTTAAATTCGTTCCCGTTAATTGCGGCGGCAATCCGCCAGGACCCCCAGGCATGCCTGGGCCACCAGGGCCGCCGGGAATACCTGGTCCAGGAAAACCAGGAATGCCGGGGCCGCCGGGGAAACCGGGACCAGGAAAGCCTGGTATGCCGGGGCCGCCCGGACCGCCAATAATTGGCGGCAGCACTTGAACGCCGCCGGGACCTCCAAGACCGGGAATTTGGAAGGAGCGATCAGACTGCTGTTCTGGATGAGCGAAACTATAATTCGAATCGTCGTAAACGACCATCTAGCGTGAACACCCTTTCATTGTTTATCGAAAAGCTGTTTATGATTGCTTTATCGAATAGCGAATTCACAATATCATCAATCCGTTCGATTTCTGCTCCATCATATGACGGTATTCGCCTAATCGTGCCGCGTTCACGTCAATTATTTGCGAAGGCCGGTCGATTCGTGAATAATAAATAGAAGAAGGAACGAAAGGAGAGAGCCGGTGTTTAAAGTGCTGATTGTAGAGGATGACCCTATGCTCGTCGCATTGCTGGAGGAGCATTTGAATAAATTCGGATATGAAGTGCGGGCCGTCGGCGATTTCGAGACGGTATTGCGGCAATTTGAGCAATTTTCGCCGCATTTGGTGCTGATGGACGTCAACTTGCCACGCTTTGACGGCTATTATTGGTGCAGGCAGATCCGCAGCGTCTCGACTTGCCCGATTCTTTTTATTTCTGCTAGAGACGGGAAAATGGATCAAGTGATGGCGCTTGATAACGGCGCAGACGACTATATAACAAAGCCATTCGATTACGAGATCGTCACAGCCAAAATCAACAGTCTGCTGCGGCGCGCTTACGGAAGTTATGCAGCTGCGGTAGATGCGGCAGACAACCGTTTGCTTGAAGTCAACGGTCTGATGCTTGACTCCGACAGGCTGCAGCTGTCTTTCCGCGGCGTCGTGACCGAGCTTAGCTTTACTGAAATGAAGATCGCCAATGAGCTGATGAAGCGGGCGGGCAAAGTTGTCAGTCGCGATCGCTTGCTGGAAGCGATCTGGGACGATCAAGCTTTTGTCGACGACAATACGCTGAACGTTTACGTTACCCGTGTGCGCAAAAAGCTGGCGTCGCTTTCGATCGAGCAATCGCTGCAAACGATTCGCGGACAAGGATACAGGCTGCAGCCGGAATGGGGGCAGCCGGATTGAAGCTGTTTTGGCGAGAACAGGCGTTATTGATTTTCATCTACCTCGTTCAAATCGCGATTATTACTCTCGTCTATTGGCTGGACGGCTTTCGAACCGCCAATACGGCTATCTATGCGGCGTTGTTAAGCGGCAGCATTCTGGCGCTATATTTGGCATACCGCTACATCACGAACCGGAGCTTTTACCGCAGGCTGTCTCAGCCGTCAGCATCGCTTGAGCCGTTAAAGTCCGGCGCATCCGAATACGCCATCCAGCATACGCCGCTTGCCGAAGCGCTTCAGGAGCTGGAACGGCATCAATACCGCGCCTATCAAACAGAACTGCTCCGTCACCAGCATAAAAACGAGGAGCATACCCAATTTATGAACCAGTGGGTTCATCAGATGAAAACGCCGATCGCCGTAATGCATTTGCTCATTCAAGACGAGGATGACAGCCGATCGAGCGCGATCGGCGACGAGCTCGACCGGCTGCGTAAAGGGCTGGAGACGGTGCTGTATACATCAAGACTTGAACGGTTCGAGCATGATCTTCATGTGGAAAGCCTCTCGCTCGAGGAGCTCGTCCGCCGCACTGTCTCAAGCCAGAAGAGGCTTTTTATACGAAACAGCGTTTTTCCGGAAATCGCAATCGATGCATCGATCCGAGTCGTTTCGGATGACAAATGGTTAAGCTTCGTGCTCGTTCAGCTCATTACGAATGCGGTGCGCTATTCGGCGGGCAAGGGGCGAAAAATATCGTTTGAAGGATATGAGCTGGAAGGAAAAGCGGTTCTCTCCATACGAGATGAAGGAATCGGCATTCCAAGCAGCGATCTCCCGAAAGTTTTCGACGCCTATTTCACCGGTGAAAACGGTCGAAAGTATGATGAATCGACAGGGATGGGCTTGTATCTCGTGCGTCAAATTTGCGAGAAATTAAACCATCATGCAGAACTGCAATCCGCAGTCGGCGAAGGAACGACGGTGACATTAACGTTTTAGCTTTCGCAGCGATGGCGATGGCGAACCTTACAACGATGTAAGATAACTGTAAGTTTATAAGCTAGTTCGGCGATTGCCGGTTTCGCTATACTGAAATAGCTACGATCGCAAGGAGTGATACAGTTGGCAGCAAGGCTGGAAGTCAATCAGTTGACGAAGATTTATGAAGGCAGGGTAGCCCGCAAAGCGCTTGACCATTTGCACTTCACGGTGGAGGAAGGCGAATTTGTCGGTGTTATGGGACCATCCGGCAGCGGAAAAACGACGCTTCTGAATGTCATCGCCACAATTGACGAGCCTACAGCCGGCATCATTCGTCTCAATGGCAAAGATCCGCATTCTTTAAATAAAGAAGAGATGGCGCTGTTTCGGCGCCGTGAGCTCGGCTTCGTGTTCCAGCAGTTTAATCTGCTCGATACGTTGACGGTTGAGGAAAATGTCGCGCTGCCGCTGCTGTTGGACAGCGTTAATGCCAAGGAGACGAATAGAAGGGTTCAGGCCGTATTGCAAAAGCTTGGCATCGCGGATTGCAGCCAGCAATTTCCGTATGAATTGTCTGGCGGACAGATGCAGCGCACCGCGATTGCAAGGGCGATTATCCATCGTCCGTCGCTGCTGCTAGCCGACGAGCCTACCGGCAACCTGGATTCCAAATCGGCCGGCGATGTGATGGCGCTGCTGAGGGACATGAATGAGCAGGACCGTTCGACGCTGTTAATGGTGACACATGACGCGGTTGCCGCAAGCTACTGCAGCAGAGTTATTTTTGTGCGTGACGGCAAGTTTTACAACGAGATTTACAGGGGAGACAGCCGGCAGCGTTTTTTCCAAAGCATTATCGACATGATGTCACTGCTGGGAGGAGACGCTCGTGACTTATCTGGCGTTCGCCTTTAGAAACGTTCTTCGCAACAAGCGAATCTACGCCGCCTATTTCGCGAGCAGCGCATTTTCGGTCATGATTTTTTTCGTATGCGCGCTGTTTACGAGCCATCCGAGCATTCAAGGCGGTTCAATGGCAGAGTCTGCTGTTAAAGCGATGGTGGCGGCTGAATGGATTATGTTTGTATTCGCTTTTCTATTCGTGCTTTATTCGGTTCAGTCGATATTGAACAGCCGCAGCAAGGAGTTTGGTCTGTACCGGTTAAGCGGAATGACGACCAATCAGCTTGGGAAGATCGTTTTTTGGGAAAATATGCTTATCGGAGCAGCGGCGATCGTGCTTGGCATCGCTTCGGGGCTCGTGTCGGGCAAGCTTTTTCTTATGATTTGCTCCGTCTTTCTCGGCATCTCCGAGCTCGTTTTTGAAGTGCCTTGGAAATCGCTCGTCTGGACAGTAGGCGCGTTTGCCGCACTGTTTGCGGCGATCTCATGGATCACTGCGGCGCTTCTACGCAGGAGCAAGCTTGTCGATCTGTTCCATGCCGGTCTTCGGCCTAAAGAGAACAGGAGGGCTAATGTTTGGCTGGCAGGGGCGGCAGCCATATTGCTCGCGCTAAGTTATGTGCTGGCCGCGACTTCTGAGGTTACTACGATCTACAATCGCATGCTGCCTGTTGCCGCAATGACTGTCGCCGGCACGTATTTGCTCTATACGCAGTTAATCGGCTTTATCGTGCAATCGTTAAGGCGCTGGAAAGCTTTCTATTGGCAAAAAACGAACGTCGTTACGATTGCGAGCCTCGCGCATCGCTTTCGCGGCAATGCGAGAATGTTTTTCATGGTGACGATACTGTCGACCGTTTCCTTTTGCTCCGTTGGCGTGTTTGCTTCCGTTAATACGCTGATGCGATCGTTCCAGGAGGATTATCCGGCAGCGATCGCTTATGTTGCGAAACAGGGAAGCTTGGTCGAACAACAGCATCTGCACGTAATCGAGCAGCAATTGGCGGAACGACGCATCGTCTACAAAAGCTCAACAATGCTGATCAAAAAGGCGCAAGCGCGAGTATTGACTTCACGTGGCCAACTTAGCAAGATGATGCCGATTGTCTCGTATTCAGATTATAGAAACGCAATCGAATTGGCAGGCAGATCGTTCACGGAAGCACCGCTTAGCGGCGGAGACGCGCTCGTCATCCTTACCTCTCAACGGGAAAGAAGCTATATTGCTGTTCGTAAAAAAGCTACTTATTCCTTTATCGGTCAAGAAGGCGAGCCAGTCACGGTTCGCGAAATCGGCTATACCGAGCATGTGCCCATACCGGACTACTTGTCTGCGATTGTTGATATCGAGCAAAATGACGATTTCGGCGGCGTTGTCGTCAGCGACTCGCTGTTTGCTCAAATAGCCGATCCGATTTCAGTTGACCGGTATACCGGTTTTTACACCGCCAATTTTATGGATACGGCAGGGTTGGCAAAAGAGCTTGCGAAAAATGGACTGGTTCGCTACGACGAAAGTTCTTCTTATGCCATGACAGTCAGCGGCACGTTGTATGAGGTGCAAAAGAGCTTGTACAATATGATGCTGCTCGTATCGCTGCTTATCGGCGCCGTATTTTTTATAGCAGCAGGAAGCTTTCTTTATTTTCGGCTTTACTCCGATCTGGAATACGACCGGAGACAGTATGCCGCAATTGCGCACATCGGTTTGACGGATAAGGAGTTAAAGGCGATCGTTACGAGGCAATTAGCCATCTGGTTTTTCGTGCCGATCGGCGTGGCTGTTATTCATGCGATATTCGCTTTCTCCGCTTTGCAAACGATGTTCTATTTATCCGTTGCCGCAGAGCTCGGAATCGTTCTGGCAAGCTTTGTCGCCGCGCAAATCGCCTATTTCTATTTCATCCGCCAACGGTACTTGCGCAATTTGAAAAAACGGATGCGTTAATTCATCCGTATATGCTTAGGCTTTGAAGATAGGGAGGAAGGGAGCACCACATAATGGAGAACGTAATTACGGAGTTTATGGAGAAGTTCGGCTATTGGGGCATCTTTCTGCTCATCGCAATTGAAAATATTTTTCCGCCGATACCTTCGGAAGTGATATTGACGTTCGGCGGTTTTATGACGACCTATTCGGAGTTGACGATCCCAGGCGTTATTGCAGTTGCGACTGCAGGATCGATTGCCGGAGCTATCATTTTATACTATATCGGAACGTTGCTTGACGTGCCTCGATTGGAAAAAATCGTTGAACGGTACGGCAAATGGCTTCGTTTGAAAAAAGAGGATATCCACAAAGCAAATGCCTGGTTTGATAAATACGGCTATTGGACGGTGTTCTTCTGCAGGATGATCCCGCTCATTCGCAGCTTGATCTCCATTCCTGCCGGCATGAACCGGATGAAATTTCCGTTGTTTTTGCTGTTCACGAATATCGGTACGTTGATCTGGAACGTTGCTCTTGTCAGCATAGGAGCGGCTGTCGGCGATTCGTGGGAAAGAATTGTTTCGTTCATGGACGTCTACTCGGATATTGCTTATGCGATAATGGGAGCGGCCGTCATTGCTTTTGTGGTATTATTTATTAGAAAACGGCGCGTGCGCAACTAAATGAGCAGATAACGGGAAAAAGGAGAGCTTGCAGCAATGGAATTTATCGATTTATTAAAAGCGCTTATACTCGGCATGGTCGAGGGCTTAACGGAGTTTGCGCCGGTATCATCTACGGGACATATGATAATTGTCGACGATATGTGGCTGAAATCCGAGGAGTTTCTAACGAAATATGTGTCCAATACGTTTAAAGTCGTCATTCAGCTAGGCTCCATATTGGCGGTGCTTATCGCCTTCCGTCAGCGCTTCATCGACATGCTCGGTTTGAATAAGCTGTTTGGCGGGGCGAAAGGCGCGTCGCAAACGTCCGCGCAAGCGAACGGCAACGGACAAAACCAAAGCCGCTTGAAGCTGTCGCAGGTTATCGTCGGATTGATCCCGGCAGGGGTGCTGGGGGTTTTGTTCGAGGATTATATTGACGAATATTTATTCTCGACGGAAACGGTGCTGATCGGTCTTGTTATTGGCGCATTGTTCATGATCGCCGCCGACTACTACGGATCGAAGAAACCGAAGGTCGATTCCGTTGACCAAATTACGTACAAGCAGGCGTTTGCCATCGGTTTGATTCAATGTTTCTCGTTATGGCCGGGCTTTTCACGTTCAGGATCGACGATATCCGGCGGGGTGCTGCTTGGCCTTAGCCACCGTGCCGCTGCCGATTTTACATTTATTATGGCAGTGCCGATCATGTTCGGCGCAAGCTTGCTGTCGCTCGTGAAAAACTTGGAGTACTTCACAGCAGATGCGCTTCCGTTCTTTATCGTCGGCTTTATCGCCGCATTTGTCGTTGCACTTATTTCGATCCGCTTTTTCTTGAAATTAATTAACCGCATTAAATTAGTGCCGTTCGCCATTTATCGGATCGTGCTGGCCGCTGTTATTTATTTCGTCTTTTTCGTATAATCGCCGACCATGCGGGACGCAGCTGTTGCGAGCTGTAAATGCCTGACCGTCCAGAGCAGCAATAAGCGACAGCGCATCCGATCAGTATACAGAGCGGACCGTAGCCGTGAATGCCGAACAGCTCTAAGCCCAGGACGACGCTTGCAAGCGGCGTGTTAGCCGCAGCGCCGAAAACGGCGATCATGCCAAGACCGGCAAGAAGCGGCACGGAAACTGCGAGCAGATCGCCAAGCGTGCTGCCGAGCGTTGCGCCAATGACGAAGAGCGGCGTAACTTCACCGCCTTGAAAGGCTGCTCCGAGCGTAACAGATGTGAATAGCAATTTGCCTAGAAAGTCGTACGGCGCAGAAGGCTGCTCGAATGCCGCATCCATTAGCGGCAGCCCTAATCCTAAATAACTTCGAGTTCCAAGAAGATAGACGAGCGCAATAAGGATTGCGCCGCCAACGAAGCTTTTAAGAGGAACATTTGGAATCAACCTAGTCAATATAGCCTTCATCTTGTGTGTTAATGCGCTGAACAGCCAAGCTGTCAGCCCGAACAGGATGGAGGCTATCGTAATTTTCAACAGCAAAGTCAGGCTAAAAGCGGGCAGCTGCCCCCAGTTATACGAAGCATGATGCACGCCCCAGGCGAGTACGGTATAATGGCCGACTAGAGCAGCAGCGAGGCAAGGGATGAGGGCTCTCCGGATACGGATGCTTCCGAAAAAGGCGACTTCCAGCGCGAAGACTGTCCCGGCCAGCGGCGTGCCGAATACAGAGCCGAAGCCGCCGCTAATGCCGCATAAAATCAGCAGCTGCCGATCTGCGCTTGTGAGCTTAAATCGCCGGCTGACTGCGTCCGCCAAGCTGCCGCCCATTTGAACTGCGGTTCCTTCTCGGCCTGCCGAGCCGCCGAATAAATGGGTGATGGCCGTGCCAAGCAGAACGAGCGGCGCCATTCGCAGCGGAACTGGCCCTCCATCGCTATCGTAGATTCTCTCTAGCAGCAAATTGTTGCCTTTAGCGGCATCTTTGCCATATCGCGCATAGACCCAGGAAACAAGCGCGCCGCCAACCGGCAGCAGCCACAGCAGCCAGTGATGCGCTGCGCTCTTTGCGGTTGACCAATCTAGCAATAATAGAAAGAATGCTGAGGCTGAGCCGGCGAGAAGTCCGACGATTGCTGCCAGAGCAAGCCGTTTGGTTAGCGATGCTATATTGATATTCATGTAATTTCCTCCAGAGGCGTAAATCGCATTTGAAACAACAATGTATTTTACTCTATATTTTTGCTGCTGCATAGGTTGTGATAAAATGGAAATACAGATGTTTCCCTAAATTCCAGATGTAAAGCGGAGTGAATTCGATGAGCGATCTTATTAATAATCAATTAAACAGGGACTATATACTAGATCTGCTTGCAAGATTGTTAGCAACGCCAAGTCCGAGCGGCTATTGCATGGCAATTATGAAATTGTTGGAGGCCGAAGCGGAGAAGCTCGGCTGGACAATGGAGCGAACCCCTAAAGGCAACGGCATCATTACAATTCCCGGAACGGATATCGACCCCGGCACAATCGGGTTGACCGCGCATGTCGATACGCTTGGCGCAATGGTGCGCTCGATCAAGCCAAACGGTATGCTGCGCTTCACGCCGATCGGCGGCTATGCGATGCACACGGTTGAAGGGGAATATTGCCTTGTGCATACGAGAGACGGAAGGCGATACGAGGGGACGGTTCTGTCGTCTAAAACGTCCGTGCATGTGTTCCCGGATGCAAGGGATTGGAAGCGCGAGGAAGCGAATATGGAAATTCGTCTGGATGAGTCGGTAGATTCGAAGGCGGACACCGAGAAGCTTGGCATCGGACCCGGCGATATCATTTCTTGGGACCCGCGAACGCGGATGCTGCCGAACGGCTGGATTAAATCCCGGCATTTGGATGACAAAGCAAGCGTGGCTGCTTTGTTCGGGCTGCTGGAATGGCTGACTCGCAGAGGCGTCAAGCCTTCGCGTACGTTGAAGCTCATTTTCTCGACGTATGAAGAAGTTGGCCACGGGAACGCTTATATGCCGCCGGACGTGACCGAAGTCATCGCCGTCGACATGGGCGCAATCGGCGACGATCTGACAACGACGGAGCGAGATGTCTCGATCTGCGCGAAAGATTCATCCGGACCTTATGACTACGAGATGACATCCGTGCTCATTGCTTTGGCAAAGAAAGAACATATACGCTATGCGGTTGACATCTATCCGCAATACGGCTCTGACGCGTCCGCTGCGCTG
This sequence comes from Paenibacillus sp. NEAU-GSW1, assembly GCF_009737085.1. Taxonomy (GTDB): domain Bacteria; phylum Bacillota; class Bacilli; order Paenibacillales; family Paenibacillaceae; genus Pristimantibacillus. The sequence goes on from NZ_WOVL01000016.1 coordinate 9,801, forward strand.
CGCGGCGGGAGCAACGTGAAGGCTGCGCTAATCGGACCCGGTGTGCATGCGTCGCATGGAATGGAACGCACGCATGCCGACGCCATCGTCAACACGTCCGCGCTGCTGATCGCGTACTTGCTAGATCGGTGATTTATGAAAGTATGAGCTTAGCATCAGGACGATTGAGAGGTGGCAACTGCCAGCATGCTCGTATACTTTTTTGCTCTGTTAGCAGCGGCATTCGTGCTGTTGTTCAATAATCCGCGAAGCGAAACGAACCGATGGGCAGTATTGTTTTTGGCAGCGGCATCCATTGGAGGGCTCGCTGACACATTAAGCGTTGCCGGTTTTAATGGAGCTTCAAACACGGTACAGCTGCTTAATCATATTGTAACGCCTTACGCTATCCTTATTTTTGCAATCCTGTATTCGGAAACGGCAGTAAGCAAGCGAGCGAAAATAGCTTTGAAGCTGCTGCTATTGCTTCCGGTGCTGACAACGGCAATAATCGTCTTGCTGTCTTCGTCTGCATTCGCAGTACCATACAAGTTTCTGCTCGCTTGGGCAGCGCCTTACTATTTGGCAACATGTGGATTGCTAATCCGTTCCTTATGGAAAGAAACGGATCGCCGTAATCGGAAGTCCCGCCTTATCGTGACGGTGATCATTGTGCCGACCGTGCTTGCCGTTCTTGTGTTTATTAATATCGCCAACGCATTTATTCCAAACTTTGATTTCTTTCGCTACATATCATTTTTTATTATTTACTCGCTTACGATAGCGTTGCTTGGCAGTTTTGCTTATGGCGTTCTAGGCGTCAAGCTGCGATTTGAGCACGACCCGTTGGAAAGCGCGATGAAGACGGCAAGCTCTGGCACGTCGCTGCTTAATCATTCGATTAAAAATGAAATTGGCAAAATCGCGATCAGCTCAGAAAATTTGAAACAGACGCTTGGGGATCGCGAAGATTCCATGACTCATCTTCAAATTATTGCGAAAGCAAGCGATCATCTGCTCCACATGACGGAACGAATGCACAGTCAGTTAAAAACGCTGACGCTTGTGGAAGAGCCATGCCGTCTCGACCAGCTCATCGAACAATGCTTGCTTCAGCATAAGCCGCTTCTAGAGCAGTCCAACATCTCGGTGTCCGTTCAGTTTTCAGTTAGACCTACGCTGCTGTGCGATCCCGTTCATTTGCAAGAAGCGATCGGCAATGTATTGATGAATGCCAAGGAAGCAATGCCTGACGGCGGGATGCTCGATGTACGGCTGGAACATACGAAGCGAGAAATTCGTTTGACGATTCAGGATACGGGAGAAGGAATTGCCGAAGGCTCGCTTGCTCATGTGTTTGAGCCGTTTTTTAGCACGAAAAATCGTGATGGCAACTTTGGACTTGGACTGTCTTACGTATACAATGTAATGCGTAAAAGCGGCGGCGCGATAGAGCTGGTCAGCGTGCCGCGTGCGGGGACGATCGCAACTTTCCGCTTTCCGGCTAAAAAGGCAGAGGAGGGGTTGTCATGACTGCGATCAAAGTGCTTCTTGTCGAGGACGATCTCGATTGGATCAAAGCAATGACCGTATTTTTAAACAAGGAAGCAGACATTGAAGTTGTTGGCGCCGCAAGCTCCTCCGAGGAAGCGCTTCGAATTGCGGCAGCGCTTGAATTCGATGTCGCATTGCTTGATATTCAGCTAAAAGGCAGCAGACTTAACGGCATACAGCTGGCGGTCGAAATGAACGATGCAAATCGTAAAGCAAAGATTATAATGTTAACGTCATTAAATAATGATTCGGTGATGACGGATGCCTTTACAGCCGGAGCGTTCAACTATATCGAGAAAACGAAGTTTAAGGAGCTTCCGCACGCCATCCGCAGCGCTTGCCATAACCCGGAACCGATGGAAGCGCTCCTTAAAGAGCTTTCGCGATTAAAGCGAGAGGAACAATTAAAAGAGCTTACTGCGGCGGAACGGGAAGTTTTCGAGCTGATCGAGGATGGATATACTCAGCCGCAGATTGAGAAAAAGCTCTACAAGGCGGAAAGCACGCTTAAAAACCAAGTGAACAAAATGTTGAAGAAGCTAGGCGTGAAAAGCAGCAAAGAAGCGATTGAGAAAGTGAAGCGGAAAGGGCTATAGTTTCGGTGTGTGAGTTTTTGGCCGAAACCGAACTTAAACCATTGAGACCGAGGCGCGGGTTTGCGACGGACATGCCGCCAAGCAAGGTACTATGAAAAATGGTACTGCCCTTGCGCAAGCGCGAGTTTTATACTTGAGCTATCAAAGAGAGGAAGCGAAAGCAGATGAGCGCAACAACGAGCGTAATCGATACCAAACAAACAACTGAAACAAACCTTGTGCTAGTAGACGGAGATTGCGCACTCTGCCACGGTTTAACGCGGTTCGTTACAAAAAGAGATCCGAATGCTCATTTTCGCTTCGCGGCGCTTCAATCTGCGGCGGGGCAACGATTGCTTGAAGCCGGCGGATTGTCAACATACGATCTCAAGACGCTGGTTTTGATCGCAAACGGCCGCTATTATACGAAGTCGGGAGCAGCGCTTCGTATTTTTCGAAAGCTGGGCGGAGGCTGGTCATGGTTTTACGGCGCGATTGTCGTACCGCGCATTCTGCGGGATTGGGTATACGATCGCATCGCCGCAAACCGCTACAAGCTGTTCGGAAAAGTAGAGCCGGCTTGTCCGCTGCCTACGGCGGAAATGCGCGAGCGTACGATAAGCGACGAATACGAATAGGGAAGGTTGAGTCGGATGAACACCAGGAAGCCGATTTATGTGGAAACATGGATAGCGGCTAATATGGAAGCGCTTTGGCAGCATACGCAGCACCCGGAGCTGCATCAGCAATGGGATTTGCGCTTCTCGGAGATCACTTATTTGGCTGGAGGAGCATCGGATTTCCGTACAGGTAACTAACCCGATCGTTGGCTTCCTGTTTCGCTATGAAGGCAGTTTCGAGGCGGAGTGGCGAAGCTGTAACCATGTTCCTATCGATGTGATGCCTTTACGAGAAGAAGCCAGAGAATAATGCGTACGCTTCAAGAAGCGAAAGCCGTCGCTAAAACCGAAATTCAACTTTAGCGTCTGGCGAATCAGCATCGGCCCCGCAAAGCTGCCAACCATCGCAGCAACGATAGAATGCGAGGGGATTTTCAATGCATAGTAAATAACGGTGCTGGCAATAAAATCGATCAGCACGAATTTTTTAATTTCGGACATTGGAATGATGATGCAAACATAAGCGGAATCGCTTTTACTCCAGACATTCGAATGTATTGAAAGCGGAATTCTCATAATCGCCTCCCTGACGGTTCATCCTATTCATGTTATTGTATTTGTATATGGTTTTGTCTCATGCTACCGTATTTCTGAAAAACTGCGGTTTTCCCAGCATAGCGAAAGTCAGTACAAACGAATAGGAGGAACTCTTTTTTTGCGCAAAAAACAAATACCGGCCATATACTTTTACGGCATCCATGTTCTGCTTGCGTTAGCTGTCGCGGCAGCCGGTTACTCCATGCTGGACAAACCGATATCCATACAAAGTTTGTTTTCTGCAGAGCTTCAAGTTGCGACAATCGCTCATCGCGGCGCATCCGGCTATGCTCCCGAGCATACGCTTGCAGCTTATGAGCTGGGCATTCGCTCCGGCGCCGATTATATTGAGATTGATCTGCAAATGACGAAGGACGGCGAGTTGATTGCGCTCCATGACGAGACGGTGAGCCGAACGACCAACGGCACCGGCAATGCGGCTGCGATGACGCTCGAGCAAATTAAAGCATTGGATGCCGGTTCCTGGTTCAACGAGCTTCATCCGATGTATGCCCGAGATGAATTCATTGATGCGAAGGTGCCTACGCTTCGCGAAATTTTCGAAACTTTCGGCGACGAAACCAACTATATGCTGGAGACGAAAGCGCCGGAAGCTAATCCTGGACTAGAGGAGAAAATGATTGCGTTGATCGAGGAATATCGGTTGACGGATCATGTCGCGGTGCAGTCGTTTAGCAAAAGCAGCTTGAAAAAGATCCATAAGCTGAATGATGATATCGATCTGTTTCAATTGCTGTGGTACAATACGCCGGCGTTTATTAGCAAAGCGTCGCTCAAAGATATTAGCGCATACGCAGCGGGCATCAGCTTGAATTTTCAACAAATCAATCCCTCGTATATTCAGAAAGTGAAAGCTGCAGGCTTGCTTGTTTATGCGTATACAGTCAATTATCAAGTCAATATGGATAAAGCGGTAAACTGGGGCGTTGACGGCGTCCATACCGATTATCCGGATCGCTTCCATGAAGTGATAGAAGAAATGTCGCAACGGTAGCTTATCGCATATTCACACATAATGAATACTCAGCTCGGGCAAATTATAGCCAAATAAGAGCTGGAGGATTATGTATGAGCAACGGGTCGGCGCTTTCGCTGTTTCGAGATTCAAAACTTCGCAAGCTGCTGCTGAGCACCGGATTGAGCTGGCTGTTCGACGCGATGGACGTAGGGCTCGTATCATTTATAGCCGCTGCGTTAAGCGTGGAATGGGGGCTTGGCGCCCATCAAATCGGGCTTATGGCAGCTGTGAATTCGATTGGAATGGCGGTTGGGGCTGCCGTCGCAGGCTCGCTTGCCGACCGCTATGGCCGCAAGTCGATACTGCTATGGACATTATTGATTTTTTCTGCGGCAAGCGGGTTGTCAGCCTTGGCGACCAGTTTTGCCGTTCTTTGCGTACTGCGGTTTATCGCAGGTTTCGGACTCGGCGGCGAGCTGCCGGTCGCTTCCACGCTCGTTTCCGAATCGGTGCCGAATGAGCAGCGCGGTCGCGCAATCGTCCTGTTGGAAAGCTTTTGGGCCGGAGGATGGATTGCCGCTGCGATTATCGCTTACTTCATTATTCCGCAATACGGATGGCGAATTGCGCTGGTCATTGGAGCCGTGCCGGCTGTTTATGCGCTTTATTTGAGAAAAGCGATCCAAGATTCGCCTCGCTTTATCCAGCATGCCGAACAAAAACTTCCCTTCCGAAATCGGGCGGCCGCCGTATGGTCAAAGCCTTACCGCAAATCAACGATTATGTTGTGGATTCTTTGGTTTGCAGTCGTTTTTTCTTATTACGGCATGTTTCTTTGGCTGCCGACGGTTATGGTGCTGAAAGGCTTTGGATTGCTGAAAAGCTTTCAGTACGTGCTCATCATCACGCTTGCACAGCTGCCGGGATACTTTACAGCCGCCTATTTTATCGAGAAATGGGGCCGCAAGTTCGTGCTAGTCGCTTATTTGTCTCTAACGGCGTTTAGCGCGATCTGGTTTGGGCTGGCGGATTCAGAATCAATGCTCGTAACGGCGGGTATATCGCTTTCGTTTTTTAATCTTGGGGCATGGGGAGCGATGTATGCATATACGCCAGAGCTGTATCCGACGGCTATCCGTTCAACCGGTGTCGGATTAGCGGCAGCATTTGGACGGATTGGAGGCGTAATCGGTCCTTATCTGGTCGGTATACTGGTCGCCGCCGGCACGGCGATTTCCGTTGTATTTATTATTTTTTTCGCAGCAATCGTATTCGGCGTATTGACCGTACTGATCCTTGGTGTCGAAACGAAAGGCACAGATCCGGATTATTGATTCAACAGCCCGTTCGCGCGCAAACAGGGCTTTTAGACGATGCACATCATGCATCGTCTTTTTTTGCACATTTTTTCAAGCCAATTGGGGATGCTAAATCTGGAAATGGAGGGGAAATGATGAACGATCGCAAAGAAACCGAAATTTCACCGATTCTGTCCATGAATATCGAACGGTTGCGAACGCTAATGGGCGGCAGCTCGGATTTCATCATACGCGAGCTTGCATTTTCCAATAAGGCGAGGAGGGGCGCGCTTTTTTTTCTGGACGGTATGGTTGACATGCAAGTGCTGCAGGAAAATGTGATCGCTCCATTGCTCGAACGGACGCCGGAGCATGAGTTCAAAATGAGCTACTTACGCTCGAGCGTGCTGGAAAACGGCGAAATTCAACCTGCGCATCAAATGCAAGAAGCGATAGAGCAAATCTTGTCAGGCAGCGCGTTATTGCTCGTTGACGGCGCGTCGGAAGGCTTGACGATTTCGTTGTCCGGCTGGGAAGATCGCTCCGTTACCGAATCCAAGACACAATCCGTCGTTCGCGGGCCGCAAGACTCGTTTACCGAAACGTTGCGGACGAATACGACGCTAGTGCGGCGGAGAGTAAAAGATACAAGGGTGAGAGTTCTCTCCGTTAAAGTCGGCACATTAACGAAGACCGATGTCGCTATCATGTACCTCGATCAAGTAGCCGATTCCGCACTCGTTCAAACCATCGTGCAACAATTGCAATCCGCTAAACAGGATCGAGTGCTTGAAGGCCAATATTTGGAACAGATTTTGCTGAAAGACAAGCAAAAGACGATATTTCCAACGTTGTACAACAGCGATCGTCCCGATTCGATTGCCGCCGGCATTATGGAAGGCAAAGTGGCCATCATTGTAGACGGCACGCCTTTTGTCCTGCTTGCGCCGTCTTTGTTCGTCGATTTTATTCAATCGGCGGAGGATTACTATCAGGCGGTCTACTACAGCAATTTTATTCGCATGCTTCGATATATCGCATTATGCATATGCATGCTTGCCCCTTCGGTCTATATCGCGCTGACGACTTTCCATCAAGACATGCTTCCAACGCAGTTGCTGCTCAGTCTAGCCGCGCAACGCGAAGGAGTTCCATTTCCTGCGTTTGTTGAAGCCGTGCTGATGGAGTTTACGTTTGAAATATTGCGTGAAGCCGGCATTCGAATGCCGCGTACGATCGGTCAAGCCGTATCGATCGTTGGGACAATCGTAATCGGCCAAGCGGCCGTGGAAGCAAGCATCGTCTCTGCGGCGATGGTCATCATCGTATCGATAACAGCCATATCGAGCTTCGTCATTCCATCCTATTCGATGTCGATCCCGATTCGGTTGATTCGTTTTGTTTTTATGGCGATGGCTGCATCGTTTGGCTTCTATGGCCTGATGATTGGCATTTTTATACTTATAGCCCATTTATGCCAGCTGCAATCGTTCGGCATTCCCTATATGAATCCGACAGCGCCCTATCGGAAAAAAATGCAAAATGATGCAATTCTGCGATTGCCTGGCGTTAATAATCAATCCAATTCATCAGAACGGGGATCACGGTCGTGAACAAAGCTATCCGTTGCATTGCTTCCATAATGACGGCTCTTATGATTGTTTCCGTGTTGTCAGGCTGTTGGAGCCGCAGAGAGCTTAATGCGCTGTCCGTCGTCCTTGCAATGGGTATTGATCGCGTAGGGGATCAATATGAAGTTTCCGTTCAGGTAGCCGATCCTTCGCAAATGTCGCGTTCTCGTACAACGGAGCGTTCGCCGTCTATTTTATTTTCGGAAAAGGCGTCGACCCTTTTTGAAGCGCTTCGAAAATTAACGACAAAAGCGTCCCGCCGCATGTATATTTCGCATCTTCGCATATTGATTATGGACGAGCAGACAGCTCGCGAGGGTATCCGCGATCCGCTCGATTTCTTATTCCGCGATCATGAGATTCGTCCGGATTTTTATATGACTATTGCCCGAGATTGCACGGCAAAAGAGCTGCTCTCCTTAGTTACGCCAATGGAAGTGCTGCCGGCGTTGGATTTCTACAAATCATTAAAAGTTTCGGAGAAAGCGTGGGCGCCAACGTCAGCCGTAAACGTGGTGGAAATTATCCAGAAGTTTTCGAAGGACGGCGTTGATCCGGTACTGACTGGATTGACAATAATCGGCGATAAGGAAAAGGGGATGAAAGCGGATAATGTGAAACAGCCGAAGTCACTGACGGAATATAAATATATAGGTATCGGCGTTTTAAATGACGACAGGCTCATTGGATGGCTTAATGATTCGGAAAGCAGAGGATTCAGCTATATCGCTAACCGTATCACCAATACGGTCAGGAAGGTGAAATGTCCGCAATCGGACGAACTGTTCGTTGTCGAGGTATACCAATCGAAAGCGAATTTTAAACCGTCCATAAAGGATGGCAAGCCAAAGATGGATGTGAAAATAGCAGTTGAAGCCAACATTGGCGAAATGCATTGCCAAGTGGATTTGACCAAAGCCGATCAATTTGAGCAATTGCAAAAAGCGGCGAAGGACAGCTTGAAGCAAAATGTCGTTCGTACCATCGAGAACGTGCAGGAGAAGCAATCGGATGTATTCGGCTTTGGCGAAGAGTTTCACCGAAAATATCCAAAGCTATGGCATCAGTGGAAACAGGATTGGGATCGACGGTTCAAAGAAGACCTCCAAGTGAATGTTCAAATCGATTACCATTTGCGTAAAATCGGCAAAATCATTAGTCCTATTTATAAAAAGCAGGAAGAGAAGGGGCGAAACGAATGATTACAATCGTTGTAGTAGCCGTTTCGCTTATTGTTGCCGGTTATGAATTTCGTTTGCTCATCCAATCAAAAAGTATGCGAGATATAATAGTCGGCTTTAGCTTTCTTGCAGTCGCATTGGCATTGGTTGTATTAAACCTGTTAAACGTAGACATTCCGAGTCCGCTTTCCGCCGTTACCAATTTATTCAAGCCTGTCCATCAAATTTTTGTTCAGCTGCTTTCGTAGGAGGCGTTTCATATTTCCATTCGCGAGAAAATAACGGTCAGGCAAGCGACGATGTGGTTTGTCATGTATCAGCTGGGCAGCGCATTTCTCGTGCTTCCGTCTACACTGGCTACTGTAGCCAAGCAGGATGCATGGTTATCCATCGTTATCGTCATAGGATTGCAGATGTTGATGATCGGTTTATATGCTGCAATCGCGACAAAACTTAACAATCAAAGTCTGCAAGCCTATATGGCCTCGTTGCTGGGAAAATGGTTAGGCAATGCCGTCTTATTTCTTTTTATTGCCTGTTATCCCTTTTTCATCTTTATGTTAGTGCTGCGCGATTTGTCCGATTTTTTGACGACCTCCGTTTTTCCGGAAACGCCCTCAGAAGCGGTTTATGCGCTCATGCTAATCGCAGTCGTCTATATCGTTCGCTGCGGAGTATCGACGATCGGGCGTGCGGCAGAGCTTTTTTTCTTCTTTGTTCTTACTTTATTTGTTCTCGGTTATTTTTCGCTCCTGCCAAGCGCGAATCTTGATAATCTAAAGCCTGTTTTCGAGTTCGGTTGGAAACCGATCGTCCAGGCCTCTTTAACGCTTATTGGTTTTCCTTATGTCGAGAGCGTCATTTTTTTGTTTTTTGGCAATCAGCTCGATAAACCGGGGAAATGGAAAATTGCAGTAAGGAGAGCCTCGCTGATCAGCGGTTCGATGTTTTTAATTATGACTGTAATCGTTATTGCGGTGCTTAACGAAGGAGTGATCAGCAATTTGACCTATCCAAGCTATTTTACGGTTCGAACGATCAACATCGCCGATTTTTACGAACGGTTTGAAGTCATCGTTGCGCTGCTTTGGTACATTACGATTTTTTTCCGGCTTTCTCTGCTGTTGTACGTAAGTTCAACTGGGATTGCTACTATTTTTCGGCTGAAAAATCATTATTCGTTGTTAATCCCGCTTGCCTTGATTGGCTATTCAATGGGCAACGCAATGTGGCCCAATAAAGCAGTCGTTATTTCCGCGTTTCCAATCTGGGCCTATTATTCGATGATTTTCGGGATATTGTTTCCGCTGTTCATTTGGCTCGCGGATAAAGTCAAAGGAGGTTTTGCTTCAAAAACGAATCAATAAGGCTGCCCCTATAAGGAGCAGCCTTATTGATTAGAACGCAGTCATTTCCTTAATTTTATTCCACTCCGCAAGATGGCTGTTTAAGCTGTCAAGCAAACTGTCGATTCGATTAAGCACGGCAGCCCGCTCATCGGCATGAAGCTGTTGAAATTGCAGAATCGATTCGGGCGGCAGCGAGGAATGGGGAGGAAGCGCTGCGAGCAGCTGTTCCAGCACGTTCCCGATCGGCTCGAATGCCGAATCGGATTGGGCCTGCGGTTCGGAAGTAATAATTGCTGGAGCTGTTGGCGATTCAGTTTTTTTCGGTTTAGCCAGCGTTTCCTGTTTTTGTTGCGTTTCTTTGGAAGCGGCAGCCGCTTTCGCTTTTTCCGCCTTATTATGCTGGAGCGTGAACCACGTTTCCAAGAGACCGGGTCCGGTTTTGTAGAGCAGCTTATCTTTCGTGGAAGCGGAAAGATCCGGATCCTTGAACAGCTTAGCGATCTTTTTTACGTCATTTACAGGCATTTCGTCCCGGGCAACGATAAGCGCAAGAGGATCGCGATGCTCCATCGGCAAATCTTTTAATGGCAGCAGCTGGTCTTCGGTAAGCTTGTCCTTGCGGATTTCCGTGCCGCTTACGATGAGCTTCTTGACTGCATTGCTGAATTTGAGCAGCTCGCATTTGTTTTTTATGTATGCCTCGGTTTTGCCGAGCTTGCTTGACAGAAATTTAATCGAGCTGTTGAATTTCGATTCATGGAGCAATTTATGGAACGCTTCTGCTTCCTCAATTGGAGAGAAGCCTTCCCGCGTTAAATTTTCGGCTATTTGCTCCAAATAAATGTCCAGCTCATCGGTCACATGCGAAACGATGCAAGGCAACGTCGTTTTGCCCAGATTTTTGCTTGCTTTATAACGTCTGTTTCCGTAAATGATTTTGTAGCGCCCGCCGTCGATCGCTCTAACTTTGATCGGAGAAAGCAAGCCAATCTCATCAATGCTGTTCATCAACTCCTGGAGCGCTTCTTCGTCAAATTGGTATCTCGGCTGGTCCGTATCTTCATCGATCAGCGTGATTGGGATTTGTACAATATCCATCATAGTCCTCCTGACATCTGAGTAGCCGATTCTGCATGAACCGGCAAATGCGGCTTATCTATTATAGCATGAAAGCGGAATAAGAGAGCATGAGCGGCGGCAAATGATTAACGGCGGCAATTTTTGCAGGGGCTATTCACAGGGGCTGGAGATCACTGTAATATATAAGGTTGAAAGCGATTGCGCTAGAGGAGGATTACATTGTTTAAACTGCGATTTTTCCGCCATATGCCGCATCCGTTCAAGACGGGGACATTGAGGCGAACGCTCGTAATCTATTTATTGATCGCCTGCTTGTTTCCGACGATCTTAATTTCCGCATTTACGTACTCGTCGCTTCATTCGATTTTGTCGAACAAAATTAGGGCAGGCATAACCGCAAGCTTGAAGCAGGAAGCGACCGGTCTGGAAAATTTGCTTAACAACCTGGACTTCGTTTCGAAGCAATTTGCGCTCGACGGTCAAACAGCCGAAAAAATTAACGCGTACTTAAAGACCGAGAAAGTAACCGAGAAAGCGGATATGATGAAAGAAATCGAGGACAGCTTGAACGTCATCAATTTTACAAATCCGAACCTCGGTCTTACTGTCTACTACAACCCAATGGCCATCAATCCGATTTTGTTTACCAATCTGTCGGTCAATCCGAAATTTGATATTGCGGATTTGCCTCCGTTCGTGCATTACAGCGGCGCAGAATATTTCGGACCGCATCGCACGCAATACAAGAACAGTTCCAACATCGTATTTTCATCCCTGCGCGAAGTGAAAACAGACGGCACAAATGCGCATGTCTATATTTATTTGGAATCCAACTACAATTTGTTTCGCAAAATTATGAACAGCGAATGGTATGGGATGAAGGTGTCTCATTATTTGATAAATGAGCAAGGCGATACGCTCTATGCAGACGCCGGCACTCCGCCATTCGACCCGCGCATGCTGCAATGGGATATGGCCGTTTCGGGCAGCAAGCTTTACAGCGATCATTATCTGTTCGGCTATGAAAGCCTGCAGGGATGGAAGCTCGTTACTGCAGTAGACCGCAACGTCTTTAACCGGGAAATCAATGACTGGGTCAAGCGGATGATTATCCTCTTTATTTGTTCTATCGTATTCGCTATTATGGTCGCGACTTTTATTTGGCGTAAAGTATACGGCTCCTTGCGTAAAGTAAACCGGGAAATTGTCCGAATGACCGGGGAACGCGAAGCGCCGGTTACGCTGACGCAGGTCGAGGAGTTCGATCAGCTGCTGGGCAACTTCCAGGTGATGAAGACTACTGTCAATGAACTCATTCATGAGGTTGCGCGCAACGAAAGAATGAAAAGCCAGTTGGAGACGGAGAAGCTGCTTAGTCAAATCAATCCGCATTTTTTGCACAATACGCTCAATACGGTACAGTGGCTGGCACGCTTGCATGGCAAGGAGGATATCGACCGTATCGTTACTTTGCTCGTACAGGTGCTGCATTACAATATGGGCAAGCCTGGCTTGATCGTAAATGTAAGAGATGAAATCGGGGCGCTGCAAAAATATATCGAGCTTCAAAGCATCCGTTACGAAGGCGAGCTTGAATTCATCATTGAAGTCGATCCCGAAACGCAGCATTGGCCGCTCCCGCGCTTTATGCTGCAGCCTCTCGTTGAGAACGCTATTTATCACGGGAAGAACGAGGAGCATGGCGTAATCAAAGTATCGATTCAAAAGACGGCCGATGGCAAGCTTCGGCTGGAAGTAAGCGATAACGGACCCGGCATGGACGACGAGACGCTTGCCGCTTTGCTTAATACAGAACAGGATGCCAAACGTCCGCTCGGCATGGGAATCGGGTTGAAATATGTGCTCCGTTTGCTCGAGCGTTTCTATGGAAGCAAAGATTTGCTGGAGATAGACAGCAAGCCGGGGCAAGGAACGGTATTGTCAGTTGAGATTCCTGCAGTAATCGAGGAGGATCGATATGCTTAATCGTAATCGGAGAAAGCCGTTTATTGTAACGACGGTCTGCCTGCTGCTCGTTGGTCTGACCGCATGCAAAAGCGAACAAGCTGCGCCCGTCAAGACGCGAGATCCAGCAGATTTGCCGCTTGAAACACCAATAACGATACGGGTTCCTTACGCTTATCAGGATATAGAACTGCCGGAAGGCGATGTCGGCGACGATCAATTTTTGAACCGGTATATTAAGGAACAGACTGGCGTTACGATCAAGTACAGCTGGGAAGCGAGCGGAGAAGAGCAATATGTAAGCAGGCTTAACCTTGCCATTCAAAGCGACGATTTGCCCGACGCCTTTATCGTTAATCGCGAGCAATTTCGCCAGCTGGTAAAGATGGATAAGCTGGAAGATCTTACTGACTACTATACGAAGAATACGTCTCAGCTGGTTAAGAAATTCTATGATGCAACCGATGGCAACGCGCTCCGAGAAGCTTCCTTTGACGGACGTCTGTACGGCTTGCCGAATGTGGCGATTGAGGCAGATGCGCCGACTTATTTATGGGTCCGGCAGGATTGGCTCGACAAGTTGCATTTGAAACCGCCTAGCACGATTGACGATATTGAGCATATTGCCAAGCAATTTAATGAACAAGATCCCGACGGCAACGGAAAAGCCGATACTGTCGGCATCCCGGTCAACAAGGAGATGCTGTTCGGGGAAAAGACGGGAGTAGGCGGCTTAGACGGGGTGTTTAACTCCTACCATGCATTCCCGAAAAGCTGGATTTACGATGCGCAGGGACAGGTTGTGTACGGCTCCACCCAGCCGGAAGCAAAGATGGCGCTTGCAAAACTTGCCATGTGGTATAAGGAAGGCGTGATCGACGAGCAATTCGTGCTTCGCAAAGAATATTTCGAGCTGATTGACACCAATCGATCCGGCATTCTGTTTGGACCGTGGTGGACGCCATACTGGCCGTTAAGCAGCTCTGTCGCTAATGATACGAAAGCGGAATGGCGCGTTTACATGGCTCCGGTTGACAAGAGCGGCACCTTCGTTACGAAAACCGCGCCGATAACCGATCATTATCTTGTCATTCGGAAAGGTTACCCTCACCCGGAAGCGGCTATTAAAGTTCTCAATCTGCTTACGCGCTTGGAACGCAACCAGGAGCCGAATCAGTCGGAAGTGAAGCAATTGCGGACTACGGCCGACAGCATGAGCTTGCAGCTTCGCAATTATTACCCTTTTGATTTGTTGCTTGATTATCCTGATGCGATCGAGAAACGTTACGATCAGCTGCTGCTTGCGGTAAACGGATCGCTGAACGCGGAAAGCTTGGATACGGAAACCAAATCGCTTTACGATTCGATGATGCTTGAAATGGAGCAGCCGCGGAAAAGCATCGAGGCGTGGAGTTCCTCGCAAGCCTACTTATATGGCGGCGAAGTGAGCAAGGCGACTAAAGTACAAACGAAAAGCTTGTTCTACGACACGACCCAGTCTATGGAGAAGTATTGGGATGAGCTGCAGCAGCTGGAATATGACACCTATTTGCGGATCATTACCGGCGAGCTGCCGATTGAAGCTTTCGATGCGTTCGTGCAGGAGTGGGAAAGCAGAGGGGGCAGCATAATTGCGAAAGAAGTATCCGAGGCTGTCACCACGGGCAACAATTCGTAGTAACGAAGAAAAACGAGGCGGCTGTTCGAAAAGCCGCCTCGTTTTTTTCTGGAAATGAAAGATTTCTCATAATTTTAATGCAGCATGTCTGCAATTTTTGTTGAAAGAGTCGTTATTGCTAGAGTGGCAGGTGAGCACGGCGCCACGCCTGCGTTAAATCGGCAAATCTAGCATGAAATGCTAGTGTAAGCCGCCACGCTTTTTCACCTGTTTCAAATTAAGCCAGGAATAGCCACAATCCCGCCCGCAGCTCGACAAATAAAGCGTCGAAGCCGGCAGACCGTTTGACATGCTTTGCATTTTCGCGTGTGTACAATCTATCCTATATCGCAAGCCGATGAAGGGAGAGGTACGTTATGCGTAGAAAACGGAAAGCGCAATTATTCGTTTATGTGCTGTGTGTTGCCTTGCTCGCCACTTTAGGAATGCAAATGAACAATCCAGATAGCAGTTCAATCGGTGTTCAATCTCCGCAAGCTTCATATTTAACGATTTTTAACAATGAACTGTTATCGCCGCCTAACCCGCAAGATTTGCTCGATCTCCAAGCTTTTGCCGCCCCCGAGTCTGAAAAATCCCCGTCCGTGCATATAGCCTCCTATTCCGCCGCCGATTTACCCGAAAATACGGATCAATTCGATTCAGATGACAGCGCAGCCGCCGCAATATCAACCACGGGGCAGCCGGAAACGGAAGCAACGCCTGATGATCCGGCCATTCCTGTATATGAAGTAACCGCCCATTATTTAAACATCCGTTCTGACTCCAATGCAGATTCGGAAATTATAAATGTTGTAAAGCAGGGCACGCTGCTGGAAGTATCCGAAGCTATCGGCAACGGCTGGATAGCGCTTCGGAATGGAGGCTATGTGCATGGAAAATACATAAAGCTGGTCGACCAACAAGCTGCATCTGAAGAGTCGCCATCGTCTGCGCAACGGGCACAAGAAGAGCAAGTGACGCCTAACGATACGTTACCGGAGAACAACGTCGAACCGGTTCCGGCTGAAGATACAACGGATCCCGAAAAACCGACCTCTATCGTTGAAAAGGACTCCGGGCTGACAGAAGCGCATATCGCGACTATTCTTGACAATACGGCGCTGTCCGGACATGGGCTGGAGAAAGCAATTCTTGAGGTCGAGGACGAGTACGGCATCAACGCGTTCTTTACAATTGCCGTCATGAAACTGGAGAGCGGCAACGGAAAAAGCAAGCTTGCGAAAAATAAAAACAATCTGTTTGGCCTCAACGCTACCGGCAGCAATGCGCATAAGGCGGCGTTCAGCTTCAAGACCAAAGGGGACAGCGTGTTAAAGTTCGGTCAGCTTATTTCTAAAAACTATATCAACAAAGGCTATACGACTGTCGAGAAAATATCGAGCAAGTATTGCCCTGCAAATCCGAAGTGGGCGTCACTCGTTCTAAAAATTATGAAGAGCGACTATAAAAAGCTATAAACGCAGCGCTTCTTGGTTCGAATCTAGCGCAGGGGACAATAGACCCGAGCGCTTCACCTCGCCGTAGAAAGTTTCGAACTGCTCGAAATCCAGCTGCTGCGCGCTGTCGGAAAGAGCGGCAGCCGGGTTCGGATGCACTTCGACCATTACGCCGTCTGCGCCTGCGGCCAATGCCGCTTTGGCGCAAGGCGCCATAATTTCTTTCCTGCCCGTCGAATGAGTGACATCGACCAGAACGGGAAGATGCGTCTCCAGCTTAAGCAATGGCACGGCGGAAATATCAAGCGTATTGCGCGTTGCGCGCTCATAAGTGCGAATACCGCGTTCAATCAGCATGACCTGTGTATTGCCGCCGTATACTATATATTCTGCGGCATGCAGAAATTCATCGAGCGTGGCCGAGAGGCCGCGCTTTAGCAATATCGGGGTGCGAAGCCGTCCCGCAGCCTTCAACAGCTCAAAATTGTGCATGTTGCGCGCTCCGATTTGAATGACGTCGATGTAGTCGCCGGCCAGCTCCAGATGCGCTGGATCGACGATTTCGCTAATTGTAATCAACCCGAATTCGTCAGCAACTTCCTTGAGCAGCTTCAGTCCTTCGATTCCAAGTCCCTGGAAGTCGTACGGAGACGTTCTTGGCTTGAAGGCTCCGCCGCGCAATACGGATACACCGTTTTTCTTCAGCAGAGCGGCAACCGAACGAAGCTGCTCGTAGCTTTCTACAGAACAGGGACCGGCAATCATCGCCGGCTGTTTGCCGCCAATTACCGTATGTCCTAGTTTAATTTCTGTATTTTCTGAATGTTTCGCACGGCTGACAAGCAGATGATTGTAGCTCATGTTTTTCGCTCCTTTAGTTTGATTGTTTACATCGTTTTGAACGCAAAAAAGGCTTCTCTCCGCAAGGGACGAGAAGCCGTGGTACCACCCTAATTAGATCGGTTAGCCTTGAGCTCAAAGGCGGACGCGATCTCACTTGATTTCCTTTAACGCAGGAATTACGGGGAGCTCTACCTCTTGCTTCATGAAGCAAGAATTCAAGTTCCGGCTCGGGAGTGAACTTCGGCAAGGTTAATCCGCTAGGCGGCTCTCAATCGGTGGCGCGCCTTCCCTGTCAGCGTTTCCGCTCGCTTACTCTCTCTGTCATTGCCTGTCAATGCTATTCGAATAACAATCGATTAAAGAGCATTTTATACCCTTTTTCCAACAACTGCAAGTTGTTTGTTTAAAGCGATTTTGCTTTAATGGATTAAATCGGGCGAATGCGGAAGCAGCTGCTCAGCAAAATATGGGCATTGACAAGAGTTTACTTCGCATGTAACATTTGAACTGTTGATTTCATAATGACTATTGGTATTCATTCGTATAACCCCGCAACAAACGGCATTAAGGGCGGGGGTTCTACAGGGAGCCTTTACTTCCTAACTGCGAAGAAACAGAAATTTAGCCTGCTGATAGGCTGACATTCTGTTTCGAGGCGGTTAGGATTTTTTGCGTTTTGGCTCTTATGATTCGGAAGGGACAGGAGGATGCGGACAGAGATGAAATATTGGATATCCGTCCTGATAGGGGCGATGAGTTACGGCATTCTATCCACGATTGTCGTACATGCATACGATTACGGTTTTACATTAGGCGAGGTAGTAGGCAGCCAATTGTTAGTCGGATTTTTGCTCGCTTGGCTGCTGGTCGCTGGATTAAGCTTCTTCGGGAAGCGAAAAAGGAATAAATCGAGCGAAAGGAAACAAGAGGCGAGCTGGAAGCAGCGTTTGCTGCTGATGCTCGCAGGAACGCCGTCCGCCATTACCGGACTGCTGTATTACCATTCGCTTACCTATATTCCGGCGTCTCTTGCGATTATTATGTTATTTCAGTTCAGCTGGATCGGAGTCGCCATTCAAGCGGCAATCGAGAAACGGATGCCAGGCAAATCGATGCTGTTTGCGCTTGCCGTACTCTTGATTGGGACCGTACTTGCCGCAGGCATAAACCATTCAGGCGAGTCGAAATTCCATCCATACGGTATTGGGCTCGGTTTGCTGTCAGCCGTCAGCTATTCGCTGATGATACTGCTCAGCGGGAAGGCGGCGCCGCGCGTGCATCCCGCAAAACGCAGCGCATGGATGAGTACCGGCGCGCTGTTGCTCGTATTTGTACTGTTCCCGCCGTATTTTTTAATAAACGGCCAGCTGTGGGAAGGACTGCTGCTGTTTGGAGCAATGCTTGGCCTGTTCGGCGCATTCCTGCCGCCGCTGCTGTATGCGGCAGGCATTCCGCATATCGGAGAAGGGATGGCAAGCATAGTCGGGGCTGCGGAGCTGCCGGTCGCCGTGCTGCTGTCGACATTCGTGCTGCATGAAGAGGTGGCGGCTTTACAGTGGTGCGGCGTATTGCTGGTGCTGCTCGGCATTGCGCTGCCTGAGCTCGCCAAACGTTATCGTTCTTTAACGCGGCAGAAGCAGTCGTTCGATCTGTAAAATCGTATGGGCGCATCAATGAAAGGTTGATGCGCCCATTATTATCCATTACAATGAGAATTATTGTTGATAATTATTTTCATTTGGATCGAGGGAAAACGATGAGCCTTACGGCTATACATACGATTGCGGAAGATTATAATCTCGTTACAGAACGGCCTGAGAACGCTGTACACTCGGCTTCGGCGGATTCGCTGCTTGAACCGGAAGCGATGAGGATATTCATCGGTCATTATGAGACTGCGGCAAAAGCTGTCGATCTCGAAGGCGCAGCTGGCTTTTTTGCCTATACGGTCGTCAATTTTATGCTTGCCCAGCAGCAGCTGATCTCCGCGCACAATTCTGCTTTACAATTGCGGCCAGCTCAGCTGACCTTTCATCTCGTTCCAACCGAGAAAAGCGTAGCTGTCAAGTTCGGCTTGCACGGTTCGGTTTTGGAAGACGCCCCGGCGGATGAGGATACGCGGTCAGCTTGGCTGATGAACGTTTACAATCGATTTTACGGAGAACTGATTCGTCCGTTGTTCGAAAGCTTGGCGACGGCGACCGGCATATCAATCGTTCATCTTTGGCAGCACCTGGCTACCAAATTCAATTATGTCCCGCTGCGGGCTGACGGACTTGACGGCGCATTGAAGCAGCGAATGATTGACGACTATGAACAATTGAAATATAAAGTGGACCCTGCGATTTTCGGCCGGTCGAAAAACCCGATCGACGCCAAATTGCGTTACGTGGAATCGATGGCAGACTCGGATAAACAAGTGCTAATGAAAAACGGCTGCTGCTATTATTACAAGATGGAAGCCTCGGAAGGAAGCTATTGCTTTACTTGTCCTAGAATTTCCGATAAGGAGCGGGAACAGCGCAGAGAAAGCTGCCGTTCCGGTCAAACCAGCCAATAAATTTGGCAAAACACCCTCAAACATCGTATAGTTAATATAGTAAAGTTGTTTAGCTTATTTTTAGAAGGGTCTGAAAGGAGCATTACGCTACAATGAGCGATTTAGCTAACTATGGTTTGACTTTAACCGCGAATGCTGTTCACGGCAAACAATTCGAGAAAAAGATGCGCGGCTACAACCCGGACGAGGTGGATGATTTTCTCGACGAAGTGATTAAGGACTATGCGAGAATGCAGGATTTGATCAACAAATTTGAAGCCGATTTGGCTGCCATCCATATAGAGTTGCTGAAAAATCCGGAATCATACGATCAATTTATGATCAAACGCAGAATCGAAGATTTGGAAATGAAAGTGTTTGGAGAGAAAAGAGAGCTGCTGCGTCCGCGCGTATAGGTTTGGAAAAATTACGAGGTGTCCTTCCGTCATTAGAGATGATGATCGGAGGACACCTCTGTTTTTTTGTTAGCTGATGTTCCCGGAGTTCTGCTGTTCGTCCGCGTATCGTGATCTTCGGCATGAAGCTCGCCTGTCCAACATATAGATAACGGCAGGACATGTTTGTATGGAATAAAGGGGGGAGAGCGGTTGACGCTGTTGAACCAAACCCGCAAAGATTCGGATGTATGGCCGGTCGATCCGGGACCGTTGAGCGATAAAATGATCGATTTTTCGATCCAAGGGATGAGCTGCACCGCATGCGCGGCGAGAATCGAGAAGGCAGTCGGCAAAATGCCCGGCGTAAAGCAAGTAGCCGTCAGCTTTCCAGCAAGAACGGCATGGATCCAATATGTGCCCGAGCTCGTTCAGCCATCGCAGATCGCCGATAAAATCAAGCACGTCGGTTTCGTTCCTTCCGTTCCCGAGCAGGCGCAGGAAGGGCTGGACAAGGAACGGCGAACGCTGCTGCTGCGGTTGATCGTCTCGGCTTCGCTTACGCTCCCGCTGCTGGCCGCCATGATTCAGCATCTGTCGTGGCTTTCCGCCATTTCGATACCGCCAATTTTGTTAAATGGCTGGCTGCAGCTTGGATTGGCTTCGATCATTCAATTTGGTATCGGCATGCCGTTCTACTTCGGCGCTTACCAAGCGATTCGTTCCCGCTCAGCCAATATGGACGTGCTTGTAGCGGTCGGCACGTCAGCCGCTTATTTATACAGCCATTATATCGTGATGACAGCCGGTCGATCGGGGCTTTCAGCGCATGAGCTGCCGCTCTATTTCGAAACGTCAGCGGTCGTCATTACGGCTGTTCTGCTAGGAAAATACATCGAGGCGAGCGCTACAGCGAGGGCGCAGAGCAGCTCGACCGGCTTCGGCAAGCTGCAAAATTCGACTGTAACAGTTGAACGAGCAGGCGAGAACTTGCAGATCAAAACGGAATTTGTACGGCCGGGAGATTATGCGCTCGTAGGTCCCGGCGAGACGATACCCGTCGATGGCGTCATCGCAGACGGCGAAACCGAAATCGACGAGTCGCTGCTGACCGGCGAAACGTTGCCAATGTCTAAAAAAATAGGCGATCGCGTATTTGCTGGCACGGCGAACGGCAACGGTCATCTCCGCATCCGAACGGAGGCAGCAGGCCATGCCACGATGCTGAGCCGCATCAGCGAGCTGGTACGGCAGGCGCAGCGATCCAAGTCAGACATTCAACGGCTGGTGGACAAAGTGTCCGGGTGGTTTGTGCCCGCGATGCTTTTGATTGCTGCCGCGACGTTTATGGCCTGGTTTGTTCTTATCCAACCCGGTGATGGGGAGCAGGCCTTTCGCAACGGTGTCGCCGTTGTGCTTGTTGCATGCCCGTGCGCCCTTGGGCTTGCCACTCCGATCTCGCTTGTTATAGCCTCCGGACGGCTGTCCAAGCGGGGAATTGTCGTGAAGGAAGCGAGCGCGCTGGAGCGGCTGGCGCAAATCGATACGATTATGCTCGACAAAACAGGGACGTTGACGGAAGGCAAGCCGAGGATCAGCAAGCTGCTTGCGGCGGGCGGCAATCGGAATGCGATGCTGCGAATTGCAGCTGCTGTAGAAGCACAGTCTTCGCACCCGCTTGCCAAAGCGATCGTAGCCGAGGCGGAGCGCCTCGGAATCGTATGGCCCCAAGCGGAGCATATGGTCTATACGAGCGGCAAAGGCGTTGATGCGATAGTTGAAGAACGGCCCGCAGGCGTCGGCAACGCCGCATGGATAAGACAACAGCTGCGCCAGCCGTTGCCGGCTTTTGCGGCGGCGTTCGCCGAAGAGCGCGAGCGAGCAGGCGAAACCGTTCTTTATGTGCTGAACGATGGCAATGTGGCCGGCGCGCTTTCTTTTACAGATGCGATCAAGCCTTACTCGAAGCAGGCAATTGCCCGCTTGAACGAGGAACATATCGCGGTGCTGCTCGCGACTGGCGACCATCAGTCTCCTGCGCTTGACGCGGCAAAGCAAGCAGGAATCGGCCAAGTGTACGCTTCATTGCTGCCCGAAGACAAGCTGGAGCTGGTGAAGAAGCTGAAAGCGAAGGGGCGGAGGGTTGCAATGGCGGGAGACGGCTGGAATGACGCGCCTGCTCTAGCGGCTGCCGATGTCGGCATCGCAATGGGCGACGGAACGGAAGCGGCTTTAAACGCCGGCCACCTGACGCTGCTTCAGCCGCGAATGACGGCAATACCGGAGGCAGTGATGATCAGCAGATTGACGGTGCGCAACGTTCGCCAGAACTTGACGTTCGCTTTCATCTACAACGCGTTGATTATTCCGGCAGCGGCTTGCGGCTTGCTTGAACCGTGGATGGCGGGTACGGCTATGGCGATGAGCTCTGTTTCGGTTGTCGGAAATGCGATCAGGCTAAACGGCATTCTTAGAAAAACAGCGTTTGAACCGTATAGACAAACAGGAAAGACCGATGGTATAGTAACTAGGATGTAAATTTCATAAAAATGTAACAGGGTGCTTGAACCTTATGTTTAGCGGCATTTGAGTCAAGCTTAATAGGGAAGTCCGGTGAAATTCCGGCACGGACCCGCCACTGTAAGAAGCGCCTGCCGGCTCGGTTAAGCCTGGTTAGGAGCGCCTCGGCATTATGTCACTGGGATAAGTATACGCCTGGGAAGACGCCGAACGCGCAGCTTCAAGTCAGGAGACCTGCCCGTTATAGTTAACGCTGTCGCCTACGTGGAATTAGGGTGGTGTTGGGAAAGCATGCCTGTCTATTGCGCATAGACGACGGGACATTACAGCATTTCCGGCACATTGGCCGGAGATGCTTTTTTTATGGAATCAGAATCAACAAATGGATTGGGGAGCGTGCACTAGAAATGAGAATGGCAATGAATTGGAAAATGAAAATGATCGCAGCCGCAGTGCTGACGGCTATGCTGCTGATGATAGCGGCATGCGGCGGCAACGGCGCAGGCAATGAGCCGAGCGCAGCGCCAAGCAATGCGGCAAGCAGTCCGGAAGCGAGCGCAACGGTTGCGCCGGAGATTGATGATGCCGCAACGGCTGCGACGGTTTATCCTTTGACGATCAAAGACGATATGGGAACGGAATTGACGTTCGAGAAAGCGCCGGCGAAAGTGGTTACGCTCGTGCCAAGCGAGACGGAAGTTATTTATGCGATCGGCGGAGCCGATTTGGTTGCCGGCGTCGATACGTTCAGCAACTACCCGGCAGAAGCCGCGGCGAAGCCAAAGGTTGGCGATATGACTACAAACATTGAGGCTGTTGCCGCATTGAGCCCGGATTTGGTTCTGGCATCTTCGACGATGAATACCGATGCGATTACGAAGCTGCGAGAGCTCAACATTGCCGTGTTTGCTTCAGACCCGTTGACATACGACGCAACGATTGCAAAAATTGAAAACATCGGACGCATCATCGACCATAACAAAGAAGCTTCCGAAGTAGCGGCTCATATGCGCGAAGTGAAGCAGCAGGTTGCAGATGCGGTGAAGGACGCGCCGAAAAAATCAGTTTATCTGGAGTTCTCGCCAGGCTGGACGGTAGGCTCCGGCACATTCCTGGATGAGCTGTTGACCATTGCGGGCGGCACGAATGTCGCTTCGGCGCAGCCAGGCTGGTATGAGGTAAGCGCGGAAGAAATCGTCAAGCAAAATCCGCAAGTCATTATTTATCCCGATATGGGCGAAAGCAACCCTATCACTGCAGCAATTGCGGATAGACCGGGCTGGAATGCGATTGATGCCGTAAAAAACAAACAGCAATTCGCTGTAACGAATGATCCGCTTGTACGCGTTGGTCCAAGACTGGCGGACGGTCTGCTTGAGTTGGCAAAAGCGATTCATCCGGATCTGTTTAAATAAGCGATGAAGCGCAAAATGACTATTTATGGAGGAGCAGCTATGCTCCTTCTTGCTGTTTCTATCCTATTTAGTCTCTCAATCGGCTCGGCGGGTATATCCGTTCGCGATGTATGGGGAATTATGCTCCATCAGCTTCCGTGGAATGATGGGGGGACGGCGCAATGGAGCGAGGGGGACATCGCCATCGTTACCCAAGTAAGGCTTTCGCGCGTTCTGCTTGCCGTTCTGACAGGAGCATGTCTGGCGTTGGCGGGCGCCGGCTTCCAAGGCGTGTTGCGCAACCCGCTGGCTGATCCCTACACGCTTGGCGTCGCTTCCGGAAGCTCGGTTGGCGCAGCATTTTTAATTTTATTCGGCTTTCAAGCGGTTATCGGCATGTGGACGATTCCAATTGTCGCTTTCGCAACCGGCTCGGTCACGCTGCTTGGCGTGCTGTGGCTCGCGCGCGGCCGCATGGGCATGCAGCTCGAGACGCTAATTTTATCGGGCGTCATTGTCCAATCTTTCTTCGGAGCGTTCGTCTCCTTTATGGTGTCGATGTCGGACAGCGTCGTCAATCAGATCCTGTTTTGGCTGATGGGCTCGCTCGCCATGAAGTCGTGGATTCATGTTTATGTGCTCATTCCGTTTTTGCTTATCGGTCTGCCGATTCTCATTTTGCATGCGAATCCGCTTAACCTGTTCTCGCTCGGCGAGCGTCACGCGTCACACTTGGGCATCCGCGTCGAGCGCACTAAGCTGATCGTTCTAATCGGCTCTACGCTGCTGACGGCCGCAGCCGTTTCAGTAGCGGGAGTAGTCGGCTTTGTCGGTCTCGTCATCCCGCATTTGCTTCGCTTGATGATCGGGCCGGATTATCGGCTGCTTATTCCATTATCGGCGTTCGGCGGCGGCATTTTTCTGTTGTGGGCGGATACGCTTGCGCGTATGGCGCTCTCGCCAAAGGAAATACCGCTTGGCGTCGTAACCGCGTTGATCGGCGCGCCTTTTTTTGCCTTTTTGCTGCATAGGCGGAAGAATGGAGGGGAGGAAAACGGATGATCGAAGCGAAAGCTCTATCGAAGAAGCTTCCTAACGGCAAGCCTGTCATCAAACATTTATCATTTGCATTTCAGGAAGGACGCTTCTATGGTATTATCGGGCCTAACGGCGCAGGCAAATCGACTTTGCTTCAGCTGCTTTCAGGAGCTGCGCATCCGTCGGAGGGCATCGTTCTGTTCGAAGGCCAGAACATCGCGAAATACCCGGCCAAGCAATTGGCCCGCAGGCTGGCTATGCTGCAGCAAGGAGGGCTTCCTCCGGTAGCTTTTACCGTGCGCGAAACGGTCGGAATGGGACGCTTTCCTTACCAGAATTGGTTTGGCGATGAAACTCGCGATCCATCCGAATTGATTGATAGCGCGCTTGCCGCAATGGGGCTCGCAGAGCTTGCGAATCGCCCGCTGGATCGTCTGAGCGGCGGCGAGCGGCAGCGCGCTGCGCTTGCAAAGGTGATGGTGCAGGAGGCGGATATGCTTTTGCTGGACGAACCGACGACCTTTTTGGATATCGGTTATCAGGTGCAGCTGCTGGACACGGTAAGGTCCTGGCAACGGCAGCAAGGCATGACGGTTATTGCGGTGCTTCACGATTTGAATTTGGCGGCGCTGTATTGCGACGAGCTGCTGGTGCTTCACGATGGCGTTATTGCGGATGCAGGCGCGCCGGAGAAGGTGCTGAACGAGCAGCTAATTCGTCGGGTGTATGGAGCGAATACGTCGATTGTTTATCATCCGGTTACGGGCATGCCGCAATTTTTGCTGCAGCCAAGCGTAAATGTGTAATTTTTGGAGAAGGAGCTGTAAGGACAAATGAAAACGGATATACACGCTATGATCGAGAATAAAATCAAGCAAATTCGCAAGTTCGATGAAACAGCCAGCGCCCGCGCGCAGCGGCATTCCGACAATTTGACAAAGCCTCCGGGAAGCTTAGGCAAGCTGGAGTCGATTGCTGCGCAGCTGGCGGGAATCCATGGCGATTTGTGGCCGCAACTGGACAAAAGGGCGGTAGTCGTCATGGCGGCTGACCATGGCGTTTGCGACGAGGGAGTGAGCGCGTTCCCTCAGGAAGTGACGGCGCAAATGGTACTTAATTTTTTGAGCGGCGGCGCTGCCGTTAACGTGCTGGCTGCACAAGCCGGCGCGGATGTGTTCTGCGTAGATATCGGCGTGAAAACGGATGTCGACCATCCGGACGTATGCTCGCGCAAAGTGGTGTACGGTACGGCCAATATGGTCAAAGGCGCTGCGATGAGCCTCGACCAAACGAAGCAGGCAATAGCGGCCGGCATTGCTGTTGCCGAGGAGCTTGTTGGCAAAGGATATCGGCTGTTCGCGACTGGCGAAATGGGAATCGGCAATACGACGGCGAGCGCTGCTATTGCTTCCGTTCTATTGGGACTGCCGCCAGAGCAAACGGTCGGGCGCGGCACAGGCATCGATGACAGCGGTTGGCTTCGTAAGGTGGAAATTGTGAAGCGAGCGATTGAGGTCAACGCACCGGCGGCGGATCAGCCTGTCGAGACGTTGGCCAAGGTGGGCGGCGCGGAAATCGCCGGCCTCGCAGGCGTTATTATCGGCGCTGCCGCTAATGGCTGTCCTGTTGTCGTCGACGGATACATATCTTCAGTGGCCGCTCTCGTAGCGGCGAAAATTTCAGATCGGGTTAAGCCCTATCTGTTTGGTTCCCATCTTTCTCAAGAACAGGGACATAAGCGAGTGCTTGAAGCATTAGAGCTTGAGCCGATGGTGCAGCTCGATATGCGGCTTGGAGAAGGAACCGGCGCCGTGCTTTGCTTCCATTTTCTCGATGCCGCGCTCAAATTGATGCAGGAAATGGCGACGTTCGAAAGCGCAGGCATATCGAAGGAGTAGGTGAACGGTTTGGCTCTATTGGTAACAGGGGGCGCGCGCAGCGGGAAGAGCAGCTTTGCCGAGCAGCTCGCTTCCCGGCTTGGCGAGCGAGGAATCTACATCGCCACAAGCCAAATATGGGATGATGAAATGCGGCAACGAATCGCGAGGCATAAGCAAGATCGCGATTCGGTGGCATTCGAGTGGCGAACGATCGAGGAGCCGCTGCGGCTTGCGGAGCAGTTGAACGAGCTTTCCAGGCAGTTGGCAGACGAGGGTCGAGACGTCAGGCCGCCGGTCGTGCTCGTTGATTGTTTAACGCTATGGCTAACCAATTGGCTGATGCATTCGGAACTTGCAGATGAGGAAGATGCGCAGCTGCCGCTTGAGCAGCAACGGCTCGCTGAGGAAGCAGAGAAGCTTGCCGATGCCATATCGGGCTATCCGCATCCGCTTGTTCTCGTCACGAATGAAGTCGGTGACGGCATCGTTCCGGAATATCCGCTCGGAAGAGTTTTCCGGGACGAGCAAGGAAGATTGAATCAGCGCATCGCAGCCGTTTGCGAGCGCGTTTTTTTAGTGACGGCGGGAATTCCGATTGAGCTTAAATCACGGGCATTCCAGTGGGACGAGCTATGATTTTTTATTCATTAGACGAGATATTGCTTATCGTTGCGGCGGCGATCGCCCTGGATTGGATTATCGGCGATCCGAAGTGGCCGACGCATCCTGTCATCTGGATAGGCCGGCTGATACGCTTTCTGGAGCGAAAGCTGAGAGGCGAGGATGAGCCGGGAAATGCCGGCGCTTCACGCGTCCGAGCGGCTGGAATCGTATTGACTGTTGTGACGCTGACCATTTCGTTTGCATCCATGTATCTCCTTGTTGCGCTCGCTCAATTTGTTCACCCGTGGGCCGGCTACGCAGTCAGCGCGTGGTACATATCGACGACAATTGCGGTCAAGGGGCTGAAAGAAGCGGCGATGCTTGTTTATCAACCGCTCGCTCTGGGACGGCTGGCTGAGGCGCGGAAATATGTCGGTTATATTGTCGGACGAGATACCGACAAGCTAAACGAGCCGGAAGCGGTCCGCGCGACTGTTGAGACAGTTGCGGAAAATACGGTAGACGCGTTCGTGTCGCCGATTGTGATGGCGCTTATTGGCGGAGCGCCGCTTGCTATGATGTATCGGGCGGCGAATACGCTCGATTCGATGGTCGGTTATCGCAATGAGCGCTATATCCATTTCGGCTGGTGCTCGGCGCGGACCGATGATGTGTTGAATTATGCGCCCGCGAGATTAACCGGCGTGCTGCTGACGGTGTCGTCGCTGTTTCAGCGCGGCTTGTCCGCGGCACGAGCCTTACGTGCGGTCCGTCGTTTTGCGAAGCTGCATCCAAGCCCCAACAGCGGCATCCCGGAATCGGCTGTAGCGGGAGCGCTCGGCATTGAGCTGGGCGGGCTAAATTACTATTTCGGCCGTCCAAGCGAACGCGCGCGTATGGGATGGCCGGTCCGGGCGCTGGAACCGGCTGATATATTGCGTACGATTCGATTGCTGTATACGGCAAGCATCCTGATGATGGTTGGAGTGTTAAGCGTATGGTTTTTCGTTCATTGAAGCTGCATGGGCAAGCGCTCGTTGCAGCCTTGCAATTTCTGACTCGCTTGCCGATCCCGTTGCAGGTGCCGTTCGAGCCTGCAGCTCTTGCGCGAAGCGTAATCTATTTCCCTGCGGCTGGGACCGTTGTGGGCGTTGCGGTTGCTTCGGCATGCGGATTGCTCGATTTATTTATGCCGTCGTTGCCGGCAGCCGTTATTATTGTCGCAATTTGGGCGGCGATGAGCGGAGGACTGCATCTGGACGGCTGGATGGATACGGCAGACGGCGTGCTAAGCCATCGCTCGCGTGAGCGGATGCTGGAAATTATGAAAGACAGCCGTGTTGGGGCAATGGGGGTAATTGCGGCCGTATTGCTGCTATTGTTCAAATTTGCCGTGATAGCCGAGCTGTTTCAGCATAGGGACGGCATGTCGGCAACTGCACTGTCTGCGCTCGCTGCGATACCGTTATGGAGCCGCTGGTGGATGTCCGTCGCGATTGTCGGCTGGCCGAGCGCGAGACAGGGAGAAGGCGTTGGCGCTCTCTTTCAGAAGGCCGGCATAAGGCAGGCGATTGCCGGTTTTGCGCTGACCATCGCGCTAACTTGCATTTCTTTATGGACATTTGGCATGCCGATAGGTCATTCCGCTCTTTGGAGCGCCGGAGCGGCAAGTTTGACGGCGTTAATCGGATCGGTTATGGCGGCGTGGCTTTGCCGCAAGCTGGGCGGTTTAACAGGAGATACTTACGGCGCGCTTAATGAAATGATCGAAGCGTCGCTGCTGCTCGCGCTGCTGCTTGCTTTGAATTAACAATTTGAGGTGATCGATCGATGCTGGAACGTTACGGACATGGAGGCGATTTACGCACGGCAGAGGAAAGCTTCGGCTTGCCTGCTGAGCAATTTGTCGACTTTAGCTCCAATATGAATCCTTTTGGTCCGCCGGATTCGGTTAAAGCTGTGCTGTATCGGTATGCGGACGAAATAGGACGATATCCGGACCCTGCCGTCAGAGAGCTCCGGGCAAAGCTCGCAAACGCGCACGGCATTGACGAGCAGTCTATATTGATCGGCAACGGAGCCGCCGAACTGATCGACCTTGTCGTGAGGGGGCTGAAGCCGGAGATTGCCGGCTTGGCATTTCCTTGCTTCTCGGAATATAGCGACGCTATCCGCAAGACAGGCGCGGGAATAGCGGAAATCATGCTTCCCGAGAGCGAAGGCTTCGTGTTGAATCTGGAGACGATCGCATCGTCGGAATCCGCGTCTGCGGCCGATTTTTTTATTTTTGGCTCTCCGAACAATCCGACGGGAAAACTGGTCGAGCCTGAGGTTATACGTTCGCTGCTCGAACGCGGCGCGACGGTCGTTGTCGATGAAGCGTTTATGGATTTTGTCCCGGACGAGGAACGCTATTCGTTCATTCGCGAAGCGTCTTGCAATAAACGGCTGTTTGTCATTCGGTCGATGACAAAGTTTTATGCGGTTCCAGGCATTCGTCTCGGATATATGGCAGGCGACCCTGAACAAATTGCCAAGCTGCGACGGCTGCAAGTGCCATGGAGCGTAAATTCATTGGCCCAGCAAATCGGTGAAGCGGTACTGGAAGAAAGAGAATTTGCATTGAAGACGTTACAGTGGCTAGCAGAGGAAAGACCTTGGCTGGCCGACCGGCTGAAACGTTTAGGCTTTAAGGTATACGACAGCGATGCAAACTATTTGCTTGCGCGACTGCCGGATGGGCTGGACTTGACGTCGTCCTCATTGCAGCAGAACATGGGCAAGCGCGGCATCCTCATTCGCGACGGCGCGCATTTTAACGGTCTGGATGAGAAATATTGCCGATTTGCGGTCAAAACCCGCAGTCTGAATGAGCGGTTATTACGGGCGCTTGAACAAGAGCTTCATTCGCGCTGACAACGCTGTCAGCGATAGATAGTACGGTGATGGAGGAGGATTTCGGGTGGTTCAGCCCTTTCGAAGTCGAACGGCGTATCATTCCGAGCTATGGAAGGGCGTCAAAATTGAGCTTGCAGACGGCGAACGAATCGTCGTCAGTTGTCCGGCGCCGCTTCGTACATTGAGCAGCGCGGTCCATCTCGGGGGATTTGCCGCAGCGAACCATATCGTAAACTGGAAAGTTCCGCTTTCCTACAAGGGTGCAGACCCGGGAGCTGACGCGGAAGTGCAATTGGCGAAGTGGGGCCTGAACGCCGTTGAAACCGTCTGCCTGTTAACGGCAGCAAAGCTGACACATGCGTCTGTTGCTGAAGAAGACGGAGATTGCTTCAAGCTGGTTTGCTGCACGACATCCGGAACGAGCAACGGCGCTCGCGCAGGCATGTCTCGCAAGTCATTTTCCGCTTATGCGCCTGGAACGATAAATACAGTATTGTTAATCGACGGGCATATGTCCGATTCAGCAATGGTAAACGCCGTCATTCAAGCTTCGGAAGCGAAGGCGGCTGCTTTGCAAGACCTAGGCATCGCCGATGCGGAAAACGGCAGTATTGCAACAGGGACGACGACGGATGCGATTGTTGTCGGCGTTAGCGGTCGCGGCTATAACGGCGCTGTGCACGCCTACGCGGGAGCCGCAACGACAATCGGCAACGCAATCGGGCGGCTTGTCTATGAAACGGTATATGAAGCTAGTCGAACGCAATTGGAGCAATAAAAATTCGAGAGTTGAAATATTCTGACATTTTTGCTATAAATAATTATAGCTTATTCGGTATTTGTGACTGGCGAACGTGGATAACCACGAGGGAGCAAATATTTCATATGCCGTACGCCTGGGCGAAGCATTTGGTTATTATGAACCAAATGCTTTTTATTTTGGGATAGGGAGATGAGGAGTATGAGTCAAGCTAGAAATGTGGCGATTCTCGTATTTAATGGTATCGATTCTATGGATTTTTGCGGTCCGTTAGAAGTGCTTTCGATTGGCGGACATTTGGGCAAAGATTTAAATGTCTACACGGTAGGCGAGAATGATCAAAGTATTTTGACAGCCAACAATCTCAGCCTCAATCCGACCTATCATTTTGATAACTGCCCGAAGACCGATCTATTGGTCGTGCCCGGCGGCATCGGATCGAGAACCGAAATGAATAATGAAGTATTGGTAGATTGGGTAAGGCGTACGGCGGCGGAATCTGAGCTTGTGCTTTCCGTATGCACAGGCGCGCTTATCGCGGCAAAAGCGGGATTATTGGAGGGGAAAAAGGCGACAACCCATCATTCTGCGATAGAACTGTTAAAACAAATCTGTCCTGCAAACGCCATCGTGCAAGAAAATGTCCGTTATGTCGATAATGAGAAAATCGTAATGTCAGCAGGCATTACTGCAGGCATTGACGCGTCGCTGCACGTAGTCTCGAGGTTGTTAGGCGAGGAGAGGGCCTTGGAAACCGCAGGTCGGATGGAATACGAGTGGAAACGATAAAAAAGCCGCAATCATCCTAGCGGATGCAGCAACCTAACATGGTTTATATCAATCGGGTGCACAACCTTGTGCTTCCGGTGCCGTAAACAGTCACATCATTGTGAGCTTGAAATGAATTATAGTAAAATGCTAAATATATGTCAACATATCTGACATAAAGTTCATAAAATCACACAGATTTCTGCCTACATTGTGTTATTAATATTGACATATGCGATTGATTTCGATATGCTCGAATCAAATCCATAAATGCGACACAATGATGTGGCGTCAAAATTCGGCAATGAAGCCCGATCCCAGCGCATGGGACGGGTTTTTTCTGTTTAATGACGTGCAATAGAGGAGGGATTCTGTTGCCAACCGTTCAAATAAGCGCAAATGAAGCTTTGATTTTAAGCGTTACTGTCGCTGAAGGAGTAGCTCAATTATGCAGTAATATAGCTACTCCTGCCGAAACGGAATCGGTCGATCTCGAAGAAGCGAACGGCCGATATTTAGCGGAAGCTTTCTTAACACCATTCCCAATGCCCCCCTTCCGGAGATCGATGATGGATGGTTATGCGATACGATCTGAATGGACAGAGGCTGCTACGCCTAACAATCCTTTACTTATAAAAACTGCCGGAGAAAGCCGGGCTGGAATGATCGTGATGGACGATGCGGATGCGGAACCCAGAGCGTTGAGAGTGTTCACTGGCGCTCCTGTGCCGGATTTTTACGATACGGTCATTGTACAAGAAATGGTTGCGATAAGAAGCGCGAGCAAGAGCGGCAAACGAATTGCGATTGACCGCCGCGTGCCTGCCGGCAATCATATTGCTGAAGCAGGGGAAGATGTTCCGCAGCATACGTCGCTGCTTCATCCGGGAACGAAGCTTGGGGCGCGTGAAATGGCGATTCTGGCATCGTACGGAAAACCGTCGGTCGTTGTGTATAAGAAGCCGATAGCGGTTGTACTGCCGATTGGCGACGAACTTCAACCGCAAGGAACGTCGCTGCTGCCCAATCATATTTATGATTCGAACGGTGTTACAGCAGCTATGTTCGCAACTCAGCTCGGAGTGAAAGCGATTCGCCGCAAGCCTGTACAGGACGAACTCGAGGCGATTGCGTTGGAGCTTGACGCAGCTTTCGAGCAAGCGGACATCGTAATTACAACCGGCGGCGTTTCGGTCGGCGATTATGATTATGCCGAACGAGCGGCCGTGAAGAGCGGCTGGGAGCCCGTTTTTACGAAAGTGCTCATGCGTCCGGGAACGCCGACCTCGGCTTTCCGACGCGGTTCCAAGCTGTTGCTTTGCTTATCCGGTAATCCGTCGGCTTGTTATGCGGCGCTCGAGCTGCTTGCAAAACCGGTTCTGCGGAAGCTAACGGGAAGCGCGAGCTATGAGAGTGTTTGGATGGCAGGCGTTCTTGACGGATCGATCAGAAAGCCTTGTCCTTATCCGAGATATCTTCGCGCTGTTGCGCAGTTTACAGACGGACAATGGAAAATCAGTCCGTTGCCGAATGATCGTTCAGGCAACATTGCCGCTTTTTCCGTGGCTAACGCGTTAGCGGTTATTCCTGCCGGCGGCAAAGGCGCTTCAGCCGGTGAAATAGCCTCTTTTACATTATTAACCTAAATCTATCGAGCAAATCGCAAGCGGAAAGGAAGACTGCAGATGAAAAAGGAAAGGCTTGTTGTAATAGGTAACGGGATGGCCGGTGTAAAATGCGTAGAGCAAATTTACGATTTGAACCCGGACGCATTCGACATTACGATCATCGGCAGCGAGCCTCATCCGAACTACAATCGGATTCAGCTGTCAAAGGTGCTGCAGGGCGATACGAAAATCGATGAAATTATTATAAATGATTGGAAATGGTACGAGGAACGCGGCATACGGCTGTTTACTGGAGAGAAGGTAACGAAAGCCGATACCGTTAATCGACGGGTAATGGCAGAGTCGGGCTTAAAGGTGGATTACGACAAGCTTATTTTCGCAACCGGTTCTTCAGCGTTTAAGCCTAACCTGTCAGGCGTCGATAAAGAGGGTGTTACCGCGTTCCGGACGATGGCCGATTGCGAAACGATGATCCAGGCGTCGACCAAATATAAGCGTGCTGCCGTTATCGGCGGCGGCTTGCTCGGTCTGGAAGCAGCCCGCGGCTTGTTGAATCTCGGGATGGAAGTTTCAGTCATCCATAACGCAACTTATTTGATGAACAGACAGTTGGACGTTCCTGCCGCAGATTTGCTCAAGAGAGAGCTGACCGAACAGGGCATGCAATTTTTACTCGATAAAAGAACTGAAAAAATTATCGGCCGCAAACGGGCCGAAGGCTTGCTATTTACAGACGGCTCAAAGCTCGCCGCTGATCTGATCGTGCTTGCAGTCGGGATCAGTCCGAATACTGCTGCGGCTGCAGCTAGCGGCATCAAAGTAAATCGTGCTATTGTTATAAACGACTATATGGAAACGAGCGCGCCGAATGTTTTCGCCGTCGGCGAATGCGCGGAACACCGCGATATCGTATACGGCCTGGTCGCTCCTTTATATGAACAAGGCAAAGTGCTGGCGCAGCGTCTGGTCGGCGCAGCTGCCGAGCCTTATAAAGGTTCAGTGCCATACGCGCAATTAAAAGTTTCGGGCGTCGATGTGTTCTCGGTTGGCATGATCCGCGATGACGAAGCGCAAACGGCCATCCAAACGTTTAATGGCATTAATAAAACATATAAAAAAGTAACGATGAGATCGGGCAAAGTGGCCGGGGCCGTTCTTTACGGCGACAGCTCGGAAGCGATGAAGCTGCTTGAGCTCGTGAAGAAGAGCGCTTCCGTCTCGGCGCTCCAAACGGCGGCGCAGGACAACGCTTCAAGCAGCGGCTTTGATCGATGCGCCGCAATGCCGGATGACGAAACGGTGTGCGCTTGCAACGCCGTCAACAAAGCGACAATCGTAAATGCGGTTTGCGCAGGCGGATTGAAGACAGTGGACGAAGTGCGCGACAAAACGAAAGCTTCCGGCTCGTGCGGGGGCTGTAAGCCTGTCGTTGCCATGCTGATCGATTACGCGCAAAAGAGCGGCGGTTCGTCGCCGGCAGCCGAACCGCCTATATGCGGTTGTACGGAGCTGGGCCATGCAGCCGTGAAGGAAGCGATCGGGCAAATGGGAATCGCGACTGCGAAAGAAGCGATGATCAAGCTGAATTGGAGCAAACCTGAAGGCTGCGGTTTATGCCGCAGAGCGCTTCGTTATTATACGAAAGAACATGAGCCGGCTCCGCGTACTGCGGCTGTTACCGTCGGACCAAACGGCGCGGTCCGCAATCGCGGCTGGTATATGGACAATACAGTAATCGGCAATGAATTGATCGAGCAATTGGATCGGTTGGCGATGCCGCATACGGTCCGCATTTCCGTCTCGGCCGGTCCTGCTTATCCGATTGGAACGCTTGTGCATGATTTTGGCATTGCCGCTGCGCCAGCCGGTTGGGAGGTTTATGCGGGAGGCTATGCGGAGAACCCGGTGAAGCAGGGCAAGCTGATCAGCATTGAACCAACCGAGGAAGCGGCTATAGGCGTCGTCTTGAGCTGTTTGCAACGATATCGCGAAAACGCAAATTACGGAGAGCGGGTCTGGAAATGGTTGGAGCGGCACGGCTTGCAGCGCCTCCGCGAAACGGTTCTGGATTTAAATGAGAGAGACGGCTTGCTCGATCGCCTCCTTGCGGAAAGGCAAACGGAGCGGTTGAATCCGGTTCTTGTGGAAGGGATGGGGAGCTAATGACGCAGACATTGACAAAAATGATTACACAATGCCCGTTTTGCAGTGTACAGTGCAAGATGGAAGTCGAAGAAAAACGCGACGAGCTGACTGGCAAAACCGTCTATTCAGTTGAGGGCATTCCGAATGCCGCTTCTGAAGGAAGACTTTGCGTCAAAGGGAAAAACTCCTATCAGCATGCGTTAAGCCGAGAGCGGCTGACTCATCCGATGATGCGGAAAAACGGCGTGTTGACCCGCGTAAGCTGGGAGGAAGCGCTTGACTCCATCGCAACGCGCTTTCGCAGTATTCAAGCTGCGCATGGCGCGGATGCGGTTTGCCTATACGGAGGCGGCTCGCTGACGAATGAAACGGCGTATTTGCTAGGTAAATTTGCCCGTATCGGGTTAGGTACGCGTTACATTGATTATAACGGCCGGTTTTGCATGTCCGCAGCTGCATCGGCCGGCGTTAAGGCGTTCGGCATCGATCGCGGCTTGACCAATCAGCTGGCTGATATCGCATTAGCGGAAGTTATCATTTTGGCCGGCACCAATATTTCCGAGTGCCAGCCGACGATGATGCCTTATTTTACAAGAGCGAAGGAAAACGGCGCATTCATTATCGTCATTGATCCGCGCGTGACGGGGACGGCCGAGATGGCCGATCTGCATTTGCAAGTGAAACCGGGAACGGATGCCGCACTCGTAAACGGACTTATAAAAGCTGTATTTGATGAAGGACTGGTTGACCGGCGGTTCGTGGAAAACCGGACGAAAGGCTTCGAAGAGCTGAAGAGCCATATTGATAAGCTTGACCTGGATGCGATTGCCGAATTGACGGGCGTAGATAAAGAGCTTATCGTTAAGGCGGCTATGGCTTACGGCCGTGCCAAGACAGGCATGGTATTTACGGCACGCGGCGTTGAGCAGCATGCCGATGGACATATGACGGTGCGCAATTTCATAAACCTCGTTCTTGCGACCGGGAAAATCGGCAAGCCGGGCTGCGGATACGGCGCTGTCACAGGTCAAGGCAACGGGCAAGGCGGAAGGGAGCACGGCCAGAAAGCCGATCAGCTTCCGGGCTATCGTTTAATTGAAAATGAACAGGATCGCGCATATATTGCCAGCGTGTGGGGCGTAAAGCCGGAAGAGTTGCCGGGCAAAGGCGTTTCCGCATATGAAATGATGGAGGTTATCCATCGCAAGGAAATCAAATCGATGTTTGTGATGGGTTCCAACCCCATTATGTCGAACCCGAATGCCGGACTCGTCGAAGAGGGCATTAAGGGGCTTGATTACTTGGTCGTAGCCGACATGTTTATGTCTGAAACAGCGGTACTGGCAGACGTCGTGCTGCCGGTAACAGCTTATATTGAGAATACAGGCACGCTAACCAATCTGGAAGGGCGCGTTCTGCTGCGTGAAGCGGCAAGGCCAGCTCCGGGAGAGGCGCGGGATGATTGGCACATTTTGTGCGAGCTTGCAAATAGGTTGGGCCGCGGAACGTACTTCAAGTTCGAAGATTCCGAGCAAATTTTCAACGAGCTTCGCGTGGCAAGCCGCGGAGGCGTCGCTGACTATTACGGCATCACATACGATCGTCTACGCAAAGAGGAAGGCGTTTACTGGCCATGTCCTTCGACAGATCATCCGGGAGCAAAGCGGTTGTTCGAGCAAAGCTTTCCGCAGCCGGAAGGCAGGGCGCTCTTTATACCCGTCGTATCAGAGCCTGTCGCAGAGGAAGTCAGCGCGCAATATCCGCTAGTGCTGACAAACGGCCGCGTGCTGGCGCATTATTTGACTGGCGTGCAAACGCGGCGCAGCCCGATGCTCGCTGCGAAAGACATTGAGAATTTTATGGAAATCCATCCGGAAACGGCTGCTAAATATCGGATTGAAGACGATTCGCTCGTAACGATTCGTTCGCCTCGCGGCACAACGATCGTCCGCAGCAAATTCTCGAAATCGATTCGTAAAGATACCTTATTTGTGCCGATGCACTGGGGCGACGTGCAAAATGTCAATAATGTCACCAGTCCTGCACTGGATCCGGTATGCAGAATGCCCGACTTCAAGGTTAGCGCCGTTCAGATTGAACCGTTCGGTGAGGACTTCGAGGAGGAAGGCGAGTATGCAATCCGCTAAGCTGGGAATGGACGGGATCATCCTTGCGGGCGGTCGAAGCTCAAGAATGAACGGTCAGACGAAGGCGCTTTTGCCGTTTGGCGAAAGCGCAATGCTGGATCGAATCATTTCGCGGATGTCTCTCGTCTGCGACAGTTTAGTGGTTGTTGTCGCTACGGAAGAACAATACGATGCAATGTCCGGGAGAGGCGTGCGTACGCTGATAGATCGGCTTCCGCAGCAAGGGCCGCTCGCCGCGCTTCATACCGCGTTAGAGCAGACTGAGCCAGGCAAGCTTCATTGGGCAACGGCATGCGATATGCCCTTTATCTCGGAGACCGCAGCTGTCTGGATGAAGCAGAAGCTGGAGCGGAGCGGCAAGATGGCTATCGTGCCGGAAATCGGAGGCAAGCTTCACCCGCTGCATGCGATATACCGGACGGAATGCGCTGTCGCCGCTGCCGAATTTCTCGCTGAAGGTCGCCTTGGCATGATGAGCTTGCTAGATCGGATCGATTTCGATATCGTAAAAGAAAAGCCTTTTGCGGAAGCGGGTATTGATGTTCGATTTGCCTTTAATATGAATACGCCCGAACAATACGAAAAGGCGCTCCGTATGGAGGCGAGATTATGAAGGAAAAGAAACCGCCGCTAGTTTTTCAGATTGTCGGATATAAAAATTCAGGCAAAACGACGTTAATGTGCCGTTTAATCGGACATTTCACCTCGCAAGGCCTGCGAGTGGCCGTCATTAAGCATGACGGCCATGAATTTGAGGCGGATGCGCCCGGCTGTGACACAAGGAAGATGCGTGAAGCCGGCGCTGAGTGGTCGGCAATCACCTCCGCCGGTCAAACCGCGATTGTGAAAGCTGCGCCGACACCGCTGCATGAATTAATCGACGCCGCTCCGCCAGTCGACGTCATATTGGTCGAGGGCTACAAGCGGGAAGCTTATCCAAAGCTTGTATTGCTAAGGAACAGTGACGATGCTGAAATGGCGATGTCATTATCCAACGTAACGGGCATCGCGCTCTGGCCGCATGATTATGATTCGTGGGGACGGAGCCGGGAGCTCTCAGGCGGCGTAACTGCCTTCGAACTGAACGATATACCCGCGATTGCCGATCATATTGGCAATTGTGCGCGGATTATCTAAAGAGAGGCTGTCACTATCGTCATCATGGAAAATGATGATAGTGACAGCCTTTCTTGCTTTGTACGCGGTGGAGTAATCATTTGCGGGCCATCCCGCTTAGATAAGACCCTGTGGGGTTCTTATCGGTAAGGTAATCGAGAGAAGTTGGTGGAAATGCGTACGTGCGCGGATGCATTATGAGCAGATAAATGAGACTCGATTCGCGTCAGCTTACAACAGCCAACGAGCAGAGGTGAACATAAAGCAACAACACGTAAAGCTTTATGAGCCAAATAGCCGGCGCATAGACGCTTCATCTATGACAATTGGCTCTTTCGGCACTCGATCAAGATTGAAGCCTGCTGCGAGCTCACGGGCGCTGAGAGGGTTAAAAGTCGGCTGCTGTCCTGCTATATGCGCCAGCCAGCCGATAATGCGTTCAGCCGATACGCCTGCAGCTCTTAAACCTGCAATAGAAGTGTCGCCATGACGTTTCGCGAGCCGCTTGCCATCTTCGCCCATTAATAGAGGGACATGAGCAAAGCGCGGCGCAGGCAGGCCGAGCGCCTCGTAGAGCATCAATTGGCGAGGAGTAGAATCGAGCAAATCGTAGCCGCGAAGCACGTCGGTGATCTTCATGGCAGCATCATCGACGACGACGGCAAGCTGATAGCTGATGATGCCGTCAGCACGGCGAATGACGAAATCTCCTCCAGCGCCCGGCGCAAAAGCCTTGAATCCTGCTGCTCCGTCAATAAAGGCAACGGCTTGATCGTCATTGATTTGAAAACGAAGGGATGGCTCTTTGTTCGCCCTTCGCTGTTCCTGCTCCTCGGCCGTCAAGCAACGGCAGGTTCCGTTATAGACCGGACCTTCTTCTGACAATCCGTGCGGGGCGCTGGCTACGGCGAGCAGCTCGGCACGGCTGCAGAAGCACGGATATAAACGGCCGCTCTGCTGTAGCTTCCTCAAAGCCTCTTCATACATAGCGCCGCGCTCGCTTTGCGTATACGGGCCGTAAGGTCCGCCGATATCCGGACCTTCATCCCAATTCAAGCCAAGCCAGCGAAGATCGTCCAGCGCCTGCTGCGCAAGCGCTGGACGACAGCGCGGCTTATCGATATCTTCCATGCGCAGCACGAACTGGCCGCCTGCGCTTCTCGTTTGAAGCCAGGCAAGCAGCGCCGCCCATATGTTGCCTACATGCATAAGTCCCGATGGCGTCGGGGCAAATCGTCCGCGAATCACTGCTTGTTCACCTTCCTTATGATCAAACGATAGCATGTCGGATTCCGAATTCGCAACCATTTCAATAAATGTGAAGTCTAATTGAATGGGATCTCGTACTATAGAGAACGAATCAAAACATGATAAATTCATTTGTATCGGAATCAACAGATCATATCCCAAAAGGAGCGTAGATCGATTATGAACGAGACGATCGCGAAGTGGAATGAACAATTGGAGCAATGCCGGGAGCGCGCCGCTTCCTTAATGCATGTAGAGCAACGCCGCGAAACGCTGCTGACAAGATTGAACGAAGAACGGAAACGGGCGATTGAGCTGGAGGTTCAACTGGATAAAGAGCAAGCAGATGTAGATAAGCTGTTAAAGCTGTCGTGGAGCAATATGTTCCATACGATCCTGCGAAGCAAGGATGAGCAGCTGGAGATTGAGCGGCAGCAGGCGCTCTCGGTTTCGTTAAAGCTGCAGCTAACGAAGCAGGAAATCGTGACGCTGGAGCAGGAATATTATGCTTCCGGTACGCAAGTTGCGGAGCTGGTCGGCGCCGATGAGCAATATGAACAGATTAAACGCCAGAAGGAGCAATGGATTCTGAGCGTCGATGCAGATACGACTCAGCAACTCGAAACGCTGGAGGCACAAGCGACGGACGCTAGGCTGGAGAGCAAAGAGTGGTATGAAGCGGCGGCGGCTTGCCGTCAGCTCGTCTGTTCGCTGGAGGATGCGGTGAATAAGTTGGATTCAGCTGCAAACTGGGGCACTTTTGACATGCTCGGAGGAGGGCTGATCAGCAACTCGATTAAGCATTCCCATATTGATGATGCCAAATCGGCAATCAGTACAGCCCAGTGCTTGGTCAATCGGTTGAAAAAAGAGTTAAAGGATGTACGTTTGAGCTCGGATTTGAAAGTCCAAATTGGCGGGTTAGCGACATTTGCCGACTTTTTTTTCGACGGATTGATTGCAGATTGGATTGTACAAGGTAAAATAAAAGAATCAATGTCGCAGGCCTTAAGCCAGCTGCATAATGCGAGGACGTTGCTCGAGGAGCTGGATCGCGAGAAGGCGAAGGCTGAAAGCAAATATGAATCGCTCAAGCAGGAGCGTGAACGGTTGATTGAGCAGTTCGCCGGATAATCGACCGCTTGTATCGCAGCTGTTAGGCGTTCAGGAGGAACCTATACTTGATTCACATCACCGGACTCACGAAAACAGGACAATGGAGAAATAATATTACGATTGAGGCGCTGGGGGAAGCGGAGCTGGAATGGTACTGGGCCGACTTCAGCGAGCCGACGGAAGAGGAGTCTGCTTTGCTGTCTTCCTATTTTCATTTTCATCCGCTGGCTATAGAGGATTGCTTCCATCTGCTGCAAAGGCCGAAGCTGGACCATTACGATCCGATTCATTTTCTCGTGCTGCATTCGATTGACCCGGCAACGCTTGCCGTTTACGAGGTCAACATGTTTATTGGCAAGTCGTTTCTGGTAACGTTTCATTACCAGCCTTGCACGGAAATTGATGAAGCGCGGGTCAAAATGACGAGATCGACAAAATCGCAGCAGGACTGGTCGCTCTTTGCCGCATACACGGTCATAGACAAGCTGGTGGATCAATATTTTCCAGCTGTTCAAGAGCTTGAAGAGCTGGTGCTGGACAAAGAAGTTGGCGGACTGAACGGAATTAGCCAGACTGCAATGGACGATATTTTCAACATTCGCTCGCGGCTGCTTCGTTTGCGCAAAACCATTTTGCCGATGCGAGAGCTGCTTTATCGTATTATCAATACCGAGAAAATTAACGGCTTGAATCATTACTTGGCGTTTTATCACGACATTTACGATCATTTGCTTAAGCTGGCTGAGATGACGGACGCTTGCCGCGAGATGACAGCCGATCTGCGGGACAGCTATATTTCGTACAATTCGAATCGGATGAACGCGATTATGAAAACGTTGACGGTCATTACGACGATATTTATGCCGTTGACGTTTTTGGCCGGTTTATACGGAATGAATTTCGTTAATATGCCTGAGCTGAAATGGCATTGGGGCTATTTCAGCCTGCTTGGCGTCATGGTGCTGATCGGTTTGGGCATGTATGCCTGGTTCCGGCGCAAAGGCTGGTTCGATTAAGATGGAGTGCGATTATATTTAGCTTGAAGGGAACTTTGAACAGTGAGCAATGAAACTGAATTTTCCAAGCAAGGCGGCAAAAGGATCGGAGCAGTCGTTCTCGTTCTGTTGATCGTCGTTGCGGCCGCAGTATTGTTATTTTATTTCATGTTATCTTCATTGAAGGCGAAAAGCGAAGGCAGTGAAGGCACCGCCGCCGGCAATCATCCGACAGCCTATGCCTATGAGAAAGCGACAGCAACAAACGGAATGGAGCTTCATGTGCTGGCGACAAAGCCTTCAAACGTTACGCTGGAGACGATTCAAAATAATGTAGCGCTTACGCCCGATTACGGCATAAACGGCGGTTTTTTCTATGAGAAGGCTTTGCTTAGCATCGCTGTCGTGAACAGTCTGCCTGTTAACGGGGCAATAGATGAATATGGCTCGGGCAGCAAAAATGTGAAATACAAACGAGGAACGTTAGTTTGGGACGGAGCGAACAACACCCTGTCGGTGCAGGTTGTTGGCGACGCATCCGAGCTTAAAGTGATGGATCATACGCGATTTTGGGCGCAGGGCGGCATAAGCATGAGCCTGGGCAAAGATGAAGCGTGGGAGCAGCAAATATTAGCGGAACAAGCGCCTTATCCGGATGAAGCTCGTCTTCGTTCAGCGGCGATATATGACCGTAACGGCATTCTTTATCTCGTCGTTAGCAGCACGAAAGGGACACTTGCGGAATTTCGTGATGCGATCGTGGAAGAGGTTGGCGACGGCCTGCTGGAGGACGGCATTTTTCTGGACGGTGACGGCTCCTCGCAGCTGCGCAGCGCTGAGGCGCAGTTGACGGGCGACAATCGACCAGTCGTACAGATGATGAAAATCGTAAAATAGCCGACAATTTATTTAATGATAGTAACAATGTCATTAATAGTTAACGGCATGAAATAAATGTAGGAGCTGTTAATTATATGGTTCAATCATTGCCAATCGATGAGGTGCTTCCGGAATTGCTAGATATTCTTGGCGAACGCGCCGCCGCTGTACTAATCGCAGAGCCGGGCGCGGGCAAGACGACACGCGTTCCGCTTGCGCTGCTTGATCAGCCTTGGCTGGAAGGGCGAAAAATCGTCATGCTCGAACCGAGGCGGCTGGCTGCCCGTTCTGCAGCTAAGTTTATGGCTTCCGCGCTCGGGGAGCAGGTCGGCGATTCGGTTGGCTACCGCGTTC
The DNA here is from genome assembly GCF_009737085.1 of Paenibacillus sp. NEAU-GSW1. GTDB lineage: Bacteria > Bacillota > Bacilli > Paenibacillales > Paenibacillaceae > Pristimantibacillus. The sequence goes on from NZ_WOVL01000016.1 coordinate 52,992, forward strand.
GATTGGATACAAAGGTTAGCGCAAGAACGCGCATCGAGGTTGTAACAGAGGGCGTACTGACGCGAATGCTGCAGGAAGATCCAGCGTTAGAGCAAATAGGCGCCGTATTGTTCGATGAATTTCATGAGCGCCATTTGCACGGCGATCTCGGCTTGGCGCTTTGCTTGCAGACGCAATCGCTGCTTCGCGACGATTTGCGAATTGTCGTCATGTCGGCAACGCTCGCCGCAGAGCCGGTATCGGAATTGTTGGGAGGAGCGCCTGTTATCTCGAGCAAGGGACGGACGTATCCAGTAGATTCGATTTATCGCGACAGCCGGGTTACCGGCAGATTTGAAGAGGAGATGGCGAAGACGATTGCTTTCGCGCTTCGGAATAACGAAGGGGACGTGCTCGCATTCCTTCCCGGCGTCGGCGAAATCCGCCGAACCGCGTCTTTTTTGGCTCAAATGCAAATCGGCGGCGCAGGGAGCGGTATGGCCGTTCGCGTTGTCGAACTGCATGGCTCGATGCCGCTTGAAGCGCAGGATGCTGCGATCGCTCCGTGCAAGCAGGGGGAGCGAAAAGTGGTGCTCGCTACTTCAATTGCCGAGTCCAGCTTAACGGTCGAAGGCGTTCGAATCGTCGTAGACGGCGGATTAATGCGCGTTCCTTATTTCTCGCCGCGCACAGGGATGACGAGGCTGGAAACGGTCCCCGTCTCGCAGGCTTCCGCCGATCAGCGCCGGGGACGCGCAGGCCGGCTTGCGCCCGGCGTATGCTATCGGCTGTGGACCGAGCAGGAGCAGCATTATTTGCCGGTGCAGGCCGCGCCGGAAATCGCCGCTGCGGATTTGGCGCCGCTGGCGCTGGAGCTTGCGGTATGGGGAATTCCGCATCCTTCGGAGCTGTCATGGCTGGATGAACCGCCGCAGGCGGCATTCAGTCAGGCAACGGAGCTGCTGCGCATGCTTCATGCGCTTGACGGCGCAGGCAAGCCGACGGAATGGGGCAAGCGCATAGCGAAGCTTGGCCTTCACCCTCGGCTCGGCTATATGCTGCTGCGCGCGCAGCAGCTTGGCCTGACGCGAGAGGCTTGCACGCTGGCGGCGCTGCTCAGCGAGCGCGACCTGCTGCCGCAGGAGCGCAGCGTCGACATTAAGCTTCGCGTCGACGCGCTTCACGGCGCTGGCGCCGCTGTCGACCGCGGCGCTGCGCAGCGCATTGGAGCGCAAGCCGCGCAATGGCTGCGCTTGCTGGAAGCGGAGGCGGGCGCAGCCATGCCTCCGCAGCCCTATCAAGGCGAGCCATACGGCTTGCTGCTCGCCTTTGCCTATCCCGACCGGATCGCGCAGAGGCGCGGAGACGGCCGGTACTTGCTTGCGAACGGCAGAGGCGCAGCCCTGCCTGAGCTGCAGCCTCTTTCGCGGGCGGCCTATCTCGCCGCCGCGGAAATCGAAGACGCCGCCGGCAGTGAAAGCCGAATCCGGCTTGCGGCGCTGTTGGAGCCGGACGAGCTGATTCGTTCGGCCGGCGATCAAGCGGAGGAGGCGGATACCGTCGAATGGGACGCCGCCTCGCAATCGGTGAAAGCGCGCCACAGGCTGCGGCTTGGCGCGATTATTATAAAGGAAACGCCGCTGCAGCAGCCCGATCCCGAGCTCGTTGCGCGAGCTCTGATCCAGGGCATTCGCCAAAGCGGGGGCTTAAGCTTGCTGCCGCTGAGCAAGGCAGCGTCGCAGCTGCTCGCGCGAATGCGGCTCATGTCCGGCCGCGGCGGCGATTGGCCTGATGTCTCGGAGGCTTCGCAACTTGCAACATTAGAAGAATGGCTGCTGCCGCATATTATCGGCATGAAGAGCAAGGGCGATTTGCAGCGGCTGCAAATGATCGGCATCCTCGAATCGATGCTCAGCTGGCAGCAGCGGCAGCAGCTCGATCAGGAAGTGCCGACGCATATTGCCGTGCCAAGCGGTTCGCGAATTCCGGTCGATTACAGCGATCCGGAAGCGCCGTTTATCGCGGTTCGGCTGCAAGAGCTGTTTGGGCTTCGTGAAACGCCGCGCCTTGCCGGCGGCACGCTGCCGCTTACGATTCATTTGCTCTCGCCGTCGCAAAGGCCCGTCCAAGTGACCCGCGATTTAAGCAGCTTTTGGAGCAATGCGTATTTTGAAGTGAAAAAAGATTTAAAAGGCAGATATCCGAAGCATTACTGGCCGGATGACCCGTACGCGGCGCAGCCGACGAATCGAGCGAAGCCTAGAGGGCAGTAAAACTTGTAAAGCAGGTGGTACGATGCAATTACTAATCATCTATCTGATCGTCGTTAATATAGCCGCTTTTGGCCTGATGGGGTCGGACAAGCAGGCGGCCCGGAGAAATCGGAGAAGGGTTCCGGAAAAGAGGCTGTTCACAGCCGCCGCAATTGGCGGCGCAGTCGGGGCCTGGATCGGCATGCGTTATTTCCGCCACAAAACGAAGCATGCTTCATTTACGATCGGTATTCCGCTTCTTGTCGTCTGGAATGCCGTGGCGATTTATTTTCTAACGTCAACGATTGCTTGAAATCATTGTCATATGGTATATTGAATATCCGTTTTTTTGCACACAATAGCAGCATCGATTCCAAACGATAATCGCCGTCCGCAAGACGGCGATGTTTGCGTTTGCGAGAGAACGGATACATCAATCTTATCTTAGGAGGTAACTGACATGTCGGTTCAAAGTGCCTATCAAGAAGAAAAGGAACGACTGGCAAGCTCGTTGTCCGAAATCGTCTCACAATTACAAGCCATTGGTCCGAAGTACACGGGCGATGACTTTACGGAGCAAATGCTCGATCTTCAGCGCGAAGAGAGGAAGCAGAGGCTGGAAGTCGCCCATCGCGAGCCTTATTTCGGCAGAATTGATTTTCAGGAGCTGCCGAACGGAGAGGCAAAACCGCTTTATATCGGCAAAGCGGGCGTGGCTAAAGCGGGCGGCAATGAACTAATCGTTATCGACTGGCGCGCTCCGGTGGCCAGTTTGTTTTATTCCTTCACAGGCGGCAACGATTCAGCAACTTATGAATCGCCAGACGGCGAGATCGAAGGCCTCGTTCATTTAAAACGTAATTTGATGGTGCGCCAAGGCGAGCTTGTCCGTCTGGTCGACAGCTTTACGCGCGGACAAGAGGAAGAGGCTGTTACGGACGAATTTTTGCTCTATCGTCTAGGCGAGAACAAAGATAATAAGCTGCGCGATATCGTTTCGACGATTCAGCATGAGCAGGACCGCATTATTCGTTCAGAACGGTCGAAAGCGTTGTTCATTCAAGGGGTGGCGGGCAGCGGCAAAACGACAGTCGCGCTTCATCGGCTTGCGTTTCTTCTTTATCAATATGCGGACCGGATGCGTGCCGAGCGAATGGTTATTTTTGCTCCTAACCGGATGTTCCTTGATTATATTTCCGGCGTGCTGCCGGAGCTTGGCGTTGGCGATATTCAGCAGACAACCTTCACGGACTGGGCGTTAGCGCTTCTGAATCACGAGGTAGCGCTGACGAGCAGCGCGGACGCGTTAGCCTATTGGTTCGAGCAGCCGCGCACGGCCGAAGAGGCCGCAATTTCCTCCGGAAGGATCAAAGGCGCGCTTTCATTCAAAGCGATTGTCGATCAACGGATTTCCGAGATTGAATCGCGTATTGTACCTGTCATTCCATTCGAGCCGTTGCCGGGACTTCTATTAAAGCCGGAAAAGATGGAGGAATGGTACAACACCGATTATGGCGAAGAATCGTTAATGAAGAAGCGCGACCGCCTTGCAAGCCGGATTCGCCGCTGGCTCGAATCGACGTTGAAGGAAAAAGGCGTTCACGATAAGAAGCTGCGGGCGAAAGCCAACACGAAGCTGAACGCGTTCCAAAAAAAAATCCCCGCTTTCACGGCACCGCAGCTATACGCGACTCTATTCCATGGCAAGCAAGCGGACAGCAGCATTCCAAAGGCGATTGCAGCCGAAACAACGGCTCGTCTGAAGAACGGCCAGGCGGAAGCAGCGGATCTCGCTCCGCTTGTCTATATTCATCTAAAGCTGTATGGATTAAATATGTCTGCCTACGATCATATCGTCATTGACGAAGCGCAGGACTATTCGCCATTTCAGCTGGAGGCGCTCCGCTTATGCCAATCGACGCCTTCAATGACCGTGCTCGGCGATTTGCAGCAAGGCATACATGATTACGCAGGCATTCAAAGCTGGGACCAATTGACGGACTTGTTCGCCTCCGAACAAACCGGTTATTTCGAATTGAACCGAAGCTATCGTTCCACGATGGAAATTATTGAATTCGCCAATCGTATTCTTGGCGCGATGGGCGGCGGCGTCAAGCCGGCGGTGCCGGTGTTCCGCAGCGGCGATCCAGTCGATGTTGAAAGCTATGTGAACGATGATCAGAGGCTTCTCGGTATTAGGCAAACCGTGCGACAATGGCAGGCGAGCGGCCAATATGACACGATTGCCGTTATCGGACGAACAACCCAGCAATGCGAAGTTATTTATGAAGCATTGCTCGAAGAGGGACTGTCGCCTTCGATCGTTCGCAGCAAGCAGCCGGAATACGGCGGCGGCTTGTCGGTTGTGCCTGTATACTTGTCCAAAGGGCTGGAATTTGACGCTGTGCTCATTTGCGATGCGGAGGACGCGTCCTACGGCGCTCATGACGCCAAGCTGCTCTATGTCGGCTGTACAAGAGCACTTCACAAGCTGAAGCTGCTGCACACAGGAGAGCTGACAAAGCTCATTGCGCCTGAGCAATTGACAATAGCTCCATAAGTTTGACAGTATTAAGACAACTCATGCCGTTTTATTGACTTTAAAACAGTGTGTAACTAAAATTGTGACAGGACATAAACGTATGGATGTCAGCAAGACTATCTTCGTCTAGAAAGGATTTGAATGGATTGAGCAAACCGAAATCGAAAAAACAGCAGAGACCGAATCAGCAGCAGTACAAGTCGAAACAATCGCAAAGAAAAGCTTCGAACAAACCGCTAATCTTTCTAACGTTGGCTTTTGTTGCGGTCATTGCTGTCATCATCATCGGCATGAACCAGCAGAACAAACCGGTCAGCTTCGACTATGCAAGCCTTCCGATGCAAGGGAGCGCGGACGCGCCGGTGAAAATCGTCGAATTTGGCGATTACAAATGCCCGGCCTGCCAAGATTTTGCGCAGAACGTTAAGCCGCAGCTGGAGCAAGAGTACATTAACAGCGGTAAAGTTGCTTTCCACTTCATCAACTATACGTTTATTGCAGAGGATTCCTATACAGCGGCCTTGGCGGCTGAATCGGTTCGCCAACAGAATGAGGAAGCTTTCTGGACGTATTATAAGCTGCTATATGATAATCAAAAAGCGGAAACGATTAAATGGGCGACGCCTGATTATCTCGTTCAGCTTGCTAAAGACGCGAAACTGCCAATCGATTATGATCTGCTGCGCAGCGATATCGACAACAAAACCTATAAAGATCGCATAGAGAAAGACAACTCCCTCGTTCGTCCAATGAATGTTACGGGCACGCCAACGTTGTTTGTAAACGGCAAAAAACTAAATTCCTATTCTTATAACAGCGTTAAAGCCGCAATTGATAATGAGTTAAAGGGGTAGGCAGCACATGAACGAAACGTGGATGCAAAAATACAGCCTTTATTTCGCCTGGATCGTGTCGCTTGCAGCGACGGGCGGCAGTTTGTATTTTAGTGAAATCGAAGGCTTTATTCCATGCGATTTATGCTGGTATCAACGTATCTTCATGTATCCGCAAGCGATTCTGCTCGGCATTGCAAGCTATCGCGGAGACCGGCGGATGATTGGTTACTTAATCCCGTTAAATATTGTCGGCGGACTCATTTCTTTGTATCATAATGTGGAAATTTGGTTTCCGAAGCTGGGCGAAATGGCGCCTTGCCGCTCGGGCATCCCATGCAACCAGGACTACCTTAACATCGGAGGCTGGCTGACCATTCCGCTTATGGCGATGGCAGCTTTCATTCTTATTACGATTTTTCTGTTGCTTGGACGGCGCAAGGAAGAGGAATAATCCGCTTGTTGGACAAGTGTCTTAAAAAGCTTCGGTCGAACGGATGGTTTAAATCATCGTTCGATCGAAGCTTTTTTTCCAAATAGCGCAGCACTATTTTCCAAGAACTATAGTTTACAGCGGAAGAAGCGCATCGGTATAATAAAAAATTAGGGAGTAACGTCAACATGAGTATAGCTAGCCGATATTTATTGAACGAAGCGGAGCCATTTATATCCGCATGTTACGCAGAGCTTGGCAAGCCGGAAGAGGAAGCGGTGAAACGGATTGCCGAAGTGCGCAAGCAAGTAGATCTTGAAGGCTTTTATACGCAAACCTATGAGGAAATAAGCCACGGAGCCAAAATGGCATGGCGCAACAGCAACCGCTGCATCGGGCGTTTGTTCTGGCAGTCGCTTGAAGTGTTTGACGCAAGACGAATGAAGCAAGAGGATGAAATGGCCGAAGCGATATTTAATCACATAAAATATGCGACTAATAACGGTCGCGTTCGTCCAGCTATTACTATTTTCGCGCCTCAGCTTGGATATCAGCGTATCCGAATATGGAACCATCAGCTTGTCCGTTACGCCGGCTATCGTACTGCAAACGGCATTATCGGTGATCCGGCGTCGGTGAAGTTTACAGTGAAGTGCATGGAGCTTGGGTGGAAAGGCCGGCAAACGCCTTTCGACATACTGCCCCTCGTCATTCAAATCAATGACAGAGCTCCGATGCTGTACGAACTGCCGGACGGCTTAGTATTGGAGGTGCCGCTTGCTCACCCGGAGCTTAAGAACTTCGAGGAGCTTCAGCTGAAATGGTACGCGGTGCCGTTTATTTCGGATATGAAGCTGGAAATCGGCGGGATCGACTATACGGCGGCTCCGTTCAACGGCTGGTACATGGGAACGGAAATCGGATCCCGTAATTTGGCTGATACGGATCGTTATAATAAGCTTCCTGATGTTGCAAAGCTGATGAATCTGGATATGACGACAAATACGTCTCTTTGGAAAGATCGGGCGCTTGTCGAGCTGAATGCATCCGTTATTCATTCGTTCAAACGGCATGGCGTAAGCATTGTCGACCATCATACGGCTGCCGAGCAGTTCATGCGATTCGAGAAACAAGAGCAGGCAGCCGGCCGCGAGCTGACCGGGAGATGGTCGTGGCTAATTCCGCCGATGTCGCCAACAACGACTGCTGTCTGGCATCGCGGCTTTAAGGATAAGGAAATAAAACCGATTTATAGCTATCAATCATCTGCTTATGATGCCGGAGGTTAATGAATAGTGGATTTTCGAATGGAGTATTTATCCTTTTTCGTAATTGTAACCGACAGCGAGGACAGCGCTTCTTCCAAACGGTACAAGCATTTTCAGACGCTGGATGAAGACGATTATGAGGACAGTGAAATTAAAAAGTTTGTCGACGGCGAATTTAAACGGATTGTAAAGCGTAAAGCCGAGCGCAATCCGAATACGGAAAACGCGCCGACCAAAATTGGGCGATTTATGGTGGAGCCCGGCTATGAGCTTGGGAGCAACCAGAACTACAACTTGTTTCAAAGGCTGCGCGAAGCGGACAGCAAGGAGCGTTTTATCGGCATAGCGGACGAGCTTGTGCACATTTATATGGATACGAGCGCGGTTCGCGGCGGGGCGTTCATTATCGCTCGCGTAACGTTGAATACGTTTTTCGATGAACCATTTTTGTTTTTGCTGAAATGCGATTTTGAACCGAATATTGCCCGTATTGCCGATGAGCGCAATCTGATTTCTCAAGTCGAGATGGCGATTAGCGCACGGAGCATTAAATCGATTCAATATCCGCATATGCCTGAGGACGGCGTTCTGGAGCATTGGGAGCTGAAAATCCATCAGGCGTCGCATGCGCGGTATTTCGAAGACTTTTTGAAATTCGTCTCGTATGAGAAGCCTCTTCCTGAAGTGATGGGCGATCAGGTCGTTGAGATGGTTCAGCAGTTTATCGAAGAGAAATGGGTCGACGCGCCCGAAAGCACGGAACGGCGCGAAGAAGAGAATGCGCTTGAAATTTGGGCGAACAGCGATAAGCGCGAGCTGCAGGAATACTGGTCGCATGAACAGGTTGCCGCAGCGTCGGCAGCGCTCGTTGAGCAAAAACCGGATTTGTCGTTTACGTTTAAGCTGGACAGCGTAACGATTAAAGGTCTGCTCGCCGACTTTGGCTCGGCGTTCCATTTCGCCAAGCACAACGGAAGGTATGTTGTGGTCATCGAAGGGGACTCCTTTCAGTTTGATAAAGGAAAGTCGCCAATGGAGCTGCTGCATCCGCCGGATTTGGCTGATATTATGGATACGATCGGCACCCATCGCAAAGAACGTACCGGCAGCGATACGGATAGGGGTTCGGCAGCTGCGGATGCAGGCGTCATGAATCCAGACGCTTCCGCTGACGATGTTCCTTGGTAAGCGAACTCGGATTCAGTAGTGAATGAATGGCTATCTCCTTAGGGAACAATAGGGGATAGCCATTCTTTTTTTCGAAGGGGATTTGATACAGTCATGGCTTGGAATTTACTAATTTTTGCGCTGCTGCTGCTGTTTTCGGCATTCTTTGTCGCAACCGAATTTGCCGTCGTACGAATGCGTACGAGCCGTGTCAATCAAATGGTTAACGAAGGCGCTAAAAACGCGAAAGCGGTAGAGAAAATCATCCACCATCTCGACGGGTATTTATCCGCCTGCCAACTCGGCATTACCATTACATCCTTAGGCCTCGGCTGGCTCGGGGAACCAACGGTGCATGAACTGCTGCACCCGCTGTTCGAACATTTTAATTTGCAGGGCGATGTGTTGAACGTTGTTTCTTTCATCGTTTCTTTTGTCATCGTAACCTATTTGCATGTCGTGCTGGGGGAGCTCGCGCCGAAGTCGATCGCGATCTTGAAATCGGAAGCTGTCAGCCAATTTACCGCTCCGATCATTATTTGGTTTAATCGCATTATGTTCCCGTTTATTTGGCTGTTGAACGGCTCGGCGAACGGGCTGATCCGGCTGTTCGGCTTCAAACCGACCGGAGAGCATGAAGAAGCGCACTCCGAAGAGGAAATTAGGCTCATTATGTCGGAGAGCTACGAGAGCGGAAAAATCAACAAGAGCGAGCTCAGCTATGTGAATCGGATTTTCGAATTCGACGAGCGGCTTGCTCGGGAAATTATGGTGCCGCGAACCGATATGATTTGTCTTTACGCCGAAAAAACACGTGAAGAAAATATTGCGATTATCCGAAGGGAGCAATATACCCGTTTTCCCGTGGCCAGCGGAAGCAAAGATAACATTATTGGCGTTATCAATACGAAGCAATTTTTCATGCATGACTTTGCCAATCGGGATACGAGCGTCAAGTCGCTCATGCAGCCGATTTTGTCGGTGCCGGAAGTAATGCCGATTAAAAAGCTGCTTCGCCGAATGCAGCAGGAAAGCGTTCATATTGCGATTTTGCTCGATGAGTACGGGGGAACGTCAGGACTTATTACGATTGAGGATATCGTCGAGGAAATTGTCGGCGAAATTCGGGATGAATTCGATTCCGATGAAGTGAAGGAGATCGATAAGGTTGGCGAGTCGACGTTTATGGTGGACGGAAAAGCGCTTATTTTTGAAGTGAATGAAGCGACGGGCAGTCATCTGGAAAGCCATGATGTAGATTCGATCGGCGGTTGGCTGTTTAATCAGCAGCCGGAGCTTGCGGTAGGGGAGCCGTGGACTTACGCAGAGCTGACTTTTACAATCCGCGAGAAGGAAAAGCATCGCATTCGAAAAATTGAGATTACGGTAAACCGTAAATAACGTACAGGTGTTCCAGCTGTCATTATGATCCATGATCACGATGACGAAAGGGCACCCTTTTTTTGTGTTGAAGCAAGTCATTCCCGGTCATAATTGCCTGTTTGTCCTAATACAATGAAACCGAATGAAGGACAGGGGTGCTGCCGATGGAAGACTTAATAAACGCCATAATTCTCGGTATTGTTGAAGGGCTTACAGAGTTTTTGCCGGTATCGTCTACCGGACATTTGATTTTGACGGCCGATCTGCTTAACTTTCAAGATGCGCGGGCCAAAACATTCGAGGTAGTCGTACAATTCGGAGCTGTACTGGCCGTGCTCGTACTGTACCGCAAGCGGTTCGCCAGCTTGCTCAATTTTAACTTTGCCAAGCCGTCCGGGCTAAACGCGCTGCACATCTTTCTAGCGCTGATTCCTGCAGGCATCTTCGGCGTCCTGCTGCATGGGGCGATTAAACATTATTTGTTCAGTTCGTCAACCGTACTTATTGGTCTGGTCGCTGGAGGGTTGCTGATGATCGCCGCCGACCGCTGGAAGCGAAAGATTACAGCGGAGGAGATCGACGACATCTCGTACAAACAGGCGTTTGCGATCGGTCTTTTTCAAATACTGGCGCTATGGCCGGGTTTTTCGCGTTCCGGATCAACGATATCAGGCGGCATGCTATTCGGAGCGAGCCAGAAGGCCGCTGCCGAATTCACGTTTATCGTATCCGTGCCGATAATGGCAGGGGCAAGCGGTATTGATCTTATTAAAAGCAGGGAGTTTCTAACCGCAGCCGATTTGCCACTGTTTCTTATCGGGCTGTTAGCCGCTTTTATCGTTGCGACTATAGCGATCGTAACCTTCCTCAATTTAATTAAAAAATTGCGGTTGTCCTGGTTTGCCTATTACCGCTTTGCGCTTGCCGCCATTTTTGCCATCGTCATGTTGTAACCCATTAACTGCGGGGGGCTAGTCCGTCCCTGAACAGCGCCATAATTTGCTCTGCAGCCTGTTTAAGCGTTGCTCATCGCTTACGATTTCTTTACGGTTTTTTACCGTAAGAACAGCGGTGTAGGCGTGGGCGAGGAACAGCGGATTCGCATGGACAATTTCGCCTATTTTCGCCCGATTACGGCAATGCTGTACTTGACGGCGATGGTTGTGCTGGGCGCTATTGAACACAAGCCAAACAAGGCCGAAAACGGCCTTGTTTGGCTTATTTCGTGAGCAGCAACGCCGTGAGCCGTCACATTGCAGCGCATGTGTAACCATTTTGCTTCAATTGCCGTCTATAGTTGCAAACAGAAAGCAAATGGAGGTTTTTTGCATTGAAAAAAGCAACTATGATTACCGGTTCGTTAATAATAGCGATCGTTCTCGCCATTATAGTTGGCGTAATAGGCGCGGATAAGGTGCAGGCGTGCTCGTGTGAGGCAAATCCGGGCCCAAAAGCAATGTTGAAATTTCAGGATGTTGTTTTTGCGGGAAAAGCGGTGGCGGTGAAATCGAAAAGCAACATCCCGCTCCTTGCCTCATCCGACGTTCCGGTTCGAGTCGATTTCCAAGTTAGCGAGATTTGGAAAGGGGCTGTTGATGCCGATACGGCGGTTTTTACAGCTTCAAACGACAGTTGCGGCGTTGATTTTAAGCCTGGCACCGACTATTTGGTTTACGGCAATATGGAGAACGGCAAGCTCCGAGTTAATCTATGCGGCGGAACGAAAAAGCTGAACGCAGCTTCAGCCGATTTGCTCGTGCTAGGCAAAGGAACAGCGCCGTCCGGGCCTTACCGCGAAGACGGCGCTCTAACGAGGTGGATGCCGCTCTTGATCACGGCAGCTGCACTGACACTGTTTCTTTTCTTTATTGGCTATGCGCGCAAGCGCAGACGAACGTTTAAATAAGGAACATTGCAACGATAGTTGTTACGATCAGGCCGATAATGACTGGCTTCAAGTTGCGGCGCGCAAGCTCAAACGGGCTGACGCCGCAAATCGCTGCCGCAGGTATAAGCGCCCACGGCACAAGGGTGCCGCCGCCAACCCAAATCGCGGCAACTTGACCGAGCGCGGTCAGCGTAGCGATGCCGGAGCCGATTGCACCGGCGAACAATTTGGCGATGGAACCGGCGAGCGAAATGCCGGAGAAGCCGGAGCCGTCAAGACCGGTAACTGCGCCGACCGTCGTCAGCGTTACAGATCCGACAGCGCCGTTAACGGGAACGCTGTTCGCGAGCGCGACGCCAAGGTCGTTGACGATGCCGTGCGAGCCGGCGGGCAGCGTTTCGCCGAACATGGCGATGAAGCCGGAATCGCCGAGATAGAAAAAGGCGGCGATTGGAATGACCGGGCCAAATACTTTGAAGCCAAACAGAAACCCTTCGATCAAATAGCTGGTCGTTTTTTCAAGCCCTTTCGCTTTATGCGCCAGCATTGTAATGAGCAGAAGAATAAATATTGCAGTGCCGCCGATTAATGCGGTTGCGTCTCCGCCTTGCAGATCGAGCGCGAACATCGCAATGACGTCGAGTGTGAACAGAATCGGAATGAGAATGGCAAGCACGATTTTGGATCGTCGCGAAAGCGCATAACGATCTGTCGCTTCGTTGCCGTCAGCTGCCGCTGTGTCGGCGGCAGATACGAGGCCGTTTCGCCATTTTCCTTTTTTCATATCGCTGCGCATCATCCGGAAGGCGAAAACTGTTGTCACAACGCCCATGACGATGACGAGAGGGATGCTTGCTTGCATCACATCAGTGACGGGAATGCCTGCGGCATCGGCTGTCAATTTAGGCGCGCCTTGAATAATATAGTCACCGGATAATGCGATGCCGTGGCCGAATAAATTCATCGCCATAGCTGCGCCAAGCGCAGGCAGTCCGACGCGAATCGCTACCGGCAGCAGGACAGCTCCAATGAGAGCGACAGCTGGAGAAGGCCAGAAAAACCAGGACGTAACGAGCATAATAAGTCCGATTCCCCAGAAGGCGAGCGCAGGGGAGCGAAGCAGGAACGTGAATGGTGAAATCATGACTTCGTTTATGCCTGTTCGAATGAGTACACGGCTCATTGCGACGATTATGGATATAATGAGAATCGTGCCGAGCAATTCTTTAATGGCATAAATAAAACTGTTGAAAATGCCGCTGATCGAGCCGGTCAACGTTTCCGTTGCGAGCAGGCCGATGCCAAAAATGCCGACAATGCAAATAAGCGACGTATCGCGCCGCATGAGCATGAATCCAATAATGGCGATAATGAAGGTTAAATACACCCAGTGAATCGCCGACAATTGAATTTCCATATGGGATCACCCCTTATATGATACAAGAGACAGGTTTGACCCGCTCTCGTACTGTACATTATGCGGAAGCCATAATAGGCGTTCATACCGAACGAAACTATTTTGTTGCAGCAGCGGCATTGACGAATCCGGCATTAACGATACAATAAATGTGTTAAAGTTAAATTTTTGAGGCAAATTAAGATTGTGATTGGAGTTCGGAGGTCATCATGGAACAGGTAAAAGTGTTAAATGCAAAAATGACGTATACGAAGGAAAGCGGTTATGTCGGACAAGTTCAATTTGAAGTGACCGGATTTCCGAATCAGTATGAAATAACGCTGCATAGCCGCAAAGCGACAGAGTGGGGTTACGGGTTATTTTTTCTGAACGAGTCAGGAGACGAGGAGCAGCTGCTTCAGGTGGAAGATATGCTGGAAGAGGATGACGAGCTTTTCGATTATTTAGTCAATGCGGCACAGGAGAAACTTGAAAAATAAATTTGCTCAGCGCAGCAAAAAAACCATTCGTTTTCTGGCATTTGCCGGGAAAATGAATGGTTTTTATCTATTGCGCGATTATTATCGTTCTTGCTAACGATGTTACATATTCCGCTCGGCTTTCTCGTTCTTCCGTGAACGGCTGCGAATACCGAAGTGCCAAACCAGGAAAGCCGCCGCGACTGCAGCCAATATGAGAACAATGATGACGCCGTATTCGTAAATCAGATTTCCGATTTCCTCGACATGATCGCCAAACAATGAGCCGATAATAAAATAAGTTAATGTCCAAATCAATGCGGACGGATAAGCGTACATCGCAAAACGCGCATAATTCATTCGGTTTGTGCCGGCAACAAACGGCATAACATGCCGCAAAAACGGAAGCAGCAATCCGATGCCAAGCGACCAGCCGCCATATCGTTCATTGAGCTGATGCGCTTTAGTGACAAATTTCTCGATGTTTTTTTTGCGCATAAACCAATCGAACAGCTTAGAGCCGGCAAATCGGCCGATTGCATAGTTAAAGGTCATAGCAGAGCATATGCCTAGAAACGTCATCAAATAAGCCGGTATAGGATCAAGAATGCCTGATGCCGACAATGCGCCTCCTGTAAGAACGACGGCTTCATTCGGGATGGGAAGCCCGATTAAACCTAAACATAGTACAAGGAAAAGAGCGACATACCCGATTTGTTCGATAATGTCCAATAAAAATTGATAGCCCATTGGCTTTGTTCACCCTAACGATTATAGATTTCAAATTTGCAATCCTGTTTGCTCATCATAGGCTAACATAATTATAAAAATTACGAAAGCGGTGATAATCAGAACGAACGGAAAAAATTTCTTAACCGTTTCGTAACCAATTCGGCTGTTGCCTTGTCTAATATGATAGCATGGCTTCATTTTAGTTCAATAATAAAAGGCGGCGGGACGAAATGTCTTCATTTCAAATACAGGTGGAACGGCTTCGCGCATACGAGCCGATTTGTTATACGATTTGTTTATCTTTGCTTGCGGATCAACGAGCGGCTGAGTTTACGGCGGAAAAGCTGCTGTTAAAGCTGTTTGGCGACGCGTCATTTTGGCAGCTTGACGAAAGCAAGCGGGAACGTTATGTATTACGTTTAGCAAGCGCTATTTGTTTCGAACAGTTTGAAACGCAATACTATATGAAATCCTCATAACGGCTGGAAGGAAGTATGAAACCGGATGGCGATTGCACACCACGATAATGACCCTTTCTTGATCAAAAGCTCGCCTGCAGAAGCAGGCTTAGATGCGGCCGCATTGGAAAGACTGGAACCGCTGCTTGCCGAATGGCGCATGACATCGGTGCTAATCGCAAGAGGCGGACAATTGGCGTACGAATGGCATGAGAAGGGCGAAGACAGCGTAGCGCCGCTGTTATCCTGCACTAAAAGCGTTTTGTCCTCTTTGATCGGCATAGCAATTGAAGAAGGGCGGATTGCCGGCGTCGATCAGCCGATTTCCGATTATTTCGGCGAAGCGGCTGATCCGCAAATCAAAATCAAGCATTTGCTGACGATGACGGCGGGCTGGGATTGGCCTGATTTCGATAAACGATATAAAGCGATGAAAGCTTCCGCTGATCCAGTCGGTTTCGTGCTGGACTGCGATCTCGTACATGAACCGGGCAGCGCTTACGCTTATAATTCCGGCGGATCGCATCTGTTGTCTGTTATTTTGACGAAAGCGGTCGGATGCAGCGCTTTGGATTATGCGAGCAGCAGGCTGTTTCAGCCGATGGGCTTTCGCCAGGCGAAATGGACTTCGAGGCGAGGGATTAATGAAGGCGGTACCGGGCTCCAGCTTTACAGCCGGGATTTAGCCAAGTTTGGACAGCTGTTTTTGCAAAAAGGAAATTGGTTCGGCCGGTCCTTGCTATCAGCCGATTGGATCGAACAATCGACCAAGCCGCATCATCGCGCGTTGTTAAACTACGAACCGCCGATATACGGCGCATACGGATTTCATTGGTGGCATTCGCCCGCATCGCATAACGGCGCGTTCGATTGCTTTTTTGCGTTTGGCCACGGCGGTCAAATTCTTCTTGTCGCTCCAGAAGCGGAGCTTGTTGTTGTCGTACGGAAACGTATAACCGGCCGAAACGCGGCGATCTACTCCAGAAGACTTATTATGGATTATATTGTATCTTCAATAATTTAATTATAGGTGCAACTTTTTCCTTTACGTTGCGTTCATAAGTTTGTCAGATCATGCCTTAATACATATCAAAAGGAGATTTCAATGGTTAAAAAAGCAAGCCTTTTCGCTCTTGTCGCCCTGTTACTCATGTCTTTAGCCATACCATTTCAAGCCCATGGAGCTGCGCCGCCTGCGACAGACCATTTGGTGCTCATTCAGAAAACCTCGCAAATGTATCACAACGGCAAATATTTTAAAGCATCACAGCCATTGACCGAGAAGAAGGGGGTAACTTACGTCGCAGCCCGTTCGATCAGCGAACGGTTATATTCAAAGCTTTACTATGATTCGAAAGCGCAAGAATATGTCATTTCCTATTTGAAGCAAGAGATTCGTTACCGGACGAACAGCTCCAGCTATAAAGTAAACGGAGAAGTAACGGAAATGAACGGCGCTCCGTTCATTCAGAGCGGGACGCTGATGATCCCGATTCGTTCCCTTCTTAAACCTTACGGCATTACAATGCAAGTGAAGGCTGCGGAGAAAAAAATCGATTGGATCTGGATCGTGAAGCCGCAAGCCGATTTCACCGTTTCCCCACAGACGATTTATGCAGGAGAGACGGAAGTGTCGTATGTTGATAAAGCGTATCATCCTGGCGGCAAGCTGATTGTGGACGAGCGTTGGGAAGGATATGCGACTTCGTTCAGCACGCCGGGACAGTATACGGTAAAACGCTGGGTGCAGGATGAAAACGGAACGTGGAGCGATCCTTACTCGGTGGTTATCGATGTGATGAAACCGAATGAACCGCCAGCAGCTAAGTTTGTAACGGACAAAGCTTCTTACAAAATGGGCGAGCCTATTTTGTATACCGATTTAAGCACGGATCCGGAGAACCAGATCAAGAAGGCGGAATGGACGAACAATGCCAAAGGCTTTTTCGTGCCGGGACCGCAGACTGTTACGCTTAAAGTAACGGATGCGCATGGCGCAACCAGCGAATATTCGCAAACCGTTACGATTGAGAATGAAACGCTGTACGCGAAACAAGATTTTGATAAGCTGTTTACCGATGTAGGCGATAAATTCCAGATTGATGGCGGAAGCGTCCTTCAAATGTCAACCATCCCGTGGACATTCACTGTGAACGGCCAACAGACGCTTATTCGCAGCAATAGCCCGGAGCATATAGAAGAAGAGGGCATTTATTACTCGGATACAGCCTCCGGCAATGTGCGCTTCCTGACGCACAATCAGAATAACCGCGTTAATCCGGTGAGAGTATACATTGTCGCAACGAACGAAAATGCGGAAGAGGCTACTGTGACGGAGCAGCATGTCGGCGTAGGCGGTCCCGCTCCTTACGTATCGCAAACCGGCAAAGCCGCGGTCGGCAATTTCTTGCTCTCGCATTCCGGCGTTGCGCTCAACAAGGTTACGGCGATTCCGGCTGGCGAAAGCCGCGTCATCCTCAGCAAGCTTAGCGATGTGAATTTGGCGCAAGCGAGAGTTGTGACAATGTATGCCGACGTTGTAACGTCCGCTCCAATCAAGTTTACCGTCGTTGTTGTCGACGCCGACAAAGACGTTCTTGCCGAATTGCCGAATCTTCAGCAATTGCCGCGAGACGGCAAGCATGTTCGCGGTACTTTCCACGACGCGAACCGCTCCGTTGGCATTATGGAACCGATCGGAGCGACGCCTTCGCGAATTATTATTACGGACAAAGTCGTCGATACGCGTTTGACGGGCTATGATGTGACAACCGGCGACCTCATGTCCAATGACGGCAATAACGGCGCCTATTACTCCGTAACGCTGTACAATGTTCATCCGCGCACGTTAATCGGAATCAATCCGAGGGGCGGTCATTACGGCGGCGCTTTCCTTGTTAATAATCAACTCGTTTACACGACATCGTCGACGATATTGAAGGATGCAAATGACGTTGGGGTACTGTACCGGACGGGAGACCGTGCGGAAACAGTGACGATCGCCTTTACGCCGGCGTCGGGCAGCAACCTTCCGTTTAATATTTTGTTATACCCGCTGCCTGCCTTGAAATAGAAAGCCATTCATGTAAGAGAGCTGTCTGCTGATTCTAAAGATCAGCGGGACAGCTCTCTTTTTTGTTTAATTGTGTTAATTAATGTGACATATAATTAATAAAATCAACTGAAATCTATTGAATTTAGTTCATCGCTGAACTATTATGTTATATAATATTACATATCCATTGATTTATCGTTTGCTCGCTTCGATTTACATGTCATTCATACAAGAAGCGGAGGGTTCTCTATGCATTTCACAGTCGAACAGGCGCTGGCGGTGTATCCGCTGTCGGAAGGGAAGCTTGTTGCCGGAACGTCCGGAAGAAGCCGGATTGTCAGATCCGTTAATGTAATGGATGCTCCCGATATTACGGATTGGATTAAAGAGGGCGAAATGCTGTTTACGACCGCCTATTTTATAAAAGATCAGCCGCAGGAAGCTGCGGAGCTGCTCTTTAAGCTGAATCAGCGCGGATCGTCTGCGCTTGGCATAAAGCTCGGTCGTTTCTGGGATGCGATACCCGACAACTTGATCGCACGCGCTGACGAGCTGGGCTTTCCGCTAATAGAGCTGCCGTACGAGTTTACGTTTTCAGACCAAATGAACGGCTTGTTTCGAGAAGAAATGAAACGGAATACCGGAGTGCTTCAAGATGTGCTGGATAAACAGATTCGATTGATGCGCTTTGCGCTCAAATCCGAAAATATGAGCGAGTTGTTTGATGCGGTAACGGAAATTACAGGCTATCCCATTGCGGTAATCGGTTCGCGCGGACAAATGGTTCACAACGAATCGGATGTCGATGATAGGGAGCTTCTCGCCAATTGGCCCTGGCCGCAGCCTCAGAAGTGGATGAAGAGCGCGAAATGGCAAGCATTCCGCGTGCCGTTGATGAAAAACGCGCGTTGCACCGGATTTGTATTGTTTTTTAACCCGCAGCTGTTCTTATCGTCTCCGGAAGAAAGTTTATATCTGCAAGCAGCGGAATTGATATCCTATCATATGAATATGAAATACGAGGATTATTTCGAACTGTCTGCGCAAAAGGATTTTGGCATACTTATTAAACGTCATTTGAAAAACGGTTTGCCGATCACTGCTGTGATCGAATATGCGGATCGATGGGAAGTCGACTTGCTGCAACAATCATATGTTTGCGTTTTGACGGCATGGCAGTTGGAGAATGGCCGATCGCCAAGAGCTGATAAAATCGACCGCTTGAAAACGGAGTTTTTAAGCCACACCCGTCTTCAAAGACTTAAAGGGCTGCATATGGTGATGGATGAAGGACTTCTGTCTATCTTTCCGGAATTGGGCGGCGTTCCAGAGGGTGAAATCGAACAGGCGATTTCCGCATGTTTTCACTCTGTTTATAGCGATATCGACGCGATGCCTATGGCAGCATTCAGCGGTCGCAAGAAAAAGCCTGAACAACTTCTGGAAGCTTTTGAGGAGTGCAAGCATTCGCATCGACTGGCTGCGGAGTGGGAGGCCGGACAGCTGATCGTCAAGTTTGAAACGATGGACCTTGCGCTGCTATTTGAGCATGTATCAAAGGAGCGGATGGAGGCGTTCTGCAACCGGTGGCTCGGCGGGCTCATTAATCGCGATCCGGATTATGCAGGAGAGATGCTTCGCACGCTGGAAGCTTATCTGGAGCACGACGGTCAACTGAACGAAACGGCGAAAAAACTGTTTATTCATCGGAACACCGCTACGTACCGCATAGAAAAGCTTAGCGAGATTTTGGATGTCGATTTTAAAAAGATGAATGATTTGCTGCGGCTCAAAATAGCGTTTATGTTCCGCAAGCTGTTAAACAAAAACGGTTAGAAGGAGCGATTCTCATGGGCGCGAACATTGCAGCGACAGCCACTATACTAATCCGCAATGCAGTCATTATGACGATGAATGCGGCGGATGACATCATTTTCGGAGACGTACTTATTGAGGGGGAGAGAATCGCGGCGATTGGAACGGATCTACCCGAGAAATCGGCCGATACCATTATTGATGCGGGCGGCAAAGTGCTGCTGCCCGGCTTTGTGCAAACTCACATTCATTTATGCCAGACGTTGTTTCGCGGACGCGCCGACGATCTTGAACTGATCGATTGGCTGCGTCAACGGATTTGGCCGCTTGAAGCGGCGCATAATGAGGATTCTGTCTACTATTCCGCCATGCTGGGAATCGGAGAGCTGATCCGCAGCGGTACGACGACCATTCTCGATATGGAAACCGTCCGTCATACCGAATCTGCGTTTCAAGCGATTGCAGAAAGCGGAATCCGCGCGGTATCCGGCAAAGTGATGATGGATCATGGGACGGAGGTGCCGCTCCCGCTTCAAGAAAAAACAGCTCAATCTTTGGAAGAAAGCGTTCGTCTGCTGGAGAAATGGAACGGCGCGGAAGGCGGGAGAATCGAGTACGCCTTCTGCCCGCGCTTCGTCGTTTCTTGCACGGAGGAGCTGCTGATTGGGGTTCGCGATTTGGCGGAGCAATACGGCGTACGAATCCATACGCACGCATCTGAGAATACAGGCGAAATTGCCATCGTCGAAGCGGAACGGGGCATGCGCAACGTCGTCTATTTGGATCACATTGGATTGGCTCGGCCTAATTTGATTTTGGCGCACAGCATTTGGCTGAACGATGAGGAAAAGCGGATCATCAAGGAGCGAGGCGTCAAAGTGACGCATTGCCCCGGTTCGAATTTGAAACTCGCTTCGGGAGTCGCCGAGATCCCGGAACTGATACGCGAAGGCGTAACGGTAGGGATTGGTGCGGATGGCGCGCCGTGCAACAACAATTTGGATATGTTTCAAGAGATGCGGTTAACCGCATATATGCAAAAAGTAAAGCATGGTCCGACAGTGATGAATGCCCGAACCGTTCTGCGGCTGGCGACGATGGGAGGCGCCGCTGTGCTCGGGATGGAGGATCGAATCGGCAGTGTCGAGGCAGGCAAGCTTGCGGATTTGCAGCTGCTAGATTTGGAAGATTTTCACGTGTATCCTTCATTTGACGCGGATTGGTATTCTCGAGTCGTTTATGCGGCAACCCGGGGAGATGTCGATACGGTCATCATAAACGGGAAAATCGCAATGAAAGGAAAAATGATGCTTACGATCGACAAGCCGACTGTGCTACGCGAGGCCGACCGTTCATTAAAGATGCTGCTGGCCAGACTTTAATAGAGTCCGAAGAGTCGGGAAGGGGGCTTATGGACATGCATCATGTGCTAGATGCGGTTAAGATGCTTGAACAGCGGGCAATGCTTGCGACGATCATTTCGGTCGAAGGGCATGCTTACCGTAAACCTGGAGCCTCTATGCTCATTATGGAAGACGGCGGTGTTGTCGGCACGATAAGTCCCGGTTGTCTTGAGGGCGATTTAAAGGAAAGAACTGCGGCGATTACGGCAATTCCGGGCAGCTGGGATATCGTATCCTACAACATGGATCCGGACGAGGATGCGGTATGGGGAGAAGCGATCGGGTGCGGCGGCAAGATTGAAGTGCTTGTCGAGGCCGTTGACGGGCTGTTATTGCAGGCGCTTCAATGTATGGATGATCTGCTTGCGCTGGGTGAAGCCGTTCGATTCTCGCGGTTCATGGACAATAAAGGGCTGAATTATACGGTTGAAAATGCTGCTGCGCTAAATGAGGCGGCAGCTCCGCTCGCTCCGATAGTTGATCGGCCGCAATTGTTCTCGACGGTCGTATCGCCCCGTGAACGGGTCATCGTATTTGGCGCCGGAATTGACGCAGAGCCGATTAGCCGATTGCTACAGCAAAGCGGGTTCCGCGTCGTCATCGCCGATTGGCGCCAATCGTTGCTCAATCGCGAGCGATTCGCCGGCGCTGAATTGACGCATAGTTTCACGGCGGCGGATATGGCGCGCAACATCGGACTTGGAAGCGAGGACTATATTGTCGTTCTGAGCCATCAGCTGCTCCGTGACCGGGAGTGGATTCGCAATTGCCTTATTAGCGGCGTCCATTATATCGGCGTCATCGGCTCCAAACGAAGAATTGAGCTTCTGTTTGAAGGCGAGCCGTTGCCGCCATCCGTACATGCGCCGATTGGTCTTGATATCGGCGCGGACGGCCCGATCGAGATTGCAATAAGCGTTGCGGCTGAAATGATTGCAGTTCGAACGGCGGCTAGACGAGCCAAAGCATCTACGATCGGAGGCGGTCAGAATGAAAGTGTACGGCATTTATTTGGCGGCAGGGAAAAGCAGCCGCATGGGGAGCCAGAAGCTGGAGCTGGAGTTGAGCGAAGGGGTGCCGCTTGGCGGCCAGGCGCTGCATGTTCTATTAGATAGCGAGTTATCGAATATCGCCGTCATTATTCGGCCGGGCGAAGTGCCCGGCTGGTTTCGTTCGTTGCAGCAATTGGCCCGGCCGGAGAAGTTTGCAGCTTGCAGGGTCGTCGTTTGTGCGCATGCGGACAACGGTATGTCCTACTCAATAAGGAGCGGAATTAACGCCGCACGATCCAGTCGGAACGGCTTTGACGCGATAGCGATCGCGCTGGCTGACCAACCGTTCATTACGGCTGAGATGGTGCGGCGTTTGTTGTCTGTACTGGAGCAAGATCCGCAACTCGATTACGCTGCCTCAGCCTGCGACGGCGTTCCGATGCCGCCTGCAGTTTTCCGGGCGTCGATGGCGCCGGCGCTCATGTCGCTGGAGGGAGACGCGGGAGCGCGCAAGTTGTTTGCGCAACCGCACTGGAAAGGCAGTTTTGTCGAATTTATTGGTGAGGAGCAGAAAAGGTTGATTGATGTCGATGATGCTCAAGGCTTGGCGGATGCTATCGAAATGTTTAAATCTATCTTCTAATGTTATATAAATGTCACATAAAATCAGTTTTCTCCTGACAAAAGTGCATCATGCACAATGGGATGCGATTGTTTTGGCGCTTCTACCCAAATGTTATGTCATATATGTTGACGCATATTTGGCGTGTGAGTATATTGAAGCTACATCATCGATTCCAATCATGGTGAATAAATAGAGAGTCGGGAGGAACGGTATGAAAATTTATAACCGTAAATGGTCAGTGGGGTTTGCACTCTTAACAGTTCTTGCATTGGTATTGGCTGCCTGCTCCAGCAACTCAAGCAATAAGGAAAGCAATGCGACGACGGCGCCGACAGAAGGCACTGACGCCGCGGCATCGGAAGCGCCGGCGAAAGAGCTGCCTCGCGTAGCGTTCGTCTACATCGGGCCTCCAGGCGACGGCGGATGGACATTCGAGCATGACAACGGCAGAAAGTATATGGAGGAGAAGCTCGGCATCAAAGCGGACACCGTCGAGAACGTGCCGGAGAGCGCAGATGCGGAACGAGTCATTACGGAGCTTGCCCAAAATCACGACATCATCTTTACGACAAGCTTTGGTTACATGGATCCGACGCTAAACGTCGCGAAGAAGTTTCCGGATGTGAAATTTATGCACGTTGCGGGTTACAAAACGGCGGATAACATGGGCACTTACTTCGGCAAAAACTTTGAAGCAAGCTACTTAACCGGCATCGCGGCAGGAAAAATGACGAAATCGAACATTATCGGCTATGTCGGCGCCTTCCCGATTCCGGAAGTTATTTATAACATAAACGCCTTTACGCTAGGAATTCAAAGCGTAAATCCTGACGCTAAGGTGCATGTCGTATGGTCGAACACTTGGTACGATCCGACGACGGAACGCCAAGCGGCGATCAGCTTGCTCGACAAAGGCGCTGACGTGCTTCTCGCCTACCAAGATTCCCCGGCAACGCTGCAAGCTGCAGCTGAGCGCGGAGCGCTTGCGGGCGGCAACGATTCGGATATGACGCGTTTCGCACCGGAAGCTTATTTAACGAACCCGACTTGGAACTGGGGCCCTTATTACACCAAAGTCGTTCAATCGGTAATCGACGGCACTTGGAAGAGCGAGCAATTTTCAGGCTCGATGAAGGATGAAATGGTAGGCCTGGCGCCGATCGGCACCAGTGTTCCGGATGATGTGAAGAAGCTGGTTGAAGACGCGAAAGCAAAAGTGCTGAGCGGCGAGCTGAACGTATTTGCCGGACCGATTACAGACGCCGCGGGATCTGTGAAAGTCGATTCAGGCAAAACGATGACGCTGGAAGAAATTTTGGTCATGAACTGGTTCGTTAAAGGCGTCGAAGGGACGATTCCTAGCAACTAACCGTTTGAAAAAAACAGCCCTGCCCCGGCAATTCCCGCAAATGCGGGAGGTGTCGGGGTTCGGCATAACGAACAGCGACGTCCGCAAAGTCCGCCGGCCTATACGCATATAGCCGCTGGCAGCATCGCAGGCGCCGGTAACTTGAAGGGGGATTCGTCATGAGCGAGATTTATTCGGTCGCTATGCATCAAATCGTTAAAAAATTCGGATCGGTTATCGCAAATGACCACGTGGACTTTCGGGCGAAGCCCGGCGAAATTCATGCGTTGCTTGGCGAGAATGGCGCTGGAAAAAGCACGATGATGTGCATGCTTTCAGGTGTATACCGCCCGACTAGCGGTGAAATTCTCATTCAAGGCCAGCAAGCCCGAATCCGTTCGCCCAAAGATGCGATGAAGCTTGGCGTCGGCATGGTATTTCAAAATTTTCGGCTCGTGCAAAACTTGACTGCCGCAGAAAATATCGTGCTTGGCGAAGCCTCATCCTTCTGGAGAGGTCCAAACTGGATGAAACGCAAGCAAGAGGAGATTGAAGCGCTGGCAAACCGCTTTGGCCTTGGATTTCCGGTCGATCGCCCGATATGGCAGCTGTCCGTTGGGGAGCAGCAGCGCGTAGAAATCGTAAAAACCTTGTATCGCGGAGCCGATCTGATCATCTTGGATGAGCCGACTTCGGTGCTGACGCCCGGCGAAGCCGAGCAGCTGTTCGAGACGCTGTTCCAGATGAAAGCAGACGGCAAGACGGTCATTTTGACAACTCATAAATTGAAAGAGGTCATGGCGTCTTCAGACCGGATTTCGGTAATGAGAAAAGGAAAATTGACGCACACGATCGACAAATCTGATACGAATGAACGGGAGCTGGCGCGACTTATGGTCGGCAAAGAGCTGGCGCCTCCGAAGCCGCTTGCCAGCCGGCCTGCCGGAAAGCCGCTGCTTGTCGTAGATCAGCTCGATGTGTTTGCCGACCATGGACGCAGAGCCTTGAATCAATTGCAGCTGACGGTTCATACCGGCGAGATCGTAGGGATTGCAGGCGTTGCAGGGAACGGACAAAGCGAGCTGGCCGAAGTATTGACCGGCTTGCGCGCTTGGCGCAAAGGCAGCATTACGTTTAACGGCAAGGAGCTTCGCAACGGCTCCGTCAGAGATGCGATCGAAGCGGGAATATCGCATGTTCCGGAAAATCGAATGAAAAGCGGCCTTGCCGGCAGCCTTGGCGCAGTCGACAATCTGCTGTTCAAATCGTATCGCTCGAAGGAACGGTCGATATTCGGGTTTTTGCGAACGGGAGCCAATCGAGCTTGGTCGCAATCGCTAGTTGAGCAATTTGATGTTAAGACGCCAAGCGTGGATACGCCGGTTCGCCAGCTGTCGGGCGGCAATCAGCAGAAGCTGCTGTTTGCCAGAGAAGTTCACCATGATCCGCTGTTAATGGTCGCCGTTCATCCGACGCAAGGCCTTGACGTCGGCGCAACGGAAGGCGTTCATCGGCTGTTGACGCAAATGCGCGGAGAAGGCAAAAGCGTGCTGCTCATCTCAGAAGACTTGGATGAGGTCATGCAGCTGTCCGACCGAATTCTCGTCATCTATAACGGACAAATGGTCGGAGAGCTTGCCCGAGGCGAGGCGAGCCGGGAACAAATCGGCATGTATATGGCCGGTGTTCACGATTCAGGAGAGGAGAAAGCCGTATGAGCGAACAACAGCTAACGAAAGGCGCGTCTATCGAATCGCCGATATCTGCTTCCCCTGTGAAAGCAGGAGCTGGGCGGTTTTCGTTTCGGATCGAAATCGATCCAACCCGTTCCGACAGTCCTTGGTGGATGACAATCTTGTCCGTAGCGCTGGCGCTTCTGTTTTGCGGCATTTTCATCGCGGCGAACGGCATGAACCCATTGACGGTATATACCAAAATGATCACCGGCGCGTTCGGCAGCTCCTTTGGCTTGACGGAAACGCTCGTCAAATCGATTCCGCTGCTGCTTTGCGGCATCGGAGTAGCGATCGCATACCGCATATCCGTATGGAATATCGGCGCGGAGGGGCAATTTCTGGCCGGAGCGATGGCGGCGACGGCGGTTACGATTTATTTTCCGAATCTGCCCGTTTATTTAACGATGCCGATGATGATCGCATTCAGCATTGCAGGAGGCGGCATTTGGGGACTGCTTACCGCGATCCCTCGCACTTATTTTCAAGTGAATGAATTGATAACTTCACTCATGCTCAATTATGTGGCCGTGCTTGCGCTGAACTATTTCGTATTTGGACCGTGGAAGGATCCTCAAGGGATGAATTTCCCCGGCACGCCAATGTTCACCGATGCGCAGTCGCTGCCGTTAATTGGCGACACTCGCCTTCACTACGGTATAATTTTCGCCGCAATAGCCGTTCTGCTTTATTGGTTTCTCATTCGCTATACCCGTTGGGGCTACGAGCTCCGGCTGATCGGCGCGAACCCGGAGGCGGCGAAAAACGCCGGCATTCGGATCAGCCGCCACATTTTGCTCGTTATGCTCATTAGCGGCGGCATTGCCGGTCTTGCGGGCATGAGCGAAGTGGCAGGCGTTTCGCATCGTTTGATGTACGGCATTTCGCCGGGCTACGGCTATACGGCGATTATTGTCGCATGGCTAGCCAAGCTGAATCCGTTCGGCATCGTCGTCTCGGCGTTTCTATTTGGCGGATTGATCGTTGGCGGGTACAGCGTTCAGACGATCGGTTTGCCGTCTTCGATTTCGTCGATGATTCAAGGCGCTATTCTGTTCTTCCTTATTGCAGGGGGAATGGCAAGCAAATTCCGCATTCGGAGAAACGGTTGAGAGGAGCGCGATAGAGATGGATTTATTTACGCAATTGCTTGTCGCCGCCGTTTCTTCCGGTACGCCGCTGCTTATCGCGACGCTCGGCGGCATCTTGATCGAACGCTCAGGCATCATTCAGCTCGGAGCGGAAGGGCTCATGCTGATGGGAGCCGTCATCGCCTGCATGACTTATTTGAATACAGGCAATCTTGCCGTTACGATTTTAGCCGCTTGCGCCATTAGCGCCGTACTCGGACTCGTTCACGCATTTTTGTGCGTCACACTGCGCGCAAACCAGATTGTCAGCGGCCTGGCCATGACGCTATTCGGGGCAGGGCTCAGCGCTTACCTCGGCAAATCGATTGCAGGCCAGCCTGTCACAGGAGCGGTTCCGAAAATCAATTTGAATGGGCTTGACTCTATTCCGGTAATTGGCGATATGTTCGGCCATCTCGATCTGTTTACCTGGCTAAGCTTTATCCTCGTTATTGCGATGCATCTGTACATTCACCGCACCTCCTGGGGCTTGCATCTGCGGGCGATCGGCGACAATCCGCCGACTGCCGATGTCATGGGCATTCGCGTTCAGACGCTGCGATATGTGTACGTTATTATCGGTTCGATGCTGATTGGCATTGCCGGAGCGGATATGCTGCTCGTCTATTCGCCGACCTGGATCGAAGGCTTGACGGCTGGACGCGGCTGGATCGCCGTCGCGCTCGTCATTTTTGCAAGATGGAACCCGCTTCGAGCCTTATTTTGCGCCTATTTCTTTGGTGCGCTTGATACGCTTGGCTTCCGCATACAATTAATTGGGAGTGAAATTCCGTCTTATTTCCTTAAAATGATTCCGTATATCGTGACCATACTTGTGCTTATGTTTCTGGGCTGGCGCAACCGGAATAAGCCTTCGGGCTCGCCTGAAGCGCTCGGAGCCCCGTATATTCGCGAACAGCGCTTTTAACGGCTGCAATGCAGCTAATGAGTAACTTTAAAAATGCAGAGTGACTTTAAGCTCCGCTTAAAGATCCTGATGTAGCTAAGGAGTGACTTTGAACTCCGTTCAAAGATCCTGATGTAGCTAAGGAGTGACTTTGAACTCCGTTCAAAGATCCTGATGTAAGGAAGTGGATTGCCATGGCGGCAAACTTGCAAGGCAACCCTATCATTTCATCTGTATGGCATCCGAAAGATGCAGAGGAAGCGCGGCGCATCAAGCTGCAATGGGGAGAACAGGCCGTATTCACGGCTGGCGGAACGCTGCTGCGGACGCAATGGGAGTCCGGCATTGCGGATGCGCCTGCTCATCTGATTGATTTAAACAGCGTCGACGAGATGCACGAGCTGACTGAAGGACAGTCGGGCGAATGGCTGATCGGGGCGATGACGACGCTCTCGAAATGCCGGCGGCATGTCATGCTGCAATCGAAGCTGCCGCTTATCGCGGAAGCAATGCGCTCGATTGCCGCGCCGTCAATTCGCAATTTAGCGACAATCGGCGGAAATATCGCATCGGTTGTCGGCGACTCGCTGCCGGCATTGCTCGTATACGATGCGATTTTACATTGGTATGACGGGCAAACAACGGCGCGGCAGCCGCTGTATGAATGGTTGGAGACGGCCGCGTTGCACAGCGGATGGAAGGATCGGCTGCTGCTTCGAGTCGAACTTCCGAAAATGTCGGTTGCTCCGGAATCTAAGCCGTTCGCCGTGTATCAGAAAATTGGCCGGCGCGAAGCGTTCACGCCATCGGTCGTTACCATTGCCCTTACCGGCAGCTTGAATGCCGATGGCCGATGGAAAGATATTCGAATTGCCGCCGGAGGCGGTCAAACGGTTCCCCGCAGATTGGAGGCCGCAGAGGCTGAATTGAATGATAAAGCAGCGGATGCGCATTCCTTATCAGCTGTCTACAATGGCATATTGGCCGCTTTTGAGCCGAAGGGAGATGCGTTCGCCTCGGCGGACTATCGCAGGAAGACTGCGGCCAACATCGTTGTATCTGAATTATGGTCCGCGGCAAAGCGGCTGGCGGACGAAAGGTAGGCGAGACTTATGCTGTTGAATCGAAGCACAAGCGGCAAACGATGGCGAATACGCCCGGACGGCCCGGACAAAGTAACTGGCAAACTGGCCTATTTAACAGATTATACGACGAAAGCTATGCTGTACGGGCGGGTGCTGCGAAGCCCGCATCCGCACGCGCGGATTGCCGCCATTCGCACGGACAAAGCAAAAAAGCTGGCAGGCGTTCACGCGGTGTTGACTGCTGTCGACGTTCCAGGCTTGAATCGTTTCGGCATCGCGCACCCTGATCAACCGGTTTTTTGCGAGGATGTCGTTCGTTATATCGGAGATGCTGTGGCGGCGGTTGCCGCTGAAACAGAGGAATTGGCCGAACAGGCGCTGACGCTCATTGAAGTCGATTATGAGCCGCTGACCATCGTTGACGATGCGGAAACCGCGCTTCGACCAGAAGCGCCGCAGCTTCATCCGGGCGGCAACGTGCTTCACCGTTCGTCGCATTGCTTCGGCAATCCGCCTCAAGCCTTTGCAGCCAGTGCGCATATCGTCGAAGAAACCTATTTTTCACCCCGGCAAATGCACGCCTATATGGAAACCGAAGGCGGTCTGTTTGTGCTTGGAGAGGACGGCAGATTGAACGTATTCGCTCCAACGCAGCACGGGTTTATGGATCGGATGCAGCTCTCGCGCATTTTGGCAATGCCGCAGGAGGATATTCGCATCGTATCGAGCCCGATTGGAGGCTCGTTCGGCGGCAAAGACGAGTTAAACGTTCAGCCGTACGGAGCATTGCTTGCGGTAGCAACCGGGAAGCCGGTGCGCCTTCATAACTCCCGCTGGGAATCGGTTCGCGCCGGGTTGAAACGCCATCCGATGAAAATAACGATGAAAACGGGCGCTGATGCGAATGGCAAGCTCATTGCCCATACGGTGCGAATCATTGCCGATACCGGCCCCTATGCAACGCTTGGAGCCGAGGTGCTTAACTTCGCCGTCGAGCATGTCATCGGCCCGTACCGATACGAGCATTTGGAAGTAAACGGCATATCAGTCTTTACGAACAACGGAATGTCTGGCGAATTTCGCGGCTTCGGCGGCAATCAGGCGATATTTGCGCTAGAGGGCCAACTGGATCGATTGGCCGAACTGGCCGGAATCGAGCCCTGGGAACTGCGCCGCCGCAATATGCGAAACCCGTCCGATCCAGGTCCGTTTGGCCAGCCGATTGCCGCTACCGAAGGAGCGGCCCAAGTGTGGGAAGCTCTTCAGTCAAGCAAGCTTTGGCGGGAAAGGGAAGCGTATTTGGGGGCTTCGACAAACGCCGATGGCGAACGGCTTGCCCGGCGAGATGCCGGCGATCCGCCGTGGATCAGCACCGGTATCGGGGCAGCTTTTACGATGCATGGAGCAGGTCTTGGAGTCGGCATTCCCGATCCGGCAGGCGGAAGGCTGACGCTGGCGTCCGATGGGCGAATTGAAGCGGTGTTTGGTTATGAAGAATTCGGGCAGGGCCTTATCGCATCGCTTGAGCAAATGCTAATTGAGCAGTTTGGTTTTGCCGCGGACGATATCCGCATTCTTATTGGAGATACGGACGTTGTGCCCGACAGCGGCTCGACTACAGCTTCCAGAGCGACGAGCATGATGTGGCAGTCGCTCCAGAAATTGAAGCCCCTGTTCGAGGAAGAAGCTTTGGGCGCAGCATCGCGAGCGCTCGGCATTCCAGCCTTGCAATTAAGGCTTGGCGAAGGCGGCATTTGGCATAAAGAGGGTAAGAAGATGCTGATTGCTTATTCGGATCTTGCTCAACAAAGGGAAGATTGCATCAGCTGCACAACTCGGTTCCATTTCCCGACTTCCTCTATCGATCGGGTCGGCGCGCACTATTTATATACGTACTCCGCTGTGGCCGTGAAAGTAAGCGTGAACCGGCTAACCGGTCGCGTGCAGCTTGCAGACCAATACCATGCAGTTGCTGCCGGTCCCGTTATTAACCCGCAAGGCTTTCTCGGCCAAATTGAAGGCGGCAGCAGTATGGCGCTCGGATATACACTGACCGAGGATGCTGTAATGGAAAAGGGGCTTTATCTGACCAAAAACTTGGATACTTATTTAGTGCCAACCATTGCCGAGCATCGCGGCACGATTGAAGTCGAGGCATTTGAAGATTTGCCCGATTCGGATAATTACGGGCCAAGAGGCATTGGTGAGGTTGGCTCCGTAACGCTTGCTCCGGCGATTGCTGCCGCAATCTACGAAGCGACCGGCGTTCGAGTGACGAAACTGCCGATTGATCCGGAGCTGTTGCAATTAGACGCGAGCGCTCTATTGACAAAGGCGGTGAATGGACGATGAGTTTGGGAGATTATTCGGCATCACTGCGTAACAACGCGATCCATTGCATCATCAACGACCGTGAGCTGAATTTAAATATCATGCCATCCAGGCGATTGCTGTCGGTGCTGCGGGATGAGCTGGGCCTGACAGGAACGAAGCGGTCTTGCGAGATCGGACGTTGCGGTGCTTGCATGGTGCTGGTCGACGGAGAGCCGGTCAATTCTTGCTTGACAATGGCCTATCAATGCGAGGGCAAAACGGTTACAACGATTGAGGGCATTACTGCGAGCGCTCAGAGCCTATCAGGCGGATTGGATCCCGTTCAGCGCGCGTTTCTGGAAGAAGGCGGTTTTCAATGCGGGTACTGTACGCCGGGAATGATCGTCTCGGTAAAAGCGCTGCTGGAGCACACGCCAGATCCGAGCGAGGAAGAAATTGAAGAAGCTTTATCCGGCAATATATGCCGATGTACGGGCTATGGCGGCATTAAGCGGGCCGTACGCCAGGCCATTGAATGGAGGAACACGCGATGATCCGTCTTTCCGTAATCAATGACATGAGCCAAGCTCAGTTTGTCGGGGCGCTTGGCGATATTTTCGAACATTCTCCATGGGTTGCCGAGGCGGTCTGGAATAAGAGGCCATTCGCTTCAATAGAAAGCTTGCATGAGTCGATGGTGAGAACGGTTCAGGAAGCATCGGAAGAATCGCGGTTGAAGCTGATCCGCGAGCATCCTGATTTAGCCACTCGTTTGCAGATCGGAGAGTATTCGACGAAAGAGCAGCAAGGGGCGGGGCTGGATCGTCTCTCAACTGGTGAATTTGAGCAATTTGCCGAAGCAAACCGCAATTATACGGAGCGATTTGGGTTTCCGTTTATTGTAGCCGTCAGGGGAAAGAACAAGGATGACATTTTGGCGGCACTGCAGGCTCGGATAGGCAACAGTGCGCAAGAGGAGGCCGAGGAGGCGATGTGGCAGATCGCCCGCATAACCGCTTTTCGCCTGCATGATCTGATTATCGAATAGGAGGATCAAGCCTATGCTCAAGCTTCGCAGCGGACGCACGCTTTATTACGGAAAAGGAGATGTTCTGTCTTATCGTACTTATGCTGCTCCACTGGAGGTTGAACCTATTGCGGAATCTGCTTTTTCAGGCGATAAAAATGTTATTTTTGCCCATCATATCCGGTTCGCCGTCAGCGGAGAGCCGCTTCTTGATTCATTCGTGACAGGAGACAATTCGCTAGTCGTGGCAACCGATTCGATGAAAAATTTTATATTGCGCCACACGGCCGATTTCGAGGGCAGCACGACGGAAGGGCTGCTTTCACATATCGGCCGGCTGTTTATGAATCGATATGCTCACATCGATCAGCTGGAGATTAGCGCTGACCGAATTCCGTTCCATGACGTTCAAATCGCGGGAAGCTCGGATATGGAGAACAGCGGCCTCGTCTTTCGCAGTTCGCATAACGAGCATGCAGGCGCAGCAATGACTTTTGCCCGAAGCATAGACGGAGCGATTGAGACGGTTGAAGCCGAATCCAGCGTATGCGACGTGCAATTAATTAAGGTGAGCGGGAGCTCTTTTTACGGTTTTGTACGCGATGAATATACGAGCTTGCCTGAGAGCTTTGACCGTCCTTTATTTATATTTCTTGCTTTGTTCTGGCGCTATGAAATCGAGCAACATGCGCTTGACGCCAGTTGCAAGCAATATGTTCCGGCCGAGCAGATTCGCGATATTGCCGGGCAAGTATTTCATGAAAGCAACTCGCCTTCCATCCAACATTTGATTTATCAAATTGGACGGCGTATTCTGGCAAGATTTCCGCAACTGAAAGATGTTCGGTTCGAATCGAACAATCGAACGTGGGAAACGGTCGTAAGCGCAAACGGAGCAACGAACGCTCAAGCGGCCGTGTATACGGAGCCAAGGCCGCCGTTCGGCTTTCAAGGCTTTACGATGACGAAAGCAGATTTGGCTGAGGAGGGTTGAATTTGGCTGCAAACGGTAGAATCACGACGCATGTGCTTGATCTTGCATTAGGCAAGCCGGTCTCAGGCATTGCCGTTGAGCTGTGGCGGATCGGAGAAGACGGAGGGCTGTCGCTTCTTGCGGCGAGCGTAACAAACGGCGACGGGCGGCTGGACTCGCCGATTGCGCAAGGCGAGACGATCACCGAAGGCGTTTACGAGATCGTTTTTTTCGCTGGCGATTATTTCCGAAGACCCGGCCATCCATCTGCATCGCAAACTTTAATATTTGACCGGATTCCGATCCGTTTCCTCATTACGAATAGCGAAGATCATTACCATATCCCGCTGCTAGTTGCGCCAGGAGGATACAGCACCTATCGCGGCAGTTAACAAATAAAGAGATGATCCTGATGTCAAGGAGGCTGATGTTAGATGAATGCGCCTTTCGATCTTATTATCAAAAACGGAATTGTCGTTTTGCCAGGCGAGGCGCGCAAGCTGGACATCGGCATTCGCAACGGCAAAATTGCCGCCATTACGGAGTCGCTGGCGGAAGCGGAGCAGGCGGCTGGAGCAGTCATAGACGCGAAAAGCCGCTATGTGCTTCCCGGCATGGTCGATATTCATGTTCATTTCAATGAGCCTAATTTCGAGCATTGGGAAGGATTTAAGAGCGGATCCGCTTCGCTTGCGGCGGGCGGCTGCACGACATACGTCGATATGCCGTTAAACGGCAATCCGCCTACGGTTACGCTCGACGCACTGCGCGATAAAGAAAAGCGCGCTTCGGAAAGTTCAGTTGTTGATTACTTGCTCTGGGGAGGATTAGTGCCGGGCAAGCTGGATCAGATGAAGCCGATGGCCGAAGCGGGGGTTCGCGGCTTCAAGGCGTTTATGTCCAATCCTGGCGGGGAAGGCGAAGGCCGATTCCGCGAGGCGGACGATTGGACGCTGTATGAAGGAATGAAGGAAATAGCTGCAATCGGCGGCTTCGTCGCCTTGCATGCGGAGAGCGATTCGATCACTTCGACGCTGTCTGCCAAAGCGGTGTCTGAAGGCCGGACCGACGCGCGGGCATTTGCTGCATCAAGACCGGTCGTAGCCGAGCTCGAAGCGGTCAACAAAGCGCTGCTGTTCGCGGAGTTGACAGGATGCAACGTCCATTTTGTCCATATTAGCAGTGTGGAAGCGGTAGAGCTGATCGAGCGCGCGAAGCGAAAGGGACTTGAGGTAACGGTTGAAACCTGTCCTCATTATTTGGCGATGACGGAGGATGATATGGCGGACAAAGGCGCTCTCGCCAAGTGCGCGCCGCCTCTTCGCGCAAATGAGCAAAAAGAAGGCTTATGGCGATTAATTCGCGAAGGCAAGCTGGACGCCGTCGCATCCGACCATTCGCCATGCCCGCCTGAATTAAAATGCGGCGATTCGCTCACCTTTTTCGAGGCATGGGGCGGTATTTCCGGGGCGCAGAGCAGCATGGAGATTATGCTCCACGAAGGATGGATCGAGCGTCAAATTCCGATCACTGTTATATCTGAACTGCTGTCCGCGGGACCGGCAAAAAGGTTCGGCATTTATCCGCAGAAAGGGGTCATTGCCGAAGGGTCTGACGCCGATCTGGCCATTGTGGACGCGAACACTGCTTATACATTAACGGAATCTCATTTGCTTTATCGACATAAGCACAGCCCCTACGTCGGCCGAAAATTCAAATGCAAGGTATCAATGACGCTCGTTAGAGGACAAGTAGCCTACGATGCGGATTTGGGCATACATGAGGACTGCCGAGGACGGAAGGTGACGCCGTTATGAGACTGCCGATGAAACAAGAGACCGCTTTGTTCGTCTCATCGCTGCTTCAGGAATTGGCTGCTTTTGGCGATGACGGCAACGGAGGCGTAACGAGATTGCTTTACACGCCGGAATGGCGCAACGCACAGCTGTTTCTTGCAAAAAAAATGGAAGAGCAAGGACTGAACACTCGATTTGATCGTGTCGG
This sequence comes from Paenibacillus sp. NEAU-GSW1, assembly GCF_009737085.1. Taxonomy (GTDB): domain Bacteria; phylum Bacillota; class Bacilli; order Paenibacillales; family Paenibacillaceae; genus Pristimantibacillus. The sequence goes on from NZ_WOVL01000016.1 coordinate 88,212, forward strand.
CAATTTATACGGCGCTTTGCAAGGCACGAACCGCAGCGGCAAAGCGGTATTGACCGGGTCGCATATTGATACAGTCGTGTCTGGGGGCCGTTACGACGGCGCGTACGGGATTGCTGCCGGTTTGGCGGCGCTAGTCTATTTGAAAGAAACTTACGGCGATCCGCTTTATACGCTTGAGCTTGTATCGTTCTGCGAGGAGGAAGGCAGCCGTTTCCCGCTTGCATATTGGGGATCGGGCAATGTGACCGGACTTTACGAGATCGGCAAGGCGGATCGCATATTTGACAATTCAGGCGTTAGCCTTGAAGCGGCGATGCTGGGCGCAGGCTTCGGAAAACCGGAGCAGCCGGAAAGTCTTCGAGCCGATATCGCCGCATTCGTGGAGCTTCACATTGAGCAAGGGCCGGTGCTGGAAAGGCAGCGAAAAAGGGTGGGCATCGTCGATGCGATCGTCGGTCAGCATCGATACGCGGTTACGGTGCATGGCGAAGCGAATCATGCCGGCACGACTCCGATGAATATGCGAAAAGACGCGCTTATCGGCGTATCCGAGATGATCCTTCAGCTTGAAGCGGACGCGTTAGCTGCGGGCGAACCGCTGGTCGCAACGGTCGGGAGGATCGACTGCGCGCCGAATACGCCAAACGTTGTACCCGGCTCTGTCGGCTTCACGGTCGATATTCGTCATACGGATGATCGGATTCTCTCACAGTTCAGTGAATCTGTACTCGCCAAGTTTAAGGAAATTGCCATTTGGCGTGAGCTGGACATCCAAATTTCGCCATGGCTTGACACGAAATCGGCGCCGATGAACTCGCAGCTGATCGATCGGCTTGAGCATATTTCCGCTGATCTGTCCCTTGCCTCTCGTACGATACCCAGCGGCGCGGGGCATGATGCGCAGCTGCTCACAGCGGTATGCCCAACCGCAATGCTGTTTGTTCCGAGCCGAGCCGGCATCAGCCACTCGGCGCTCGAATATACGAGCGCTGAAGAGCTCGCCGACGGGGTATCCGTATTGGCGGCGCTGCTCTATGAATTGGCTTATGAGGGTAAACTGCCTTAATGAGAGACCGACAGGAGGTGAGTAAATGGAAGAGAAGCTGATGGAGCGTCTAAAACGTCTTCCGAAAGTGGATCTTCATCTGCATCTGGACGGCAGCGTGAAGCCAAGCGCCGTTCAGGAGTTAGCCGAACGGCAAGGCAAGAAGCTGCCGATAACGGACGGCGGTGATTTGACGCCCTGGATGCAGATTGATTCCGGCTGTACCGATCTTCGTCACTATTTAAGCAAGTTCGACTTTGTGCTTCCGTTTCTGCAAACCGGGGATGCGCTGGAGCAAGTCGCCTTTGATACGGTTCAACAAGCGGATGAACAAAATTGCTTATACATTGAAGTGCGATATGCGCCATTGCTCCACACAGTGGGAGGGCTGGAGCTCGAGGAGATTATTAACCATGTTAACAATGGACTTGCGCGAGGGGAACGGACATTCGGGGTTCTGGCAAGATCGATACTAATCTGCATGCGCCACGACAGCTATGAACGCAACGCGGCCGTTATCGAGGCGGCCAGTCGTTATTATGGTAATGGCGTGGTTGCTGTCGACCTGGCAGGCGATGAAGCGGGATTCCCGCCTCATCTGCATCGTCCGCTGTTCAATTTGGCGAAACGGCATGAGCTTCCGATTACGATTCATGCTGGAGAAGCGGGCGGCGCGCAAAACGTCATTGAAGCCATAAAGGAGCTGGGAGCCAATCGGATCGGTCATGGCATCCGAATCGATGGTGAGCAGGAAGCGATCGAGCTCGTTCGCAGAACCGGAACGCCGCTTGAGCTTTGTCCGGTCAGCAACATTCAAACAAAGGCAGCTGCGGACTGGGAGTCGTACCCGATAAAATCTTTTTTAGAGCAAGGCATTGCCGTAACCGTCAATACCGACAATCTGACGGTGTCCGACACGTCGATTACGTTAGAGTATGCCATGCTGTATGAACGCTGCGGATTGTCGATGGAGGAGCTAGGCAAGTTGATTCGCAACGGCGCAGCTGCGGCATTTCTTGAGCAGCCGTTAAAAGCCCGGCTTATTGAACGGGTTGAGCGGTTATTGGAGCATGAAGGTCTATAGACGGATAAACATCGCTGCGCGGCAGTCTTATTTATTTGATTGAACGCCTGAATGTCCGAATAGCGCTGTTGCACAGCGTTACAATATAAGGCCGTTTTCGGCCTAATATTGCTATCTGAGCTTGAGACCTCCAAATCTAAGGCCATATTCGGCCTTAGATTTTTTTTGTTTCCTCGATTTGTTATACCAATTACAATCGATAACCTTATCGTTATGACCCTCGAATGATTACATTTCGCCGTGCACAAAGCAATTGCGAGGGAGTAGTCGTGATGCTAGACTGACGGGGCAGCAACAATTATTTTCTGCTATAATAAGGCTTACGAAAGGAAAGGCGGTGCATGGGTGGATAAATGGATCGAGGAACAATGTGACGACAACTGCATCGGAACGGCAGAAGGCGGGGATCAGCTGCGATCGGCAAAGGTTGAGGAGCAAACAGCCGTCGAATTGGCCGAGCTGTTTAAAGCGCTTGGCGATCCGACAAGGGTGAAAATGATATATGCACTGCTGGAGAACGAGCTATGCGTCCATGATTTATGCGTTGTGCTGGACATGGCGCAATCGGCTGTATCGCACCAGCTCCGTTATTTGCGCAACGTTCGAATCGTGAAGCGCCGGAAGGTTGGAAAAACCGTCTATTACTCGCTTGACGACGATCATGTGAAAGAAATTTTCACGCAGACGCTGCAGCATTTGCATCACGGGTGACGCCGTCCAGAGCGGCCTGCGAGCTTGAAACGGCTCTCCGCAATAGGTTATGCTTGAAGCGGGTGATATTGGAATGGAATATGCGATTGCAGCAATTATAGTTCTTATCGTTATTTATGCGCTGTTCATCTTCCCGACGCAATGGCTTAAAGTGGAACGGATCCGACATGACGCGGGGCTTGGCATAAAGATGCTGCAAATTAGCGATCTTCATGTGGAGAAAATTCGGATTAGCGCAGCCCTGATAAAAAGATTGATTGAGACAGAGAGTCCGTCATATATTTTTATCACAGGCGACATTACGCAAAACGGCAGCGCTTTGCCGAAAGCCCGTCGTTATTTGGAAGCGGTCGCATCGTGCGGCATTCCGGTCTACGCCGTACTTGGCAATCATGATCATCGGCTGAAGCCGCATCATAAGGCGGAGCTTGAGCAAATGCTGCTGGATACCGGGATTCGCCTGCTCAACAATGAATGCTTTGACGCAGGTCCCTTCCAGCTCGTTGGGATTGACGATTATGGCAGCAAGAAAAGCCGGCCTGAACAAGCGTTTCAGCATGTTGATCCGGCAAAGCCGGTAATCGTTCTGACGCACGATCCGAATCTCGTGCTTCATCTCAATTACCGCTATGCCTATTTGATGGCGGGGCATTTTCACGGGATGCAGTTTCATGTTCCGTTTCTGTTTCGATATATTCGTAAAGGCAAGCTTGCGGCTGACGGAATCATTAAAGGACTTCATGAAAACCGTTATGGCGTATTTTATATATCTAAAGGAATTAGCCAGGCCGGTCCTAACGCCCGATTTTTAATTCGCAGCGAAGTGACCGTACACCAGCTTTAAAAGCCGATAACGGGATGAGACCAAGGGAAGAGGTGACAGATATGAAAATGAATGTTACGGCTGCAGCAACGTCCCGATTTATGGAAGATTGGGGATTTAAGCCTTCGGACAGCATTCGGATTTACGTGCGTTACAGCGGCGGCGGCGAGGACGCTTTCTCGTTCGGCATAATGAAAGATACGGCGAGATACCCTGCGGTCAGCACGGTGCAAGACGGCATTCACTTCTATATGGAAGAGAACGACGCATGGTATATGGACGGCAAGGATTTGACTATCGACCTTCGCAATGACAGCATTGTATTCGTAAAATAGAAGAGAGGCTATTCCCGGATTCGTCGAAAGCTCGACTCTGGGAATAGCCTCTTTTTTCGTATCGTTATAGCAGCTTGATCGATTTCTTGTAGATCGGATACAGCCATTTGACGCCGCTTGGCGTTAACGTATCCGCAACCAGATGCGAAACATAGCCTATAACCGCAACTCGCATAATGCCTTCCAGCTGCAGCTCCCGCTCCAGTCCATAGCCGATCGCACCCCATGCGATAACCGCCCAAACCGTATGCGTCATTCCGCGATGTTTGAGCCATGGCGCGATACCGACAAATAGGCCGAGTCCGATTAGCCATGCCATGTTCGATAACACGCCTCCGTACAGCAGTCCGCCCCCGACGACCGTAACGAGAAAGTTGCGAATTGCGCCGCGCCCGGCGAACAATCCCGTTAATAGCGCTGCGATCGAGAAGATCGCAAGCTTCAAATTAAAGTAATGATCGGCTGCATAGAGATATGCGACCGCGCCGACGAGCAGCCAGCCGCCTCCGTGGACAAGAGTGTACAGCAGCTTGGAAAGCTTGCCTAGCTTCGAGCTTAAAATGCTTGGTCCGTCCAAATCGGCGCTTAATGCGGACACTGCGGCTACACCCACATATGCTGCTGCATTAAGCGGAGTAAAGGGGTAATAGGCGGCAGCGGCAGCGCCGATCACGATTCCGATCGCTAAATGTGTAGAGCCTTTCATAGAGCCTCCTGTGACTGACGATGCAGCATATCGATTGATCGAACATGTGTTCTATTTATTAGTATAGTCGAAAGACATCGCAAGAACAATAGTCTGAACGCAGAAGATTCTATTCGCTATCTCTACGGTTTTTACCCGCTTCGCGAAGGGCAATTTGTTCGGTTACGGCAAACGCAAGCTCTTCGTTATGAAACAAGGACAATACGGTCAGCACCGTATCATCATCGATCTCGGCAGCTTCCTCGCGCGGAGCGGTTGAGGCCATCGCTTCCTCTAACGCTGCGTTGCCTGTTTGTCCCGGGTAGGCGCTCGCATAAAGCTCTGCAGCATCGATATTATTGTTGACGCACCATTGCGCGAAGATGAGAATCATCGTTTGCTCGTCACGTTTGTAGCTTTCGATTATGTATTGGTCTCTTTCCTTGTTGTTCATTCGGTTTAACTCTCCTATCCCAATTGTCTAATGGCATTAATAATTAACAGTATAACATTCCTCGCGGCTACAGTCAGGCGAACGGCAAAATATACGAAACGGTAGGTGAGCGCCCGTCGCTTTCATTCGATTATTGAATACAATACGGCGTATATAACGATTCAGCCAATGGAGAGGAGCGTGCGAACGCACGCCATGACGATAATAAAAAAACGAATGGGCAGAAAATCATCGAACAAGAAAATAATCGCTTTAACATTCGATATCGCCGAAGGCCGCAGCGTGCCAATGCGAATGATCAAGCTTCTGCAACGGCTGAAAGTAAAGCAGGCAACCTTTTTCCTGACGGGAGAATGGACCGCACAGCATCCGTCAATTGCGCTGCTGCTCAGAAAAAAGGGATACGAGCTCGCTTCCCATGGCTATCTGCATCGCAATTATCCTTTATACGCCGACAGCTGGATCGAGAAAGAGGTTAAACGGGCCAAACGAGCGATTCGGATCGCGACAGGAGTTCGAACGAATATGATTCGTACGCCTGGAGGCGAAATAAACGCAAGAGTCGCCCGCAAGCTTCAATCCATGGGGCAGACAATTGTGCATTGGGATATCGATTCATTCGATTGGAAGCTGAAGCAGACGTCTGCCATTGTGTATCGCGTTGTCCCCAAAGCGTTTCCCGGCGCGGTTGTGCTGCTGCATGCCTGCGATCCGTGGGTGCAATCGCTTCGCGCCGTGCCGCGAATTGTTTCCGGGCTGCGGCGCAAAGGCTATCGCTTCACAACGGTCACCGGGCTTATGAAACAATCGGGCAGAACAAAGCTATACTAGGCTATCGTCTATACCTTTTGCAGATAGGCATGAATACAATAGAATTGCCTGTTCAGAAAGGGGGAACGGAAACGAATGCGGATCATGTTTTTAGAAAGCCATCCGATGTGGATACACGGCTTGCCTAACGGATTTCGCAGATTGGGCCATCAAGTCTGCACAATTGCGCCAGACAAAGTATCCCCTTCGACCTTGCGAAGCTTTAAGCCGGATTTTATCATGACAGTCGGTTGGACGCCAGCTAATAACCGGGCTTGGAAACAGCGCCGCATTGCAGAGCTCGCCAAGCTTGCGGGAGTCCCGCATGTCTATTGGTCGACGGAGGACCCGGGGTATACGGACACCTTCTCATTACCGCTAATTCGCCGCGCAAAACCCGACTTCGTATTTACCATTCATCGTAAAACAATCCCGCGTTTCCGCAAGCTGGGCATATCGGTTGCGCATCTTGATTTCGGCAACGATCCAGATACGCATAAGCCGATGCCCGTTCAAGCGAAATATAAAAGCACAGCAGCGATGGTGGCGAATGGATACCCGCAACTATATCGTATAAAGCCTACCCATTACCGATTTCAATCCATAAGAAAAATAACGAATCCTTTTCTGGAGCTGGGGCTGAACGTTAATTTATACGGACGATATTGGAATGGAATGAAACGCATATTTTCCAAGCCGATTCCGTCACGACGCATTCATGGTTATTTGCCATACAAAGAAGCGATGAAAGTATACAGTTCCGTTGATTATGTGCTAGGTCCGCAAAACGCAGCGGATCGGCTGACTCAGCGAACCTATGAAATATTGGCTTCAGGCGGACTTCTAATCACTGACGATACGCCTGAAGTCCGGCGCTGGTTCAAGCCGGGAAAAGAGCTTCTTGTCACCTCCTCGGAAGAAGAAACGAAAAAGCTCATTCACAAATACAATAAGCTGCCGAAGGCAAGACAGCGCATTCGCCGCAACGCAATTCGCGCATCCAAAGCGCATTCGTATGAGAAGCGGGCAGCCTACGTGCTAACTGTCCTGCGTAAACGAAACATCATCTCGCATTAGCGATCAGTTCAGATACCGTAACAAATTGGAAGCCTTTTGCCCGAAGTTTGCGAATGATGGCAGGCAGCGCATCAGCTGTCTGCTGTGCGGTGTCGCTTGCATGGAGCAGTATAATATCTCCGGCTCTGACGTTATGAGTGGAACGGCGAACGATCGTTTCCTTGCCCGGATTCGTCCAATCGAGCGAATCGACGCTCCAATGGATCGTTCGATACCCCAGCTTCGCAAGCAAAGCCGTTACGCGGGCGTTTAAATCTCCATTCGGCGTGCGAATAAGCCGGCATCGAACGCCAGAGGCAGCGCGTATCGCTTTCTCGGTCTTTCGCACCTGACGGATTATCCATGCATTGGTGTGAACGGTGTAATTTTCGTGCAAGTAGCCGTGCGAACCGATTTCGTACCCCAGCGACCGAATACGCCTTAACGTTACCGGACGTTCCTGCGCCCAACCGCCGGCTACGAAAAATGTCGCTTTCTTTACATTGGACCGCTGCAACACGCGCAAGACGCGAGCCGGCATTACTTTGCCCCAACCGATATCAAATGTCAGGGCAACTATTTTTGATGAAGTGATCACACGGTAGTACGCATTCGTATTAGTCATCATGCTGTTCAGCTTCGCCTCCTAACGATAGTTGTAATATATGAGCGCTATTACCGCGATTGATTGGATACGGGTCCAGATCAGCCAGACGGAGTGATGCAATGAACATTTTGTTTCTCGAAAGAGGCCATTTATGGCGATACGGACTGCCTGACGGACTCAGGGAGCTAGGCCATGCCGTTCGGATGTCCGGAGTGGTGACGCGAAGATCGCTCACAGGATGGATTCGCGATTTTAAGCCGCATTTGTTCATCTCGGTAGGCTGGGGGCCAGACCAAACAAAGGAGAAGCAGCTCCTCATTCGCAGCATGGCGAGCCGATATCGCATTCCGCTTGTGTATTGGTCAACGGAAGATCCGAATTTTACGGACGTTTTTACGTTGCCGCTAATGAAGCGTATGAAACCGGATTATACGTTTACTATTTCGGGCAAAGCCGCTGCTCGGTTTCGCAAGCTTGGTTATTCGGCAAAAGTGCTGGACTTCGGGTTTCATCCGCGTATTCATAAAAGAGTAAAGCCGCTGCGAAACTATCGTTCGGACATTGCGGTCGTAGCGAACGCCTATCCCGACGTGCTCGCCAAATACCCGAAGCTTTACCGCCGTAAAGCGATAGAACTGCTTATACGTCCGATAGTCAAAAGCGGGATGAGCATTCGATTCTATGGGCGCAACTGGGAGCGCATGAAGCCGTATTTAGGGCAGCAAATTCCGGGAGGTTGGATTAAGGGACCCATTGCCTATAAGGACGCCTATAAAGTCTATAGCTCGGCAAAGCTTATTATCGGCTTGCAAAACTATACCGATATGGCAACGCAGCGCACCTACGAAGTTTTAGGCTCAAGCGGTTTGCTGCTTACGACAGATACGCCCGGCGTGCGCAAAATCGTAAAATCCGGCGTCGATGCGTTGTTGACCCGTTCGGCTGAGGAAACGTTGAAGCTGGCTCGCTATTATTTGAGTCATCCGCAGGAGCGGGAGCGAGTACGCAGACAGGGCCGCATCACGATTGCAAAGCATCATTATCGTTTGCGTGCTGCTGCTCTGATGAAGGAACTAAAGAAAAGCGGGGTCATTCGATGATTGCAACTACTGGTAAAATCGCTTATCTTACGTTTGATGACGGTCCGCTTGCGTATACGCCTTATTTATTGCGCATTCTTCATCAATTGAAAGTGAGAGGCACTTTCTTTGTAATTGGAGACAGCAGCGCAAGAGGCCGAAAGATCTATCGCACAATTATCCGAGACGGCCACGCGATCGGAAATCATACCTATTCCCATCAGACCGAGACGATCTATCGCTCGAAACGCCATTTTTTGCGAGACTTCAAACGGTTGGAAGAGCTGCTCTTTCGTTACACGGGTAAGAAAACCAAGCTTTATCGTTTCCCGGGCGGAACAAACAACATGGAAAGCGTAAGACATGGCGGCGGCAAAAAAATGATGGCTTCCATTATGCGTCACCTGGCGCGCAAAGGATATGTGAATATTGATTGGACGATCGATTCTGGCGATTCAGTGCGTCCACGCCCAAGCCGAGAACAGATTATTAATAAAGTACTCAAGGCTGCGTCCGGCAAATCACGCATTATTGTATTGTTTCATGATTTCAGTATGCTATCTATTCAAGCGCTGCCCGCAATAGTAGCCGAGCTGCGCAAACAAGGCTATCAATTTCGGATTTTGTCGCGCCGTTCCTATCGGTATCAAATTGCGCTTTAATTTGGATTAAAGGAGGCAGCCCTGATGAAGGTGCTTTTTCTGGAGAGTCACCCGATGTGGATTCACGGCCTGCCAAATGGCTTTCGTGATGCCGGCCATACGGTGAAAATATCCGGGGCATTAACATACAGTAAATTAAAAGCCTTGCTTCGCGATTTTCGGCCGCAGCTTATTATTTCGCTTGGATGGACGTCCGAGCATGACCCTTCCAAACAGCTGCTCGTTCGAAAGCTTGTAGGCGCTAGCGGCATTCCGCATGTCTATTGGGCAACGGAGGACCCGACGCATCACGAAACGTTTACGCTTCCTTATGTCCGGAGAGTAAAGCCCAGCTTCGTATTTACGATTTGCCGCAGGATGGTCAAGGAATACGAGCAGCTCGGCATTAAAGCCGCTCATCTGGACTTTGGCTATCATCGAAAAGTTCATCGCAACGGCAAGCCGCGGCAAGTCTATCGAAGCAAGCTGGCTCTGGTAGCCAACGGCTATTCACGCATTTTAAACAAGTACCCGGATCACTATCGGATTCGCTCGCTGAGCACCCTAATTCGACCGCTTGTGAAAAATAATATTCGCGTCGATATATGGGGCAAACAATGGGAGAAGCCGCTGCCCGCGATTGGAGCAACCGTACCGAAGAGCTGGCAACACGGTTATGTGAACTATACGAACGCTCACAAAATATACAATTCAGCGGATATCGTAATCGGCCTGCAAAATCAGCTAACGCAGGTGACGCAGCGCACCTATGAAATTTTAGGATCAGGAGGGTTCCTGTTAACCAACGACACGCCTGAAATACGCAGATTGTTCCAACCGGGCAAGCATCTTGTCGTTTCCGCCTCTGAATCCGACACCCTGCGGCTTGTCCGCTATTATTTGAAGAACCCTAAGGAGCGGAATCGAATTCGGCTTGCAGGAAGGAAAGCGGCGTTTAAGCATTCCTACAAATGGCGTGCAATCCAACTGATCACCACTTTAAAAAGCAGAGGGATTCTGAGATGAAGCATAAACAGCTTGCTGCCAAGCTTCCTGTATCCGTCATTGCAAGCACCAATCGTCCGCAATTTTTCGACCGGCTGCTTGCTAACTTTATGAGGCAGCGCCACGCAGCGAAGGAGCTTATCATTGTTCTAAACAAAGATTCGATGCAATTGGCGCATTATCGCAAAAAAGCGAGCGACAAGAAGCTGCCGGTTTCCGTCTATCAGCTGCCGGAGAAAACATCGCTCGGCTATTGTCTGAACTATGCCGTATCCAAAAGCAGATATGAGCATATCGCCCGATTTGACGACGACGATTATTATTCGCCCAGCTATTTGGACAAACAGCTGGAAGCGATGTACAGGACGAAAGCCGATATTATCGGGAAGCGGGCATGCCTTATCTATTTGGAATCGAGCGGCCAACTCATCTTGCGTTATCCGACTGAACAAAATCGATTCACCACAGAAGTTGCCGGAGCTACATTGCTAAGCAAGAAGCGAGTATTCGAAAAAATCCGCTTTCGAAACATTTCCCTTGGGGAGTCGGTCGGATTTTTGCAAAGGAGCAAGAAAGCCGGCTATCGGATTTACGCTACCGACTGCGGCAATTATGTCATCATTAGACGTACCGACAAAAAAGGGCATACTTGGAAAATTAGCGACAAACAACTGATTTCGCAAAGCAAGGTCGTTAATCTGAAAGGGGCAGATTACCGCAAATATGCTGAAAAGAAACAGGGATTGCCAAATAGTATATTCAAATCGTTAACATAACATATAATATGTTATGTTAACGATTCTGCGTTTTTTCATTTCCTTTTGGAATCCTTCGCTATCTTCGTATACAATGGATGGATAGAGAGGAGGGCGTATACAGTTGACACACAAAAAACGAATTTTGCTTGATGTCGATACAGGCATCGATGACGCGATGGCTATTCTATTCGCATTATTGTCGCCGGAAATCGAAGTCGTTGGCATAACGACAGTATTCGGCAACATTGATGTCGGACAAGCGACGGACAATACGCTCCGACTGATCAAGCTGGCTAACTGCGGCTATGAAGTGCCCGTTGCTGTCGGAGCGGCCAAACCGCTCGAACGCGCATACGGCGGCCCTACCATCCATGTTCATGGACATAATGGAATCGGCGATGTCGAGCTGCCGCCGTCCGAACAGAAGGCGCTTGCACAATCGGCAGAAGATTTTATAATCAGCAAAGCTCATGAGTTTCCCGGAGAACTTATTATAGTGCCGGTAGGCAGAATGACGAATGTCGCTGCGGCCGTGCAAAAAGATCCTTCCATTGCCGGAATGATTAAACAGGTTGTCATTATGGGAGGCACCGTCTTCGCGCCTGGCAATGTTACGCCCGTCAGCGAAGCTAATTTTTATGGCGATCCTGAAGCGGCTGCCATTCTGTTCGAATCGCCGCTTCCATTAACCGTTGTAGGACTTGATGTCACGATGAAAGTATTGCTTTCGCGACAGCATTTAGATGTCCTGGAGTCCAATGCGCCGGATGACAAACTAGCGATAATCCGGTTTCTAAAGCATTCGATGGAATGGTACATGAGATTTTATGAGGAGTCGAACGGTTTCATCGGCGAATGTCCGATGCATGATCCGCTAGCAGTGCTAGTAGCCATTGATTCAACGCTCGTACATACGCAAAAGTTGAACGCTGCCATTGACTGCGGCCATGATATGACTGCCGGAATGATTATAGCCGATCGCAGGTATCGTCCCGTAATCGGCCGCGAAATCGAATTCTGCTTGCATGTAGATGAGGACCGGGCGATGAAACGCCTGCTATCCGTCTTCGCCAGCAACCAATAAGAGAGGAATGGAAACCCATGGAACAACGATATATTAGAGAATCCAGATGCTACAAAACTTCACGCGTATTTCCTACAGATGTCAACAATCACAATACGCTGTTCGGCGGCAAGCTGATGCAATTTATTGATGATATCGCATCCATCGCAGCGACTAAACATTGCCGGCGCCCCGTCGTAACGGCATCTACCGATTCCGTCGACTTTCTGCAGCCGATCCGGCCTTCTGATTCCGTAAGTCTGGAATCGTTCGTTACGTGGAACGGCCGAACATCGGTTGAAGTATTTGTTAAGGTCATTAAAGAAGATTTGTTGAGCGGGGAACGAATGGTTGCGGCCACTTCATTTCTTACTTTTGTTGCGCTGGATGAGAATCGCAAGCCAATCCCGGTTCCGCGTGTCATTCCGGAAACAGAGGAAGAACTGAAGCTGTTCGAAACCGCTCCGCATCGCGCCGAGATGCGCAGAGTACGCAGAGAAGAAAGCAAAAAATTCGCAGGATATTTGACAGTTAAACAACCTTGGGAGTAACCGATAATGTGAAAGGCGCAGCTATTATTGCTGCGCCTTTATTGCAAATTGAATCATTAGATAGACGAATAACGCGAGTACAAAACAAATGCCCAATATCGTAAAAACCGCTTTTCGACCGTTCATTGACGCACCAGCTTTCATGATGAACTTTATTTAACAGTATAGCTGACATACGTTTAAAAGTCATTCTTGGAAGGTTCTGAAATTGGCCTCTTGCTACGAAACCTATTATAATGATATGTATGGCAAGAGAGGGATGAGAAGATGGAAGCGGAAGATACGATTACGAAGATGATTACAAAAGAGGAATTTGCAGCGGTATCGGATCTGTTTCGCCAAGCGTATCCTTATTTAATTCATGAAATCGAGCGCGTTGAGTCGGAACGCGGCAAGTTGAATGATTTTCAGCTCCTTCGCGCTGTTTCCAGAGCGAAACAAAGTATCGCTGTGGTCAATTGGGATTATCGCAAAATGGTGAATGCGGTTTTTGACGCGTATGTGGAAATTTATAAGGAAACCGGACGAAAAGAAGCCGATGAATGGGCAATCGTTACGTTTGGATGCAGCAGGTATATAAAAATTTCTAGCGAAGATCAGTCTAATATTGACGAAAATGACGCCAGGGAACAACACGATAAGCTCGACGAAGCGAGTCTGCACATCTTAATGAATGAGTTGACTCTACAAATGGAAGCGAAAGAAGCGGAGCTGCTCCAGCTTTATGAACAATTTCAACGATTGCAAAAGCTTGCTCGGGAATTAACGACAGAAGAAAAATAAATAAACAAAACTCCAGGCACGATGACCTGGAGTTTTGTTTATTTCCGCGAGAGATGGGGAATACTTTCTTATACGCGGCGCGCTGTTACATAAGTCTTGTCCCATGCGCTGCCTTTAAAGGTCGAGATCGTTACGCCAATACCAACTTTGTACGTGTGCAGTAATTTACCATTGCCAATATAAATGCTGACATGATTGATTACGCCGTCACGGTTCGTATCGGAGAATACGAGATCGCCGGCTTTAAGATTAGCTTTGGACACTTTAATTCCGACTTTGGATTGATCTTTGGACGAACGCGGCAAGCTAATGCCATGTTTTTTATATACATATTGAGTAAAAGAAGAGCAGTCAAATGAAGAAGTGATGCCTGAAGGCGCTCCGAATTTATATGGCTTGCCTAAGAAAGATTTACCGGTTGCGATGATTGCATTCGCTTTCGAGCTGCTGATAGCGGCATGCGCTTGTTGCGGCGCGGCAACTGCTGCGCTGCCAAGGGCAATTGAAAGGCTTAGTCCGATACCTGCGATTGTTTTCATAAAGTTTTGTTTTTTGTTGTTCATAGTAATTACCTCCTGTAATTTATGTAGATTTTGTAGGTCTGAGGTCTAGTGGCGATCAACTGAGACTAGCATAACACACAAAAAAGTCCCATCATTTACTAATGGGAGCTAAAATGCTTGTCTTATATGGGGAAAACTCGGTTTATTAAAATAAGATGAAAGAACATTAATTTTGGACAGATTGACAAAATCATCTTTGTAAGGGCTTCCATTATTGAATGCGGCTATATTAGAGGTTAAAAAGATAGATATAGTGATTGTATTAAAATAGCCTTTGTTAACATAACTTATATTATGTATATAAAATATAAAAGCTTAGATAAGGTTCTGATCTTGATCTAGACCAAACCTTATCTAAGCTTTTATTTAAATAACTCGATTGATGCTTTCTCTAATTTGTATTAACTCATTTATAAAGTAATCCAACTGATGTTGAGTCGTTTCGATTTGCTTCATTTGAGGGGCTTGATTAGATGAACGTTCGTCATCAATGGGGTTTTCTAAAGCTTCCAAAGCTAAAGCAGCTGCTACTGCTCCAATTCCATCTCCCAAAGTAGCTATGGATGCTCCAATAAACGCGAGCTTAGCGATCTGGATATCCCTTAGAGTGGACAGATCCTTTGATCTCTTATTGTTATAATCCATGGTCAAATCCTTCCTGTAAGGGATATGGTCATCATCGATCATAATAGCATATGCAGTTTGGGCGGAGTTGGAGCCCATTGATATTTGTTCAACTTCACTAGGCTTGGGTGAATAAGATTGTCGATTGTGGAAACGCTTTCATTTAGGAACGAAAAATGGGAGCCAATAAAAGATGGATTCAGTTACTAAGATACACAACAAGTTATGAAAACTAAATAAAACAATAACTACAATTGAAAAGCAATTAAATAAGCTATTTAGGAAAGCTTCTGAAATTTATCAATTGAATAAATCCGTGACCAATTAAATAAAAGATAGACGAATTATTAAATCGTCATGAACGATAAAAACGATTATAAACAAAAGATTATTATAAACAAAAGATAGAATTGATCTAGACAAGACAACATGAAATGAATTTGATCAAATGAAATGTATCGGTTTTACCGAATTACTTTTTCACAAAACTCGTATTTTATACATATGTCAATATTGTTGTTGCATTTCTTATAACTCGTAAAGCTCGTGTGCCACATTATATAGGTTGTTTATGAGATGTTTTTCCTCGTTTGAAATACTAAGTTATTTTTCTTATAGTTTACCCCTGTGTGTCTCTTCATGGATTCTTATTCTTTCCCTTATGTAAAACAAAGAGCAAGATCCCGTGGATCTTGCTCTTTGTTTGTGAAATGTGTCTCGGGATTGGTGCCATTCAACTTCATCCTAGATGATCACATAACCGGCTGCCGCGGTGTACATTCAAAATGTTCGTGCCGCCTTAGAGCGTAATAACCCGGCTCTCAAATCAACGCGCTATGACATCTAGACTTTACTTTCGTAATAAGTCTCGAATTCAGCAACAGAGTCAAACTGGTTTAATGATACACCTTCTGCTTTGAGGTGATTCTCTAACTTTTCAATAAGCTGCAGAACGGCTACTCGCAACGGTTCAAAGTCGGTTGGATCCAAGAGCGAAACAAGATCTGGATACCCATAACGAGCGTATAACTCGCGATGCTCACCCAAGTCAACATGACTAGGCCAACGTCCCTTTTCCGCAGCGTACAAAATTCGGGCTAGCCCATCTTGTACGCCAATTGCTACGAAGAAAGCTGTTTCGTAATGTTCTTTGTCGCATGCGGTTAGCAGTTTGTTCATCATTCCCCTTTCCTCTTCGTAATACCCCTTCATTCGTCCGCTGAAAGAGCGAATTTCTTCTCGTCTGTTTTGTCGCTCCGATATAAGGTGAAGCGTATCTCCAGTTAGTTTCTCACACGCTGACATTATTTCATTTGGCGTACGGCTGAACATAATGGTATCAAGGTATTGATCCAGTTGATCCGGCTTTATGGGGAGATTTCTGACTTGCTCGCGATAATGGCCCCAACTGCGCTTATAGTAAATTTGGTTCAAGAAGCCAAGCGACTTAAAAATGTTTGCCGCGATCTCTTGAGCCTGGGTTCGACAATAGACCAACTCCTTGGAGGCTTCGGTAAGCCGCATTTTAGCCAAGTTGATCAGGCAATCCTTTAATACGGATTCGGCTTTGCTGATCAAGTCAGCTGCTTTGGACTCACTGCCCATGTTGGATATTATCTCACGGAGCCCCATGAACCTCGCAAGATCATCTTCTGATCGAACATATAACAGCTCACAGTCTGCAATAATCGTCGTGCTCCACTCCTCAGATTTTGCCATTCTTTCAGCACGATCCCATGCGATTGGCCAGAAATCAAAACTTATACCGTCGATAATAAACTGGCACTCCACTTCTCTTCCTTTGGCCGTGGCCGGAATGAAAAAGAAATCCAAATCCGATCGTTCAGTCGCTCGACCCTGTAAATATGATCCGTAGTATCCGACAATAGCAACATCTTGAGGGAAATGGGTCTTAATATGTTTTACAATAATGTCAGCTACAGCAAAAACATCAACCATCAGATAACCTCCTTGTTGTTCTATATGATTATATCAAATACAGTCCCTAATTTTGGGAAAAAATTAATTATAACTATTCTGATCATTAACACAAAAAACTGCCAATCGTTCGCCGGCAGTCTCCCGTTAATGAACATAACAAATACATTTTGCATCCCTCTTTTCCAAATCAAATATCAAGTTAAGATCTGCTCGATGTTCATTTTTAATAATACCACATATTGGAACTAAATTCCCGTTAGCATAAGCCGTCGTGCCAGTCTAGAACTTATATTTTCACTCTATATAACTTTGTTTCATCAACACATATGGTGTACTCATGTTTTACTGGTGCTTTTCAAATTCCTCTTTCAACCAAAGCTTATTATTCTGCGCGATGTATTGCTCTGATTGGATTAACAACTCCACAAGCTCTGACTTTGAAAGCTTCATATACCGCCTTCTAACTCGTTCTATATCCCGATCTTCCTTAACCTGTTTAAAGATATTTGAGAGCTCCTCCTGTGGCATTCTAGGCGCTTTCCGAGCTTTGGAACTCTTTGATGTCGAGTGCTGGGAGATGTATTCATGCAACTCTTTGTTTGAAAGAATAGTATTGGCGTGTATTCCTATTCCATCAGGGTCTATTTCTTTCGATTTTTGTGCAACTGCTCGATGAGAAACTCTTTTGGATTCACTAGCTAAGAGATCAGTAGCTTGTTTCCCCAACTCAAATGCACGCCTCTTCTTTTTTTCATAAACATCATGTAACCAATCAATTGTTGGAGAATCGGATTCCCGGTTCATACATTTAGTCCCCTTGATATTTTTCGATAAGTCGAATTTCATCTAGCTCATGTTTGGCACGGTTTTTAGCTATTTTCATTTTCTTCGCTTCAAGAGGTAAGCCTTGTTTTTCAAACCTCTTTTCACTCTCGTCTGCCCAGTTATAATAAGCAAGGATCTCCTCTTTGAATTCCGGTCTTGGAACCTTTGCACCGCAACCAACACAGGCCATCTTTGTCGGACATACTGAATCGATCGTACATATCCCACCGACCACCTTTGACAATGTTCCAACTCTCTCGCGGTACTCTTCGAACATATCCTTGAGTTCATCAGGAGCCCTTAGAATTCCTTTTTGAATATCAATATACGATACCCAGTTTTCATGAAGCGTTTGGATGGACGATGAAATCTGTTGTTTTGTCGGTGCAGAATAATAAGTTGTAACCTCAATGTCTCTTTGGTGGAGCAGGGTTTTCACAATATCCACCGGTATCTTTTCCGTTTGAGCTGCATGAGTCGCAAAAGCATGACGGAGTAAGTGTGCCTTGAAGACAACTTGGCTTCCCTCAGCCGTTTGGACCACAATGCCGTGTAATAAGAACCGCAAAATCGCATTTACTGAGAACTCGTTTATGTGCTGATTCTGATACTGAAAGATGTACTTCTTATTCTGGGACATCAGGTGCTTTCGATTATTCACTCTAAATTCAACATCAGGCAGCATTTCAGACTTGTAGGAATCCTTTAACGTCTTCAATATTTCACTCATAAACTTAAAGACATCCTCAGGCATGTAATAATTTTCTGCCTCTTCTCTTCCCTTTGGGATTAGTCGAAAAATATAATTCTTCCTTGGTGGATCCATGCTTTTATCAATTGTAACCACGCAGCAATCCTTATCGTAACTGATCTGAAGGAGTTCGTTCATTCTCGCTCCGGATGAAGTAATGATATCTAGGGCGAATTTTGCAAACATACATGCAACAAAAATAGGCTCTATATTGATTAAGAGTCTGTTTGTCAGCCTAGCAGTACGTGTTGTCTCAAAACCCTGAATCAAGAGCCCTTTATTCCGAGGTAAGAAAGGTGAAGGGATTTCTCCGCCCTCTTTTATGTCATATCCCCATTGATTCAAATAATCGATGCAGTTTTTCTTATGTTCCTCTGAAATGTAATCAGTTGCCCAGTTGCCCAACAATCTCATGCGCAGTAAATCCAAAAACCAAGGACCATCTCCGACAGAACCGTCATCGAGCTTTTCGGCTTTAATGAATTCAAGAACGATATCCTCATCATTAAACTCTCGATAAGTTTTCTTTCTCCCCTGGTAACTGCCAAGCCCTTTCAAATCAACAAGTTGGAAGTACCATCGCTCACCAGCGTATTCAGTTTCGTCGTAATTGAATTCAATAGGCAAGGCAATACGTTCTGCTCTAGCCTTTGCTACGGCACTTCTGAATGCTTCGCGCAGTCGACGAACCTGATTCCATCGAAGATGACCTTCCGCCCTTATTTCGGGCAATAGCGGCGTTACAGCAGAAGTGTCTTCTTTCCGTTTGTTTTTTGCTGTTGTTATTGCCTTCTCGCGCACAGAAAAATCTCGATTATCAAAAGGCAACAATGGTAAAACATATGGTGCCAACTCTTCTTGTTTTTCAGTTGTAAATTTAGATCCGACCCATTTATTAAGGTTAAAAGTAATTGACCCATAAAACGTTAAAAATGATTGTCTCTGCCGATCTGAATGTTCTTTAAGAATCTGGCCTGATAGATACTGTTCAACGTGAGTAGGAGAAAACTCGGCCATTGATGAAAGTTGAAAATGATGGAATAGCTCACGAAATCGAGCATTTAAGACAGTCGTCATACTTGAGATTGATGCCGGGGACAAATTACGATTCGACAGACTAAGAAGAGCTAGTGCGAAATGGTTGCCCCAGGGGGTACCTGCGGATTTTCGAATAAAATAAGATAGATTCTTTTCTTCGACCTTATTCCAAAATGATTCTCCGTCCAAATCGCACAAGCATAAAATAACATCGGTAATTTTGTTTTCTAACTGGATCTGCCACGTTTTATTCTCGGTTGGTACTTTGTTGTGTACACTCATTATGAATCCATCCCTTCATAAAACTCGCTTAACCAGTCTTCTGCGCGGCCCTCGTTTAGAAGCTTTAGATCAGAAATTACACTTGGTTCTTGGTTAATAACTTGTTTTTTCTTTGCCTTGTTTTTAAACTCTTTCTCACGCTTTAAGTAATTTTCTTGCAATCTTTCATGGAGATCTCTGAATTTTTGTTCATCGTAATAATGCTCGTAAATCGATAATGTTTCTGGATCTCTCCACTTCATGTACTCAATCAGCTGCTTCTTCTTATCTTCAATTTGACCGGCTGTTTCGGACGTTTCATAGATTCCCCTTAGCATCGACGTGACAAACCAATGCCGAGCCTTATGCGGATTCAGTTTTATCCCTACTTGTTTCGTGAACTTACTCCAATTCCAATAAAATGCAGTATACGTATAATCGGTGCCCCGAGAGGATAAGAATAATGACTCATCATCCGGGAGATCTTGGAATTTCATTTGAGAACTTGAGGAAAGCCGTCTTTCAGTATTCACATATTTTATTAATAACTTGAGTGTCTCAGGTGAGATGCGAACAAATTTGATTCTTCTTTTAAAACTACCTTTGTTCATCGCAGCTAATTCATGGATATCGCTTCTCTTCCTATAATCGCCTACAGTTAAGTCCAGAATTTCTGATATCCTAGCTCCTGTCTCAAATAAAAATCGGGAGATGACTTCATCTCGCAGGCTCCAATTACTAGCCTCTCCAGCATTATAAATTCGATATGGAAGATCCCAATCTCCGATTATTTCTGGGACCCATTCATCATTAATGACCTTGAAATATGAATCTGTTTGTTTACGATGCGATATAGGATCTTCAGTTCCTGCCGCCTGAGGCATTTTAGGTCGATCGACTCGTACACCAGGTTGTCCACCAAATCTATCTTCGAAGTGAATGTCGACTAGTGGATTATTATGGGCATATAGCTTAAGATATATCATCGACTTGTAAAACCCTTTAGCCGCAGCTAAGAACAGGTTTACCGTCTTAGAGCTTTTGCTTGTCAGGTAGATTCCTTCATAACCGTCTCGCCCTCGAACTTTACATTCCATCTTCGAAATTAAGTAATCTCTAACGGCTACTTGGACTGCAGCTGCTTCATCATTCCATTGAACTAATCTTCCCTGATATTGACTCTTATGCTTTAGCCAGTAGAAAAAAGGCTCCAAAGCATTTAAATACGCAATAACAGAACTCTCACCAATCCTAGTAATTTGATGATGATAATATTCGGTGAGAGGTATAAATGGTTTCTTCTCATCATCAAATACGATGAGTCTGTACTTACTAACTGTCCCCTTTGGACAGTATTGATGAAAATAGCTCCCCATATTTCCCCCTTAACAACCGTTCAAAGGCAATAAAAAAAGGCCACTCCCGATAACAAAAACGGGACGCGCCAATATCATGTGACACATTATATGAGAATACAGGTCTAACATAGCATCGTCAATCAAACTTATAACTAAAGAATATATAGTATTTTATACAAATGTCACTAGATTTTAATTGATCAGCCTCGCCTAAATAAATCAAATACAAAACAAAAAACCAAAATCGATTGCGAACCTTAATGATGATTGCAGCTTGCAACTTAGACGCAGCGATGAATACCCGCAGTATTTTCATAGGGCTCCTCCTCGTTATAAACAACACTTAAGATGACAGCTATGTTCCATGCGTATGGCGCAGAACGCCAAAAAACCACCATCCCGAATAGCGGGACAGTGGTTCAACTTCTCCCAAAATCAATCACGGTTAACTACGATTTGGACCGCCTCAATGAAAGTTGTGTATTCGGGATATACCCGAAGCCACAGCTGTACGTCAGTTCCCGCCTCAAGGACGGCCGGCGACACCTTTGTGATCCGATCCCCTCTCTTTTCGTAAATTTGCGTTTTTTCGGTGAGTTCGATATGAAGCCGCCGCTTTTCATCATCCTGCTTCGGATAACTCGAAAGGTAATTCTCGAATGCCGCCGCCGTCGGCATAAAATTCTCTAAACCAAGCGTGTAGGTCACCTTCAGCTTCAACCCGTCAATAATTTCCTTGTTGTGTTGATCTACTAGGGTGGCGACCGTACCGGGATATTGATAAAAAACATCTTCAACTTCTGATCGATCATCTTTGCTGCAGGAAGTTAAAATCACCAGACAAAAGAGCATGAAAAGGAACCGCTTCACGTGTGGCCTCCTTGGGAAGCGGAACAGAACGGCCACAAGTCCGCCGTTCTGTCCGAATCGATTTTTTTATCCTTTTGTAACATACCAGTTTCGTCCGGTATTATCCATATCGTAATGGGCAAATGTATAGCCGGCCCCTGCGGTCCACTTGATAGAGTGAGCGCTCTTGTAGGCCGTTACGACGTCACTGTTGAAGGTTCCGATCGGTGTGGATACCGAAACACCTGCCGTAAACGACCTTTCCGAGGTGTAGGATTTTTGGGTCGAGGCGCTGGTCCCCTTATTCCCAATGACAAACGGTGCGCCGTATTTACTGGCCGTTACGTCGGCATATGGTTTGCCGTTATTGCCGTTGCTGTACCAGTTTTCCTTAACGCTGGAACCATTAAGCTCTATCGGTGTAACGGAATTTTCCGTCCATTCATAGGTGTTGCCGTAGTAGACGTCATATTTTTGGTAGCGATATTTGTACCATGCGTAAACGTCTCTGGTGAGATTGCACTGCATGCTTGATCCAATATACATACAGGTGCCCGGGACGCTGTAATCCACTGTAGTCGAAGTGTCGGACGATAAAGAAACTGCGCCGTTGTAGGTCCACGGATCACTGTTTTTCTTGTACCCGATATTAATGGTTACCTTGGCGGAAGAAGTCATAGAGAATGCAACCGTTTCATTGCTGGATACGTTGAATGAACCGATCTTCGTTTCATGGGAAGTCGTCGTATCCGTTTTGTTGCAGGCTTTGTACATCCCTACGAGCGGCTCGCACACGAGAGCGAGCGTTTGAACTTGACCCGCCGTCTGCTTTTCTTTTTTCGGCGGCGCCTTTTTCTCACCTTTAAAGATCGTCTTCACCAGTTTTTTGCGGCTTTTTTCAAGCTCCTTCAGCGTGTTGGGCTCGGCTTTTCCCCTATCCTTTATGTGAGGAACGGCGACGACTTCCCGGGATAATTCATTATCGGGAGAAGAAAACCATATTTCATATACCGCATCGGCCGCATTACCTGGTGCGGACGCGATTTGTTCGGCAGATACCTTTGATTTGAACCGGATTTGCCCCTTTTTATCCGTTTTGCCCGTAAAAACGATTCCGGAATCATCGGATAGGGATTTCACGACAACGTCTGTATTTTCGACAGGCTTTCCATTCTTGTCCAGAGACTCTACGACGACTTCAGGCTCGTCGGACAAATCAGGAACATTACTGAGATCACTGTCGGCGCTTTCAGGTGATTCTACCAAAGTGAACGATTCTTCCGGTTCGGCGAAAGCGGATAGAGCGGTTGACGACATCAGGAGAATAGCCAGCAGAAATAAAGTCGTGAAACGAAACCTTGCGTTTTTAGTCACTAGAATGATCACACTCCCAGCAAAATTTGAAAACGTATTCCCTATGATTATAACAGAGGGAAAACTGTAATAAACGGGACGATATTCCTAAATTTAACTTTAAGGATTTGATGCAATTTGTCGAAGGTATCGGGCAATGCCCGATCATGGAGAGTATTGAAAAGATCTGTGGTGTTGGTATGCAGGTTAGGAGCGGATTTCTGTGAATATGGCCTCCGTAGATTGGTAAGTTTTACTTGGGAATCTCCCTCGGGCACTGCTTCGTCGAACAATCACAGAAAATGTACTTGCCCGTTTTCTCGTCACGGCCAATCACATCCGGTTCACCGCCGGTTCTCTCCATTTCATGGAGCGTCCACAATTATCGGTATTAGCCTCGAGGTGTGACTGTCAATTGCCCAATAGTACTTCTCCATACACAATTCCTCCACCTGTTCAAATTTGAAGATGGGAACCATTCTGAATATATTCGTCTCCAGACATTTTGGATTTCTAAACCGATCTCCACGTCATCCGGAATCGATTCTCGACTTAAGAACAATCCGAATTACTGGGAGGAACTGTCTTGGATATATCGGGCTTTCCGGCGTTTACTTTTGGTAACTTGGCATTTGCAAGTCATGCCCAATTCCAATCCTTACGGTTAAGGATACATGTTTTTGTCGTTTACGGTTAAGGATATAAGTTCTTGTCGTTCACTTACGACAAGAACTTATATCCTTAAAATAAAAAAGCCACGTTCTACGCGGTTCTGTAAGTATATATGTTGTTGTCGTCCGACACGTGTTAGTTTTTCTATTAATTTTATTATAAGTGATAGTTGGTTTAGTAGTGAACAAGTCTATGCCTACTGTAAATGGATCAAAAACAAACCGCTCACTGCTTCTCCTGCCAGCTCCCTTTAGCCAGTGCTCCATTGAAGAATCCTTCATTTCGAAGGATTGCTTCCACTCGGTCCAATGTGAATAATTTGCCATCTTATAGCCACAACTGCAAGTGAATGGTTCATCCATTCTCCGATCACTTAACAGAAATGGAATTTCATAAGAGCAGCCGGGACAAGAAGACAAGATTTTAGTATTATGAACTGGGCATCTTTCAGTTAGAATAAACTGGTGTACCCAACTATGGTAACCGTATTTCATACAATCCGGACACCATCGGATTGAGTTAGGAAACCAAGTGTGAATGCTCTCGTATATGTACTCTACTGGTTTTAAAATCAGGTTCATGTCTGTATTGTTTTGACCTACTACATCATAGCCCATGTATTTATGTAGCTTTTGATGATCAAATCCACTTAATCTAATTAAATCCCTCCTTTTGTCTCCTATTAATGTGTTCTTAAATTGTTGTATCTCATTGCTGCCGAGTGTTCTTATTAAGTCTGTTCGCGTTATATGGTTCGCATAGCATAATTTCTCAAACATCGACCATGGCGACTCAAAAGCATTAATCCATTCAGAATTCCACACAATCATTTCAAGTCGCCTTCTTTGCTATGGCCATGTAGATTTCTGATTCTATATAACCTGACCTTTGGATAGCTTCTCTCCATTGGTCTGAGGAAAGCCACTCCGTAGACATGCCATTTGAACCATTAATCTTGAAGGCATTCTCTACTGTGAAAGCTAAATACTCCATTGGTAATTCAACCATTCTGCCAGAAAGACCATATTCGTGTCTGATCTCTAGAAAGAGGTTGAATAAGCTTTTTGAGAAGTCCGCAATCCTCTTTCCCGAGTCAAATGCATCGGGAAAGTAATACCTGGTGTAGTACCATCCGCTGTTAACAGGAAACTCGGACTCATCATAACTTTGTAGTACAAATGCCATTTCCTCCTCATCGGTAATCCCTTTAAAACGATATTCAGAAGGCATAAACCGACCGATTATGTGAGTCTTCGAATTGGCTAAGAAGAAAGTACGACGGTCCACGAGCTGTTCTTGTCCAATTGAAATCGTGGTCATTCTAACGTTTCTCCGATGTAGTTGATTATATATATCGATTAAGCAATCGTATTGCCACTCCGTCAACTTATGAGCTTCATCCATTATCAATGCTACTCTTCGATGTGCGCACTGTTCAGCTTTCTGATGCATTATACTTACAATTTGATTTCTGAGCACAATTTCATCTTTCTTTGTTGGGAACCCGAAGTTGAAGTCCGTCAGCATATCTCTGAAAAACTTCTCAGCTGATGGGACCTTATAGCTTTTGCTATCAGCTACAAAAACGGGAAGTTGGTATTCCAATACTTCTGGCAAATAATTAACAGCAAATGTAGTTGCCTTGGTTTTACCCAGCCTTGGTCTCCCATACACAATCATGCCTGGCGCTCCATCAGTTATAATTTGGACAATCTTGTCCATTAATCTATGGATTTCTAAAGTGGGTAGAACATAAATTCCTTGTTCTATTGGATGTGTGCCTGATGGAATCATCGGCCTAATCAATGAAATGGCCACCTTTCTAAAGAATAATCGTTTTAAACTTTCGGGCAGATGTAGTAGACTGTACTTTTTTGAGTTTTTCTTGTTGCTCTCTGGCCTTATCCAATCCATTAATCTCCTCGTGTTGCTTTACTAATTCCTCACTTCGTGGTTTGCCTTCTTCCTCGTTACTTTTCCGTATAACTTGCTGTACCTTAGCGATTTTATTAGCAGTAACTTTCTTCTTGTGTTTGGTTTGTGACAAGAGATACTCATGATATACAAAGATCGGATCATCCCATTGAGTGAAATGGATCAACCTCTTCGCTTTTAGCATATTTATCGCTTTTCTCATTTGTAAGGAATGAGAAGTTAATGACCATTTTCCGGCAGCCACTAGCTCACCGAATTCACTCCCATCCGGTAGGTAGATTCGAATTGTGCGTAGATCATCGACATTCACATGTACTGTTACCTTCGTATTGATTAAATGTGTGGACTGAGCTAACAAATCATTTCTGTATTCAACCCCCATGTATTCAATGTAAGGGCGTTTCCCCGTACGAATGTTGCCGCGAATAGTTCTTGGTTGTTCTACTTGTGTAAACGTAAACTCTGATCGTTTATTTTCTTGAAGCACCCTAGGTATCATCCCCTTACTAACTCGTTGTTCTAGCACTTCGAGCGGTGAATTATAGAAATAGGAGCCATGAGGAGAACCATTATAATTTGCAACGACAACATCAAGAATCTCCTCTAAATGCTCATGTGTCATTTCATAGCGTATAGCCATTCCTTCTGGATCTAGTCGTCGAGGGTCATTTGGATGACTTCCTGTTGTATTCACCAAACGTTGAATGCTGCTAGTTGTTAAGGTTTGGTGAAATCGTTCAATATGTGGACGTCTCATAGGTCTATCTACAGCCCCTAAGCACGTAGTACACCCTATCAAGTTACGAAAACGTTCACGTACCATTGTTGCTAAGTGCGCTTTAGCATTATCAAAATGAACAACGTCCCATACTGCCCATTCAAATTCAGGAAACCGTTCTGAAGGGTATCCCCCCGTTGGTTGATAGCTCATACCAGGTATAGTTAGTTTCAATTTTGTAACTGGCATTATAGCTTTTTTGGCTGCAATCATTACATCACTTGCGTTATATTCCTTATTGATACATATATGTGGCCGGCCTATCACGGTATCGGTAGCACGATCAATAAAACTCAGAAACCAAAGTCGATCCAAAGTAAGAATTGCTTCATCACCTTGATTGGTTGTTACTTTTATTACAAAGATGCCATCTAAACGATGCCCATCGAATTCAACATGCTGATATGGAGTTATGGTTTGCGGGTAATTTAACTGGCCAATGCCTGAATTTTTTGCTTTTTGTTCAGCTTCTTTTCCATAGCGAGACGACGCTTTACCAAAGTGAGTATCTCTAAGGCGTTCTAAATACCGGCATAATGCCCTATAGCCTAAATGTGACGTGTTAAAAGGATAATCACTTCTGGATATTCCTACTTCCCGGCATTTATCTACGAACTTTTTATGAATATACTTGGGCCGCATAACAGGTTCGGCAAGCATCTTTCTTCCAAAAAACAAATTGACTATTTCATCTCGAATGGCTGGGTATTTATCTAGAAGTAATTCAAATTCACCAGTCTTTCTAGATTCGTTAAATTTGTTGCTGAGAGGATTTAATTCGTATTTTTTTAGTTTTTTATTTGGAATGAGCCCACGATACCCCCAAGGTACACCATGTGGATCATAAGCAATGCACCTATTGTACAAGCGAAATAAATTAATCCGGTTTAAACCGGTCATCTCGTAAATTTCGTTTAAGCTTTTTTGATTTGCTACATAAAGATCTACAGCTTCTTTACGTTTAAAAAATATTGCTCGATCTTCCTCCTCCATTTTGGATTCATCTACTTTCATCCATAACTCCTGATCAATTTGTGCGGTGGCTAATTCCCCGCTATGTATGACTCTCAATCTACTCACGTAGCCAAACCTCCGACTGCCTACAAATAATCGCTTTATCTATATTAATGTGGATTTTTCCATGATAATAAAGCCAAAGGCAAGAATCATGTATCAACGAATATGGCAATGTAGTTATTTCATATAGAGACTGCAAGCTGCGGCGTTTATCATTAATATGTTTTATCACGTCATCAGCTACGCCTGGTTTCAAACTATTCTTAATGATTGAGATAATCTTTAACCGGTTTTCTAACTCTTGATGGTTCCTTCTTAGTGATTTTTCTGTTACAACTTCATAAGTAAAGTTATTTGCAATACAATAAGCTCTTTGAGCATCAATCTGGCGAAGGGTTCTCTCATTCCGAGGATCATTCTCGTTTAATTCTGCCTCATACTTGATCTCACG
Source organism: Paenibacillus sp. NEAU-GSW1 (assembly GCF_009737085.1). Classification (GTDB taxonomy): domain Bacteria; phylum Bacillota; class Bacilli; order Paenibacillales; family Paenibacillaceae; genus Pristimantibacillus. The sequence goes on from NZ_WOVL01000016.1 coordinate 116,118, forward strand.
GTATATTTGTGTCCCATCATGATGTCTAATCCACATATCAAATACACTCGTATGAAGAACACCGTCGTATACATAGGAAATTTCGGGATATTGTTCACAATATGTTTCGATATTAGGATCTGATTCAATATGAACCCAGTTATCGAATTCGAGGTCACTATATAATATGACTTCCCTCATATTTACTTTTGGTCCTTCAGTGCTCCAGTAATTACTACCATACTTAGCATTCCTAGGCATTACTTTTGGCTGATACATGGATTCACCTCAATGTCACAAAGATCAAACATCAAATGCCTATTACAAACATTTTTGCTTATCAGCATAAACAATAATTTCTTATTTTATACAAGCTTCCCTTGTATATCAGTGAAGCTATTTGTACATAATAGATTCATAGGTTTATAGAATGGAGTGTTATTAATGAGCGAAGAAGAATTTTATCGTTGGCTGGGACTTTATCTGAAAAATATTCGAAGAAGCTGCCGATTAACACAATCAGATATATGTCAAAAATATCACTTATCGAGATCCTCCCTTTCTAATATTGAGACTGGTAGACACCATTTAAGTATTTATGCACTTTATGAATTATTAATCGTTTTGGATGACTCATTTGAAAACATATTAGAGTCAATGCTTGCGTTGCATCGAAAGCATAAGTTTTAATCTCCGGATCTCCTCCTGATATTTTTTTAAGACATTAGGATCAATTTCAATTCCATGTTCAACCGTTGAAGCAAGTTCCATATGATTGCTCCCCCATAAAATGATATGCCGGTAATCATTAACATCGAAAAGCACCGGAATTTGCCAAAAACCATAGGATTCTGCACATGCGAATAATTGTGATCTAAATAATGTTGCATTTGAGTAGTAGCTCCCATTGAATAGTATTCCTTTTCCTGTGACAGTAGCCATTCCACATTTTATATCCAATCCATCCACTTTACTTCACCTCAGTAGTATTCTGACCATTAAATGACTTCGCGATACATATAAGTATCAATTTAAAATTATGATACATATGCATCTATGTATCTGAATTGAACCATTGATTACACTTAAATTGAGGTGTATCCATGGATAATTCAGTTCTTAACTTAGTCGGTCAACGTATTAGAGATCTCCGAAAACAGAATAATCTTTCCCAGGAACAACTTGGTGAACTTGCAGGCTTTCACTTCTCATATATTGGAGGGTTGGAACGTGGACAAAAGAACATTACCCTTCTTAATCTGGAGAAAATTGCTGAGGCCCTCAATGTTCCACTTCATGAAATTTTTTTATATAACCGACAAACTAATCGTTTAAAAAGTAACGCCAAAGATGTCATACTTAATGAGGTCCACAACAAGATTGTTGTAATGTCTGCTGCTGATTTACGGAAAATAAATCGATTAATTGATGAAATTTTCACCTAGCTCTATATAATAATTAAGAAGGAGCCTTCTACCCTTTTATTAGCAGTGGGTTGAAGGCTCCTTTCTTTTTACTCTTCCCCCGTCATTTCGAATCGTTTCCTGAGTTCTTTCAGTGCAAGATATACCTACGATTCCACTTTGCCAACTGCTATTCAAACAAACATGCCCGTACCCATTATTTTAACTCCCGCCGCCAGTCTACAACTTTATTTTATCAAGACACTTCTTCCACATTATGAAATGACCAGTTATATTCTCTTGTCTCTTGGGAAATAGCTTTAAAAAAACTAAGAGGTGAGCTCTATGAAGGTGCAGGAGAAAAAAGATTACGAAACATTGCAAATGAGAATTAATTCTTTCCCTTCATTTGTTATGGAGTTTATACATTATAAATTGAACGATGATCGTTCACCTTCGTCCATGCTGGAATATCTTAGGGATTATGATCATTTTTTCTGGTGGATGGTTTGGGAAGTATTTGTTGAGTTAAAAGAGATTAAAGAAATTAGCATATGTCAGATTGACGAACTAACGGTCCAACATATTCGGAATTACGAAAGATGCCTCCGAATAACTGAAAAAATGTCGGAGCGATCTGTATCGCGGAAGTTACACTCAATACGTTCACTGTTCAATTATCTTCACGATATAGCTGAAAATGAAAAAGGTAACCCTTTAATTAAATCAAATGTTTTCCGTAAGTTTATTTTGAAAAGAGCGCCAGGAACATTAACGGTTGCTCGAACAATACATGAAAAGGATCTTCTGACTGCTGATGAATCAAATGATTTTATTGACTACATTCAAAATCGGTATAGAAATGAAAATAAAAAAAATCCTCAGGCAATATGGAACTATGATCGTAACAAAGAACGTGATGTCTGTATTATTAACTTGATATTAGGATCAGGGTTACTTGTTAGTGATATTGTAAATCTAGACATCGAAGATATTTCTTTAAACGATAATCAAGTGAATATTACCCGACAATGGTCTGCACAAAGAAGCAGCCATTACGTTTTGATTAGTAATAGTGCAAATAATTTCTTAAAGAAATATATAGATCTAAGAAGAATGATTTATCAGCCGACGGATGATGAATCAGCACTTTTCTTAGCAGTTAAAAATGGTCAAAAAATCGGTAATAGAATAACAAAAAGAGCTGTTCAAGCGATGGTGCTAAAATATGCTGATAAATATGGCAAGCCTGAATTAACCACCAGGCAATTAAGATATTCTTTTGGATTAGAATATCAGAAACAAAGTAATTATGTTCAAACCAAACAACAGCTCGCGTTAAGAAATATTGAAGCTACAGAAAAATATCAAATTTTATCTGAATTGTTGGAATGAAAATGAGGCCGTTCTGCATTAAGTACGGCTAACTTTCTCTGCTCATGAACTATGATTTTGTCATCCAACAATTTTTTAAATTAACTGACTAAGATCAGTCATTCCCTTCTTGACCTGGTCTTTTTCCTATAAAAAATAAAATAAACTAAACTTCCGTAAAACGGCAGTTTAGTTTATTTTATTTTTTTTGTTTATTTTTATTCGAGTATCTTAAGTGCAATATACGCAATATCCAAAATATTGATTTTATTTTCGTCGTTCATATCGGCGTCTGTCTCTATTGCCCAATGTGTGCCGGTGGAATCTTTGCCGAAAACATCTTAAGCATGTAATAATTTCGAGTTAATGTGACATAATATGAATTAAATTTACAAACAATCAATTATGGAAAGAGTGATAATGTGAAAAAAACTCTAATAATGTTAGTGATTTTTGGTACTTTTTTTTCCTGCTTTACAGATGTAAATGCAAAACCAACAAATGATAATCAAGTAAATTGCGACACACTTGAAGCAATGTTTATTACGTTATTAAATCCATTATCTGTGGAAATTATTTTAGAACGTATAGGTGGCCAAGGAATGAGTTACTCACTTTCGGATGCTAAGATTTTAGATATAGAAAGGCCAGAAGTAGGTGGCTTTCGATTTATTACAACTATAAGGTATAATTCTTATACCGGTCCGCATAATCCACCTTATGGAATTGAAATACTTACATACGATATAACTGCTTCCGGTGCAAAGTTGCTAAATTATACTCACAAGATTATTAATTAATGAGTAGCTTCTTTCATAACTATTTACGTGAACTCGATTACTACTGCGTGGTCAAGGGCACATTTGACAGGCTGATAGAGCGATTTGACATGGAGCCTCTGCGGGCATGATTACTCGCGAAAGCCGCGAAACATAAGTACTTGCCATACTAATCAGCTTATCCTGCCCGCCTCTCCATATAAATCGCTCGCATTCAATTAAAGCATTCGATGTGGCGAGTAAGCATTTTGTTACCAGGAACGTGGTCCGAATCGGTGCCACACGGTTGAACCGCTCTCCCAATTGGTGGACTGATTTAGGGACCATGTTCGACAAAGCAAAGATAAACCCAGCGTTTTCAAATACGCTGTGGAGTTGTCAAAAAAAGTGCAGTTTGAAAACACCCATATACTAAAATTCCGATTCCGATGTGGAGCGGATGAGTCGGAATTTTAATTCATTCCCGTTTTCTAAGCTGCTGTTGATAGGTATCTTT
>NZ_WOVL01000017.1 GCF_009737085.1 Paenibacillus sp. NEAU-GSW1
TCGCGTTGCCTCGCCGCTTCGCATGCGTTTGCTCCGCAGCTTGCGCCGCCGCCGTTGCCTTCCGCTCCGTCGACGTCACCGCATTCGCTCGCATCGCTGCCTGCGCTTTCGCTCCCGCGTTCGCTTGCTCGCTTACTCCCGCGTTCGCTTGCTCGCTTACACCTGCTCGCTCGCTCGCCTCCGGCTCAGCTTTCGCGTTGCCTCGCCGCTTCGCATGCGTCTGCTCCGCTGCTTGCGCTGCCGTCGCTGCCTTTCGCTCCGTCGCCGTCACCGCATTCGCTCGCATCGTTGCCTGCGCTTTCGCTCCCGTATCCGCTTGCTTGCTTATTCTTGCTCGCTCGCTCGCCTCCGGCTCGGCCTTCGCGTTGCCTAGCCGCTTCGCATGCGTCTGCTCCGCTGCTTGCGCTGCCGTCGCTGCCTTTCGCTCCGTCGCATCAACCGCATTCGCTCGCATTGCTGCCTGCGCTTTCGCTCCCGCGTTCGCTTGCTCGCTTACTCCTGTTCGCTCGCTCGCCTCCGGCTCAGCCTTGTTCTGTTTTGCCAGTGTACGGTCGTTTTTCACTTTTTCGTGTTGATCCGCTAACGCTTTCTGTTCTTCGGATGCAGCTCCTCGCCGCTTCGCATACGTCTGTTCTGCAAAACGGCGGTTCTTCAGTTGTTGTACTGCTGACTGCTCCGTTTTCGCGTTGGCAGCTGTACCCTCAACACTTGCACCAATTCTACTATTAGCGCCTAATAAATGCGTAATTCTCTCTCCGTTTTTCAGCACTCTTAACTCTTTTATTTTGGATACGAGGACAGCTTCAGGAAGCGTAGACCTGATCCTTATATATAGATCCTTCGCGCGCTCTGAAGTCAGTAATGGCGTTTCTGCCTGCGCTCCAGGAAATTTAGCCTTATATGTAGCAGCCTCGGGTAAAACTATCGTTTTCGTTTGGCCGGGCAATATTTTTTGCCTAATTTGAACTTCGTTTTTGGTAAAATCTTTGTTATTCGATTTATCAGAAATAACCTTGTTTGTTGCTTTTTCTGCTGCTTGCTTTTCAGCGGGCAGAACGTTTACTGCCGTATCTCTGACAACCCGAGTCTCACGAATAATGCGAGCCACATCGCGAAAAACAACCTTTTCACGCTCAACGATGACTCTTTCCTTCGTCTCTTTCGTTTTCTGTATCTGCTGCTGAATAACCGGTTTGGCTGTTGCCGTTTTTTTGTTCGTTTCTTTTTTTTCAGGCGGAGCTATGACCTTTACATGAACGTTATGCTCGACTGGCGCAGCTGCCTGCTGCTGCTTATGAAGCAACGACATACGTCCATATTTTTCTTGTCGGGTGCTGCTGTATTTACCCATGATGCCGCCGGCAAACGGCTGAATAGACGCGACCGCACCTTGAGGCTTTTTGTTTCGCTCATTCGTCCCCGTCTTGCGTTTCACCAGCGCACCTCCCTGCACTCAATAACGGAACTTTCTTCCGCTATTTCTCCCCATTAGCTCAAATCCAGCTAAATAACGTACTTTTCTTCCGCTAATTCAGCGAATACGCACTACAATGTGCCGGTATGCAGCCCAGTCCCCCTGCACGAAATTAAAACAGCTGCTACTCAACCCATCTATCCATTAAAAACGCCCTTCAACCCGTTGTGCGCTATCTCGATCGTCTCGAAAGCGACGTCGCTTGTGCTTGCATTCAACTGAGGACCAGACCATCTAACCGGATAAGCATCAAAGAAATTCCATCGCCCAAACTCAGAGCCATCCGGCGACAGAAGTACAATCGCGCCGTTCATTCGTTCTATCGAGCCGTTCATCGTACTCTCGTACCACGACCACAATAATGCCGATTGCGTCATCCCTCTTTTAAGCACGATGTTCTGATAGCGGATGCCCTTAGGAAGCCGATGCACGAATCCGTTCATGCCGCCCTCCCGATATTCCTCGATCTCCGTCTCCGCTTCAAGCCCCGAAGCTTCGGAAAAGCCTGCGACGAACATGCCGTCCAGCTCAATCCAAAACTGATAGGCAGAGGCGATACTGTATATGCGGCCCGACTCGCGGGAACCGGTTAAGGCCACAGCGGCTACCTCCTTTTGCTGAACACGTCAAATACGTTCGGTTTGTCCGTCTCGTCATTCATTTTGCGGTTAATCCGCGATATTTCCTCGCACCATCTGCGGCGCTCGGCATGCTCCATGCTCATAATGTCGTCATGCGGCCAATGGAAATAATAGGCGATGAAGCCGACCTCCTCGTAAATCCGGTCAACCGGATACCCTAGGAGAGCGCCTCCGTTAAGGACAAAAAATCGACCGACACCTCGTATTCATGCTCGCATTTCGGACAAGCCGTCAACACCTTTGGAGCTTCCAGATCATTGATCTGGCGATACAGGTTTTGCAAGTAGGCCAAATCCGCTGTAAAAAGCTTCTCGATCAGCTTTGTATCGATATGCTTCATGTCGCCAAGACGGGTAACGACCCGCGCCATCAAAATAATGGTCAAATAGCTTGGATTCGACTGTACCCGAGGATCCTTCATCGGCAAAATCTCGTCTGCCGCTGTAGCCAGCCTCATTACTCCGCGGCGGTGCAAATTGCCGTTATCGTCAACATAGCCGCGCGGAAGCTCGAACTCGTATTCCGTTTGAAACGCCATCGTTATTCCCTCCGTTCATCGATGAGAAAAACTCCTATCGGAGCATTTCGAAGATGTTCGACCGCGTTTAAGCGGAAGTTTTTATCGCCAATCAGAATGATTGCATTTACGCTTTATCGCTGTAAAGCATTTAAATATTCTGATGTGGTTAAAAGCGGAAAACAAGAGCGGCGCGAACGTTATCGTCCGCTGGCCCGCCCTTGTTTCCAATCAAGCTATGCCGTGCGCGTCATGCCCTCATGCGCGAATTCAATCGATTCGAACGCCACTTCATTGCCTGTACCGTTGAAAGTAGGAGCTGTGTACTTAACCGGCCATGCCTCGATAACCTGCCAAGTTGCAACATCCTCGCCTTCCTCGTCCAAAGCGATAATCGTAATCGTTTTGCGCTCGATTGTTCCTTCCACACATTCTTGAATCCATTCATACAGCTCCATCGACTCTGTCGTACCCCATTTGAGCGTAATGTTGCCGTACTTAGTGAGACCAGGCAGCTTGCGCGGTGTCGTCACTTCGTTGCCTTCCCGATATTCGATAACGTCCATTGTTGCTTCAAATCCGGTTACCTCGCTGAAACCGCCCTGTTCAAGTCCTTCCAGCTCAACGCGAAACCTAAAATTGCGGTATGGATCTACACGATCTCCAGGCATAGTTATCCCCTTCCGTTATTTAATGTGGAAGCTCTTAAAGTAATAGCTGTCCGATTATGCTATTCCGATCCGGTTTTTTGCGTAATGCGGAATACGACAAACTCGGCAGGTTTTACCGGCGCAACGCCGATCACAACGATCAGTCTGCCGTTGTCGATATCGTCCTGCGTCATTGTCGATGTTCCGATATTAATATAGAAAGCTTCAGCCGGGCTGCCGCCCGCCAGCGCGCCATCGCGCCATACGCGGGTAAGGAAGGCGTCGATTGTACGCTGTACGCGAGCCCACAGCTGCTCGGTATTCGGCTCGAATACGACCCAATTGGAGCCGTTCTTGATCGATTCTTCAAGGAAGATGAACAGACGGCGTACGTTGATGTACTTCCAAAGCGTATTGGAAGAGCAAGTGCGAGCGCCCCATACGCGGATGCCTTGTCCCGAGAAAGCGCGGATCAAGTTGACGCCAGCAGGGTTCAGAATGTCCTGTTCCCCATTGTTATATTGCACGTCCAGTCCAACGACGCCGCGAAGCGTTTCGTTGGCAGGCGCCTTTTGAACGCCGCGTGTCGTATCCGAACGCGAATAGATGCCTGCGATCGTACCGGACGGCGGGATGAAAATGTTGCGTTTGTCGAGCGGATCAAACACTTGAAGCCATGGGTTATAAAGCGCGCAGTAGCTCGAATCGAACAAATCGCGGTGAGCAAGCACGTCTTGTACCTTTGTCGCTTCGCGCGGGAGATCCAGAATCGCAAAGCGGCTTCCCAGATTCTCGCAATGCGCGACCAGCGACAATTGCACGTTCGGGTCCGTTACGCCAGGAATAGCCACGATGCTCACAACATCATTGTCGATAAACGACTGAATGCCTGTTCTTCTTCCAGGCCCGTTGTCAACGCCGATGAAATCTGCAGGCGACAGAGCTGCTGCCGTGCCGTCGCTGCCGCCGGAAAGCGCGATTTCGAATGTCGCTGCATCCGCGCCGGCAATTTGTTCGAACGGAACGATTGCACCGTCGGAAGAAACATTGGCATAAAGATTAACCAAGGATGAACGTTCAACAAGCTTGTTTACGAAGTTTGGCGCCTCCGGATTAAAGGAAGCTTTCTCGTACGTTTCCGCTTCGCTGCCATTAATGACTGTAAGCGTAAACTCGCTTGTGCTCAGCCATTTGCTTGGCACGAGCGCCGTATCCGTCACTTCGCCGGACAGCGGCTGAGCCAGTTCGATCGTTTGGTCCTGTACCGAAACGACGCGGCCGACTTGCTTGCCTTCGCCGCTTGAGAAAACAACAACATCGCCCGCATAGAAGCCGGAGCTGTTCTTCAGGCGATAGCGGCTGCCGCCGAGCGCTTCTAAAATCGGCGATTTCGCTTTGCTTGCAGGCGTTACGACAACCCGGATCTGGTTGCCCCATGTACCTGGGTTTTTCGCAGATACCGTGAGCGGACCGCCCTCTTCATTGGATGCCGCTTTCGCATCGGACGGCGCAACGCGCGAGATGAAAAGGCGCGAACCGCCGTTCAAGAAAAATTGATTGACCGCATATGCCAGATATCGGTAAGAGCCGAAGGCATTCTCCGACAAATAAGATCCGTATACGCGTTGAAAATCGGCAGCGCTCGTAATCAGCTGCGGAAGTCCTTCAACCGGACCGCGGGCAGCAAGGCCGATAAAACCTGCCGTACTCGTGCTAACACCTTCCAACGGCCTCGAGCCGCTTTCGAATTCCTCCACGTAGACGCCTGGCGACAAATACTCAGCCATTTGTGATCTCCTCTCTGAAACAATATATGTATTAGGCGACAAATGACGGCTGCTGCCATACGGCAAAGCCTCCGTCTCTATCGACCCCAAGACCGGAAATTAAATTGCTATTCGGACATCAGCATGCATGGCATAGCCGTTACTTCGCCGGCTTTAGCCGTGAAGCTGGCCGACTTGCGATCGGAACCAAGGCTTGCTTCTGCAACGATCCGAAATGCAGGCGGGAGTGTCCCGCGAAACGGTATAATGGCATTTCCTTCGCGATCAGTTCTTGTTATAGCCGCAGGCAGAAGCGTCGCCCCTCTTCGGTAGCTTCGGGCCAGCGGCTGCTCCAGCTGCAACTGCCCGTCCGGTTCCACGCTCTTCAAACGGACATATTCTTCTCCGTCCTTGTCGCGAAGCAGAAACGTTTCGCCCGCGATCGTCATCCCCTGCCAAGAACCCGCTTTAATCGCTCTATCGCCGGCGGATGCCGTCTCTTGGGATAAACGAGCCCTCGCTGCGGCGTCTTCATCCGCATGCGCGCGCAGCTGTACGTTTGGCAATGCCGATCCGTCCGCACCTGCGACTTGAACGGAAATTGCGGTCAAACCGCGGACTACAGGATATAGCCTAGACGGCATGAGCGGAATTGTCACGACCGGAGCAAGCTTGTCCAGCGCGCCTAAGTCCACTTCCAGCTCCTCGGGCAAATAAACCGCTGAACGAATGTCCAGCATCCGCACGCTATCCCCGGCATCCAGAAAAACATAGCTGCCGTCAGCCTTCCGGATCGGAGGCTTCGCTTCCCCGCGAAGAGAAACAGCGGCATCCGAGAAGCCGATCTTTTTTCGCGTCCAAATATCGGCGAGCTCAACGACGAGCGATACGCGACTTGTCAATCGATCTCTGGCGCCGCTCAAGCCGAGCCACCGCCCTTGTCTTCCAATACGATCTGCCGCTCGACGACGCGGGATACCGACTTCGTCCGGTTGGAGTCCAACAGAACAGGTCCTACCCGATAGACAGTCGATAGCTTATAGGCCATATCGCCGAACTGCCACAGCTTCAGAAGCTCATCGCTATCCAAGCTGGCATGCGAGATACGCAGCGTTTCGCCGCTCTCGGCCAGAGCGCCTTCCAAATAGGGGGCCTTTACAATCGAATTGTCATAAAGCGTTTGCATAGCTTTGCCTAAAATGCGCTGCTCGTCCAACGAGCGGGTCAGCCGATCCGCGTTGGAGTGAGGCGTCAGCAAGAAATAAAGATCCAGCGTCTGCGGCGGATACTGAAGAACGCCGCCGCGATCCTGCATGCTTGTCCGACGCGCTTCCCCGTTTTCTGTCACGTTGAATAGAAACAGCGACAACGCCAGATCGCCCGCCTCTCGCGGCGATGAAAGGCCGATCAAATCCGGCCGCGGAATCGGGTCGGGCGTCATATTGTCTCTAAGCAATCGCAGCAAGCTTGCGCCTGCATCGGCAATAGCCGTATATCCAGCCATTATGTCCCTCCCCGCATTCCTTTTTTTATTTCAAAATATGAGTCTATTATACCGATTCTACTAAAAAATAACTACGATAAAATATCATAATATGTCAAAAAAACAGAGAAGATTGCCGGCGCTTCAACGCCAGTTGATTGGCTCGCCTAAGCATAGGGTTCAAATTGCTCTCGGACGACGATTTTGCCCATTTTTTTAAACTCCTGCTGAGCGGCGCGGATCATTTGAACCATGCCAATCGGCCTTCCTTCGCCTGCCGCAAGAAAAGCGGCGGAAAGCACTATATTTTTAATATGCCCGCCCGCCACATCGATTCGTTCCGCCAGAAACGGCAAGTCCAACTCGGCATCTACAGGCGCTTCTTCCGGCAGTAGACCGCGGAATATCCGCTCGCGGCCCTCCGCGTCCGGAAACGGAAACTGAACGATGACCTGCATTCGGCGCAGGAAAGCCTCATCCATGTTTTGCTGCAAATTCGTCGCCAGAATAGAGACGCCGTCAAACGCTTCGATTCGCTGAAGCAAATAAGCAGCCTCCATATTGGCGTAACGGTCGTGAGAATCTTTGACTTCCGTCCGCTTGCCAAACAATGAATCGGCCTCGTCAAAAAACAAAATCGAGCCGCTGTTTTCCGCTTCCGCGAACATCTCCCGCAAATTTTTCTCCGTTTCGCCAATGTATTTGCTGACGATTCTGGACAGATCGATCCGATACAGCTCTATGCCGAGCTCCTTCGCCATCACTTCGGCTGCCATCGTCTTGCCGGTGCCTGGCGGCCCGGCAAAAAGCATGCTAAGACCCCGTCCGTACGGAAGCTTCCGGCCAAAGCCCCAGCGTCCGTATACCGTTTCGCCGTATCGAAATCTAGCACATGCCTCTTTCAGTTGCGCAAACGAATCATCCGGAAGCACGAGATCATCCCAGCCGCGAACAGGCGTCAGCTTATCTGCAAGCTCGGACAGCCGGGTTTGCACCTGCGTGCGGGATGCTTCGGCCAACTCGCCCGTATGCGGCACATCGCCGCCTCGCATAGCTGCCAATCGGAACGCTTGCCTCATCGTCCCTTGAATTTGACCTGGCGTGAATTTATATTTGTCCGCCAGCTCGGATTGCAAATCGTCTGCCAGTTTCCCGTTCGCAGCCTGCTTCCAGACGAACAGCCGCTCTACGGCAGCGGGATACGGCAGCGCAATATCGAGCATTGCCGCCGTTTCCGGGAGAGGCAGCTGTTCGCGCCGTTTCGCTTCACGGTTCAGCCAGAAAACGACCGGCGATTTCCCTTCCGCCGCGTACTCGCTCAATGCCGCGCGAAAAGCCTTAAAGCTCTCGGCGGCTTGCGATTCTTCCGCCCACAATGCGTCCGTATTCTCAAAAGCTAGTGCAGCTCCTGTAATTATCGCTTCGCGAACAAGCAAACGAAGCTTCTCGCGCAGCGCCTCGCCGGCAGCAGGCAGCCTTTGTCCATGGATGATGAGCAACGGCTGTCCCAGTGCATGCGAAACATGCTTCACATGCAGCTTTTTGCCGCCCCCGGCGGGACCCGTTAATTGAATAACTGGGAAATAGCCTGACTGTCCGGTTTCCAAATCTCTGCAGGAACGGACAGCCTGAAGGAGCGCTCGCTGGAGCTGAGCGCCCACGAGCAGCGGTTCCAGCGCCTCCTTTTCATCCGTTCGGCTCGCTACGCCAGACAATCGGCTGTCCATCCGCTCTGTCTCCAGCAGAAGGCTGATGATCCGCTGATCAAGCTTCATCAATTGCCGCAAGGAGCTGCGCGTCTGTCCCGATGCGGTGTCCAGCTGTGCCAGGCAATACCGGCGCAGCTTGGAGCCTTCTCCCAGAAATCCTCTGGCTGATTGAACCTGTTGCGCAGAATCGGCGAGCAGCTTTAGCGCCAATTCCACGGTCGGCATGCGCAGCGTAACGTCGTCATTCAAGTAACCGAACCAGCTCTCGCAGCGGGAATCGAATTCAGCAGCCAGAGCAAGCAGGACGCAGCGCCGCTCCCACGCCGAAAGATCCAGCCGCTCCGACAGCTCGGCAAGCGGAAGCTTCGTTCCGGCTTTCAAGCTTGCGGCAACCCTTTTCTGCATATGGCGCTCAGCGTCGAGACGCTCGCTGCGGAACTGCCGCAACGGATCCTCGTCTTCATTCCAAGGAGCCGCATCAGGCTCAAGCGTCCGCTCGATATCTGCCGGCGTAATGACTAGACCACGCAAAACAAGCGAGGATTCGTCCGCTGTCTCTCTGCTCTCGAAATGCTGCAGCAGCAGACGGATTCCCCGCTCGATAAGTTCGAATTCATCCTCTATGTAAGCAAAACCGTTGTCATACAATCGCATAATGATTACCACCCCAGCATGGTGTCTTTCTCTCTAGCGGCGCGTCAGGCACAATACTGCAATATCGTCAGACTGCGGCGCGCCGTCCGCGAACATGAACACATCCATCAACAGCGCGTCAATAATTTCGGCGCTGGAGTACTCTTTCGTTTGCGCGAGAAAACGCTGCAATCGTCCAGCCGAATATTGCTCCTGAAGCGCATTTTCCGCTTCCGTAATGCCGTCCGTGTAAATAATCAGCTTGTCGCCGCGCTCCAGCTGAAGCGAAACATTTTTGTATATAAATTCAGGGAATGAGCCTAACGGAATGCCTTTTGCGAGTTTAATAGGAAGCACCTCGCCATTCGCCTTCACCATATAAGGCGTGCAATGCCCGCCGTCGCTCAACACCGCTTCTCCCGTTGAAATCTTTAGCACGCCGCAAACGATCGTCGCAAACAATTGGGCATTATCAAGGCATAGCTCATCATTGACTTTTTTGAGCAGCTCGCCCGGGGACAGGTCCGGATTCATTTTCCCTTTCAGCAGCGACAGCGTCATCGCCATAAACAGCGCTGCAGGAATGCCTTTATCCGAAACGTCGCCAAGCGTGAAGAAAAGATGGTCCTCGTCGATTTTGAAAAAGTTGTAGAAATCGCCGCCGACCTCTTTGGCCGATTTCAACAGCGCACACACATCAAACGGCTCATTGGCCGAGGGCATCGTCGTCGGCAGGAAGCTGAGCTGAATGCTTCCCGCAATCTGCAGCTCGCTTTCCAGCCTTTCCTTCAAAGCGGTAGCTTCTTGAAGCTCATTAACCGATTCTTCCGTTACCTCATGCAGCATCGCATTATCGAGCGCCAGCGCCAAAGGACCCGACAGCTTCGCCAGAAGGTCGCGTTCCGCCGCCGTCAGGCGCTGGCCGCCCGCCTTCCCGGAGGCTTGGAGCATGCCAAGCCGACGTCCTCTTGCCTCCAGCGGGACGGACACTTGTTCTTGCCCCGTCAATCCGCCATTTTGATCCGCCAAAACAATCGCCGCTTCTTCGGAATCGACCAGCCGCTTGATGCCCTCTTCCCCTGCGAGGAGAAGCTCCTCCTTGCGTTTGGCGGAATAGATTTGCGAGCTAAGCTCGAACAGCAGGTCCGACTGCTTGATTTTCGCCGACAGCCGCCTGTTTTGAATCCATAGCGCCGCTGCCGCCCCCAGTCCGATTGCACCTGCTATCCATCCTGCAATAGTCAAAGGAGTCCCTCCTTTCTTTCATCCGGGAGTGCAATTATGCGCCTGCTCCGAGTTTTTCGAATGCTTCCTCGCGTGTAACCGCCATTTCCAATATGGCTGTAAAGCCCGACATTTCAAATACGTCCAGCACCTGCTCGCCAAGGCTTGCGCACACCATTCTGCCATTTGTCGCGCGCAGCTTTTTCGCCGCCACCAGGATGACGCGCAGCCCCGCGCTGCTTATGTATTGCAAACCGCTGAAGTCGAATACGAATTGCTGCTTTCCTTCTGCTAATAGCTTCAGAAACGTCTGCTCCGCGACCGTTGCATTGTTCCCGTCAAGCCTGCCTTCCAGCGGCAAAACCGTAATTCCGTTCACTTCCTGCGTCTCAATGTTCATCGTTCATTGTCCTCCCGCTTGCCTTTGTGAGTCATCTTGCTTGCCGGCATACGTTAACCCTTTGCGCAAACGCAAATGATTTCGCCCGCCAGTCCTTTCATAGTGCACTTCATCCATTAAACGCCTTACAAAAAATAGTCCCAGACCGCCAATCTCCCGGTCTTCCAGGGCGAGCGTCGTGTCCGGGCTTTCCTCTTCAAGCGGATTGAACGGAATTCCCCCATCATCCATGTTTACCTCAACAGCTTCAGACGCCGCTTTCACGCAAACCGCGATCGTATGCTCTCCGCCGGAAGGAAATCCGTAGTTCACGATATTGACGATCAATTCCTCGCACGCCAGCGACAAATCCAGCACCGCCCGCGGATGCCAGCCTGCTTCCGAGCCGACCGACTCCAGCAGCTCATTCAGCCGCTCCAGCTCGTCCATGCGGTTAAACAACTGTATCTCCCGAAATATCGGATAATGCATACGTGACCCTCCCGCCAAAAAGTCCGGAGCGATAGCCCCGCATGAATATGATTACTATTCTACGAAAATAGCAGTAATCCTGCCGGTTTTGTCGAAAACGGCGAGAAATGGCGGATGGAATCGGATGCGTGCTATCCTCTGCGATCAAATAAACCTTTCTCCATCGCATAGCGGGTTAATTGGACCCGATTGTCCAGATGGAGCTTTTGCAATATATTTTTTAGATGGTTTTTGACCGTATGCTCGGATAATCCGAAAGCAGCAGCAATTTCGCGGTTGGACTCTCCGGTGACGACGCGCTCCAGCACTTCTTTTTCCCGTTCAGTCAACGGGGTCGTCATGGACTTGTCCTCCTCCGCATTCCGCTGCCCCGCTTCTGCGGCGCCTCTCCCGCCGGCGAATTCCTGAAGCAGCCTGTATGCCAGCTCCTTGGACATCGGCGCCTCGTCGTCCGCAATCGCCCGCAAATATTCGACCCAAGCGGACGGAGCCAAATTTTTGAGCAAATAGCCTTGCGCGCCCCGCTTGATCGCTTCGAATAAATGGGTAATATCGTCGGAGACTGTTACCATAACGATCTTCAGCGACGGATGCAGAAACTTCAATTGCTGCGTCGCCTCCAAGCCTCCCATACCAGGCATATTGATATCCATTAGAACCAGATCAGGGAGAACGTCGTCGATTCTCGCGATTGCCTCCTCGCCGCTCGCCGCTTCTCCTGCAATCTCAAACGACGAATCAGAGGCAAGAATTTCACGCATTCCCTCTTTGCCGTGCGGATGATCGTCAACCAGAAACACCCGTATTTTCAAGATCGGACTCTCTATCATTGTTCTTGCCTCCCGCTCTCTATCGTTACTAGCGTTCCTTTCCCCGATTCGCCGGCCACATGCAAGGACCAGCCCATCCGTTCCGCCCGGTCCCGCATCATCTTGATTCCATAATTGCCTTTAGCGCCAATGGACAACTCGCTCGCGCCAACGCCGTTATCCCGAATCAGACAGCGGAACGGAGTCTCCCCCTTAGGAGGCAACGCGCCGATTTCTTCGCAAACGACGGTCGCTTGGGTTGCCAGCGCATGCTTTCGCACGTTCATTAACGCTTCCCTAATAATGGCCAGAAGCTCGATCTTGCTTTTATTGTTCAGCACGCCGTCCCCAATCCGCCAATCGATCGCGACTTTAATGCCGCTCGTCTGCTTCATTTCCTCTACCAGCGGGTAAATCGCACTGATCCATGAACTGTCGGCTGCAACCGGATCAGATTGCAAATTGGCAATAGATTGTCTCACATCCTCGTAAACATGTTTGATCGTCCCTCTAATTTGCTCCCTTGTCCGTCTGGCCGTTTCTTCAGAATCGGCCTGTTCAAGCCGCTCCATCTTGACCGACAATAGAAACAAAGATTGCGATATGCCGTCATGCAGCTCGCGGGCTAGCTGCTCCCGCTGCTCCAATGCCGCTTTCGTCATTTGTTCGCGCTGCAGCGCTTCTTGCGTCTGCTCCATCTTGGCAAACAGCGCGCGCAGCAGCGTCAGCGTGACGACCAGCACGATTAACGGCGCCAGCCAGTTGCCGAGCTCCATCGACACGTAGGACAATAAAAAAGCATGCCGGGCATATTCCCACAGCCCGATCGTAATTGTAGGTATCCATAAAATAAGAAGCTTCAGCCATTTATAGGACATCCGTTTAACAGCCTCCTTCGCGATTCCCCTTTGCCGCTTTTTTCAGTGTAACTGAGGGAAATCCAAAGAACAATCAAACCATTATTATCCATAACATGATACAATGGGACAAGATCTATCAACGAGCAATAGGAAAGGAACGATACTCCTTGAGCCAACGAATGCCAAAGCGCAGCAAATCGACACAGGCAACGCAGCCCCAAGAAAGCGCGCAATTGAAAAAGAATGCACCGAACTCAGGCCCTCAAGCAGCTTCTCCTTCTATATTGACGCAATTGCAGCAAACGGCCGGCAACCGTGCCGTTGCGCAGCTGATGCAGCAGTCGCCTGCCGCTGAACCCGCTCCGGTTGCAGAGGCAGCGGCGCCCGCTTCTGGAAACCGAACTGGCATGCCGGATAAATTGAAATCGGGAATGGAAAGCCTATCAGGCATATCGATGAATGACGTCAAGGTTCACTACGGCTCCTCTAAGCCGGCCGAGCTGGACGCCTTAGCCTATGCCCAAGGCAACAATATTTTTGTCGGACCAGGCCAGGAGAAGCATTTGCCGCATGAAGCTTGGCATGTCGTGCAGCAAAAGCAAGGACGAGTCAAGCCTTCCACGCAATTGAAAGGCGTTAACGTTAACGACAATCCCGGATTGGAGCGAGAGGCCGATCGGATGGGGGCCAAGGCTGCCTCATATGCGGACGAAGCGACACATTTGCAGGAAGATTCGGGTCCAACGACGTCCACTGCTACCGCACAGCTCTTTAAAGGAATGAATAAGAGCAACAAAGAGAGACTGAAACAATCCCGAATTGATTCAGGCAACCAGGAAATGCAGCTTGACCATTCCGTTTCCCAACATACATTATTAAAATTTGTACCGCTCATTGATAAAATCAGATCGATGGTCATTCCAAAGAAATGCAATTACACAGAAACGAAAGACGCTTACGAGCGATTTGAAGCAAAAACCGGAAAACCGGTAGAATTGGAAAACAAACTGCTGAATTTAGAAAACAACCTTACGCCCGGATTTCAAAAGACGACCGGCAATCCAGGCTCGACCTTCGATCCGCAAATTGAAATGGATGGAAATATTTCTGTGCAAACCGACGGAAGCCAGCATTTGTTTAAGCTCGACAATGCAATTCGCAAGCTGTCCAGATTGCCTATCCTGACCCAAACAGAAGCATTGGAGAGCGAAGATGCGAATCTCGATCAAATACTGGGAGACACCTTGAATACAATTACGGACTGTATATTGCATATCCAGGCAGAGAGCAAGCCGAAATTCGATTCCGATATCTGGTACTCGTATAGCGATAATACAGAAAATGAGGAAAAGCATGTCAAACGCGTCTCTGCCAAATGGCTGGAAGGCGATGATAGACGCCTTGCTTCTCTAGGCAGTGAAGATTATCCGACATTAAGCCAAGTTCCATTTCAATTTACTTATGACGTTCCCACAATTATAAGAAAGCCTCCTCCTGTAAGTACCGGCAAGAAGAAGAAAAATCAGAAGCCTGAAATCGAATTCGAAAAAATAATGAAAAAGGTCGATATCGAAGTCATTATTCCGGTAACCGCCTGGAAGCATATTTACGATCGTCATTACATTCCGACCTTTAAAGGCGATATTCAGGCCATTAACACCTTTTGGAAAAAGCCGCCAATCGAAGCTATTACCGCTCAATTGCTCAGTCCAGAAATCCAATTGCTCTTCGATCGCAACATGGAAAATCTAGGCATCCTGGAAAAGCAGGAGCCGACGACGACGGAGCAATCCGATTACGATGATGAATACGACGACTACAATTATGACGAATCCTTTGACGAGGATACTAAGGAAGAAATTGTTAAAGACGGCAAGGGAGAAATTGTCGACGATGGCGCAGACAGTGTAAACAATTCCGTTGACGATGAAGCGGAAGAGAAAAAGAACAAGAAAAATGAAATGTCCGAAGAAGAAAAACAATTAGCCGTCAAATTTATGGGCGACGTTACCAATGTAAACGAATTTGTCGATCAATTATTTTTCCAAGGCATTATGAAGGTAGAGTCCAACACGAAAACGGAGAGCAAATTGGCCTTTATGGTCAAATCGATTGCTCCGCAGCATTTCGGACTCGGATACGGTGTTGTACCCGCTTTGCTTCAAAAGAAAATGGCTCAGCTAGAAGAGTTGAAGAAGCCGCCCAAGGATGAGAACGAGCCGAATTCATCGAATTAAGCAATGAAAGCCCGCTAATCTCGTATAAGAAGCCAACAAAACGAACATGATGAGAATTGAAGGTGTGATATACGGATAAGGAGGACTTTCCGCATGACTGACAGCTATTATAAAATCGCCGAGCTTGGCGACAGAAACGAAGCGTTGGAATCGATCCGCAAGCTGGAACAGAAATTGACCGAGGAAATCGGAACGACGATTTCATTAGTCGCCTACGAAAACGAAGACGATGAGCAATAAGAAACGCTCGATTCCGCCCGGAAAGCTTAGCATACGGGACGGGGTCGAGCGTTTTATCGTAATGGTTAAATCCAGCTATAATAACGGAAGCTTTCACCTTGCGACGTTTTTCCGGTACCGCCTCTTAAAACCGGCGGACAGTCCCGGTCATCCGTCCAAACGTAGACCCAGCCGGCGTTGTCCGTCCGCCATGCGTCGGCAACCCAGATCCGTTCATAATCGTTAAGCTCCTCGATTCCGGCAAACTCCTCCAGCCTGTCCATCGCCGCAAGACCAGGCAGGCTGACCGTCAGCCATGCACCGCGCACATACTTTGATCCGGCATCTCGAACAGCTGCCGGGTACGCCCCGGCATCCACTAGGCGCGCTTGAATATAGCCTTCCTCAATCTTCCCTGTAATGAATGGCGCGGCGATGAAATGGTTGTTTTGGCCGGGCAGCAGCGTGCCGTATACGAAAACTTTTACTAATTGCGGGTTCATGGGCGTTTACCGGCTGCGGGCGATTCAAGCTGGACGCCTGCAGCTTTTAACGCTTTCTGAATATGAGCGGCAAATGACGCGGCATGCTTGCCGTCTCCATGAAGACATATCGTATCGGCCTGCACCTTCGTCTCTTTCCCGTCAGCTGTAAAAGCGACGCCCCGCTGCGCCATTGCGACCGCTTGCCGCGCCGCTGCGTCCGCATCTTCAATAAGCGCCCCGCTGCGCGATCGCGGCAGAAGGCTGCCTGACTCGTCATAAGCGCGGTCGGCAAAAACTTCGGAAGCCGCTTGCAAGCCATAGCGTTTCGCGGCTTCTAACAACAAGCTGCCCGATTGGGCGAATACGATAAGGTTGGCGTCGAAGCGGCAAGTCGCCTCAGCTATCGCCTCGGCGATCTCCAAATCGCGATTAGCCATATGGTACAAAGCGCCATGCGGCTTCATATGGCGCAGCTTCGCGCCTTCAGCCCGGGCAAAGGCATCAAGCGCGCCCAGCTGATACAGCATAAAGTCGTAAGCTTCCTTTGGCGAAATCGCCATTTCCCGGCGTCCGAAGCCAAGCCGATCGGGAAGGCCCGGATGCGCGCCGACAGACACGCTTGCGGCGGCAGCTTTCGCGATTGCCTCGCGCATCGTATGCGGATCGCCTGCATGAAAACCGCAGGCGATGTTGACGCTTGTCACATATCGGAGCAGCTCGTCGTCCTGCCCGAACGAATACGCGCCGTAGCCTTCACCGAAGTCGCAATTGAGGTCGATGGCGCGCATGGATGGATTGCTCTCGTTTTGCATGAGAAGCAGCCTCCTTAATTAGAATTGAAATGCCGCTAAGGTCTTCGGCTGCGGATCGCTGCTTTCAGCATGCTCATCTCGTATTCCGATTCGAGATCAAGCCTCTGCGCCTCTTCCAGTGCGACATGCTGAAATGAAAGCCAGTCGCCCGGTTTCAGCTGCCCGAGAAGCGGCAGATCGACGGTCGCCACATGGGCGATTTTCGGGTATCCGCCGGTCGTCTGGCAATCGGCGCCGAGCACGATCGGCAGCCCGCCGGGCGGCACCTGTACGGCGCCCGGCGTCACGCCGTGCGACAGCAGCTCCGCACGGCTTAGTCTCTCCAGCGGGGCGCCTTCCAGGCGGCACCCCATCCGGTCCGAGGCGGGAGCGACGCGATACCGCTCCCGGAAAAAAGCGGTTCGGGCAGCTTCGCTAAATTGCCCGAACTCGCTCCCCGTCATCGTGCGAAGCCCGATGACGGCTTGGGGCGCTCCGCCGCCATAGCAGCTGCTGCTGCGCGGCGGCGGCGCAAACCAGCGGGCGGCCGACCAGTTGCGGCCGCCCGCTTCCCGCGCCAGGACTGCCGCCCATTCGGCAGCCCAGCGCGATGGCGCGGCTTCGCCGCGCTCACGCAGGCGCACGAAGTCGCCTGCGCGGAGGCGGCCGGCTTTGCCGCGGCCGCCTGCAAGCCCTCCGGCTGCCGCGACATAGGTCCGGCAGCCGCGTGCGGCGCGGCCGAAGCGGATGGCCGCGCCCTGGCGCACCCATACGGGGCGCCACATCGGCAGCGCCTCGCCGTCAACGCTCGGCGACATCGGCGCGCCGGTTATCGCCACCAGCATGTCCGTTTCAAGCACAAGCTCCGGACCCGCCAGCGTCAACTCCAAGCCGGCCTCATCTTCGCTATTGCCGGTTAGCCAATTTGCGATGCGAAGCGACTCGCGATCCATTGCCCCTCCGCCGGACACGCCATAAGCGCGAAGTCCAGACGTACCCAAATGTTGGACAGTTGTCAGCAAACCGCCGTTTTTCAATAGGAAGCCATTATTCCCCTCTGATGTTGTCATTGCCATTACTCCGTCCGCAACCTACAATATTTGCTTGTATCATGCTCATCCTGTCCCAGCCGTTCGACCCGTACAAACTTGACAAGATCGCCCGCCTTGAGCAGCGCCGGCTGTTCCCGGTCAAAATCGAACAGCTTCAACGAAGTTCTCCCGATCAGCTGCCAGCCTCCCGGCGTCTCCATCGGATAGATGCCGGTCTGAATGCCCGCAATACCAACGGACCCTTCCGGAACCGCAGAGCGGGGCGACGCTTTCCGAGGCTGCTCCAACTGTGCGGGAAGGCCGCTCAAATAAGGAAAGCCGGGCATAAATCCGAGCATCGCCACCGTATATTCCGCCTCCGAATGAAGTCGAATAAATGCCTCAGTCGACAGGCCGGCCCTCTCGGATGCTTCCGCCAAATCCGGTCCGCATTCGCCGCCGTACACGACCGGAACCTCCACTATGCGAAGCGTCTCGCTATCGCTAGCTCGCTTGCGGGTTTCGGATGCGATCTTCCGAATCAGAAGCTCCGCAATCTGGAATGGCAGCAGCTCTTTTTCACCTGCACGGTCGCCGCCTGCCGTTGGCGCTTTTTGCTCCCGCTTCGCTAATCGGATCAGCGCCGACGGATCATATAGCACCGTCACCGTATCGTACGCCGGCACGATATCGATCGCCCAAGCGGACGTTTTTTGTCCGATGCGCTCTGCCAGCGCAGCCATCTCGCGCCAGCCGTCCGTCCCGGCACCCTCACCGCCGCTGTGCAGCACAAGCGCACGGTCGCCAAGCGGCGTAATTTCCAGCCCCATCCCGCTGCCTCCTGCCGTTTGCTTTTTACAAATTAGATGTTTATTCGCTAATGATGCCGTATAGCTATAATGAAGATAGCCTTCGCGCTTTTTCTTCAACGTCGGCATAACCGTGTACCCTTTGCCGCGCAGCCAGTATTTGTTGGAGTGCCCCGTTGCGACGATATAAACAGTTCCCGCTCCGTCAATATACGCATGCAGCAATTTGTAAGTACGCTTCATTCGATGTTCGATTCTCCTGCTCTAATTTGCCTTATCCCCATTTTAAAAGAAACGGCGGTTCGCCGCCACTTTCGCTTTCCGTTGCACCATTCCCGATTCCGTTTTTCGCGAATCTAATTCGCTTTATTGCGAAACGGATTTCGCTATTTGGGGCGTTAAAAAGGCCGCTCAATACCGATAACGAATCTCGCTTCGCAATCCAAGAACATTGTTTCGCTATTAGCGAAACATGGTGCGTTTTCTGATCCAGGGCATCCAAAAACCGCAAATTAGCGAACATTCATTCGCAAATTTGCGAAACGGCTTCGTTCCGCAGCATGACAACATGCCGTCTGCCAGCAAGCAAGCAATCAAACATGCCTTACCCATCGCCAATCACAAAACAAAAACGGCTCCGCGCAGGCCGGCCGCCCGCGGAACCGCTTCATTTCATTCCGTTAATCCACGTACTGATTGATTGTCTCCACCAGCAAATCGTTGAGCAGCTTCACTTCATATTCGCCTGCCGCCGGCTCCAGATGATCGCCCCCGATGCCGCTGTCATCGGTCAAGAACAGGTAAGTGCCGCCTGTAGCAACAGACATAAAGCGCATCAAGTATTCGGTCTGAATATCGATTCCGCTCGATACGACCGGTATAATCCGAATGCCTTGCGATGCCGCCTCTTCAATGAGGTCGTGCAGCTGATCTATTATTTCCCCTTCATGATGCGGCGGCGCGTCCAGCACGAGGAACAGCAGCCGGGCTCTTGCCTCCTCGCTCCACTTATGCTCCATGATCGCATCCTGCAATGCTTCTTCAACCGCTTCCGGGAAGTCGCCCCCGCCTTTCGCTTTCTGCGAAGCCATCTGCTGAATCACTTCATCGATATCGCCGGTAAAAGGATTGGGTTTGACAACATAATCATCGTGTTTATCCCGATAAAAATTGGCGCTCATCCGGATATCAAGCTGATTCGCATGCTCATCTGCAACTCGCCCGATTACATCCTTCAGCTCGGCTTCCAAAAAGTCCAATTCGTCCTGCATCGAACCGGTTGTGTCGACGACAAACATGACGTCCAGCCGATCTGACGGCTTCTCTTCCTCATCAAGGCTTACTTTCAGCGTGCCTTGCTCCTGAATCCGAATATCGCTCACTTTTTTGCTGGATTGTCCTTTCTTTACTTCCACTTCGAATACGTCACTGCGCGTGCTGTCTTCTGAATGCCGTTTCGTCAGCTGTTGCTCTCCTCCGAACAGCCCTGCGAATACATAAGCGATTCCGTCCGTATTCGTTCTTGCTGTCCACTCCGTCCCCTGCTGCCCTTCCAATAGAACGGTCGCATCAGAGACCGCTTTGCCATTCGCTGTCACTTGTACTTCAAGCCGCTCAAAGCTTTGAAAGCGCCAATGGTTCAAATTGTAATCGCCCTCTTGGCTGTTCAATAAGTTGTTAAACGGCTCCCACGCCGCCAAATCATCCCATTCTCCGGCAGTCAGTTGGCCTGCTTGCACATCTGCATTGTTTGTACCGTATCGGCGCAATCCTTCTTGCTCTCTTTCCGGAGCAGGCTCTTCAACTGCCGGAGCCGTCTTGTCTTTTGACGTGTGTTCATCTCCCTTGCTGCTGTCACCAGCTTCGGTGCTTTCTGCTTGTGCGACGTTATTGGCATTGTCCGCGCTCGAGCATCCCGCTAGCAGCAGCATCAACGCAACTGTAATCCAAATAAAGCTTTTGCGAACTATTTTTCTATTTGCCGCATGGAAAGGTTTCACTCGTATAGCCCCCTTTAGCTTTTTCCTATTGACGCGAGGAGTTCGACTATTGTTGCATTAATGCCGCGCTAACATTAAAATCGTAAAAGGCAAGCATGCTTGCCTGGCATGGGGGTGCTAAAGAGATGGAAATGATACCGTTAGCTGCAATTACGATTACATTCAACAACCGAATCGAACAGCTCGTTTTCACATCCGCTGAGCTTGTCGTCGTATCCGATTACGGCTCGCGTCTATGGTACGCAAACGTTGACGGGATTGAGGATGAGGAGTTGCTGCATTGGTTCGGCCATAGCGAGGATATACAGGTAGAGCTTATTGCAACGGCCCGCGACGGACGAGTGTTTGAGGGCATCGCTTACCTGCATCCGAATGAGCCGCACAAAGCTGCCGCGCTGCGCGGGGACGGGCTGTTGAACGAAAGATAGCGCACGGAAAGAAAGGAATGGCATTTATGGACATCACATCGCGCAAAATTACGAATAATGAGGATCGTGAGGCTGCATTTCGCATTCGAACAAAGGTATTCGTAGAAGAACAAGGCGTACCCGCTGAGAACGAATACGATCAATATGACGAACCGGACACGGATGCGGATCATGTGCTCGTTCTGTACAATGGCCTTCCGGCAGCTACCGGAAGAGTTAGAAACGTCGGCGGCACAGCTAAGCTTGAACGGATTTGCGTTCTCGCTTCCCACCGCAAATACGGGCTTGGCAAAATAACGGTCGAAGCGCTGGAGACGTTTGCGAAACTGAACGGCTTGGCTAAAGCCAAGCTAAACAGCCAGACGCAAGCTGAGCCGTTCTATGCGAAGCTCGGCTATCGCGCTATTTCCGACATTTTCATGGAGGAAAATATTCCTCACGTTACAATGGCCAAAGAGCTGTCACAATAACCGGCAAGCCAGACAGCCTTGTTGCGGCCAATAGAAAAGGGGTGTCCCGCTGTCATCATCAATGACGAAGGGACACCCCTTTATTCTTATTATTTGCTGTGCGAAATTTCCGGCGTCGTCAGACGGTCGTAGAAATCAACGCATTTGTCTTTATCCGCGGAATCGCGCAGCGCCATAGCCGAGCGTGGATGCTCGTCGAGAATGCCCGTAATCATGTACGGGATAATGTAGCCCCATTCTTCCTTCTCGCGAAGCGGAATCATATATTTCTCGATCATGTCGAGAACAGGACGCACGTTGTATTTCGTGTTTTGCAGCTCAGCTACGAGCAGTTCCGTATTGCAGTTGCCGGCAGCGCGGCCCATGCCGTATACGGAAGCGTCCAGCAGCTCGACACCCTTCTCGGCAGCGATCAGCGTGTTTGCAAATGCAAGCTGCATGTTGTTATGCGTATGAACGCCAAGGCGTTTGTTCGGCAAATATTTTTGGAATTTTTCGACCAGGTAAGCGAAATCGTTTGGCTTCAAGCTGCCGTACGAGTCAACGATGTAGACAACATCTACAACGCTTTCTGCGATTTGGGCAAATGCTTCGATCAGCTGGTTTTCCATAACATTGGAGAGCGCCATAATATTGAGCGTCGTCTCGTAGCCTTTGTCATGGAATACTTTAACGAGCTCAAGCGCCTTGTCCACATCTTGGATGTAGCAAGCGACGCGAATGAGGTCAAGCAAGCTCTCGCTGCGAGGCAAAATGTCATTCTCATCCACGCGGCCGATATCCACAAGCGCGGACAGTTTCGTATTGCCTTTGTTCGGAATTACTTTTTTCAAAAAGTCGTCGTCCAAGAAGCGCCAAGGTCCCGCGGATTCCGCGCCTTTAAGCAATTTTGGCGAGTTTTTGTAGCCGATTTCCATATAATCGACGCCAGCTTCGTTCAACGAGTTGTACAAATGTTGAACAAACTCCACGCTGAAATCCCAATTGTTAACAAGGCCGCCGTCGCGGATTGTGCAATCTACAATTTTACAATGGCTAGTTTTCGAATTCATTGCGCTTACTCCTTCTTGTCCTGTTTCTCAATGCATTTATCACCCATCATACTTGAAATAAAGCAATAACGCAAAGATATTTTGTCGTTTTTTGGTCGAATATGCTGTCCTTCAAACTATTCAAGCATCGCTCTTGCATCCGCTATATAGCTGTCAAGGAATTGCTGTACGGCAGGAATGTTGTACTGTTGCCCGTTTCTCCTCTCCAAGAGGCGTCCGCCTGTTTGCGAAAGCACATCAAGATAGCGCTGCACAGTGTTTGCTGTCACCGAATTCGGCCGTTCCGCAATGAGCTTCTCATAGCTGTCCTTCACTTCGTCCTCAAGCACGAACATATCGTCAAATACAGGCGTGTTGCTTTGCCCGTAAATATAGAATGGCAAATAACGATCCAAATACAATTGCAGCACTTCCTCGCGTTCAGGCGTATCCAAATAAAGCGTTACATATTCCTCCGCCATAACCGCCCGCGCAGCCAGCTCATCCCAAGAAATGACCAGTCCCCCGTCTCTAGCCGTCGGTTTATCCGACTCTTCAGCCTTCAAAATAATGTATTGCTTAAGCGGCTCCGATAAATAACCGCTAAACTTTCTTTGCATGCCGTAATCGACGATCGGAAAAATCGTTCCTTCTACCCCTTCCAGCTTATAGCCGCCAGACAGCTTCGTCACGACTAGCTGCCGGACTTCGGCATCCTCGATTTCGGCAGCTGTTGCCGAATTAATCACCTGCGATTGCGCTAGCAGCGCTTCCTGCACATGAGGCTGGGCAAATTGCTCCTGCGTTGCCTCTATGTCCTTGCTATAAAAGACGTTCAGCGCGCGAATCATAAGATCCGCGTTTGGCTGGCCGGCTTTGCTTGCGTTTTCATTTAGAAATGAAACGATTTCCGCTGCTTCCTTCGCTTCTTTTACCGTATTGCGAAAGCTGATCATCAACGCATCATGGCTCGTATCGGAAGCAGGCTCGGCGGCCAGCTTCGATTCGCCTGTCGCAGCGCCGCTATCATCATCGGCACATCCCGTTAAAATGGTTGCTATTATCGTTATCAAAGCGGCAATTCGGATAAACCATCCGAGGCTTTGTCGTTTACTCATAATACACCCAACCTTCCGTCTTACTATTGTATGCCAGATTGAACATATCCATTAGACGAAATAGTTGTTCAGAAGTTTCGCTTCATGCTCCGAGAATAACAAAAGCCGGGATTCTCCCGGCTTTTGCCTTTATTTGCCTGCAAGCATCCGGTCGTAGTGGCCGGATTTGGCAACTTTTGTAGATAAATACTTCTCATTGTAGACGGTTGCCTCGCCCCATAGCGCGATGCGGTTCTTAATGTTCATGCCTGCGTTGCGCATTGCTTCGACCTTGCGCGGATTGTTGGTAATGAGCGACACTGGCGCTTCGCGCAGCAGCCTTAACACTGCAATAGCCTCGTCATAATTGCGAGCATCGTCGGCAAATCCGAGTTCGACATTCGCCTCCACCGTATCCAGCCCTTCTTCTTGAAGCAAATAAGCCATCGCTTTGCTGAACAAGCCGATGCCGCGGCCTTCATGATTCGCTAAGTAAAAGAGCGCGCCCGTGCCATGCTCGGTAATCATTCGCAGCGACTGCTTCAGCTGAAAACCGCAATCGCAACGCTGGCTGCCGAAAATATCGCCCGTATGGCAAATGCTGTGCATCCGAATCATCGCTTCCGCTTCATGCTCGAAATCCCCGTATACGAGCACGCTGGATTGCTGCATTTCCGCGTAATGAATCGTATTCAACCGATCGATGATCTGCTCGACCGTATCGCCTTTGCCCGCTTCGCCTTCACTCTTTTCTTTGCGAAGCCAGCTGTACCATTGAAACATTTTCGTCTGGCCGTCAAGCTCAATAGGAAGCTGAATCGGACCTACAACATGAATGTCGCATTCCTCTGCTTCTATCGTTCTTATTTTATTGCGCAAAACCGAAATGACGTCTTTTTTGTCCATATGCTGCACCTACTTAACCGTATAAAGTTTAAAATTGGAATGATAGATAACTTAAAGTACCCAGCTCATAGCTTCTATGAATAACGGCCGGCGCTTTATCCGGTTGACCGGCGCCAAGCGCGATGTATAACGGCACGAAATGCTCGGCTCTCGGTACGGCCGCCTGTGCATTTGGCGCGAGGCTCTCATATTGGAACAAGTCGCGAAGCTCATGCTTCTCAAGCTTATCAATGAGCCAGTCATCGAATTGAACAGCCCATGGCTCCGCTTCCTTTTGCCCCCATTTGATTGCCCGTAAATTGTGAACCGTTACGCCGCTGCCGATCAGCAGAATGTTGCGATCTGCCAGACTGCGCAGCGCTTCTCCGATCCGATACTGCTCCTCCGGGGACCGATACGGATTAACCGATACTTGCACGACAGGAATATTCGCTTGCGGAAACAGCTTCGATAACAGCGTCCATGAGCCGTGGTCAAGACCTCGTTCCGTATCAAATGCGGATGGAATATCCTGCGCCTCCAATAATTGTCTCACAAGCTCAGCGGTTTGAATAGAGCCGCGCGCGTTATATTTTACCTGATACAGCTCGTCAGGGAAACCATAAAAATCATAAATCGTTTCGTATATATCGTCTCTGGAGCTAATTGTCGTTAATTCCGTTTCCCAATGGGCCGTAAAGATAACGATCGCATCCGGCTTCAGCTCCGCCCCCGTTTGGCGAAGGAATGCGGTATAATCATTCTCTTCAACTGCAAGCATTGGCGAGCCGTGCGCTAGAAATAATGGGGACAATCATTTCAACTCCTCGCATTATGGGCTTCAATATCACTTACTATTAGTAACTAATTATATATTTACAATTAAGTAACGTCAAGTTATGGACAATAATTAAGTTTGGTTGTATAAAATTGATATTAAGTTTATTATAAGGATAAGCAAGGTGAAACGGTTTCGCCGTACTTAACGGCGCGACGCGTTTCATTCCGAGAATTCTAAGCTCATTATACCGTGCAACTTATAGATTGTTGGAATTCAAGTTAAACGAGGTGAACGCAAATGGAGCAAACCGACCTCTGTCCGCGCCTGCAGAAAGGGATGGATCTTATTGGCAGACGTTGGATCGGCTTAATTATTTATCAGTTGCTGGCCGGTCCTCAACGGTTCTGCTCGGTTCAAGCAGCGCTTCCGATCAGCGGCAGGCTGCTGTCCGAACGATTCAAGGAACTCGAGCAGGAAGGCATTGTTACAAGAGATGTTTATCCCGACATTCCTGTGCGCATTGAATACTCTTTGACGGAAAAAGGGCGCGCATTGGAGCCGATCGTGCGTGAAATCCAGAAATGGTCGCAAGATTGGATCGAGCCTGAGCCGTCACAGCCACAATCTTAATACGGCGGTTCGCCGCCCTGCCGAAGAGCTTTCCAGCCAGTCCGTTAGCACGGGCGGCATGGAAAGCTCTTTTTTCATTTAACCGTGCAATACATTACGCTGCCTCGCAGCGTTATTTCGCTGTTCCGGCGCTTCGACGCGATATTTACCTGTGCCACAGCGTCCCTCCGCTGCGCCCTTGCGGCACAAAAAATAGGCCTTGTCCTTCCCGTAATTTATGTCCTGCATCGGCCTTTGTCCAGCACACTCTATTAACCCGGCACATATTTATAATCTATCAATACCTGCTAGTGACAGACGCAGGTGAACTTTCATTATTGGGAGGAACGATTCAGATGTTACTTTTATTAATCGTCGGTTTGGCTGGAATTTCGCTTTATTTTCTGCTTAGGCCCGTCAAAGCCGAGGAAGCTGTCGAGCAGACGGCAGTGAGCGCCGAGCTTCAGGTTGTCCTAATGCCTGTCCAATCTTCTATTCGATATGAGAGAGAAAGAGTCGATGCGCAGCAGCCGCTCGTTGTCGGCGAGTAAATTTATTTATGAACGATGATAGAAAATGAGGTGAGTCACATTGCTGCTGTCTTCACCGGTTCTTTTAACGCTAGTCGCCTTTCTCTTCACGATTGTCCTGGTCCTATGGCGGCCCCGAGGATTAAATGAAGCGGTCCCCTCGACGGTCGGAGCGTTTCTCGTCCTTATAAGCGGCGCCGTTACGCTCCATGATCTAGAACAAATAAGCGCTACCGTCAGCGGCGCGGCCATTACCATTATGGCTACGATCGTAATGGCAATCGTGCTCGAAAGCTTCGGCTTTTTCCAATGGGCCGCCGAAGGACTTGCCATGCGCGCCAAAGGCTCCGGCATTCGATTGTTCTGGTACGTCAATCTGCTTTGTTTTTTAATGACGCTTTTTTTCAACAATGATGGCAGCATCTTAATTACGACGCCCATCTTGCTCATCATGCTGAAACATCTCGGACTAAAAAACCATCAAAAAATTCCTTATTTATTGTCCGGCGCCTTAGTCGCTACCGCCTCCAGCGCACCGATCGGCGTCAGCAATATTGTCAATCTGATCGCGCTGAAGATCGTGCATATGGATTTATACATGCACACGCTTATGATGTTCGTGCCTGCCACGCTTGGTCTAGTTTTCCTTACAACGCTGCTTTTCATTTGCTTCTATCGACAGCTCCCAAAACGCATCCCTCTTACCGTATCTACCGCTCACCACCCCCTCAGCACACCTCTAGCCGAAAGAAGAAAAACATCACGATTCAGCGACAAATTTATGCAGTCCATTCTGCTATTCGTTTTTATCGTGCGTTTGAGCTTGTTCGGTGCCTCCTATATCCATGTGCCTATTGAATGGGTCGCCGTTTTCGGTTCGCTGGTGCTGCTTAGCTGGCGCTGGATTTACTTAAAAATGCCGCCCACTGACATACTCAAAAAAATACCTTGGCATATTCTCGTATTTGCCTTCGGGATGTACGTCATCATTTACGGCTTGAACAACATCGGTCTAACCGACAGCCTTGTCACGCTGTTCCAGCCGTTGGTTTCCGGCGACCTTATGAACGCAAGCCTGATGATGGGCGGGCTGCTCTCCATGATGTCTACACTGTTCAACAACCACCCGGCGCTGATGGTCGGCACGTTAACGCTGACTCAAATGGGGCTTGATCCGCTAACGCTAAAAATCGCCTATTTGGCCAGTGTTATCGGCAGCGATATTGGCGCTCTTATTCTTCCGATCGGCACGCTTGCCTCCTTGATCTGGATGCACATTCTGAAGCAGTACAAAGTAAAGATCAATTGGAAGGAATACGTTAAAGTGACGGCGATCGTTATTCCGCCAACTCTACTTTTCACGCTTGTTTTGCTGGCGCTTTGGGTTTCTTGGCTGTATCCGCATTAACGTATGGAGAGGAGTATTAAGATGACTCTGTTTAACGAATATATCGGCTATGAAATTAGCCTTGAGCTTTTCGGGAGCGGCACTCATACCGGCATTCTGATCGATGCTGGCCCCGACGCGATCGTATTAAAAAAAGACAACGAATATATGTATATCGCGACCAAGCACATTCATTTCATCGAATCGCTGTCCGGAGGCGCATCCGGCGATTTGAATGCCGACCGCTCGCACGAAAGCCATTTGACCGGCATCCCGCTATCCCGGATTGTATCCAATGCAATTGGAGTTCCTTCACAAATAAAACTTGATCGCCATCAGTATCTCTACGGCACTGTCACCAGCGTCTACGATGACTATTTTGAATTCGCCTCCGTTTCGCAAGGCCTATTATACGTCTCGCTTGTCCATTTGAAATGGATACGTCCCTTGCCGGAGGATCAGCAATGGTTCCAGCCGCCTGCTAATACTGAACATGATTCCGCTCCTGCCAGTCCGAGCACATTCAGCGAATGGCTGCTTTCAGCGCAAGGCAGCTCGATCATTATCGACTCAGGCACCGCTCCTCATAAATTCGGCCATTTGCAGCAATCCGACTATCCTTTCTTAAAGCTGTTGACGGCGGATAACAAAACCATTCGCTATAATGCGGAGCATATCAAATGTGTAAACTTGCTTGAAAAGCCTGCGCCCGCATAGAACGCAGGTTTTTCAAGTTCAGCGGCCGGAAAGCGCAGCGTGCGTCTCCCCCTATTGTTCGAGCCCTATCGCCAAATCCTCCAGCAAATCCTCAGCATCCTCAACGCCGACCGATATGCGAATCAAGCCTTCAGTTATGCCAAGCTTCTCGCGCCTCTCCTTCGGAATCGAAGCATGCGTCATTCGCGCCGGAATCGAAATCAAGCTTTCTACGGCGCCAAGGCTTTCTGCCAGCGTAAAATAGCGAAGCTTGCGAATGAGCTCCTCCGCTTTCTCCGCGCTTCCAACGTCAAACGATACCATCCCTCCGAAGCCGCGCGCCTGCTGCTTTGCCAGTTCATGCTGCGGATGGCTTGCAAGTCCAGGATAATAGAGTCTCTTGACTGCCGGATGCTCTTCCAGCAGCGCGACAACTTCCCGCGCATTGCGTTCATGCGCCTCCATCCGCAAACCAAGCGTCTTTAATCCGCGCTGGAGCAGCCAGGAATCATGAGGACCGAGCACGCCGCCGGTTGCATTTTGAATAAAATGCAGCCTTTCCCCAAGCACCGAGTCATTTACGACAGCAAGACCGGCCACGACATCGCTGTGCCCGCCCAAATATTTAGTCGCCGAGTGAATGACGATATCCGCGCCTAGCGGGATCGGATTTTGCCAGTACGGCGTGCTGAACGTATTATCGACGATGAGCAGCAGTCCATGCGACTTGGCCCATGCGGCAGCTGCCGCAATATCTGTAACTTTCAGCAGCGGATTGGTTGGCGTTTCGATGAATAACGCTTTTGTATTCGGCCGGATTGCCCGCTCCGCCGCCTCCAGATCGGTCGTATCGACAAAATTTGCCTCAATGTCCAATCGATTCATCACCTTCGTTGCGATCCGAAAGGTGCCTCCGTACACATCATCATTAATAATGATGTGGTCTCCGCTCGCGAATAACGTCAGCACCGCTGTTATCGCAGCCATGCCCGAGGCGAAAGCAAAGCCGCGCTCGCCCTCTTCCAAATCGCGAATGAGCTCCTCCAGCGCATGCCGCGTCGGGTTTCCCGTTCGCGCATATTCATAGCCGCGATGTACCCCCGGCTCTTCCTGCTTGTAGGTGCTCGCCTGATAGATCGGCACGCTGACCGCGCCCGTATGGGGATCTCCGGCAACGCCGCCATGAATAAGCTTTGTCAGCCGCCGCATCATAAGCCCCCCTCGTATATTTTTTTACTCAAGTACCGGTCGCTGCCGTCCGGAAATACAGTCACGATACGGCTGCCCGGAGACGCGTGCTCCGCTTCGAGAAGCGCAGCTTTCATAGCCGCACCCGACGAGCTGCCGACGAGCAGCCCTTCCACGAGCGCAAGTTCCTTAACGAGCTGAAAAGCGTCCTCGTCGCTTATCGTGTGCACGCCGTCGAAATAAGCGGTGTCCATAAAAGGAGCCAGCTTTTCAACGCCGATCCCTTCCGTCTTGTGCGAACCGGGCTTTCCTCCGGCCAGGATAGAACCCTCCGGTTCGACGATGACGGTACGGATACCCCGGTTCCGCTCCTTCAAATAAGCTGCCGTTCCCATGAAGGTCCCGCCGGAGCCTGCCCCGGCGACAAAAATATCGAGTTCGCCGTCCATATCCCGCCATATTTCCGGCGCAAGCGTTTTATAATACGTAGCCGGATTGGCAGGATTGGAAAATTGCGCGGGCGAATACCCTCCCGGAATTTGCTCCGCCAATTGTTCGGCTTTATGAATCGCGCCGAGCATGCCGAGCTCGGTTGGCGTGTTTATAACTTGCGCCCCAAGCGCTTTCATCAACTGCTGTTTTTCCGTGCTGAATTTCTCCGGCACGACAAATAGGACAGATACGTCTCGGCCGATTGCGGCCAGCGCCAGACCGATGCCGGTATTTCCTGCTGTCGGCTCAATAATCGTGCCGCCAGGCTTCAGCTTGCCGCTTTCAAAGGCGCTCTCCAACAATTCCAGACCCAGACGGTCCTTCACGCTGCCTCCGGGGTTCATAAATTCAAGCTTGGCGAACAATCGAACCTCGTTGGGCAGCGTGAATCTGGAAAGCTCAACAAGGGGCGTATTGCCGACAATATGCTGTACATTGCGGAAGTAAGCCATCCTCCATTACGCCCCCGTTCAGCTCGTTTTTGTCGCATCAATAAGCCATACGTAACGGTTAAGCCGGCTGAATGACGCTTGAAAGCCGTTCCGTTCCAGCATCGACCTTAGTGCGTCGATTGTCGTATAATATTCTGTTTGTAAATCAATGAGCAGATCGTTATAGCCCAACTCGCGCGCCGAGGCGTGAATCTGCTCCTTTTCCTCCGCATTTAAGTAGGCAGTGTCCGCAAAAATAATTTTTCCGCCGCTGCCAAGCAGCTTGCTGTAAATGCCGATCGCCGTTTCCTTTTCCGTATCGTTCAGGTGATGAAACGCATACGTGCTGACAATCGAATCAATTCCTGCGTCAATAGCCGGAAATTGAATGAAATCGCCATCCAGCAGCGTAAAAGCCAGCTCTCGTTTTGCGATTTGCTCTCGCATCCCCGATGACGGCTCGACCCCATACACCTGCAAACCTTTTGCAATCAGCTTTTCTGTCAAATTTCCGGTCCCGACGCCGAATTCGACTACTGTTCCGAAGCTTCGCGAGGCCACCGTCTCCAATATTTGCTCGTATTGCTCGAATACCTCTCGATATTGCTCATCCTGTCCGGCCACCGTCTGATCGTAATCCTCCGCCCACTTATCGAACAACTCGATAAACTCTCTGCCCATCGGCCATTCGAGCTCCTTTCGGATTCGTCTTAGCACCTAATATGCAATCGGGATGCTTGCAATATGTTATGCCGAGCAATGCGCCTTGGTGAGACAAAGCCCATGAAGAAAGCGGCGATCCGCAAGCGGTCGCCGCCTTTCCTGTTCATTGTTTATCCGCTGCAATTAACACATCCATATGACGGCCCATCCGCAGTATTCGCCTGACAATATGGCCCTGCCATAACAACTGTAATAATGATTTGTCCGACTGTCCGATAATAAGCTGGGTCGCCTTTACCTCTTTTGCTTCAACCAGCAGCCGATCAGCGATACCGTTTCGTCCTGCGGCGGCAGAGGAGTGAAACGTGCCGCCCAGCCGTTCCGTTAGAGCGATCAATGATAGCTGCTTGTTCTCCAGCGCCTCGCCCAGCGGATTCCCGTCGCTTACATAATGTACATGCCACTCGGCTTTCAGCCGGTAAGCCAATCTAAACCCGCGGCGAATTAATCTCTCCGAAGCGCCAGATCGAATATCGACGCCGATAAAAATAACTTCCCGCCTGTACAGCGGCCCCCGCAGCGTCCGGTTATAATTCCAAGCCTCCAGCCGCTCGTCAACGTCGTCGGCGATCTCCCTTAAAGCCAGCTCCCTCAGCGCAATCAAATTGCCCGTCGTAAAAAAAGCGCTCAGCGCCTGCTCCACTTTTGCCAGTGCGTAAATTTTGCCCTCTCTCATCCGCTGCTGCAGCATTTGCGGAGTAACGTCGATCAGTTCAACTTCATCTGCGAGCCGCAGCAGCGCATCGGGCACCGTTTCTCTGACCCGAACACCAGTCAAACCTTCGACCGCATCGTTTAGGCTTTCCAAATGCTGAACGTTAACGGTCGTAATAACGGAAATGCCGTGCTCCAGCAAACGCAGCACATCCTCGTAGCGCTTCTTCCTTGCGCTCCCAGGCACGTTCGTATGCGCCAATTCATCGACAAGCACCACTTCCGGATTGCGGCGTATTATTGCTTCCGTATCCATTTCTTCCAGCTTGGCTCCGCCATATTCGATCCTATTGCGAGGAATGATCGGCAGCCGCCCGATTTGATCTGCTGTTTCTTTACGGCCATGCGTTTCAAGCAGCCCGATTGCGGCATCAATTCCTTTGTCGAATAGCGCGTTTCCTTCCTGCAGCATTTTGTAGGTCTTTCCGACTCCCGGCGACGCGCCGATGTACACTTTCAGGTTTCCTCGGCTAAACGATTTCGCTTTTCGCTCCCGCTCCTCGGCGTTCAGCCGACGGAACAGATCATGCTTCTCGTTTTTCCTATGTTTGACCGGCAGTATCCGTTCTCCATCATGCTCCGCTCTGTCTGCAATCAGCAACAAATCTACGCCGCTTATTGAACGTAATACACCGTCTGCGAGCGACCCTTGCCAAAGCTGCTGCCACCTTCCTTGCTTAGAGTGGCCCATGACGATCCGAGTCGCTTTATGCTCTACCGCATATCTGGCGATCACAGACGGCAGTTTTCTTCTGCTTACGAAAGGCAATTCCTCGAAGCGGCCTTCTACTTTATCGACGAGCTTGACGATCGATCGTTTGAACGTCAGCTCGTCTGCGCTTAGCGCCCGTTTCGGATTAATGAAGGCGATCACGGACAGATCGCCGTTCAATCGCTTTGCGACCTGCTGGCCCCTTCGAACATAGAGCGATCCGTTCCAATGGTACTGCGCCGAGACGAGAATGCGCTCCGTTGCTCCTGAAGCGCCTTCAAGCCCTTGCTCTTCACGGTGTTTCTCCAGCGTTTCATTGACTCCTTCAGCCACGAGCCTTAATGAAAGCTCGCGGAGCACGCCGAGATTTCCACGCCGTGATATAGCGGGGTGCTGCGTGCCGAGCACGCCCTCCTCCAGCCGTTTCAGCATCGTTTCAGGAGAGACGTCAATGAGCCGCACTTCATCGGCAAGCTCCAGCGTATTGGCCGGAACCGTCTCTTCGGCCTGGATACCGGTCCATTTCTGCGCGATCTCATCCGCGCCATCCAGCTCATAGACGTTAACCGTCGTAATAACGCTGATGCCGCTATCCATCAAATACATAATATCCTCAAGCCTTGTGCGATGAGATGCCCCCGGCCGGTTTACATGGGCGAGGCCGTCGACGAGCACTACCTCAGGATTGCGTTCCAGCAGCGTTTCCAGATCAAGATCTTTCCGCTCGCTGTCGCCCTTCATCCAGCGGATGCTCGGAACCCTTTCAAAGCTGGCCGTTTGCCGCACCGTTTCCGGTCGTCCCAGCGTCGTAACAGCGCTGATGACAACGTCTCTGCCTTGTTCCTTGAGCTGTCTGCCTTCCTGCAGCATATGATACGTTTTGCCCGAACCGTTGACGGCGCCGATTATAATTTTCAGACGGCCTCTATGCAGCTTGGAGATGGAAAGCAGCAGCTCCTCTGGCGTTTTTCTTCTATAAATAGAGACCGCCTCCATAAAATCAGCTTTATTTTACCGTCAGACGTTGGTTCAACTGAATGTTAAGCTTCAGTACATTCACCCGTTCGTCGCCGAAAACGCCGAGAGACCGACCTTCTGTGTTCGCTTCAACCATTTGCGCAAGCTCTGCTTCCGCTATCCCAGTCCATTTGCTAATGCGCGGAATTTGGACCGCGGCAGATTTCGGCGTTATATGCGGGTCGAGGCCGGAGCCCGAGTTCGTCATTAGAGCAATGGGCAACTCACTGGCTGGAACGTCCGGATTGTCCAGCTTCCACTGCTCGATCGAGGCTTTCGTACGCTCCAGCAGCGCCGGATTCGACGGAGCATAGTTGTTCGAGCCTGAGCCAGCTGCGTTGTAGTCGATACTAGACACTCGGCCTTGAAAATATTTCTGATCCTTGAATGGCTGCCCGATCAATTCGGAACCGACGATGCTGCCTGTTTGATCTTTTATCAAGCTTCCGTTTGCCTGCTTCGGAAAGAGCAGCTGTGCCGCCCCTGTGCTGACAAGCGGATATATAATGCCGCAAAGAATAATAAAGACGACGCTCGAACGAATAGCTGCCATGAGGATCGAACCGCTTGTTTGCGGCTCGTTACCGGAAGCGGTTTGACTCGTTTGCATAGCGATAACTTCCTTTCTAACCTTCTATAATCGTTATCCTGAAATTAGACCCATAAATGTACAAGCAAGTCGATCAATTTGATACCTACAAATGGAGCAGCCACACCGCCTAAGCCGTAAATAAGCAAGTTGCGGCTAAGCAGCTTTTGAGCGCTCATCGGTTTATACTTAATGCCTTTCATCGCCAGCGGTATCAACAGCGGAATAATGATTGCATTGAAGATGAGCGCCGATAAAATTGCCGAATAGGGCGACCCTAACTTCATCACATTCAGCACGTTCATTTCAGGAATAACCGCCATAAACATGGCTGGTATAATTGCAAAATATTTCGCGATGTCGTTCGAAATGCTGAAAGTCGTCAGCGCGCCGCGCGTCATCAGCAGCTGTTTGCCGATCGCGACTACTTCAATGATTTTGGACGGGTCGGAATCCAGATCGACCATGTTGGCCGCTTCCTTCGCGGCGATTGTGCCGCTGTTCATTGCGATGCCGACATCCGCTTGCGCAAGGGCAGGCGCATCGTTTGTGCCGTCGCCGGTCATCGCAACCAGCTTGCCTTCAGCCTGTTCCCGGCGGATTACGGCAATTTTATCTTCCGGCGTACTTTCTGCAATATAATCGTCTACGCCTGCTTCTTTTGCAATGGTAGCCGCCGTGAGCGGATTGTCGCCGGTGCACATGATCGTTTTAATTCCCATCTGGCGCAATTGCTCAAACCGCTCTCTCATGCCCGGTTTCACTGTATCTTTTAAATAGATCAGCCCGAATATTTGTTTATCGACCGCTACCGCAAGAGGCGTACCGCCGGCTGAGGCGATGACATTCGCTTTATCCGTCAAGTCTTCGGGAACCGTCCCTCCTTGCGCGAATACCCAGTTCCGAACTGCATCGACGGCACCTTTTCGGACTTTTCTGCCATCCTTCAAATCGATCCCGCTCATGCGCGTCTCCGCCTTAAACGGAATAAACTCTCCATTGTCAGCAAGTTTAGCGTCGTAATTCAAGCCATGCCGTTTCATAAATTCAATAACGGATCTGCCTTCGGGCGTTTCGTCCATGAGCGAGCCGATTGCCGCCCAGCCGGCGAGAGCCGTGCTGCTGCCGTGTCCGCCGACAGCAACTAGCTCGCTTGCCATCCGGTTGCCGAATGTGATTGTTCCTGTTTTGTCTAAAATCATCGTATTAATATCGCCAGCCGCTTCAACCGCTTTGCCGGACATCGCGAGCACGTTATACTGCGTAACGCGGTCCATACCCGCGATGCCGATCGCTGACAGCAGCCCGCCGATCGTTGTCGGAATCAAGCAGACCAGCAGCGCAATCAAGACCGGCACTTCAAGATTGATATCGACAAACTTGGCGATAGGTCCGAGCGTTACGACAACAATCAAAAAGATTAGCGTCAAACTGGTCAACAGTGTGTTCAGCGCGATTTCGTTCGGCGTTTTTTGCCGTTTGGCGCCCTCGACAAGAGCGATCATCCGATCGATGAACGATTCGCCCGGATCGCTTATCACTCTTACCTTGATGCTGTCACTGACAACGCGGGTGCCTCCGGTAACCGAACTGAAATCGCCTCCCGCTTCTTTAATGACAGGAGCGGATTCGCCCGTAATGGCCGATTCGTCAACGGAAGCGAGTCCTTCGATAACTTCACCGTCGCACGGGATCAGCTCGCCTTGCGAAACGATAACCGTGTCACCTTTGCGAAGCTCCGTTGACTTGACGACTTTAATGCCGGTATCGGTTATTTTTTTTGCCGTAACTTCTTGCTTCGTTTTCTTGAGTGAATCGGCCTGTGCCTTGCCCCGCCCTTCGGCTAACGCCTCGGCAAAATTGGCAAACAACACGGTAAAGAGCAAAATAAGAAATACGGCAAAATTAAAGCCGATTCGATCCTCAGAGTCGAAATAGCCCGGGAGCACCGTCATGAGCAGTACGATAACCGTACCCACCTCAACAACGAACATAACGGGTTTTTTCATCATCGTCATCGGATTGAGTTTAACAAAGCTATCCAAGATCGCTTGCCGCAGCGTATCGCCCGTCAGCATGCTTTTTTTGCGGTTACTTGTCATGATCGTTCCACCTCATCCGTTAAAGGAGTGTCAAGTGCTCGGCAATTGGTCCAAGAGCAATCGCCGGCAGGAAAGTCAAAGCGCCAATAAGAAGTACGGTACCAATAAGGAGCACGGTAAACAGTACATTGTCGGTACGAAAAGTGCCAATCGTCTCCGGAACCGGTTTTTTTCCAAGCATCGAACCGGCTACGGCCAGCATCGCAATCATCGAAATGTAGCGTCCAAACAGCATGACAAGACCGGTGCTAATGTTCCAGAACGGCGTATTGTCGCCTAATCCTTCAAATCCAGAGCCATTATTCGCGGCAGACGACGTATACTCGTACAGCACTTGGCTGATGCCATGGAAACCGGGATTTGTAATAGCTCCCTTGCCTGCATCCGTTATCAAAGCGAGCGCTGTAGGCGCCAA
Organism: Paenibacillus sp. NEAU-GSW1; assembly: GCF_009737085.1. GTDB lineage: Bacteria > Bacillota > Bacilli > Paenibacillales > Paenibacillaceae > Pristimantibacillus. Next base: position 36,507 of record NZ_WOVL01000017.1, read on the forward strand.
AACGATAAGCGGATGAGCCAGTATGGCAACCGCGATCAGCTTCATTTCCTTCGACTCGATTTTGCGGCCGAGAAATTCCGGGGTCCTGCCTACCATCAGACCGCAAATAAATACGGCAAGTATTGCATACATCAACATATTGATCAGACCGACGCCCTTGCCGCCGAATACGACGTTGAGCATCATCTCAGCGAGCGGCACCAGACCGCCGAGCGGTGTAAGCGTGTCGTGCATATTGTTGACCGTACCGGTTGTGGCCGCCGTCGTAACGGCAGTAAAGATCGCTGATCCCGCAATGCCGAACCGGACCTCCTTGCCTTCCATGCTTCCTTGCGAGTCGTCGATGCCAAGAGCGGTTATAACTGGAGTTCCTGCTTTTTCCGCAGCATAAACCGTCCCCAGGAAGACGAGGAACAATGCCATCATTGCAGCGAATACGATCCAGCCCTGCTTCTTGCTGGGAGCGAATAGGCCGAACGTGTAGGGAAGAGCAGCCGGCAGCGCCCACATCGAAAAAATTTCGATCACGTTCGTTAACGGATTCGGGTTTTCAAACGGATGCGCTGAATTTACGCCAAAAAATCCGCCGCCGTTTGTTCCCAAATGCTTGATCGACTCCAGCGATGCGACCGGCCCAATCGCAATTTGCTGAGCAGCGCCTTCAAGCGTCGTTACGGTAAGCGTCGGATCTAGCGTTTGCGGTACTTGCAGCGCTACGAGCAGCAGCGTTACAACAAATGCAGCCGGCAAAAAAATCCGGGTGTGAGCCTTGACGAAATCCTCGAAAAAGTTGCCGATATTCGAGCCCCGGCTCGTAATGCCGCGAATGAACGCAATAGCGACCGAGAATCCGGTTGCCGCCGACGTGAACATCATCATCATAATGACTGCCATTTGCGACAAGTAAGAGAGCGCGCTTTCTCCGCTGTAGTGCTGCAGGTTCGTATTGGTAATGAAGCTGATAACCGTATTGAAAGTTAACGTCGGCTCCATATTGTCGATGCCGTTCGGATTGAACGGAAGGGCCTTTTGCAGCCTAAGAATGAGGCAGCTTACTGCCACAAGAACGATGTTTGTTACGATAAAGCTGATCGCGTATTTTTTCCAGCTCATGCCGTTTCGATTTTTTAGACCGATTAGCTTATAAATCAGTCTTTCAGTCCCCCCGAACAGCCTATCCGTCCGGTTCGCCTCATTCGAAAATACATGATATACATAAGTACCGAGCGGTTTGACCAAAATCACAAGCATGGCAACAATGACCGCCAGTTGTACAATATCCATCGATATTCCTCCTAAAACTTCTCGGGGTTAATAAGTGCATAAACAAGATATAGAAATAGAAACAGCGTAATGCCAGCAATGATAACCATCACCTATCTCCTTCCTTGTCTTCCACCGTACCGTCGCACCATCTCATAAAGCCGGCGAATAATACAAAGACCGCCGCAAGCGCAGCTATCATATATAAATCCGTCATCTTATCAAAAACCTCCCATTATTCGCCCGGCTCCCTGTCTGCAAGCAAGAAACCGACTTCTTCCGCCTGTGTATAGATGACATGGTCTGCGCCAAGTCCTTTATAAATCGCTCGCGGATTCCATTTGTGCGTAATGATATAAATGTTTCCGGATGTCCACTGGCGGCAAATCTGCAAGTACCGACAGCTTAGGGCAAGACTGCTTTCAAAGATGTACACATCTTGTACCGCAAATTCCGGTATAGCTATTTTCGCAGCGCCTGTTTGAATTTGAATGATGGAAGAAGCTCCTATCGCATGCAGCCGTTTCGCTTCCTGTTTGTTGTTCGTCAGCACCGTAAAAGGAAGCTTCCGATACAGCAATTGCCGAATAAAATTGATGCATGCTTCACTCGAGCCAACAACCGCAATTCGTTCCTTATTCACAGCTTCCCCCCCTGCCTGAGCGGCTTTTTCGGAGAAAAGGCAACAAAAAAGAAGCCAACGGGGAGCAGAGGTGCTTCACCCGCGGCTTCTTTGGACATAGCTAAACAAAGATTAGCTATGTCCATTCGCACACGTCGATTGTCGCCTCTCTCAACTATACGCTTACGAGGTTAGCTGTCGGATTCGGGCAGTGAGAGTTGCCCTACGTCGACCGGATTCCATGGCTTCCGGCCTTCGATTCACCCCTGCGGCGCCAGTCCGACTCTCACATCGGATTACAGCGCCGCTGTAAGCAGACCGATTCTGTACCATTCAGAACGAATCTTGTCTGCTGTGGTTCCCCCGCTTCCCGTTCGCGAACGAACGGAAACTCAGCGATTGTATTGCATTTCACAAAATGGAAACTTATTTCGTTGCCATGAATCGAATCATACGCCTCGCCTCTATTTCATGTAAAGCGGATGCAGGGCTCGTTTTTTATGAAAAAGGAGGCTCTATCTCATTTCACAACGCTTACATATATACACTTCTCTATCACTCTTCGATTTTCTCTCATTTCCTTCATTTTTTAAAAATTAGGCATACAGCAGTACTGGATGGTTTGGGAAGGATTTAGCCTCATCTTTTCCTTTCAGCAATCGAGAGAGCATGAGTGAGTATAATGGCGAATGAACTGGATTTTCCAGCGGAAAAGGCAGTTCAAATTCAATTTTGCCAAAATGAAATGTCAAATCGGGAGAAGGACGTTTTACAAATCGCCGCCGTAGGTTTAAGATGAACGCCGAAGCTAATATCAGCTCATAACAATCGCTGAATTCTAATCAAGAAGCGGGGAAACCAATGCTTCCGGTTGCACCTATTGAGAAATGGGGCATAGACCGGATGCGAGGGGTGAATCAGGCGATGCCGCGCCGCGGCTTGCTTGTAGGGAGGCTCTCTATTCCGAATCCGTCAGCTAACTCCGTAAGCGAACAAGAGGAGTGCTGCTGAGAAGACGAACGAACAACAGCTTCATCAGTTGTTTCTAGACGCAATCAGCCATCTGGACGAGCAATCGGATGCAACCGGCAATGGAGTTGGCCTTCTGCTTCAGGCAGACTATTATTTGTCGATGTACTAGCATATAAAAAGCGGACATCGGCGTTAAACAACAAGCCAATGTCCGCTTCTTTATCATCTGTTCTCATGCCGAGGTGCCGGTTACTTTCTTGAACTTGCGGCTGTCCTCCGCCACGGCACGAACCGTATTTCGTCCGCTGTTTTTCGCCTCGTACAATGCGCGGTCAGCTGCCTTCAACAGCTTTTCGATGCCGTTTTCCGATATTTCGTCGAGATCGCCGCTCGACACAGCCACGCCGAAACTGGCTGTTATTGCTATGGATTGCGAACGGCGCGGCAGCCCCATCGGCTGCTCCTCGATTTTTAAGCGCAGCCGTTCTGCAGCCGCTTCGGCCTCTGCCGGCGACAATCCCGGCATCGCGATGACGAACTCCTCGCCGCCATAGCGAGCAAACACATCTTCCGGCCTCAGCAAGCTGCGGCAAACGCCTACAACATGGAGCAGCGCACGGTCACCGATATCATGTCCATACTCATCATTTACGCTTTTGAAATGATCGATATCAAATAACACAATCGAAAGCTTTTCCCCGCTGGCAACCGCTTGGAACAACAAAGCTTCGCTTTTATGAATAAAGTGCATCCGATTGTAGATTCTCGTCAAGCCGTCATGGTATGCCAGAATGCGAAGCTGTTCCTGCAGCTTAACCCGTTCGGTCACATCAATGAGAACGATAAGCTTGCCGATTTCCTGATTGCCTTTATTACGCACGATGGAGGAACGAATTTGATAAAAATAAGCTTGTCCGTCAATCGTCCACTTCACGCCCTCGCCGGTATCCTTGCGCTCTTCAGACTCTTCCGTCTCGTTCTGCTCGTTGTCCGGCAAGCCAGGCAAAGGCTCCTCCGTATGCCGATTCCATAATGGTTCAATCGGATGGCCAAGAGAGCTTGCGGCAAGCTCCGGCAATACGGCGGCAGCCGCTGTATTGAAATCAACGAGCCGGTTGTTGAGATCCAATACGAGCACGCCGTCCCCCATGCTTTCGAACAAATAGTCTCTGGCAATCGGGGATACGTTAAACATTCCTTTAGAAGCAAGCGCCCACATATAGAGAATGGAAGTTATCATCATAATGACGGGAATCGGATCGATGCCTTCAGGCGTCAAATTGCTTAAATACAGGAAATCGCCGATTATCGGAAGGAGCAGACCAAGCAGCATCGTCATATACTGGAGCCGATAGGACGACTTCATCCTGTTCCAGTAAATCAGCAGCAGAACGACGCTTCCGATCATGCATCCAAAAGTAAAGCCTCCCTGAATGATGTACCAAGGACCAACATCCAGATCAACAGTCGGGAACGATGCGCCCGGCCTTATCTCGACGGAGCGATAATAAGAATGATGCCACTCATTCGTCATAACAAGTACGGTGGTAATCGCCGGCATAACAAACAGCGCTGCGATCAGCCATCGTTTCAGCAATCGGTCCATCCCTAGAAAATACATGATCAAAAGCAAGCTAAGAGGCGGAAGATACGGCATGCCTAAGTATTCGATTTTTACCCAAAACATTATTTCAGCCAGCGAATCTGCGGACAGCTCCAGCGCTGATCCAAAAATATAGACCGCTGACAGAAAGCACAACGCGATAAAGCTTCGCGACATTGGCTGCTTCGCGCGATTCAGCAGCACATAAATTCCCATTATGACATTAATGACGCCGGCAGTGACGATAAACGTTATGACGGCGCTATGCGGTGTCCCCATTGTTCTTAACACTCCACTCAGTCGGCCGGTTTGGCCGAGTACGCATCTTGCCTACTTCCTGTATGTTAACATAAATTGGTCGAATGATGCACGACTATAACAATGTTTACTTCGGGCAACATATTATCGTCGAACAAACAAACGTTCCAGATGTTCCCGAAAGGCGGTTATCGGAGTTGATATATGTTTACAGCCTTGCATGTTTAATCGGCGGACTGTTTATTGTCAATGCCGCATTTGCTTATCAGAACAATCATATCGACCCTGATTTTTGGTCGATATTGAAGTTTCAAATTGCCGGAATCCCGATCTTTATGACAGCCAACATGCTCATTATCTACGGTATAAAATTCGGCTATCGGGCATTCAACAGCTTGACGTTCGTATTAAGCGCATCCAAAGGATTGGAGCTTTTCATCTCTGTCGCCGTCGGCTTTTTATTTATGAAAGAAACGCCAGGCTGGAGAACATGGACCGGACTCGCGGTCGTGTTAGCCGGCGTCGTTCTCTCAAAGTCAAAAGGGTAATTCGGGTAGATAGCCTCAATCAACCCATCGCGATCCAGTAGTAATGTAGACAAACCAAACCTGCAAAAGAAAGTTCAGTTGTTTTTGATGCTATACGCCGATAAAACACAAAAGCCTGCAAAAGTGCAGGCTTTGAGCTACATAATTGCTGAAATCCGAAAAGATGCGGTGATAAGATGCACTTTCGGGTTTCAGAGTAAATGACGAACGAGTAATGGAAAAAGATGCACTTTTACAGGTTTTTCTCTAATTTTCGCACCGCGCGCAGCGCCCAACAAGCGGTGAGCGGTAAGGGTCTCAACAGGGAAAAAGCCGAACTATCGCTGCTCTGACGCCGCGGCCGGACGTTCTTTCGCCTTATCCGACTCGCCTGCGTTGCGGTTTGCGCTTTCGCGGTCTTGCTGCATCTCCTCGACCGATTTCACCTTTAACCTTGCCGCTCCGTTGTAGTCGCGCGTCGGAATGCGAGGCTCAGAAGCAAGCCGCTCCTTCGCCGCAGCGATTGCCGCGCCGTATTGCGGCAGCCATTGCTCCTGCGCGACAAGCATCTCATCGACCATTTGCCATATTTCCTTCGGATTGCATACCGCGCCAACCAGCGGATCCATCATCATCGCTTGGCGCAGCAGCTTGTCGTCGCCATGCACTGCTGCTTCTACCGCAAGCCTTTGCACCGAAATGCTGACATTGCATACAGCCGCGCAGCCGAGCGGCAAGTCGCCCACATGCGGCATGCTAATGCCGTTGCGGTCGGCATAACCCGGAGCTTCAATAATTGCATCTTCCGGCAGGTTCGAGATGACGCCGTTATTTACGACATTGAAATGTCCGCGATAGACGCGTCCTGTCTCCAATCCTTCAATAATGTAAGAGCCATGCTCGTGTCCGCGTTCCTCCGGCGTATATTTGAACGCAGCATCCTTCATCCAGTTCGGGAAGTCGGTTTCGAACCAGTTGCGGCCTTCCGTACATACACGCAAATAACCGCCTGTCTCGCCGTTTATCCACGTCCCCAGATCGATCCAATCTTGAATCTCTTCCGGGCGCTTCCGGTACCAAGGGACATATTCGCTCAAGTGGCCGTTCGACTCCGTGCTGTAATAGCCAAAGCGGCGCAGCATGTCGATGCGGACCTTCTCCGTGCGGCTGAATTCCGGATGCGCCTCGAACGCTTCGAGCAGCTTTCCGGTCATGTCCTCGCCATTATGCTTAATTTGCACATACCAGGTTTGATGGTTAATGCCGGCGCAAATAATATCGACCTCTTCCTGCTTCAAGCCAAACGCTTCGGCAATTTGCCAATGTCCGCCTTGAACGCCGTGGCATAGGCCGATCGTGCGAACGCCTCCGTATTTATTGCATGCCCAAGTGAGCATTGCCATTGGGTTCGCGTAGTTCATCAGCAAGCAGCCGGGCTCCGCCACCTCGCGAATATCTTTGCATATTTGCAGCATTTCCGCGATTCCCCGTTGACCGTACATAATGCCGCCAGCGCAAATGGTGTCTCCCACGCATTGATCGATGCCGTATTTCAACGGTATATCAACGTCATGCTGGAATGCCTCCAAGCCGCCCACACGCACCGTTACAAAAATATATCTCGCTCCGCGAAGCGCTTCCCTTCTGTCAACCGTCGGCTGAATACGAATCGACAGGCCGTTCTCGTCAATGTCGCGCTGGCATAGCTGTGTAACCATATCCAGGTTATGAGGATTAATATCATGAAATGCGACTTCAATGCCGGCAAACTCCGGAACGGTCAATAAATCCCGAAGCAGCCCTCTTGTAAAACCGATGCTCCCTGCTCCGATAAAAGCAATTTTAAACGACATGCGGATCGCGCCTCCCAAATGTGATGTGGTCATATTTCTCACTCACATTGTAGCATCAGCGATAGAAAAACGTTTTCACGATTATGACTTGTATGCCGAGGCCATGTATAAAATAATCACTTCGCTACTCGCGGAAATCCTTACGAACCGCCTTCCGATACGATTGAGGCGTGCAGCCGGTATGCTTCTTGAACAGCGTGCTGAAATATTGCCGGCTGTTCACGCCGACGTAACCGCTGATCTCAATAACGGGAATGTCGGTCTGCTCCAGCAGCATCCGGGCTTTTTCCATGCGAAAGCGAGTCAAGTAGTCCATTGGCGTACAGCCCATTCCGCCGCGAAATACGCGGTGCAAGTAACCGGGATGAAGATTGACTGCCTCCGCAATTTCCTTAATCTGAATATCGCAGTCATAGTGATGATGTATGTAGTCAACCGCTTTGCGCACATAAGCGTCCGTCGTATTCGGAAGCGCCCGATCCGCCTCGCGCGACAGCCGGGCGATGCGAAGCAGCAGCTGTGACAGCAGCAGATCGGCCAGCAACCGGCTGCCTCCGCGTCCTCCGTCAAGCTCCAGCACAAGCGATTTAAGCGTCTGATACACCTCGCTTGGATCGTTCAACAGCAAATAGCCGCGTCTCGAGCCAAGCAGACCGCTCAGTGCATCATCTGCAGCTGCAAGCTCTTTCATCGACGGCGAACAGCCCTGCTCGCCGGCGCCAAACTCAAATTCGACGTTCAGCATACGGCAAGAAGTGCCGGGGGCTACGATTAGCCGATGCTCGATATCGGCGTCGATGACGATGAAATGCCCTTTTTCCATAGCAAAAGACTGCTCTCTCGTCTCCACGACGCAAGAGCCGCTAATGACATACATAATTTCGACTGCCGTATGCGAATGATGTGCCATTTCGAAGCCGTCCCATTGTTTGAAATAATAGGCGACAACTCGCGGGCGAACGTCCAGATCGGTCAACGACCCATGAAAAATGCGATTGCTGTTCATCGTTGTGCTCCTATACTTGGGATAAGCCGCAAATCGTTCGTAAACCAGAGCCGGTAACTGATCCGGCTTAATAGCATTGCGGTAATCGCCGCCGATGATGACAATACGAACATAATGAGCATCTGGTAGCGAACCGCTTCGATCGGATCTGCTCCAGCCACGATCATGCCCGTCATCATGCCCGGCAGCTGTACAAGTCCAACCGTCTTCATGCTGTCGATCGTCGGGATCATGCTCGAGCGCACTGAGCGTTTCACGGAACCGCGAATAGCCTGCTTGGCCGACGCTCCAAGCGCCAGCAGCGTCTCTACTTCTCCTCTTGAGGCTTCCAGCTCACGCTTCATTTGATTGAGATAGATGCCTGCAACGACCATCGAGCTGCCAATTATAATGCCGCTGATCGGAATGATATAACGCGGCGTCGGTTCAATAATCGACAATCCTAGCAGCAGCGCCATCGTCAGCCCTTCCGTGCAGGCAAGAGCAATCGCGATGCGCAGCCGCAAGCCGCGAATTTGCTTGGCGCGCGAACCGGCGTTCCATGCCGCTACTCCGATCATCGACAGGATGATAAGGACAATAAATATCGGATTGCGTGTACCGAATATGTAATGCAGCACATAACCGATAAACAGCAGCTGCACAGCGGTTCGCACCGTTCCGATAACGATATCTTTTCCAAGCCCCAGCTTTTGCTTAATCGACAGAAACACCGTCACGGCAACAAAAACAAGCGTGCATGCCAATGCAAGATTACTCATCCGCCGCTCCCTCCTTGCCGTATGTCTTCTGTATAAATCGTCGTGCCTGCTCTGTCAACGGCCGCTCGAAGAAAGCTACCGTACCGCTTCGTTCCAGCAGCTTTCCTTCACCCAGAAACCAGATTTGATCGCTTACCGCTCGGCTTTGCCCGAGGTCATGCGTAATCCATATCATTGCTGTTCCTCTAGATAAAGCCCATTCATTCAGCATAAGCTCGACCATCTCCTTGCTGCCTGGATCAAGCGACGATGTCGTTTCATCCAGCAGCAGCACTGCGGGCTGAAGCAGCATGGACCGTACGAGCGCAACTCTCTGCTTCTCGCCTCCCGACAATTCGGAGGCGGGCTTTTTCCAGTCCAATGCCTCTAATCCAGCGCCAGACATACAGCTTCGGGCGAGCGGTTCATCAAACGGCATGCCGTGAAGCTCGCTCGCCGTTCGCAAATTTTGCTCAACAGTCCCAGGCAGCATGACCGGCATTTGCGCTACATAGCCAATTTTCTTTCGCCATTGCTGGGGATTTGCCTGCGCGCTGGAGCCACCCTCGAATAAAATCTCGCCCTCGTCGCGAGCGTCAAGCAACGCCGCAATTCGCAGCAGCGTGCTTTTTCCTGTGCCAGACGCGCCAAGCAGCGCAATCCGTTCGCCGCGTTCGATTGTTGCTGAAACATCTCGAAAGATCCATTCTTCGGGATTATCCGGTTTTATTTTACCAATCTGATTCATATTCAATAGCGGGGCCACAGTCGAAACCTACCTCCTGCATTCGGTCTTTCCATTATTTCCATTATAACGTTGATTGCCGAAAACTGCATTTCTACCTTGCCAGCCTTTTCCAATTAATGTACGGTAATAGGGAAGGAGTGATGTTTTATATTAACCGTCTTGGATCAGAACACGTTCGACACATTGGATCATGAAAGTCTGGCGTCCGCTTGCTTTAAACCGTTAATTGCTGCATACAAGGAAATTGAAAGCTGTGGAGGAGACTTCAGCGCCCAGCTTTACCCCAAGCTGACGAAGGGCCAACAAGCGCTGTTTGTATTTCGAACCCATTACTTGCACGCTGTACAGACGCCTTCCGATTACTATTGGTGGACCGCTTATTACTTGGCGCAACCATTGCGATGGACGGCATTGTTGAAAAGCGTTCAATTTTTTGGCGATTCGGACGCAGCGCAGCTTCTGATTAGAACAGAGCAGGCTCTTCGGCAACGCAATCATCCGCGAAGCCTTTCAAGCTTCGACGTTTCCTTGCAGGACCTCGATCACGATTCCAAACTCCAAGATGAGATGAACGCCCATTATGACAGTTACTTAGAGTTGTCAAAACAGACACTAGCACTTATTGCAAGGCATATACGCAGCCATCGGGATCAGTTCGTACAATTGAATCCATAGAGCTCGGCTAAAAAAAGACTTGCCGGCATTGCTGCGCGTTCATGCGCATGCCGGCAAGTCTTTTTTGCTAGAAGAAGGATAACACTACGCCAACGACAAATCCGCAAATCGCGCCGTTAACGCGGATCCATTGCAGGTCGTTGCCGATTTTTTGCTCCAGCATTTCAACGAGCGCTTTGTCATCCATTTGATCCAGGTTGTCGCGAACGAGCATCCCGATCCGATAATGATTGCGCTCCAGCAATCCAACGCCGTAATCTAGAATCGCCTTCTCCCACTGCTCGAGCAGCGCAGTATTCTCCTCTGCCCGATCCGCTAAGTATCGGGCGCTCTTCACGATGAAACGACCGCCGTTCCGCTGCTCTTCCTCCAGCTTGTCGAGCAGCAGCTGGCGCAGCTCCTCCAGGCGCAGGTGAATGAACCGCTCCAGCTCAATGCTTTCAGCACCGTTCTCGAGCGCGCTTTTCCACTGGTCCATCAATGGCTCATTGTCAGGCAGCTGTTCGATCATCGCTTTCACTTCATGAAGCAGCTTCGTGCGATTGGCGCTTCCCGGCTGGCTTAAGTCGCGAATCGCCGACAGCAGCATGCCTTGCACCATTGGACCCAGCTTCTCCGGGCTCATGAATCCTATAAAGGCCTGAACGGCAAAACCCATCAGGCCGCCTACTTGCAGCTCCTCCAGCTTGCTAAACGCAAATTTGCCAAGCATCTGTTCCGTTTCCCGCTTCGAAACCCATTGTTTGCCTGCGCCAAGCAAATAATCGAGCGCCTTCTCGTCCCAGCCGTCATTGGCAAATTTATCAGTCAGCTTCCGAACGATCGGCCGAATATCCTGCTTGCGGACATAGTCCGCAATAAATTCGCGGATCATCCCGCTTAGCCGCTCTAATGGAAGCCGCTCCAGCGCTGCTTGAGCGAAGCTAATAAGAGAGCTCCTCGTTTTTCTTTTCCCGATTAACCGAACAGCGCCCGAAGCCAATCCGCTGAACAGCTTTAAATGGCTAAGCTTGCGGCTGATGCTTTCTTTGTTCAGCAGCTCATTCTCCATTGCCGAAATCAGCGCATTAACGATTTTGTTCCGGTTCTTGAGCAGCAGCGACGTATGCGGAATCGGTATGCCGAGCGGATGGCGAAAAAGCGCCGTAACCGCAAACCAATCGGCAAATCCGCCGACAAGCCCGGCCTCGAATCCGCTTTCGAGCAGCCTGACCCAGCCCGCATCCGGCAGCAAATATTTAGTCGCGATAAAGCCGGCGCCCATGACGCCGAGCGAAACGGCAGCTACATATCTTGTTCTCATTCTTGTGTCTTCCCTTCTAAAAACAGCCGCCTGGCTGCAGCGCGCCAAACGCGTTAACTCAGTTGCAACTTGCCTAATTATAACAGATAATATAGGGAAACTTTCAACACGACCGATAATCGCCGTCGTTTATTCGAAGGAGCACTCATACAAGTGGCGAAAAAGAACAAATTCTGGTCCAAAATAACGCCGCCTCAAATATTGACCGCCGGCTTTATTATTTTGATCAGCATCGGAGCGCTGCTGCTGACTTTGCCTGTCTCCAGCGCAGACAGCTCACGCATGCCGTTTATCGACGCGTTGTTTACGGCAACTTCCGCCGTTTGCGTCACCGGACTTGTCGTCGTCGATACAGGCACTCATTATACAATGTTTGGGCAAATTGTCATTTTGACGCTCATGCAAATCGGCGGCCTCGGCTTCATGACGATGGCAACGATGCTCGCTTTAGCGTTCCGCAAACGAATTTCATTGCGTGAAAGGCTTCTGCTTCAGGAGTCGATGAACCAAGCGTCCTTGGAGGGTATCGTTCGTTTCATCCGCAGAGTGCTGGTTTACGCTTTTATTATTGAGATCATTGGCGCGTTGCTGCTTGCAGTGCGCTGGTCGTTAGTCATGCCGCTGGACAGAGCGGTATACTTGGGCATTTTCCATAGCGTTTCGATGTTTACGAACGCCGGTTTCGACATCATGGGCAGCGTGCATGGACCGTTCTCCAGCTTTGTCGGTCATGTGAATGATCCGATCGTCAACTTTGTCATTATGATGCTCATTTTTTTAGGGGGAATCGGCTTTATCGTGCTCGCGGAAGTATGGGATCTTCCTCGTTTGCGCAAGCTGAGCCTCCACTCCAAAGTCGTATTGACTGCATCCGGCTTCTTGTTTGTGGCAGGCGCCGTACTCATCTTTATTTTTGAGTTTACGAACGCGAAAACGTTAGAGCCGTTAAGTCTGACCGGCAAGCTATACAGCTCGCTGTTCCAGTCGATCTCCCCCCGTTCCGGAGGAGCGAACACGCTGGACATCGGCGCAATGCGAAATGCGACGCAATTTCTGCTCGTTCTGCTTATGTTTATCGGCGCTTCGCCCGGCTCTGCGGGAGGCGGCATCAAAGTAACGACGTTCGCCATCCTCGTGGGCGCTGTCGTTGCAATGATCCGAGGGCGGCAGGATGTCATCTTTTTCAAAAGAAGGCTGGCCAAGGACCGCGTACATAAAGCATTAACCGTCACGATTGTCGCCGTGGCCGCCATCGTCCTGTTTACGATGCTGCTTAGCGCCACGGAGAACGTCGACATTTTGACTGCCATGTTCGAGGTCACATCCGCATTCGGCACAACCGGCTTATCCATGGGACTCACGACTCAGCTGACAACGTTCGGCAAGCTGTTAATTATTACAATGATGTTTATCGGCCGGCTTGGACCGTTAACGCTAGCCTTTACGCTAGTACCAGTCGGAGAGAAGGAACTGTATCGCTACCCGGAAGGCAAAGTGACGATCGGTTAAACAGCGTTTAATGCTAAAAGCCCGAACAAGAGATGCGGCGTCTTTCGCCGCCCTCGCGTTCGGGCTTTTTTGTCGGCTTACGACTTCCACTCGACAATGCGGTCGCAAAGCCGATGAAGCAACGGACGTTCGTGGCTGATTACGAGCAGCCCGAGCTCCCGCTGCCGCACAACACCTAGCACCGTATTCCATATTTGCGCCTGCGTGACCGCATCGAGCATCGTCGTCATTTCGTCAGCGATCAGCATGCGCGTCTGGCCGCCAAGCGCACGAGCGATGCAAAAGCGCTGCAGCTCGCCGCCCGATAGCTCGCTTGGCCTTCTGTCAAGCCACTCTTCGGCAATGCCCATCGCATCCAGCAATAACGGCTCCGGCCTGCCGCCCTCTTCCACGATTTGGCGCATCCGCCAGCGCGGATTAACCGCCCGCTCGGGATGCTGAAACACGAGCTGCACGGGAGAGCAGCCCTTCACCTCAAGCAGCGGCTTCCCGTCGAAGCGCACCTCGCCCTCTTCGGGAGCAGCGCAGCCGGCGAGCAGCTTAGCCAGCGTCGTTTTGCCGCAGCCGCTTGGACCGGCAAGCCCGACGATTTCGCCGGCTGACACCGACAGCTCCCGATCGCGGAATAGCCAAACGCCGCGACGGTCATAGCGAAAGCCCAATCCTTTTCCTTCAAGAAGCATGAAAGCACCTCGCTGTTCCAGCATTGACCGCCGTTAGCTCCGGCCGCTCCGACTGGCATTTCTCCGAGGCATAGCCGCAACGCGGGGCAAACAAACATCCGGGCGGCAGCTCGTCCGGGTGCGGCTGCGATCCGGCCAGCGGCTCGAACCCGTTGCCCGGAAGTGCGCGCCATAGCGCTTTCGTGTAGGGGTGGCGCAGCCGCTCGCCTCCGCCGGTAAAATCAGCAGCTGCCGCATTTTCCATCACCGTGCCGCCGTACAGCACGACAATCCGATCCGCAAACGACAAAGCCAGCCGAATGTCATGCGTAATGAACAATACGGCGCAGCCGCCGTCTGCCAGCTCGCGGAATTGCCGCGCCGTCTCGCGAGCGGCCTCCTCGTTCAAGCCGGGCGTTGGCTCGTCTGCGACAATCAGTCTTGCGCCGCTAATGAGCGCCGTCGACGCCAGTACGCGGCGAGCCATCCCGCCGGACAGCTCATGCGGATAGAGCCGCTCCGTCGACTCAGCTAGCCGATTGCGCGCAAACGACTCCCGCTGCCGCATTTTCGCATCTGTACCCGCAGCCGCTGCAAGCTGCACTTGTTTGCCGACCCTCATGAGCGGGTCGAGATAGGTAACCGATTGCGGCACGATCGCAATGTCTTTGCCCCGCAGCTTATCAAGCTTCGCCGCATTGAGCGGCGCTCCATCGAAGATAATCGTGCCGCCCATGCGGGCATTGCCGGGAAGCAGGCCCATAATCGCGTGGGCAAGCAAGCTTTTACCGGAACCGCTTGAGCCGATGACCGCAACCACTTGCCCCGCTTCGACCGCAACATCAAGATCATGTATAACGTCCATCCTGCGCTGCTTGAACAGCCCGGCTTGACGCAGAAACGAAACCGACAGCCCTTTCACTTCCAACAATGCCAACCTAGCCGCCCCCTTTCTCAATCATGATGCCCGCTTGAACCGGCCAGTTTTTGGATCATCCCGCCGAACGTATCGAAGGCTCTCACCATAAGCAGCAGGCACAGCCCAGGAAAAAACGCGAGCCACCACATGCCAGTCGACAAGTAACGCATCGATTCCGATAAAATAATGCCGATCGCCGGCTGATGCGGCGACATCCCTAACCCGATAAACGTTACTGCCGCTTCATGCAGAATCGCATGAGGGAACATCAGCAGCATGCCGACCAGCAGCTGAGGGACCAAATGCGGCAACAGATGATGCCGTGCGATCCATAGCCGGGATTTGCCCAGCCTGCGCGAAACAAGGATGTACTCCGAGCTTCGCAGCTGCTTCATCTCGGCGCGGACAACCCGCGCCAAGCTTGGCCAATGCGTGCATGCGATGCCAATCACGATGCCTTTCAATCCGCCGCCGCACACGAAAGCGATGAGAATCAGCGTCACCAGATTCGGGACGCTTAGAAATAAATCAGTAAGCCAGCTAAGGAAGCGATCTGCGGCTCGCCCCATCGTTGCAGCCAGCAAGCCGACGACGGCAGCGATGAGGCTGCTGGAAACGGCGCCAAGAAAGCCAACCGCCATGCTTAGGCCGAGCCCTTTTACCGTGCGGTTAAACATATCGCGTCCAAGCCAGTCGGTGCCGAATAAATGAGCAAACGTTGGCGGAAGGCTGCGGCTGTCCAAATGGGTCGACAACGGCTCATCACCGAGCAGCAATCCCCCGCCTCCGGCGAGCAGTAGAAAGAGTAATGCCGATAAACCGGGCCATAACGAGCGATAGGCTTCTGGCTGCTCGGGGCTCCTTAATGTTCTCATCTCCATTGCCCCCGTTCTTTCATTCTGGGGTCAATAAGCCGGTACAGCAAATCTGCAGCCGCATTGCCCGCGAACACAAATACGGCGGTAATAAGCACAATGCCTAGCAGCAACGGCACGTCGCCGCGAAGGCCGGCTTCAACTGTAGCCTGGCCAAGCCCAGGGTATGAAAATACTTGCTCCGCCAGCACGGCGCCTCCAAACAACTCGCCAAAAGATGTGAATTGAAGCGTTAGCGCGGGAAGCGCAATGTTGCGCAGCCCATGCCTGAGAAACAGCTTGGTTCCTTTCTCGCCGCGCGCTCTCGCAAACCAGACATAATCGCTTTCCAGCACGTCGATCAGCTTTTGCCGCGTATGCAAGGCAATATTGGAAATACCCACAATGCTGAGCGTTAATGCCGGCAGCGCCATATGGCGCAGACGGTCTAGCCAGGACACTTCTTCGGCAAGCACGCCTGCCGGAACGCCCATCCCAACGGGGAACCAGCCAAGCCATACGGCAAAAACAATTAATAACAGCAGCCCCATCCAAAATGCGGGCGTGGAAGACAACGTGTAACAGTACCATTTAATTATTTTATCGGGCCATCGGCCCTGATTCATGCCAGCGAGCGACCCTGCCGCGAAGCCGATAACGCCGGACAGCAGCCACGATGCGGCCATTAGCGCGAGCGAGCTCATAAACCGATCGCCAATGACATCTAGCACAGGCTGGCGGTAAATCATCGAGACGCCCATATCGCCATGCAGCAGCGCCGAGCCCCATCTCAAAAATTGCTGAAGCGGCGGGTCGTTTAACCCCCAATATTCCGCGATCTGCTCTCTCTGCTCGTGGCTGACGACGAGCAGGTCTGCCCCGATATAAGCTTGGACAGGGTCGACAGGAGAATGGCTTACGAGAATAAAAGAAACGATGCTCAGCGCCGCAAGCAAGGAAGCAAGCCGAATCGCCTTCAGCAGCAGCGCCGACGCAAGCTGCGGCAATGCGCTCTCTTTTGCCAGCCTACTCATTTAACCAGCGCCATTCTTCGATATTGTCGGTGATCGGCCAGCCATGACCATGCGGATGAATTTTTTGCTTCCCGATATCGAGGCCGTCTTTGACAACATAAAGATGATCAATATTGACAAGCCACGCCCATGCGGCATCTCCTTGAACGCCAACGCCGGTCGTGCCGTCCCATTGCGCTTTCTTCCAATATTCCATCGCATCCCTCTCGTTGCGCGCCAGCAGCGCCTTCTCAAACCAGCCGTCTACCGCCGCATTGCTGTAGTAGCCGGAATTATAGTAATCCACACCGCGGAATTTGCTGCTGTACAAGTTGTACATCTCAATTGGATCTTGGCTTCCGAAGCCGAAAAGAACGGCATTGGAATACATCAGCTTGCCGATGTCATCCCAGCTTTTTCCGCTCGCTTCGATCTGAATGCCTGCTGCCTTTACCATGTCGGCAACCGCAAGCGCCAACGATTGGCGGTTCATATCCCCGGCTGGATACAGCAGCGTGAACTTCGCTTTCATGCCGTTTTTCTCGACAATGCCGTCGCCGTCGCTGTCCTTCCAGCCGCCTTCAGCAAGCAATTTTGCCGCCTTGCCGATATCGCCGTCTTCAAAAACCGTATCCGGATTCCACCATGGAAGACCGTCATTAACCGTATAGGCGGGCGTGCCGTAGCCCTCCAGAATGCCTTCCACCAGCGCGGCCCGATCAATTGCGTAATTCACCGCTTGACGAATCGCGAGATCAGCCGTTACGGCATTGCCGATTGGATGGCCCAGCTCTGTCTTCCCGCCAGGAAGGACGAAAGGAAGCATAATGCCGCGATTATCGACCGACTTCACCGCTTCGACATGCATGCCGTTCACCGATTGCTTGCTAAAAGCGGACGGAATATAAGCGACATCAACCTGACCCGACTTAGCTGCGGCAAATGCGGCATCCTCGCTCAAGAACAGAAACGTCATCTTTTTAAAGAATGGCTTGTCTCCGTAATAAAGATCGTTATAGGCAACAATGACTTGTTGTCCTTTGTCCCATTGAATAAGCTTGTACGGTCCGGAACCGATCGGATGCTGAGCGTAGTCGCCGCTGTATGCATGCTTGGGAACGATGCCCAGCGTTGTGAGCAGCGTAATAAAGGTCGATTGAGGCTCATGTAATGTAAAAATGATTTCATAATCCCCATTTGTGCTGATGTCGGCCACATTCGTAACATCTACCGTAGAGCCTTTGCCTGCGGCAGTCTCAAACGTAAATTTGACATCGGCAGCTGTCAGCGGATGCCCGTCAGAAAACTTAACGCCACCTCGCAGCTGCACCGTCCATTGTTTTCCATCCTCCGAAATGCTGTACTTCTCGCCAATATCGTTGGCGATGCTCATATCGCTGCTGCGCTTGAACAGCGTGCTTTGAAACATCGGCGATCCGTACCTTCCCCATCCGGTCGTCGGGTCGAATCCGTCTTCAGGCTCTGCGCCAATAGCCAGCAGCAATTCATCCTTAGTTTGCGCAGGCCGCTGCTCTTGCCGAGTCGGTTTTTCCACCCCGGTGCATCCGGCCGATAAAGCTAGCAGCAGCGATGCAGTCATTATCAAGACGATTGCTTTCATACATCGACTATGTTTCACTACTTATCCTCCTCACCGCTTTTTCCGTGTTACATTTTTAAAAAATTGTAACACGGAACAGATGGACAGGCATCCATTTTTTCCATTAAATCCGCTTGTGAAGGAAGAAAACTTAACATCAATATCTAGCAGCGGCCATTTCCTGCCTGTTTTCGATAATGGACATCGCCAAGCTTAGGCATTCAGTGCATTCAGCATTTTCTAATTAACGGTCAGTTTATTTGAAAATTTGTTTGTTTTTCAGGCAATGGTTCCATGTTAAATTGAAGTCAAACAGGTTGGCTCGATTAAGAAGAAGTAAATAATTTACATAGCCTAAAAAAAATAAAAACGGCTCCGGCGAAAGGTTTATCCCCCTTCTCCGAAGCCGTTTATTCTCTCATCATTCATGCTCGTGATGTCTATGCTCGTCCGTTCCATGCTCCTCCGCAAATGTGACGGACAGCTCGGCGTACGTAACGCCCTTCTGCACCTGAATCTGCTGATGAAGCTGGCGAAGCCTCCCAAGCTGGCCTCTTACCGCAATGACCTCCAAGCATTGATTATGGTTCAAATGCACATGCATGTTCGAAATAATATCGTGATGGCAATCATGTTGAAGCTCCATAAGAAGCAGCGGCAGTTCACGAACATGATGATCATACACCATTACAATTGTGCCTGCGACCGTTTGCTCCGACTTCAGCCGCGACGGTTCCAGCAGCGCCTTGCGCGCTAAATCCCGGATCGCTTCCGAGCGGTTTGAATAACCCTGCTCCTGAACATACTCATCGAATTGCTCGATCAACGGCGCGGGGAACGAAACCCCGAACCTCGTCAGTTCTTCTTTTTCCGCCATTATGGACAATCACCCTAATCACCGAAATGAATTTGTCCAAAGCTTACCACACTTCCAGCGGTTGTACTATCCGTACTAGCGGTTCATCCAGCCGCCGTCCACGCAAAGCACATGGCCCGCCATGTAATCGGACGCTTGCGACGCAAGGAAAATCGTCGGGCCCATCATATCTTCGGACGTTCCCCATCTTCCGGCCGGGATGCGATCCAAAATTTGCTTGCTGCGGACCGGATCGTCACGCAGCGCTTCTGTATTATCCGTCGCCATGTAACCCGGTGCGATCGCATTCACTTGCACGCCTTTTGCCGCCCACTCATTGCCCAGCGCTTTCGTCAAGCCGGCAACGGCATGTTTGCTTGCCGTATAGCCGGGAACGTTGATGCCGCCTTGGAAGCTGAGCATAGATGCGATGTTGATGATTTTTCCCGAGCCTTGCTTAATCATATGATTGCCGGCAAGCTGGCAAAGAACGAATACGGAATTCAAATTGACGTCAAGCACCGCTTGCCAATCGTCATAGCTGTGATCAGCTGCAGGCGTGCGGCGAATGATGCCTGCATTGTTGACGAGAATGTCCAAACGGCCAAGGCCTTGGAGCGTCTGCTCGATAATTCCCGGCAGCAGACTGCGATCCGAAACGTCAGCCTGAATCGTAATCGCTTTGCGACCCAGAGCCTCCACTTCCGTTTTAACTGCTGTTGCCGGCGTGCTGTTTGTGACGAGCGCGATATCCGCGCCCGCTTTCGCCAGACCTAGCGCAATCGCCGAGCCAAGACCGCGGCCTGCTCCCGTTACGATTGCTGTTTTTCCGGTCAGATCAAAATAACTCATCGTTGCACCATCCTCTACAAAATCGAAATTCGCGCCGTAACTCCGGTGATCCGGCCTCAGCTAACCCTGCGCCTTCATAATGCGAACGCCGTGCTCCTCGTACTTGCGAACGACCGCATCGTCAATTGCCGCGTCAGTCATAATGCATTGGATCGAATCCAACCCTGCGAACGTAATGAGCGCTCCGCGATCGAACTTGCTATGGTCCGCAACGCAATAAATTTGTTTGGCGCATTCCATATAGACCTGTTTCAGCTTCGTCAGCTCTTCGGTAAAGATCGTCAGACCATATTCGGTATGAATGCCGGTTGTCGACAAAAACAGCTTATGGACGTTAAGCCTCCTAATCCAATCATGCCACTCGTTGCCGATAAGCAAATTGTGATGGCGATAGCCTCCGGGCACGACGAGACGGATTTGATCTTTAGCCGTCAACTCGCGAATGATGAGCAAATCGTTCGTCAACACCGTTATCGGCATATTTTTCATCCGCTTGGCCATTTCAAGCGTTGTGCTTCCCGCGTCCAACGCAATAATATCATTCGGTTCAATAATGGAGAGCGCAAGGTCGGCGATTGCCGCCTTCTCCTTCTGATGCTTGCTGTTCGGGTATTGGAGCGGCAATATGCTGTCCTCTCCATCCTGAGCCAGCACCGCGCCGCCGTGAATCCGTTTGAGGATACCTTTTTCCTCGAGCTTCTCTAAATCTTCCCGAACGGTCTTCTCCGTTACGCCAAACCGCTCGCTCAATTCGGAAACTTTAACGCTTCCTTTTTCCTCCAGCTGCTTGACAATTTGCCGATGTCGTTCCGCTGCCAGCATTTATTTCAACTCATCCATCTTAATAAAGTCCTGGTCGGAGAACGAATAGTTCTCGCCTGCCATCGACCAGCAGAACGAATAGTTGCTTGTGCCGGCACCGGAGTGGATTGACCACGGCGGCGAAATGATCGCTTGCTCGTTGGCAACGACAAGATGTCTTGTCTCCGACGGCTCGCCCATCATATGGAAAATGCGGGCGTCCGCATTCAGATCGAAATAGAGATACGCTTCCATGCGGCGATCATGAATATGCGATGGCATCGTGTTCCAGATGCTTCCTGTTTTTAAGCATGTTACGCCAAGCATCAGCTGGCAGCTTTGAATGCCGTCTGCGTGAATGTACTTATAAATAACGCGTTCGTTCGAAGTTTCCAGCGATCCGAGCGGCGTCGGGTTCGCTTGCTCCATCGTCATTTTTTGCGTTTCGATTTCTTTGTGAGCAGGCGTGGAGCAGAAGTACAGCTTCGCCGGGTTCGCTTTGTCTTTGCTTTCCAGCAGCACTTCCCGTTTGCCTTTGCCGACATAGAGAACTTCCAGACGATTCAGCTCATACGTTTCGCCGTCTACTTTGATGACAGCCGTGTTATGGCTAATGTTAAGGAAGCCGATCTCCCGGCGCTCCAGAAAATAGTCTGTTTTAAGCGTATCCGGATCAGACAGCTCAAGCTGCTCATGCACCGGATTTGCGCCGCCTACGATCATCCGATCATAGTGGCTGTATGTCATCTGTACTTTGTCAGGCACAAACATGTCCTGAACCAAAAAATCCTTTCTTAAACGATCCGTTGTATATTGTTTAAAGTCGTTCGGGTTAGTCGCGTGACGCACTTCCATAATTAATTCCTCCTCGATGGGCTCAATGAGTTAGTTTGGCAACACAATACAACGTCTTGCAAGTTTGAAAATGTTTGTTTTTATAATATCACACATTTGCGAACTTAAAAAGTAGTTCGTTTTAAGGAAGGCAGTTCCGGCTCACTTGTGTTGCGGATGGAACCTACAGATTTTTATTGCTCGAAACAACATGAATATATTAAAATTCAATCTATATATATTGTAAAACAATAAATTCGGTATTATAATAACATTGAATTTGTTCCGATGAGGTGCTCGATGAAGAAACGTATATCGACTTTATTTTTAAAGATTGCCGTCTTGGTTATGGGGATCTTGGTTATGGGGATCCTGCCGCTTGTCGTATGTATATTTGCGCTGCTTGTCTTGTTTCGAGGAACGAGCGACCAATTTCCAGGAAAAGTTTATCTTTCGGATATCGTTTTTTTTATACCCATTATTCCTTTTTACATCGCGCTGTATCAGACCTATAAATTGCTCCTTTATATTGATAACAATATCGCTTTTTCAGAGCTGTCGGTTCGGGCATTACATGTAATCAAATACTGTGGATTCAGTGAGAGCATTATTTATTTGGCGATGGAACCCTTTTTGTTTAATGTGGCAAAGCAAGAAGATGCGTCGGGTATTATACTGCTTGGACTGGTTGCAGCCTTTGCCTCGTTCGTTCTCGCCTCATTTGGAGCTTTGCTTAAACGATTATTGCAGGATGCTTTAAAGCTGCATTCGGAAAATGAACTGACGGTATGAGTAGCTTACCGCAGCGTTATTTCAGCACTTGAGCGCCCTCGGAGACGTTTTAACGCTGTCACACAGCGTTATTACCCAGTTTCGGGCGCTCTTCGCCCTTTTACAGCCAATAACGCTGCCGCGCAGCGTTATTTCAGCGCTTGAGCGCCTCGGCGACGCAATAACGCTGTCACACAGCGTTATTACCCCAGTTTCGGGCGCTCTTCGCCCTTTTACAGCAAATAACGCTGCCGCGCAGCGTTATTTCAGCGCTTGAGCGCCTCGGCAACGCAATAACGCTGTCACACAGCGTTATTACCCCAGTTTCGGGCGCTCTTCGCCCTTTTACAGCCAATAACGCTGCCGCGCAGCGTTATTTCAGCGCTCGAGCGCCTCGGCGGGTGACGTTTTAACGCTGTCACACAGCGTTATTTCTCAAGCTCTGGGCGCTTCACCGAGAACACTATTTTACATTGCTCCGCTTGTCACCTAGCTTGTACGTGCGTACACGTTTGCTCCCAGAAGCTGGGGATAAATATTGCCGTTTAACCAGCTCGCGCAACAGCTTCCGCGTATACTCATTGCCTCTGCCCAATAACCGGCAAACTTCTGACGGTGTGATCGGCGCATTTTTCTGCATTGTCATTCGAATCACTTCCTTTTGCTCCACCGTTAACCAGCAGTCGTCCTCAATGTCTATGCTGTATAATTTACCAAGCAACTGCTGAATAAGCTGAATGCATTGCCGCGGACGTTCCTTAATATCATCAAACGAAAAACGAATGACAATCCAGTCATCCAGCACTAGATGATTTTGACGCAATAAAGAATCGGCGAACTGCCTCCGGTCGGTATCACGCAAATGCGGACCGTAACCGTCTATTTCGAACGCAATCTTATAGAACCCGCGAATGTACGCATAATCCACATAACGGACGCCATCCCTGAAATCGCTCACCTCCCATTCCGCGTGCAGATTGTCAAAACCTTTCACCGCATGTTTCCATACCAGCTCGATGAACATTTTTTCCGCATGTCCATGATGATCCAGTCGTCTTCTTCGTTCTCCTTTGCTAGCTGCTGCTTGTCCGGCAATCCATCCTCCGTAACTGCCCGCAACTTTAGCTTCCTCCATTCTCATTCGCCTCCTTAATCATAAAAAGAAAACACCGCTCCTCTCCGTATCTGGACGGAAAAGAGCGGTGTTCTTCACTCGCTATATCGCAAGTATATCTGATTTCGCAGGAAAATGTAACCAACTAATTTTGAGTGTATCTTACAGACCTTCCCTTACCCAAACGGCCATTTCGCCTTCGCCGCGGTTAGCCCACGCATAATAAGGAATGAACGTGATCGGGGCGTCCTCGATGACCGCAGCGCCATTTGCGCTGTACAGCGATTCATCCGAATACCGGACGCGCTTCGCCAATGCCTCAATAGCGACAACGCTTTCGCCTTCGAACAATCCTTGCATACGAACCGGTACCAGCTTGCCGCCTGACGGCAGAACAAGCTCATGCAAGCCCGAGCCGTTGTCCGCTTGCTCCAAGCAATAGACGAGCGGGCCGCGCTGCAAAGCGACTTTGCCGGCATTGCCCCGCACGAGCGAATTGCTGTGCATGCGCGTCACCGGCATATCGAGCGTAAGCTCGACCCGGTCGCCCGTTTGCCAGACACGCTCGAGAATGGCGTAGCCATCTACGGGCTCCACGGCAACCTTTGTTCCGTTTACAGTCAACGACGATTGCTTGCACCAGCCCGGAATCCGCAGCGCAAGGCTAAATTGCGCGCCAGCTCGCTCGCCGGGCAGCTCGATCTCGAACGCAATATCGCCTTCATACGGATAGTTCGACTGCTGCTTCAGCAGCACTTCCGCCCCTTCGTCAACTTGAAGGCGCGCTTCGCCGCCAATGTACAAATGCGTGTAAATCGTATTGTTCGTTACGGTGTAAATGTATTCGCCAAGCGAGGCAAGCAGCCTGGCGACATTCGGCGGGCAGCATGCGCAGCCGAACCACTCCTGCCGCACCGGCTTCACATGGTCTACTTTATGGTTGCCCCCGCTGCACGCTTTTGGATCCACCTCAAGCGGATTCACATAGAAGAAATGTTTGCCGTCTCGCGACATCCCGCCAACGACTGTATTGTAGAGCGCTCGCTCCAGCACGTCGGCATAGCGGCCGCGCTGTTCAATGCGAAGCATCCGGTTCGCAAAAAAGATCAAGCCGATTGAAGCGCAAGTTTCGGCGTAAACCGTATCGTTCGGCAAATCATAATCATACGAGAAAGCCTCGCCTTGATGCATCGAGCCGATGCCGCCCGTAATGTACATTTGACGATTCGCGATATTGTCCCAAAGCTTTCGGCATGCTGCGAGCAGCTCATGATCGCCGGTTTCTGCCGCAATGTCTGCCATGCCAGTCAGCATATAAACGACGCGAACCGCATGTCCGGTCGCCTTTTCCTGCTCTCTAACCGGCAAATGGGTTTGGAAGTAGCCGTTATCGATATCTTTTACCGTATGTCCCCAATGAGACTTGCCCTTCCGTTGCTCCAGCTCTTTAGCAAAAAAACTCGGTTGTTGTCCGCGCTGATCGATAAAATATTTGCCTAGCTTGAGATACTTCTCGTTCCCAGTCGCTTCATACAGCTTCACCAGCGCAAGCTCGATTTCCTGATGGCCGTCATAGCCGTTCAGCTTGCCCGGTTCGTTGCCGAACACTTCGTCGATATAATCGGCGAATTTGCTTACAATTTCGAGCAACCTTCTTTTGCCCGTCGACTTGTAATAAGCTACCGCCGCTTCGATCATATGTCCGGCGCAATACAGTTCGTGGCAGTCCATCAGGTTCGTCCATTTGCCGCCCGGTTCCTTAATCGTGAAATAGGTATTCAAATAACCGTTTTCGTGCTGCGCTTTGCCGATAATATCAATCATTTCATCGGCTATCCGCTCCAGCTCGGGATCTCTTTTCACATCCAGCAAATAGGCGACAGCCTCCAGCCATTTCGCCACGTCGCTGTCTTGAAAAACAAAGCCGTAAAATTCGCCCTGCTCCATGCCCGCCGCGATTTTAAAATTACGCACCGCTCGGCTTGGCTCCGCGCCTTCCACACGGTCGTTAAGCGCTTCCCATTGATATGGAACGACGACATTCCGTACGAGATTAATATAATAATTCCAAAAATGATCGTTAATCGCTACATTTTTCAACGGAATTTGCTTCGCCCGACCGATTGCCGCCGTTTTCGACATAAGTACCGCCTCCGCAATATTGTTGTAATATTTCATACTGACAGTACTTATTGTATTCTTTATAATTGAAGTGATAAACAAGCTAATTCAACCTAATAATTATAAAATATCACACTGGAGGTCGAGCATTGTAATGCTGCACTCCGCTGAACATCTGTATTTGCAGGCTCCTCCCGCGCCCTATTTCCTCGAATGCGGCCGCGTCCGATACGCCCCAGGAGACATGCACCCGAGCAGGCTCAATCTCGGCGTATTCGATCTTATCATCGTCGAATCCGGCTGCCTCTATATTGGCGAAGAGGACCGGCAGTGGGAATTAGGGGCAGAGCAAGCGGTTATACTGCTTCCTAACCGTTATCACTATTCCGTTATGCCTTGCGAGGAAGAAACGGTCTTTTTTTGGGTGCATTTTCAAACGGTTTGCGATTGGACGGAAAGCGCCGACGATAATGCAATGACGGATGCTGAGGAGCACTTTCGCCGTTATTTGACTGTGCCGTATTCGCTCCGCCTGCCGAAGCGTTGGACGCTGCCGCATCCCGATTTGATCCGAAGCCTAGCCGATAAGCTGCTGGAATCATCCGGCGAACGTCGGTCGAGCGCCTATTGGAGCCGTCAGCAAAGCTTTGAATCGATGCTTCAATTGCTGGATACGCGCCAATTCGAGCAATATGAGCACCCTGCGGTTGCAGTGGCTGAGCGGACCGAAACGTTCATCAAAAACAACTATCGGCACAACGTAACCAGCAGCGCGCTGTCAGAAGAGCTCCATTTTCACTACAATTACATTACCCGCTGCATGAAACAGGTGTACGGCGTCACGCCAATCGAGTATCTGATGAACTACCGGCTGGATCAGGCCAAGCTGCTGCTTCTGACGACGGACTGGCCCATCGGCAAAATCGCGCTGTACGTCGGCTTTGACAACACGCCTTACTTCTCTAATTGTTTTACGAATCGAATAGGGGTTCCTCCGACAAAATACCGCAAACAGTATTTGCCGGATTGAAAGGACGACAACTCTAATGGACTCCATTAACAAATACGGCACGTTCGGCTATCGTTTTCAAGACAGCAGCGAGGTACCGCTCTATCAATTGTTCGCCGTAGGCTGCGACAAGGTTACCGATTACAGCTATAGCTGGGATGGCATTAAGCGAATTGACGGGCCGCTTTATTTGTTCCAATATACCGTTTCCGGCTGCGGAGCGATTGAGCTCGGCGGAGACGTCTTCAATATCCCTGCCGGCACCGCGTTGATGGCAGATATTCCAGGGGAGCATCGGTATTATTTGCCCGGCACAAGCAGCCACTGGGAGTTCTATTTCATTTTGTTCCGGCAAAAGTATTTGGCGGAAACATGGCAGCGCATCATCGGCGAGCTCGGGCCGTTGCCGCATTTCGATGCGGGAAGTCCGGTCATCCGCATTCTGGAGCAGCTGTACAGCGAAGCTCGGCTTGGACGGATCAACGACGTCTATCAAGCTTCGGCGCTTGTCTATCGGTTCGTCATGGAGCTTTGCCGCTCCCAAACGGCGCATCGCAAAGACCGCGGCAGCTGGCCCGATATCGTCAGTAAGGCCGCGGTTCATATCGAACGAAATTATAGCCGTTCCGATTTAGGGCTGGATGAAATAGCGTCGTCTGCCGGCAGCTCCAAATATCATCTCGCAAGATCGTTTGCCGCAGCTACCGGTTCAACGCCCTTGGCCTATTTGACACGCTGCCGGATCGAACATGCGGTCGATCTTCTCCGGCGCTCAGGAATGACAGTTGACGATGTGGCGCGTTCAGCCGGTTTTGCGAACGGCAGCTATTTCAGCAAAGTTTTCCGCCGTTGGACCGGATTTACGCCCGGCGAGTTTCGCAAGGCCGAGGAAATGCCGTCGATTGACCGGTTTATGTTTGATTAGAGTCAAAGAGCAATATTTTACACATTTGAGCAATACATTAGGCTGGAAGCGCATCCGACTTCGCGATACGATTATTGAAAACCAACAATCAAACTCCGAAGGGATGAAGCAATAATGAACCATCATCAACTTGCTTTAACGCCGCCTATGGGCTGGAACAGCTGGGATTGCTACGGCGCCAGCGTTCGCGAAGAAGAAGTGAAAGCGAATGCGCGCTATATGGCAGAGCATTTGAAGCCGTTCGGCTGGGAATATGTCGTTGTCGACATTCAATGGTACGAGCCGGGCGCTTACTCCTCCGCATACCGTCCTTATGTGCCGCTGGAAACGGACGAATACTCGAGACTTATTCCGGCAGTCAACCGCTTCCCTTCCGCAGCCAACGGACAAGGCTTTAAGCCGCTTGCCGATTATGTCCATGGCCTCGGCCTCAAATTCGGCATTCATATTATGCGCGGCATTCCGCGGCAAGCCGTTCACGCCGATACGCCGATTCTCGGCACGGCTGCAACGGCCCGTTCCATTGCGCAAACATGGACAGGCTCCATTTGCCCGTGGAACACCGATATGTATGGCGTAGACGCAACGAAGGAAGGCGCCCAGCAATACTATAATTCTCTCTTTGAACTGTACGCTTCTTGGGAAATTGATTTTGTCAAAGTGGACGATATTGCCGCTTCGAGGCTTTATGGCATTCGCCTGGACGAGATCGAGTTGATCCGCAATGCCATCGACAACTGCGGAAGACCGATCGTGCTCAGTCTGTCGCCTGGCCCCGCTCCTGTCGAGCATGCAAAGGAGCTGACATCCCTTGCAAACATGTGGCGTATAACGGACGATTACTGGGATTTGTGGCCGCTGCTGCATGACATGTTCGATCGTTGCGAGAAGTGGGAGCCTCATGTCGGAGAAGGCCATTGGCCGGATTGCGACATGCTGCCGCTAGGCCATCTCGGCATCCGTTCCGTAGACGGCGGAGGAGCCGATCGGTGGACGCGCTTTACCCGTGACGAGCAAGTGACGATGATGTCGCTTTGGACGATATTCCGCTCGCCGCTTATGTTCGGCGGAGAGCTTAACGACAATGACGACTGGACGCTGTCGCTGCTGACGAACGAGGAAGTGCTCGAGGTTCATCGCGACAGCAGCGGCGCGCGCCAAGTGAGCCGCGACGACAACCGAGTCGTATGGACGGCCGAAGGGAAAGACGGAAGCGCCTATGTCGCGCTGTTTAACATCGGCGATCAGTCCGATACTCTCAGCGTGACGCTGGAGCAGCTCGGACTGTCTGCTTCTGGTCAGTATCAGCTTCGCGATCTTTGGAAACGCGAGTCTCTTGGCGCCGCTGGAAGCGCGCTTAGCTTCGAGCTTGCGCCGCATGCTTCGGTTCTGTTGAAGCTATCGGTATAAATCGCCGGGTTCACGGTGCAGTCGAATGTTCTTCCGATCGCTGTTGTTCGCGGATTCCTATCATTAAATTAACCGATGCAGGAATCCGCTCACAAAGGCGAACGCTAGCGCTTCTCCAGAATCATTCGACCTGCTCCGTTCACGGCTCAACTAATAATAAAATGGCGTTACAGGTGAATTTCGAGCCTGTAACGCCATTTTTAATTACAGTATATACATTGCGAATTTTAGCGATAATTATCAATAATTATCATTAAATAAATGCTGTAAAAGTTTGCATTAAATAAATCGCCGATAACTTTTTCAAATTAATCGCAACCTTTTCAAAAACACGCTCGTCAATGGTACTGTCATAACTTAACAATACAACATGGGAGGAGCAATATCTTAATGAAGAAGAAAATGATTGTCCTTTTAACGGCTGCAGGTCTGCTCGGAACGACGGCTGCTGCCGGAGCAAACGGCATTGTGGAGAAAGTAAGCGGCTTCTGGCACAAAGAAGTGAAAGTGTTAATTAACGGAGAGAGCACATCCTTGACTCCGGTTTATATTGACGGCAAAGCGTACATTCCGGTGCGCGACGCGGCAGCGGGGCTCGGATACAATGTCCAATACGACGCTAAGAACAAAGAAATTGAATTGAACGCCATCTCCGATAACGAAGAGGAAGCTGATTATATGCGCGGAACCGGCGTTATCGTCGACGTAGTCAAAACCGACAACGGCCAGTATCGTATCGAATATCTCGGTCTAGGCTCCAACGCATGGGTCATTCTGTTTGCCGATGATAAGACTGTCATTAAAGATCAAGACGGCAAAAATTTCGCAGCCAAAGATTTGAAAGCCGGAACGCAAATTACGGTCGAATACGGCCCGATTATGACGATGAGCTTCCCTGGCCAGTCTCATGCGGCATCGATCACGGTTGGCGCTGAACGTTTGATCAAGGAAGATGTCATTCAATCGGTACAGCATACGGAAGACGGCTGGCAAGTCCAGTTCGGCGAGACGAAGGATGGAATTGCCACTCCTACGCTCACGCTGAACGCAGGTAAAGAAACGGCTGTTCTTACTTCGCAAGGCGAATCGGTTAAATGGGAAGATCTGAAAGACGGAACGAAAGTTCGCGCTTACTACGGCCCGTTTATGACGAAAAGCTTGCCGCCGCAAAGCCCGCTGTTCTATCTGGTCGTCCTCTCTGATCTTCAAACAGCCGAAGGCAAAATGAGCGCAGAAGCTGCGCAGCAATATCGCGAACTCGCTTGGCAGCAAGTAACTGCCGCCGATCAAGTCTCGCACATCACGACGAATAAAGACGAGGCTGCCGTAGAGATTGTCGCGGCCAAAGATGCTTTCGTTATGGGCTCAACCGACGAACAGAAACGACTGCTTGCCAACATTCAAGCAGCAGGCGGTAATCTCGTTACCGTAACTTACAATACCGATCAAGATGCCCTTATCGGTCCGCTTACTGTCGTATTCGACTTTGACTCGAAAGCGTTCCTCGGATATTACCCTCGCAAATAGGCATTAGAAATGAAGCCCCGGGCGACCGGGGCTTCAACTATTTTTTCTGCTTCTTCCTTTGGCTATCTCGATATTTTCCTCTACCCTGTACCGGACGATACGGCTGATCAAATCAAAGGGAATCGGCTTGCCGAGCGGAAATTGGATCGTCCCTTTAGATACTTTATAGTCCGTCAGCTCATCCATAAACGGATGCACCCCGCAAGACGTCGGATAAAACCCGATATGCTTTCTATAAGCCGCAAAATAAACGAGGTTTCCGTGGAACACGAACGCCGGCATCTGGTAGCTGATCTTTTCTGTTGCCCCTGGCGCTGCCTCTTTAATGACGGTTCGCAGCTGTCGCAGCACTTCCTGCACCTCCGGCGGGAAGCACGCAATGTATTCATCGACGGATTGAAACTCCGAATTGTTTTCCATTGGGGACTCCTCTCTTGATCGAGTAATGTTGGCGACAACATTACTCGGGGCGGCTCTATTGATTCAACCGATTCCGGACAAAATAGCGAACCAGGTTCGCTGTTTAACGAATCGTTTTTCGCAAATTCGCGGCTTGGAACTGCTTTGCTTATTAATAGCGAAACGAATTTCGCTGCTCGCGAAAAGCGTTTCCTTATTAGCGTACCGAGGTTCGCTGTCAGCAGCATCGCTCGACTCCATGCAAGTATTAGCGAAAATTGCTTCGCTAATTTGCGAGTCCGCTTCGCTATCACAAAGATACGACGAATCGACACGGTTATAGATAGCATTCGGCAGTCAGCAGATCCGCATGTCCGCTTATCTCAGCTGATCCCTGAGCCAATCATACGCGATCCGGCCGCTAATTTCATGCTTGCCGGGGAATACGTCGATTTGCAAGACATAAGCTGCAAAGCTAAGCCCCGGGACAGCGGACAGCTCTACCCTTATGCTCCGCATATCAGCTTCCTATCCGTCCAACAAACTGTATAGTAATAGGCGCTCCAACAATGTTTTTGCTTTTTATTGCATTTTTATTAGTTCAGTTGTATATTTATACAATAGTAAAATTGCAATGGGGGTTTGAAGATCATGTTAAAAGAAGTACAGTCGCAGACCGCCGTCTTAATGGCGGCCGCGGAGCAATCGGTATTGTTCACGGCAAACCGGCCGGACGTTGTGATGGAGCGCGGCGAAGGGATGCAGCTGTGGGACTGCGACGGCAAACGATATTTGGATTTTATCGGCGGCTGGGCCGTGGCGTCCTTGGGCCATTCTCCCGGCGTTTTGCGCGAAGCTCTATTTAAACAATCGGGCGAGCTCGTTCATGCAAGCCCTGGATTCTACAACAAACCGATGATTCAATTTTCCAAGCTGATGACGGAAATTTCCGGTTTCGATAAAGTGTTTTTTGCCAGCAGCGGTGCGGAAGCGAACGAAAGCGCCATTAAACTCGCTCGCAAGCATGGCGCTGTCAATCTTAACGGCGCATACGAAATCATTACGATCACAAACGGCTTTCATGGCAGAACATTGGCAACGATGTCCGCGACCGGTAAGGAACAGTGGAAAACCCTTTTTGAACCGAAGGTTCCCGGCTTCCGCCATGTGCCGATTAATGATCTCGACGCCTGCTTCGCTGCGATCAGCGACAAAACATGCGCTATCATGCTGGAGCTTATTCAAGGCGAAGGCGGCGTCCATGAGGTCGATGCTCCTTACTTGCAGGCCATTCGTAAAGCTTGCGACATCTACGGCATTATGCTCATTTTCGATGAAGTGCAGACGGGTCTTGGCAGAACCGGAAAGCTGTTCGCCAGCGAGCACTACGGCATCAAGCCGGACGTTATGACGCTCGGCAAAGGAATTGGCGGCGGCTTCCCGCTGTCTGCAATGCTGACGATGAGCAAATTTGACCTTTTCGCTCCTGGAGACCAAGGCGGAACCTATACGGGTTCGCCGCTCGCAATGGCTGCGGGCCTCGCTGTCGTTGAGGAAATTTTGCGCCTCCAGCTAACGGAAAATGCCGCTTCCGTCGGGCAATATGCCATCGGCAAGCTGAACGAGCTTTCTCAACGCTATCCGATAACCAATGTGAGAGGAAAAGGCCTGCTGCTTGCGTTCGACGTGCCGGAAGGCACAGCGTCTGCACTTGCCGCGAAATGTCTGGAGCTCGGCTTATTGATTAACGCGCCTAAACCTTCCATTATTCGCTTGATGCCGCCACTGATTGCTGCCAAAACGGATGTCGACGAAATGCTCGGCTTGCTGCAGCAAGCGTTAAAATCCGCAACTCCTTCTCAAGCCGTATCTGCAACAGCGATTAAAGAAGATAAACCGGCTTAATTCGCCGTCCTAAAAAAAAACAAAAAGCCGATCGGAAGTCACCTCCTAAGAAGGAGCTTCCGAATCGGCTTTTTCCTCAATATTTGCGGTTATTCACTTCGGCCGCCGCCATGCTTTCTGTAAATACGCTTTCCGGCGTTACGATCCGGTTCGGCAAAGAACGCCCTTCGGATATTTCCATGACAAGCTGCATGAGAATCGGTCCGAGAAGCGGATTGCATTCGACGATGCAGTTGATTTTTCCTTCCGCCATTTTCTCGAACGCTTTCCTCGTTCCGTCAACGGAAATAATAATAATATCTTTGCCCGGCCTCATGCCGAATTCCTCAATCGCCTCTACCGCGCCAAGGGCCATATCATCGTTATGGGAGAACAGCACTTTGATGTCGCTGCCTCTCCGTTCCAAAAACTTGCGCATCACTTCCTTGCCCTTCGCAAACGTGAAGTCGGCCGACTCGCTTTCTAGCAATTTGAAGTTTTCCCGGTCCTTAATTAAATCATGGAACCCGCTTCCTCGCTCGATTGAAGGCGTTGAGCCTTCTGTTCCCCGCAATTCGACAATACCGATCCGGTCGCCCTGATCCCGCATTTTATCGATCATATATTTCGCTGCTTTTTGCCCTTCATCGTAAAAATCGGAGCCGACGAACGTTACTACGAGCGACGGATCCTGCAGCTCAACAAACCGGTCCGAAACGATAACCGGAATGCCGGCCTGCTTTGCTTCCTGGAGCACCGGCTCCCAGCCCGTCTCAATGACAGGGGCAATCGCAATGACATCCACCTTCTGCGCAATAAACGAGCGGACCGCCTCCACCTGCTTCTGCTGCGACTGCTCGGCGTTGTCAAAAAGCAGCTCGATGCCCGCTTCCTCCGCCGCTTCGCGGATCGACTCCGTATTCGCGAGCCGCCAGTCGCTTTCCGAGCCCAGCTGCGAGAAACCGAGCCTGATTTTTCGCGAATCCGGCAGCTCCGTTTCCCCTTCGCTAAACCGGTTGGCGATTGGCGTAATCGTCGGCGAATTCGAATTTGCAGTCTGCTCCGAGCCGCCTGCGCGGCAAGCCGTCAAAGCAAAAACACAAGCAAGACAAATATAAATGATTCGGACGCTCCGGCCTCTCATTTGAATCCTACCCCTCTGCGTTAGTTCAACGCCTTAGGTTTCGCTGTTTATTCCGCGGATTCCTGCTCAAGCCGCGCGTCTTGCTGAAGAACGCTTCATGCTGAGCAGCCTTTGCAGCAAAATGAAGAAGAACAATAAAACGCCGATGACGATTTTCGTCCACCAGGAGCTCAAATTGCCCTCAAAGCTAATAATCGTTTGGATTACGCCTTGAATAAATACGCCGAACAGCGTGCCGACGAGATAACCGACGCCGCCTGTCAGCAAAGTGCCGCCGATAACGGAAGCCGCAATCGCATCAAGCTCCAACCCGACCGCATGCAGCCCGTACCCGGAAAGCATGTAAAAAGTAAATACGACGCCGGCTAACGCAGAGCAAAAGCCGCTGAACATATAAACCATAATTTTCGTACGCCCGACAGGCAAGCCCATGAGCAGCGCCGACTGCTCGTTGCCGCCAACAGCATAGACGTTACGCCCGAATTTCGTATAATGGGCGATAAAAATCGCAATAGCAAGCATGACTAGAGCAACGATAACGCTTATGGAAATAAAGCTTCCTCCCGGCAGCTTTATTTTTGTTTGCGCAGCCGCCGTATAGAAAGGATGATCGATCGTAATCGTATTTAAGCTAATAACATAACAGAGTCCGCGAGCCAGAAACATGCCAGCAAGGGTGACGATAAACGGCTGGATTTTAAAGTAATGAATAATGGCTCCCATAAAAGCGCCGAGCAGCGTACCGATCACCAGCACTAACGGAATGACAACGGACGGAGGCCAGCCTTGCTGCTGAACGAGACTCGCTGATATCATCGTAGTCAGCGCGACGACCGAGCCGACCGACAGATCGATGCCGCCCGATACGATCACGAAGGTCATTCCAATAGCGACTATGAGCAAAAAGGCGTTATCGATGAGCAGATTGCATAAAACTTGCACCGAGAAAAATCCGGTATAGCGGAAAGAACCCGCTAGAAAAATAAGCGCAAACAACCCCGCAATAATATGGATCGAGGCATATTTCGATTTAACCATGACGCGTCACCTCGATTTCTGCCGGATACGCGCGATGCTTCCATCTTTGCACAAGCGTCTTCCGGAACGTATCGGATTGAATCAAGCATACCGCAAGCACGACGAACGCTTTAACGACCAAAATGACTTCAGGCGAAACGCCGATCATATAGATCGTTGTCGTTAACGTCTGAATTATGAGTGCGCCGAGCAGCGTGCCCGTCAAATAAAACCGGCCCCCGTTAAGCGAGGTGCCGCCAATAACGACAGCCAAAATCGCATCCAGCTCATACCATAAACCGGCATTATTGCCGTCCGCGCTGGAGACGTTGGAGCTGAGCAGCAAGCCCGCGATGGCTGCGCATAGTCCGCAAAACATATAGACCGCAAAGAGCACCGTACGCGCTTTAATGCCCGCCAGTCGACTCGAACCCGGATTGCAGCCGACCGATTCGATGAATAAACCAAGCGCCGTTTTCCTCGTCAGCAGCACAGCGGCTATGAATACGGCGGCAACGACGAATACGGAAAACGGAAGCGCCGCGAGCGAGCCGGCCCCGATAAATTTATAAGGCGAGCTGTTTACCGTAATAATCTGCCCGTTTGTGACGAGCTGGGCGATTCCTCTGCCCGCTACCATTAGAATAAGCGTTGCGACGATCGGCTGAATGCCGGTTACGGCAACCAGCATGCCGTTCCACAATCCGAGCACGACGGATAATCCAAGCGACAAAGCGAGCGCTGTAAAAAGCAAGCTAAGCGAATTTTGATCCGCGCCTTTGCTGATCGTCAAGCATGCGATAGCGCCGGAGATCGCCACGACCGAGCCTACGGACAGATCGATGCCCTTCGTTGCAATGACCAGCGTCATACCGATCGCGACCAAAATAAGCGGAGCGCCAAAGTTTAAAATATCGATTAAGCTGCCGTATAAATGGCCATCCCGCACTTGAATCTCAAAAAAAGAAGGCGAATAGATCAAGTTGAAGAGCAGCAAAGCAAGCCATACCGCTGCCGGCCAAAAAAGGTGATGCTTCACCAGCCGCTGCAGCTTGCTTGCTTTTTCTGTAGAAGTCCGGTTGCTCATCCTGCTCCCCCTCCGGCAATCGCCTGCATAATATGCTGCTGGCTAATATGTTCTTTTTCGATTTCCTTCACTTTCTTATGATCGCGCAGCACAGCGATCCGGTCGCTAACCCGCTGCACCTCTTCCAGCTCCGACGAAATAAACAGGACGGACATCCCTTTCTGTGAAAGGGAAAGGACAAGCTTCTGTATTTCCGCCTTTGCACCAACATCAATGCCGCGCGTTGGTTCATCGAGAATAAGCAGCTTCGGATTCGTCAGCAGCCATCTGCCCAAAATCACCTTCTGCTGGTTGCCGCCGCTTAAATTTTTCACCAAATGCTCAGGATTCTTCGGATTGATATTAAGCGCGGAGATGTACTCGTCCGCCAGCTCGTTTTGCCGTTTTCTCGGCAGCAGCTTGAACCAGCCGCGCGTTGCCTGCATAGCGATTATGATGTTTTCCCGCACGGTCAGATCGTCGATAATCCCTTCCGTTTTCCGATTTTCCGGGCAAAAGGCGATGCCGGCGTCGATTGCCCGCCGCGGCGTATGCTTCGAACTGGCAACGGCGCCGCTAACTGTGAAATTGCCTTGATCGGCACGATCCGCGCCAAACAGCAGCCGCGCAAGCTCCGTCCGGCCGGAGCCAAGCAAGCCTGCCAGGCCGACAATTTCGCCCTCGTGAATTTTCAAATCAAACGGCTCGATTGCTCCGGAGCGTCCTAAGCCTGTCGCGTGTATAACCGTTTTCTCATTGCTTTTTTCCGGTTTGTCGTGTACCGGCAGCTCTTCCAGCAAACTAAGCTCCTTGCCAATCATTTTCGATACCAGCTCAATGCGGGACAGCTTCTCAGCGTCATACTCGCCGATTAAATTCCCGTTACGCAGTATCGTTATCCGGTCTGACACCTCGTACACCTGGTCCAGAAAATGAGTGACAAACAATATAGCCAGCCCTTCTTGCCTCAGCTTGTTCATGACTGCAAAAAGCTGCTTCACTTCGTTCCGGTCGAGGCTCGACGTCGGCTCGTCGAGAATAAGCACTTTCGCCGATACATTTAATGCACGCGCAATCGCGATCAGCTGCTGAATGGCGACGGAATAAGCGCTCAATGGCAGCGTTACGTCGATCTTAAGCTGCAGCCGTTCCGCCAGAAGCCGCTCGGCTCCGCGGTTCATTTCCTTCCACCGGATCGCGCCGAAACGGCGCGGCTCGCGGCCGATATATATATTTTCCGCTACCGTCAAGTTGGGACAAAGATTAACTTCCTGATAAACGGTACTAATCCCGGCATCCTGCGCGCCTTGCGGACTATGAATAACAAGCGGCTTGCCGTCCAGCACCACTGAACCCTCATCAATGGCATAAACGCCGGTCAATACTTTAATCAGCGTCGATTTGCCCGCTCCGTTCTCGCCCATTAAAGCGTGAATCTCGCCGGGGAAAAGCCGAAAATCAACACCCGACAACGCTTTAACGCCGGGGAACTGCTTATGAATGCCCGTAAGTTTTAACAACGGCGCCCGTTCTTTCTCTTTTTCATTCACGTTGCTCTTCATCTCCTTTCAAACCCTTCGCATTTCGCGCTCTATCCTTTAAAGCCGCTCCGGCTTCGACCTTCGAAGCGCCAGAGCGGCTTTCTTCTATCCTTGGTAATCGAAGATTAGAAATTAATACTTCCGGTTAGGCAGTTCCTTCTTAGCGTCCTCGGAAGTAAATACGCCCTCTTCCGTCACGATGCGCTGCGGAATTTCTTTGCCGGCAAGAACATCGTTAACCGCTTGCATAAGCTGTGGTCCAAGAAGCGGATTACACTCGACGATAAAGTTGATTTTGCCTTCGCTTGCAGCTACGAAACCGTCTTTAACGCCATCGATCGAAATGATGATAATGTCTTGGCCCGGCTTCAAACCTGCCGCTTCAATTGCTTGAATTGCGCCAAGCGCCATGTCGTCGTTGTGAGCGTACAATACGTCGATATCTTTGTTTGCTTTCAAGAACGCTTGCATAACCTCTTTGCCTTTCGCACGAGTGAAGTCACCCGTTTGCGAAGCGATGATTTTCAAATTCGCTTGTCCCTTAATTGCTTCCTCGAAGCCTGCTTTACGGTCGATGGCCGGAGCAGAGCCAGTTGTGCCTTGAAGCTCAACGATATTAACGTCGCCGTCTTTACCTTTGAACTGCTCAACCAGCCAGTTGCCTGCGCGGCGTCCTTCTTCAACAAAGTCAGAACCGATAAACGTTTTGTATAGCGATGTATCTTGAGAATCAACCGCACGGTCCGTCAAAATAACCGGAATGCCAGCGTCCTTCGCTTCTTTCAGCACCGTATCCCAACCGGACTCAACGACTGGCGAGAAGGCGATAACATCAACTTTTTGCTGAATGAAGGAACGGATCGCTTTAATTTGATTTTCTTGCTTTTGCTGCGCGTCGGAGAACTTCAAATCGAAGCCTGCCTCTTCAGCCGAGCTTTTGATCGAATCGGTATTTGCTGAACGCCAGCCGCTCTCCGCGCCTACCTGCGAGAATCCAAGCTTCACTTTTCCGGATGCCGCTTCGCCGCCGCTTGCTTCCTCTGTTTTCGCAGTCGGCTCGTTGCCGCCCGCGCTTGCATTTCCCCCGTTTCCGTTGTTGCCGCCATTGCCTCCGCATGCCGCGAGGACAAGCATCATTGCTGCTACGAGCAGAAACGCGCCTTTTCTAACTGACTTTTTCATTCGATTTCAACCTCCCTTATACTCACCATCAACCGGTGTAGCGCCATTATAAAACGCTTTCAAAGCATCCTGATACGGAGATTCAAACGATTTCCGTGTACAATTTTGGCGAATTCGCTGGATCTGAAATACGGTTTTTGCAATTTTTTGTGCGAAAGTTGGATAATTTTATTTAAGCTTTTGATTCCATAGCCGCAGCGCCGCCATTTTGTTATAGTAGGCTTACATCTAAACGAAAGAGGAAGACTCATGAAGCGATTCCGCTTTAGTTTCTCCAGCTTGCGCTCCAAGCTGCTGGCTATGTTCGTCATCCTCACTTGCGTGCCGCTGATCGTCGTCGGCCTTATTTCGTACCAGAAATCATTCGACGCCTTGTCTGGCAACAATAAAGCATCCACAATGCTTGCTGCGGACGGTCTCGGGCGCGATATCGACGTGCTGTTTCAGGATACGGGCAAGCTGCTGGAATTAAGCAAAAATCCGCAGGTGCTGCGTTACCTTTTCTCGCAAACGGATACTTACGATGACGCTAAGTCTATTCTAGAAACTTTCGATTTGTACCGTGAGACGTACAAATATGAAAGCGTTTTAAATATTTCAATGGTTAATTTGTACGGACGCGGCATCAGCGAACGCAGGGGCGTTTTCCAATTGGATAAAAACCCGCTGCGCAATCCGCATTTCGTCTATCTTGTCAATCATCCGGACGAGGTGCTTAACGTGCCTCCGATCGAATCGTTAACCTTAGACCGCCTCGACGGGTTTCAATATGAAAATCAAAATGTCATATCGATCGTTGCCGCCGTCAAGCAGCAAATTACGCGCGAGGTTATCGGCTTCATCGTCATCGATCTGGATGACAAAATCGTCAAGCAGTTTTGCGATTCGATTACGATCGGCAAGACCGGCTTCTTCTATGTGGCGGATGCGAACGGCTCGCCAATTTTCACGCCTTCCCAAATGAACAGCGAGGAGCTGGGAGAACCGGTTTTATTAGCTGAGAAGCTGGCAGCCTCACGCGACAGCTATGTCGATCATTCCACCGGCAAGCCCGCCTTCATCATGTTTACGACATCCGCCATGACCGGCTGGAAAATTATCGGACGCGTTCCGCTGCAGGAAATCGTACAGGACGCCAACGAAATCCGCCAGCTCATCATTATTAGCGTATCGCTCAGCATTTTGTTTACGATTGCGTCTTATTTCTTTATTACTTCCCGCATTACCCGTCCTGTCCAGCTGCTCATGCACAAAATGCGCCAAGCCTCCTCCGGCTATCTCGAAGCCAAGGTTAAAGCGCACGGTCAAGACGAAATTGCTGATCTCGGCAACAGCTTCAACCGGATGATCGAGAAGATCAAAGCGCTGCTGGAGCAAAGCATCCGCGAGAAGGAGCAGGTGCAGAAAGCCGAGCTCCGGACGCTGCAGGCGCAGATCAATCCGCATTTCTTATACAACACGCTCGATTCGATCGTCTGGATGGCGGAAGCGCGGAAGCATGAGCAAGTGATCCATCTGGTGCAGGCGCTGTCACGCTTTTTCCGGATTAGCCTGAACAAAGGGATGGACTGGGTTCATATGCAAGAAGAGCTTGAGCATGTGCGAAGTTATCTCGTCATTCAGCAAATGCGCTACCAGGACATTCTTGACTATGAAATCGACGTTCCTCAAGAGCTGATGAATGTGCCGATTTTAAAAATGACGCTGCAGCCGATTGTTGAAAACGCGCTTTATCACGGCATTAAGAACAAACGCGGCAAAGGGCTCATTCGCATTACGGGACAATCGCGTCCAGGCGGCGAAATATGGCTGTCCGTTACGGATAACGGCATCGGCATGACCGAGGATACGCTGCAGAAGCTGCGCGACAAGCTGATCAAGCCGCCTGCCCCGGAGCTGGCCGGAACAACCGAACCCTCCGGAGGGTTTGGGCTTTATAACGTGCATCAGCGCATCCGTTTGTACTTCGGCGATTACTTTGGCGTCGGCATCGAAAGCGAATATCAAGCAGGAACGACAATTAGCATTCGGATACCTAATCAATGGGGGGTACAGACAGATGAAAAAAATAATGCTGGTTGACGATGAAATATTGTTTCGTGAAAGCGTACGCAACTGTATCGATTGGGAACGCGAAGGGTTTATCTATTGCGGCGATGCTTCCGACGGCGAGCTTGCGCTGCCGATAATCGAGCGGGAGCAGCCCGACATTTTGCTGACCGATATTAAAATGCCGTTTATGGACGGTCTTGAGCTCAGCGCTTTTGTCCGGCAAAAATATCCGCAAATCAAGGTGGTCATTATGAGCGGCCATGATGAATTCGAATATGCAAGGGCGGCGCTGCGCCTTGGCGTAGAGGAATATTGCCTCAAGCCGATCAGCTCCGCCGACATCATCCGGATGCTGCGGGACATCGGCGGCAAAATCGATAAAGCGCGCGAGGAACGCGAGCAGCTGGAACGTCTGCGCATGAGGGAGCACGAGCAAGCGGCGCAATCCAAGGAGAAGCTGCTGAGCGATATTTGCAATGGCTTTATTTCCACTGCTGAAGCGCTTCAAATTGCTTCAACGATGGAGCTTCCGCTTAGCGCCGGACATTATGCGGTCGCAATCGCTGATATAAGGTGCGCCTCCGGCATCGGTCAAGCGGATGCCAATCAGGAAGCCATCTGGCTGGAACGGCTAGCAGCAAGTCTGTCTGCTGACGTTCTTTCCTACAAACGGAGCGTCACCGAGTTTGTCTGGCTCGTGAAAGGCGAGTCCCGCCAGAAGCTTGAGGATGCTTTGCGCGCTTTCCGCAAAGAAGCCGAGCAGCTTCCGGCTGAAGCAAGAGATACGGCCCCCTGCACGCTCTATATTGGCGCGGGAACTGTCGTCGGCCGTCTGCAGGAGGTGCATGCTTCTTATTTGGAGGCCGAGGAAGATAAGCATTGGAGCAAGCTTGCTTTGCAAAATCGGCACGCGCTTCACACCGCTTCCGTCGGTAACGGCGCCGGCGACCGCGCGTTGTCTGACCAAGCCGGCGTATTTCTCGACCGGAACGCATTTGTCGAGTTTTTAAAAATCGGCGATCCCTCGCAGACTGATTCCTTTATTGTACAATTCACCGAGAAGCTGAAGCCGCTGCAATGGCCGTCCTCTTCCTACGGCTATTACATCTTGAACGATTTGACGCTCGAAGTTTTCCATGCTGCCAAAGGCATGTTTCGCCATATTGAACCTGCCGGTGATGCGCTTATCCGATTGCAAGGGCAAATCGCTGCCGTCCGCACGTATGAGGAAGCAAAATGCTATTTGTCTGCGCTATGCGAGCAATTCAGGTCTTGGCGGTCAAACGCATCGGACCGTTATGCCGATCTGA
This sequence comes from Paenibacillus sp. NEAU-GSW1, assembly GCF_009737085.1. Classification (GTDB taxonomy): domain Bacteria; phylum Bacillota; class Bacilli; order Paenibacillales; family Paenibacillaceae; genus Pristimantibacillus. The sequence continues at coordinate 78,449 of NZ_WOVL01000017.1, forward strand.
TCGCATCAGTGAAGGGCTTCATCCAGTCGAACTTCAGTAAGGACGGACTTTCGCTGCAGGACGCCGCCTCCTTCGCGAACATCAGTCCAAGCCATCTCAGCAAGGTGTTCAGCCAAGAGACCGGTCAAACGTTTATTGAATATCTGACTTTGACCCGCATTCGCAAAGCGATGGAGCTGCTGCAAGGAACGAGCGCAAGAACATACGAGGTCGCTTTTCAGGTCGGATATAATGACGCTCACTATTTCTCCAATTTATTTCGCCGCGTAACCGGCATGACGACGAGGGACTTCCGCAAACAGGGGCAGGGCCAAGGACTAGGGCTAGGGGGAGCATCGCATGACCAAACGCAGCGCGCCGGGCAGGGTTAGGCGAAGAGTGGCTGGCATAAAGCCGTTCTTTGCGCTGTGCCTGGCATTACTGCTCCTTTATTTGGCCGGTTGCTCGAATGGAGATCCTGCCAATGAGGAAGAAAGCTCTCATAAAGAGGGGCTTGTCAGCGGAACGACCAGCAGCCTCGTCACTTCGCCCCCGGCTTTAGAAGCGGATTCGGAGAAATCGGCGGAGCCGCCAAAAACGTTCGGCATCATTTATCCGTTCGCCCATCCGTTTTACGAGACGATTACAGTGCTGGCGCAAGAAGCCGCTAAACCGCACAACGTTCAGCTGATCGTCAAAGCGCCGGACGAAGCGAACATCGAACAGCAAATTCGCATGATGGACAATATGATTCGCCAGAAGGTCGACGGCATCGCGCTTGATCCGATCGATTCGGATGCGCTGCGGCCGATTATCGACAAAGCGGCGGCGGCGGGCATTCCGGTCGTGTGCTTTGAATCGGATTCGCCTGAAAGCAAGCGGCTTTCCTATATCGGTACGAACAATTACGAAGCCGGCATTCAAATGGGCAAAACGATTAACGATCAGCTAAACGGTATCGGCATGGTGCTCGTCGAGACCGGCATGTCCAATATGCTTAGTTTAAGCGAACGGCTTGAAGGCATGCTTGCCTATTTGAACGAAATGACCAGCATTCAAGTGCTGGAAGTCCGTTACAACGAAGGCAGCGAATCGGCGGCTGTCTCCGGTCTGGAGGAAATGATCGACGCCCATCCTCACTTCGACGCCTTTATTGCGCTCGACTTTATTTCCGGCTCCAGCTCCGTGCTCGTATGGAAAGCCAAAGGGTTAAAAAGGCCTTCCTTTACGTTCGGCATGATGCCCGAAATCGAGAAAGCGATTAAGAACGGCCAAATTACGTCCGCCGTATCGCAAAACGAGCATGAATGGGGTTCGCGCATTGTCGAAGGGCTGCTGCAAGCCAATGCCGGCGTCACGCTTCCAGCGTATAACGATACCGGTATAAGCATCCGGACTATGGCGGAATGAAGCTATAAAATTGACTTAGTACCATTTACATGTTAAATTTTATAAAAAATTACCATAATATGATCGGAGGACAACGCTTTGATTTGACAATTTTGATACTGCGCTCGAGGCCCTCCTGATAAATGTTATATCTCAAAATTAATATTTTGATAAACATTTATTGGAAGGGAAGAAGATAGAAGATGGAATATATCTATATGTTCAAACAACTTTGGTTTTACGCTGATAGAGAGCGATGGAAAGTTGTAATACACCTCATTTTACATGCTGTTTCTATGCTTGGCGAGCTAGGTAAACCATATGCTTTTGCTATGGTGATCAACGCCCTGCAAAAGAATGACCCATCTGTTGTCGATGAGGTAGTAAGATGGCTTATGTTTTATGTTCTGTGTTTCTTTATTTTTGAGATTTTCCATCGCAGTGCACGTTTCATTGAAAGATATGTTGCTTTCCGCAACCGGAAACGGTTTATTACGGCTATGTATGATCATCTCCACTCTTTACCGCTAGGTTGGCATTCGGACAATCACTCAGGATCCGTAATTGACAGAGTGAATAGAGCTGGTAATGCCATCCATCAATTTAGTGAGGCACAGTATGTGTTTGTAGATTTCTTTATGAAGTTTTGGGGACCATTGATCATTTTATGGACGATATCCCCGAATATCTCCCTCATCACTGTTGCAAGCGGTATTCTCTTAGTATTTATTACGAAAAAGCTATATGACTTGTCAGTACCGCAATATCGAGTACAAAATGAAAGGCTGCACCATTTAGCGGCAGCACTATTTGATTACATTAGCAATATAAGAACGATTATTATGCTGCGACTTGGTCACCTAGCAAGAAACGATATTGAAGAACGCATCAATCGTGTATTTCCGCATTTGGCAAAAGAGAATGTAATCACTCATATCAAGTGCTTTATTTCAGGGCTGATCATGGTATTGCTTGATGTTGGCTTGATTTTCTACTACATCTATGACCAGAAACAAGCCGGTGCAGTCATCATGATTGGCTCCGTTACTTTGATTTTCCAGTATCTCCATCAATCCATGTCATCCTTTCAATTTTATACAGGCGGATATGAGTCGGTCATTCACTGGAAAACTGATTTTGAAGCAGTAAAACTAATCCTCGACAATAAAGAAAGAACACATGAACAGAAAGAGGCTTGCCTCGAGAAATGGAACAAACTTAATGTTGAATCTCTAAACTTCTCGTATGGGGATGGAAAACACCAGCTTACAGATATTTCGCTGTGTTTGAAACATGATAAAAAGATTGCATTTGTCGGTGAAAGTGGCGCTGGCAAGAGCACCCTGCTCCAATTGCTGCGTGGGTTAGTTCCGATCCGACAGGGGATTTTGTCGAAGGATGATGGCAAGAATTTATCATTCGATTGCCTTGCAAGTACAACAACCCTTCTTCCGCAAGAACCTGAGATTTTTGAAAACACGGTACGATATAACATTACAATGGGAATGCCAGCGAGTGATGAAGAAATTGATTCTGCGATTTGGGCTGCTGGTTTCAGCGATGTTGTAGAGAAATTGCCTAACGGTCTTGATAGTGATATTCGAGAAAAAGGTGTGAATCTCTCAGGCGGTCAGAAGCAAAGACTTGCACTGGCGAGGGGGATTTTCTTCATCAGAGATAGCAGTATTGTACTGCTAGACGAGCCCACCTCAAATGTAGACCCGGCCACCGAAATGCTTATTTTTAAGAGATTGTTCGAGCGGTTGTCTGGAAAATGTACGGTAAGCGTTCTGCACAGATTGCACTTGCTCCGATATTTTGATTATGTATATGTATTAAAGCATGGGAAAATCGTTGAGGAAGGTACTTTCGATAATCTCTGTAATGCAAACGGGGAGTTTACTCGTCTTTGGACTAAATATCTAGCTGAAGAAGAAACATTTGGTAAGCATGGTTCTGAAGACTGAACCCAACTCCCTTAAGACGGAGTTCAATAAAAACTAACAGGCTGCCATGGCAGCCTGTTTTTAGTGCGCGTATGGACAGACCAATAAATAATAATTAGAAATTAAAATAACGTTTCGCGTTATAGTACGAAATATTGCTCACGATGTCGCCCAGCAGCTCGAAGTCGGCAGGCGCTTCACCGTTCTCTACCCACTCGCCGAGCAAGTTGCACAGGATGCGGCGGAAATACTCATGGCGCGTATAGGACAGGAAGCTGCGCGAGTCGGTCAGCATGCCGACAAAACGGCTCAGCAGACCGAAATTCGCCAGCGCCTTCATTTGTGTAACCATGCCGTCCCGCGTGTCGTTGAACCACCAGCCGGAGCCAAGCTGGATTTTGCCAGGAATGCCGTCTCCCTGGAAGCTGCCGATAATCGAGGCCAGCACCTCGTTATCCATTGCGTTCAAGGAGTACAAAATGGTCCTTGGCAGCTTATCGTCCGTAGCCAACGCGTCCAGCAGCTTCACCAGCGGATAGGCTACCGGGCTGTCACCGATGGAATCATAGCCCGTATCCGGCCCAAGCGTGCGGAACATCCGCGAGTTGTTGTTGCGGGCAGCGTTGATATGCAGCTGCATCGCCCAGCCATATTCGGCATACAGCTTGCCAAGGAATACGAGCGTGTACGTTTTGTATTGTTTTTCTTCCTCAAGCGTTACCTGATGGCCTGCAAGCGCTTTGGCGAAAATCGCCGCCGACTGCTCTTTCGTTGTGTTCGCGTAAGGAACATAATCAAGCGCATGGTCGGATACGAGACAGCCCGCTTCATGGAAGAACTGCACCCGCGAGGCCAAAGCGGCCAACAGGTCGTCATAATTGCCTATTTCCTGGCCTGCCGCTTGCGAAAGCTTGCCTACCCACTCTTGGAAGCCCGCTCGGTTAATTTCCAACGCTTTGTCGGGACGGAAGGAAGGCAATACCTTCGTATTAAATTCCGCAATATCTTTAATTTTCAAATGGTATTCCAACGAGTCCACCGGATCATCTGTTGTACAAATGACTTCAACTTTTGAATTGACGATCAAATCGCGTGCGCTGAATCCGCCTCCGGCAAGCTTGGCGTTTACTTTTTCCCAAATGACCGGCGCATTTTTCTCGTTGATCACTTCATGAACGCCGAAGAAACGCTGAAGCTCCAGATGCGACCAATGATAAAGCGGATTGCCGATCGTTTGCGGAACCGTTTTTGCATAGGCAAGGAAGCGGTCGTAATCGGAAACGCCTTCTCCGCCTGTCACATACTGCTCCTCCACGCCGTTCGCTCGCATCCCTCTCCATTTATAATGGTCGCCGTACAACCACGCCTCTGTCAGATTCGAGAAGCTGATGTTCTCGTAAATTTGCTGCGGGCTTAAGTGGCAATGATAATCGATAATCGGCAATTGCTTCGCATAATCATGGTACAATCTTACTGCTGTTTCATTTGACAATAAAAAGTTTTCGTCCAGAAATGGCTTCACCATTATTTCCTCCCGAATTTAACCAATTCGTCTACCTTGACCGCCAGCCCAGTCTGAATGGAACGGTTGGCCGCAATGCCGGTCAGAATGGACCTGGCGCCGTCCACATGGTTCGCTGCGCGATTGAACTTGTCCTTCACAGGCTTGCCGAACAAATCGTTAAGCAATACAGGATCGCCGCCGCCATGGCCGCCAACGCCTTCTTCAACCTGAACATCGTAAGGAGCTCCGAACATCGGATATACAGTCATCGTTTTACCCTTCAGCGCGCCCTCCTGCGATTTTTCGCCGCCGGAGTTCACATAGGATTGCTCGACGATCGACATTTCAAGACGGCCCTTCGTGCCGTTGAATGCGATGCGATAGCCTTCCCAAGGCAAATAAGCGTTCAAGGAATACGTTAAAATCGCATTATTCTTATACCGTACCATGACACCCATCGTATCTTCAATATTAATTCCGTCGCCAAAAACGCTTTGGTCGCGGCGATACCCGTCCTCGTGCTCAGCATCCAGATACAGCCCTTTCAACTGTTCGTTCGTATCCAGGTGAAGCGCGAACGGATCGTCCTTCGCGTTCGGATTGCCTGTCGCGCGCTCATAAAATTGCGTTACGCCGCGCTGCTCGGCATTTTCTCGGCCATAGAACAACAAGTCGCCAAATGCGAATACCGTCTCCGGCTGCGAGCCGATCCAGAAATTAACGAGGTCAAAATGATGCGTCGATTTGTGGACCAGCAAGCCGCCGCTGTTGTTTTTGTTGCGATGCCAACGGCGGAAATAATCCGCTCCATGCTGCGTATTGAGCAGCCATTCGAAATGTACCGACGTCACTTTGCCGATAACGCCGCTTTCGATCAACTCTCTTGCTTTTGTATGATGCGGAGCATAACGATAGTTAAACGTAACGCGCACGCTGCGCCGGGTCCGTTCTACCGCATCAATGATTTCCTGGCATTTTTTCTCGTCCACGGTCATCGGCTTCTCCGTAATAACATCGCAGCCAAGCTCCATCGCCCGGATAATATATGTATGATGCGTCCGGTCGACGCTCGTTACAATGACGGTATCCGGTTTCTCAATCTCAATCATTTGGTCGAATTGCTCCGATTTATAAGTGTTGACCGCGTGATAGTTATATTTGTCTGTCAGCCGTTTGTTCGCATAATTCATTCGGGTCTGATTTATATCGCAAAATGCGAGCAGCTCCGACGTTTCTCTGAAATCGGTTGCAATTGCGGAATAGAAAAACTCGGCTCTGCCGCCGCTGCCAACCAATACATACTTTTTCTTCTCGCTCATTTCGGCACACCCTTTTATATTGGATTATGGTTTGGTTTCATCTTATCGCATATGATGATATAATTCTCTGCAAATCGTGCTTATTTTTGAACAAACCCCGCTTTTCTTGCGATAATCTGATCAAATTGGAGAATGCATGCGTGGAGCCTAACATTGAATCGCTTTTAAAATTCGGCTCGGTCAACGAGCTGTACATTGAATATGTCAAACGGCAGGAGCCGTTTACGATGACGGACGATCACTTTCACGATTATTACGAAATTTACTACATGCTGTCCGGCAAGCGGATTTATTTTATTCAGGATCGTTCCTATTCCGTCGAGCAAGGCGATCTCGTCTTTATCGCAAAGCAGAACGTCCATAAAACGATGCACGCCGGGTCAACGTCCTCCCACGAGCGCGTTATCGTCCATTTCAACGATTCGTTTATTGCCGCAAATGCTTCGGACTGCGCGGATCTGCTGCTGCTGCCGTTTACACGAGGCATTCATGTATTGCGGCTTCCCCGCCAAGAGCAGCTGGCGGTCGATCAAACCGTGCGGCGGATGCTAAATGAGCTTCAGCGCAAGCCCTCCGGCTATCAACTCGTGCCGAGGGCCGGCGTCATTGAGCTGCTGCTGCAGTCATCCCGCTATCTGGAACAGCATGACCCGCCTCCGCTTCATCATGCAACGCCGATTCATGCCAAAATATCGGATATCGTCCGCTACATGAACGAGCATTTCGCCGAGCCGCTCCGGCTGCAGCAGCTGGCGGACCTCTTTTTCATTAGCCCGTGCCACCTGAGCCGCACCTTTAAAGAAATTACCGGTTTCACGTTTTCCGATTATTTAACGATTACCCGCATCAAGGAAGCGCAGCGGCTGCTGCGCGAGACCGAGTTGGCGATCACCGCCATCGCGTCGGCCGCCGGCTTTGACAATTTCTCGCATTTCGGCAAAACATTCAAGCGACTTGCCCGCGTATCTCCAAGAGAATACCGCAAGCAAATTTAGGTGAAAAATACGATTTGTCCAAGGAAGGGATGACCTGCCATGAAAACCGAGCTGAGCCTAATCGTCAGGCCAACTGAAATCGACGTGAACGGACATGTGAACAATGCCAAATATTTGGAATATCTCGAATGGGGCCGCGAAGAATGGTACGAGGCAAACGATCTGCATTATGAGACGCTTAAATCGTTAGGTGTTCAGACGGTTACCGTAAACATTAATATCAATTATCGCCGCGAATGCGTACAGGGAGACAGGCTGACCGTAACGACAGAACCAAAGTCGGTCGGCCGCAGCAGCTTTGTTTTGGAACAGCATATTTATAACGCCGAAGGGCTGCATTGCGCGGATGCGCTTGTTACGAGCGTTGCCATGGATTCGGAAACCAGAAAAAGCCGCCCGGTGCCCGAAGAGCTCCGTCGGCTGTTTCATGCAGAAGCTTAAGAATAGCGGTCTCAGCCGATATTCCTCTGCTCATATTCCGATCTCATCAACCCGTAATACACAATATCTTCGAAATTGTCCCACTTCATAATATGCTGCTTCAGCTCGCCTTCAAACTGCATGCCGATCTTCTTCATCACGTTGGAAGAAGCCGGATTTTTCGTCATCGCGATGGCATATATTTTGTGAAGCTTGAGCTCTTGAAACCCAAATTGTATAATCCGTTTCACCGCTTCTGTCGCATAGCCTTGCCCCCAGAAGCTTTTGCCCAGCCAATAGCCGAGCTCCGCTCTTTGATGGGGCTTGGCCAAATTAAGGCTCACACAGCCAATCAAATCGTCATTATCTTTCGTAACGATAGCGTAAGGATAGCCGTCTCCTTCTATTTTCCGGCATTGGCGTATCCAAATTTCAGCTCCGCCATCCGGGTATGGGTGAGGGATGCTCAACGTCGTTCTGGCAATTTCAATATCCCCGGCCAATCGCTGAACCTCTTTGGCATCGGACTGCTCAAACGGTCTTAACCGCAAACGTTCGGTTTCAAGCACAGGCTGCACCGCATACACATCCTTTTCGTTTATTTCTCAAAATTATAGTACAAATTATGGGAAATGCAACAACAAAAATGGCAACCTAACGACCGTTTATCCGAATCGTTTGGTTGCCATTTTTGTGTATGCTTCGCTTCAATGCCTATTTGCGGCTGTTCATCCAGTTGATGAAGTTGTCTACGACTTTGTCCATATGCGCAATGGTCGGCTCATGCACGAGCTTGCCTTCAGCGTCAAACTTCTCATGAGCGGCGCCGACATACGTTTCATTGTTCGGGATCAGCGGCGACGTAATGCCAGGCGAGAAGAGAATGTCGCGCAAATGGTTTTGCGCGCGAACCGTCCCAAGCTGCCCCATCGACGCGCCCATAATCCATGACGGCTTGCCAATCATCACCTTGTCAACGCGGGAAAGCCAATCAAGCGCGTTTTTCAGCACGCCTGGAATCGCATAATTGTACTCGGGCGTAATCCACAGCACCGCATCCGCTTCGGCAACCTGCTTTTTAAATTCCGTTACCGCAGGAGGCGCATCGTTCTCGATATCTTGATCGTAATGCGGGAGGTTGCGAATCTCGAGTAATTCCAGCGCCAAACGGTCCGCATACCGCTGTTGTAAAAACTGAGCTAGTTTTTTGTTGAAGGACTCTTTGCGAATACTGCCAACGATGACTGCTACTTTCATGCTCAAAAACCTCCTTGGTTAGTGCTGCGTATTGTTATTTACTGCCAATGCGAACACGTAAAAGGGTAGCATTTCAAACAGACCTTGTCAAAATATCGGATGGCCTGCGTCGAAGGTTGCACTATATAAAAAAACGGCCGAATGGGCCGTTTTTTTTCTGCTTTCCCCCGCTTAAGACGGACATTTCATATCGCCATTGCCGATCTGTCCAGAAGGACATAGGCTCACTTTACTCATCAGATCAGATAACGTATAAGTTGCCAGCAGATCAATCGTTTGCTGTTCGGCCATCGCCATAATCGCATTCAACGCTTGATCCAGCAGCATAATCGCCTCGCCGCCGCAATTGCCTCCGTCAGCTGACTCTCCGCTGCACTCATCCGACTTGACCGCGACATATATATCAGCAAGCGTAAGCTTGTCTGCTGCCTTTTTCAAACAATAGCCTCCATCGCGCCCCTCACGCGCTTCAACGATGCCGGATTGCGAAAGCAGCGCCAGCACTCTGCGAAGAAACGTGGCATGAGAATTGACCTGACCGGCGATCGACGCGCTTGTAAGGAAGCCGCCGCTTTGCGCTAACCAGATAAGGGCATGAACAGCTATCCCGAACTTCGCCGGACCGACTTGTATGCTTCGCGAATTCATAGCTAATTCCTCTCCTTGCCAAATGCCTTTACCATCTAAGTTTAGCGTAATAGACAAGTTATGCGCAAGCGCGAAGGGGTTGGACTGCAATGGCATATAAAAGCAATTAATAGTTAAATCCAAACTCCACCGCTCAAAAAAAAGGGCTAAGTTAAATTCTAATGTTGATTTATGACCATAAGAAAACCGCCTTTGTGAAAAGGCGGTTAATTGAGCTATCGTTCTCCGATAGCTTAATATTTATACTTTATACAACTAATATTTCAGCAGGATGGTATGGGTAATCCATTTGCTTCTTAATGTTTTCTACTTCGTTTTCATTTATGAATATGCCAATTAGGTATAAACCCAAATCTATTGACGTTGCTACACCTCCAGCTGTGATGATTTTACCATCATGGACAATCCTTGAATGGACAACTTCTCTTGTATATGGCTCTAATAGTTCGTATGTGAACGGATGCGTTGTCGCTTTCACATTTTGCAAAAAACCCGCCGCTCCGAGTAACAAAGATCCTGTGCATACGGAGACGATGTATCGAGCATTTGAAGCTCCATGTAACCAGATAACAAATTCTTGATTGAACCGTAATTGTCTTGTACCCAGACCTCCAGGAACAAATACGATATCGTATAGTGATAAGTCAGGCTTTATTTTGTTCATTTTAATTGTCATGCCTAATTCGTCCGTGACTTCTTCCTGCATACCGCAAATATCCCACGTAACATCTTTTGTGCTTTCAAAATATTTTAATCGTGTTATTACATCGTAAAATCCTACGAAATCCAGAAAGGTTACACCGTTAAACAAAACAAATGCAATTTTCATATACCATCCTCCTGATAAGTTTTTCTTTATCCTGATAAACAAAAAGAGGCAAGAAGGAATGTTCCTTCTTACCTCTGCCCAGGCGTACGGCGTTATGAATGTATGCTCCCTTGTGGTTTGTTCCACATTTACGCCAGTCACATACACTAAATATTTACTGTAATTATAGTCTGAATATTATAACTTCGGCAAGATATTTATTAAGTTAAATTGTCCGTTTAGCTTAACAAGAATTTTCGGTGACAGTGAACAGGCATGATTTGACCAACATATTTTTCTTATTCGATGAGGTCTAACATAGCCAAAAAAAAAGAAACAACGCCGCAAAGCAGCGTTGCAAAGCAGCGTTATTTCTTCTCTGTTCCTTCGAGCGCTCCCGCAGCCCACGCAGCATGGAGCTTAGCGCCAATCACAAGAGCTCGCTCATCGAGCTCGAACTGCGGGTGGTGCACGGAGTGGACGATGCCGCGCTCGGTATTGCCCACGCCAAGAAACGCAAAAGCACCCGGCACGCGTTCCGTATACAGCGCAAAATCTTCTCCTGCCAAGCTCGGCGACTGCAGCGAGATCGCGTTGTCCTCCCCAGCAACGACAGCTCCCGCTCTGCGCGCGAGAGCGCCATAATGCTCGTCATTTCGGAGCGCCGTGCCGATTCTGAAGAGCGTCTCGCTTGATCCGCCAAAGGACTCGGCAATCGCTTGCGAACGTTTCACGATTAAGCTTCGCACTTGCTCGACCACTTCCGGATTGTAAGCCCGGTAGGTGCCTCTTATTTCCGCATCTGCCGCGATCGCATTAATGACGGCTCCCGCCTTAAGCGTGCCGAAAGCAAGCACGGCAGGCTCAAGCGGATTTACAACGGTCGCCATAGCCGCCTTCATTTCTTGAATGAACTGCGAAGCCATCATAATCGCGTCGACCGCCAAATGCGGCGAGCTGTGATGTCCGGCGACACCTTGAAAGGTTACCGTAAAATGCGACGATGCCGCCATCGCATAGGCAGGATGCACCCCAATCGTGCCGACTGGCAGTTCCGGCCATACATGGAGCGCAAAGCAGGCGTCAACGCCGTCCAGCACTCCGCTTTCCACTAGATCGCGGCCGCCGCTAACAAGCCGCCCGTCGAGCGGACTCGGAACCGCTCCTTCTTCCGCTGGTTGGAACACAAACTTAATCGTGCCGCGCAGCTTGTCGCGATGCCGGGCAAACGCCTTTGCAGCGCCTAAAAGCATCGCCATATGCGCATCATGTCCGCAAGCATGCATAACGCCTTCACGCCGGGACCGATATTCCGCCTCCGTCTGCTCGGCAATCGGCAACGCATCCATGTCCGCCCGCAGCAGCACAGTACGGCCAATACCTCCTCCGATTCCCTGCAATGTTGCGACTACGCCTTTTCCGAAATGGTTGCCTGCGCCTCGCTTCACTTCAAGTCCCCAGCCCTCAAGCAGCTCGGCCACCTTTGCCGCAGTGCGGTCTACGTCAAACAACAATTCCGGATCGCGATGAAAAGAACGGCGGAGCTCGATAAGCTCCGCCTCGTTTCCTTCGATATGCTCAAATAAATTATTCAATTCCATCGATTAGCTCTTCACTTCCACTTTCGTATAACGGTTAGCCGGAACCGGCAGCTCCAGGTTGCCGCGAAGCGTGTCAGACTCATACTCCTCGCGGTAAATGCCGCGCTCTTGCAATATCGGCACAACTAACTCTACGAATTCATCAAGGCTGTTCGGAGCCGACGAAGCAAAAATAAATCCGTCCGCCGCTTCCTCCTCGAACCATTGCTGAATCAGATTGGCGATGTGCTCCGGCGTGCCGATAAACGGAGTGCGAGGCGTTGCCGAACGAAGCGCAACCTGACGAAGCGTCAAGTTTTGCTCCTTCGCAACCCGTTTTATTTTATCCGTGCCGCTGCGGAAGCTGTTGCTGCCGAGATCGCCCAATTCAGGGAACGGCTCGTCAAGCGGGTATTGCGAGAAGTCGTGATGCTCGAAGAAGCGTCCCAAATAATCGAGCGCTTTATCTATCGTTACGAGACTCGCGATCTGCTCATATTTCGCCTCCGCTTCCTCCTGCGTGCGTCCGACAATCGGGCCGATGCCCGGCAAAATCGCGATTTCATCCGCCGAACGGCCGTAAGCGGCAGCTCTGAATTTAACATCGGCATAAAACTGCTTCGCTTCCTCGAGCGTTTCATGTCCGGTAAATACCGCATCCGCGCTTTTCGCCGCAAGATTTTTGCCCGATTCCGACGAGCCCGCTTGGAACACGACCGGCTGGCCCTGTTTGGAGCGCTGGATGTTAAGCGGCCCCTCGACTTGGAAATGTTCGCCCACATGGTTCAATCGATGCAGCTTGGAAGGATCGAAGAAGACGCCTGTTTCTTTATTCCGGACAAACGCATCATCCTCCCAGGAGTCCCAAAGCCCTCTAACGACCTCCAGATGCTCCTCGGCAATTTTATACCGCTGCGGATGCGTCGGATGGTCTTTTTTGCTGAAGTTTTTGGCGGAGCCTTCGAGCGGTGAAGTAACGACATTCCAGCCTGCGCGCCCTCCGCTGATTTGGTCGATCGATGCGAACTGTCTCGCCACTGTAAACGGATCGCTGTATGACGTCGACAGCGTTCCGACGAGGCCGATATTTTTCGTAACGGCTCCTAATGCTGACAGAATCGTGATCGGTTCGAACCGATTTAGAAAATGAGGGATTGACTGTTCCGTAATATATAAGCCGTCTGCGATGAAAACAAGGTCGAACTTGCCTTCTTCCGCCTTCAGCGCCTGCTGCTTGTAGTAATCAATATTTACGCTTGCGTCGGTCAGCGCATCCGGATGCCGCCATGCGCCTATGTTGCCTCCGACACCGTGAATGATCGCGCCAAGCTTCAATTTTTTACGTTTCGCCATCGTAATCCCTCCATAAATTGAATGATATGATTTCAGACCAATTAGCCCAGCAACGCTGTCTCTTTCAACTGCAGCCGATAGCATTTCACAAGCGTTTCGCCCTTCTGCATTTCTTTATCGCGCGCCCGTTCAAAGCCAAGCCGCTCATACAGCTTTACGGCAGAGGCCATCATGTCGGAAGTGTGCAAATGAAGCGTATCCGCGCCTAACTCGACGGAGCGCCGAGCGCTTTCTTTGATCAGGGCCGTAGCGACGCCTTTTCCTCTAGCTCTTGGAGAAGTTGCAAGCAGCCGAATAATTGGCGACGTTATGCCCAGCTCCGGCGCGCCGTAGGCTGTCTCGGAGGAAGCGAACAGCTGCACGCTGCCGACGATTTCCCCGTCCAGCTCCGCTAATATGCGAGCGATCGGACCCTCGCGGTCAACCGACTCCTTAATATTTTCCGCATATTGCTTCCAGCCTTCCTCCGGCATCACCTTCGCGTACTGGCCGTAGGCTTCCAGCATAAGGGCAAGAACGGCTTCACGATCCGTATCTGTTGCATCCCGAATATGAACTTGGCTAATCTCCGCCATCGGTTGATCACCTCTCCCAAACTCGTAAAATCTTTTCTCCAACGGATAATTCTTATAATTCCAATGAAATAAGTATGAATTATAAGTATAAAATAGCATAAAAATAGGAGCCGTGTACAATCAACGTTTTCAATCGAACGATTAATTTTTTGAATAAGCGTCTTTTATCCGGTTAATTTGGCCGATATGCCGCTCAACATGATTAATAAAGCCTTGGATTGCAGCCGCTATGCTGACGGTATCGCCTTTGAAATTAATGCCTGTTTTGGCCCAGTCCGCTTCGTTTAATCGGCTGAACAACTGGCTGTTATAAAGAAGAAACGACTGAAAAGCATCAAGTATTTCCGCCGCTGCTCCTTCGTTTCCATACTGTCCGCTAACCCAGCGATCCTGATTGAAAGCCGGGAGCGTCGCATTCGTATCGGCCAATATATCCCGAATCCGGAATGAAACGACGATATTATGATCGGCAAGATGCGTGAGCACCTCTGTCACGCTCCATTTCTCCGGCGTTTCCTTCCACTTCAGCTGCTCCTCGCTCAAACCGGCTATGGCATCATCCAATAATTTGCGAGTGTTCAGATAGCTCTGAACATCAATCGGCTGGTTGCTCATTCTCATTACCTCCAATATGGTTTTATCATGGTTTCCATCATCTAAAACGTGAAAGCGAAAAAATGCCAATGTCCCGTGTTGTACTGCCTTTAAGCGCCAAATCGGCCAATAGCTCGCCAACCGAGCTTGCAAACTTAAAGCCGTGGCCGGAGAAGCCTCCAGCAATAACTACATTCGATAATTCGGGATGGAAATCAATAATGAAATCCTCATCCGGCGAAAATTCATATTTGCATACTGCTCCGCGCAGCAGCTTTCCTGCCGCCTTCGGCATAAATGATTCCAACGCTTGGCGAATATCCGCTTCATCCTCCGTATAACTGCCAAAGGGTTGAAACTCTTCCCCAGGCTGCCACAACACTCCCGTATCATGCCTGCCAATCTTTAAGCCGCTGCCGCCGCTGCTTGGAAAGCCGTAATAGCCCCCGTTGGATGTGCTCAGCGTAAAACCTGGAAACACCGATTCATCGAATAACGACTCCTCTGCTTGGAACCAGCCGACCGTCTTGCGAATCGGTTGAATGGGCAGCGTCAGGAACGGTTCAACCGTTTTGAACCATGCCCCTGCGCTTACGATGACTTTACCGGCGCGGTAAACGTCGCCTTTATCCGTGTATACGGCTACGCCTTCACCGTCCTTTTCCAGCTTTGTCGTTCTTGTATTTATGAGCAGCTCCGCGCCTGCAGCAATGGCCTGATTCCGGTAAGCGGCTACGCAACGTTCGCTCAGCAAATAACCGGCATTCGGCTCGTACAATCCTTCATAAAATTCGGGCAATTGCACGCCAGGCCATCGTTTACGGATCTCATCCGCTTTCAAATACTCGGTTTCGACGCCAAAGGCGGCGGCGCTGCCGAGCTTCTCTGCAAACGAAATGATGTCAGGCGCAGCCAAATTGAGTACGCCGGAAGCGACAAGAAGCTTTTCGCCTGACTCCGCCTCCAGCTCATTCCATAGCTCGTGGGATCGCAGCGCCAGCTCCGTATAAATTGCTCCGCCCGGATACGCATGCCGAATGAGCCGTGTGTCTCCATTATGGCTGCCATTATTATGGGGCGGGTCAAATGCGTCAATGAGCAGCGTCTTTGCGCCTCGCTTGGCCAAATAATAGCCAGCGCTCATTCCCATTGATCCTGCGCCAATTACAATTACGTCATATGAAGTACACATTGCGACCATCCTACTCTCTAAGAGGCGCTGCCTCCCTTAATATTCATCCAATGCCAGCAGCGCCAATTCCGCGAAATAGCGAGCGCTTAACGGTAATGCTTTCTCATTCAAATCGAACGCCGGATGATGCCACTCCTGCGGCCCCGCCGTTCCCATAAAAACGAATACGCCAGGCACTTGCTTCTGGTAAAAGGAAAAATCTTCGCCCGCTGCCGAAGGCACCGGAACGATCGCTTTCAACCCTGCCCGCTCCGCCGCAGCCTCGGCAACGGCAGCAAGCCGTTTATCGTTCGAAACCGGAGGAGGTCCTTGAATCCAACGGACACGCGCCTTCGTTCCAAAAGCTTCGGCTACGCCAGCTACGACCTGTTCGAAACGTGCAAGCACTTTTTGCCGCACTTCCTCCTCAAATGTACGGATCGTCCCGTCCAAAACCGCCTTCTCGGGAATGATGTTCCACGCCGTTCCGCTGTGCAGCTTCGTTACGCTAATAACCGCGCTTTGCAGCGTGCCGACATTGCGGCTCACAATCGATTGGAGCGCCGTTACGATATGCGCCGCCGTTACGATTGGATCGACGCCTGCTTCCGGCACCGCGGCATGCGTTCCTACGCCGTCGACTTCGACGACAAATCCGTCCGCCGCTGCCATGAGCGGTCCTTCCTTCACGCCGACCGTGCCGACAGGCAAATCCGGCTTGTTGTGCATGCCGAATACCGCTTGCACGCCTTCCAGCGCTCCGCTCTCGATCACCTTGAGCGCGCCCAGCGCCTTCTCTTCCGCAGGCTGGAACAGAAAACGAACCGTTCCGTTAATCTCATGCTCCCGCTGCTTCAGCAGCAGCGCTGTACCGATAATGGCGGATGTATGGAAATCATGCCCGCAGGCATGCATTTTGCCTTCGATAAGAGAAGCAAACGGCAGTCCCGTCTCCTCCTTGATCGGCAATGCGTCAATGTCGGCGCGGATCGCAATGATCGGCCCTTCTCCTGCCGGCTTGCCGACTTCGGCAATGACGCCGGTCTTCAGCCCGTAGTCGATAACGCGTATGTCCGCTTCCGCGAGCCATTTTTTGATCGAAGCCGTCGTCTCGAACTCCTCGTTCGACAGTTCCGGATATTGATGTAAATGACGCCGAATTTCGATCAAATGCTGATCAAACTCCGGCGTTTCACTATAATTCCATTCAGTAGTCATTTGAAGATCCTCCTAAAAAGTTTTGCGGATGCAAAACTTACTTCGTAAGCATATGCCTAAGTTTTGCGCAGCTAGCTGCCTACGGACAGCTCGGAGAACGCTTCGCTCAACAGCTCGTAGGAACGGAGCCTTTGACTGAAATCTTTGACCGGCGTTGTGACGATAAACTCATCCACTTCATATTGCTGCCCAATTTCTTGCAGCCTTCGGCGCACCGTTTCCTTCGATCCGTGCGTCACCTCAGCGTCTCTTTCGACAATCGTATACGACTGCCCTGACTGCTTTCCATATTCTTCGGCTTGCGCAACCGTTCCGAGATTCAGCGTCTTTCCGTCAGCCAGCGTAATGCGTACGTTTTTCATGCCCGATGCCAGCGTAGAAGCTTCCTCATCAGTATCCGACACAATTACAGACAATGCAACAATTGCCTTAGACGCCGCCCCATTGCTTCTATTGAACCGTTCGCGATATACAGTCAGCGCTTCATGGGCAACAGCGGGATCGCTGTTGATGAACTGGGCGAAAACATAGGAAAGTCCTTGCTCCGCCGCCAGCTCCGCGCTGCTGACGCTTGTGCCGAGCAGGAAAATTCCCGCCGGCTGCTCTGGAATCGGGGAAGCTTGAATGCCGGCAAGCGGATGCGTATCCGGAAGCGTATTGTTTACGTGATGGCCAAGCTCCTCCAGCTTTTCGCCCAGCGACAGCGGCTCGGTAATGCCTTTCTGAAGAGCCTGCGTCGAGCGGGGCAGACCGCCCGGCGCGCGGCCAATGCCAAGATCGATTCTTCCAGGGGCGAGCGTTGCGAGAATATTAAAGTTTTCCGCCACTTTATAAGGACTGTAATGCTGCAGCATGACGCCGCCGGATCCCAGCCGGATCCGTTCCGTCTTTCCTACCAAATAAGCGAGCAGCACCTCCGGCGAAGATCCTGCCAGAAAACCGTCATGATGCTCCGATACCCAAAAACGATGGTAGCCGAGCCGTTCAGCTTGCTGTACAAGCTCGACCGTATGATTGAATGCGTCTGCCGGCGTTTCCCCTTCGAAAACAGGGCTTTGATCCAAAATGCTAAGCTTGATCGTCATAAATTACACCTCGCAATTTAAATGTTATATACCCATTCCGAAGTAATCCGCTTCAGAAACTGCTTCGTTCTTTCCTCTTTCGGCGCGCCGAACACCTCGTTCGGCTTACCCTCCTCGACGATGACGCCGCCGTCCATAAAAACCACTCTCCCCGCTACATCGCGGGCGAAGCTCATTTCATGCGTGACCACGATCATCGTAATGCCTTCATTGGCGATTTTTCGAATGACGTCGAGCACCTCGCCTACAAGCTCGGGATCAAGAGCGGATGTCGGCTCGTCGAACAGAATGACCTCGGGATTCAGCGCCAGCGCACGGGCGATTCCGACCCGCTGCTGCTGTCCGCCCGACAGCTGGCTCGGGTAGGCATCGAGCTTGCTTGCAAGACCGACCTTCTCCAGCACCTCGACGCTGCGTTTGCGCGCTTCTTCCTTAGACAGCTTTTGAACGATGACGAGTCCCTCCATCACATTCTCAAGCGCCGTTTTATGCTTGAACAAATTGTAATGCTGGAACACCATCGCCGATTTTTGCCGGAGCTTATGAATGTCCTTTTTGACGGGATGCTTAAAATCGACTGAAAAATCGCCGATTACGATGCTGCCGTCGTTCGGCTTCTCCAAATAGTTAATGCAGCGCAGCAGCGTCGTTTTGCCCGAGCCGCTCGGCCCGAGAATCGCGACGACCTCGCCTTTTTCCACTGTCAGGCTAATGTCTTGCAATACATTGTTTTTGCCGAAAGACTTCGATACCCGCTTCAGCTTAATCATGCTACGCCACCTCGATTGTAATTGTTGATTCGACGCTCCAGCAGCCCGGTTCCCCGTTCAATCAATACCGTCATTCCCCAGAACAAAATGGCAGCGGCAATGTAAGCCTCGAGAAATTTCCAATTGGTCGCTGCAACGATTTGCGCCTGCGCATTGATCTCTACGACCGATACGGTAAAAGCGAGCGTCGATCCATGCAGCATGCCGATCAAATTGTTGGACAAATTCGGCAGGCTGACAGCTAACGCTTGCGGCATTACGATGCGCCGCAACGCTTGCACCGTCGTCATGCCGATCGAATAGGCCGCTTCGATCTGACCGCGATTGACGGCCGTAATGCCTGCACGCACCACCTCTGACATATAGGCCCCTGCCGTTATGGAAAACGAAATATATGCGAAGCCGATTAATGGAATGTTTGCGGAGCTGAATCCGAAACCTAGTGCGTCTGCCGCACCGTCAATAAGCAGCGGCAATCCGAAATAGATAAGAAGCAAATGCATCAGCATCGGCGTTCCGCGAATAAACATCACATAGCCGGCAGCGATCGGATGAAGAACCGGTACGCGATAGGTGCGAATAAGCGCAACAGCCGTTCCGATCAGAAACCCGACCGCTACGGAAACGACCGTAATGTACAGCGTATTCGGGATCGCCTGAATCAAGCTGAGAAACGCCGTCCCGATAAAACTGAAATCGAGCCGCATCGGCTAGCCCCCTTCCTTGATGCTCGGCAAGAGCTGTTTTTTCCACACACCGAATCCGCGGCGCCTCGGCTCCTGCGCACCGACCTGCTTCTCGTGCCTTAGCAGTCTCCGCTCCACATACAGGAAGGTGCGTTCAAGCGCTGTGCTGATAACGAAATAAATAAGTGAAAGCGCAATATAAGTCTCGATAAAATGCTGGGTCACGCCGCCAAGCGTCTGTGACTTTCCAGTCATCTCCATCGCTCCGAGCGAGAATGCAAGAGAGGTGTCCTTCAAATTGGCAATGACCAGGTTCGCAAATATCGGCACGGAAATCGCCAGCGCCTGCGGCAGTACGATTCGGGTAAAAGCTTGATAGCCGCTCATGCCTATGGCGTATGCAGCCTCAACCTGCCCCCGGTCAACGGCATTAACCGCCGCCCGAATGCCTTCCGAGATGAACGCGCCGCTATGGAGCGAATACGTCAGTATGACAAACACAAGCACATCGGTTCGCGACAGATCAACCCCAATCAGCTTGAACAGCTCGGGCACGCCGTAATAGACGAGGAACAGCTGGATCAGAATCGGCGTTCCGCGGAAGAAGCTGACATACACTTGCGAGATCCGCTTCAGCACGGGGATGTTATACAAGCGGGGCAGCGCCACCAGTAAGCCGATGGCAATGCCGACGATGATCGACGCCGCTACGATAAACAACGTAATGTGCAGATACGACAGCAATTTGGGTATAAAGTCGAGCACGTAGCTGATATCGAATTTTTTGCCCATTTTCACACCTCTTCCTTATACCCAAATGAGTTCGACAACTTTGTTATTTCGCTTTTGCTTCGTCCAGCGTCTTCGTAAAGTCTTCACCCAGCCACTGTACGCTCAGCTTCGCCAGCGTTCCGTCCTCTTTGACCGATTTGATCGCTTCGTCCAGCTTATCGGCGAGCTCTTGGCTGTCTTTGCGAAGCACGAACAGAACATCGGATTGGATAAGCGGCTCGCCAACAGTTTTCAGCGCCGGCTTGCCGTCTGCTCCCGGATAGAAGGCGAGGGCGAAATCCGTTGAAAGCGACGCGTCTACGCGCTTCGTTTGAATCAAATTGACAAGGTCATTTGCTGCTCCGCTCGAGTAAACGATGTTGAGCGCATTGTCATTTTGCTTGTTGTATTGCTCCAGGAAGTAGGCCTGGTTGCTCGTTGGCGAAGTGAACACTTTTTTGCCCTTCAGGTCGTCGATCGAATGGATCGCCGTATCGTTTTTGTCCACGGCCACCTTCGTCAAGAAAATGCTGTACGGTTCTTTATTGAACAAAAACTTCTCTTCGCGCTCCGGATTTTTCTCCATTTGATGCGCGACAAAATCGATTTTTTTCGTTTCAAGGCTAAGCAGCAGGTTGGAGAAATCGAGCGTTTGGAATTCGAACTCATATTCCGGAAGCCGATTATCCAATTCTTTCACAAGCTCAACGTCAAAGCCGGTCAGCTTGCCGTTCTCGTCGATGAAGCACACGTTCGGGAACTGCGTGCCTGTGCCTACAATAATCTTAGTTACCTTCTGGCTTGCTTCTTTATTGCCGCTTGCCGTTTGCGAATTTGAACCGCTGCTGCTGTTTGCGCCGCAAGCGGAAACCACCAGAGTTAGTGCGAGTAATGCCGCTGCAATTGTAAACTTTTTCATTTTAATTCCCCCATAAAAATCAAATTTTTATTAAACCAATAATTCCTACTGTTTTTGTAAGGATTGGGATGACATTAATTTATCATCCGTCCTATTCGCCGTCAATAAGCTGGATAATAGAGTTTTTCTATAAGTCCATATAAGAATTCAATACGAAAATAATAGACTAGCTTTCGACGCTGTAAGGGTGTTCTTTGGCAAGCTTTTGCAGCGTGTTAAAAAATAAAGTATGCTCTCCGTTTAGCGCAATAATGTTCGTTTGAAGCGAGATCCCCGCCACTTCCGGAAAATCAATCGGGTAAAGCCGCCCCTCCTTGACCTCGTCAAAAGCGCATAAGCTTGGCAGGAAGCAGATGCCCCCCCGCTGCAAAACGAGCTTTTTCGCCATTTCCAGATTGTCGCTCTGATATTCGATAGCCGGCGGTTTAGTTAGCCCCTCGAATACACGATGTACACGAACCCAGTCGAGCGCTCCGCATTCGAAGAAGACGAACGGGTAATCGCCTATTTGTTCAATTGATACGTCTTGATTACCGATAAACGGATGACCCTCATAGACATGAAGGCGGATCGGGTCGTCAAACAGCTTCACTGACTGCAAATTCGGATGGTTCGTATGGCGGACAAAGCCAATATCGACATCCTTATTCAGCACCTTGTTTATGATATCGTCCGTCGTGCTCGTCGTTAATTTGAAATGAATGTCTGGATAGCTGCGCTTGAAAGCCGGCAATAGCTGCGGCAGCACGTAGTTGGCAACCGAGACGGTGCAGCCGATGCGCAGCTCGTTCGGCAGCGCTTTTTTCTGATGCAGATGCAGCTTGCCTTTTTGCAAGGTTTGGAGAATCGACTGCGCATACGGCAGAAACCGTTTCCCCTCCTCCGTCAATTGAATTTGCTTGCCCAGCCGATCGAACAGCTTGCAGTCCAGCTCCCGCTCGAGCGACTGGATGCGCGCCGTCACCGAAGGCTGTGAAAGAAACAATATTTCCGCCGCCTTATTGAAGCTCCCGTAATGGATGACATAGACAAACGCTTCGATATTATCAATATTCATAGACGCAGCTCCCCCCCCAATTGCGTATAGCACTAATGATTTTTTACTTTTCCAATGAGATAACTAGGAATTATAAGTTAGGGTTAATATTAGTTCAGCTTCTCTAAAGTGTCAATGGCTGGAATTTCGGATAGTTGCCGACGGGAGGCGTGGCGCGCTGTTTGGCCAGTTTTGGACTTACAGCATGTCTGACTGCTGCGTTCTGCGCGTGTAAGTCCATTTCTGAACTAACAGATGCGATTCGGGAGGCGAATTAAGATAAAAGGCCGCTGTTTGGCCAGTTTTGGACTTACAGCATGTCTGACTGCTGCGTTCTGCGTGTGTATAGCTTCCGAGCAGTGAACGCAAGAGATTCCTAAATCCTGTTCAAATCTTTCAACCAAGCAAGATTTCCCTAATCCAATAGTCTATCTCCTATTATCTAATAGTTTAAATCACCAATGTTGATCCCTCCATTTACCGAATGTACTATTTAATAAGCTGTGCAGCAGTAGAATTCAATACCGACGACAGCAGCCCAACAAAAAAGGGCAACTGCCCTTATAGGCAGTCACCCTTCCCTTCTTCCTATTACTTAATTACGCCCTTCTTCAAAATCACGTTCGCATACAGCGCGCTTTCGCCAGTGGCGATGATCGCGTACGCTTTTTTCGCGCGCTCGTAGAAGGCGAACCGCTCGACTTCCTCAAATGGCTCCTTCAAGCCGCATCGCGCTTCAACGATTGCGCTATACTCGGCCCAAATCGGCGTTTCCACTGAATCGCCGGGCACGACGGCCATTAACGCCGCCGGCCTTTCGACATATTGGTCGAGCGGAAACAGCTGCAAAATCGCATCAAG
Source organism: Paenibacillus sp. NEAU-GSW1 (assembly GCF_009737085.1). Taxonomy (GTDB): domain Bacteria; phylum Bacillota; class Bacilli; order Paenibacillales; family Paenibacillaceae; genus Pristimantibacillus. The sequence continues at coordinate 101,333 of NZ_WOVL01000017.1, forward strand.
CAGCTCCGGTATGTTGTGTCCGTCTGCGCGGACGAGCCGCTGCGCATGACTGGCGGCGGGGAAGTTGCCATCTGCGATTACGATTTCGTCGCTATGGCCCATCTCCATTACTATTTTTAACAGCTCAGGTGAAATCAACTTAGAAATACCGATCAGCAACCTTGCTCACTCCTTTTTCTTATCCATTATGCGCTAACCTCGGACTGGCCTCCAATCAGCCGTTTATACGCTGCATAGGCTTCATTCCAGCCGTCAGCTTCCGAACAATCCGGCTCATAAGCAACAACCGGAAAAGCAGCGGCCGACAGCTCCCGCGCTTCCGCAAGATCGGCGCAATGCCCTTGCGCCACAAGCTGCATCAGCATGTTGCCGATTGCGCTCGCCTCGACGGGGCCTGCCCATACCGGCCGTCCAAGCGCGCCGGCAGTCAATCGGCAAAGCAGCCGGTTCTGGATGCCGCCGCCGACCATATGCAAGCCGCCAAAGGCAGCGCCGGTCAGCGATTCAATCTGCTCAAGCACACGCCGGTAGGTGAGCGCCAAACTCTCCAAGATGCATCTTGCAATCTCGCCCTTTGTCTCCGGCACAGGCTGGCCGGTTTCCAAACAATAAGCACGCACTTTTTGCACCATATCGGAGGGCCCGTAGAAACGCAAATCATCCGGGTTGATGAAGCTTCGGAAAGGAGCAGCATCCTCCGCCATAGCGGCCAGTTCGACGAACGACACGGAGCTTCCCTCCGCTTCCCCCTGTTCATCCCATTCGCGTTTGCATTCCTGGAGAATCCATAAGCCCATAATATTTTTCAACAGCTGATATTTCCCGAAGGCGCCGCCCTCATTGGAAAAATCAAGCGCCATCGCCTCCGGCGACAGCAGCGGGCGGTCAAGCTCCGTGCCGAGCAGCGACCAAGTGCCGCATACGAGATAGGCAAAAGCGCCCTTATCCGCAGCCGCCGGAACCGCCGCAATTGCCGACTCCGTATCATGCGTAGCAACGGCTACCGCTTCGATTGGCGGAATGTCCAGCTCCTCGCACACCTCCGGCAGAAGCGGTCCGATGCGAGTACCGGGATGAATCGGCTCCAGCAGCATCGTTGAAGGGATGCCAAGCCGCTCCAGCAGCTCCGTATTCCAAGCCTGCTTCTCCGGATGGAACAGCTGCGTCGTCGTCGCCATCGTAAATTCGCACACCTTGCGTCCGGTCAGAAAATATACGAGCAGGTCAGGCGTAAGCAGCAGCGTCCGCGCCGCATCCAGCTTCGGCGAAGAAGCTTTGCGCATTGCATAAAGCTGATATACCGTATTGAACGGCATAAATTGCAGGCCGCCCTGCTGGAACAAAGCCTCTTTGCCGATCAAGGCGCAAACCTCCTCGATCAGCCCTTCCGTCTGCGGATCGCGGTAATGGTACGGATTGCCGAGCAGCTCGCCGTTCGCATCAAGAAGTCCAAAATCGACGCCCCAAGTATCGACGCCAAACGTCTCCGGCGAGCAGCCCTCCTGGAATGCTTTACGGATCGCCTTCTTCATCTCATACAGCAGACGCAAAATATCCCAGTGCAAATGACCGCCTGCCGCTATCGCATGATTCGAAAAGCGATGAATTTCTTCGACCTGCAACGCCCGGCGGCCGTCTTCGCGTTTCAGCAGCTTGCCGATCAAAGCCCGTCCGCTGCTCGCCCCCAGATCAAAAGCAAGTACGGTTGAAAGCAACATTCGTTCGCCGCCTCCTTCCATCGGTAATAAGAGATCATTGCATTTTTTGCAGCAGCTGAATCCGGTACGCTTCGCTCTCCAGCGACGCAATCTCCTCAAATTCCTCTTTCGTCAGCACCTTCGGCTGCTTGATCGCTTGCGCAATCAAATAAATTTTCGAGCTTTCCTCGACAACCTCAGTTCGGTAATAGGCTTCACGCAAATTGCGTCCCGTTGTAACAAGCCCGTGATTGCCGAGCAGTATCGAGCTCGCATCATTGACTTTCGCAACGAGCGCTTCCGCGAGCTTGTCGGTCGTTGGAAGCACGTAAGGGACATATACCGTTTTGCCGACCAACGCCGCCTGGTCCGGGAACATAATTGGAAGCTCCGTCTCGACGAGCGTAAAAGCGATGCAATACGGAGGGTGTGTATGGACAATTGCCCCAATGGACGGGTTCGCGCGATAAGCCCATAAATGCATCAGCACCTCAGACGATGGACGCAATCCGATATCCGTAATCACGCCTGTCTCAATATCAACCTCTACCCATTGCTCCGGTTCGACTTCATCCAGCGCAAAGCCGCTTGGCGACAAATACATTTTGCCGTCATGCTTGGCGCTGATGTTGCCCCCGGGACCGACTACCAGCTTGTTTACAACGGTTTTCTTCGCATATTTGCACAGCTCTTGCCGAATGTTCACGCTGCTCATATAGATAACCTCCGCTCGATTAGACGTTTCTTATTTGTATAAAGGACCGAAGTTTTGGCAGGCGCGGAAATCGGCGCTCTCTTTGTTCTCCGTGCCCAGCAGTCCCCAGACGCGTGGACGGAAAATGCTCTCGTCCGGCACGTTGTGCATATTAACCGGAATGCGCAGCATCGACGCCAGCGTAATCAAATCCGCTCCGATATGTCCATAGCTGATCGAGCCGTGATTCGCTCCCCAGTTGTCCATTACGTCATAAACGCTTGTAAAAGCGCCCTTGCCGGTCAAAATCGGCGCGAACCATGTAGTCGGCCAAGTCGAGTCGGTCCGTTTATCGAGCGTGTCATGCACATCCGAAGGCAAATCAACGGAATAGCCCTCGGCGATTTGCAGCACAGGACCAACGCCTTTGACCATATTGATGCGCGACATCGTCATTGGCATTCCGCCGCGTGTAAGGAAATCCGAGGAGAAGCCGCCCCCGCGGAAATATTCAACGCCGGCAGGCCGCCAAGACGTTGCCGCCAAGCAATCGGACGCTTCCTGTTCAGATATTTCCCAGTAAGGCTTCATTGCCGGTGCGCCGTCTCGCTGCTGCTCGCCCGTGCCGTCCAGCGTCGCCGAGCCTGAATTGATCAAATGAAGAATGCCGCCCGCCGCATGTCCGCTCAGCTTGTGACCGGTTACTCGTTCGACCGATTCCGGGCTCCAGTACGTGCGCACATCGGCGAAAATTTGCGCCGTATTCGTCAGCAGGTAACCAAACAGCATGACGACGCCGTTCAGGCTGTCATTCTCCGTCGATACGATAAATGGAGGGCGAATGCCGTTCCAGTCGAATGACGAGTTCAAAATCGCTTCCATAAAGTCGCCGTTTGGAAAATGGTCGGTCCATTGGCGCTGGCCTTGGAAACCGGAAACGATCGCGTTATGGCCCATCGCTTCTTCGCCGAAGCCAAGCTCGGCAAGACGAGGATTGCCGATCATCAGGTCGCGTGCGATAATCGTCATTTTCACGACAGTTTCCCAGTCTTTATCCTTCTGTTCGCGCGTCGTCTGAATGCTTGCAGGATTGTTGTCAGGTCCTTCGATGCAGTTTTCCTTCGTCCAAGCGAGCGCTTTCTCGTATTCGGCAGTGTCATAAATTTGTTCTTCAAAACGGCGCACGAATTCGGACATATCCATATACTCCGTGCGCATGCCAAGATACTCTTGGAAGAATGCGTCATTCACGATCGATCCGGCAATGCCCATCGAGACGGAGCCCATCGACAAGTACGATTTGCCGCGCATGTAAGCTACAGCAAGACCGGCATTGGCAAACGAAAGCAGCTTCCCTTTAACATCATCAGGGATCGACGTGTCGGACGCCTCCTGCACCTCATGACCGTAGATGCCGAAAGCGGGAATGCCCTTTTGCGCGTAGCCGGACAATACGGCTGCCAGATAAACGGCTCCAGGACGTTCCGTACCGTTAAAGCCCCATACCGCGTTCGGAATCGATGCGTTCATATCCATCGTCTCCGTGCCGTAGCACCAGCAAGGCGTTACCGTTATCGATACCCCAACGTTTTCGCGGGCAAATTTGTCCGCGCAAGCAGCCGCCTCCGCTACGCCGCCGATCGTGCTGTCCGCGATAATGCATTCCACCCGTTCGCCGTTCGGATAACGAAGATGCTCCGACAGCAAAGCGGCGACTGAACGCGCCATTTTCATCGTTTGCACTTCCAGCGATTCGCGGACCCCTTTGCGCCGCCCGTCTATCGTCGGACGAATGCCGATCTTTGGAAATCCGTTCTGAAAGCGATAAGCTGTATCCGCCATGTTGAAACCCTCCTAAAAATTGTTGGCAATGCAATGATCAACTTCGCGAGTTATAACGTAATGTAAGCGCTTATTGTGTTACCGATAACTCTAATTTAGCAAGGAGGCTATCTTGCTGTCAAATGTTTTTTCTTGTACGATATAGTCATGATTTTCAACAAGGAGAACGATCGCAATGGTTACCATTTATGATATTGCGGAACGTGCGCAAGTGTCGGCAATGACGGTTTCTAGAGTTATCAATAACACCGGCAGAATCAGTGAGAAAACGCGGGCAAAAGTGAAAAAAGTGATGGAGGAAATGAACTATGTGCCGAATCAAATGGCTCGCAGTCTCGTCCTTCAGCAGACGAACCTGCTTTTTCTGCTTATTACTGATATCACGAACCCATTCTATACGACGATTTCGCGAGGGGCCGAGGATGCGGCGATGAAGAACGGCTACCGCCTGTTGTTCGGCAATAGCGATGAAAATTTGGAGAAAGAGCAAGGGTACATGAATACGATTCTGACGACGCGCGTCGATGGCGTTATGATCGCGCCTGCCGGCGATCTGTCGCTTCCGCATCTTGAGCAGCTGCGAAAGCACAACACGCCGTTTGTGCTGCTCGACCGCGAAGTGCCCGGCATTGAATGCGATATCGTCCTCGGCGACGGCAAAGAGGGCGCTCGCCAGCTCGTGGAGCATTTAGCGCAGCGCGGGCATAAACAGATCGCGCTCGTCAACGGTTCAAGCTCCGTCTCCAGCGCGAGAACGAGGCGGCAAGGCTACGAGGAAGCGCTCAAGCTGAACGGCTTGACGCTGCATGATAACTATATTTTCGAAACGAGCTTCGGCCCTCGCAGCGATTTGTCCGAGATGGAAGCTTGGCTCGGGTCGATGAAACCGCTGCCGACAGCAATCGTTGCCGGCAACAACGTGCTGGCCGTCGGGGTCATTCGCCTCCTCCGCCAGCGCGGCATTCGGATACCGGAAGACGTGTCGGTCGTCTGCTTCGACGACTTCGGTCCTTTTTCGGAAGTCGAACCGTTCGTAACAGTCGTTGCCCAGCAGGCCTATCAATTCGGTTATTTAGGCATGCAAATGCTCATTGATCGGATTCAAAATCGCGAGGATGCAGGGCCATGGAAAAAGGTTGTGTTGCCGGCAGAGCTCGTCGTACGCAGCTCTGTTAAACAGCTGTGATTGACACCTGTGCCGCCCCGACTGGCCCGTAAGAGGGCAGCGCTAGTTTTCGTAAATCGACGTTGCAACGTCCCCCTATAAAGCAATTGAGCTCAAATAACGCTGTGGGACATCGCTATTTCATAACTAACAAAAAGGGCCGTCCAAAGTCATTAAAAATGGCGATGGACGGCCCTTTCCGCCTTTCAGCTATCGCATGCCCGCCATAATTTCGATTGGCGTCGCCTCCGACGGAATCGCAAATCGCAACAGCTCTTCGATGATGTGCTTTCGGCCGATCGGCGCCCAGCTTTGGGCAACCCAATTGGACACCATGCGCGTCTGATTGTTTCGCACGGCTTTCATCGCACTCCAGCGAGGCGAATGAAGCAAATGCTGCAAATCAGCTTCATCATGCCGGTATAGCGCATTTTGCAGTACAAATAAATGGTCCGTGTCGAGCGGCGGCAGATCGGCAGCCGGAAACTCGCGATTCATCTCCGTCAATGGCACAAAGCTGCCCGGTTTTAAACCGAGCTCCTTGTACAGCAGCTCGTTTATCGGGTGATTTGCCATCCCTTGCAGCCGGATTGCTTTATTGATCATGCGCATGAGACACACCGTCTCGTTTCTTAACCTGTCGCCCAGAATGGCGCGGGCAAATGCGGCAAGCCGTTCCAGCTCGCCGATATTATGCTGCGCCTCCCGCTCTCTTCCGACCAGCTCGGCGATTCTCAAATGCAGCATGCGCCAATCCATGCTGCACGCCAATACAGCCGTCTGAGCGGCATCTTTCAAAAGATCATAATAGGGCTTGTGCCTGCAGTCTGCAATAATCAGATCCGGCTTGGCCTCCTCGATCGTCCGCTTATGTTCAAGCAGCCAGCCTCTGTTGCACTCGTTTTCGACCTTTTCGTCAATGTACATATTGATGACGGCTACCGGTTCGATCCCGAGCGAACGCAAGTTATCATCATGCCCGAATCCGGTAGCGATCGCTACTTTCAACGTTTTTCGCTTCACGAACATCGTTGGCGCTATACCGACGGATCGTTTAAACGTGCGGCTGAAATGGAACTCGTTTCCGAACCCGACGATGGAGGAAATCTCTTTGACCGAGCAATTATCTTTCGACAACAACGGCTTTGACGCGTCTATTCGGAGCTGCGTCAAATATTCGATCGGCGTTACGCCCTTCTGCTTCTTAAAACTCCTGGAATAAGAAGTGGGCGTTAGTCCTGCGACATCGGCCAACGTCTCGAGCTTGATTTTATCCCGGAAATGGCTTTGCATGAAGCGAATGCTCGCTTCGATTCCGCTTTCCCCTGGCATCTCCCCAAACGCCGCCTCCGCCGCAACCTCCCGCTTGCTGCCGATGATGCGATGCAGCAGCTCTTGCAGCGATCCGTTGGAAGCCCCGCTTTCACATAGCTGCACGACTGATTCCAGCACAGCATCGGCATTGCCGATCGACAGGCGTCCCGGCGCGAAAGGCAGCCAAGCCGCTTCCTCCGACTCTGACTCTGCCTCTGCCAGTGCGGTGGTCACGCTCCAAGATCCTCTTCGTTTCGTGAGCATTACCCTCTCGAGCAGCAGGAGGTAGCAATCTGCACCGCCGGAATCGAGCTTCCATTGTGCAGGCATTCCTTTCTTCAAATAAAAAGAGAAACCGGGCCTCAGTTCAAAAGGGACCTCCCCGATACGGCAATCCCCGGCTCCTTCCGCAACGAAGCAGATCATATCGCACGGGATCGTCAGCCGTCCGTTTGTTCCCTTTAGCACTCGCCTTCGAATCGAGGACAATACAAGCATCGACTGTTCTTTGCGGCGATTGGTCAGCATTACCGGTCAATAATCGTAAGCAGCTCTTCTGCCGATGTCCGAGGACGTTCAGGCGGCACTTGCTCCGGATAGCCGATGTGCAGCACGCCGACAATCTTTTCTCCCGGCTTAAGTCCCGCCGCTTCCCGGAACTTCGGATCATAGCTGTACCAGTTCGTTTTCCAAACGACGCCGATGCCGCGCTCCCATGCCGCCAGCTGGAAGTTTTGGATGAGACAGCAGACAGCCGCGTAATCTTCATCCCATTCCTTTTGCCGCGGGTCCTCTTTCAAAATGATAACCAAATGAGCCGGTATGTTCGTGTAATACTCGAGCTTGCCAGCGCCCATCTTCTTATGCTCTTCGCTCGTATAGGTTTTAAGCACCGCATCCGCGAAAGCCTGACGGCCGCCGTCCCGGTACAAAATAAAGCGCCAAGGCTCTCTCATGCCGTGATTCGGCGCCCATACCGCGATGTTCAGCAGCTCCAATATTTCCGAAGTTTCGATCGGCTCATTACGGAACAGCCGGACGCTCCTTCTGGAGCGAATAATATGTTCAATGGATCCGTTCTTTTGTTTTTCCATCTGCGTTTTTCTCCCCTTATTTCACTTTTCTCGAAGCGTACAGCAAATAAATAAAAAACGGAGCGCCTATCGCTGCCGTAAATACACCAGCCGGAACGTCTCGCGGCAAGAACACAGTTCTGCCGACTAGATCGGCCAGCACAACTAGAATCGCGCCGAGCAGCGCCGAGACGGGAAACATATGCTCGAATCGCGAACCGACCAGCTTGCGCGCCATATGCGGAGCGATTAAGCCGACGAAGCCGATGCCGCCCGCTACAGATACAGCTGAACCGGCCAGCGCGACGCTGCTAAGCAAAATAAGAAGCCTGCTCCATTGAAGCGAGCTGCCCAGCGCAATCGATATTTCGTCGCCTAGCTGCTGGACGTTGATCGTCCGATGAAATAAGTACGACGCAGGCAGCAAAATCGCGGTCCACGGCAGCAGCGTCGCGACATTTTCCCAATTAGAGCCGTAAACCGAACCTGTAATCCATAAAAAAGCTTGCGACGGATCGTTGATCGGACTGAACACGATCATTGCCGTCGTCATCGCGGACGTCAGCGAGGCGATACCGACGCCGACCGTAATCAGGCGAATCGGCGAAATGCCTTTTTTCCAAGCCAATAAATAGACTAGAAGCGAGACAGCTGCCGCGCCGGCCAATGCGGCAAACGGCAAGTAGCGGATGCTGATCGTACCTGCGCTAAAAGTCAAGAAAGCGACAGCGGCAACCGTTGCGCCTCCAGTAATGCCCATCATTTCTGGGGAAGCAAGCGGATTTCTCGTCATCCCTTGCAGCATGGCTCCCGATGCGGCCAATGACGCACCGACCAGCATCGCTACCGTTATACGCGGCAAGCGCAGCTGCTGAACAACGAGCATATCCGCGGGAGAGCCCTGTCCGAAGATGCTTTTTACAACTTCAATAGGCGAAATCCGGATATCGCCCAGCCCGATGCTGACGATCACGGCAACTAGGCAGGCAATCGCTAAACATGCAGTAACAACAGCGGGTCTTCTGCCGCGAGTCGTTCTTGGCGAGTTAATCGTTTCAGCGTGCGGCTTCACGTTGCGACAGCTCCCTTCTCGCTAAGTAAATGAAGAAAGGAGCGCCTATCGCTGCCGTCATGACGCCAACCGGCATTTCCTCCGGAATGACGATAAACCGGGCTGCAATATCTGCGATAAGCAGCAGGACAGCGCCAAGCAGACCGCAATACGGCACGAGCCAGCGGTAATCGTTGCCGACCAGATAACGTCCGATATGAGGGATCATGACACCAATCAGCGCGATCGGTCCCGCAATCGACACGGACGCGCCTGCAAGCACAACGATGATGGCGCCGGCCGCAATTTTAATTAGCCCTGTGCGCTGGCCGAGGCCTGCCGCACTGTCTTCACCGAGCATGAACAAGTTGATTTGTCTCGCTACGAGCAGCGCGGCAACCCAGCCCGCCGCCATGTAAGGCAAAACTAGCGCAACAGCATTCATCTCCTGCCTCGAAATCGACCCCGTCAGCCAAAAAATAACGCTCTGAAAGCCCGTCTGGTTCAGGACGAGCATCCCCTGCGTAAACGAGGAGAACAAAGCGGTCATCGCCGATCCGGCCAAAATAATTTTGAGCGGCGTCAATCCGCCTCTGCCGAGCGAGCCAAGCATATAGACGACGACCGAGCCGACCGCTGCGCCTACGAATGCCACCCACATTAAGCTCTGCATATTTTTAAATGAAAAAAAAGTGATCGAAAGTACGATAAAAAAAGTGGCGCCCGCATTTACGCCAAGCACGCTCGGCGAGGCTAGCGGATTGCGGGTCAACGCCTGCATCAGCGCGCCGGCGATCGCCAGGCTCGCCCCGACGCCGACTGCAGTAACCGCTCTCGGCAGACGGGCGGTGCGGACGATGACTTGATTGCTGTCGGTTTTATCATATTGAACGATTGCAGACTTTGCGGTCCTCCAATCGATCGTCGTGCTGCCAAGCAACACGCTGGAAGCGAAACAAATGAGCAGCAGAACGAAGCCGCCTGCCGCGCCTGCGAGCTTGATTCGCTGCGCTGTGAATATGCCGTTCATACTCCTGTCCTTTCTCCATGCACGACCAAAAGAATGAGCTGGGCTCATTCTTCTGGCATGGCTTATGTGCTGAAAACCAGACTTTTTGAACACGCACTATCAGTTGAGCTTCATGTACGTAAACAAATCGTCCATCATCATTTTCGCTGCAAGCGGACCGCCGCCCAAATTCCACGTTATCGCGTTGACATGGTGGTATTGACCGTTCTTAACCCCGTCAAGATTGGTCCAGAGCGGATTGGAAGTCCAATCCTTCTGGGTTTTCTTCCCTTCCTCTCCGTCGCGCTCCATCGTGAGGTCGAAAATGTAGTCGCCGCCAAGCAGCGGAATTTGCTCTTTCGTCGTAACGTTCACGACCGTCTTATCCGGTACCTGCTGCGCTTCCGGACGTCCCAAGCCGAGCTCCTTGAAGATCGTTCCGGCAAATCCGGTAACATAGAAGCGCGACGTTCCATCCTCTTCAAATCGGATAATCGACACTTCCGTCGAACCGAGCTTATCGCCCATCTTCGTCCTAAACTCTTCCGCGCGTTTATCCCAATCGGCCAAAATCGCGGCTGCTTCGTCTTGTTTATCCAAAATTTCGCCGGCCATCGTCAAGTTATCTTTCCAGCTGAAGACATCCTCCATCATGATCGTCGGCGCAATCGCGTTCAATTGCGGATAAATTTTCTCATGGCGCAGCTTGGAGCCGATAATGACATCCGGTTTCAAAGCGACAATCGCCTCTACGTTCGGCTGATTCTCTTCGCCGAGCGTTTCTACGCCTTCCATTTTATCGCGCAGGTAGACGTAAAAAGGCTTTTCGTCCCATGATTCCACGGCGCCTACCGGCTTAATGCCAAGCGCGACCGAAATATCGACCATACCGTTAAAAAGAACGACGACCCGCTCCGGCGTTTTTTCCAGCGTTGCCGTACCCATGGAGTGAGTAATCGTCTTCGCACCGCCTGTCGCCGCATTCGTCTCCGGCGATGCCGTTTCGGCTGCCGCCTGCTCTTTGCCTCCGTTGTTGCTGCCTTCCTTATTTGCTCCGTTTGCTCCACACCCGCTAATAACAACAATTGCGAGCAGCAGAATAACCAGCCCTTTTAAACCTTTCATCTTTCTGTCTTCCTCCCCGTCCAACTAGTGATATTGATAATTATTATCATTGATAATCATAATACGTCGACCATTATTTGTACATGATGGATTTTATCTTTTTTAAGCACTTAATTTATCATCCTGCCGATTAAGTATGACCGTAACAACAAATCCGTTTTTGGGCCTGCGCACTCAATCATGTATAATGATGTCATTATTCGAACGTACGGCGGAAGGATGGATGAATATGGCTAATCGGCGCTGGAATATCGGTATTTTGCTGTTGCTCGCAATCTTTCTGGCCGTGCTGCTTCAGTTTTTTGTCGCTTCGCAAAACATCCGCAAGCTGGTTTTACCTTCGGAAACCGGTTCAGGAAAAGAGGAAACGAAGCGGCAAATCGTTCTGATTTCCCAGGAAATCGACAACCCATTCTGGCGCTCCGTCGAGCAAGGCGCGCGTGAAGCCGCTTCTCAGTTCGGCATGGAGCTTCAATATACCGGACCTTACCGCATCAACCCCGAAGAGCAGGTTAAACTGCTGCAAAAAGCGATCGCGGCAAGAGCCGACGCGATCATTGTGCAAGGGATTGGCGATGCGGGTCAGCAGCAAGCAATCGCTGAAGCTGATTTACTGGGCATTCCGATCATCGCCGTAGACACGGACGAGCCTTCAAGCAGCCGCTTGTCCTTTATCGGAACGGACAACATCGCCGCAGGACAAGAAACCGGCAAGCTGATCATCCGGCATTCGGACGGCGAACCCGGCGTCATAGGCGTACTGCTGGGCAGCGACCTCGCGGCCAGCCAGCAGCTCCGTCTGGAAGGGTTGCGATCCGTCATTAAGGAGCACCCGCAGCTGACTGTCGCGGAGGTGCGCGCTTCCGACATTTCAAGGCTGCAAGCCGAGCAGCAAGCGGAAGAAATGCTTCGCATGCACCCTGAGATGAATTATATGGTCGGATTCAGCTCGCTCGACGGCATTGGCATTGCGCAAGCCGTCAAACGCCTCAAACCTGGCGCTGTAACGATATATGCATTTGACGATCTGGAGGAAACCTTAACGGGCATACAGCAAGGCAGCATACATGCAACGATGGTTCAGCAGCCGTTCCGCATGGGCTATGAGGCGATAGCCCAGCTCGATCGGCATTTCAAAGGCCGTAAAGTGCATGAGCAGATATTGACGCCTATTCAATTGATAGATCAGAAGAAAACAACGAGTTCCTCTGTATCCGGTCAGAGCAGCGGAGGCAGCCGATGACGATTCGCACCAAGCTGCTGCTCTTTATTCCGCTGCTCGTGCTGCTGACAAACGGAGTCACCTTCTTTTTGTTTGAAAGCTCCAAATCCGTACAAAAAAACTACGGTCAAACGATGGACCGCATGCTGCTGTACACGCAATCCGCGCAAAGCTCGGATGCTCTGCTTCGCGTGCTCTACACCTATTTGCTCAATCCCGGCAGCAGCAGCGAAAGCCAGCTGCTTGAGCAGGATAAGAAGCTTCGCGAGCTTGGCTTGAAGCTGTCGAAGCAGCGCGGGACCCTGATTCGCGGCGCGGAATTGGAAGGCTATATTCATATGCTGGACACGCTTGCGGAGCAGCAGCTTGCCGCCCGGCAAGCTGCCGCGGCAACGCCGCCGCAGCCGGGCGAGGCGCTGCGGCATTACGAGAAAGCCGAGCAAACGGCGTCGTTCATTCGCGATGAGGAACGGCGTCTGCTCGACGCGGAGCTCACCGCTTACGAGCCGCTGTACCGGAGCATCCAGCTTCACTTGGCAAAGCTGGACTGGCTTGGCCCTACCGCTTTTATCGTCAATACGATGCTGAGTATCGCGCTTGCGCTATGGATTTCAAGAAGTATTACGGCGCCTGTCGCAAAGCTGGTCGAGACGGCCAAGCGGATTGCCAAAGGAGATTGGAATGGCGCTCACGCCAACGCTGCAGCAGACGGGAAAGCAAACGACGAGCTTGGCATTTTGTCCGAAACGTTCCGGCATATGCTCGCTGACTTGAATGAATTGATCGGGAAAGACAAGCAGCGGATGGAATCCGAGAAGCTGATCAAGGAGCTTGAACTTCAAGCGCTGCAAAGCCAGATCAATCCTCATTTTCTGTTTAATACGCTGAACGTGCTTTCCAGGCTTGCGGTCATCGAAGGAGCTGACCGGACGAGCGACTTGATCGTCACATTGTCCGGCTTAATTCGGTACAATTTGCAGCGGCTTGAGCAGCCCGTAACGATTCGCGAGGAGCTCGAGCATGTCCGCAAATATATTGCCATTCAACAAGCGCGGTTTCGCGATCGGGTTCATGTGGAGCTAAATGCGGAGGAAGGCGCATTGGACCTGCTTATCCCGGCGCTGACGCTGCAGCCGCTTGTCGAGAACGCCTACATGCACGGCGTTGAAGGCATGGAGCGCGGAGGAGAAATTCAGATCAGTATTCTAGCGCTGCAAGGCGGCGCAGCCATCACGATTATAGACAATGGCTGCGGCATGAGCGCAGAAACGCGAGAAGCATTGCTCAGCGTGGAGGAGGCTCCAATGCCGGCCAAATCCGCTTCAGCAGGAACGGGCATCGGCACTCGCAATGTGTTTAAACGGCTGCGGTTGTTTTATAATCGTGACGATATAATAGAGATTGAGAGCAGTCTCGGACAAGGTACGGTCATCACCTTGCATGTACCGAGGAAAGTCATCGGGCAAGATCGGCTTGAATTAAACTTTGAGATCAAAAAATCCTTATGAATAAGGTGTGACGCACAATGTATCGGCTGTTAATCGCGGATGACGAAGCGCTGGAACGGGAAGGGCTTGAACTAATCATTGAACGCATGCTGCCCGGCGTATTTCAATTCGCGCATGCGGAAAACGGACGGAGAGCCATCGAACTGGCAGATGAATTCCGCCCTCATATCGTCATGATGGACATCAATATGCCCGGTATCCAAGGACTGCAAGCGATTCGGGAAATGAAGACGCTCCTTCCGGATTCGAAATTCGTCCTCGTAACCGCATATGATTTTTTCGCCTACGCCAAAGAAGCGGTCTCGCTTGGGGTCAAAGAATACATCGTCAAGCCTGCGGGACGGGAACAAATTTCAGCTACGCTGCGCGGACTGCTTGATGAGCTCGAAGCGGAGAAAAACCGGAGAGCTGAAGATTTGCGCTTAAGGGACAAGCTTTCTCAGCTGCTCCCTCTTGCCGAGAATGAACTGGCGCTCGTCTTTATGGTCGATCAGGTCGCAGACGCCGGCGAAGAGCAGCTCGCCGATTGGCTTGGCTTTCCGCTCGATGCCGGCTGCGCCCTTGTCGTTGCGTTTCCAAAACAAGCAGCTGCAACGGCAACGGACAAAAAAAAGCTGTATGAAAGTATCCGCAGCTACGCGAAGGCTTACGGCATCCCGTGTATCGTCAGCTCACTAATTGATATGCATATGGCGGTGTTCCTGCACAAAGAGGCCGTCGACGAACCCGCCGCATGGAAACAGTCCGTCCGCCAGTTTGGCGAAAAGCTGTGCGAATTAGCCGAACGCCAATTTCAAATGGCGGTTGCGGTAGGCATAGGTTCGCTGCATACCGGGGCAGACGGCTTGCGCAAATCGTATTTTGAAGCTGTATTCGCCTCGGATGATGACCGCCTTATCGGCAAAGCTTCCGATTTCGAGCAATTGATCGGCGAGACGGATCCGGTACGGATTGGCGCACCGGAAAGCGCAAATGAAGCTGAGCGGATCATTGCCAAGCGCGAAGAGATGAATGAACATAACGCCGATAACCGCTCCTATGTGCTTGCCGCCCTGCGACGCATTCGCGAGCAGCGGGAACAGCAAACGTTGTCCGTCATGGACAAGGCAAAACGTTTTATTGAGGAGCGTTTTACAGAAGAGCTTTCATTGGAGGATGCCGCCGATTACGTCCATTTGAACGCCCACTACTTTAGCAAAGTGTTCAAGCAGCAAACGGGGGCTACTTTTATCGACTATGTCACCAGCCTTCGGATTGACAAAGCCAAGCAGCTGATTGCTTCCGCCGACGAGCTTGCTCTTAAGGAGGTTTGCTTCGAGGTCGGGTATAAAGACCCGAATTATTTTAGCCGTGTGTTCAAAAGAGTAACCGGCGTCACGCCGACCGAGTTTCGAAATGGTTCCAAAAATTAGGTTCACGTTCTCAGAGCGTGGACTTTTTTGTTATCTGGGAACAATAAAATGCTACATTCGTCTTTATCTCTAGCCAACTGGATCGGCTCGAACGAATCCATGCAGAAACAACACAATTATGTGCTGCTGATTGCGTCCATTCCCCCAGTTTCGCCATGCTATAATTTTTTGCATCAGCTTCTGAACATTTAGCTATCAAGCTCTTCGCAACGAAAGGGGAATACTACATTGGGTGCACTAGGAAATATAAAATCGGGTGACAGCAACACGGCCGCTGCCAACAGCGATCATCCGTCCAGCATGAAATTTGTAACGCTTGTCTCAATGATCGCAGCGCTCGGCGGCTTGCTGTTCGGTTTCGATACGGCGGTCGTATCCGGCGCTATCGGCTTTATGCAGGATCGGTTCGAATTGAATGAGGTGCAAGTCGGCTGGGCCGTTTCTTCACTTATTATCGGTTGTATTTTCGGCGCGGGCTTCTCCGGTGTGCTGAGCGACCGTTTCGGACGGAAAAAGGTGCTGATCGCCGCTGCCATCCTTTTTATTATCGGCTCGCTTGGCTCGGCAATTCCGGACACGTTCACCGGCTATATTATCGCCCGTATTATTGGCGGTATCGGCATTGGCATCACTTCAACCTTATGTCCGCTATATAATGCGGAAATTGCTCCGGCTAAGTACCGCGGACGGCTTGTAGCCCTGAACCAATTCGCCACCGTAACCGGCATCTTCCTCGTCTACTTCATCAACTCCGGCATTGCCGGATGGGGCGATGACGCATGGGACATTGCATCGGCATGGCGCTGGATGTTCGGCATTGGCGTATTGCCAGGCGTTCTCTTCTTCATCCTGCTGTTCTTCGTGCCGGAAAGCCCTCGCTGGCTGATCAAGCAAGGAAGATCGCTTGACGCGTTAAACATTCTTCTTCGCATTCACGGAGAGGAAGCGGCCAAGCAAGAGGTGCTCGATATTAAACAATCGTTTGCGCAGGAAAACGGTTCAATGAAGCAGCTGTTCAGCCCGGGCCTGCGGATCGCCTTGATTGTCGGCGTCGTGCTGGCGGTTCTTCAACAGGTTACAGGCATTAACGCCGTTATGTATTATGCCCCTGAAATATTTAAAACGATGGGCGCCGGCACAAATTCATCTCTTGTACAAACGATTCTCATCGGCTTCGTCAACTTCGCCTTTACGATTGTGGCCATTTGGCTGATCGACAAAGTCGGGCGCAAAGCGCTGCTCTTGATCGGCTCATCCTTGATGACGATCTGTCTAGCCGTTATCGGCATCGCTTTCCAGACCGGCCATACGACCGGGCCGCTCGTACTAGTGTTTCTGCTCATCTATGTCGCTTCCTTCGCGATTTCGCTCGGGCCTGTCGTATGGGTCATTATGAGCGAAATATTCCCGAACCGGATTCGCGGCAAAGCGACAGCGATCGCTTCAATGGCGTTATGGCTTGCTGACTATATCGTCTCGCAATCGTTCCCGCCGATGCTCGCTTCAGCAGGACCGGCCATAACGTTCTGGCTGTTCGGCGTTATGTCGCTCATTACGTTCGTATTTACATGGCGGGTCGTGCCCGAAACGAAAGGCAAATCGCTTGAAGAGATCGAATCGCTTTGGTCTGCGAAGTAAAAATAAGGGGGTGTCCCATAAGTCATTAAAATGACGATGGGATACCCCCCCTGTTTTATTTGGGTAAAACAGCAAACTGCACATTTAAATGTTCCGTTTGCCATTAACCTGTCAATTAATTGCTTAAAATACAAACAAAAAGAAGCCATCTCCTTAAGATCAGCAAGAAACGCTCGGAAGCCGCAACAGCTTTAGCAAAACCGACACCGATGCCGCGTTTATGCGCATGAAGGAAGATCACATGCGAAATGGACAATTGAAGCCGGGATATAACGTGCAGATTGGAACAGAAGATCAGTTCATCCTTAGTTACAGCCTTCACCAACGCCCAACAGACACGCGTTGTCTTAAGCCACACCTGGACAAAGTGAAAGCATCGCTTGGTCAATTGCCGGGAACCATCATTGCAGACGCAGGTTATGGAAGTGAAGAAAACTATGCTTACCTGGAGTCTGAGGAACAACGGGCACTTGTTACATACAATACCTATCACAAAGAAAATACCAAAGCGTGGAAGCAAGACATTAGCAAATTCGAGCATTGGTTGTATGACGAGAAAGAAGACACGTGGACATGCGCAGCAGGACAGAAACTTCTATTCCGTTATGAAAGCAGAAGTACCACGGAAAGTGGTTATGAAATTACCACTCGCCATTATCGCAGCCTTTCCTGTGAAGGCTGTCCGCTGAAGGAACGTTGTACGAAGGCACAAGGCGAGCGTGAAATAAAGG
>NZ_WOVL01000018.1 GCF_009737085.1 Paenibacillus sp. NEAU-GSW1
CGCTAATCGTCAGGAGTGCAAGCACTCCATCAGATCCGCTCGACTTGCATGTATTAGGCACGCCGCCAGCGTTCGTCCTGAGCCAGGATCAAACTCTCCATAGAAAGGGTTTTCCGATTGTCCAGCCGAAGGCTGATCGGAAAATCCCGGTCAGAATTTGACTTGCTCATTACTTTTTATCGCTTTTCTATTAATTCGTTAGAATTAACAGGGCAGTTTCACTCGTTGTTCAGTTTTCAAAGAACAATTTCTTTTGCGACAACGAAAGTTATCTTACCACAAGCGCCATCTCGATGCAAGCTTTTTTTTAAAGTTTGTTTTGAACTCTCGTTCGCAACAAGCTTGTCCTTCTTGCCTCGCCAACCGCATCTCTCTCGGCCGGAATTAGAATATATCATAGATCACAACCATTATGCAACCCTTTTTTTAAAAAAAATGATAGATTGGTAGATACCCCCTTCAAAATAAAAGATGTCCGGAACGCAACAATGCTTTCCGGACATCTCATTACTTGTTTAATTTGTTTACCAAGGCGACAATCCAGCTTGACGCATCAGACGCAGCAGCATAGTAGCTGCTTCCGCTCTAGTGGCGTTATCGGAAGGGCGGAACCCTCCCGTTTCGTCACCTTTTGCGAGGCCAAGGTGTGAAGCTTGATTTACGGCTTCCGCCGCCCATGATGAAATTTCGCTTTGATCTTTAAATACCTGCCCGTTTGCACCTTCTGCCGGATTGACGCCTGCAAAGCGCAGCGCCCTCATCATCATTACAGCCATTTCTTCTCTCGACACTGTTTCATTCGGGCGGAAGGTGCCATCTTTATATCCATTAACAATGGATGCTGCAACTGCCGCACGAACGGCATCCTCGAACCAGCCGCCCAGCGCGTCGCTAAAGACAGTTCCTGCCGTCCCGTTGCTGTCTCCCGAAATACCTAACACGCGAGTCAGCAGTGCCGCAAACTCAGCTCTCGTCACCGATCCGTTCGGATCAAATGCGCTGTCATCTTTGCCTTGAACAACAAACATCGAGGCGAGCAGTTCAATATCGGCCTTGCCCCAATGATTAGTCGTATCGCTAAAGGAAACCGAACGATGAACGAGCACATATATACCGTTCGTCCGATCCTTAGCTTGTACGATCCATTTGCCGTCTTTCTGTACGAGGTTCGCAGGAACAAAACTAAACTCGCCAGACGCCGCATCCCAGCGCAATACGGTCGAACCATAACCCGGTTTCGCTTCACCGGCCAAAAGCGATCGAACAATGTAATCGTCTAGCGATTCGAATGCAAATTCATTACCTTTTGCATCCTCATAGCCAAGAACGAATTCAGAAGGTCCGGCTAGCAGCTTAGCATTAAGCTTGGACAGCTTTGTACCGATAGCATTGGCAACCGAATCAGCCGCTGGAGCTATGTCTGCCGTCAGGGCTGATGCATGAGTTCCAAGTAATCCATCCGCTTTTGCCAGCAGCTGTTTCAATGGCATCTCAATCGAGCCCGACAACGTACGAATTTCAATAACAAGCTTGTCATTAATTTCAAGCAGTTTTTGAATGGCTTCCGCACCAATTGCAATTCCCACACTTGGCTTATTAAACGATAACGTCACATGTCCGGCTTCGACATCTGCGAGCGAAATCGGTTGTTCGAGTTCAATTCCGTCAATGGTCAGCTCCAAGTCAAAGCTGTCGTTATCGCCTTCGCCAATGCCGCCCGAAGTGCTTGGCGACAGTACCGTAATTGGAGCTGTAACGGTCAAGCCGGACCATTGTGCGGTTAACACCGCCTTACCTGCTTTAATGCCATTCAGGTTAGCGCCAATAATTGTAACAATTGCCGGTTTATCTGTACTGAACACGACCTCGGATGTCACATCACGCACACTGCCATCCGAATAGGTAGCATTTAGCTTCACAGCTTTGTTTTGTCCGACAATCAGGCTGTAGTTCGCTGCATCAAGCGCAATGTAAGGAACGACTTTAACGGTTAGAGAAGATGCTGCGCTTTTGTTTCCTGCGGCATCAACAGCTTCCGCCTTCAGCGTATAATCTCCTTCTGCCAAGTCTGTCAACTCCACAGACCAAACGCCAGAGGCATTGGCTATGGCTGTCGCTGCTGCTAATCCCCCGTTCTCCTTGACCGTTACCGTGCTTCCCGCTTCTGCAGTGCCTGCAATGACGACATCATCATAGTAATGAGATACGCCGTCTGCGGTCGTAAAGACCGGAGCATTCGGAGGCGTCGTATCCACCTTGATGACCGGCAGCGTAAACGCAGGCAATGCAGAATCTAGATCGTTGCCGAAACTGTCCTTAATTGCTGTTCCGCCAATATTGAAACCCTCGAATCGAATCGCAGAGTCCATATCAGTGGCCAGAATTTTGTAAGTAAACGTAAAGGTATCCGGTGCCGCAGCCTGTAATGGCAAAATCTTAGTAACGCCGCCGATGTCCAACGTAATAAAGGATGTTCCGCCCGTCGTATTAACCGTAACGTCTTTATTCAGCTTAAATACGAAGGTTAAATCCTGCCCCGCGCGATAGACGCCTTCCGCCGGTGTTTGAACCGAAGTGATCGCCGGTTTAATACCGTCTACTTTAATTTGCGCCGTCAAGGCCGGCAGAGCAGCGTTCAAGCTATTGCCTACCTGGTCTGTAATGACAGCATCATTCAAATTCAAGCTCTGAAGCTGCACGCCTGCCGCATCATACTCACCTGCGGCTACCGTGTACCGGAAGACTAGCTTATTGTCATCGGAAGCCGAAGGGGCATAGACCGCTGTACGCGCTTGTCCGCCAATGCTCAAAAGAAGCTCAGGTGACCCTTCGGTCGTATCCACCACAACCGATTCACTCGTATTCAGCGCGAATTCCAGCACATTTCCGATTGCATAGGTTCCCGCAGCATTAGATGTAATAGAAGCAACTGCAGGCGCCGTCGAATCAACAATCACATTCGATAAGTCATCCACGCCATTCAACGTTAGGACAGCATTGTTGCCGCCCGCATTCGCAATTGTTCCGCCTCCAGCGGCAATTGCTGCCGTTGCCGATAAATCAACAGCCGCTCCATCTGCATCGCCTGCTGCCACGGTATAGGAGAAGATCAGTTTATTCGTTTCGCTGCCCGACGCATAGTTCGCTTGCAGCGACTTCGATCCGAGCTTAAACGGCAGGTACGGCGTTCCGTCCGCAGTCTGAACAATTACGACATCGCTGAACGTTACAGTAAATTGTATCGTTTCCCCGATCTTATAATCGTCATCGGCTGCCGTGACCGCGTCAATCTCAGGCACGATCGTATCAACGTTAACACCAGAAAGCTCAAGCGTTCCCGGAATCGTTAAAGCAATTGTGTTGCCTGCAGCGTCGACAATGGACGCGCCTTCCGCCAACAGGGCGGCTGACAGCTCAATGCCATTCGTATCGCGAATGCCAGCTCCAGGCGAATAGATAAGCGACAGCTTATCCGTTCCGCTGCCTGCCGCATAAACCGCCTCGACCGTTGAACCTGCAACCGTCATAGGCAGTTTAGGTGTTCCGCCGGCTATCGTTACCGGTTCGCTCAACTGAAGCTCGACCGTCATCGTGCTTCCATAGATGTAAGTCTTTGCAGCAACAGCAGCCGATTCAATTACCGGCTGCACCGTATCCAGAACGATGCTAGGCAGCGCGGGTAATGCCGAAGGAGCAACATTAATGCTGTATCCCGCCGCGTCTCTAATCATCGCACCGTTCAGATCGATTGCACCTTCATTCAAGAATGAAATGCCATTCGCGTCATTATCGGAGGATTGTACCGTATACGAGAACATTAATTGATCTGTACCCGTCCCGGACTCATACTGCGCATATTTCTGCACCCCATTCACATCCAAAATGATGCGAGGCGTGCCTGTTACGATCACATTCTCATCGAATTCCGCTTCGAACGATAGCTTATCGTTCGCTTTATAGGCTCCTGCTGAAGGAACTTGAAGCGATTCATATACAGGAGCTTTCGTGTCGACCGTAACTCCAGTCGTATCGATGCCGGTAGAAAGAGTCAATACCGCGTCGTTGCCTACGATGTCCGTCAGAACCGCCCCTTCCAAGGAGAGGGCTGAACCAAGCTCAATGCCGTTATTGTCATTATTTCCGCTCGCGACCGTATACGAGAATTTGATCTCGCTCGCAGAAGGCTTGTTGACAAAAGCAGCTTCAACCTGCTGACTGCCAATCGTGATCGGCAGCACCGGATTGCCCGTTACCGAAACGGCTTCACTGTAGGTTACGACAAAATCCAGCTTCTGCCCGTCGCGGTAAATGCCGGTTGCCGGTACCGCAACCGCTGTAATCGTTGGCGCCACTGCATCGACTCGAACGCCGCTTGTCGGCGCAATGCTGTTCAGCGTCAGCTTCGCAGGAACGTTCTGGCCGCTTATAATTGTCCCGCCGTTCAAGCTCAACGAAGAATCCAAGGCAATGCCGTCGGCATCGAGATCTCCGTTTTGAATCGTATAATTAAATGTCAGCTCATTTGTTCCGCTGCCGCTGCTATATGCGGCTTGAACGGTTGAGGCTCCGAGTATAATCGGCAATCTAGGTGTGCCGGTAACATCGACCGTCATATCATAACGAACTTTAAAGGTTAACGGCTCGCCTGTTTTGTAAGTGCCGTTCGCCGGAACCGAAACCAGTGTGACTCTCGGCGCTGGCTGAACGACTGTTGAATCCGTATCCGAGTTATTAGCCGTATCCCCAACGTCCTCGCCGCCTCCGGAAACGGTAACGGTGCTATTCAACGGACCGTACGACGCAGCATCTGCAGCATCAACTTTCAATGTAATTACAGAAGATTGGCCTGCTGCAATCGCCGTCGAGCTCGTACAGGAGAAGCTTCCCGGCGTGCAATTCCAGCCGGTGCCGGAACCGGAAACTGCTGTTAGGCCGCTGCGCAGCGCACCGGTTAACGTCACCGTGCCAGTTGTTGGCGCAAGGCCTTCATTTTTAACCGTAATCGTATATGGAGCGTTCGTCTGCCCTTGATAGAAATCGCCGCTATGCGCCATATCGACCGTTAATTCAGGAGCCGCATACACATTCAAGTAAAGCGTTCCATTCAAGTTTTGCGATTGTCCTGCAATTGTACGGGTAACGGTAAATCTGAACGTCGCGTTTCCGTACTTCGTCGGATCCGGAACAATCGTCACTGTCCGGTCTTTACCCGTACCCGATAGATCGGAGTTAGTGATCAAACCTGCCGTCTGAGTCAGAAGACTCATTGAAATCGCAGCAGTTGCGTCTTTGAAATCCAAATTGCTTGTGTATGTTTTACCGTATCTGACTGAAGCGCTCCAGCTTTCATAAGCGCCAGCTGAAGCTTTACCCGTCAGCGCTCTCGGAAAACCGCGCTGATCGTAAGCAAGACCGTTTCCGCCTGCTCCCAGTGCGGGACTGTCCGTCATCGGTGCATGTGTCTTCGTATATCCTCCGTTATCAGCGAGTGCTGCCAGCTTTGCATCCGCTGTAATGACGTTGCCGCCGTCGGCCGGCGTATCTGAAAACACATTGAGCGCTTTGCTGACGACATTATTTTTGCTCGTTGCGGCTGTGAGCGGATCAACACCTTCGCCAACAACAATATCCGCATTATTTGCCGTGCCAGTGTTGCCCGATACGATGGAGCCCGTAAGTACCGGATCGCCGCCTGCTATAAACAATGCGCCGCCTAAGGTGCTCGCATTTTTAGTCAAAGTCAACTGTTTAAAGGCTGGGGAACCAGCTGCTGAGGTTACAATCGCGCCGCCATTCAAGGCAGCGTTGGCACTAAACGTACTGTTCTCAACGATCGTATTGGCGACATTAATCGAAAGCCCGCCGCCGTTGCTGTTCGTTACCGAATTGGCAATAAAGGCACTGTCTGCAATATGTATAGGTCCGCCTTTAAGCGCAGTTGCCGGTATGACGTCAATCGCGCCGCCTGGCTTGCTGCCAGCGATATTTCCATCAAACGTACTCCGTACAATATCGACGGTAATATCGCCGTCGACATAAAGACCGCCGCCGCCATCCGCGGCTTCATTCCCGTTAACGACGACGCGGTCCAGCTCGAGCTTGCCTCCATCAAGACCCGATACATACATGCCGCCGCCATCTCCAAGCGCAGCGCTCGTTGAGTTATTCGACACCGCAACATTGTATAGCGATAAGGTCGACGTGCCCGTATCGGCATTAATGCCTCCGCCGCCATAAATATCGATTGGCGCGACGCCGTTCATAATCGTTAACGACTCCAGAGCGACGTTGCCAAACGTATTATCGAGCGCTTCATTAATTACGACCGCCCGATCGCCGGAAGCGATCAGCCTTGTTGCAGATGCTGCGCCTTCGCGATTGCCGCTCGAGCCGATCAGCTTCACAGCGCGATTGATTTTAAGCGGCGTCGTCAGCGTATAATCTCCCGGCGCCAAATAAATCTCATCATAAGTCAGGTTCAACGCATTTCGAAGTGACGTCTCGTTGCTGACTGTTGTGCTCGTTCCTGCCGCCGAAGTGCCTTGCGACATGCCGACGCCGATCGCAGTAACGAGCAGCAGCGCTGCCAAAGCGGCTCCTAACATCAACTTCCTTTTCCGAAATATACCTTCTCGGCTAACTTTCATCATCGATCCTCCTTAATTCCCGTTTTAGCCGTTATTAGGGTCTCGGCGGGAATATGCCTTGTAAAGCAATCGCAAAATGCATCGTCAAAAAAGGCTGCATATTGTTATGCGGCAAAGTCCCGCCGGTTACACTGAGCGCTTGCGGGTGCATCATTTTATCGGGAGCCGCCTCCGTATAAATCATTCCGCTGCGCCGTCCCCGCGGAGCGGTTGGCAATGCGTCATAAGGATTGCTTTGAGGCGCCGACGAATCGCCGAATTTCAATTGATGGGTATGGTTCGGAATTTCGGTGTGGATAAGCGTAACCGTCTGGCTGCCGCTGCTTTCACCGATATTGCGGTCAGTAAGGCCAGAGCCTTGACCGTAAAACATCGGCGCTTTGCCTTGAAGATCAGGAAGCGCAAAATTGGTTGAGCCATTCCCGCCGTAATTGGTGCCAAGCAAGGAAAACAAGGCGGTATTTTGCGAAATCGGCAACAGCTGGCCGTTGCACCACGCCCAGCCAGTCGGCACATAATTAAATGGAAAAATGCGAATTTCTCCTACAAATGGATCTGCCATATTAGAGCACCTGCTTCCTTTAGTCTGGTGAAGGGAAGATCCCTGTTAATGCGATACAAAAATTCATCGTCAAATAGGGCTGCATGTTCCAATGCGGCTGCGAGCCGCCAATGCTCCCGATTGTGCCCGATTTCATCGCCATGCCGACACCGCCTGGCCCGCCGGTATGATAGGCGCTCACAGCAGGGGCCGCCCATACGCCGTTTTTCGGCAAAGTTGTCGTCGCATCGATTGATTTTGCCAGCAGCGGATGATTATGCGCGGGCATTTCAGAAATCGATAGGGTATGCGCTTCTTGTCCGCCCTGTTCTCCCAATGTATATCCGTCGCCAACGCCGATCGGAACCCGTCCGCGTAAATCAGGAAGCGCAAAATTGGTCTGACCGTTGCCTCCGAAAGTTGTGCCAAGCAGCGAGAACAGCGCTTGATTCTGATTGATCGGCAGCAGCTGTCCGTCGCATAACGCCCAGTTTCTCGGCGCAAAATTGAAAGAAAACATTCTAATTTCACTTAAAAAAGGTGTACTCATATTCTCGCCTCCATCAAATCTACCCGTCTAGCTCTGCGATGGAAATACCCCGAACGCAGATATAATAAAGCTCACGCATGTATACGGCATCATATTGTCATGAGGCTGGCTGCCGCCAACCGGACTAACAGCGGCAACATGCATGCTGTCGCTTGCATTTACCGGATCGCTCGTTTGCGAGAAAGGAGCAAGAGATGACAACGCGAGCGCCGCTCCCTCCGGATTGCTTGTATTGCCCTGTTCGCCGCGGGCGATCACGGCATGGCTATGCGCCGGGATCTGCTGCGTCGTTAAAGTAACGCTCTCGATACCGCCATTTTCCGCCAGAGTATGACCGGATCCCATATGAATCGGAATCCGTCCTCTCAGATCTGGCAGAGCAAACGTCTCTTGCCCGTCTCCTCCGTAAGTGGTCCCGATTAAAGTGTACAACGCATCATTTTCGGAAATAGGTATTAGCTGTCCTTCACAAAAGTACCATCCTAATGGCGGAAAATTGCCGGCAAACATTCTAATCTCGCCAAGATACGGCTGACTCATCATCTCTCCTCCTTATTTTCAAAGCTGTGCTAACCGATTAAACACCGCTTCATACTTGTAGCCTGATGCATCCTGGCCAATCGGCACAACCAGCATCGCTTCGTCTTCCAAATCAGCGTGGCGAAGAACTATCGTCTGCTGCGGAATAAAAGGCGTTTGCGGTCCGCGAAAAACAAGCGTAAACGATTCATAGCCTCCGCTGACACCGCGGTCTTCCACATTCACAAGCTCCAATTCCAGCAGCGGCTCAACGCCAAGCACTTGAAATTTCCCGTTGACCGCATTTTTATAGGCTTGAACTTCTGTCATCATCTCTCCCCCTCTCTATGCTGTTATCAAAAATGCTAAGCCGGACTCCAGCTCATCGAAGCTCTTATCTCATCCGCTGATGTCTCGGCAAACCCGAGCCGATTATAAAGCTTTCGCGCCTGCGCATTGCCATGCTCGACCTGAAGCTTCAGCGGCAGCTTCCGCTCCGAAGCTTCTTCTTGCAGCTGCCTAATCCACTCTGAACCGATGCCTTTCGCCCTATATTCCGGCAGCAGCGCGATATCGACGATTGCAACAGCTTCGCTGCCATAGTCGGCTCGCAAAACACCAATCGGAGTTTCATCCTGGCATAGAATCCGAATTTCCGCATTCGGGAAAGCCGCAGCATACGACATCGCCCGAGCGCGATACTGCATCCGAAGAAAAGCTTCCGCAGCATTCGCTTCGAAACCCCATCCGCCAACTTCCTTGCGTCTCGTTTCGGCATACAATTCATATAGCAACGGCTCATCTTCCGGAACCGCCAATCGCCATTTCATGACGTTCCCTCCTCCGCCTTCCTGCACCTTATGCGCCCTCTGAACACAAACGAGTCTAACATGCTATAAAAGCAATAAATCTAGCATTTTGTCCTATGCTTATAGTACATCGAATGCCGTCGATAATGCACCGTTTTTTTTACAATAACTGTTCATTCATCCTCTTAATTATGCTATCTTTAAGCTATAAAGCTATTGATTTGAGACGGAATTATATTGGAGGTACATAATGGATTATAAAAAAGAAGTTTCGCGCCGCTCGTTTCTCGCATTTTTAGGCACTGGCGCAGCTGCGCTGGCAGCTTCCGCCACCGGACTCGACCCGCTCCTCGGCAAAGCGAATGCTTCCGCAGCCGGGCATTCCGCTGCGGCGCTGCCGTTCCCGGCGCTTCAGCCGACGACGGCAGACAAGCTCACCCTAGCAGGCGGTTATACAGCAGACTGGCTGGCAACCGGCGAAGGCGGCCGATATATCAGCTTTGTGCAAGGAAAAAGCGTATATGAAGGCTATCTATGGATTAGCCATACAGACCAGAAAGCCAGAGGCGCATCGATCCTTACGATTAAACGTTCCGACATCGATGCAGCATGGACCGTTGAAGGCACAAAATCGGTTTCCGCTTCGGACCGAATCAGCGTAACAGGACCGGCGAAGGCATCTGGCGTTACGCAAGGCCTATGGAGCAACGGCTCCGGCGGACGGACGCCTTGGGGTACCGTTCTTGCCGGTGAATCGCCGCTTGATTCGGGAGCGGCACAAGCTGGAATCAACCCGGAATCTGTCGGCTATATCGCTGAAGCCGATCCGACTGACGCAAGCTTTGCGGTACGCAAGCATACTGCGCTAGGCCGCTTCGCGCATGGCGACGCCGTTTCCGCATTGACACGCGACCGTCGCGTTGCCATTTATATGGGCAGCAGCCGCGCCCTGTTCAAATTCATCAGTGCCGGCGAATACGATCCGGTAAAAGGCACAGCCAATACCGCGCTCCTGGAAGAAGGCCGACTGTACGCAGCCGATTTCGGCAGCGGCCAATGGATTGAACTTACCGCTAAAGCTGTTAAAGCGGTACTGTCCAATAAAACGTATCGCATGCCGGCGGGTGTCGACTCGCTTCGCGAGGATTTGTTGAAGAAAGTAGAAGAGCAATCCAACTTGCTTATTTACGCGCAGGACGCCGCGCTTGTGCTCGGCGCGACTCCGCTTGATAATCCGGCCGGACTAGCACTCCATCCGGCAGACGGCTCGCTCTTTGTCGCGCAAACAGGCAGCGCATCCTCCGGCAACGGTTTTGGAAGTGTTGTACGCTTAGTCGAAGATGGCAGTGATGCCGGCTCGATGACCTTCGAATCCGATCTCGCCGCAGCCGGAGGCCGTCAGGCGGGATTCAGTTCGCCTGACGGCGCTGCATTCGATTCGGCAGGACGCCTGTGGCTGTCCTCCCGCATTCCGTCAAGCCTGTTGAACGCAGGCGCGTATGCCGCATTCGGCAATAACGGCCTTTATGCGCTGACCTCTTCCGGCGAATCGTTCGGCAAAGCGGAGCCATTCGCAAGCGCACCGGTGAAAGGCGCGCTTTCCGCTCCGGCTTTTGGACCGGACGGCACGCTCTTTGCCGCTATCGAAGGCAGCGGCATCGTTGCAATCCGCCGTTCATAAATAAACAACAAAGGGCTGGCACCTGCCGTATCTGCAGCGGGGTGTCAGCCCTCTTTTCATACTCAAAATCAATGATTAGGCGGACAGTTATAAACTAACGTTTGAATTTTTCTCTTTATGCAAACAATAATCCGACTCCGTTTCTTGAGAGATCCATATAACGGGGCATTGATTAATCATTATGTACAGAAAGGCTGGTGAACGAAATGTCTAAGCAGCAAGGTCATGCCACGAAAAACACGAAAACAAAATCGTCCGACAAAAAAGGCAATGCATCCGGCAACAACCACTGACTTTGAGGAAAAGATCAAAAAAAACCCGCTGCCAAGCTGCAGCGGGCTGTCTCCCATTCGTTTAATCAAACGATTTTCTCGTTTTTTCATTTTATTTATACAGACAGATGCTGTCGACCGATCCTCATGGTCTACTATATTATACGAGGATAGAAGCAGCTTTGCTTGTGTCCTTGCCTTCCGAGACAAACGCTCCTACCTACCGGTTGTCTACCTTCTCCGGATAGAGGTCGTGATTGCTAAGTCTGTTCTCCGCCATTTGCTCGTATTTCGTTCCCGGCTTGCCGTAATTGCAATAAGGGTCAATCGAAATGCCGCCTCGCGGCGTAAATTTGCCCCACACTTCGATATAACGCGGCTGCATCAGCTCGATCAGATCATTCATAATAATGTTCATGCAATCCTCGTGGAAATCGCCGTGGTTGCGGAAGCTGAACAAATACAGCTTTAACGACTTGCTCTCCACCATTTTTTGATCCGGAATATACGATATATAAATCGTCGCAAAATCCGGCTGACCCGTCATCGGACATAAGCTCGTAAACTCCGGGCAGTTGAATTTTACGAAGTAATCCCGATACGGATGCTTGTTATCAAATGTTTCTAATACAGACGGCGCATATTGGGTCGGATATGTTGTTCCTTGGTTGCCGAGCAAGCTAATGCCCTGCAATTGTTCTTCGTTTCTTCCAGACATCGACATGTCTTCACTTCCTTTTATCGTAATGGCAGATCTAACAGCATTCCGCTGACTAGACGCCTCGTTTGTTCCCCC
Organism: Paenibacillus sp. NEAU-GSW1; assembly: GCF_009737085.1. GTDB lineage: Bacteria > Bacillota > Bacilli > Paenibacillales > Paenibacillaceae > Pristimantibacillus. The sequence continues at coordinate 11,816 of NZ_WOVL01000018.1, forward strand.
ATATCCATGCATGCAGCTGAGGCAGCACGCGTACAGCCTTCAAATCCTCTCTGTGCATGACCTGCCCGATCAGCCATTCGTAACGGGCAACCAGCTTTTGAAGCATGATGCTGTTATCGGTTTCAGTCAGATCATCATTGCCGGATTGGATAAAAAACGGAATTTTCGGATAACGGTTGTGCACAAATGCTGCATAGGCTAAATCGGCTTCGTCAAAAATAACGATTTTAAGGCTGAACGGTCTTTCGCCTGCGTCCAACTGGCTGACGATGTCGTCCAGAACCTCCCAATTCGTCTCCATCCCGGAGCTTGGCGGCTTAGGCGACAGCGTGACTTCATCAATGTCGAGCAGCCATGGCTGCCAGCGGCTCCCCTGCGTTTCGACAGCCGTCCGAATGCCCTCCGTTTGAAGAAGTTCGACCAGCTGTCCCAAATGCTGGAGCAAAGCCGGGTTGCCGCCCGACAGGGTGACATGGGAAAAGGCGTTACCGCCAAGCTCGCGCAACTCGTCCAGCACCTCTCGTGCTGTCAGCATGCGAATCGAATCTTTGCCGCTGCCGTCCCAAGTAAAGGCCGAATCGCACCAGGAGCAGGAATAGTCGCAGCCGGCCGTACGCACGAACATCGTCTTTTGGCCGATGACCATCCCTTCGCCTTGAACCGTCGGACCGAAAATTTCCATGACTGGAATACGTTTGTCAGCCATTGTCTTTCACCTGTTTTGGGCGATAGACAACATAACTGGTCGGCGTCTCCCGCAAATAAACTTGAATGCATTTCGGTTTATTTGCCGTACCGTCCAGATGCGCCTGAACAAGCTCGTAAATCGTGCGCGCAACCACCTCCGTTGTCGGAAAGCCGTTTCCGGCAGAACCGAACAAATCGGTGTGGTCATTTAGGTTGCTATGGTCGAACCGATTGTGAATCAGTTTTTTGATATCGGAAAAATTGACGAGAAAGCCCGAGCTGTCGAGCTCGTCTCCGACAATCGTCACATTGGCGAAATACGTATGCCCATGCACGTATGCGCATTTGCCCGCTTCTTCCGTAGGAATGGAATGAGCTGCTGCAAAATGCATATCTTTGTTTAATTCATAGCAATAGTTATGCGGCGTTTGCGGATAGATTTGCTGTATCATTTCGTTTCACCCGGCTTTCCGGTTCCGGCTTCAGCTTGCGCAATGTATCGCTCCAGCCCTTGGCGGCGCAGCTTGCATGCCGGACACTCGCCGCACCCGTCCGCAATTATGCCGTTGTAACAAGTTAAAGTGTTCTGCCTGACATACTCGAATGCGCCAAGCTCGTCGGCTAACGCCCATGTCTGCGCCTTGTCGATCCACATGAGCGGCGTTTCTATAATAAATGGATAGTCCATTGATAAATTCAACGTTACATTTAACGATTTGATAAAAATGTCGCGGCAATCCGGATAGCCGCTGAAATCGGTCTCGCAAACGCCGGTGACGATCGTTTTTGCCCCTACTTGTTTGGCAAGCACGGCTGCGAAAGAGAGAAACAGCAAATTTCTTCCGTCAACGAACGTCGAAGGAAGTCCGCCCTCCGTTTGCTCTATCGCAATATCGTCGCGGGTCAGCGCATTTGGCGTCAGCTGTCCAAGCAGCGACATATCCAGCACATGGTGACGCACCTTCAGGTCAGCGGCAATTTGCGCCGCGCACTCCAGCTCCAAAGCATGGCGCTGTCCGTAATTAAACGTTACCGCCTCTACTTCTTCATAACGTTCAAGCGCCCAGAACAAGCAGGTTGTGCTATCCTGCCCTCCGCTAAATACAACGACCGCTTTTCCTTGCTTCTGTTGCATCATTACTAATCTCCTCCCTATATGAGAGAGAGCTTCCTCGAATCCCAAGCAAACACTTGTCAAATCCATAAAATGGAAGAACGGAATCCAAGAAGATCCCGTTCTTCCTTAGTTTTTTATAGAGGGAGTTCGCGAACCTCTCCTGACTGCGCCAGTTTTACACCGGTCAATCAGTATTTATTTTGTTCAACCGACATCATATCATAGCTGTCCTATTCGAACAAGAAATGACGTTAATCGAACTCTTTGTGGAACCACTCATCTTCTGGAAGACCGAGATCCTCGCCCGAGAAACGCTGCTCCTCAAATGGATCCGCATAATTATGGAATCCATTGCGCTCCCAGAAGCCCGGCCTGTCTTCCTTCATTAATTCAATGCCACGAATCCACTTCGCGCTCTTCCAAAAATATAAATGCGGCACAAGCAACCGAAGCGGCCAGCCATGTTTTCCCGTCAGCGGCTTGCCGTCAAAGCTGTGTGCCAGCATCACATTGTCGCGCAAAAAATCTTCAATCGGCATATTTGTTTCGTAATCATGATCGCCGTAAATCATAACATGCTTCGCTTCGGGCTTGACTCCAAGCAACGGGAGCAGATCAGCTATGCGGATCCCTTCCCATTCCGTATCCAGTTTGGTCCACCGTGTTACGCAATGGATGTCGTTCATTTGCTTCGTTTGCGGGAGCGCTATGAGCTCATCATAAGTAAAAACGCGTTCCTCCTCTACTTCGCCGAACACGCGAAGCGTCCAAGTCGACATATCGTAGGAAGGTACCTCTCCTTCGTGAAGAATTGGAAACCGTTCCGTTATCGTCTGGCCTGGCGGCACTCGATGCGCCACTTCAGGCGACGTCTCCACCTTGCGCACAGGCGCCTTTTTCAAACGTTCCGCTTTTTCATGCATCCTATTCCATCCTTCTCCATGCGTTTCTGTTGCTAATTCCAACAAAATTCGACATTAATATTCTTTTATTCTACATCATTCAGCCGGAACAAAAAAGCCTGATCCTCCGCTGACGGATAGATCAAGCTTTGCTATTGCGATTCATTTTTCAATTCCAGATTGCGGGACATTTTGTTGAACATATTCGTCGCGATTTCCATTTCATCTGCTGCAAACCCGTCATATAGCTTAAACATGATCTGCTCGCGCATTTCGTGAATAAACCCGACCAGCTTGCGTCCTTCATCGGTAATTTCCAAGTATACGATTCGGCGGTCCTCATCGCTTCTAGTCCGCTCGATATACCCGTGTTCGATCAAGCGATCTGCAATGCCGGTGACGGCTCCGCTCGTAATGCGCAGCAGCTCGGCCATTGCCGACGCTTTCTGCGGCCCGTGCTCGTCAAGAATAAGCACCATCTTTCCTTCCGTCATGCCAAGCCCGTGAACGTTAAAACGATTGTATTCCGCATTAATGAGCCGCCGTAGCAGCCGGAATGCCTCGTCCATCTCACGAAGCTTCTCCAAATTGTGTTTCAATTGGTCCTCCATTGCAGTTCCCTCGCTATTCGGTCATTACCCTTACTATACCGAATTTCCGCCCCTTCGCCAAGTCGTAACCATTCTGAATAGAATTAGGCTCTATCGTTATTTTTGCAATAACGGAACTGGCTTTTTGCCCAGCATAGCGAATCGCACTGTTTCCCAGACGAGCTTCATCGTTTGCTGCAAAGGCCACGCTGCAGTCGACGCGGCCGATACCGCCAAGCCGTGCCGGAATGTGAGCGTTGCCCCTGCAAGCACCCGATGCTTATCGAAGGCCGGCAGCTCCTCCAGCAATTGCTGAATCGGTTCGAGCAAGGAGGATGACACTCGGTCGGAGAAAACGTAGAAGGTTGCCCAATGCGTCTGTTCCTCCCAGCAGCCCGGTGAAGCGAGACGCTGCTGCCCTGGAACGATCCGCTGCCGCTGCGCGAAAATAAGCTCGTCGCCGTAATGTACCGTCAAAGAGGCGTGAAGCTCCCGGTACTTGAATACCTCTTGCCTGAGCGTCCGTCCCGGACATAGGATGTCAGCCTGCATCCAGACAGCGCCCGGCGACAATTGAACCCGGGTCTCGTTGTAAAACCTCGATGTCTGGTAAAGCATGAGCGGCTCCGGCATATGCTCGACCACGGCGTTCTCTTCAAGCGAGAAGCATTGCAGCATGGACGATCCGCCGTCATCACGGCTCGGATGCACTTTCGTATAGGACTGATTCGTGATCCAAATATTCGCCTCTTTGTGCGCGTGCCAGTCCAGTTCATAACGGTCGCCATTCAACAGACCGGGAGAAACGTCCATCACAATGACGCCAAGCCCTTCTTCCAGCGGAAATGCCTTTGCGATTTTGATCGGCGCCGTATGGTATTTGTTTGCCAGCACGGTGACGGAGCCGCTTCTTCGAAAAGCGGCTCGCAGCACTGATGTTTGCTCCGCTCTCGGTCTCAGAGCGCAATTCGTTTCCGCTGCAATATTCGTCATCCTAATGGCGATGCGGCGGCGCGCCAAGCTGTACGATATGCGTATGCTCTTCGCCGCGGGCATGCGCCAGCTCATGTTCGAGCCAGCCGACAATTTCGGCCACGCCTTCGCCGCCGAACATATTGGAGAATACGAACGGACGGTCGCCGCGCATCCGTTTCGAATCGCTATCCATCACTTCCAGGCTTGCTCCGACAAATGGCGCGAGATCGATTTTATTAATGACGAGCAAATCAGAACGCATAATGCCTGGTCCGCCTTTGCGCGGAATTTTCTCGCCTTGGGCTACGTCGATAATGTAGATGAACAAATCGACCAATTCGGGACTGAATGCAGCAGCCAGGTTGTCGCCGCCGCTCTCGATAAAAATGATGTCGAGATGGTCGAAACGGCTTTGCAGCTCTTCAATCGCTTCGAAATTCATCGATGCGTCTTCTCGAATAGCGGTATGCGGACAGCCTCCCGTTTCTACGCCGATGATGCGCTCCTCCGGCAAGACCCCTGTATGGACCAAAATACGGGCATCTTCCTTCGTATAAATATCGTTCGTAATAACGGCAACGCTATATTTGTTGTGCAGCTCGCGAGACAACCGCTCTACAAGCGCGGTTTTACCCGATCCTACCGGGCCGCCGATTCCTACTCGAATCGGGCGCGATCCGTCAAAAACCGGCTTCTCCCATGTTTTATGCGTATGTCCTTGTCCTTCGCACATCGCAATCCCTCCACATTGTTAATGTTTGATTTATTAAGACATGAAAAGCCGCGAATAAAGCCGTTCATGCCGAATCATGCCAAGCTCCGCCATAGGCATATTCGCGTATGCTTCCTCCGGCTCCATGCGGGCTGAAATTGCAGCTGCCTCTCCAGTCAGGGCAGCCAGGGCGGCAATCAGCGACTGTCCTTCCGTCTGTCCCATGGACATAAGCCGAAGCGCGCTGTTTATGCAAGTAACGATGCATGTGTAAAAATAGCCTTGAACGGCCTGCTCCTCCGTTACGCCGAACTTCCAGCACGCATAGCCGTGCACCAGCGGATGAGTCGCCAAGCATTCGCCGCTGCGCAGCCCTTGAACGAGCGGCGTCCAATCAAGCTGCGGGTGAATCGCCCCCGCCAGCTGGAGCATTCGGCGCCCCATCTTCTCGACGCCGCTTCTCGTTTCCGAGGAGACACGCTGAACGTGGACAAGCCTCTCTACCTGCCAAAGCGGCGACCAATCGCCAGCAGGCGCGTCCCGATACACCGCGCGAATCACCATCGCGTCGGAGGTTGCCCAGCTATGGCGCAGCATCGACTCCGCATATTCATAAAGCTGAGCGGTCGTCGCCATGCGCCCCTCCTGTACGAGCGTCTCCAAACCGAAGGAATGCGAAAAGCCGCCGATCGGCAAAGCGGAATCAAGCAGCTGCTGCATCGCAAGCCACGGAATTATCCCTTCCATCGACTCCGCTCCTCTCAGCTAAAATAAAAAGTAACGCTGCGCCATCGGCAGCTCTCTTGCAGGCTCGCAAGTGATCGCTTCGCCGTCTACCGTTACCGTATAAGTCTCCGGGTCAACTTCAAGCTTTGGCGTACCGTCGTTGTGGATCATATCTTTTTTCGTTACGCTCCGACAGCCGCGCACCGGCTCCACCCGCTTCTGCAGCCCAAGCTCCTCGGCTATGCCGCGGTCGTATGCCGCTTGCGAGACAAACGTAATGGCGCTGCTGTGCACAAGCTTGCCGAATGATGCGAACATCGGCCTGCCGAACACCGGTTGCGGCGTCGGAATCGAAGCGTTCGGATCGCCCATCTGCGCATAGGCGATGCTGCCGCCCTTCAGCACCATGTCCGGCTTGACGCCGAAAAACATCGGATGCCAGATGACAAGATCGGCGAATTTGCCCGGCTCGATCGAGCCGACAAGATGCGAGACGCCATGCGTGATCGCCGGGTTGATCGTATATTTCGCGATATAGCGCTTGATCCGGAAATTGTCGCTTTCCGTATCGTCGGGAGCTAGCGGTCCGCGTTGTTTTTTCATTTTGTCCGCCGTTTGCCAGGTACGGATAATGACTTCACCGACGCGTCCCATCGCCTGCGAATCGGAACTGATCATGCTGAATACGCCCATATCATGCAAAATATCTTCCGCCGCAATCGTCTCCGGTCGAATCCGCGAATCGGCAAATGCGACGTCTTCCGGAATGCTGCTGTCCAGGTGATGGCATACCATCAGCATATCGAGATGCTCTTCTATCGTATTGATCGTAAAAGGGCGGGTCGGGTTCGTAGAGGAAGGCAGCACGTTCCGCTCGCCCGCGGCAACGATAATATCCGGCGCATGGCCGCCGCCCGCGCCCTCCGTATGATAGGTATGAATCGTTCTGCCGCCGATTGCCGCCAAAGTATCTTCAATAAATCCGGCTTCGTTAAGGGTATCTGTATGTATGGCCACCTGTATGTCATATTGATCGGCCGCCTTCAAGCAGGCGTCAATTGCAGCTGGCGTCGTGCCCCAGTCCTCATGCAGCTTCAATCCGATAGCTCCCGCTTCGATCTGCTCGATCAACGGCGCCGTAAATGAAGCATTGCCTTTGCCGGTAAAACCGATATTCATCGGAAAATGCTCCGCCGCCTCCAGCATCCGCCGCATATGCCAAGCTCCTGGCGTTACTGTCGTAGCGTTCGTACCCGTTGCCGGGCCGGTTCCTCCGCCAATCATTGTCGTTACGCCGGAAGACAGCGCGGTTTCGATTTGCTGCGGGCAAATGAAATGGATATGCGAATCGATGCCGCCGGCTGTAACGATTTTGCCCTCTCCGGCAATGACTTCCGTACTCGCTCCTGCAATCATATTGGGCGACACGCCGTCCATAATGTCCGGGTTGCCGGCTTTTCCTATGCCGACAATCACGCCGTCCTTAATGCCGATATCGGCTTTCACGATGCCCCAATGATCGATGACAACCGCATTCGTAATAAGCGTATCCAGCACGCCTTCGTCGCGCAGCGCGCCGCTCGATTGCCCCATTCCGTCCCGAATGACCTTGCCGCCGCCGAATTTGCATTCATCGCCGTATACGGTATAGTCCTTCTCAATTTTTGCCCACAGCTCCGTATCGGCCAACCGGACCGCATCGCCTGTCGTCGGCCCGAACATCGCGGCGTAGCTTGCCCTATCCATCGCGCTCATACGTTACCGCCTTCCCATGCATCAAGACGTTCCCGCACGCCTGCAGGCACTGCTCCCGCTTCCGCTTTGCCTTGAGACAATCCGTTTAAGCCGTAACTCAGCTTGGACCCGCCTAACTCAACAAGCGTTACCGGCTTCTCCTCGCCGGGCTCGAAACGAACAGCCGTCCCAGCCGGTATATGAAGCCGCATGCCAAAGGCCGCCTCGCGATTGAACTTCAAAGCGCGATTGACTTCAAAAAAATGAAAATGCGATCCGACCTGAACCGGCCGGTCTCCCATATTGACGACTATACAAGTCGTCGTACGGCGTCCTGCATTTATTTCAATCGTGCCGGCAGCCGTCCGATATTGTCCCGGTATCATGCGATCTCCTCCTTGGCCGCTTTATTATTCCGCTATCGGATGGTGAATCGTTACAAGTTTCGTTCCATCTGGAAAAGTCGCCTCAACCTGCACTTCATGAATCATTTCCGGTATGCCTGGCATGACTTGATCGCGGCGCAGTAGTGTTGTTCCAAACGCCATCAGCTCTGCAACGGTTCTCCCGTCGCGTGCGCCTTCCAATATTTCCGAGGTAATAATCGCAACGCTTTCCGGGTAATTCAGCTTCACGCCGCGCTCAAGCCGTCTGCGCGCCAAGTCGGCGGCAACGGTAATAAGCAGCTTCTCTTTCTCGCGTTCCGTCAACTGCATTTCATCACCTCTTTGCCTCTATTAGTATTATTATAGACAGCCAGGATTAGGAAGTAAATGATTTCATGTCAGAAAATATGACATGGATGTTGTCATGCAAAAAGCAATCCAATTTTCGCCGCAATTTCCGCTTTCCACTTATCAAGACCGTTATTTTGAAAGCCATAATGGAATAGTTTTTCGGTTTCCACAAAGCGAGCGTCTGCCGTACTTGTTCCCATAACAACGGCGATCAGCCGCTTATTTCCTTGCTTCGCAGTTCCTGTAAAGCAATAGCCTGCCCGCTCCGTGTAGCCGGTTTTCAAGCCGTCGTTGCCCGGAAATGCAAACGGCTTGCTTGGCAGCATCATATTGGTGCTCTGCAGCTTCGTATCCAAGGTCGTCAGCTTTACGCTCCCGCGCGCCGAAACGTCAAGCACCTCCGGATATTTGCGGATCAAATAGCGAGCCAGCTTCGCCGTATCGTCTGCTGTCATGATCGTATCCGCATCCGCTGCAGCTCCGGCGAACGCGGCGAGGTCCGACTTGTTAAGTCCCGTCGAATTGCCGAACCTCGCTTCTTCGGACAAGCCGATTTCCTTCGCACGCTTATTCATCAGCTTCGCAAACTCCCGCTCCGAACCGGCAATATGCTCAGCCAGCGCAACCGCGGCGTCATTCGCGGAATGAATCGTTGTCGCTTCAAACAATTCCCGAACCGTCCAGCTCTCACCGGGACCAAATCCGATTTGCGCGCCAGGCGCTTCAGCGGCATATGGACTTGTCATAACCGTATCGCTCCATTTCAGCCGCCCTTCATTCACTTGGTCGAGCACGAGCAGCTCTGTCATCATTTTTGACATGCTTGCGGGCGGAAGCGCCTGATCGGCATTTTTCTCATACAATATATGTCCCGTTTCGGCATCTAGAAGAATTGCCGCATCAGCCTCGATCAGCGGCTTTTGCTCTGCAGGGGCAAGCAAGTCATGCCAAGAGGTTCCGGCGAGCCCAAACAAAATGATGCCGGCGGCAAGCAAGGCCAGCCCCCTGCGTTTCCGATTATCTTTTCGAACCTTAATCATCACACAAAAAATCCCCTTTCAAATGGACGTTTCAACTTTCTCCTATTGTAGGAGCGCCATTTTAAGGGGAATGTAACAAAATCATAAATAAGTCTTAACTTAATTTAAAAAAGTAATAATTATGTTTCTATAATCGGCAGCCGCACTTTAAACACCGTTTCGTAATGATCGCTTGCCGCGCTAATCTCGCCGCCGTGCCTCTCGACAATTCCTTTTGCAATCGCGAGTCCAAGCCCGGAGCCGCCCGACTTCTCCGTTCTCGATTTGTCGACGCGATAGAACCGGTCGAACAGAAACGGAAGATCGACGGCCGGAATCATTTCGCCGTAATTGGCAACCTCAACGATCGCAACCGACTTCTCCTTGCGCAGCCGAATATCGACCTTTCTCCCTTCTTTCCCGTACGTAACTGCATTCGTGAGCAAATTTTCAAACACACGGACAAGCTTGGCCGGATCTCCCGACAGGAGCACTTCTTTCTCCTCGCTGTGCAATTTCCCCTCCATTCCTGACTGCTTGAGCTGGGGAAGGAATTGCACAAGCAATTGTCCGAGCATTTCCGTCAAATTCATATTCATCCGTTGCAGCGGCACAGCGTCATGGCGCATGCGGGTATATTCAAATAAATCGTTGATAAGAACATGCAGCCTTTGCGATTTGTCATAAGCGATTTGCACATAATGACGAAGCTCAACTTCATCGCGGTAACGGTCCTGTTCAATCAAGCCCAAATAGCCGAGCACGGAAGTGAGCGGCGTCCGCAAATCATGCGACACATTCGTAATAAGCTCGTTTTTCGTTTGTTCCGCCCGCCGTTCATCATCGAGCGAGTTTTTAAGCCGTTCGACCAGCACATTCATATCTTTAGCCAGCCCGCCAAAAGGGCTCCGTTCAGCAACTTGCACCGTATGATCGAAGTGCCCCTCTGAGATGTATCGGATCGACAAACCGATTCGGTCCAGGTTGCGGAAATATCTCCATTGCAGAAAACCGAAATAGGCCATGAAAACAAAAGTGCCAATCATATAGAAGGCAAGCGTTTCGCCAAACAAACCGACCAGACCTCTCAGCCAGCTCCGCACATCAGGATTGCCGGTCGTCATTCCGTCTATGACCGAAACGAACAGAGATACAGTAACGATAGACAGCAGCACGCTTAACAGCAAATGCGCAAAGGACCTCCACATGACGATCATCGCAATATTAGGCTTCAATTTTATAGCCGACCCCCCATACCGTAATGATCATTTTGTCGCCCAGCTCCTGTTCCAGCTTGTCCCTGAGCTTGCTGATATGAACCATTACCGTATTATTGGATTCAAAATATTTCTCTTTCCAAACGTGCTGAAAAATTTCCTCCGCACTGAAAACTCTGCCAGAATGGCTGGCAAGCAAATATAGGATGCCGAATTCGGTAGAGGTCAAGTTGAGCGGCTTTCCGTTAACGGATGCGGTATGGCTCGCCTTATCGATGGCAAGCGCGCCTAGCGTCAATTCCTCCCGTTTGCTTCCTGCATTCAACGGCGGGCTAAATTGATACGACCGCCTGATGAGCGAACGAACCCGCGCCAGCAATTCCAGCGGATTAAACGGCTTGATCATATAATCGTCAGCGCCGGTCATCAGTCCCATTATTTTGTCCATATCTTCCGCTTTCGCGCTAACCATTAAGATCGGCACCGACTGATCGCGGCGCAGTCTGCGGCATACTTCAAGTCCGTCCATTCGGGGCATCATGATATCAAGCACGACCAAGTCGAACGGCTTCTGCTCGAACAGCTCCAGCGCTTGCTCGCCGTCACCGGCAATTTCGGTTTCATAGCCTTCATTTTTCAAGTATATTTCGATAAGTTCAGCGATTTCCCGCTCATCGTCGACAATTAGAATGCGTCTATTCACCTTAAGACCTCTTTCTTTCATGACATCACTATGGCAACACTATACAGGATTGCGATGGCCGCCGTCCTCCATACTTGGAATAATTCAGAATTATTAAGACAAATTTCAACCTTTCTAAAGGTATTTCGGCGCTTTGCGTCCGATCGCATTGCTAGTCAACGCTTGTCCGTTGTGTTAAACTAAAGGGTATCGACATTCATATGGGAGGGACAAACATGTCGGCTAAAAAAATGCGTTCTGACATGATCAAAAAAGGATTTGACCGCGCTCCTCACCGCAGCCTTTTGCGTGCGGCTGGCGTTAAGGAAGAAGATTTCGACAAACCGTTTATCGCGGTTTGCAACTCTTATATTGATATTATTCCTGGCCACGTCCATCTTCAAGAGTTTGGCAAACTGGTTAAAGAAGCAATCCGCGAAGCTGGCGGCGTGCCTTTCGAGTTCAATACGATCGGCGTAGACGACGGCATTGCGATGGGCCATATCGGCATGCGATACTCGCTTGCAAGCCGTGAAATTATTGCCGACTCCGTAGAAACAGTCGTTAACGCGCACTGGTTCGACGGCATGGTCTGCATTCCAAACTGCGACAAAATTACGCCGGGAATGATTATGGGCGCGCTTCGCGTCAACATCCCGACCATTATGGTCAGCGGCGGTCCGATGAAAGCTGGCAAAACGTCCGACGGCCGTTCGATCTCGCTGTCCAGCGTATTCGAAGGCGTTGGCGCTTACCAAGCCGGCAAAATCGATGACGCAGGCCTGATGGAGCTTGAACAATTCGGCTGTCCGACTTGCGGCTCCTGTTCCGGCATGTTTACGGCAAACTCCATGAACTGCCTTGCGGAAGGCCTTGGCCTTGCGCTTCCAGGCAACGGCACGATTCTTGCCGTATCGCCTGAACGCAAAGAATTCGTTAAACGTTCGGCTCGCCAGCTGATGGAGCTGATCGAAAAAGGCATCAAGCCTCGCGATATCGTAAAGAAAGAAACGATCGACAACGCTTTTGCGCTTGATATGGCAATGGGCGGTTCGACAAATACGGTTCTTCATACGCTTGCTATCGCTCATGAAGCAGGCATCGATTATCCGATCGAACGCATCAACGAAGTTGCTGAACGCGTGCCGCATTTGGCAAAAATCGCTCCTGCCTCCGATTATCATATCGAAGACGTTCATAACGCAGGCGGCGTAAGCGCAATTATTAATGAATTGTTCAAAAAAGAAGGCGCCTTAAACGGCGACATGTTAACTGTTACAGGCAAAACGCTTCGCGAGAACGTAGCTGGCTGTGAAATTCTCGATAAGGATGTTATCCATCCGATCGACAATCCGCACAGCGAACGCGGCGGCTTGGCTGTTCTGTTCGGCAACCTTGCTCCTGGCGGCGCAATTATTAAAGTCGGCGCTGTCGACAAATCGGTCGGCGGCTATCATAAAGGTCCTGCTATTTGCTTTGATTCCCAAGACGACGCGCTTCATGGCATCGCGAACGGCAAAGTTAAAGAAGGACATGTTGTTATTATCCGTTATGAAGGACCAAAAGGCGGTCCTGGCATGCCGGAGATGCTTGCTCCAACTTCGCAAATCGTCGGCATGGGCCTCGGCGCTAAAGTCGGTCTCGTTACGGACGGACGCTTCTCCGGCGCATCGCGCGGCATCAGCATCGGCCACGTTTCGCCGGAAGCAGCTGAAGGCGGACCAATCGCATTCGTACAAGACGGCGATATTGTTGAACTCGATATGAACGGCCGTTCGATGAACTTGCTGATCAGCGACGAAGAGTTCGAGAAACGCCGCGCAGCTTGGCCTGGTTTCGAACCAAAAATCAAACGCGGCTACCTTGCCCGTTATTCGCATCTCGTTACAAATGCCTCCAGCGGCGGCGTAATGAAAATGTAGCATTACCGTTTAAACCAAAAAACCTCCGGAACCGCTAATAGGTTCCGGAGGTTTTTGGTTATTTGTACAATTAGATCGCAGTTGTCGTATTGCCGCCCATTGGGGCAGTGTCATCAGCTGTCGTTTGAAGTGTACGATGAACAGCATCCGTCATACGAATCGTATCTTCTTGCACGATAGCCGTGCTTTTGCTTGCATAGCCCATAAGCCGTTCAACTGGCATAAGCAGCATATGAGGATCGATAGAAACTCTTCGCTCTTTCGCTCGGACATTCGTTTGCTTTTTTGTCAGCACTCGCATTAATACTCGCAAGTATATGCGGGTCGAACGCGCAAACCATCCGTCAGGCAGCTTCATCGTCTGGAAGCCAAGCCGATCCGCTCCGCGATGGATCATCGTCACCCCGTACACAGCGCGCACTTCGGAAAATTGCGGTTCTGCCTTCACCGATTCGGCAAGTACAGGCAGCGCGTGTTCAACTTCCCTCAGCATCTTGATTCCTGTCGCAAGCGGCGATTTGGATGCTGCCGCAAGAGATGACAGCATGCGGTTATCGAAATGAAGCTCAACGATTTTATCGCCTTTTACCAACCGTGCAGCATCTTTCAGTTGGACCGTTTGTCCTCCATATGTCGTAATCCGATAATGAAATGCCGGATTGGACTCTCCGACCTGCTTTAGCCGGAACACGAGATGAAACGCTTTTTCATATTGCAGCCATAAAAAAATGAGTGATTTTTTCATCCATGACTGCTTCTGGCTTTTAGCCTCTTCCGTCAGCTTCACCAACGTGTCGATGCCGACGAAGGAATAGCCTCTTTTCACGCCTTCTTGCAAGTAAGCCTCAAGCGCAATCAGCATATTGGCAGGGGCATCAACATCAGCGCCCGGTGTGCGTCCGCAATCATGCAGCAGAACGACCTCGCCCGGACGAAGCTTCTTCATCATCCGCGCTTGCAGCTTTTTGGCGCCAAGCTTCGCATTCCAGTCGCCGAAAATCGCCGACCAAAGCACGATTTGGTAATGGCCGAGCCTTGCAAAATCGAATACATTGACAATGCCCCAAGGGGGACGATAATAATTGGAACGCACGCCGGTTGCCTCGCGTATTACGTCACAGGTTTGTTCGATCTGCTTGCGCACCGTTTTGGGCCGCATAAACCAATTCGACTTATGGACATAATTATGGATACCTATAATATGACCGTCCTCTTGCATCCGGCGCAGCAGCTCGGACTGGCTTTCAGCATGCGAGCCAACGACAAAGAACGTCGCTTTTGCATTATATTTTGCCAGTAAATCGAGCAGCTTCGGCGTATATTCAGGGTCCGGGCCATCATCGAACGTAAGCGCGATTTCCCGCTCAACGCGACCTTTTTTAAATACGCGGAACCCGAAAGTACGGCTGATGAATGCAGGGAGAAAAGCGTAGAAAGATAAGAAATAAAGTGCCCAGAGCAGCAAATTCTCCATATAATTCCCTCACCCGTTAGTATTTTTCAGTTATAAGCCTGTACGAAAGGAACTTGAACGATAACTTCAATTGTATCATATTAGGCTGTAAATTTAACATTAAAATAAGCAGCTGTTGAGAAATTATAGTACAATCATAGTAATTATATGAATCCTGTCCGAAAAAGGAGCTTCGATCATGCTGCCATTTTACAAGAAATATTGGCGTACGGCGTTCGATATCGCCCTAATCGCTTTAACGGTCTACCTCATTATGTTTGCGTTCAGTTATTTATATCGAATCGCAACGCCTATTTTTTTCGCTTTCGTCATTTACATGTGCATCGAGCCGCTAGCTAAACGTTTGAACCGGATTGGCATCAAAAAATCGATCGCCTCCGGCATATCCGTCCTTTTGTTCTCCATCATCATATTAGGCGCTTTTTCCGGACTTGCTTATGTCATCGTCGATCAAGGCAAAGATTTCATCGAGAATAAGCTGCCTGCCTATCAGGAAATATTGAAAAATCAATTGGCAACGAATACAGGCGAGCTGCAAGGCCGCATAGATGCGCTGCCCCAAGATTGGGTCGTCAAAATTACCGAGTACATAAACGGCGCGACAGAAAAGCTGCCGATCATTATTAAGACGGTGTTTACCAGCCTGCTCGCTTACTTAACCTCATTCTCCACTTTTCTGTTCAACTTTATTATAGGCATTATTTTGGCATACTTCCTTAGCATTGAGATCAATGTTTGGAAAAAAACCGCAAACGACAAAACGCCAAAAACATTTAAAAAAGCGTTCTTCTTTCTGCGGGAAAATGTATTTAAAGGCATTGCCGGCTATATAAAAGCGCAAGCCAAAATGATCAGCATTACGTTCATCGTCATTTTTCTCGCGCTCCTGCTGCTCGGCGTCGACAATGCACTCATGATTTCCGTCATCGCAGCCATTTTCGACGTGCTGCCGCTGCTTGGCGTCGGAACGATCTTTGTTCCATGGATTATATATTTGTTTATCGTCGGTCAAACGACGCTGGCGATTTGGATCTCCGCCCTGTTCCTCGTCGTCGTGCTGACGCGCCAAATTTTGGAGCCAAAGATTACCGGAGATACACTCGGCGTATCCGCGTTTACGATGCTCGCGTTTATGATCGTTTCGTTAAAAGTGTTTGGCGTATCGGGCGTCATCCTGTCGCCAATATTGATTATATTAATTAAAGCGCTGTATGACCAAGGGTTCTTCCATCGTTGGATTCGCACGCCGCAAGGTGAATTCGACCCCGTCACAGCCGATGATACGACCCGCGAAACATAGACATGACACAACGATCTGCTGGCTTTTATGGCTCGGCAGATCGTTGTTCTGTTTCTGCAATAATATCCATGACGCCGCGAAACAACTTTGTAGCCTCATTGGGGCTGTTTGGCGGCCTGTATTTGGACAGCACCGCCACCGCATAACGAGGCGACTGTGCGGGCCCATAACCCGTAAACCATTGATGTACTCGCGGCTTGCCGTCACGCGTGACATTAGCCGTGCCCGATTTCCCGGCAACGGTCCAAACCCCTTGGCGGATCGACCGTCCAGTGCCATGGTCGACGACCGCCTCCATTCCGCGAAGCAGCACTCGCGCCGTTGCCGGATGAATCCGGCCGACGCCTTTGGCGCTCGCTTGCTTCGCGTCGAACTTAACCATCCGCTGGCCGCTGGCATAGCGGATTTCCCGCACGAGGCGCGGCTCCATAACGCGCCCCTTATTCAATAGCGTGACGACCAGATTCGCCGCTTGCAGCGGCGTCATTTGAACGTCACGCTGCCCGATGGCGCTTTGCGCCATAACGCCTCCATCGGCAGCTATATGAGTATCGCCGTTGTCGGCTCCGCCCACGCTGTGCCGGTCAAATAGCTGACCGGCTTCCTCTTCGCCAAGCAGCCGCAACGGCTCGCGGAACGGCCCGAATGGCTTCTCCGCATGCCAGCCGGCTTGGCGTCCTACCCCAAGCGCAGCTGCCGTCCGCGCGAACTGTTCTGCGCTCATTCGCTCCGCAATCGTGGCAAACGCAATGTTGCATGATTGCGCCAACCCTTCGCGCAGTGTTAGCGTACCATGCCCGCCCTCCTTCCAGCAGCTCAAGCCATACCTGCCATACTCGCCTGTACAGGTAAAGCGCTCATGCTCGTTTGCCACGCCCGCTTCCAATGCAGCCGCTTCTGTTACAAGCTTGAATACTGAACCCGGCGGGGCTGCGATAAGCGCATGATTAAGAAGCGGCTTTCCTTCTTGCGCGCCTAAGTGCTCCGGGTCCATCATTGGCCGCGAAACCATTGCGACAATATCGGCATTTTTCGTATCCAGCACGACAATTGCTCCTTCCTGCAGACGGACCGAATCGGCATACGCTTCTATCCGATTCTGCAGCTCAAGATCAAGCGTTGTGCCGATCTGCAGCGGATAATAGCTATTGTTCGGCTGTGTAATGCGCAGATCGAGCCCTTTCATTGGCTTTAAGCTGCTATCTACAAAATAGGAAACCGAGGTCGCTCCTATGCCCCGCAGCAGCTTATCCAACGATTTCTCCAAACCCGCTCCCCCTACTTGATCCGTCAGCATTCGTTTCCCGCTTGCCAGCTCTTTAGGATAGACAGCTTCCAGCCATTCGGGATGCTGGCTCGTATAGCCGATAGCTTGCTTCGAGTTGAACCCCTCAATATAGCGATTGCGATATGGAAGCACTTTGATGCCTTGCAGTTGAAGCTGCGACAGCTCCCTCACTTGCCCCTCCGATAGGCGATACGGTAAAGATTGTCCTTTCGCATGCCAGAACGAAGGATCTCTTAACGCATCCCACCAGCTCGTCAGATCCGAAACGTTAACTTTCAATATGCCCGCAAGCTTTCTCAGCTGCTGCTCATTACCGCGTTCAGTCGCCAAAATCGGAAACAAAGCAACCGTCGAATATGTCTCCCCTGTAATCGGCCGTCCGCTGCGATCAAGAAAATCTCCTCGCCCTGTATCCAATACAAGGCTCCGTTGCCGCTGTGCAACCGACATCCGCTTCCATCCGCCGCGTGATGAAGCCAAGGCGGAGGAGGCATGGTTGGACCCCGGCGTCAGCTGCAGCCACGCCAGCCGAACGATATACAAACCCATAATAAGCGTAAACAATAATGCGGCAATCGCTGCGCGTCGAGCCATTGTGCACCCTCGCTTTCATAACTTCTGCTAGATGCATTATCGCCTTATTCCCGCACAAAAAAACCGCCCAACCGGAATTCAATATTCCGATTGAGCGGTGCTTCTTAATCAATTTTGAATTTCGCAAGCGATTCTTTCAATTGGCGAGAAACGGTATCCAGTCGCTCCGAAAGCGATACGAGACCATTGCTGATGCTAAGCTGTTCGGTGCTAAGCGATGCTACCTCTTCGGAGGTTGCCGACGACTGCTGCGCAACCGCGCTTACGTTCGCCATTGCTTCGTTCAATACCAATTGCGACTGATCAAGCATGCCAATCGAGCCGGTAACCGAATCGAGCTTTGTAACGAATTGTCCCATTTGGTTTTGAACCGATAAGAAGATTTGGTTCGCTTCTTTAACCG
The DNA here is from genome assembly GCF_009737085.1 of Paenibacillus sp. NEAU-GSW1. Taxonomy (GTDB): domain Bacteria; phylum Bacillota; class Bacilli; order Paenibacillales; family Paenibacillaceae; genus Pristimantibacillus. The sequence continues at coordinate 29,895 of NZ_WOVL01000018.1, forward strand.
AACCGATCTGCTCTTGGAACAACGGATACGCATCGGACAGAACCTTTACCGTCTCTTCAATTTCGTTGCCGATATTTCCGGTAATCTGCGATACGATATCAATTGACTGGCGCGTCTGATCGGCAAGCTTGCGGATTTCATCCGCTACGACCATAAATCCTTTGCCTGCCGCACCGGCACGAGCCGCTTCAATCGTAGCGTTCAAGGACAAAATGTTAGTTTGCTTCGTCAAATTGTTCAGTACATCGAGAATTTTGACGATCGATCCTGTGCTTTCTTTCAGCTTATCGACCTTCTCCACCATCGAGCGAGTCATTTCTTCGGTTTGACCGGTTTTTTCGATCAATACGCCCATGTAAGCTGTACCTTGCTGACTCGACTGCTGCACATCACCGGCCGAAGCGACCATTTGTCCATTCGCTTCCATAACCGATTTCATTTGCACGTTAATGTTGTTGGTCAAATCGCTGCCTTTTTCCGCTTCTACTGCAAGGCTTCCAGCCCCATTAGCAATTTCTTCAGTAGCAACCGAAATTTCTCTTGCCGATACCGCCGTTTTCTTCGACGCATCGGTCAGTTCGCTGGCAGTCGCCAGCACCTCTTCCGCCGACATTGTCGTTCGCTTGGCAAGCTCCGTAATTTGAATCATCATTTTGTTAAAGCTTTCGCCCAATTGGCCAATTTCGTCCTGACGTTTCTTCATCGTCGACCGGACTGTCAAGTTTCCGCGCTCGCCTTCGTTCATCAAATTTCGAATCTGAACGAGCGGCAGCGCGATCGTCCGGATGACGAGAAAGCCGATCAACATGGCCAGTATTGCCGCCGCTCCGACTGTAATCCAGGTCAGCTTGTTGATTACGTTAGCGTCTTTAACGAGCTCATTGACAGGGATAGTGCCAATCAGCTTCCAACCTGTCGATTCTAACGTCGTATAAGCAGCAAGCACATCTCCGTCGCTAATTGACGTTTTGAGCGATCCGCTTTCCTCTTCAGGCACTTTCACTTGATGCGGCTTTCCTAACAACTCTGTTTCGTTAGCCGTAATCATGTTATTGTTGGCGTCGATAATCGAAACTTGACTTCCAACCCCTAATGCGATTCCGTTAACCTTCTCCATAATCTTTTCGATATTGATTTCCATCAGCATTAAGTAATGCCCTTCGCTTGTCGTGCTATTATTCATAACACGGCCAACGCCGATCGAGGGTTTCTTGTTCGTGCTGCCGAAACCAGTCGGCTGTGTTTCTACCCAGAAAGATTTGCCGCCGCCTTCCTTGATCTTGGCAAACCATTCGCTTTTAATCATCTCATCAATAACGGCGGATCCTGCTCCTCCGCCAGTTACCAATTCGACACTGTCATCCAGCGGAAGCAAATAAATGCCGTTAATTGTGTTGTTGCCCATAACAAAAGTGCTAAGCATGTCCCCAAGATCCTTGCGGGCTTCGAAAACCGTAAAATCATCCGCCGCTTCTACCTGTTTCGTTACCAAGCTATGAAAATCTTTGTCAATCATAATTTGCATCGTCAAATCATCATAGTTATCAAATATGGTATCCAGGTTGTCTGCAGCCTGATTGATGGTTTGATAGCTGGCGTCGGACACTTTGCGCTCGACAATTTTCTTTGTTTGCCCGTAAGCCAGTTGCCCTACTGCCAGCACGCAAGCGATAATGCTGACAAATATGACGATAAAAAGCTTCGTGCCTACTGACCTTACCGGACTCGATAGCTTCGTATCCTTGAGCGCGCTAATGCCTGCTTTCGCCATATTCGAGCTTGACGCCCCCAGTGATTGCGCTTTCAATGATTTACTAAAGAATGATGTTTTGCCGCCTTCGGTTGAGCCCGTTTCCCGTTTCTTTTTCCCTGGCATGGTAGGCACCGCCTCTTTCGATTGTTGATCTGCTAATGGTGTGGCGTATAGAACGCGAGTGTTGCGGCTAGTTCTTTAAACCTAATTATGTATTGGTTATATAACCCTATTATTTTATATCGGCTATCAATTGTCAATTGATAATACATGATGTTCAACGAATTGCACAATTTCGACAGTTTTATTTTTAAAATGATCGGTTCTATCAAAGTTATTGCCCGTTTATGACGATAAAAAAGGCCGGGAACGCAATCGTTCCCGACCCTCTGCTTACCTTTTCCCGATCTTTTTGCGCATCAAATCCATTGGCTTAACCGGCTTCGCCGTCCGGATTCGCAGACGCTGCAGCGGATGGCGCGCCGCGTCGAGCGCATTGCCTTCCTCATCCTCGATTGCTTCAATCATCTGTTTGAAGAAGGTGCCTCCCGGACCGACAAACTCAACCTCTTGCCCAGGTTTGAAATGATTGCGCTGCTGAACGACAGCAATGCCGCTCGTTTCATCATATTCCAGCACGACTCCGGCAAAATCATAAGGCGCTGCTTTGTCCTCCGGCTCGTAAATATGATCCTCCGCCCCTGGCGTATCCAGGAAAAAGCCTGTATTTAACGGACGATTCGCCGCTTTATTGATTTCCTCGACCCATTCCGGTTTCAGCACATAGCCTTCCGGGTCTTCGAAATAGGCGTCAATCGCCTGCCGATATACGTTTACTACCGTTGCGACATAGTGCAAGCTTTTCATCCGGCCTTCAATCTTAAAGCTGTCCACGCCGACCTCGATTAGCTCCGGCATATATTCGATCATGCACAAATCTTTAGAGCCCATCGTAAACGGATCGGCTTCTTCATCGTACAGTGGCGCTTCGTCCACGAACAAATCGTACTTCCAGCGGCACGACTGGCAGCAGCCGCCGCGATTGGAGTCGCGGTCCGTAAAGTGGTTGCTCAGCACGCATCTGCCCGAATACGAGGAACACATCGCACCGTGAATAAATGCTTCGATCTCAATATCGACATTCGCTTTAATTTCGGCGATTTCCTTAAAGCTGGTCTCGCGGCCAAGCACGACGCGCGGCAGCCCTTCATCCTTCCAAAACTTGACGGCCTGCCAGTTCAATGTTGATTGCTGCGTGCTTAAATGCACTTCAAGCTTCGGCGCTGCCCGCTGCGCCGTCTCGATAATGATCGGGTCTGCCGCGATAATCGCTGCAATACCGGCCTCCTCAAGCTTTTGCAAATAGTGCTCCAGTCCTGCGATATCCTCATCATGGGCATAAATGTTTGTCGCAACGAACACTTTCGCTCCGTACTTCGCAGCGAATTCGACGCCTTCCTTCATTTCCTCAAAGCTGAAATTGTCCGCGTTGGAGCGCAAGCCGTATTTCTGTCCGCCTATATATACCGCATCGGCTCCATAGTGGACGGCAAATTTCAGCTTTTCCAAATTACCGGCGGGCGCAAGCAGCTCCGGACGGTCAAGCCGATTCCTTTTCCCCGTATAGCGCGGTGATTTCTGTTCTGTCGTTGTCATTGTTGTCGTTCACCTCCACATCATTAATACACTTGCTCTTTATAAAAAAATCCGTAGCTTAGCTCGCGGTTCGGATCCTGCAGCGCTTTAATCGAATCGAGCCATTCCTCTTGGAATTGGTAGCTCTCCGGATCGGCCAAATAAGCATCAATCGCTAAGCGATAAGCTTTAACGACAGCCGTGTTATAGGCGATTGGCTTCAAAAAGCCTTCGATTTTCAAGCTGTCCGTTCCAATCTCAAGCAACTCATGGATATTCTCAAGCATGCACAAATCGTCTGAGCTCATAATATGGGTGCCGTTCGCATCCTCATAGATCGGATAACGTTCGCCCGGCCGCTCGTCCTCGGTTAAAAACAAACCGCTTGAATGGTCGATGCTGCTTAGCTTTCCGGCATCCTGCTGATGCTCCAAATAGCTGTTGACGAGTGAACGCTTGGAATGATAAATGTTCGTCAGGCCATGAACCTGCACTTCCAGCTGCATCGCCGTCGCCGATTTCATTTCGATAATCTGATCCATATTGAGCTCGCGCGCGAGAACGAACCGAGTCGCTCCGCGGCGTCCCCAATATTCCGCCGTACGATAGTTCGTCGAAGTCATCTCTGCGTTCCAATGAAGCGGCATTCCCGGCGCTTCTACCTTAGCCGTCATCAGAACAGCCGGATCACCGAAAATGATGGCGTCCACTCCCGCATCCGAAAGTCCGCGGATATAGGCAGGCAGCGAATCAAGCGTATCGTTGGCGATCAAGTTATTAACGGATACATAGATGCGAACGCCTCGCGGATGAGCCAGCTTGACTGCTTCCGCGATGTTCGCCAAATCGAATTCTCCTGCTAGACGCATGCCGTATCGGGCTTCTCCGATGACAAAAGCGTCCGCACCTGCGTCCATCAGCATAACAAGCTCTTCCATAGACGCGGCTGTAGTCAGCAGCTCCGGTTTATACGCGTCGGCATTAGCCTTAGCTGTCATAACGATTACTCTCCTTGCTTAGCAGTCTGGTTGCTTTTCTCGATGTTTCTCAAATGCTCTTTATACGTAGCGGCAAACAAATGCGTTTGCGAGCCGTCTTTTTTCGTTACATAGTAGAAGAAATCCGTATCTTCCGGATAGAGGGCTGCTTGAATGGACGCAAAGCTTGGGCTTGCAATCGGACCCGGAGGCAAACCGTTAATTTTGTACGTGTTGTACGGGCTGTCCACCTGCAAATCCTTCTCCATCAATCTTTCCTTCGGTTTATCCAGCAAGTATTGCACTGTCGCGTCAATTTGCAGCGGCATTCCTTTTTTCAACCGGTTGCTGATGACGCCGGCCACGACTGCCCGTTCTTCATCCACAACGACTTCGCGCTCAACGAGCGAGGCAATCGTCAACAGCTGGTGAAGCGAGAGCTTGCGTTCGGCAAGCACATCTTCCCATCCTTCCGGAAGATCAGCCAGCTTTTTGTCCAGCTCCTCCATCATCCGCTGCAAAATATCAGCCTCGGTGCTGTCCACTTTCATCTCATACGTTTCCGGGAACAAATAGCCTTCCAAGCGGTGATGAAGCTTGGCGTCTGTTGGTATGGAACGAATCGCTTCCGCATCGCCCCAATCGGACTGCTTGTCCGCAGCTTCGAGGAATGCAGCTTTGTCAATCAGTTTCTCTTCTGCCAGTTTGTCGGCAATTTGAAGCAGCGTAAAGCCTTCCGGGATCGTAAATTTTATCGTTTCCTCGGCAACGGTTTCTCCGCTGTTCAGCTTTGCAATAATCTCTGCGTTCGTCATGCCGGGCTTAAGCTCATAAACTCCGGCTTGGAAACGGTCGCCCTCATCCTTAAGCTTCAAGTAATACTTAAACAGAAAGGAATTTTTAATAATGCCTTGCTCTTCAAGCACATCAGAAACTGCGAAAGCCGAGGAGCCTTTTTTAATTTCCACTTGCTTCACTTCGCCTGCCTTCGTCGGCTGCAAACCGATCCACAGGTACAAAAAGACGCTGCCCGCGCCAATAATAAAAATGCTGAACAAACTAATTACAACCCACATTGCGATGCGAGCCGAACTTGGCCCGGATTTTTTACGAACTGATTTACTCAACTAACTTCCTCCTTACATCAGGATCTTTGAGCGGAGCTCAAAGTCACTCATCTTCCTCAAAGTCACTCATCTTCCTCATAGTCACTCCGCTTTTGGCGAAAACTTCATTACGCCGCGAAAAAGAGCGGTGTGAGCCGCTCTTTTTGTATAACCTATCCAGTTGCACCTTAAGGCATTTCTTCGCCGGCAAAAAGCAAATCATCGTAAGCCTCTGCAGCCAGCTCCCATTCCTCGTCATCCTCAATGGTCTCCAGCTGCGGCTCGCCGCTGTCCGACAAAATCACGCGGAACAGCTCGACTTCCTGCTCCTTCTTCATTGCCGCCGATTGAAGCGCCGCATAAACATATGGTCCTAGTTGAAATTCAGCCATAATCACGAATTTCTCAAGGCCGCCTTCCTCGGCAACGAGCTCTAGCTCGTTGCCGAATGTTTCCTTCAGCCGCTCAAGCGGTACAGGAACGAGACGTTCGTCCATTAATTGTCTTCCTCCATCTCGCCAAGCAGCGTGTTAAACGTTTCCTCGACGATGTTCCATTCTTCTTCGTCTTCAATCGTGTACAGCTTCAAATCATCGCCGTCTTCTTCATAGCGGAAAGCATACACTTCATCTTCCTCTTCACTTTCGCCCGCAAGCGGAACAACCATCATATATTTCGAATCAGAGCCGTCCACTTCGAACTTCATGATGACTTCGAATTCTTCTTCGTTGCCGTCTTCATCCGGAATATAAATGATTTCCGGTTCCTCAAACTGCATGTCATCCTTTGTCATCTTAACCCTCACCTTTTCGTTTTAGAATCGAGATAATTTTGCAAAATGAGCGTAGCCGCCATTTTGTCCACTACAAGCTTTCGCTTCTTCCGGCTAACGTCTGCTTCAATTAACGTTCGTTCAGCGGATACAGTCGTTAGCCGTTCATCCCAAAGGTGAACAGGCAAGTTCAAATCATTACGCAACTGCTCTGCGAAGGCAATGCTAATTTCACCGCGAGGGCCGATCGTATTATTCATGTTTTTCGGTAATCCGACGACGATCTCGCTTACTTCATGCGCTTTCACAAGCTCGGCGATCCGATTCACCTCGCTGCCGTCGCGGCGCTTCGGAATGACTTCCACGCCTTGCGCGGTCCAGCCGAAGGCGTCGCTTACCGCAACGCCGATTCTAACGTCGCCGTAATCCAATCCCATTGTTCTCATCGCTTCAGCCCGGCTCCTGATCGTTTATTTCTTATTGTTCAAATAGAAGCGGACTAGCTCCTCAATGAGTTCATCGCGTTCTTTTTTACGGATTAAGCTTCTGGCGTTGTTATGCCGAGGAATGTAAGCGGGATCTCCGGACAGCAAGTACCCTACAATCTGATTGATCGGATTGTACTCCTTCTCGAGAAGCGCCTCATACACCGTCAGCAAAATGTCTTGTGAGGAAGTATCGACGTCTTCCCCCTTCACACTAAACTTCATCGTCTTGTCCATGGAACTCATCGCCAGTACCTCGCTTTCATTCTGACATCAAAGTCACTCTGAAACCTCAAAGTTACACCGTTTTCCTGAATGTCACAAGTTTTTACAATGCTATCATATCACATTTGATTGGTTAAGAACCAGTTCTTCCGCAAGTTTCAGCGCTTCGTCCAGCTTGGAAGCGTCCTTGCCGCCTGCTTGGGCCATGTCAGGACGTCCGCCGCCGCTGCCGCCGCAATGGACAGCCGCTTCTTTAATAATCTTGCCGGCATGGAATCCTTTTTTCACAAGATCGGCGGATACCGCTGCGACAAGATTGACTTTGTCGTCTTGAACCGCGCCAAGCACGATGACCGCAGACGGAAGCTTCAGCTTCAGCTCATCGGCGATTCCGCGCAACGCGTCCATCGAAGGCGCGCTCACTTTAGCCGTCAGCACGGTCACATCGCCAACCGTTCTCGCATTGTCTTCAAGCGAACCTGCTTCGATCCGGCTCAGCTTCGCTTGCAGCGACTCGTTATCGCGGCCGAGCTCTTTCACTTGGCCGAACAGCGCTTCAATCCGTTTAGGAACGTCAGCTGTGCTCGATTTAAGCAAATTCGATGCTTGCTTGAGCAGTTCAAGCTGTCCTTCCATGTAGCTGAACGCATGGCGGCCGGTAACCGCTTCGATACGGCGGACGCCGGAGCCGATGCCGCTTTCGCCAAGCAGCTTGAACAGGCCGATTTGCGAGGTGTTGGCAACATGGCAGCCGCCGCAAAGCTCAACGCTGTAGCTTCCAACTTGAACAACGCGTACGATGTCGCCGTATTTCTCGCCGAACAACGCCATTGCGCCCATTGCTTTTGCTTCCGCGATCGCTTTGCTCTCGATAACAACCTGCGTGCCGAGCCATACTTGCTCATTGACGCGACGTTCGATTTCCGTCAACTCTTCAGCTGTAATGCTGCCGAAGTGCGAGAAGTCAAAGCGGAGGCGATCCGGTTCAACGAGCGAGCCCGCTTGGTTAACATGGTCGCCAAGCACTTCTTTCAGCGCTTTGTGCAGCAAATGCGTTGCCGTATGGTTTTTGATAATATCCTCGCGGACCGAACGCGCTACAGCCGCATCGACTTTCTCGCCAGCGCGAACCGTGCCTGCGACTACCGTCGCGTGGTGAACGCTTTGTCCGTGCGGAGCTTTCGTTACATCGTCGATCTGCAACTCGAAGCCTTTGCCTGTAATCGTGCCGCGGTCGCCGATTTGGCCGCCGCTTTCCGCATAGAATGGAGTACGGTCGAGCAAAACAAGCACTTTGCTGCCTTCGCCCGCAATATCAACCAATGCATCGTCATGTACGATCGCTGTGATGACAGACTCCGTTACGAGTTCATTATAGCCAACAAACTCGCTTTTAACCGTAAAGTCGCTAAGCGGACCGCCTTGTACTTTCATGCTGCCCGTGTCTTGGCGAGCTGCCCGAGCGCGTTCGCGCTGCGCTTCCATCGCTGCATCGAATCCTTCGCGGTCAACTGTCATGCCGTTTTCTGCAGCGAAGTCTTCCGTCAAGTCAAACGGGAAGCCGTATGTGTCATAAAGCTTAAATGCGTCGTCGCCGTTAATTCCAGCCGTACCTGCTTTTCGAGCTTCCTCAACGAGGTCGGATAGCATAGCCAAACCTTCGGACAGCGTTTCGTGGAAACGCTCTTCCTCTGTGCGGATAACGCGTTCGATAAACTCGCGTTTGTCGACAACCTCCGGATAATAAACGCCCATTACTTCGCCTACAACTGGCGTCAGTTCATACAGGAACGGACGGTCGATTCCGATCGTTTTTCCGTAACGGACAGCACGGCGAAGCAAACGGCGGATAATGTAGCCGCGGCCTTCGTTGGATGGCATTACGCCGTCGCCAACTGCAAAAGCCACCGTACGGATATGGTCCGCAATGACTTTCAACGCCACATCATGCTCTTCGTTTACATGGTACTTCACGCCGGCAATGCTGCAAGTCCGTTCGATAATCGGCATGAAAAGATCCGTATCGAAGTTAGAGTCCACATCTTGCAAAATGGAAGCGAAACGTTCGAGGCCAGCGCCTGTATCGATGTTTTTATTAGGAAGCGGCGTGTAGCTGCCGTCTTTGTTATGGTTGAATTGCGAGAATACGAGGTTCCACACTTCGAGGAAGCGCTCGTTTTCGCCGCCCGGCCAGCACTCCGGATCGTTAAGGTCGCCGTACTTGTCGCCGCGATCATAGAAAATTTCAGTACAAGGTCCGCAAGGCCCTTCACCGATATCCCAGAAATTTTCGTCGAGCTTATAAATGCGCTCAAGCGGCAAGCCGATATTTTCGTTCCAGAACTTCAGCGCCTCTTCGTCTTCGGTATAGACCGTAACGGACAAGCGGTCCGGATCGAAGCCGATCCATTCCTTGCTCGTCAGAAACTCCCATGCCCATGTAATAACTTCTTCTTTAAAGTAGTCGCCGATTGAGAAATTGCCCAGCATTTCAAAAAAGGTGTGGTGACGGCGCGTTTTGCCGACATTCTCGATGTCATTGGTACGGATACATTTTTGCGAGTTCGTAATGCGCGGATTATCCGGGATGACACGGCCGTCGAAGTAAGGCTTAAGCGGTGCCATGCCAGCGTTAATCCACAGCAAAGACGGATCGTTATGCGGCACAAGCGATGCGCTTGGCTCGATGTGATGCCCTTTGCTTTCGAAAAATTGAAGCCATTTGGAACGGATTTCACTAGCTTTCATTGGTTAAACGCCTCCATATCTCATCAATTATTGTTCTGCTGTCCGCGTTGCTTTCCGCCTCTTGCGGCTTGCGTTTTGGGTCAGAGAACATAAAAAAGCCCCTGTCAGAGACAGGGACGAATTTACAATCGCGGTACCACCCTGGTTATTGCAAGCCATGCGTTCGTCATTCGACGCTATCGCACAGGCAGAGCAATCGCCTTGTTCGGACGTTAACGGGTCCTGGCCGGTGAAGTTTGTTCACACTCCGAAATTAGCTTTCAGTCGATCTTCATCATGAACACTATTGCAGCCATCGCATTTGTGCGAAGAAGCGTTCTCTCTGGTTGAAGGGCTTCGACTTACTTCTTTTCATCAACGTTTGTATAAAGTATATCGGCCGACATGTCCGCTGTCAAATTATCTTTCGGCGCACGTAGTAAGCGAACATATGCTGTACAATGACCTTCAGCGCGGCAAAGATCGGCACAGCCAAGATCATCCCGACAATGCCGGCCAGCTCTCCTCCGACAAGCAAGGCAAAAATGATCGCAAGCGGGTGCATATGCAGCGTTCTGCCGACTACTTGCGGGGAGACGACATTGCTCTCCAGCACTTGACAAGCCATGTTGACGACGGCTACTAGAATGACAAGCTTAATGGATACCGTTGAGGCAACGAGCACCGCCGGAGCGGCGCCGAAGAACGGTCCTAAATACGGAATGATGTTCGTTATCGCAACAATCGAAGCCAATAGCAGCGGGTACGGAATGCCGATGATCAAGTAGCCGATATAAGCCAGGATCCCAACAATCGCGCAGACGATAAACTGCCCTCTTATATAGCTGCCAAGGGCGGAGTCGATGTCTTTCAGCAGTCTGACCGTGTTTTTTCGATGCGACTTCGGAACGTACGTAATAACGGTTCGCTCGAATACGTCGAAGTCCTTCAAAATATAAAACGCAAGGAACGGTATAATGAAGGCAATAAATACAGCGTTGACGACCGATCCGATATTATTGACAAAATGAACGAGCGTTTCCGAAAGCTTTTTCTCCATGTGGGCAAGCGATTTGTTAAAGCCATCGCGAAACGTTTCCGGCAAAAAGGACGTATTGTTTAAATCCGTCACAAGGCTTTGCGCCCGCATCGTCAAGTCCGGAACATGATGATTCAGCTCTTGCACCTGCTGCAGGAACATTGGAATGACATTGACCAAGACGACCGCCAGCGCCGCGCAAAACACTGCATAAATAAGCAGCACCGCTACTGTTCGCGGCACCTTTCGCGAGTGAAGCATCGATACGACCGGATTCAGGACGTACGAGATTATCATCGCAATAAGGAATGGCGCAAGGATCGCTTTAAGAAAGCTATATAAGTGCAAAATGATTGGCTTTACGAGCAGCAATAAATATAAAGCCAGTAATGCAAGAATGAAATAAATTAGTCCAACGAACAGACGGCTTCGCGTAAACCGCTCCATCGCCAGCACCCCCCGCTCTTCCATTTGCCCCAGGCTAGCGCGCTTTTTAACCGCATCTAATAAAGTATATGTACAAGTCTGGGGATTCATCCATGGGGATAGCGTACAGGTTGGGTGGCGTGATGGTTGCTCGCTTCTGGGATGTGATGTATGTGCGGATGCTAGTGCTGATGTGAATGCGGATGTGGATGCGGATGTGGATGTGGATGCAAGCTCGCTGCGCGATTCGGCTCATGCTGCCGTTCTCGATCCCATCTCCCCCATCGCTACCGCGATTCCGATGAATAGAATCTTCGAAAAGTCATCATGATCTCGAATCGCTACACTCACTTTCCTCACCTGTACTGTTAAAAAAAGGGGAGCCGCTTCGCCTTTATCTTTGGCTTCGCTCATCTATGCACGCTCGCTGCGCGATTCGGCTCAAGCTGCCGTTCTCAATCCCATCTCCCCATCACTACCGCTATTCCGATGAATAGAATCTTCGAAAAGTCATCATGATCTCGAATCGCTCAGTGCGGCGGCGACGGGTTTAAGTTCAGTCTTGGACTTACAGCTTCGGTACACTACAAGTGCAGAGTTACTTTTTGCTCTGTTAGGCCGAATTTGGCCTTACGGTAGGTGAGAACTGCAGCCGCAGCGGGTTTAAGTTCAGTTTTGGCTTTACAGCTTCGGTACACTATAAGTGCGAGTTATTTTTTGCTCTGTAAGGCCGAATTTGGCCTTACGGTAGGTGAGAACTGCAGGCGCGGCGGGTTTAAGTTCAGTTTTGGCTTTACTGCTTCGGTACACTATAAGTGCAGAGTTACTTTTTGCTCTGTAAGGCCGAATTTGGCCTTACGGTAGGTGAGAACTGCAGCCGCAGCGGGTTTAAGTTCAGTTTTGGCTTTACAGCTTCGGTACACTATAAGTGCAGAGTTTCTTTTTGCTCTGTAATGCCAAATATGGCCTTACGGGAGGCGGGGACCCCGACGAAAAGAAAAAAAACGCTCCCGGCCGGGAGCGCTTAATCGTTAGTTAGCGTGGATTTGCGGCATTTCCTCTTCGAAGAACAGATCGTCGAGCGAGCTAAGCGTGCCGTCCTCTTCCACTTGGTAGACCGACATTTTCTCGCCGTTCACTGTCAGTTCAATGAAGCAGCCCCAGCAATAAAACTGATGGGAACCGATCTTTCCAATATCTTTCGAATTGCAGTTGGGACATCTCATCATCTTTCATTTCTCCCTATTCAATTGAATTGGAAGCAGCGACAGGCTCCAATTCCGTTTCGCTGACAGCAGGAACGATAATCGCGTCTTCCCCGAGCAGCACGGCGTCCGAATCGTCCGGCGCCCTAAGCCATTTGCGCCCCTCCATCAAATCCGATATAAAACCGTCCGTTAGCTCATAGCCTATTATTTGTGTACCCTGAAAAGGGTAAAAATAAACATCTGACAATCTTCCAAGCTGAACGCCTTGTACAGTAACGACGGGCAAATCTTTCAGCTTCACCGTTCCGCTGTTAAACGATCGCAAAATTTCACTCGCCTTAACCGAGACGACCGCATCTTCGCCTGAGATAAGCACCGCATCTTCGCCGCAGGTCAATACGTCAGACCATTTCACAAGTATGACTGACGTTGCGAACCGCTTTGCATTTGCAAGCACGAGTCCAAGCAGCTTCCAGTGCTCATCGAACCAAGCATCCTTTACTGTGCCGACGTGCTTGCCGGAATGGATGACGATGACCGGGAGCCCGATTAATTGCTGAAGTTTAATCACGATGCTGTTGGAGGCCTCCTAAACGATTAAGTACGCGCGCGCGCCGCAATTTTGCCGACGATTTGCGCAGCGTCTTCCAGATCCTCCATAGTATTCCCCAATCCGAAGCTAAAACGTACAGCCGAATTCAGTCTGTCTTCCGGCAATCCCATTGCGCGCAGCACATGGGAACGTTCCAGCGCGCCGGATGTGCAAGCCGATCCGCTGGATGCCGCTATACCGGCGATATCCAGATTCATCAGCATCGTTTCCGTATCAATTCCGATAAAGCTAATATTGACAATGTGCGGCAAACGACTCTCCGCATCTTCGTGACCGTTTATAACGATCGGTATATGAGGCATTGCTTCTTGCAGCCGTTCTACCCATTCCCTACGAAGCTTGTCCAAAAAAAGTTTCTTCTCTTCGCGATTGTTCACACAAATGTCAACAGCTTTAGCGAAACCGACAATGCCGGCAACGTTCTCAGTCCCGGCTCTTCGCTTCCGTTCCTGCGATCCGCCGTGCGCAACCGGTTCAAACGGCGTGCCGTTCGCGATATAAAGCGCGCCTACGCCCTGCGGCCCGTTGATTTTGTGAGCCGAAAAGCTCATTAAATCGACAGGCAGCTGGTGAAGGCGATATTCATACAAACCAAACGATTGTACGGCGTCAACATGGAACGTAACGCCGCTTGCTTTAGCCAATTCTCCAATCTCTTCGATCGGATTTAACGTACCAACCTCGTTATTGCCATGCATAATCGTAATTAATCCGGTTTCGGGTGTAATCGCTGCTCGAACGTCATCTGCCGATACCCTACCAGACTTATCCACTGGAAGGTAAGTGACAGTAAAGCCTTCTCGGGCTAAACGCTCGCATGTATGCAACACGGCGTGATGTTCTGCCATCGATGTAATGATATGGGACTTGCCGCTCTGTTTCATTGCGGCTGCCGTCCCGATAATCGCGGCGTTGTCGCTTTCTGTACCGCCGGACGTAAATACGAGCTCGGCCGGGCGGCAGCCGACAGCGGCCGCGATCAAATCCCGCGCCGCGCTGACCTGCCCTTTCGCTGCCCTGCCAAACGCATGCATGCTCGAAGGATTGCCGCCGCTGCCTTGCATGACCGCAAGCATCGCTTGCGCGACCTCGGGATGCATCGGCGTCGTAGCGGCATGATCAAAATAATAGCTTTTCATCATACAAACGATCCTCTATTAAATGTAGAACATATAGTTGTCAATTTTTCCCGCGTCTTGGAACGTAACAAGATCAGCCAGCGTTGTCGAATCGAGCACCTCAGCGATGGCGTCGCGAATGCGCAGCCAAAGATCGCGTTTCGCCGGATCATCTTCCTCGGTGAAATCGACTGGAGAGATCGGCCCTTCCAAAATACGAATAATATCGCCGGCCGTAATCGTCTCCGGTTCTTTCGATAAAATATAGCCGCCGTATGCGCCGCGAATGCTTTTAACGAGACCGGCATTGCGAAGAGGTGCAACCAATTGCTCCAAATAATGCTCTGAAAGCTGATTGCGCTCGGCAATGCTCTTGAGCGAAATCGGGCCTTCTCCAAATTTAGCCGCAAGCTCCATCATAATCGTTAGACCATAGCGGCCTTTCGTCGAAATTTTCATAGTATCGGCACCTCACTTTTATTATTGCGAGCTTATGTGAATTGTTTCCCTTGATCGTATCTGTATAAATCATGGTATTCCCATAACACATCTATGTTAACATATCTTGAGATGAACTTGCGAGAAAAGGTTTGGCTTCCTATGAAAAAGTTTTTCTTCTGTGTTACAATAATACGAAGCTTGTAGCGTTATTTGGACGCAAATTGGCAAGGCGGCATGGAAAGGCGGTGCAATATAGATATGGAAAAACCAATCGAACAAACGAGAGTCGTAGTCGGCATGTCCGGCGGCGTTGACTCTTCCGTAACTGCGCTGCTGTTAAAGCAGCAAGGCTATGAAGTCATCGGCATTTTCATGAAAAACTGGGACGACACCGACGAATTCGGCCATTGTACGGCGGAAGAGGACGCCGAGGACGTTCGACGCGTGTGCGATCAAATCGGCATTCCGTATTATACGGTTAATTTCGAAAAGCAATATTTCGATAAAGTGTTCACTTACTTTCTCGATGAATATAAACGCGGCCGTACGCCGAACCCTGACGTCATGTGCAACCGTGAGATCAAATTCGGCGATTTTCTGCAAAAAGCGAATGAGCTTGGCGCCGACTACCTGGCAACCGGCCATTATGCCCGCGTTGAACGGACCGCGGACGGCGAAACAAAGCTGCTTCGCGGCGTCGACGGCAATAAGGATCAGACTTATTTCCTGAGCGCCCTTAATCAGCGCCAGCTGGCCAAAGCGATGTTCCCGATCGGACATTTGCCTAAACCGGAGGTTCGGCGCATTGCCGAGGAAGCCGGTCTGTATACGGCGAAGAAAAAAGACAGCACCGGCGTTTGTTTTATCGGCGAACGCAATTTCAAGCAATTTCTCGGTTCCTATTTGCCGGCTCAGCCTGGCGATATGATCGACATTCGGAGCGGCGAGAAAAAAGGCCGTCACGACGGGCTGATGTACTACACCCTTGGCCAGCGCCAAGGACTAGGGATCGGCGGATCGGGCAACGGCGAGCCTTGGTTCGTAGCTGACAAAGACTTGAAGAACAACATCTTGTACGTCATCCAGGGCGAAAACCATGCGAGCCTCTACTCGACCGGATTATCAGCGAGCGGCTTCAACTGGATTGCTTCAGTCAAGCAGGCGGGCGAATTACGCTGCACAGCGAAATTCCGTTACCGTCAGCCGGATCAAGGAGTAACGGTTACGTTCGGTGATAACGGTGAAGCCGAAATTGTTTTCGACAAACCGCAAAAAGCGGTAACGCCGGGACAAGCGGTCGTCCTTTATGACGGCGATGTATGCCTCGGCGGCGGCACGATCGACAAGGTGCACAAAATCGATCCGGCAGTCTATGAGCAGCAGCAACAAGCGCTTCAAGCGCAATAAGCAGAAACCGAAAAGCTGACCGATACGCGTATGTAAGAAACGCGTGACGGTCAGCTTTTTTTCGTTAGCCGTAGTGTTGGCCATCCTCCTCCTCGAGCGGCAGAACAGCAGTTATTTTCACTGTGATCCGGGATATGCGAAAATGATCGGTCTCCTCGATGACAAACGCGACGCCTTTTCCGCAGGCTACTTCTTGATCCCGCTTCGGGGGGATGTCGGTCTTTGAGTAAATCCAGCCCCCGATCGTGTCGTAATCGTCCGTTTCGATATCGAGACCGAAATAACTGTTTACTTCCTCAATGAGCATCAAGCCGCTGATCGAATAGGATGAGTCGTCCCGCTTCTCGATTTCCGGACGCTCCTCGTCGAATTCATCCTGAATTTCGCCAACGATTTCCTCCATAATATCCTCCAGCGTCACTAGCCCCGACGTGCCGCCGTACTCGTCGATCAGAATGGCGATTTGCGATTTGCGCTTCTGCATCAGCTTAAGTAAAATGCTAATTTGGATCGATTCCGGAACGGACATGACCGGACGCGTTATTTGACGGATGTCGGTCAAGCTTTGGCCCGTATCCTTCAGTAAATCTTTTATATGAATAAAACCGATTATATTGTCCTTATCGTTATCGCATACCGGATAGCGGGTCCGCATCTGCCCCAGCGCTATCGTCCGATTCTCCTCTATAGAAAGCTTCATATACAGACAAATCATTTCAGTGCGGGGAATCATAATTTCGCGAGCGCTCGTTTCGGCAAAATCAAAGATGTTGTCGACAAGCGTCAGCTCCGTATTGTCGATCAACCCGCTCTTATGGCTCTCCTTCATTAAAACGCGGATTTCTTCTTCCGTATGGGCCGATGCATGCTCCGATGTCGGCTCCATGCCGAGCCGTTTCAACAGCCATCCCGCAAGCCCGTTTAATACCCATATAAACGGGTACATCAGCTTGTGAAAATAGATAAGCGGAAATGCCGTCAAGAGCGTTATTTTCTCCGCTTTGCGAATCGCTATCGTTTTCGGCGCAAGCTCGCCAAGCACGATATGCAGTACGGTTATAAACAAAAATGCGATTATAAAGGAAACGGAATGAACAATCACCGCATTTCCAAACCCGAGCGCGAGAAACCACGGCTCGATTACCTCCTTGATCGCCGGCTCGCCAATCCAGCCAAGTCCAAGCGATGCAAGCGTGATGCCAAGCTGGCATGCGGATAAATAAGCGTCGAGATTCGTCGTCAGGTGAACGGCGAGCTTAGCTCGGGAATGCCCCTCCGAGGCAAGCGTGTCAATTCGGCTTCCGCGAACCTTGACCATCGCAAACTCCGCCGCAACAAAAAAAGCGTTCATGAAAACCAACAGGAAGATAAGCGCCAACTGCCACAGAATCGGTAAAGGGTCGCTCAACGCATCCCTGCCCGCCCGGGTCATATCTGCTGCCGGACGGCAGGCGCACCTCCTTTAATTGCCAAAGTTGCTGCTTACCTAGTTATTTTACAGTAGTGGAATCCAAGCTTTGCCGTCAAATAAAGAAAAAAGCGGTTTAGACTTATACAGCAACGGTAATTCAGTTTATTCGACCAGCATGACGCATTATTCGGCGAATGCTTGCAAAAGCTTTATTTTCTGCCGATTAGTTAAAATAATGTTCATAAAGCCGCTAACAATTGACTCATTTTTAACGTTCGCTCGTTTGCCCAATCTGTTATAATGCAATCAACTTTAGATTTTAAAGCAATCAGGAGGTTTATCGAAATGAAATGGACGAGAATCATAGTGCTAATCGTTGCCGCGCTCTGGCTCATTCCAGGGGCTGCATTTGCTCACTCGGTGCTGGAAAGCTCGGTACCGGCTAAAGGAGAAAAAGTTACCGTCTCCCCGACCGAAATAGCTATGGCCTTTAACACTGAAATCGAGAGCTTGAGCAAATTCAAGCTCACTAACGAAAGCGGCGAAGAGATCGACGTAAGCGATTCATCCGCCGAAGGGAACGAAATGAGCGGGAAAATAGCAGTTCCTCTCGCGAACGGCAGCTATACCGTGAAATGGACAATAATCGGAGCTGACGGTCATACGGTATCCGGCGATTATTCGTTTACCGTAGAAGCTGAAGAAGCGGCAGCAACGGAATCGCCTGCTGCGGAATCCGCTTCGCCAACCGTTGAAGCAAGCGAAGCTCCATCTGAGCAGCAGACGGAACCGGAAGCTCCGGCTCCGTCTGCTGATGCAGGTAACAAAACTTCGCAATCAGCGATGAGCTTTACTCCTATATTGGTCGTTGCGGTTGTCATTGTCGTTATGGCAGCTGTCGCCGGCGTTCTCGTTTACCGGAGGAATAAAAAATGATCTATGCCAGCGAAGCGCTGCTTTATTTCTGTTTCGCGATCTTGATGGGCCACTTCATCCTTCGTTTGGTTCCGGCCGACAGACGGCCGGATATCGCCGTGCCGAATGGATTGCTGCTGGCATGCGCAATCGCTATACCGGTTTTATCGTATATGCCGATTCATCAATCCGCCGTTTTATTTGCCAAAGAGTTCGAAACCTCCTATGGCGAGATGGTGTTAAGCTATTTGCAAGACATTAAAGCCGGCAAAGCGTGGATCTGGACGGTACTCGCTTCGCTTGGCCTATCAGCGTTGCTCGCTCTTCCTTCATTCCGCAACGACAAACATATGCCGAAGGTCGGCCTTTTCATTACAGCGCTGCTGATCGTATGGCTCGGCTATGCGAGCCATGCTTCGACGCTCTACGGCACAAAGGGATTGCTCGTTCATACCGCCCATTTCATGGCCGTTTCGGTGTGGATCGGCATTCTGCTCGTCGTTAGCTGGTTCTCTCGCGGCGACGGCAATTGGGAGCGGATGCTTGTCTGGTTTTCACCGCTCGCCATCGGCTGCTTCCTGATTGCCCTATTGGCCGGACTTGCGCTCATGAGCTTCACGACGCCGGCGCCGGAATATATTGCCTCGTGGATGCTGCCTTACGGCCAAATGCTGCTTATTAAGCATTTGCTGCTGCTGCCGCTGCTGCTGTTCGCCTATACGAACGGCTTCGGTTATCGGGCGATGCTTCGGCAGAGCAGCGAATTTAATCTTGTTCCATGGCTAAAAGCCGAAAGCGCGGTCGCTTTGCTGCTGTTTGTCGTGACCGGGGCGCTTGGTCAGCAAACGCCGCCGCATACCGTTAGAGAAACGCTGCAAACGGTATCCCCTTCACCGCTGTTTACTTCGATTTTTCGCGGCAGCTTTAGCCCGGATTTGGCGCTTAAGCTCCAGCCGGGAATGGCCAGCATCTTGCTGATTGCCGCCGCACTTGTTATGCTATACGGATTTATAAGCATGTACCGCAGCAACCGGCTGCTAGTCGCCTCTCTTATGGGACTGCTTGCATCTGTATTCGGTTATTTCGCTCTCATGTTCGGCTTAACCGCCTGACGAGCGTAAGCGGCTTCCGCCGTCCTTGGCGGCATAAACAATCGTTTCGCGGCGATAGATAAAGGGGTTGTCCGCCATGGCTCAAAGCCTTGCGGACAACCCCTTTATCTCGTTATTTGGTCAGTTTGATTTCATAAAATTCAGCCAGCTCGTCAAGCATCAAGTTAGCTGCTTTAATGCCGCCAGCCGTATTCCAAATGGCGTCATTGACTCGGTAAGCGCGGCCTTCTTTTACAGCGCTAAGCCCTTGCCATAACGGGTCGTTCGTCCATTCTTTTTCCTGCTCATCGCCTTTTCCGTCACCAGTCTCGTAAGTGAAGTAGAAGATACGATGAGCATCGGCTTCAGGAAGACGCTCTTTCGTAATCTCATCGACGAAAGTATCCTTCGCGTTTAACGTCATTTCGTTGCGCGCAAGGCCAATTTGACTCGCAATGATGCCGGAGAAAGTATCGGTATGGTATACGCGGGTTTTGCCGCCCATGAAGCGAACGAACGATACCGTTTCCTTCAATTTATTGCCGGCTTGCGCTTTGAATTCTTCAATGCGAGCATCGAAATCAGCAATCAGCTTGTCGCCTTCCGCTGTCTTGCCAAGCGCTTCCGCGTACAGCTTGAAATTGTTCTTCCACTCTCCGCGGAGCGTTTCCGACACAACCGTCGGCGCGATTGCTTTCAATTGCTCGTAAATTTTTTCCTGACGCATTTTATTGGCAATAATAAGGTCCGGCTGCAGGCTGGCGATGAGCTCCAGATCCGGCTGGCTTTCTTCGCCAAGCACTTCTACGCCTTCCATCTCCGCTTCGATATGCGGATACCACGGGTTGCCCGTAAACGATTTAACTGCGCCGACCGGCTTCACGCCAAGCGCAAGCACTGCTTCCGTAGACTCGTTTGTTAATACGATTACACGCTTAGGCGTTCCTTTAATTTCCGTCTCGCCCATCGCATGCTTCACAATGCGCGTATCATTGGCCGCTTGCTCGGTTTCTTCTGCGCCTGCATTGCTGCTGTTATTCGCGGTATTATTTTTTGCGCCGCAGCCGGTCGCAACGATCGCGAGCACGACAGCGCAAATGATTAGGCTGATCCAGTTGTTTTTCTTCTTCATCATCAAAATCTCCTCTAGTTGATTATTATTCTCACTCGAACAACTATAAAGAGTACGCCGGCAGAAGTCAATGAAAATTTTGAGAACGATTCTCATGATCGTTGACATCAGCATTCCGTTCATCTAAACTTCTACTATACTTCATGAATGACAACAAGGAGCAGGCAGCATATGCAATTGCGAGTTATAGGAATCATTCTGACTATACTGCTATTAGGGGCAGCTATGATCGCCAGCATTGTATTTGGCGTAACCGATATACCGACTTCCACTATCATCGATTCGTTCATCCATTACGACTCCACATCCCAACAGCATCTTGTCATTCAAACGACAAGATTTCCGCGCGCGCTAATCGCTGCAGCAGTCGGCGCAAGTCTGGCTGTGGCCGGCGCAATTATGCAGGTTATTACCCGAAACCCGATTGCTTCTCCAAGCTTGTTCGGCGTCAACTCCGGCGCTTCCTTTATGGTCGTTATCGCCTCCGGCTGGTTAGGTTTTACCGGCATGCAGTCGCTTACCTTATTTGCGCTGGCCGGCGCCGCTGTCAGCGGAGCCATCGTATTCGTGCTGGGAAGCATCGGACGAGACGGCATGACCCCTGTCAAAATTACGCTGGCCGGCGCTTCGATCGCGGCCTTTTTCGCCTCGCTGACGCAAGGCTTCATGCTCTCCAGCGGTAAAATGTTCGACCAAGTGCTGATCTGGCTTGTAGGCTCCGTTGCTGGACGAAATATGGCCATGCTTCACGGAGTGCTTCCTTATATGGCAGCAGGCATGATTATCGCATTCGCGTTGTCCCGCCAGCTAAACGTCCTTGGCATGGGCGACGATATTGCCCGTACGCTCGGTCAGCGAACAGCGGCCGTCAAATGGCTGTCGTCGGCAGCCGTCATATTATTAGCAGGCGCATCGGTTGCCGTTGCCGGTCCGATCGCTTTTGTCGGCATCATCATTCCGCATATCGTCCGATTTGTAATCGGCAGCGATTATCGCTGGGTTATACCATACAGCGCCGTGCTTGGCGCTATCCTGCTTGTAGTCGCCGATATCGGCTCCCGTTACATCGCAATGCCGAAAGAAGTGCCGGTCGGCGTCATGACGGCTATCCTTGGCGTTCCCTTCTTCGTCTATATCGCTCGGAAAGGACGGCGGTCAGCATGAATAAATACAATTCCATTCGTACCCGAAAGCTTAGCTTTCTTGTAGAGAAAAAAACGGTTGCCGCGGCAACCGCCTTGCTCGTCCTTTGCACAGTTGCCGCTGTCCTTAGCACCGGCATCGGCAGCAAATTCGTCGCGCCGCTGGATGTAGTAAAGTCCATCTTCGGCTACGGCAATCCGATGCATGACGTTATTGTGCTTAAGCTTCGTTTGCCGCGTATCATCATTGCGCTTCTTGTCGGCGCCGCGCTTGCCTCGGCAGGCACTGTCCTGCAAGGACTTATTCGCAACCCGCTGGCATCGCCGGACGTTACGGGCATTACGGAAGGCGCGTCGCTTGGCGCCGTTCTATTCATTTTCTTTTTTAACGAAACGCTGTCGATTCATTGGATGCCTGTTGCCGCTATTATCGGGGCATTTGCCGTAACCTTTCTGCTCTATTTGCTCTCCTGGAAAAACGGCTCATCGGCGCTGCGCATGGTGCTGATCGGCACAGGTCTGTCCGCGGCATTCAAATCACTGTCGTATATGTTTCTAATATCCGGCCCGTTCTATCTGGCAAGCCGATCGCTCACGTTCATGACGGGAAGCATATATGGCGCCTCATGGGAAAAGGATGTGTATACGCTGCTGCCTTGGCTGCTCGTGCTGCTGCCGCTCACTTGGCTGATGGCACGGCATGTCAACGTAGGGGCGCTTGGCGATGAAGTTGCCGGAAGCGCCGGCGCGAACGTACAGCTCCACCGCTTGCTGCTGCTGCTGTTAAGCGTTGCATTGGCAGGCGCAGCGGTCGCTATTGGCGGAGCGATTGCCTTTGTTGGCTTGATGGCTCCGCATATCGCCCGAAAGCTCGTCGGCTCGTCCTTCGGCGGACTGCTGCCAGTCAGCGCTCTAATCGGCGGTCTAATCGTCCTGCTGTCCGACTTGGCGGCGCGGACACTGTTCTCGCCGCTGGACATTCCGGCTGGCGTTTTCACTGCCGTCATTGGCGCACCTTTCTTCCTATTCTTGTTATATCGCAATCGCAACCAATAGCTGTGAACATACCGTCAGATTTGACTTGCAGGAGGCTATAAAGCAATGAGCGTACTCGAAGCGAAGGAAATATCCCTTTCCTACGGGGGAAATTACATCTACGAAAACTTGAATATAACGATTCCCGAGGGCAAAGTAACCGTGTTGATCGGCAGCAACGGCTGCGGCAAATCGACGCTGCTCCGTTCGCTGGCGCGTTTGCTAAAGCCAACGCACGGCGAAATTACGCTGGATGGCCGCAATCTTGCGGCAATGCCGGCAAAGGCTGCTGCTAAGCAGCTCTCCTTGCTTCCGCAGGGACCGACTGCGCCCGAGGGCTTAACGGTGCTGCAGCTTGTGAAGCAGGGGCGTTATCCCTACCAAAGCTGGCTTCAGCAATGGTCCAAAGAGGATGAGGCTAGCGTGCTCGATGCTCTTCGGGCGACCGATATGGACGAGCTGGCTGAACGCTCCGTCGATTCCCTCTCCGGCGGCCAGCGGCAGCGGGCCTGGATCGCGATGACGCTGGCACAGCAGACTGGCATTATTTTGCTGGATGAACCGACGACATATTTGGATATGACGCATCAAATCGAAGTGCTCGACCTGCTGCAGGAGATGAACGAGCGTGAAGGCCGTACTATCGTTATGGTGCTGCATGACATTAATCTCGCATGCCGCTATGCGGATCATATCGTCGCCGTTAAAGACGGTGCGATCGCCGCGCAAGGCGCTCCAGGCGATATCGTCGATGCCGCTATGATCGAGTCCGTTTTTCGGCTTAAATGCGAGGTCATCGCCGACCCGCTTTACGGAACACCTCTCATCGTGCCGCATGGCAAACGAAAAAGAACGGTGTAGCATTATCCGCAGCGGCGCTCGTTTAAGTGCCAATACCTTATCTAAAGCCGTGACTTGGCGAAGCTGAATCGCAATTTTAAGAAACTTAATTCGTTGTTTGATTGTGCTTCCTGTCACATTTTAACGAACAGCGAAAAACTTTACGCTATCCGTGAACTTACTTGCGCTAATAGCGAATACAGCTTTCCTAATCGCTGCCTCCTACGCTCAGCTCCTCCTATCAGCGAAATTAGGTTCCTTATAAAGCGAAGCAGCTTCGCTAATCGTCCGGAATTAGGCGCGGACATACAAAGAGACAGCTCGGCATCGTGGCGATTTACACGATGCCGAGCTGTCTTTTTGCAATTATTTCTTACCGTTGGAGCGCAGCTGCTGATTATGGCTAATCTTGCCTTCCATCCCCTGCTCTGACGCTTTATAGAATGTCATGCCGCGCAACGGTTCCGGCAAATACTGCTGCTCGACATAATGACCGGGATAATCATGAGGGTACTTGTACCCTTCATGTCCGAGCTGCTGCGCCCCCTTATAATGGGTATCGCGCAAATGCAGCGGCACCTCGGCGCTGCCGAACCCTTCGATAGCTGCCGTTGCCTTAGCGATTGCGAGCGCCGTCGCATTCGATTTCGGACTTTCAACGGCGAACAGAATCGCCTGCGAAACGTTATATTTCGCCTCCGGCCAGCCGATTTTATGATAAGCGTCCATCGCCGTTACCGCCTGCACCATCGCTTGCGGATTGGCTAGCCCGATATCCTCGCTGCAAGCCACGATTAGTCTGCGGATAAACGTCATCGGATCCATGCCAAGCTTCTCGACCGCATACAGAAACCAGAACAACGCCGCATCGCTGGAGCCGCGAACGCTTTTGTGAAAGGCCGACAACACATCATATTGAGTCGACGGGTCAGCGCGCAGCGCCTTGTTCCGAATCGACTCCTGCGCAACCTCGATCGTAATGACGACTGTCCCGTCCGGCTCCGACGGCGTCGTTACGGCTGCCAGCTCCAGCGCGTTCAGCGCTCTCCTAATATCGCCGCCTGCCATTGCAGCCAAATGCGCCAACGCATTCTCCTCGACACGCAAGCTCATGAAGCCGAGTCCGCGATCCTTATCGGCCAGCGCCCGCTTCATCGCCGCCAGCGCATGCCGTTCGTCAAGCGGCTGCAATTGAAACAGCGTCGAACGCGACAGAAGCGCCCCGTTCACATGGTGAAACGGATTTTCCGTCGTTGCGCCAATAAAGATGATAATGCCCTGCTCTACTGCAGGAAGGAGCGCATCCTGGCGCGATGTATTGAAGCGATGCACCTCATCCAAAAAAAGAATCGTTTTTTTGCCATACAGCAATTTGTTGCTTCGCGCCCGGTCGATCACCTCGCGTACATCCTTTACGGAGGCGTCAACCGCGTTCAATTTGACAAAATCGCCAGCCGTGCGCTTTGAAATAATATGAGCAAGCGTCGTTTTTCCGCAGCCCGGAGGTCCGTAAAGCAAAATCGAAGAAACTTGATCGTTCTCGATCGCTCTTCTCAGCAGCTTGCCTGGACCGACGACATGCTCCTGTCCAATATATTCATCGAGCGTCTCCGGACGCATGCGATCCGCCAGCAGCCGTGCTCTTGGCGTTTCCTCTTCCTGATAGCTAAATAAGTCCACTCGGTCGTTCACCTACTTTATTCATTGCTTCGATCATAGCATATTCGCACACGTGTTCGCTAGAAGTCGATTTACCGAACGAATAAAGACCTACGACTTTTGAACTGTTTTTCTAATTCCTAGTAAAAAAGTTGGTTAAAGCTATTAATAATTTAGCACTAAGCTCCGATATAAAAATTGGAAATATATTCTTCTATATTTTGTTGCACCATCGAACGGCAATCGGCTTGACAATTGAGAGGGAACAATGAAAACGATCATCCGTAGACAGAGAGAGCGAGCAAAGGAGACCGGTTCGATTGTTCAAGAGAGTCGAAACGAAATGGGAGTTAACAATGTTCAACAGCATTTGGACGGCGGTGTGGAAGGAAAAAGGCTACGAGCTGGAATTCAGCGACAATGCGCTTGAGAGATACGTCGCAATCTCTCCCGAAGGGAAATATATCGGCACGTCCGAAATTAAACCCTACGAGCCCGGTGTCAGTCTGATCGACAACATTGCGCCATTCCGTCAACATCCGAAGGTCTCGGCTGATCCAGCACACGTGGCAGAAATCGACAAAATCGCAGTTATCAAGCAGTACAGGGGCCATCCGATAACGGACCTGCTCTCCTCCGCGGTCTATTGCGCGGAGAAATATCAATTCCGGTATTTTATATCATTGCTGGAGCCGGTTTTTTACCGGGCGTTGCGAATTACCTTTCACGTTCCGATGGAGAAGATCGGGGAAAAAACGTTTTACAAAGGCGACTACGTCATTCCGGTCTTGTTCGACATGGAACGCATGTATCGCAACAAAGAGCAGTATGAATGGCTATCCTATCCGGGTAGCGGCAATTGGCAGCCCGGCATCGCGTTTTAATACAAGCCGGTTCTGCAAGCA
The DNA here is from genome assembly GCF_009737085.1 of Paenibacillus sp. NEAU-GSW1. GTDB lineage: Bacteria > Bacillota > Bacilli > Paenibacillales > Paenibacillaceae > Pristimantibacillus. The sequence goes on from NZ_WOVL01000018.1 coordinate 55,957, forward strand.
AAAGCAAAAACTAAATAGTCGGAAAGACAGGTCGATTACATGAACAATGAACTGACTGTACTGGATAAGAGAAATCGGTTGTTTGTTAAAATTTTATGGGGCTTGCTGGCTCTAGGCATCGTTGCCGATATCGGCGCAGGCTTAGGAATCAATATGATTCTGCTGCTTGCCGTTGCCGGTACAGTCAGTATCGGCATTGCTACCTTTATGACTTACAAAAAGCTGCTCAGCCCCTATATTAAATATTATGTAGCGGTTATCCTGACCGGGTTGACGACGATGCTTATCGTTTCCGATCCGAATCCGATCATAAGCACTTACTTCCTTGTATTCGTCAATATATCGGTCATGACGCTCTATGCCGACTACAGGCCGATTGTCTTTTCCGGTTTGCTGAGCATGGGGTTAAGCACGTACCTGTTCATGACACCCAAGTATCAGGAACTGCTTTTCCCGAATGATTCCTTAATTTATTTGTTCCTCTACATTATTTTTGTAACGATCGCCTTAGCCGCTTCGGCCAAATTCAGCCAGAAGCTGCAAGAAGAAGTGCTTGTGGAACGCAGCGACGCGCTTGAATCGAAGGAAACGGCCGAGCAGCTCGTAGATAAACTGAAATCTTCCATCCTCATTCTTGGCGAATTCAGCAGCGAGCAAAAAAACACAGCGCAATCAACAGGGCAGATTTCGCGTGAAGTAACGACGACCTTTGCCGAGATGTCCGCTTCGATCGAAAAACAAACCGGCATGGTGCTAAACGTCAGCGGATCGGCGCATACGATCGAAGACGCCGTATCGCATCTGCTTGAAGGCGCGATGCTGCTGCAGCAATATTCCGCCGATACAGCGATGCTGACTGAGAACGGCAACGAGCACGTTCAAACGCTGACGACCGAGGTTGAACACGTTCGGGCGATTATCGCGCAAACCGTTGAAATGATGAAGCTGCTCATTGAGCAAAACGAGAGAGTCAGCTCGATCGTCGGCTCCATCAGCGAAATTTCCGAGCAAACGAACCTGCTTTCGCTTAACGCAGCAATCGAAGCGGCGCGAGCAGGCGAGCACGGCCGCGGCTTCTCCGTCGTAGCCGGCGAAGTGCGCAAGCTGGCTGACAACGCAAGTGTCGCAGCCAACGAAATCAACGACATTCTCAGCTCGATCAATAAGCAAATCAGCGCTGTAAGCGAGCAAGTCAACCTCGGCGATCAAGCAGCCGATGTGAGCTACCATGCCGCCCAGCAAGTCGAACAAATCATCCGCAGCATCAATGGCAATACCGAGCAAGTCAAACGGCAATCCGATACGGTTGGCGTATCCTCCAAGCAGCTTCATGACCAGTATGCCGCAATCTCCTATGAGATGACGTCTATGGCAGCTACAACGGAACAAAATATGGCTTCGGTCGAGGAAGTTTGTGCAAGCATGGAAAATCAGGACGCCAAAATCAACTATCTCGTTAACGGCTATGCCAAGCTCGATACGCTGATCTCCGAACTCACGCAGCTTGTAGAGCGTAGAAACAAGAAATAACGGAACTTAAACAGCGTCTCTACAAAAAAGGCTGTTCCCTTCAAGTCCTTAACGGACTTTCGGGAACAGCCTTTTTATGTTCAGCTTGCAATTAAACTTCGATTCCAGCCTTGCTCAGCATATCCTGGACGACAACACTGACCATGACCAGTCCGGCTACCGGCGGCACAAATGCATTGCTGGCAGGCGGCTGCTGCGCTTTGCGAATTTCCGGCGCGTTCTCGGGAACGATGCGCTGGGTTACATCCTCGCGCGGCTTCTTCGGCAATTCATCCGAGAAGACTACCTTTACGCCGCGTTTGATGCCTTCTTTGCGAAGCTTCGTCCGGACGACGCGAGCGATCGGATCGGTGTGGGTCTTGGAAATGTCGGCGACGCGAAAGCGCGTCGGGTCCATTTTGTTAGCCGCGCCCATGCTCGAAATGATCGGAATGCCGCGTTCCAGACACTGCTTAATTAAGTGAATCTTATACGAGATCGTATCCGATGCATCCACTACATAATCAAGCGGATAAGCAAACAGCTGCTCGTACGTTTCTTCCGTATAGAACATCCGCAGCGAAACGGCGTCGCAATCCGGGTTAATAAGCTTAATCCGGTCGCGCATAAGATCAGCCTTCGGCTGCCCTACCGTCGTCGTCAATGCGTGGATCTGACGGTTAACGTTTGTAATATCGACAACGTCTTTGTCGATCAGAATAATGCGTCCTACTCCTGTACGGGCCAGCGCCTCGGCCGCAATCGAGCCGACGCCGCCGATGCCGAGCACGGCAACCGTGCTCCCCTTCATCAGCTCAAGCCCTTCGGGACCGATAGCCAGCTCCGTGCGCGAAAATTGATGCAGCATATCGTTGAGCCGCCTCCTTCGCCAATTAAGCTTGCGTCTTAGCCGCTTCCGGCTTCGGCTTCAATACTGTGCGGATGTGCAGCTGTTCCAGCTGGGACGGCTCAACTTGCGACGGAGCATCCATCAGCAAGTCGGTCGCGTTTGCCGTTTTCGGGAACGCAATCGTTTCGCGCAGGTTCGTTCTGCCTGTCAGCAGCATGACCAGACGGTCAAGGCCGAATGCGATGCCGCCGTGCGGAGGCGTGCCAAATTCGAACGCGTCAAGCAAGTAACCGAAGCTTTCATGCGCTTGTTCCATCGTAAAGCCAAGCGCTTTGAACATTTTTTCCTGTACGTCGCGTTTGTAAATCCGCATCGAGCCGCCGCCTACTTCGTAGCCGTTAAGGACGATATCGTACGCTTGCGCGCGGATTTTGCCCGGATCGGTATCGAACAGGTGCAAATCTTCGTCTTTCGGGCGAGTGAACGGATGGTGCTCCGCCACATAACGTTTTGCCTCTTCGTCCCAGCCAAGCAGCGGGAAGTCGACTACCCATGCGAATTTGAACTTCGAATCGTCGATCAAGCCAAGCTCGCGGCCTACTTTCAGGCGCAGGTTGCCAAGTACGTCAGCAACAACTTTCTTCTTGTCGGCCGAGAACGTCAGCAAGTCGCCTTCTTCCACTTGCAGACGCTCTGTCAGCGCTGCGATTTCTTCCGGTTTCAAGAACTTAACGATTGGACCTTTCCATTCGCCTTCTTTAACCGTAATCCATGCCAGGCCTTTACCGCCGTAGCGTGCAGCGAATGGCTGCAGATCGTCAAGCTCCTTGCGGCTCCAATGGCCGCAGCCTTTTGCGTTGAACGCCTTCACGACGCCGCCGCTTGCCGCAACGCTCGCGAACACTTTCACCTCGCTGCCTGCAACAATATCGGTAATATCTTCGATTTCCATGCCGAAGCGAAGATCCGGTTTATCCGAACCGTATTTGTTGATTGCATCTTCATACGTAATGCGTTGGAACGGCAGCTCCAGCTCGACGCCGATCGTCTCGCGGAACAAGCGGGCAGCAAGCTGCTCCATCATGCCGAGCAATTGATCTTGCGATAAGAACGACGTTTCGATGTCGACTTGCGTAAACTCCGGCTGACGGTCTGCGCGGAGGTCTTCGTCGCGGAAGCAGCGGGCGATTTGGTAATAGCGTTCGATACCGCCAACCATAAGCAGCTGCTTGAAAATTTGCGGCGATTGCGGCAAAGCGTAAAATTCGCCGTCATGCACCCGGCTTGGCACCAGGTAGTCGCGCGCGCCTTCCGGCGAGCTTTTCGTCAGAATCGGCGTCTCAACGTCGATGAAGCCTTCGCCGTCAAGGAAGTCGCGGAAAATTTTCGTTGCTTTCGAGCGGAGAAGAAGCGTTTTGTGCATTTCCGGACGACGGAGGTCCAGGTAACGGTATTTAAGGCGAAGCGACTCGTCCACTTCTACGCCGTCTTCAATCGGGAATGGAGGCGTTTTTGCGCTGTTCATAATTTCGATTTCAGTAACGCGGACTTCGATTTCGCCCGTAGCAAGGTTTTTGTTTACCGTTTCTGCATCACGCTCTACGACTGTGCCTTTCACAGCGAGCACAAACTCGTTGCGGGCGCGATCGGCAATGGCTAATGCGTCGCCGGAGAAATCAGGGTTGAATACGATTTGCACGATACCTGTGCGGTCGCGCAAGTCAATGAACAATACGCCGCCAAGGTCGCGACGGCGTTGTACCCAACCGTTCAGCGTAACGGTTTGGCCGATATCGGCTTTCGTTAAAGTGCCGCAGTTTTGCGTTTTAAGCATCATAAAAATCAAGCTCTCCATTCAAATGTATTTTTAGTTGGTTATACTGATTGTTTAATTTCGCGGGCAAGCTCATTCAACGGAACAAGCTTTTGCTCGCCGTTTGCCATATCTTTAAGTCCGATTTCGCCTTTTGCCAGCTCATCGTCGCCAAGAATAGCGGTGAAACGGGCTTGAAACCGGTCCGCCGATTTCATTTGCGCCTTCATTTTACGGCCCAAATAGTCGCGTTCCGCGCGAATTCCCGCTCTGCGCAGCTCGTAGACGAGCCTTGCCGTTTCTCTTTCGGCAGCTTCGCCAAGGCCAACGACATAAACGTCGATTTGGCTGTCGTTTGCTTGCTCAGCCTGCTGCTCCAGCAGCATGATCGTCCGCTCGAGGCCAAGACCAAGACCGATGCCCGGCTGATCCGGTCCGCCGATTTCAGCGACCAGTCCATTGTAACGGCCGCCGCCGCCAATCGTATCGATCGCTCCGATGCCTTCGCGTTTATACTCGAACGCGGTATGCGTGTAGTAATCCAGGCCGCGAACGAGACGCGGGTTGATTTCGTACGGAATGCCCATATCGGACAGATACGCTTGCAGCTTGTTGAAATGCGTGCTGCACTCTTCGTCCAAGCTGTCCAAAATCGACGGCGCGTCCTCAAAATGCTTCTGATCCGTCTTGCAATCGAGCACGCGAAGCGGATTACGGTCGATGCGGGACTGACAGTCCTTGCACAGCAGCTCGTGCTTCGGTTCCAAAAATGCGAGCAGCCGCTCGCGGAACGCCGCGCGCACGCTTGGCGTGCCGACAGAATTGATTTCCACGCGTACGCCTTCAAGGCCCGCTTCTGTATAGAACGAGTAGCCGAGAGCGATGACTTCGGCATCAAGCGCCGGATCTACCGCTCCTAGCGCCTCCACGCCAAACTGGTGGAACTGGCGGTAACGTCCCGCCTGCTGACGCTCATAACGGAACATCGGCCCGATGTAGTAAAGCTTGGATACGTCCGGTTCGCCGTACAGCTTGTTCTCCACATAAGAACGGACAACGCCCGCCGTCCCTTCCGGACGAAGCGTGACGCTGCGGTTGCCGCGGTCGGTGAACGTATACATCTCTTTCTCGACGATATCCGTCGTCTCGCCTACGCCGCGTTGGAACAATTCCGTCGATTCGAAAATCGGCGTGCGAATTTCGCGAAAATTGTATCGGCGGCAAATATCGCGAGCGATTCGCTCGACATGCTGCCAACGTTCCGAAGTTCCAGGCAAAATATCCTGCGTGCCCGGCGGTTTTTGAAATGCCATGCTTTTCCCTCCTGACCCCTCTTTAGTTGATTTCATTGTTTTCGATAGCTGCGAACTGCGCATAGACGCAAAAAGACTCTCGTCGCTGGCGACTCGCGTCGTCAGGGACGAGAGTCTGAACTCCCGTGGTGCCACCCAATTTCCGGAACGCTCCAGCCGATAAGACTGTCTCAATTCCGCTCATTAACGGTTAACGCCCGTCCTACGCAGAACGGCTACTGAATGTTGATGCGCAGTAACGCACTCAATCGTTCGCCGGCTGTTCTCCGGAAAGTCTGTTCATCCTGCCGCCATAAAGACGCTTGCAGCCTAGGCGTCTCTCTCTGGATATGCTTTGCGGGATTACTCGGTTCCATCATCAAATCAATTTAGAGAATACTAATAATTTATTTTACCTTTCTGTTTCTCAAAAGTCAAGGGAACGACTCCTGCACGAACGCAATCCAAGCTTTCGCAGCCCGCGGCAAATAGCTGTTGCGGCGCCATACCAGCGCTAATTCCCACGGAATTATCCTGTACTTGCGAATCCGCAATCCGATCGCAAAAGGTTTATTGCTCGGAACGCTCCCACGCTGCAGGCATAAGCAAAGCGTTCGAATACAGTTCGCTGTCCGGCTCCGCCGCAGTTGTCGCCATGCTCGTTACCGCCTTCGTTACGCTTTGCGCAACGCCTTGGATCATATCCCTCCTTATGTAGGATGCGATATGATCCTTTTTTACGAAAATGGACAGAAAAAAACCTACATACACGAGGCTGTAGGTCCAAAAAATTTATATTTTTAAAAAGGGGGTCGAGTTCTATTATAGGTTAATGATATTAAGGAACCGTTATAAATTGATTACAGAAATATTACAAAATAGAAAGCGGTTTATTCTGATTACTGTCGAATTAACACCGTCCAAGCCTGCGAGTAACAGGTTCCGTCTGAGGTTAAAATTTTCTTCATAACCGGAAAGAATCAAATTACCGATAAAATTTGATTCTTATGATGAAGATCATGTTCGATAAATTCGTGAATAATGTAAAGCAATGAATAGGGAGTGTCTGTATGTGGGCAGTTTACTACGCCGTTCACGGCCACATGTTTAGTGGCAATATCTGGATTGGATAGCAATACTTCAATCAATTCAAGACGGGTTTGTTTGAATTCATCGAGCAGATGATTTTTAGAAATGCCCGAACGAGCATACTCATAAGCTTTTTGGTTGAACGAATCGAATTCCGGAAAGACCATTCCTTCGCCATTTTTTATCGAGGGGATAATCGTATTAATGAGGTAATGATCCCAATTTTTAAGATGTGAAACAATTTCTGCTGCTGTTGCTTTTCCTTCAGCGATTGGAGTTAACCAAGTGTTATCGTCCAAATCTCTTAATGTATCCATCCACTCAATAAGCTCTTTATAACGATGAATCGTTTCTTTTCCTAAAATAATCATATCGGATCCCCCAGGTTAATCGAATTAACAATACGAGAACATACGATCCCATTTTATCCTATATTATCCCAGGTTGCAAGTCACTCATTTTAGAAAACAGCGGCAATTTAAAATATATAATGTCTTGTAAGTTTATGTTCCAAATTGTCCATATAAAGAAAAATGACGTTCAAAACTGTTGTCAGTTTGAACGTCAATTCGATTACCAATTTGATGTGTTGCACCTCAAAACGGAATCCGTTATGTTGCGGACCGGACGGTTTAGTTCTATCGAACGGGTTTATCGTACCGTTCGCCTTTCGGGCTGAATGCCCATTCCTCTGCCGCTTCAATATCGCCTTCAAGCTCTGACCATATCAGCGCTTCTCTGCGGTCTGCATGGATCAGCCTTCTTGCCGTTCGCTCCATGCCTTGCTCCTTGCGGGACTGATGCATCTCAGGACTCCTTCGCGCTAACGAAATTGCCTGCGCACATGCGCTGGCATTGTCCTTAGTGTTGCCCGCAGCAGCCGCTCGCATTCCCCTATTCCTTGCTGTCGACGATTAAAGTAACCGGTCCCCAATTCAGAAGCGATACGTCCATCATCGCTCCGAATACGCCGGTCTCGACCCGCAATCCCGCCTTACGAAGCGTTTCATTAAACAAATTGTATAACGGCTCCGCCGTCTCCGGCCTTGCCGCCGCCATAAAGTTCGGACGCCGCCCCTTGCGGCAGTCGCCATAAAGCGTGAACTGGGAAACGGACAAAATTTGCCCGCCGACATCCGTGACGGAATGATTCATCTTACCTTGCTCGTCTTCGAAAATACGCAGGCCTGCCACCTTTTCCGCCATCCATCGCACGTCCGCTTCGGTATCTTCATGCGTAATGCCGACAAGAAGAACAAGTCCAAAGTCGATCGCGCCCGACAGCGCTCCTTCGACCGTTACTTCTGCTTTCTTGCTGCGCTGTACAACAACTTTCACTTTCGTAAATCCTCCAAGCCTCAGTTCTAGCTGTTCATAATGCGCTGCACCGAATAAATATCCTGCACCCGCTTAATCTTCTCAACGACCGAAGAGAGGTGGTCGATGTTGCGGATGAGCACCGTCATATGAATGAGCACCATTTTATTTTTAACCGAACGGCCGGTTACGGCTGAAATATTCGTCTTGCTCTCCGATACGGCTTGAAGCACTTCGTTCAGCAAGCCGTTGCGGTCATGTCCGGTAATTTCAATATCTACGCTATAGTTGGATTCCGTCGAGTTTTCCCACTCGACTTCAATGACGCGTTCCGCTTCCTCTCCGCCCTCGCCGAAAGGAATGTTCTGGCAGTCCATCCGATGAACGGATACACCGCGTCCCCGTGTAATATAGCCGACGATTTCGTCTCCCGGCACCGGATTGCAGCAGCGCGCAAAGCGAACGAGCAAATTATCGATGCCTTTGACGGTGACGCCATGCGTAGGACGGCTCTTGCGGCTGCTCGCCTTCGCTTCCTTCATTTCATTAGTAAGCTCGACGTTATTGCTTTTCTCCGCTTCCTTGCGCATCTTCTCGGTCAACTTCGTGCAAATTTGCGCTGCGGTAATGCCGCCGAATCCGATTGCCGACATCATATCTTCAATGTCGTTGAACGTATATTTGGACGCCGCTTCCTGCAATTTATCTTCCGTCAGCCATGCGGAAGGCTCCAGCCCCATCCGCTTCAATTCGCGCTCGAGCATATCGCGGCCTTTCGCGACATTTTCCTCGCGCTTCTCTTTCTTGAACCATTGGCGGATTTTGCTGCGCGCATGCGACGACTGAGCAATTTTCACCCAGTCCTGACTTGGGCCGTAGGAATGCTTCGACGTCAAAATTTCGACGATATCGCCCGTTTTCAGCTTATGGTCCAGCGGCACGATCCGGCCGTTGACCTTCGCGCCAATCGTCCGGTTGCCGACCTCCGTATGAATCCGATAAGCGAAATCAAGCGGAACCGAACCTGCCGGCAGCTCGATCACTTCGCCGTTTGGCGTAAATACGAATACGAGGTCGGAGAAAAAGTCCATTTTGAGCGATTCCATAAACTCGGATGCGTCTCTTGTCTCATTTTGCAGCTCCAAAATTTCGCGGAACCAGGACATTTTATCCTCAAAGCTGCCGCCTGGCACGAGCGAGCCTTCTTTATACGCCCAGTGTGCAGCGATACCGTATTCCGACGTTCGATGCATTTCGACCGTACGGATTTGCACTTCTGTCGGCTCGCCGTTTGGTCCGATAACCGTCGTATGGAGCGACTGGTACATGTTCGCCTTCGGCATTGCGATGTAGTCTTTGAACCGGCCCGGCATCGGCTTCCAAAGCGTATGGATAATGCCAAGCGTCGCATAACAATCTTTAATGTTCTCCACGATAATACGAATGGCCATCAAATCGTAGATTTCATTAAACTGCTTGTTTTTCGCCGTCATCTTCTTATAAATGCTGTATATATGTTTAGGGCGACCTGAGATATCTCCCTCAATGCCCATTTCTTCAAGCTTTTCTTTAATGCGCGTAATGACGTCCGTAATGAATTGCATCCGCTCCGCGCGTTTCTTCTTCATTAAGTTGGCGATCCGGTAATATTGCTGCGGATTCAAATAGCGAAGCGCAATATCCTCCATCTCCCACTTGATCGCGGAAATACCGAGGCGATGCGCAATCGGACAAAAAATTTCGAGTGTCTCATAAGCGATTCGCCGCTGCGCTTCCTCCGATTGAAACTTGAGCGTGCGCATATTGTGCAGCCGGTCTGCCAGCTTAATAAGAATAACGCGGATGTCCTGCGCCATGGCGACGAACATTTTACGATAATTTTCGTTCTGCTGTTCTTCTTTGGAACGGAAACGAATCTTCTCCAGCTTCGTTAAGCCGTCGACAAGCATTGCGCAAGTTTCGCCAAATTTCGAACGCACCGTTTCCAGATCTACGGTCGTATCTTCAACGACATCATGAAGCAGCGCAGCGATAATCGACAGCACGTCCATCTGCATATCGACCAAAATGTCAGCCACTGCTACCGGATGCAAAATATATGGCTCTCCCGATTTGCGCACCTGTCCATGATGGGCTTGCTCCGCAAAGACATAGGCTTCTCTTATGCGTAATAAGTCCTGTTCCTTCATATAGGCCGATGCCTTTTCGAGTAACTGCTCAATGCCCATGAAAATTCCTTTCTGAAAAGAGTCTCAGTTCGACTCCGATTCCGAAATTCCGAGTTTTCTTCATATTATCCTGTAATAGCGGCTTTGCGTCAACTGCGAGACGCTGGCAGATTAAAATATTTACTTTGCAGTAAAGCATGGTTTGCCGCTTGAGCCGGTATCGTAATAGGGACGCAGGTCCCTTGACCCGGGCTGCTGTCGATGGAAACGCCGTACTCTTTGCCGTAATACAGCTGTATGCGGTCATTGCCAGTTTCATAATCATCTGAAGCTGCTTCTCGACTTCGCCAAACGTAGCCAGCCGGCTGATCGAAGACAAGGTGTGAGACGAACGTTGCGACTCATCATATCGAAAAAACGGCCCTTCACTTGCAAAGGATCGATGTTGGCGTTGTCATAATAAATTTCAGGGAGCGTTTCATGAATCCGTTCGCAAAAATTTGTCCGGAAAATGTATCCGCTGCCAACTGACACGGCATGTCTATTCCATGATTTTTCTGCCCGGAATAGCTAACATAAGATGCGATAAGCATGCAAAAAAAAAAAGAACCGGTCCCGTCAGCTGCATACAGCTGCCTACGGAACCGGTTCTTTGCTGCGGATTGCGGAGCAATCCGATTATTCGTACTTCATCAGAGTAGCGACCTCAATGCCGTCAAGCTTCTCACGGCCAGTCAAATAAGCAAGCTCGATCAAGAAAGCAGCGCCTACAACTTCGCCGCCAAGCTGGCGGACTAGGTTAATCGAAGTGGCAATTGTACCGCCTGTTGCAAGCAAATCGTCGGCGATCAGCACGCGTTGTCCAGGCTTAATCGCGTCTTTATGCATCGCAAGGCTGTCTTTGCCGTACTCCAGATCATAGCTTGCTTGAATCGTTTCATAAGGGAGCTTGCCCGGTTTGCGGATTGGCACAAAGCCAACGCCCAGCGCCAGCGCCAGCGGAGCGCCGACTACGAAGCCGCGCGCCTCTGGACCCGCAATGACGTCGATTTGCAAATGCTCGACCAGCTTGCGCATTTCATCGATTGCAGCGCGATAAACCGGACCGTTGTTCAGCAATGTTGTAATATCTTTGAAACGAATGCCCGGCTGCGGGTAATCGAGAATGACTCGGATATAATCTTTGAAGTTCACTTGGTTGTTGCTCATTTCGTATTCAATCCTTTCATATATACACCATTATGCCAAATCAGAGTAATACACATGAGGCGCGAATCGTTGATCCGCCTGACGCTTCTCCGAACAGTAAAGCTCGGAAGCGGATAAATCGCGTTTTTGCGGCGCAGGCACGATAACGATGTGGCTGCCATCAAGCTCGATAAAGCCTAGCTCGCGGAATACGTCCAGCATCATGCTGTTCGTAGCTTCAGGCCAGCCGAAAAGCTCCTCCAACGTCGCCGCGAGCCCTGCGATCGGCGCGCGCTTCCATTCCCGCAGCTTCTGGTAAACCTGACCGAAATGCTCGCGGGCCGGAAACTTCGCCGCCTCATCGCCAACATGCAGATCATGGATAAGCAGCTGCGGCTTACGCTGTCCGTTCCATTCGTTAACCGAGAGCTCGCCGATCAAGCTGACCGCGGATCCGGCATGAAGCAGATCCGCCAGCTCGCCCTTGCCGAAAGCGACCGCTTCCAGCACAGAACGCCCTTGACCGCGAAGCGTCAATTTCAGATGCTTGGATTCTTTCCCCATCGTACGTCGATCCGCCAGCTCCGCTTCTTGAAATAAAAGCCGCGGAGACGGATTGCCGGCTCCGAACGGCTCAAGCTGAGACAATTGCGTGATCGTCTCGATGCTAGCATCGTGAACACCGCATACGAGATCGACAGCTGTCTTCGGAATCCAGTCCTGCTCTGTCAGCCACTGATCTGCCAATGAACTAAGCTTTGCTTCAAACTCCGGCAATCGGTGGCGATGAAGGCTCATACCCGCCGCTGCTTGATGGCCGCCGTAATGATCGAGCAGTTCATCGCATTCGGTAAGCGCGGCATGCAGATCATACCCATCGATCGAACGCGCTGAGCCTTTGCACATTCCGCTTTCAGCGTCAATGCCAAGAATGACGACGGGCTTATAATGTCTGTCAAGCAGCTTCGAGGCAACGATGCCGATGACGCCGACATTCCAGCCTTCGCCCGCAAGCACAATAACAGAAGGTTCCGAAACGCCCTGCGCGCGAGCCGTCTCGACCTTGTCCGCCCATTGCTGAGCAGCTTCTTTCACAATGCCGTCAACGATCCGCTGACGCTCTTTATTCAGAACATCCAGCGATGATGCCGCCAGAATCGCGTCGTCATATTGATCGGTTGTCAGCAGCTCAACCGCCCTCTTCGCATGATCAAGCCTGCCCGCCGCATTAATGCGCGGCGCCATGCTAAAGCCGACGGTCATCGAAGTCACTTGATCGAGCTCGAAGCCGGATGCTTCCGCCAGCGCTCGAAAACCGATATTGCTCGTATTCCGAAGTCTCGCAAGACCGCTGCGAACGATGAATCGATTCTCTCCGGTAAGCGGCATGATATCGGCGATTGTGCCTAAACAGACAATATCGCTCCACTCCATCGGCGGACGTCCCATTAACGCATGCGCCAGTTTGAAAGCGACGCCGACGCCTGCCAACCCTTTATACGGGTAAGGACAGTCCTCCTGCTTCGGATTAACGACCGCGCATGCTTTCGGCAACAATTCCGGCGGCTCGTGATGGTCGGTAACGACGACGTCAAGTCCCAGCTCTTTCGCAAACTCGATTTCTTCATAGGCGCTAATTCCGGTGTCAACCGTTACAATCAGTCCTACGCCATCCGCGGCCGCAAGCTCAAGCGCTTTTCGGTTTAAGCCGTAGCCCTCAAGAGAGCGGTGCGGTATATAATAATCGAAATGATAGCCAAGCTCGCGAAATACATGAACGAGCAACGAAGTGCTCGAGACGCCGTCGGCGTCATAATCGCCATAAATCCGCATCTTCTCGCCGTTCGCAGCCGCTTGCTGAATGCGCGCGACCGCCGACGCCATATCTTTTAACAAATAGGGATCATGCAGCTGCTCTTCTCCGCCTCTTAGAAAAGCCTCAGCTTCCGCAGCATTGCCTAATCCTCTCTGAACAAGCAGCTTAGCGACCAATGGCGGCACAGCGAGCGCGCCGCTTAATTGCATGGCGAGCTGCTCTGAATCTTTGCTCCAAGGCGCTAAAGTCCAGCGTGTCCTTGCCTCTATCACGCCGAGTTCAACCCCTTCCTTGCATAACTTGCTTTATTGAAGAAGCGTCGGCACCTGCTCCTGATTCGGATCGTGATTCGATTTGTACGGGAAGCCCGGATCGTAAGGCTCTACATAAATATGGACATCCGTCAAATGACTGAATCGAAGCATAAGCAAATGTTTGACCCGCTTCGCAATATCGTTTCCTTCCAGCACCGTCAGGCGCGGATTGACACTGATGACAGCTTCCGCGGCAACATAGTGACCATGCTCCTTCGCCCGCAGCGACTCCACTGTAATTACGCCCTCTACGCGTTGGATGAGCTGCATAATATCATCCGAATTCTCGTCGTATGCCTCTACGCTTTGCCCAGTCCGTACCGAGCCGCTAATCGATTTGCAGCCGCTAAGCACAACAATTAACGCTACGGCGATAGCTCCCGCCGGTTCAAAAAACAACAGCTTCTCTACCGATATCGCTTCCCCGATCAAAGCTGCGCCCGAACCCAGCAATGCGGCAAGCGATGACAGCAGTCCAAGCTGCCTCTCACGCATCGGGAGCAGCAGCTGCTGCACGACAATGCCCGCTACAATGGCAGCCAGCGCGCTCCAATGCGGAGCTTGCAACGGATGATCACCGGCTTCAACTATATCTTTAATCGCCGCGATTCCGATTTCAACGCCAGCGATGATGAAAACGACTGGCAGCAATAATACGGCAATGGCGCCGAACTTAGGCAATGCTTTCATTTCTTCAGAAGGCTTGCCCTTCTTGTTGGAGAAACCGGACAAAGCAGCAAAAGCGGCAGCCGCGCGCCCAGCCGAGCGAACCGCATCGGCGAGGAGCACTTTGCTGCCGGATATTACAGCTACAATCCCTTTAAACAACGCAAGCGCTGCATTTCCCCACAAATCCGTCCGACCGGCCGTCTCTGCTTCAGCATATCGTTGTTTGCTTGACATAATGACTTACACCGCCGTTTTCGCCGGTTGTTTAGCTTTAGGCTTTTGTTTGCCTTTAAGAACGAGCCAGAGCGGAGCCGCGATACAAATCGACGAGTATGCGCCGCTTGCGAGACCGATCATTTTCGCCAATGCAAACAGCTTGATCGATTCGCTGCCGAAAATAAACAAGCAGGCTGCGATGACGAGTACGGCAAGAACGGTGTACACGTTACGCGCCATCGTTTGCCATAAGCTCTGATTAACCATATCGCTAAGCTGCTCTTGGTTTTTAAATTTGCCGAAACGCAGATTTTCGCGAATACGGTCGAAAATAACGATTTTATCGTTAATCGAATAACCGATTGTCGTCAAGACAGCTGCGATAAACGGCAGATCGACTTCCAGCCTGAAGATCGAGAACAGCGCAACGACGACAAAAGCGTCATATAATATCGCGATGTTGGCTGCGACGGCAAAACGCCATTCGAAGCGGATCATCACATAAAGCATAATGAGGACGCTCGCTACGAGAACGGCGATAATCGTCTTTTTACCGAGCTCCTGCGCCATATCCGGCGATACGATACTAACTTCAGCCGAAACCTTGTCGCCGTATTTTGCTTTAAAAGCCTCTTGAATTTGTTTGACCTCGGTCTGTTCAAGCACTTCATCGAAGCGAGCCGATACGCGGTCGCCCTTGTCGCCGCCAACGGTCGGCGTTACATCCGCAAAGCCTGCGCCGCTAAGCACGTCCTTCGCGTCTTGTTGCGTCAGCTTCTTGCCGACGGAAATGTCCATGTTCGTGCCCGCTTTAAAATCGACGCCAAAGTTCATGTTGAAAATGAACAGCGATAAAATGCCGAGCACCGTCAATGCGATGGAAAAGGCAAAAAACTTGTTGCGATGTTTAACAAAATCGAAATGGACGGTCGTTTTATAGTTCACGGATTTCTGCCTCCTTCACGCCGTAATAGCCAGGTTTCTTAAACAGGTTGCTGCGGATGAGCAGTTGAATAAGCAGTCGCGCCAGAAAAATGTTCGTAACGATACTTACGAGAATACTGCAAATCATCGTTACCGCGAAGCCGCGAACCGCGCCGTTGCCGATAAAGTAAAGCACCGCGCAGGAAATGATATTTGTAATATTCGCGTCCATAATCGTCCGGAACGAGTTTTTCGAACCGGCTTTCAAGGAAGACAGCAAGCTCTTGCCGCTGCGAATTTCTTCTTTAATCCGTTCGTACATAATGATGTTGGCGTCAACCGCCATCCCGATCCCGAGCACGAACGCCGCAATGCCCGGCAGCGTCAGCGTAAAGTTCATCAGTTCAAATACGGCTACAAGAAGCCATGTATAAATAATGACGGTAATGCCGGCTACTACGCCAGGTACGCGGAACAACGCAATCAAGAACACAAGAATAATCGCCGTTCCGATGAGGCCGGCGGTTACTGTTTCATTCAACGATTCTTGGCCAAGCTTGGCTCCTACGCTTTGCGTATACTTCTCAGTCAATTTCAGCGACAATGCGCCAAGGTTGATCGTATCTCTAAGATCATTCGCTTCGTCAAGAGTGAAGTCGCCCGTAATTTGAGCTGTGCCGCCGCTAATTACCTGGTTGACCATCGGGCTGGAGATCGGGTCCTTCTCGTCCAAATAAATAGAAAGCGGTTTGCCAAGAAGCTTTGTCGTGACATCCTCAAACTTTTTAGCGTTTTTCAGCTTAATGGTAACATACGGATTGCCGATCGAATCATATTCGACGTTCGCTGCATTTTGCACAAAATCATTGCCGTTCAGCATAATGTTGCCGTCCGGGTCGCGGAATGTCAGATTGACCGGCTTGTTGATTACTTTTCTTACTTCCTCTTCGTTTGTAACGCCTGCGAGCCTAACGCGAATGCGATTCGTCCCCTCTGTCGTTATCTCCGGTTCGGAGATACCGAGCTTGTCCGCGCGGGCTTCCAGGCTTCTCGCCGTTTTGCGGAGCGATTCAGGCGTTACCTTCTCGCCTCCCTCAAGCGGAGAAGCTTCATACAGCACCTCAAAGCCGCCTTTTAAGTCAAGTCCCAATCGAATGTCTTTGACAAGTGCCGGGCTGCTCCATGCGATCACGCCAAACATAATGACAATGATCCCTAGGAAGGCTGCCAATCTCTTCCAATTCATACGTTCAAAGTCCCCCTTATGATCTCAATATTCCTATTATACTTGTGCGTAAAATACGAGTCAAAAAAAAAGAACCCTTCATGGATGATTAGAGATGGGTTCCCCGAAAAGCGTTCATCGTCATAAAATTCATAAACTTCGTCACCTTTAAAGACAAAATATCATTTACGATTTGATGAAGCTCTGGCTGACCGGTTTTCCGATATTTCTCGCTCACGCATTCCCAAATTTCCTTGCCCGTCACATGCTCGTAGCCAATGAGATGAAATTCTTCCGCCTTACTGTTGCACAATTGTTCAATCATTACGTTAAGCTCATCGCCTTCCATGCCGTTTCCTCCCGCTCTGATCGTATCGTCCGCAATGCGGCTATATATTCGATACGGCCAGCCTATATTCCTGCCTGCGGCGTTTAATACCTAAATTTGGAGTGTACATGATTCGGACGTGCCCCGCATAAAAATGATACCGAAAGCTTGTTTAGGAGAGATGAGGGGAACCGATGACGAAACAAAACTTTATTAAAGGGGCTATGATTCTGCTTGCGGCCGGCATCATCAACCGGATTCTCGGATTCGTTCCGCGAATTGCACTGCCCCGCATTATCGGGGCGGAAGGCGTCGGCCTCTATCAGCTAAGCTATCCATTTCTAACCGTATTGTTAACGATTATTACAGGCGGCATACCGCTAGCTGTCGCCAAATGGATCGCGGAAGCCGAATCAAGAGGCGATTCATCCAGAGTCAAACATATTTTTCGCACTGCAATGGGACTTGCCATCGCCCTTGCAATCCTGCTCACGACTGCGCTCCTGTTGTTCGCGCCATGGATTGCCAAGCATGTATTGCCGGATGATCGAGTATACCGCACCTTCATATCAATGACGCCTCTGATGCTCATTGTCGGCGTTTGTTCCGTGTACAGAGGTTATTTTCAAGGCAAGCAAAATATGATCCCGACAGCGGTGTCGCAAATCGTAGAAACCGTCATCCGCATTATTTGCTCGCTGTCATTCGCTTATATTTTGCTGCCTAAAGGGCTTGAATGGGCCGCTGCCGGAGCGATGCTTGGCGTCGTTGTAGGCGAGATTGGCGGTCTCATCGTCATGCTCATGAAGCATGCGGGCGAACTCCGGCGCAACAAAAATTTCCCTGCCGAAAACAGTTCTGCTGCGAAAGCGAAGCCGGAGAATACGGAGCCGACCGACAACATGCCGGTGCTGCAAAAGCTGTTGAAGCTTTCGATTCCCGTCACGGCAAGCCGCATGGTGGGCTCGCTGTCTTACCTGCTCGAATCGATATTTACGGCGCGAAGTCTTGCCGCTGCAGGTATTGCAACTGGCAAAGCAACGGCGCAATATGGCGCTCTCCAAGGGATGATCGTGCCTTTGCTGCTGCTTCCTACAGCCCTCACATACTCGCTTGCCTCCTCGCTGGTTCCGTCTTTATCGGAAGCTGCCGCCCGCGGCGATCGTTTGACGATCCATAAGCGAATGCACCAATCCATGCGGCTGGCGCTCGTCGCTGGAGCGCCTTTTGTCGTGATCATGGGGCTGTTGGCCGACCCGATCTGCCGCCTGCTGTACAACCATGCGGAAATCGCGCCGATGCTGCAGCTTATGGCCCCGGTCGGCATTTTTATCTATTTACAGGCTCCGCTGCAAGCCGCTCTGCAAGCGCTCGACAAGCCCGGAACAGCTCTTATGAACACATTTATCGGCGCGGTTGTTAAGCTCGTATTAATCGTTCAGCTAGCCTCCAAGCCTGAATTTGGCATTTACGGCGCTTTAATCGCCATCAATGTCAATATTGTGCTCGTTACGGGACTTCATTATATTAGTGTATTGCGATTTATTGGCTTCCGCATGAACTTGTTTGATTTCATCAAAGTAGGCGCGGCGATGGTCATTATGGGCGCCGCAGCCAAATGGATTATGGACCATCAGCCGTTGTCGCTGGAGTGGATCAACCTTATTCTATCGTGCTTGATCAGCGCGATCGTCTACTTGCTGCTTATGATATGGATGCGAATAATCGACCGTTACGACCTCATCCGAATTCCAATTCTCGGCCAATGGTTCAAACCGTAAGATGCAACGAGAAAGCCGCATCCGCAGCTCCAGAAGCAGCAATGCTTCTCTGGACTACGGACGCGGCTTTCGTTCGGAATCAATAAACAGCTTTCCTTTATGGTCAATCGTGCACAGAAATACGTCTTTAAAATCATGAACGCCTTGCTCTTGCAGCACATTTTTCAGCCAAAATCTCGTCTTGTCCAGCTTCTCCAGATTGCTATCCTGCACTTTGCCGTCCATAATAAGCGGAATTGGCAATATTTCGAAGCGGAACTTGCTCGGTATTACACTTTTTGGAGGGGTGTCCGACTTCGTTTCCGTCATATTGCCAATGCTGCCAAGGTCAAATTTCCGGCTTGCCGCTTCATCGTCAGACTCGTTTTTGACCTCGGAAGGCGATTTCGGAATGACGGAAAGCTTCCCTGTCGTTTCCAAAATGGCGAACTCTACATCAGCCAGCCGGCTAACGCCGTTTTCTCTCAGCTGCTGCATTAAATCATCCAGGTTATACCGCTGCTTTCGCATCACATCGCGATTGAGCTTTCCTTTGGCCATCAGAATACTTGGCTCACCGTCGAATAACAGGCGAAGCTTGCGGCTTTTCAGCCCAATGAGCGCCATTCCGACCTGGATTAACAGCAGCACGACCATCGGCATTACGCCTTCCCATAAAGGTCGGCCGATATCTTCGATAACGATAACCGCAATTTCCGCGATCATGACGGAGATCACGAGGTCAAACACTGATAATTTGCCGATTTCCCGCTTTCCCATAAAGCGCATTATCAGAAATACGACGAAGTAAATAATCACGGTTCGGACCAGCAGGCCCCAGAAATCCAATGAAAATCGCCTCCTCGAAACGGCCTTCTGAACGGCCAGTAAAGCTATTCTGACCTGCATTTGCCGGAGGCATACGAATTTAATCAGTACGAAATAATGGCAGTATAGCGTTGGTCTGGTTTAGAAATATTGCATCAGCCTTCTGACAGCTTGTTCTAAACTTCCCTGCTTGGCCATATCCATTATTAGGTATGATTATTCTAGGGGGGATACGATGAATCCGGTCAAACAGGTTCCCAAGCCGCCGCAAATCGGCTCACCGGTGCTGGCTGGCATTTTGTTTGCGTTAATATGGCTTGCTGCTGGCGCTTTGCTCTTGTCTCTTCTTCTTCACTTCAGCAATATGAAAGAAAACAACCTTCCAAACCTTTCACTAGCCGTACATGGCGTATCGTCACTTGCAGGCGGTTTTGTATCCGGCCGCAGGTCTGGTCGAAAAGGCTGGTATCACGGCGGACTGCTTGGCGTGATTTACGGCATACTTATTCTCATCATCGGCTTTCTCGCCGCCGACGCTTCTCTCAGCTTAAGAAGCGCGGCGCTTCTCGGCATTGCACTGTTAGCAGGCGCATTCGGCGGAATGATCGGCGTCAACACTAAAAAATAACTTATAAAAAACTTTCTCTAGCCGCATACTAGCTTTGCACCGCCTGCGGTCGCAAGGTATAGATGATGCTTTAGGAGGTTTTTTTCTTTGGTTTTGTTTCATTCGATGTGGTCTGTCTCCGCTTACACCGCCTTCACTGCTTTTCTTCTTATTTGGCTAGGCGCCGCTATTAATCCGTTTGCCGCTTCGGCTGCCTTTATTCGCAGCCTTGTCGGCGTGAAACGGTATGCATGGCATTTTATCGCGCTTATTCTCATCCTCTTTTGCAACAAAATGGAGCTTCGCATCGAGCAGCAAATGCTGTCCGCATACGATTTCACTTCAATGTTCCATGCCCTTGAGGGCAATATTGTACATACGATACAACTTCTATTCCGCAGCAAATGGCTGACCGCGCCGCTTGCCTTTATGTACGTTGTTGTGTTTCAAGCGATGATGCTGTCCTCACTCGCCGTATATACTGTACGCGCCGGTTTGAGCGCCAATAACGGAAAACTTTATTACGCCACCTGCTATTCGATTATGCTTAATTATTTTATCGCAATACCGTTCTTTTTATTTTTTCCGGTTAATGAAGTTTGGTCTTATGAAGCCAGCGGCGTATCCTTTCTCATGCTGGAAGCTTTCCCTGCCTTTGAAACGCAATATCGGCTGCTCTCCGGTCTCGACAATTGTTTTCCAAGCTTGCATACTTCTATCTCGGTCACGCTTGCGATACTGGCCTGCTATTCGGATAACCGCCGCTGGGCCGCCGTTGTCTGCGCTTGCTCTGCGGTCATTCTGTTCTCTATTCTCTATCTCGGCATCCACTGGGTTACCGACATGGCTGGCGGCATAACGCTGGGTATTGCCGCAAGCGTTGCCGGCTTGAAGCTGAGCGAATGGTCCGTCTATGCAGAAAGAAAGCCTGTAATCTGATCGCTGATTGGAATCAGCTTCAGGTTACAGGCTTTCGGCGGCAGAATTGCTGCCACTTTCATGCGATTTCAATTACTCCGTCGCAGCGGAAGGAGCGCTCGAAATAACGGAGTTAATTGCGCTGCGCTCGAACGTCAGCTTCGTCGTATCGTTTACGCGAAGAACGACGATATCGTCAGTCAGCTCAACGATCGTACCGTGCAAACCGCCGATAGTCGAAATTTTATCGCCTTTTTTCAGCTGGTTAAGAAGCGCGGTGCGAGCTTTTTGTTTCTTCTGCTGTGGACGGATTAACAAGAAATAAAAGACCGCGAACATAAGGATAAACGGCCCAACCATTGTCCAAATATTTCCTCCGCCTGCACCTGCATTATCTGCTAGAAATGTAGTCATCGTATTTGATTCCCCCCTTTCTAAAACCCTTTGTCGTTATCAAACAGTCCGTACGAGGTGAAAAAGGAATCCCGGAAGTCAAGCAGCCGATCTTCCATAATCGCCTGGCGAACGTCCCGCATGAGTTGAAGTAAGAAATGCAAATTGTGATACGTCGTTAAACGAATGCCGAATGTTTCGTCCGCTTTCAATAGATGGCGGATGTATGCGCGTGAATAGTTCTTGCACGTATAGCAAGAGCATTCCGGATCCAGAGGACCGAAGTCTTCCGCAAATTTGGCGTTGCGAATAACGAGTCGGCCTTGACTTGTCATGGTTGTCCCGTTACGGGCAATTCGAGTCGGCAGCACGCAGTCAAACATGTCGATACCGCGGATGGACCCTTCGATCAATGCGTCAGGCGAACCGACGCCCATCAAATAGCGCGGCTTGTTTGCCGGAAGCACCGGTACTGTATGATCAAGTACGTCATACATCAAATGCTTAGGCTCGCCAACGCTTAATCCACCAATAGCATACCCCGGGAAATCCATGGAAGTCAAATCTTTAGCGCTTTGCAGACGCAAATCTTTGTGCATGCCGCCTTGTACGATCGCGAACAGCGCTTGGTCATGCGGTCTTACATGCGAATTCAAGCAACGTTCCGCCCAGCGTGTCGTACGTTCAAGCGACTGCTTGACGTAATTATATTCAGCCGGATACGGAGGACATTCATCGAACGCCATCATGATGTCCGAGCCGAGCGCATTTTGAATTTCCATCGCCTTTTCCGGTGAGAGAAACAGCTTATCTCCGTTCAAATGGGAACGAAAATGAACGCCTTCCTCGGTAATTTTGCGCATCTCGCTTAAGCTGAACACCTGGAAGCCGCCGCTGTCCGTAAGGATCGGGCGATCCCAGTTCATAAATTTATGCAGTCCTCCGGCGCGCTTCACGATTTCGTGACCGGGCCTCAGGAATAAATGATACGTATTGCTCAAAATAATATGAGCGTCCATCGACTTTAACTCTTCCGGACTCATCGTCTTTACTGTCGCTTGCGTGCCGACCGGCATAAATGCAGGCGTCTCGATTACGCCGTGCGGCGTATGAACGCGTCCAAGGCGGGCGCCGGATTGCTTGCATTCTTTAATAAATTCGTATTTTACTGCCACTATACACTCTTCCTTTTCGGGTTATGTTATGTTAGCGGGGAGGAGTTACTGCAAGAAAAGTTGGACTCCGGTCGCTGTTGTCTTCTGATTTCTTTTATTACAGTCGCTTTGCGGTTGAAATCAGAATGCAAAGGCGAACGCTGACGCTCCTCCGGCTCAACTTTTCTTTCCGTCTCTCCTCTGCTCCATCACATTTGTTTTATTAATAAATAATCATGGCGTCGCCGAAGCTGAAGAAGCGGTATTGCTCGCGAACGGCTTCATTGTAGGCGTTCATGATGGTGTCGCGGCCGGCTAAGGCGCTGACCAGCATCACAAGCGTAGATTTCGGCAAATGAAAGTTGGTAATAAGCGCGTCAACGAGCTTAAACGAATAACCCGGATAAATGAAAATATCCGTCCAGCCGCTGCATGCTTCGATCGGCTTGCCTTCAAGCCTGCCGGCAACCGTCTCCAGCGTGCGGGACGACGTTGTCCCAACCGCGACCACTTTGCCGCCGTTCGCCTTCGCCTCATTAATAATGCGGGCATTCTCCGCATTCAATTCGTAATATTCGGAGTGCATCTCGTGCTCTTCGACCGTTTCAGACGACATCGGCCTGAACGTTCCAAGACCGACATGAAGCGTGACAAACGCAAGCTTGACGCCCTTGTCGACGAGCTGCTGCAAGAACGCTTCGGTGAAATGAAGACCTGCAGTAGGAGCCGCCGCCGAGCCTTCATGCTTGGCATAGACCGTCTGGTACCGCTCGCGCTCCTCAAGCCTTTCCTTAATATACGGCGGCAGCGGCATTTCACCAAGCCGGTCCAGCAGTTCTTGGAAGATGCCTTCGTACTCAAAGCGAATCGTTCTAGCGCCCATATCGCCCTCATCCTCGGCAATCGCGCGCAGCAGCGGTTTGCCGCTTCCGTCATCGCCGAACCAAAGCTCGGAGCCCGCTTTAAACCGTTTGGCCGGTTTAGCGAGCGTCTCCCAGCGATCACCTTCCAGCTGCTTGAGCAGGAGCAATTCTACCTTGCCGCCTGTATCCGGCTTTATACCGGTCAACCTCGCCGGAATGACTCTCGTATCATTAAGTACGAGAACGTCGCCCTCGTTCAAATAATCGGCTACGTCGGTAAACCGGCGGTGTTCCAGCTGTCCGTTCCGCTTATTCAAAGCGAGCAAGCGGGAATCCGTCCTCGTCATTAGCGGCGTCTGTGCGATCAAATGCTCCGGCAATTCAAAATCAAACAAATCCACATTCACTTCATATCATTCCTTAGCGATGGTTACATCTTTATAGTAGTATTTCAATATATAGGAATAGTCATACCCTTGCTGCGCCAGTCCAAGCGCGCCATACTGGGACATGCCGACGCCATGGCCGTTGCCTGTGCCAATGAACCGGAAAGATGTTTCTTTGGTCGTGGCGCGCACCTTGCCGTCTCCGCTGAGCACAAACAGATTGTCATCTTGCTGCTTTACTTTGCCGTCTGCGCCGATCGTGTAGATCGGTTGCGCCGATGTTGACCTCGTGCGCGTCTCTCCGCCAGCGCCGATCATCGTTACTTTAGCCGTCTCGTCCACTTGGAATAGCGTGCTTGGAAGCCCGCCTAATGCGCCGCGAAGGCTGTCCGGATATTTAATCGGGAGCGGCGATCCGTTCACAAGCATTTCCGTGACGCGGCCGGACACGCCTTGCTTGCTGATTTCCAGCGATGAGATGGGTCCTGACACTGCAGATGACGTCCTCCCTTTCATCGAAGCGACCAAATCGTTCGAAGTGAAAG
Organism: Paenibacillus sp. NEAU-GSW1; assembly: GCF_009737085.1. GTDB lineage: Bacteria > Bacillota > Bacilli > Paenibacillales > Paenibacillaceae > Pristimantibacillus. Next base: position 80,129 of record NZ_WOVL01000018.1, read on the forward strand.
GCCCGCGAATCCAAGACATTTCATTATTTTGCACGACACGATCCAAAATTGCAACCTGCGTGCCTTTGCCAAGCTGCCCAACAAGCGGCACCGAGTCTTGAATAATCGGCAGCACGCGCACCTTCGTGCCTTCCGTATTGACTTTCATCGTTTTAACGCCCGCTTGATTGACCTCTCCTGTATCATCGAGCAAGTCGTCTCGCACATACCCTGTCAAACCGCTCGGGAGTGCAACGCGATACCATTGATGCAAGTTTTTCTCCGAAACTTTATCTGGACTGGACACCGTTTGCAAGTAAGCGACGGAGTTGCCCCAAATTTCTTTTGCATCCGCAGTCTGTCCTCCAGCGCTTGAAGAGAATAACGCCTCGATTAATTTGCCTTTATAAAGCATAACCTCTCCTGCGGTCTCATCGACCGCTCGGATCGTCTCCGGCTTTTCCTTCTCTGTCCCGTAATAGGCTTGGCTTGTAACGCTGTCTACGACATGGGCGATCTGAAATCCGAAGCCTTGATAAAGCGCATAGGTTCTAGCGGACACCGCTTGCGCTTTCAGCGCCTCAATCGACCACGATGGGCTCATCTCGCCGCCGACAACCGAATACAAATAATGCTCGAAAGGCAGTTCATTGATAACAGCCAGCTTGCCGTTGAACTCGCTAAGCTCGAACTCGCCTCTATACGTACGGTTGGAACGCTCCGTCAGTTTGATTGAAGCCGTTGAACGCGGCGCAACCCATACTTTCGCCGTTCCCGCAGGAAATGCGAATAGCTGCGCCGGATTTGCTGCTTTTCCGCTTGTCGTATGGTCATTGCGATACAACAAGTACGGTTCTGCGCTTGCTTGTTTCAAAGTTGCGCCGGCAGCTCCTGCTTTCTTCTTAATTAACTCCAGACTAGCGGCATCCGCTTCCGCGCCGACCATAACGGTATAGCTAGCCGCGCTGCGTTGAGCAATATAAGCATCAATGCCTGCCGCGCTGAACGTGTCTGCCGCTTTCACTGCTTCATCGCGCGTCTTATAGGCTGCGCTCTCGAGATGCAACGGTCCTGACAGAACAGGAGCGACTCCGCCGGCAATGCCGAGCAATTCGCTGTCCGCGCTCCATTTCTTCAATGCAGCCGCCGCATCTGCCGCTGTGCTGTAGCTTCCTTCCGCCACTTGATAAACCGTTTTTCCGTTTTTCGTCAGCGATGTAATAAATCCGGCTCCAGATGCGGACTGAATACGTTTTTGCACTTTGAGAGCGGTATCAAAGCTTCCCGTCTCCACAATCTTTACTTTATAATCATCCACCGCAAACTTTGCCGGCACATCCGCTCCGAGAGTCGTCCATGCTTCCGTCCCCGACGGTTTCCGCATGCCGACAGACAGACCGCCGGATGACGACAGTGTAGCAACAGGCGTATTGACCTGATATTTCCCCGGAAATTGCAAAAAGATGGCGACTCTTATCGAATCCAGCTTCGGCACTGCGCCTAGTGACGGCTTCGCCGTCCAAGTCGAAATGAGCAGCAAGCCAATGATCGTCAATAGCGTTAACCGCCGATAGGACCAACGGTTTGTTTTCATGCGCTAATTTCTCCTTTCGCGTACTTCATTATCTTTCAGGAACCGGCAATCCGAGATGTCGATAGGCTTGATCAGTCGCAATGCGGCCGCGCGGCGTCCGCTGCAAAAATCCGATCTGCATTAAGTAAGGCTCGTATACATCTTCAATCGTTTGACTTTCCTCACCTATTGAGGCGGCTATTGTATCCAGTCCGACAGGCCTGCCGGCAAATGTAGTCATCATGGCAAGCAACATTTTGTGATCGATGCTGTCGAGGCCCATCGGATCGACCTGCTGAAGCTCCAGCGCCGCCATCGCGATTTCATGCGTAATAATTCCGTCGCCTCGTACTTGGGCAAAATCGCGAACTCGCTTCAATAGTCGGTTAGCAATCCGCGGCGTTCCTCGAGAGCGCATTGCGATCTCTTGCGAAGCTTCGCCGATAATCGATATATCGAAAATTTCAGCCGATCGGGAAACGATATACGCCAGCTCATCAACCGTATAAAATTCAAGCCGGCTAATGACGCCGAATCGGTCTCGCAGCGGTGCGGACAACAATCCGGCTCTCGTCGTCGCGCCGATTAGCGTGAAGGGCGGCAAATCAAGCCTTACCGACCTTGCGCTCGGCCCCTTTCCGATCATAATATCGAGCGCGAAATCCTCCATTGCCGGGTACAGCACCTCTTCTACCGTCCGATGAAGCCGATGAATTTCATCAATAAAAAGAACGTCTCCCTCTTGCAAATTCGTCAGCAATGCCGCCAAATCGCCCGGACGTTCGATCGCCGGTCCAGAGGTCGTGCGCAGATTGACGCCAAGTTCATTGGCAATAATGTTGGACAGCGTCGTTTTGCCGAGCCCCGGCGGCCCGTACAACAGTACATGATCCAGCGCTTCTTTGCGAAGCTTTGCGGCATCAATGTAAATTTTCAGATTTTCCTTTGCTTTAGACTGCCCGATATATTCAGCCAAATAGCGCGGACGCAAGCTAAGCTCCATTGCCTGCTCGTCCATCATTAAATTAGCGGAAATGATTCGATCTTCCAACTGCGTTCAACTCCTTCCGTTACCCCTTGAACAGCTGCTGCAGCGCTCGTTTCATCAAGGAATCCACCGTTTCGTCGGCTGTTACGCTCGGCTGCAGCGAAGCCCATGCTTTATCGAGCTCAGCTTGCGTGTATCCGAGCGAGGCCAGCGCCTCGCGCGCTTCCTCCCATGCCGTTCCAGTCCCTTGCATACCTGCGGACAATGCTGAACTCGGCGCCGAAGGCGCTAAACCGGCGGCCGCCAGCAGACCGGCATCAGAAACAAAGCCGGACAGCTTGTCTTTCAAATCGAGCACCATACGCTGCGCCGTTTTTTTGCCGATTCCCGGAAGCTTGGTCAGGAAAGCGAGATTTTCCTGATGAATGGCCGCAATAACCGCATCGGGACGCCCCCCTGCCAGAATGCCAAGCGCAACGCGCGGACCGATGCCGGACACTTCGAGCAGCTTGCGAAACAATGCCTGCTCCTCTCGCGTTTCGAAGCCGTACAGCAGAACCGCATCTTCGCGGACATGATGATGAATGAATACCGTTATCGCTTCTTCTTTGCCGGCGAAGGCATAGGGATTCGGCGTGAATACCCGATAGCCGACGTCACGGACTTCCAGCACAATATATTCCGATTCCAAATGGGCTACCAAGCCTCTTAAAAAATCGATCATCGACGCACCTCGTTTATTTTTTGCGCCATTACGGCGGTATGAGCATGGCAAATCGCAACGGCCAGCGCGTCTGCGACATCGTCCGGCTTCGGTATGGCGGACAGCCTCAGAAACATTTTGACCATTTCCTGCACCTGTCGTTTTTCCGCCTTGCCGTATCCGACAACCGACTGTTTCACCTGCAGCGGCGTATATTCGGATACCGGCAATCCGCGCTGCGCCGCAGCCAAAATAATGACGCCTCTAGCTTGCCCGACGTCAAATGCGGTCGTTACGTTCCGGTTGAAAAACAGCTTCTCGATCGCGACGCAATCCGGCTTGTATTTATCCATCAGTGCGGCGGCCGAATCATATACTTGAAGCAGCCTCTCCTGGGACGGCGTACCTGCTGCCGTCTGTATGCAGCCGTACTGCACAGGCGTAAGCTTATGACCAACTTTATCGATAAAACCAAAACCCGCTATCGCAATGCCGGGGTCTATTCCTAGTACACGCAAGCTCCCATCTCCTTCAATGATTGCGCTGCCTCTAAGGGATGCTTTCATTATGTATAACTTCTATTATAGCAAATCGAGCCATGAATGAGAACACGCGTTTGAGAGGATCGCCAAAGGGAGGTGCTCCTTAAGCGCAATAAAGCCGCGAGTCGATGGATGACTCGCGGCTGGGCAACGCCGGGCGGCGGATTAGTACGCAGATTTCATTGCCTTTTCGTTCTCTTGAACGGCATAATCGCTAAAGGTCGAAAGTACGCTATTGTACTCATCGATATCGGATACCTTAATGCCGTTAGCAAGCTCATCGACTTTTTGCTGCGGCAAGGCGCTCTCCATGTATTGGATATCCAGCTGAAAAAAAGTTTTTACGACCTTTTCTTTTTTTGGCACTCCTTCAAATAACGACAAATAGCCATGCTTGTCCAATCCGAAGTAAGCTTGAGCTCTGCAATCCTCGGAAAAATCATCGATCTGCTGCTCGAGCTGCACCGTTGTTCCATCGCTTGCCATTACAGCCGTCCACTCGGGGTGCGACATCAGCAGTTTTACAATTTGGCGCGCATCGATCCGCCCTAAATTGCGAATTGCTTCGCCGCATATATAAACGCTGCGCAGTTTGACCGTCAAGGGTCCATCATGCCGCTCTAAGGTTTGAATAACACTGTTTCTGTCCTTTTCCGATTCCGGCAAGCTCGACGCTGCTTCTGCGAACGGAGTTACAAGAAAAGCTCCTGTTCCTGTTATTGCCGCAGCCGCAAGCCATAACGTAAAGGAGCCTAATAACCATAAGGAGCGGCGACGGCGACGTAGACGTTTTCGGACCTGCTTCCATAAGCTGAACTCCATCATCTCGATAAGCCCCTTCGCGTTTTTTTCTGCCCCGCGCGCAGCTCCGGCGTCCGGTTCAGATTTGACAATAGTGTTTCCTCCAATGCCAAATCTATGCATACAAAGCAAACGCCTGAAGCGTCCACAAGGACGAATCAGGCGCCGCTCCATTCCATTATCGTTTAATCCAAGGCTTGCTGCCGCGTTTATCGTTGCGCAACGGCGACGCCACGGTGCGGATAACCGCTTTTTTACCTGGCTTGCGCTGCGTTTTGCTGTTTTTCACAACTTCGCTCTTGCCCTTGTCGATCTCATCTTCGCGTTTTTCTTTACAGCCGCATGGCTTCTCATTCACGCCTGCAACTTGGCCAGGCCAAGTCGGGTACGGAGGAAACGGCGGGAATGGCGGGAAGCCCCATACCGGATAACCGTAACTTCCGGCAGGAGAAACCGCTCCGTAACCGCCGACCGATTCAGGGCCGATATTCGATGGCGAGATATTATTTTCTTGCAGGCCGGCAATGTGCTCAGGACCTGCGTTAGCTGGCGAGACTGCTGTCGGGCCAAAGTCATAGCCATAGCCGTAGCCGTAACCGCCAACCGATTCAGGGCCGATATTCGACGGAGATACGCCTGTCGGGCCATAGCCATAACCGTAGCCATAGCCGCCAACCGATTCAGGACCTACATTCGACGGAGACACGCCTGTCGGCCCAAAGCCATAGCCATAGCCGCCAATCGATTCAGGACCTACATTCGACGGAGATACGCCTGTCGGGCCATAGCCATAGCCGTAGCCGCCAGTCGATTCAGGGCCTATATTCGACGGAGATACGCCTGTCGGGCCATAGCCATAGCCGTAGCCGCCATAAGGCATTTCTTGAAATGGAGATACGTTTGACGGTCCAATATTGGAAGGACCGATATTAGCCGGAGAAACGTTGCCGAGCGGACCGATATTAGAAGCTGCGACATTGGATGGACCAAAGCCGAACGGAGCAACGTTCGCGCCGCCGACATTCAAAGGCGTCAGATTGGCGTTCTCGGCGAGCGGCATCACTTGTCCTCCGCCGTATCCGTAGCCGCTTTGCAATGGCGAAACGTTTCCGTAGCCATAGCCGCTGCCAAATGCAGGGCTGACATTGTTTGCAGGGGACGAAGCTTCGATCGCAGGCATATTGAATTGCTGGAACGGATTTACGGCATTAGGCACATTTTCTGCATGTATAGGACTCGTTTTTTTCTTTTCGATCGGCAGCGCTTTTTGCGGTTTTACCGCATTTGCCTGCTCTTTCGCAGCCTTCGCAGGAGCCGTTTTCGCCGGAGCGGTTTTCGTTGGCGCAACCGGTTTTTGTTCAACAACAGGCGCAACCGGTTTTTGTTCCACAATCGGAGCCGTCGGTTTTTTCTCTACGATCGGCCCTGTTGGCGCTTTGCCCGCTGGCGAAACTGGAGCCGGCGCCGGCACCGGTGCTGGAAGCGGCACCGGCATTATCGGCGCTGTAGGCGTTTTGCCTTGAATTGGCGCTGTGTTCTTCTTGCCGCCAACCAAGTTCTGCACGCCTTGCACGATCGACATCGGATGGAGCGGATGATGTCCCGAGCCTGTGCCGGCCGCTTGCAAATCAACCGATGTATGAGTCGATTTCGGAATATTGACGATTTCCCCGGTCAGCAGCACATTCGGATTTTTAAGCTGCGGATTCGCTTTTATCATGTCGGCAAGCGGCACACCCCAAGCTTTGGACAGCTTCCAAAGCGTATCCCCTTGTTTGACAACGTGCTGATGCATAATATCACCAACTCCTCCGCCGCTCGTGGACGGAATTTTAAGCTTCATGCCAACGTCAAGCACATCGGGATTCGTAATTGCCGGGTTCAGCTTTAAAATTTCTTCAATCGACACATTATGTTTCTGGCTAATAAAATACAATGTATCGCCTTTCTTAACGACATAAATTTTCACTCGCTGAAAACCTCCTGTCACGTTCGTTGTACAGCAGTCACGGCTAATGCCTGCTATCAATCATTACATCCTATGCAGAACATAGGCATGTGTCTCCAACTTATTCGAAAAAAAATGCTGACATAAAAAATAAAAATCGCCACCTTCCAACCGGGAAGATGGCGATTCTTAGATCGATCTGATTTTCTGCTTCATTAGCTAATTGCTAGTTGCACAATTGTTCGTACGTAAAGCTCGGGTAGCTGCCCAGAATGCGCACTTGGCAGCCCAACGCTTCGATCTCTTCAATAGCCGATGGCAGCAGCACCGTATCGAGCGACATATCGATATCGATGAAGAAATAGTAGGTGCCGAGTTTTTTCTTTGTCGGCCTCGACTCGATTTTCGTCAAATTGATTTTCCGCCAGGCAAACGCCGAAAGCACACGATGCAGCGCGCCCGGAAAGTCGTCTGGGAGCGTAATCAATATGCTCGTTTTACGATGTTCCGAATGCCGCGCCGTGAACGGTTCATTGCCTACTAGAAGAAAACGTGTGTAATTGTTGTCGTGATCGGTTACACCGCTGCTCAATATATCTAATTGATTGTTCGCAGCCGCGGTAGATGTTCCAATCGCTGCCCAGCCGACGCCCGGATTGTCGCGCACAATACGCACCCCTTCCGACGTGCTGCCGACCGTTTCGGTTTCTGTACCCGGCATTTCATTCCGCAGAAACTGCAAGCATTGCGCCATCGCAACCGGGTGGCTGAACACTTTCTTAATCCGGCGCAAATCAAGCTGTCCGTTTTCGTTCTCGAGCTCGGCACGGCGTCCAATCAAATTTTGAATCGATGGGTAGACCCACTCGGCTTGGATGGGCAAATCCACCTCATGCACGAGCCAATCCATATGCAGGCTTACCGAGCCTTCAATCGTATTTTCAATCGGAATAACGCTATATTGGCTTACCTGATTTACCGTGGACATAAAAACGTCCGATATCATGCGATGATGATTCCAATTCACTTCTTCATTGCCAAACAGTTTTTTTGCCGCTTCATCGGATACAGATCCTGCCGGCAAAAGAGCTACCGATTGCTTCATTGCATGACCTCTCCTTTAATGCGCGACATGAAATCCTCCGATTCGGCGGCGGATTTCACCGTTATCTCCGGTCCAGCAGCAACCGGCTTCAGCCACATCGTCTTGGCTTCAATACCTTCCCGCTGCAGCGTCTCGAGCAGAAAAGCTTCAAGCTCCGACTTGCGCGGGCTCTCCGCATCCACGAACGCAATCAGCGTCGGTCCCGCTCCGCTGAGCGCTGCGCCAAGCGCGCCATAGTCGGCGGCGCGCTCCAATATTGCCGTCATGCCGGGAATAAGCGCCGCACGGTACGGCTGATGCAAACGATCGCGCATGGCATGACGAATGAGTCCCAGCTCGCCGCTCGCAAGCGCGGCGACGAGCAGCGAGCTGCGGCCGACGTTGAATACGGCGTCGGCCATGCTGATTTGCGAAGGCAGCGCGTGGCGCGCCTTCTCGGTGGACAGCTGGAACGCCGGAATTGCGACCAGCGTTTCCAGCCTCGGATGCGGCTCCAGCCGGACATGGTCGGCACGCTCGCCGTCCCAGGCGGAGACGACAATGCCGCCGAATAACGAGGCGCCGACATTGTCGGGATGCCCCTCAAGCGAAGTCGCAAGCTGGAACAGCTTGTCCTCGCTGAGCGGGCTGCCGATCAGCGCGTTGGCTGCGACTAACGCGCCGACGATCGCCGATGCGCTGCTGCCAAGACCGCGTGTCAGCGGAATATCGCTGTACATAGACACGCACAGTTCGGGTACTTCAACTCCCGCTTCTTTAAACACAAGCTGTGCCACTTTATAGATCAAGTTCGATTTATCGGTTGGAACGCCTTTCATCTGGTCGCCGTAAAGGCGAAACTCTGTCTTGTCAGCTGCCGACATTTCGATCCATGCAAAGAGCGACAATGCCATGCCCAGCGTATCGAAGCCTGGCCCCAAATTGGCGGTGCTGGCCGGTACCTTTACTAATACACGATTCATAACAAGTAAAGCTCCTTTATAAGATGTTAAAAAGTCTGCTTTTGATCACGATGTTATTCAAGAAGCGCTCCGGCATCGAATCTTGAATTCAGCCGGGACAAAGCATCTGCTTCCGAAGTATGTTTCCTGCGGAAACATTTCAGGTTCTCACGTAGTAACCCACTACGCTCCGATCCTCATTCCCTAGCTTCATTCAACCTTCTGCAGCGTTTTGAAAAAACGCAGCTACGGAAGCATTACTCATGTGCTGAAAACCAGACTTTTTAACTTTCATTTAATTGAGATTAGCCTTCTACGCGATAGACGCTCTTCACTTTGCGAATTACATCAAGCGATTCGAACTTTTGCAGCACTTTATTGATTGCCGCTTTGTTCGCATCATGCGTAATGACGATAATTTCCGCTTCCGGATTGGACGGGTTCGGCTGCTGCAGCACGGATTCAAGGCTCACTTCGAAGTCTGCGAACACTTGCGTAATGCGAGCCAGCACGCCTGCGCGGTCGTCCACATGGAGCAGAAGGAAGTACTTCGAGCTAATTTGTTCATCCGTTTTCAGCTTTTTCTCTTTAAAGGCTACGACGCCTTGCTTGCCGTTGACGCCCAGCTTCAAGTTTTTAACGACAGCTACGAGATCGGCTACGATCGATGTCGCCGTTGGCAGCTCGCCGGCGCCAGGGCCGTAGAACATCGTTTCGCCGACAGCCTCGCCATATACATAAACCGCATTGTAAACGCCGTTTACCGAAGCGATCGGATGCGATTTTTTAACCATTGTAGGCTGCACGCTGATGCTGAATTCATCGTCCTGGCGCTCTGCGATGCCGAGCAGCTTCACTTCATAGCCAAGCCGTTTCGCGTACAAAATATCCTCTTTGCTCACCTTCGACATCCCTTGAACGGACACGTCCTCCAACGCGACATTCGCGCGGAAGCCGAGCGTTGCCAGAATCGTCATTTTGCGCGCAGCGTCCAGTCCTTCTACGTCAGAAGTAGGATCAGCCTCCGCATAGCCGAGGTCTTGCGCTTCTTTCAGCACGTCGCCGTAGGATGCGCCCTCTTGGCTCATTTTCGTCAAAATGTAGTTGGTTGTACCGTTCACGATGCCCATTACTTTCGTAATGCGGTCGGAAGAAAAGCCTTCGATCAGCGTACGGATAATTGGAATGCCTCCGGCAACGCTCGCTTCATACAACACATCGCAGCCATGCTGCTGCGCTTTTGCCAGTATTTCTTGACCGTGCAGCGCCATCAAGTCTTTGTTTGCCGTCACGACATGCTTGCCGCGGGCCAACGCTTCCATGATGTATTCCTTTGTATGTGTAATGCCGCCCATGACTTCGACGACAACGTCGATTTCAGGGTGATGGATAATTTCCCACGGATCTTCGGTCAGCTTCGATGCGTCGATCGAAATGCTGCGCGACTTGTTCTTATTGTTAACAAGCACCTTCTCAATGACGATCGGGGAGCCGACCTGTCCCTGCAAATCTTCTTGATGACCTTCAACGATGCGTACAACGCCTGTTCCTACAGTACCGAGTCCAAGCAAACCTACCTTAACTGGCTTCATCCTAATTCCTCGTTTCTATATTTAATAATAGCTTATCCTTGCCCAATGACGGATGCTTTGCGCACGCCTTGCTGGCTGCGTATGATCTCGATTAACGAACTAAGCTCGCCGGTCATCTGCGATATGTCCACCGAGATGACGACATTGGCGAAGCCTTGCAGCGGAATGCTCTGATTCATCGTCAGCACATTGCCCTCGAGGCCTGCTACCAGACTGAGCACCTTGGATAATACGCCCGAGCGATGCTCCAAATCCATTGCAATCGTGACGATCCGCTCGCGTTCCAGCTCATGGAGCGCATATACGCCATCTTTGTATTTATAAAAGGCGCTGCGGCTAAGGCCAACCCGCTCCACCGCCTCATGCACCGTCGCTGCGTCTCCCCGTCCAAGCATTTCTTTCACTTGGATCGTCTTCATAATCGCTTCCGGCAGCATATCTTCCCGAACGACATAATAACGTTGCGTCACTATTTCGTCCTCCCTACAAAGACAATTGTTCACCTATAATGGACATTATATCGGAATCTGTCGCCTGCGGCAATAGGTTATTGCTATGAACTATCTTTTCTGCGAGCCTCATAGCGCTAAGTAGTAGCCTTTTGCAACAGCTCCACTTCAAGCTCGTAATTTTTACGTTCAATAGGTTCGTTGTTAATTAAACGGATTAAATAATCCATTGCCGTTTTGCCGATCGAGTAACTTTGTTGGGAAATGGTCGAAATTTCAGGATAAACCATATCCATCCGGATGCCGTCGAAGCCGATCAACTTCACTTGCTCAGGAACTTTAACTCCCAGTTCGATTAACGCCTTTAAGGCTCCGGCCGCCATCAGGTCATTGCCCGCGAATACGCCGTCCACATCGGGATGCAGCTTGAAAATATCCTTCATGGCCTGATAGCCTCCAGCAACGGTAAAATTGCCATAACCGATCAAGCTTGGCGTAAACCACGGCAAATCCCGGCATTTTTCTTCATAGGCAAGCGTCCTCTCTCTCGACGAAGACACGTATATAGGGCCGGAAATATGCGCGATCTTGCGACAGCCGGCAGATAGAAGATGTTCAACGGCCATTTCGCCGCCTTGGCGGTTTGCGGCTGTAACCGAAAGAATAGGATAATCGGAAAAAGATTTATCTATCGCGACAATCGGAATGGAACGATCCTGCAGGGCAATGATCTGCTCGGGAAGAACGGTATAGGACGAAATAATGATGCCGTCTATTTGCTTGTTGATTAGCGTTTCAATATAATTCTTCTCTTTATCCGGATTATTGTCTGTATTGCACAGCACAAGCGTAAAGCCGCGAGCCGCTGCTGCGTCCTCTGCCGCGCGGGCTATTTCCGGGAAAAAGGGGTTTAAAATATCGGGTACCATTAAAGCGACGGCTGCGGTTTTTTTGCCTGCCAAGCTTCTTGCGATATTATTAGGCTTATAATTCAGCTTTTGAATGGCTGCCATTACCGCGATTTCCGCCTCCTTGCTGACGTAGCCGCTTTGATTAAGCAGACGGGAAATAGTGGCGACGGACACGCCGGCCAACTTGCTGACATCTTTAATAGTAGTCATTGATAACAAAATCCTTTCGCGAATCAGCCTGACATTTGATATAAAGTATACGGAATTATCAATTTAAAAAACAAGTGTGTTTACGCTCACAGAAGCGTAAACACACTTGTTTGGTTGTAGCCTGCGCGTTACTATTTTGCGGAATCTTTCGTAATCAGATCAAGTTCAACTGGAATCGATGACTCGACCGCTTCGCCTTTGGCAATCTTAATAGCGGTTTGTACTGCCAACATACCCATCAGATCAGGCTTTTGCGCCACGGTCGCGCTCAGCTTGCCTGCAAATACTTCCTTCACGGCATCATCAGTCGCATCGAAGCCGACAACTAGAATGCCTGTTGCCCCTGCTGCTTCGATAGCCTTAAGTGCGCCAAGCGCCATTTCATCGTTGTGTGCGAAAACGGCTTTAATATCTTTGTTGCCTTGCAAAATATTTTCCATGACCGTCAAGCCTTTAGCGCGATCAAAGTCGGCTGGCTGTTTGGCCGCTACTTGAATGCCGCTGGATTTGGCGATTTCTTCATTAAAGCCCGCACCGCGCTCGCGAGCCGCAGAAGAGCCCGGAATGCCTTCAAGCTCGACAACCTTGCCCGTACCGTTCAGCTGCTCGGCGATAAACTTCGCGGCGAGCACGCCTCCAGCTTTATTGTCGGAAGCGATATGCGACACGACTTTTCCGCCGTCTGCCGTCCGGTCGACCGTAATAACCGGGATGCCTGCAGCGTTTGCGGATTCAACTGCGGGCACGATAGCTGCCGAATCGGTAGGATTAATAATGATGACATCTACTTTTTGTTGAATTAAATCTTCGATCGAGGAAGCCTGCTTGGCGGCATCGTCTTGTGCGTCAACCGTAATTAATTCAGCCGATTCGGCCGTAGCTGTTTGCTGTGCGCCTTCTTTTAAGGTTACGAAAAATGGATTGCTTTGCGTCGATACGGCAAGTCCGATTTTAATGCCCTCTGTTTTGGCTCCGCCTTGCTCCGGCTCTTTAGTAGTTTCTGTTCCAGGAGCTGTTGTTGAGCAGCCAGCGAGGAGCAGCGCCGCAATCATGCCGATACTTAGGAGTTTCGATGTCTTTTTCATGAGTTAACCACCTTTTTTGTATTATATGATTTAACTATTGGCTTTTTTGCGATCCAGCAATACGGCCAACAGAATAACCATCCCTTTAACCACTTGTTGATAAAACGAGGAAACGCCAAGCAGATTCAAGCCGTTGTTCAATACGCCGATAATAAGCGCCCCTACCAGCGTACCGACGATCCATCCTTTGCCGCCTGACAAGCTGGTACCGCCAAGCACGACGGCTGCGATTGCATCCAGCTCGTAGCCGGTGCCGGCATTTGCCTGCGCCGAGTTCAGGCGGGACGTAAGAATAATGCCCGCAAGCGACGAAAGCAGGCCCGTCAAAGCATACACATATATCTTAAAGCGGCCGGTCTTGATACCGGAAAGCAGCGAAGCCTCTTCATTTCCTCCGATAGCATAAATATTTCTGCCAAAGGTCGTTTTGCGTAACACGAATAATAGTACGGCGAAAATGATGATCGTAATAATTACAGGAACGGGTACTCCAAAAAAGTAGCCTCCGCCAACTAATGTGAATAATTCGCTTTCAAAACCAGTTATCGGCCTGCCATCCGTATAGACGAGAGCAAAGCCCCGGTAAATGGTCATCGTAGCCAGCGTCGCGATGAAAGGAGCAATCCTCGCTTTCGTCACGAGCAGCCCGTTAATCGTACCCATTACTCCGCCTGCGGCAAGTCCGATGATGATTGCGGTTACGGGATCCATCCCTCCGTTCAGCAGCCCTGCCGTCAGTGCTCCGGACAGCGCAAGCGTTGCGCCTACTGAAAGATCGATGCCTCCGGTCAGTATGACAAAGGTCATGCCGAAAGCGATTAAAGCGTTAATGGAAACTTGGCGGAACACGTTCATTATGTTGTTGACGGTCATAAAATTCGGACTTGCGATTATTAAAATGACCGTAATGATAAGAAGTCCGATGAGAGGACCTAACTTTTGCAAAGTGGATGATAATTGTTTTTTGTCAATGGCCATTGCCGCTTCCTCCTGTCGCTGCATGCATGATTGTTTCCTGATTCATTTGCGCCTTGTCCAATATAGAGGAGATGCGTCCTTCATGTACGACAATAACGCGGTCGCTGATACCTAATACTTCTGGCAAATCCGATGAAACCATAAGAATCGTGACGCCTTGCTCGCTAAGCTCGTTCATCATGCTGTAAATTTCCTTTTTCGCCCCGACGTCCACGCCTCTAGTCGGCTCGTCCATAATGAACACTTTAGGCAGTTCGCCCAGCCATTTGCCAATGGCAACCTTCTGCTGATTGCCGCCGCTTAACGATTTAACCGTTTGCTCGGAATCTCGCGTTCTTATGTTGAATCGCTTGATCATTGTCTCAGCCAGCTCATTATCCTTCTTGGCGGAAATCACGCCTGAGCTTGCAATCCGTTTGTAATTGGTTAAAGATAAATTTTCCCGGACGGACATGCCGAGTACTAAGCCCTGATGCTTGCGGTCTTCCGTTACGAATACGATCCCCGCTTCGATAGCCCGCGCCGGATTGTCGATCGTTGCCTCGCGGCCGTCAATATAGATTTTGCCGTGTTTTTTCTTGTCAGCCCCAAACAGCATCCGAACGATTTCCGTTCGTCCCGCACCCATAAGCCCGGCGATGCCGACAATCTCGCCTGCCGCTGCGGAGAAGCTGATACCGCTCAGCTTCTTGCCGTCGCTTAAATTTTCGACTCGAAGCCGCTCTCCTCCAATTTTGCTATTGCGTTCCGGATACCGTTCGCCGATCTCGCGGCCGACCATTAACCGAACAATATGCTCGACCGTCGTTTCAGCTATCTTCTCGGTTCCAAGAAACGCTCCGTCGCGAAGAACCGAAATACGGTCGCAAATCTGAAAGATTTCCTCCATCCGGTGCGAAATATAGACAATGCCTACACCCTCGCGCCGCAGCTGCTCCATGATTTTAAACAGCGCTTCGATTTCACGATCCGTCAGCGCCGCAGTAGGCTCGTCCATAATGAGAACCTCGGCTTTTTTAGACAGCGCTTTCGCGATTTCGATCATTTGCTGCTGCCCGATCGACAACGTTTCGGCCGCGGCATCCGGGTCAAGCTCAACGCCCAGCCGCCGCAAATATTGTTGCGTCTTGCGCTTCATTTCTTTATTCCGTACAATGCCGGATTTGCCGTAGGTAAGCTGTCTGCCGAGAAACATATTTTCGGATACGGACAGCTTCGGAATAATGTTTAGCTCCTGGTGAATGATCGCTACGCCCATATCTTCAGCTTCCTTCGGGTTCGCGAACATGACATCCTGTCCCTTGACCTTAACCGAGCCGGAGTCGGCTTTGTATACGCCAGTCAAAATTTTCATCAATGTCGATTTGCCTGCGCCATTCTCTCCCATCAGTGCGTGAATTTCGCCCGGCTTAAGCTGAAATGCGGCGTTCTTCAATACTTGCACCGTAGAAAAGGATTTATGAATTCCGGTCATTTCAATTAGAAAATCCATCTGTGCCCCCCTTTTGCTGAACAACAGCCTTTATTTGAAAATAACGCCTGATTGAAGAATGATGTTCGCATACGGCGTCGCTTCCCCCGTACGAATCACCGCTTTAGCTCGCAAGGTTAGTTCTTTTAGCTTTTCATGCGTCACGGCGTTGACTGGAATGCCGTTCAACAGCTGTCTGGTACGGTCATAAACCGGTGCATTTTGCTCTGCCATTTCACTAGCGATTATCGCTGTTTCGACCTCCATGTCGGCGAGCACCGCCTCCAACGTATCCAAGTACGACGGCAGCCCTTGCTTTACCGCCAGATCAATTCGTTTCACCGAGTCGGGAATAGGGAGTCCGCAATCCCCGATTACGATAATGTCAGTATGGCCCATCCGGGCAATTACCGCTGCTATGTCACTGTTCAATATGCCGTTTTTTTTCATTTTTAAACCCTCTCAAGTCAATTACTAGTTTTGTGTTTCAATAAACCTTTCAACGTCTATGCGCAGCGGCATTCCACTCTGGGCGCCAAGCTTGGTCACCGATAAAGCGCTGGCTGCTACCGCAAACTTT
The DNA here is from genome assembly GCF_009737085.1 of Paenibacillus sp. NEAU-GSW1. Lineage (GTDB taxonomy): Bacteria > Bacillota > Bacilli > Paenibacillales > Paenibacillaceae > Pristimantibacillus. The sequence goes on from NZ_WOVL01000018.1 coordinate 95,985, forward strand.
ACGGCCTCGTCCAGCGGCGAACCCTCGCTCAGCTTAACGGCTAGCGCACCGTTGAAGGTGTCGCCTGCACCGGTTGTATCGACGGCCTGTACCTTTCTGCCCGGCTCATGCTTAATCTCCCCGTCCAGCGATTTGTAAAAGGCTCCGTTGCTGCCGCCCGTCATGACAATTCGGTGAGGATACAAGTCCATCAACCGCTGGAATGACCGATCCGAGTTGTCGCCAAGGCCAAGCAATATGGACAGCTCGTATTCATTTGGCGTAATGATATAAACCTGTTCCAGCAGCTCTTGCGGCAGCTTGATAGCAGGAGCAGGATTTAATATAACCGGTATATCCAGCTCATTTGCGAGCTTGATGGCCGCTTCGACAGTAGCGAACGGAATTTCTTGCTGCAGCAGCAGCATATCTGAATCCGCAATCATTTCCTTCAATGCCGAAATATCTTCCGGAAGCAGGCTATAGTTAGCTCCTGGAATAACGATAATACGGTTATCGTTGTCGCATACGGTAATCGTCGCGATGCCCGTCGATTGATGAGTAACCGTTTTCACATCATCCGTATTAACGCCCTCCTTCTGAAGAGCCTCCAAAAGCTGTTTCCCGAAGTGGTCGTTGCCTACACAGCCGATCATCCTAACCTGAGCGCCAAGCCGCGCGCAAGCGACTGCTTGATTCGCGCCTTTCCCGCCTGTAAAGCTAGAGAAAACGCTGCCAAAAATCGTCTCGCCTTGATTTGGCATGACATCCGTTTCGGTAACCATATCTATATTCATGCTTCCAATAACCGTAATCTTTGGCTTAGCCATCCTTGCACCTCTTTATCCATTTCAGATGTAATCGCGTAACATGTAATCGGTTACACATTGTTTTCTCATTTTATAGTCACCTTTTAAGATTGTCAATAGCCAATAATAAAAGTGTTGTTCCTCTGAGATCGTGCCACGACAAAAAAAAGGCCGTCTCAAAAGAGGTTCGCTCGCTAGAGAAACGGCTCGCATCAGTAAATTAAAAAAGTGAATTTCATAAAAACCAGCTAATGTTTGTCAAGCTTTTAGTATTGGAGCGCGCCAAGTTAATTGGTATACTAATTTCTAGGCACGACAAATAACCTTCATTGGCGTGAAGGTTATGGGTAAATATGGTTTTAGATTT
>NZ_WOVL01000019.1 GCF_009737085.1 Paenibacillus sp. NEAU-GSW1
GTGGCTTTCGCTTGCCCATCATTTGCTGAAGAAAGCCACAAAGCATCAAAATCGAAAAATAGTGTTGCAGGGATAGCTCTCTGCAACACTATTTTCATGAATACCGCTTCTTCAATTACTGATGCGACCCGTTTTTTCAGCGAGCGAACCACTTTTGGGACGGCCTCCGCAAAAGTAACTCCACTAATCCCGACAAAAGTGCATATTCGTCCCAAATGAGCCTAAAACGAGTCTGCCGCAGAAGATTCTGCAGTATTAGGCTCAAACGAGCCTAATACATGCAAAAGTAACTCATACGAAATGGCAATATCCAGAAGAGCCTCTTTCAAAGGTTGGCGCGAGGGCAAACGGCTTGGTATAATGGCTTAGGCTAGAGTCCAATAGAGCTGTATTTGAGCTGAATAGAGAGGCGAAGAAACTATAGCTTCGCACAACCTTTGAGGAGGGGCGAACATGGCTGCCGGCTATACTCCCATGATTCAACAATATCTCGCCATAAAAGAAGAGGCCAAGGATGCCTTTTTATTTTTTAGGCTGGGCGATTTTTATGAAATGTTTTTTGAGGATGCGATCAACGCTTCCCGCGAGCTCGAAATTACGCTGACTGGAAGAGAGGGCGGGACGGCGGAAAAAATTCCAATGTGCGGCGTACCCTACCATTCGGCTGAAAATTACATATCGAGATTGGTTGAGAAAGGCTACAAAGTAGCTGTCTGCGAGCAAGTCGAAGATCCGGCTGCTGCAAAAGGTGTCGTGCGCCGCGAGATCGTTCGGGTCATTACGCCCGGCACAGTTATGGAATCGAAGTCGCTCGCGGAAAAAACGAACAACTTTATCGTCTCGGTTGCCATCGCTGGGCAAGGGCAGACGATGGGCTTAGCAGCATGCGATTTGTCGACGGGAGAGTTTTACGCTACATCGCTTCCATTCAATATCGACACGCTTCTCGACGAAATCAACGTTTACCAGCCTGCCGAAATTGTCGGCGACGAGGTGTTGCTGGACAAGCTGGGCCAGCATGCGGTATGGAACCGCCCCGTACTTCTTACGCCGCGGTTGCCAATGTCGCAGGAGAAGCTTGAACAGCAATTTGATCCGTCTGAACTGGCTGCGCTTAACGAAGGTCGATTGCGCGCCGTAAGCTTGCTGACCGGTTATTTGGACGATACGCAGAAACGTTCCCTTGGCCACGTCCGCGCAATTCGGGCCTATGAGCCGAATCAATATATGATTTTGGACCATTATACGCGCCGCAATCTGGAGTTGACGGAAACGGTTCGCGATCGCAACAAAAAAGGATCGCTGCTGTGGCTGCTTGACCGTACGCAAACCTCGATGGGCGCGAGGCTGCTTCGAAGATGGATCGACAAGCCTCTGCTTAGCCGATCGGTGATCGAAGCGCGATACGAAGCGGTCGATACGTTGTATCGTGATCTGATTTTAAGAGAAGATATCCGCGCTGAGCTTAATCATATTTACGATTTGGAGCGCCTTGTCGGCCGCGTTGCCTTCGGAAGCGCGAACGGCCGTGACATGAACGCGCTCAAAAACTCCATTCGCCGAGTGCCCGAACTAGCCGCATTGAGCGAAAAGTCAGGCTCCGAGCGGCTTCGCCAGCTGGTTGCCGGCTTGGACGATTGCGCCGATCTCGCCGACATGATCGAGACAGTCATCGTCGACGAACCGCCGGTGTCGATCCGCGAGGGAGGCCTAATCCGTGCCGGATATGATGAATATCTCGATCAGCTTAGAGAAGCGAGCACGAACGGCAAAAAGTGGCTGGCCGAACTGGAGCGCCAGGAACGCGAGGCGACCGGCATCAAATCCATTAAAATCGGATTTAATAAAGTGTTTGGCTACTTTTTGGAAGTGTCGAAAGCGAACCTTGCGATGCTGCCTGAAGGCCGATACGAGCGGAAGCAGACGCTGGCCAACGCAGAGCGCTTCGTTACGCCGGAGCTGAAAGAAAAAGAGCGGCTCATATTGGAAGCCGAGGATAAAATGGTCGATCTCGAATATTCGCGATTCCTTGAGCTTCGCGACCAACTGTCGCAGCAATTGCATCGGCTGCAAAAGTTGGCCGAAGTCATCGCGGAGCTGGACGTCTACCAGTCGTTTGCGACAATTAGCGCGGAGCGCCGTTTTACCCGTCCTGCTATTACGGACGGTTTCGATCTCGTCATCGACGACGGCCGTCATCCGGTCGTCGAAGCGGTCGTCGAGGGCGCGCCTTTTATTTCGAACAGCGCCGCTCTCCGCAAGGACGAGCATTCCATGCTGCTTATCACCGGACCGAATATGGCGGGCAAAAGCACCTATATGCGCCAAGTTGCGCTCATTTGCATCATGGCGCAGATCGGCTGCTTTGTTCCGGCAAAAGCAGCGGAAATTCCGCTTATCGACCGGATTTTTACGCGGATCGGCGCAGCCGACGATTTGATCGGCGGACAGAGCACCTTTATGGTTGAGATGAAAGATATTCAGCTGATGACGGAAAAAGCGACCGCGAGCAGTCTTGTTATCATCGACGAGCTCGGACGCGGCACGTCGACGGGCGAAGGTATGGCGATCGCCCAAGCGGTAATTGAATTCGTTCATTATCAGATCGGCTGCAAAGCGCTCGTCTCTACTCATTTTCACGAGCTGTCGCATCTGGAAGCTTCGCTTCCGTCGCTCGCGAACGCCTGCATGGCTGTGCAGGAAAGCGGCGATCATGTTACGTTTTTGCGCAAGCTGATTCCCGGCGCGGCGAGCACAAGCTACGGCATTTATTGCGCACGGCTTGCAGGGTTGCCGGAATCGGTTATCGGCAGAGCTTATGAACTGCTTGAGCGAGCGGAGTCAGAAGCGGAGGCGCAATTGCAAGGAGCAAGAGCCGTTCAGCCAGTTGGGCAACCGGAAAACGTAAAGAAATCATTTGGTTATACAGTATTTGCGCCGATCAATTCGACTCCGGATATTCAGGATCCAGAGGTTATGCGGCAAGCGATCCGCGAAACGGCATCGGCAGCGGTGCAGCTGTCCATATTTGACGAGCCGGAGCAAACCGTTGATTCAGGCAAAAAGAAGGCGAGCCCGAAAGCCGAGCAATTGGCTGAGCAGCTGCGCAAGCTGGATTTGTTTAATATGACGCCTATGCAGGCGATGCAATGGCTCAACGATATGAAACGTAAAATAAACGATTAACGATATTTTATCCGAATTATGGCGGTTGCAATTGTTAGCGAAGGAGGAAACGCGAATGGGGAAAATTAAGGTGCTGGACGAGCAGCTGGCCAATCAGATCGCCGCTGGCGAGGTCGTTGAGAGGCCTTCGTCTGTCATTAAAGAGCTGGTCGAGAATGCGATCGATGCCGGAAGTTCAGAGATCGACATTACGGTCGAAGAGGGCGGCTTGACGCTGATTCGGGTAACCGACAACGGGTCGGGCATAGAAGCAGGCGACATCGCGACCGCTTTTCAGCGGCACGCGACTAGCAAAATCGCAACGAGCAGCGATTTGTTCAGAATTGCCAGCCTCGGCTTTCGCGGCGAGGCGCTGCCGAGTATTGCCGCGGTTTCCCGTTTGACTTGCGTATCATCCAGCGAGACGAACGGTCTGGCGCATAAAATCGTCATCGAAGGCGGCGATATTAAAGCTGACGAGCCGGCGAATGCGCCTCAAGGCACCGATATGACCGTACGCGATCTATTCTTCAACACGCCGGCCCGTTTGAAATATATGAAAACGATCCAGACGGAGCTTGGTCATATTTCCGATTACATTTATCGGATTGCTCTTGCTCACCCTGGCATTGCTTTTACGCTGACGCATAATGGCAACGTGTTGCTGCGCACGCTAGGAACCGGCGACCGGCTGCAAGTCATTGCAGCCATTTATGGCTCCAATACCGCAAAGCAAATGCTGTCTATTGAAGGCGAAAGCCCGGATTACGAGCTTCGCGGCTATATTTCCAAACCGGAATTGACCCGAGCTAACCGAAACGGCATCACCGTTATCGTCAATGGACGCTATATTCGCAGCCATGCAGTTAATCAAGCGATTCTGCAAGCGTATCATACGCTGCTTCCAATCAATCGCTTCCCGTTAGTCACGGTAGAGCTCAGCATGCATCCAAGTCTGCTTGACGTCAACGTCCATCCATCGAAAATGGAGGTGCGTTTCAGCAAGGAAGCGGAGCTTCGGCAGCTTGTGGAGCAAGCGGTGAAAAAATCGCTTGGCGCGGTCCGCCACATCCCCGGCCCGGAATCGTCGCTTAAAACCGAGCGTTCCAAGCCGCTCTTCGTACAGGACGCGATTTCTTTTCACCGTCCTGAGCCCGCGAGGTCTGAGGTGTCTGATCCCATTCAGACACGGGAGCCGTTTGTAAATCGCGGGGGCTCTTCCGCGAGCCACAGCTCCAATTATGGCGGTTACAAAGAGCAGCGCGAATATGTGCCAAGCGATGCGGCGGAACGGCTGTACAAGCCGGTTGAGCAGCGCGATGCCGCTTTCCGCGAGCGGTCGGCTTCTTGGGAGGAAGCGGCGCCTGCAGCGCAGCCCGCAATGGCTGACAAACGGGCAGCATCAGGCGCAGATGCGTGGATGGAAGAAGCGCATGTCGAGCCGTCAGCAATTACGGAACCGCCGCCGATTGCGAAGGATCAACAGCTGCCGGCGGATGTTTATGCTGCCGGCGAACAGCCTGTGCATGAGCAGCAACCAGCTTCTCCGGCTTCTTCTCCTGCATTTCCCGAGCTGTACTGGATCGGACAGCTTCACGGAACTTATATTGTCGCGCAGTCGGAGGATGGTCTGTATTTAATTGACCAGCATGCCGCTCATGAACGGATCAATTATGAATATTATTATACGAAATTCGGCAATCCTGCCGCTGCGAGCCAGCAGCTGCTCGTACCGCTGACGCTTGAATTTACGCCGGGCGAGGCGGAACAGCTTCGGTCCATGATCGGCTTGTTCAATGAGGCAGGCGTTGAGATCGAACCGTTTGGAGCGCAGACGTTTCTTGTCCGAGCCTATCCGGAATGGTTTCCGGAAAGCGAAGAGCAGGCGATTGTCGAAGAGATGGCGGAGCTGCTGCTAAGCGAGCGCAAGTCGATCGATATTGCAAAGCTTAGGGAAAAAGCGGCGATTATGTGCTCTTGCAAAGCTTCGATTAAAGCGAATGACAGGAAAACGAGGGAAGAAGGCGAAGCGCTGCTGGCGCGGCTTGCGGCTTGCAATCAGCCGTACACTTGTCCGCATGGCCGGCCGATCGTCGTCCACCTGTCAACGTATCAGCTGGAAAAAATGTTTAAACGGGTGATGTCATGATTGTAACGACAAGCGACAAGCCGTCGCCGGCTGCTTATGCGCAAGCAAGACGGCTTGCAGATGAGCTTGGCGCTGCTTTTAAACCAAGGGGAAGAAATACGCTGCGGCAACTGGCGGCTGCAAACGAGGAAGCATTGCAAATGCTCGTCGTGACAGAGAGGGAAGTCCGCTTCTATGACGGGCAGACGGACTCGCCGCTTTTTTTCCACCCCAGCATGGCTTTTGTTCGTGTGAAACGGCTACGAAAAGGGGAAAGCGATCCGCTTATCGAGCTGTCGGGCTGCAGAGAGGGCGATCGCATCGTTGACTGCACCGCTGGTCTTGGCTCGGATTCGCTCGTCTTTTCTTACGCCGCCGGTGCGAAGGGCTCCGTGATTGCGCTCGAAAGCGAGCCGGTGCTGTGCGCGCTTGTCCGCGAAGGGTTGGCCTCTTATCAAAGCGGGCTTGATGACGTAGACGCCGCGATGCGTCGTATCGAAATGATAAATGCCAACCATCTGGACTATTTAAAAGGGCTGCCCGACAAAAGCGTCGATATCGTCTATTTCGATCCGATGTTTCGCCAGCCTATCCATGAATCAAGCGCAATTCAACCGCTCCGGTCCTTGGCCAATGCGGGCGCGCTCAGCGAGGAAGCAGTAGCGGAGGCGCTCCGAGCTGCCCGCAAAACGGTGCTGCTGAAGGAGCATAAAGAAAGCGGAGAATACGCGCGGTTAGGTTTCCGCAAAACGCATGTCAATACGTCGAAAATAGCTTATGGAGTGATAGAGGTTGCGAGTCATATCTAGCAAAAGCGGCAAACAGCCGCTGCTCGTGCTGATCGGCCCGACGGCCGTCGGCAAAACACAGTTAAGCTTGACGCTTGCCAAAGCCTATGATGCCGAAATTATTTCCGGCGATTCCATGCAGGTATACCGCGGCATGGACATCGGAACGGCAAAGCTCCCCATTGCCGAGCAGCAGGGCATTCCCCATCATTTAATCGATATCATTGAACCGGAGACGCCCTATTCGGTTGCGGATTTCCAAACGGGCTGCGTAAACGGCATCCTTGAAATCGCGGGTAGAGGCAAGCTGCCTTTTATTGTAGGCGGGACCGGTCTTTATGTGGAATCGGTTTGCTATGGCTTTGAGTTTTCAGAGAGCGGGTCCGATGAAGCTTTTCGCGCCCAACAGGAGCGATTTGCCGAGGAATATGGAGCGGAAGCGCTGCATCAGAAACTGGCCAAGGTCGATCCGAAGTCGGCGGAAAGACTTCATCCAAACGATATGCGGCGAATTATACGGGCGCTGGAAATATTCCATTTGACCGGACAAACGCTATCCTCGCAGCTGGAAGGTCAAAAACGGGAATCTCCTTACGAACTTTGTATAATCGGACTGACGATGGACCGTGCGGAGCTTTACGCCCGCATTGAGAAGCGCATTGATGCGATGATGGAGGAAGGGCTCGTGCAAGAGGTGCAGCGGCTGCTGGAACGCGGAATTGCGCTAAATGCGGTTGCGATGCAAGGGCTCGGCTATAAGGAAATAGCGATGTATTTACGCGGGGAATGCACCCTGGATGCGGCTGTTACGCTGCTGAAAAGGGATACGAGAAGGTTCGCCAAACGTCAATTGTCATGGTTTAGACACATGAAAGACATCGAATGGATTGATGCGGGGGAAAATTTTCACAACAATTTAGAACGTATTCATGGTATAATAGCAGGAAAGTTTCAAGTCAATCTTGAATATACTTCTAATCAATCTTTTTTAGACGGAGGTAACGTCCAATGAACAAGTCGATCAATATTCAGGATACGTTCTTGAACCAACTGCGCAAAGACAATATTCCGGTAACGGTTTTTTTGATGAACGGTTTTCAAATCAGGGGCGTTATTAAAGCGTTCGATAACTTTACGATTATTATCGACAGCGAAGGGCGCCAGCAAATGGTGTACAAGCATGCAATTTCAACGTTTACGCCGCAGCGTAACGTTTCGTTCGCACAGGATAACAACAGCTCGGACAACTGATTTGAGGTTCTGCTCCGACCGTTTTGAAACTTTCTTGCAGCGATAAGCGTTTAACTAGATAGCGGAATGGCAGGAGCAACCCGCTCACAGCGGGTTGCTCCTGCTTTTCTGGGGCATAAATAGATAGTAGGTTTTGCTCCGCAAAACTTCAGGCTTAGGCTTGCGAAGCAAGTTTTGCTCAGCAAAGCTTAAAGGGGGAAACAGCTGTGGTTGAACAAAGACCTAGAGGAAAGCACGCTTCATCGCGAGGCAAAGGCAAAAAGAGGATGACTCCGCGGAAATGGTTTTTCGGCCTGTTCTTTACGGCGGTTATCGCGATCGTCTGCGGGATCATCGGCTACTTGCTTATCATTCTGAACGGCGAGCGCATTTTGACGGAAAAAGCGGACATGCTCGTCCTTGGCGAAGCATCCATCATATACGATGTGAACGGCAATGAAGTGAGCAAGCTCTATAACGCCAATGAAAACCGCGAAAATGTAGAATACGATGAAATTCCGAAGCTGATGCTTGACGCAATTGTAGCGACAGAGGACCAACGTTTCTACGAACACTCCGGGATTGATTTCTTTGCGATTGGACGCGCGGTCGTAAAGGACGTAATTGCCCGCAGCGCAGTAGAGGGCGGAAGTACGATTACGCAGCAGCTTGCGAAAAATATGTTCCTTACAGCAGACAAAACGCTTTTCCGCAAAGCGACGGAAGCATCGATCGCCGTGGCGCTGGAGAACAAAAAAACGAAGCAAGAAATTTTGACGATGTACTTGAACCGCATTTATTTCGGCAAACGGGTATACGGCATTAAAAATGCGGCCGAGTTTTATTTTGACAAGGAACCGAAGGATCTGGAGCTGTGGGAAATTGCCACGCTAGCGGGGATGCCGAAAGGTCCTAACCGTTACAATCCGATCGACAATTTGGAGCAATCCGAGTCGCGCAGAGCGGTCGTGCTTAAGCTAATGTTCGATCAAGGCTACATTACGAAAGAGCAGATGGATACGGCGAACGCGGCGGTATACAAAGAGCCGAAAAACTTGGAAGAGAAGCAATCGGATCCTTACAAGGCTTATATCGATTACGTCATTGAAGAAGCGGTAAAAGTGATGCCGGGGATGACTGAGGAAGAATTGCGCATCGGCGGTTATCGCATTTACACAACGCTGAATACGAAGGCGCAAACGGCCGTTGAAGAAGAATTCGAGAACGACGCCAATTTCGAGGAAAGCGTCGACGAGCAGAAGGTTCAAGGCGCCATGATTATTATGGATCATCGCGACGGATCCATTCAAGCGATGGCTGGCGGACGCGATTACGTTCGCAAAGGCTTGAACCGCGTCGAGGTCGAAAGGCAGCCTGGCTCCGCCTTCAAGCCGATTACCGCTTACGGTCCGGCTCTTGAGACGGGAGACTACGTGCCGTCAACGGTGCTTGCTAACGATAAGAAATGTTTCGGCGATTATTGCCCGAAAGATTCGAAGGGCGCAACGCCGATTACGATGCAAGAGGCGATCAAGCAATCGCGGAATTTGCCTGCCGTATGGATGCTGAATCAGGTTGGCATTAAGAGCGGCATGTCGTTTGCTAAAAAGCTCGGCTTCGAGCTGGACAGCACAAATGACCGCAACCTGTCGATCGCGCTTGGCGGTTTGACAACAGGCGTTACGCCGATGCAGATGGCCGAAGCTTACAGCGTTTTTGCAAACGACGGGAAGTCGGTCGACCCGCATTCGATTACGAGCATTTTGAATTCGAGCAATAAAAAAGTTTATACGTACCGGGCTCCTGAAGTGAAGCAGCTTATGAAAGAAGAAACGGCATGGTACATGACGCAAATGCTGCAAACGGTTCTGGAGAAAGGCGGAACGGGTACTGGGGCTAGAATTGACCGACCGGTTGCCGGCAAAACAGGCACGACGCAGCACGGCATTCCTGGCCTTACCTCAAGCGCAAACCGCGACGCATGGTTCGTCGGCTACACGCCGGAGTGGACAGCAGCCGTCTGGATGGGCTACGATAAGACGGACAAAAACCATGTGCTGCAGAAGAGCAGCGCGCAGTCGGCGAAAATGTTCGCAAAAGTAATGACAAAAGCGATGAAAGGTATGCCGGTAACCAGCTTTGGCAAACCGAGCAGCATTCCGGAGGAAAAGAAAGCGCCGGCTGCGGTGACGAACTTCAATGCTGTATTCCTGGAGGACCAGCTGAAGGTGCAGCTCTCCTGGGAGCCGCTCGCGGAGAGCACAGGCATCACGTATCAGGTTTACCGGAAAGAAGCCTCGGAGACGAAGTTTTCCGTATTCGTTGATTCTCTCACGCCGTTAGTCGAGGATATGAGCGTCTTCCCTGGTATGACATACGAATATTATGTCGTCGCATACGATGCGGAAAATGATTTATCTAGCGAGCCTTCTGATACCATTACAGTAGCGATTCCGGAGACGGATATCAGCATTCCGGAAGTGCCGATGGAACCGGAGCCGAATGACCCGAACGGCGACGGCAGCGGATTGCCTGGCGACATCGATGAAGGCACAGCAACACCGCCTCCAGGCGAAACTGCGGAACCGGGCGACGGCGCGACGGTGCCGCCAGTCGACGGCGGGGCGACAGCTACGCCGGGAACTGACGACGGCGGTGAACCGGCGGGCGGAACTCCTGCTGCCGATGATAACGGCGGAGGCGTATCAACGTCGCCGCCGGACACGGCTGTCAACGGTGAAGCTGCCGGGAGCGGCAACAATAAGCCGAACGGGAACGGTAAAGGAAACGGCAATTAAGCAATGACAACAAATAGCCTAGTCAGCAGGCTTGAACAAGTTAGGAGCTGAATGCAACAAATGAGCAAAGGAAAAGGACATGGCTGGAGCACTGTCATCATGCTCCTCACCGCAGCCGCTTTATTTACCGGCTGCGGAGCGGATGCAGGCGGGAAGGCTTCCTCTGCGGCGGTAGACAAGCCGATGCATTGGGAGAAGATGCCTGAAATGTCCATCGATTTGAACAAATCGTACGAAGCCAAGTTTACAACGAATAAAGGCGATTTCACGGTGAAGCTGTTTGCGAAGGAATCGCCGATTACCGTTAACAATTTTGTGTTTTTGGCAAGGCAAGGCTTTTACGACGGACTAACCTTCCATCGAATTATTGAATCGTTTATGATTCAAGGCGGCGATCCGAAAGGCACAGGCGTCGGAAATCCCGGCTATTCAATTCCGGACGAGCTGGATACGGAAATGAAATATGAGCCCGGCATCGTGGCGATGGCGAACACGGGCAAGCCAAATACGGGCGGCAGCCAGTTTTTTATTAGTACGGGACCCGATTCTGCCAATTTGAATCAAATGCCGAACTATTCGATTTTTGGCAAAGTGGAGACCGGCATGGAGACCGTGCTTGCAATTGCGAAAACGCCGGTTAAGGACACGAAGCCGGTTGAACCGGTTATCATCGAGAAAATCGTAATCGAAGAAGTATAGCCGATACGCTGTACAGCTAAGCCGCCCCGACAAAGGGCGGCTTAGCTGTATAATAAAGCAAGCTGGCTTGGTTTATTTTTCAAGTGTGCTGGAGATGAACGTTAAGATATGGTAAGCTTTTTACAACGCTATCCATCAACAGTGAAAGCCATCCGTTTGTGGCTTATCTTGAGCGGAAAGGTACGTTCCGTATGAAACGAAAATTTTCGGACCGCGCGAACTGGCGCCGTATTTTACGTAAGAGCTATTCGTGCTTGGCGCTGGACAACGAAGAGTTTAAAGGGCTCGTTACCTTTTACCGGATTCACGAGCTAAGAGATCCGCTCTGGAAGGAATATAACGGCCGCAAACTATGTCTCGCGGATCGCGGCTACTTATGGATGCAGCATTTTCCGAGAGGCGAGCATTTTGTTGTGACGACGATGTTCGATGATAAAGGCCGTGTTGTGCAATGGTACATCGATATTTGCAAAACGCAAGGGCTTACGGACCAGCAGGTGCCTTGGTTTGACGATCTGTATTTGGATGTTGTCGTGTTGCCGACTGGCGAGGTGTTCTTGCTTGACGAGGATGAGCTGGAGGATGCGCTCCGTCAAGGCGATGTGACCGGCAAAGAAGCGGCATTGGCTCGCAAGACGGCGGGAAGGCTGCTGTCGAGCATTCGCAACGGAAGATTCCGCTATTTCACGCTGAGCTTGAAGCACCGCAAATCGTTGTCGGAGCGGACCGGGGAGCTAAGCGAATCATGATCATAACGGCAGACGGGAGCAGCCTGCGCGATTAACGAATGAGCTTGTGATTCGTTTTGCGGCTGCTCCTGCTCATTTTATGATCGGCAAAAGGTTTCCAAAGGATGGCGTATTCGTTACTGCTTAAATCTGTTAATATGGCTGATTCCGATAGAATACATTTGTAGTGCGGGTTTTTGCCGGACATCTCTTCCACAGGATGGAGATCGGCAAAATTCCCACAGCGACGGTGCGAAGGATAGGTGATGCAACAGATGAGCGGACATGTCATTTCGGGATCGAATAACGGATCAAGGCCGTCCCGTCAAATTAACGTTATACTTAGAAGTCCGGAGCCGCATCCAATAACAGCTGCCCCTCCGGTTATGGCGGCCGAAAGCGAGCCTTTGCCTGCCGTCAAGCCGCTGCCGGCGACGGACCATTATGCCGAAATTCAGAAAGAACTTGAGCCGATGGTCGGCATGGACAATGTAAAAGCGCTCGTATTTGAAATTTACGCCCTGTTATATATTAGCCGCATGCGTTCGGAGGCCGGGCTTGTCGGGGGCTCTCAGGTCTATCATATGATCTTTAAAGGCAATCCAGGGACGGGGAAGACGACGATAGCCCGTATTGTGGCGAAGCTGTTTCAGAAGATGGGCGTTCTGACCAAGGGTCACTTAATCGAAGTCGAACGCGCCGATCTCGTCGGCGAATACATCGGCCATACCGCGCAAAAAACGAGGGATCTCGTTCGGAAGGCGATAGGCGGAGTCTTGTTCGTTGACGAGGCGTACAGCTTGGCCCGCGGCGGAGAGAAAGATTTTGGAAAAGAGGCTATCGATACGCTTGTAAAAGCGATGGAAGACCATCGCAATCAATTCGTGCTTATATTGGCCGGATACCCTGCCGAAATCGATTTGTTCTTGCAGACGAATCCGGGACTGCCGTCCCGATTTCCGATTCAAATCGACTTTCCCGACTATACGGTCGACCAGCTGGTGCAAATTTCCGAGCTTATGACGAAAGATCGGGATTATTATTTATTGCCGCAGTCCATATTTAAATTAAGGCAGCATTTGATTCAAGAAAAGATGAATGATATGTTTTCGTTCAGCAATGCGAGGTACGTCCGAAACATTATTGAAAAATCGATTCGGCATCAGGCTGTGCGGCTGCTTCATCAATACGCGAGCGGCGTGCCGCCGAAGCAGGAGCTGATGGCGATCAAGCCGGAAGATTTGAAATGGGAATCGGCTTCCAAATAATTTTTTAATCCTGATGTAAAACGGAGTGACTTTGAGTATGCGGAGTGACTTTGAGCTCCGCTCAAAGATCCTGATGTCATGCTCAAAGATCCTGATGTAAAACGGAGTGACTTTGAGCTCCGCTCAAAGATCCTGATGTAAGGAGCAAAAGATGCGGGAAAAATCGTACGATACAGGGACGGAGCGGCGGGAAACCGCCGTTCTTGTCAGCTTAATTACACCTGAGGTGAAGAAGGAAATCAGCGATCCCGAGCATTCGCTTCAAGAGCTCGTTCAGCTGGCGGAAACAGCAGGCGTTGAGGTTCTGAGCACTTTGGTGCAAAACAAAGAAGCTAAGGATACGAAATGGTTTATCGGCAAGGGCAAAGTGGAAGAGTTGCGCGCTGTCGCAGACGAGCTGGGAGCGACAACCGCCATCTTTGACCAAGAGCTATCGGGCGCGCAAGTGCGTAACTTGGAAGAAGCGCTGGATTTGAAAATCGTTGACCGGACGCAGCTGATTCTCGATATTTTTGCTCAGCGCGCAAAAACGCGTGAAGGCATTATTCAAGTTGAGCTCGCACAGCTTAGTTACTTGCTCCCTAGACTGTCCGGCCACGGCAAAAATTTATCGCGGTTGGGCGGCGGCATCGGCACGCGCGGTCCGGGCGAATCGAAGCTGGAGACGGATCGCAGACATATTCGCGGCCGTATTTCCGATTTGAAAGCGCAGCTGGAAGAAGTAGTGCGCCACCGCAAATTGCACCGGGCGCGCCGCAAAAAGGCCGGAGTCGTTCAGGTGGCATTGGTCGGTTATACGAACGCAGGCAAATCGACGCTGCTGCGCGAGCTGACACAAGCGGATGTGTATGTTGAAAATCAGCTGTTTGCGACGCTCGATCCAACCTCGCGGATATTGGAGCTGCCAAACGGCAGAGAAGTCGTGCTGACCGATACGGTCGGTTTTATTCAAAATTTGCCTCATGATCTCATTGCCGCATTCCGCGCGACGCTCGAGGAAGTAAATGAGGCGGATTTGGTGCTTCATGTTGTGGATTGCAGCTCGCCGATGCGCGAGGAGCAGATGTCGGTCGTTGAGCGGATTTTGGATGAGCTGGGCGCGTCCGGCAAGCCGACGATTACGCTGTTTAATAAAAAAGACTTATATGAAGGCGATACGCGTCAGATGCTTCGCGGCACTTCTGGCGACTCGCTGCTTATTAGCGCCTACGTAATGGACGATCTTATTTCTTTACGTCAGCGGATTCAAGATAAGCTGACCGGTGATACGATTACGTTCGTGCTTCCGGCCGAGAGAGGCGATTTAATCGCTTTGGCTTACCGCAGCGGCGAAGTTATCGGACAGGATGTCGACGGCGATAATGGCGAATTGCGTCTTAAAGTGCAGGTGAGCCGGCAGCAATATGAAATAAACGGACATCAACTGCAGCCGTTTATTAAGCAATAGCATTTTTTTAGAGGATATTAACGTTACGCGGATGTGTGATGTTGCGGGAATGGATGTATAACGGGAAGCGAAAAAAGGGAGAGTAGAAACAAGCATGCAAGAGCAACAGAATGGACAGCATGATTTAAAGGGTTATGGCGAGCTTTGGGAAAAGCTCGAGCGGCTCGCAGAGGAAGCGGAGGAGCTGGCAGGCAGCCAGCTCAAATCAGTGGATCGCATTGCAGAAAAGAACAGCTGGAAAGTAATTCGGGCGTTTCAACGCTACAAAGTAAGCGATTTTCATTTTTCGGGCTCGACGGGCTACGGCTATAACGATCGGGGACGCGAGGTTTTGGATCTCGTGTACGCCGATGTGTTTGGCGCCGAGGCTGCTTTAGTGCGTCCGCATTTCGCCTCCGGCACACATACGATCAGCGTCGCACTGTTCGGATTGTTGCGGCCGGGGGACGAGCTTTTGTACATTACCGGTTCTCCTTACGATACATTGCATAAGGTGATTGGCAAGCCAGGTGACGGGACAGGCTCTCTGCAGGATTTCGGCATTGGCTATGGCGAGGTGCCGCTATTGGAGAGCGGCGCGCTGGATTGGGAGCGGATTGAACAGGCGATCAACGAAAAAACGAAGGTTATCGGGATTCAACGTTCGAGAGGTTACAGCTGGAGATCTTCTTTCACCGTTGCGGAAATCGGTGAAATGGTAAAGCGTGTTAAGGCGATTAAACCGGATGTGCTTGTGTTCGTCGACAACTGTTACGGGGAATTTACCGAGCTGATAGAGCCGACTGAAGTCGGCGTCGATCTGATGGCGGGCTCGCTCATTAAAAATCCCGGCGGCGGTTTAGCTTCGACTGGCGGCTATATTGCCGGAACGGCGTCCGCGGTAGAAGCAGCGTCCTATCGGTTGACCGCTCCGGGCATCGGCGGCGAAGTTGGCGCTATGCTTGGCACGCTGCGGTCAATTTACCAAGGATTGTTTCTGGCGCCGCATCTGGTTGGACAAGCGGTTAAGGGAAGTGTATTCGCTGCCGCACTGTTCGAGAAGCTAGGCTTTGAGACTCAGCCGCGCTGGGACGTGCCGCGTACCGATTTGATTCAAGCGGTTCGTTTTGGCGGCGCGGATCATTTAATTGCCTTCGTGCAAGGGATTCAGCAGGCGGCTGCGGTTGATGCCCACGTTGTGCCGGAGCCTTGGGATATGCCTGGCTATGAGCATCCGGTTATAATGGCGGCAGGCACGTTTATACAAGGCGGCAGTCTGGAGCTGTCAGCGGATGCTCCGATTCGCGAGCCGTATATCGCCTATATGCAAGGCGGGCTAACGTATGCGCATGCTAAATACGGCGTTTTGACTGCGTTGCATCGACTCGTTTCAAGTCATTTGGTTGTAATTTAATTGTGATTAAACCTAACATAACTTGACACGTTTTTGGAAGGACGTTAATATATACGTATAAACGAGCAATTTTGGAAGGTTGATGCGACATGGGTGATGATATACGTAGAAACATGGCCTTGTTTCCGATCGGTATCGTAATGAAGCTGACGGATCTGACGGCCCGCCAAATCCGCTATTACGAGCAGCATGAGCTGATCGTGCCGGCGCGAACTTCAGGCAATCAGCGTTTATTCTCATTTAACGACGTGGAAAGACTTCTGGAAATAAAGGCGTTAATTGAGAAGGGTGTAAACATCGCTGGAATTAAGCAAGTTATGAATCCGGTTTCAAAAGAATCCGACGACGCCACAATGGTAAGCGAGCAATCGGAGAACAAGCGCAAAGAGCTTTCGGAAGCGCAGCTTCACCGCCTGCTCAAGCAGCAGCTGCTGGAGAAGCGTCCGGGGCAAGCTTCGCTTATTCAAGGCCAATTAACCCGTTTTTGGCAAAAGCGCTAATCTAACTTTTTTTAGGAGATGATCTCATGAGCTACACGAAAGCTGATATTAAACGAATTGCCGAAGAACAGAACGTCCGGTTTATCCGTCTGCAGTTTACGGACTTGCTCGGAACGATCAAAAATGTTGAAATTCCGGTCAGCCAATTGGATAAAGCGCTTGATAACAAAATGATGTTCGACGGATCTTCCATCGAGGGTTATGTACGTATTGAAGAATCTGACATGTACCTATACCCGGATCTTGATACATGGGTTGTATTCCCTTGGGTTACGGAAGACCGTATCGCTCGTCTTATTTGCGATATTTATATGCCGGACGGAACGCCGTTCGCCGGCGACCCGCGCGGCATTTTGAAACGTTCTCTGAAAGAAGCGGAGGAAATGGGCTACACGGCAATGAACGTTGGTCCAGAGCCAGAGTTCTTCCTGTTTAAAACTGACGAGCGCGGTGAGCCTACAACCGAATTGAACGACCAAGGCGGTTATTTCGACCTTGCTCCAATGGATTTGGGCGAAAACTGCCGTCGTGAAATCGTGTTGACGCTTGAAGAAATGGGCTTTGAAATCGAAGCTTCCCACCATGAGGTAGCTCCTGGCCAGCATGAAATCGACTTTAAATATGCGGACGCGATTAAAGCTGCCGATCAAATTCAAACGTTTAAGCTTGTCGTGAAGACGATCGCAAGACAACACGGCCTGCATGCAACGTTTATGCCTAAGCCGTTGTTCGGCGTTAACGGCTCCGGTATGCACTGTCACCAATCGTTGTTCCAAGGCAACACGAACGTGTTCTATGACGAAAGCGACCGTTTGGGTCTTAGTGCAACCGCTCGCTATTACATGGCTGGAATCCTGCAGCATGCGCGCGCGATGGCGGCAATCACGAACCCGACGATCAACTCTTACAAACGTCTCGTTCCGGGTTATGAAGCGCCTTGTTATGTAGCATGGTCCGCGAGCAACCGTTCGCCGATGATCCGTATTCCGGCATCCCGCGGCCTCAGCACCCGCGTAGAAGTTCGCAATCCGGATCCGGCTGCGAATCCGTACCTGGCACTTGCTGTAATGCTTAAAGCCGGTCTGCACGGCATTCAGAACAAAACGGTTCTGCCTGCGCCGATCGACCGCAATATTTATATCATGTCGGAAGAAGAGCGCATTGAGTCCGGCGTTCCGAGCTTGCCGTTTGATTTGAGAGAAGCGCTTGACGAGCTGCTGCGCAGCGAGGTTATGTGCGAGGCGCTGGGCGACCATGCGCTGGCTCACTTCTACGAGTTGAAAGAAATCGAGTGGGACATGTACAAAACACAAGTTCACCAGTGGGAACGCGATCAATATTTGACGCTCTACTAGGATGGAAATCCCTTGGCGCCTTTAGGCGTCGGGGGATTTTTTTATTGTGAAGCGAAAGGGAGGAATTGCAGCTGATATTGCGGGAGTGCCTGCAAAACGGTTATCAAATGCTTCCGAGAAGCAAGTGAAAGTGTGCCTGAAGTGCCTGAAGTGCCTGAAGTGCCTGAAGTGCCTGAAGTGCCTGAAGTGCCTGAAGTGCCTGAAGTGCCTGAAGTGCCTGAAGTGCCTGAAGTGCCTGAAGTGCCTGAAGTGCCTGAAGTGCCTGAAGTAAAGAGTTTCCAATCTTCAAGCGTGCTTAGCGAAGCTCGTTCGCAATATAGCGAACCCAATTTCGCAGTTTACAACGGAAACGGGCGGTAGAACGAGAGTAACGAATCGTTTTTCGTTATTTGCGAACATTCGTTCTTGTGCAGCGAAATTTAGTTCGCTAATGAGTGTATAAGGTTAGTTTTGAGACGGAATAGCGAAGTATAGTTCGTTAATTAGCGTATGTGGTTCGTAATCAAGCAATGTGCGCAATTGCATGCTCATTACGCGCGCACCCAGCGCACGGTGCGTTGCTGCAAGCTGAGGGTCAATTCGAGCATGAAGATGTGGTGGAGCGAGCTAAAGTTACTTTTAATGAAGATGACGGCATGTTTCAGTGCAAGATACTCAACAGATAAATGTTTTTGCGAAGCTCGTTCGCAATATAGCGAACCCAGTTTCGCAGGTTACAATGAAAAGGGACGGTCGAAAACGATTAACGAATCGCTTTTCTTTATTGACGAACATTTGTTCTTGTTCAACGAAAGTTAGTTCGCTAATGAGAATATAAGGTTTGTTTTGAGGTTGAAAAGCGAAGTTTATTTCGCTATTTAGCGAGTTTGATACGTTATGTGTTCATGTCAGCGCTGATGTGGAGGAACGTTAGCAAATGAGTGCGAACAAAAAAGCTGTTCCCACGGTACGGATGCGGAAACATCCGATATTGCGGGAACAGCTTCTTAATGTTGTTGAGCTTAGTGAATATCGCGGAAAAGTCCGATTACTTTGCCGAGAATGGTAACGTTGCGAAGTCGGATCGGCTCCATCGAGGGGTTCTCCGGTTGGAGCCGGAAATGATCCTTCTCGCGGAAAAACCTTTTGACCGTCGCTTCGTCGTCCTCGGTCATAGCTACGACAATATCGCCGTTATTGGCGGATTGCTGCTGCCGTACGATAACGTAGTCGCCGTCATGGATGCCGGCTTCGATCATGCTCTCGCCCATTACGTTCAAAATAAAGACATCGTCGTCGCCAACGTAATGCGTTGCGAGCGGAAAGTAATCTTCGATGTTCTCCGTTGCAGTTATAGGCACGCCGGCCGTTACTTTGCCGACGATCGGAATATGGGAGACAGCAGGGCGGATAATGCCGTCTACATCTTCTTGGTCCAAGATTTCGATCGCGCGAGGTTTCGTCGGGTCGCGGCGGATAAGGCCTTTCTTCTCGAGACGGTCCAAGTGACCGTGTACAGTGGAGCTGGAAGCGAGCCCGACCGCTTCGCCGATTTCCCGAACGGAAGGCGGGTAGCCTTTATCTCGAACTTCATTCTTTATAAATTCAAGAATCGACTGTTGGCGATTGGAAATCTTCGACATGAGATCACTCCAGAACTAGTTTTGTAGCAAATTATAGCACAGAACCGGAGTTCGTACAAACATTAGTTCCTAAAAACAAAAGTTCGCATTTTTGTATTGACTGCAAACACTTGTTCGTGTAATCTAAGAACAACAGAACAAATGTTTGGGGTGCTGATAATGATGATGATGAATCCTTCCTTCTATAAGTCGATACATAAGAAAGAAACAGCAGCAAGCGAGTCGATTCGAGAGATTACAGGCTTGCTACAACGCCATGCTTTAAAAGCTATCGTAAGTATTATTGTTTTTGTATTGTTGTTCTCGAGCTTTCTATTAATACAAACGAATGCTTCTGGTGAAGTTGCTCCAGTCACGATCGATGAGCAAGTAATTATTGTCGCATCGGGAGATACGCTATGGGAAATAGCGGATCGTTTCACAGAAGGTTCTCAAGATATAAGACGATATATTTACGATATTAAACAACGTAACCAATTATCTTCGTCGGAACTGATGCCAGGACAGCAGCTCATTATGCCGAAACAGTAACATCTGATATGGACAGTGAACGAATCGCAGCGTTCGACTGTCCTTTTTTGTTGTTTCGGAAGCGGCGCTCGCCTTGACAATTGAAGGCGTGAAATGTCAAAGTAGGTAGGAGGGTTTTATTCAGACTGCAAGCGAGGTGAATTGGCAATGGGACAATTAATTACGCGAATTAATGAGCTATCGCGCAAACATAAAACGGTTGGCTTGACGGAAGAAGAGCTTGCGGAACGCGACGAGCTTCGCAAGAAGTATTTGGAGAACTTCAGAAACAATTTCCGCCAACAGTTGGACAATATTGAGTGGGTGGAAGACCAGGAAGATAAGAAGCAATAATTGTTAATCCGATTAGGAGGAAGCTGAGTGTCACGTTCATGGGAGCGCAAAGTGCGCAAAAATATGAGTCAAGTCAATAAAGCGCGCAAGAAGCAAGGTGCGTCAAGCATCGCTCTAGGCAGCGAGAAGAAAGACCGTTACACAGGAAGAAGCTATATTGCGCCAATTCTTCTTGTATTGTTTATTTCGATGTACGTTGTTCTCGTTTCAACCAGCAAAGGCTTCAAGCCGGATACGATGTTTTACGTCACCATCGGCTGTTATTTGTTTCTAGCATTGGTGTTTTTCTTGCGCAAACCGTATATTACGGTTGGCAAAGATTACGTTCAGACGCGGAAGATGACGGGGGACAAGCGTTTAGGTGTTTCGGCGATCAAAGGAATTAGCGTTCAGAAAGGGTATGTTGTCATCGAGCAGCACAAAGGCGGCAACTGGGTTTTCTCCAGAGTGCTGAACCGCTACCCGACGGACGATATTAGCGAGCGTCTGCAGGAGTTCGCGAAAGTGAACAACTTGCCTTTTGAACAAAAATAGACAAACAATGGGAGAGTAATGAGAGCTATGGCTAAACAAGCAGTACTATTCGATCTGGACGATACATTGCTGTGGGACGATCGCAGCGTAAAAGAAGCGTTTGAGGTAACTTGCCAAGCAGGCGCAGAGGCTGCCGGCGTAGACGCCGTAGAGCTGGAAGAAGCGGTTCGCCGCGAAGCGCGCGCGCTGTATGAAGGGTATGAAACGTTCCCTTTTACAAAAATGATCGGCATTAACCCATTTGAAGGACTTTGGGCTAATTTTCGTGAAGGCGAGCAAGAGGAATTCCGCAAGCTGGAGCAGCTCGCGCCAAACTATCGCAAGGAATCCTGGACGCGCGGTCTTAAAGCGCTTGGCGTAGACAATGAAGATTTGGGTACAAAGCTGGCGGAGCAATTTCCTGCTGAACGCCGTAAACGTCCATACGTGTATGAAGAAACGTTCCGTTTGCTTGACCATTTGAAAGGCAAATACAAACTGCTCTTGCTTACGAACGGTTCTCCTGACCTCCAGAGAGAAAAGCTGGCTGGCGTACCGGACTTGGTGCCTTATTTCGATCATATTATTATTTCCGGCGAGTTTGGCGAAGGCAAGCCGGCAGCTTCGATTTTCCGCCATGCGCTTGAACGACTTGGCATCGAACCTGATCACGGTATTATGGTTGGCGATAAGCTGACGACTGATATTTTAGGTGCGAACACAATCGGTATGACTTCCGTATGGGTCAACCGCCATGGTGCGGTTCGCAACGATGAAATCGTCCCTTCCCACGAGATCTCACACCTTGAGCAAATATTAACGCTTCTCGAACAATAAGAAACGACGAAAAATCCCCGCACCTTCGATCGACGGTACGGGGATTTTTCGTTATTCGAACAATAAATTATTGTGCTTTGCTGAATGCAGGATCGTCATACGGATGAGCAATCCAGCCTTCAGTTTCGATAAACAGACGTACCGCAACGATTTGACGGTTTTCCATCAACGTAAAGAAGTGAGGAATCGTCTCCGGAACGGAAATAACGTCGCCAGCTTCCAATTCTACGTCGAAGTAACCGACTTCTTCGGAACCTTTAATGATGAAAATGCCTTTGCCCGCTGTAATCGCACGCACTTCATCTTCCGTGTGCGTATGAACTTGCTCAAACTTTTTAAGCAGCTCATCCAAGTTAGGCGTAGCGTCGGACAAAGCGATCAAATCCCATGTTTTGTAGCCGCGGCGGGAAGCCAGATCACGAATTTCCTCGTCGAAGGTAGCCAAAATTCCCGCTTTCTCCTCGTCGGAAAGAACAAATTTATTTTGCAGATGCTCAGGAAGCTTACCTGCGTCCCAATGCTCATAAAGCACTTCTTGGCTTTCTAGAAATTGACGAACATTCTGTTCGCCCGTAATGCGTTCTTCTGTATTGCGGATTCGGATTTCAGCCATGTTCATTCCCTCTTTTCCAATTGAATTTAAATGATATGATCAATTATAGCGTAAAAATCGCAGATTGTCGATGGACTGCCTTTTCACAAAGCAGTGATTCTGTTACACTAATTGTTAATGATTTTTCGGAAAGAAGGGTGCCGAATTTTGTCTAAACCTACGATAAAAGAACTTATGCAGCAACGAATCCTAATCCTTGACGGTGCAATGGGGACGATGATTCAACAAGCAGATTTGAAAGAAGAGGATTTTGGCGGCGAGGAGCTGGACGGCTGTAACGAAATGCTCGTTTTGACTCGCCCGGATGTCATCCAACGTATTCACGAGCAATACCTGGAGGCTGGCGCTGATATTATTGAAACGAATACTTTTGGCGCAACTAGCGTCGTGCTCGCCGAATATGACATTCCCGAGAAGGCAAGAGAGATCAATATTGCTGCGGCTACGCTTGCGCGTAACGCTGTTGATAAATATTCAACGCCTGAACGCCCTCGTTATGTAGCGGGAGCGCTTGGACCTACAACGAAAACGTTGTCTGTAACCGGCGGCGTCACGTTCGACGAGCTTGTCGAAAGCTATTTCGAGCAAACGGTCGCGCTAATTGAAGCTGGCGTAGACGCAATCTTGCTCGAAACCTCCCAGGATACGCTTAACGTAAAAGCGGGCAGCATTGGTGTGCGTAACGCTTATAAACATACGGGCATTGAACTTCCGATTATGATTTCCGGCACGATTGAACCGATGGGAACGACGTTGGCGGGTCAAAGCATCGAATCTTTCTATATCTCGCTAGAGCATTTAAAGCCAATTTCTATCGGATTAAACTGTGCGACTGGCCCTGAGTTTATGCGCGACCACATTCGCTCGCTCAGCGAGATCGCCGATTCGGCGATCAGCTGTTACCCGAATGCCGGGCTGCCGGACGAGAATGGCCATTACCATGAATCGCCGGAATCGCTTGCTTTAAAAATGTCTGCTTTTGCCGAGCAGGGCTGGCTGAACATCGCCGGCGGCTGCTGCGGCACAACACCTGAACATATTCGCGCGATGGACGAAATGATGAGCAAGTTCCAGCCGCGTACCGTTTTTGGCACCCATGCACCGGCAGTTTCCGGCATCGATACGGTGTACATCGAGCCGGAAAATCGTCCGATCATGATCGGCGAACGTACGAATATTTCCGGTTCCCGCAAATTTAAACGTTTGATTAAAGAAGGCAAGTTTGACGAAGCGTCGGAAATTGCGAGAGCGCAAGTTAAAGGCGGCGCGCATGTCATCGATATCAACCTGCAGGATACCGATATTGATGAAGCGTATGCTGTCCATCAATTTATACCAGAGGTCGTCAAAAAGATTAAAGTTCCTTTAATGCTTGACTCCACTTATGATCATATCATTGAGCTTGGCCTTAAATATTCGCAAGGCAAGGCGATCATTAACTCGATCAACCTTGAGGATGGCGAATCGAAGTTTGAAAAAATATTGCCGCTGATTCATCAGTACGGTGCTGCAGTCGTTATGATTTTGATCGACGAGCGCGGCCAAGCGGTATCTCGCCAAGCAAAAATGGAAGTTGCCGAGCGTTCTTACGATTTGCTCGTTAATAAATACGGCATGAATCCTGACGATATCATTTTTGACCCGAACATGTTCCCGGTTGGCTCAGGCGACCCGCAGTATATCGGTTCGGCTGTAGAAACGATCGAGGGTATTCGGATGATCAAAGAGAAGTTTCCTCGGGCGAAGACGATTCTCGGCTTGAGTAACATTTCTTTCGGTTTGCCGGATGCGGGCCGCGAAGTGCTCAACTCCGTATATCTGTACCACTGTACGAAAGCCGGTCTCGACTACGCGATCGTGAATACGGAGAAGCTTGAGCGTTATGCTTCGATTCCAGAGGATGAGCGCAAGCTGGCTGAGGATTTGATCTACAATACGAACGATGATACATTAGCCGCTTTCGTTGCCGCTTTCCGTGAGAAGAAGGTTGTGAAGAAGGAGAAAATCTCCAATCTTACGTTGGAGGAGCGTCTTGCTTCCTACGTTGTCGAAGGTACCAAAGAGGGGCTTATTCCGGATCTGGATGAGGCGCTCAACAAATATTCGCCGCTTGAAGTCATTAACGGTCCGCTCATGCGCGGCATGGAAGAGGTCGGCCGACTGTTCAACAATAACGAGCTGATCGTTGCCGAGGTGCTGCAAAGCGCGGAAGTAATGAAAGCGTCCGTTGCCCATCTTGAGCAGTTCATGGAGAAAAATGAATCGTCTGTCAAAGGTAAAATTATTTTGGCGACGGTTAAAGGCGACGTGCACGACATCGGCAAAAACCTTGTCGAAATTATTCTTTCGAACAACGGCTATAAAATTATTAATCTTGGCATTAAAGTTCCGCCGGAGAAGCTCATTGAGGCATATCGCGAGGAGAAAGCGGATGCGATCGGCTTGTCGGGCTTGCTCGTGAAATCAGCTCAGCAAATGGTTATAACCGCGCAAGATATGCGCAACGCCGGCATAGATGCGCCAATTCTTGTTGGCGGCGCCGCCTTGACTCGCAAGTTTACGAAAACGAGAATCGGTCCGGAGTATGACGGTCTGGTGCTTTATGCAAAGGATGCAATGGACGGGCTCGATATTGCGAACAAGCTGATGGACAAAGAGCATCGCGCCAAAATGGAAGAAGAGCTGGCCGCTTACAAGGCTTCCGGAGCGGAAGAAGCGGAAGAGAAAAAGCCGCTGCCTGAGCTTTCCCGTGCCATTCGCTCGAAAATTTCGACCGATGCGCCAGTTTACATTCCGCCGGATACGGATCGTCATGTATTGCGCAACGTTCCGATTCCGCATATCGTGCCATACGTCAATATGCAAATGCTGCTCGGCCATCACCTGGGCTTGAAAGGCAATGTCGAAAATCTGCTGAACGAAGGCAATGAAAAAGCGGTGCAGCTGAAAGAAACCGTTGATGGCATTCTTCACGAGGGCCATGTAAACGGCATTATTCAAGCGCACGGCATGTACCGGTTTTTCCCGGCGCAATCTTCGGGCAATGACATCATTATTTACGATCCTCAGGATCATACGAAAGAAATCAAACGGTTTACGTTCCCTCGCCAGCAGGTTGATCCGTACTTGTGCCTAGCCGATTATTTAAAATCGGTTGAGAGCGGCGTCATGGACTACGTCGGCTTTCTCGTAGTTACAGCGGGTCAAGGCGTGCGCGAGCTAGCGCAAGAATGGAAAGAAAAAGGCGACTATTTACGCTCGCATGCGCTGCAATCGGTCGCATTGGAAGTTGCGGAAGGTCTCGCCGAGCGTGTGCACCATATGATGCGCGATGTATGGGGATACCCGGATCCGCCAACAATGACTATGAAGCAGCGCCATGGCGCTCGTTATCAAGGCATTCGCGTATCGTTCGGTTATCCGGCCTGTCCGAATTTGGAGGATCAAGAGCCGTTGTTCGACTTGATGAAGCCTGAGGATATTGGCGTGGAATTGACGGAAGGCTTTATGATGGAACCTGAAGCGTCGGTTTCCGCAATGGTATTTGCCCATCCGGAAGCGCAATATTTCAATGTCGAGAAGGTCGAAAGATAACAGAAACGTCATGCGCTTCGCAACAATGTGAGGGATTAACGTGATGGATATATGGTTTCTCGGAACTGGCGCCGGCAGGCCGACAAAGGAACGCAATGTAACATCGATTGCGCTGCGTCTTCCTGAGCCGGATTGCGCGTTATGGCTGTTCGATGCAGGTGAAGCGACGCAGCATCAATTTATGCGTACGCCGTTAAAGCTGAATAAATTGGAGGCGCTGTTCGTCACTCATTTGCACGGCGACCATACATTTGGCATTCCAGGATTGCTTGGCACAAGATCGTATGTTGGCGGGAACGGCCCTTTAAAATTGTTTGGGCCTCCCGGTATTCGCGAGTTTACGGAAACGGCGCTTCGTCTCAGCAGCACGCATCTCGATTATGAAATTGAGTATCACGAAATTGAAGCGGGCGTCATTTGGGAAAATGATCGATTTACAATTGAAGCGAGGGAGCTCGAGCATCGCGTTCCTTGTTTTGGCTATCGTATTGTCGAGCATGATCGCCCCGGCAAACTGAATGCGGAGAAGCTAAAGGCGCTTGGCGTTCCCGAAGGTCCGCTTTACGGGATGCTGAAGAAAGGTATCGACATAACGATGCCGGACGGAAGCACAATATCGGCGGCCGAAGTTTCCGGCGCTCCGCTTAAAGGAAGAATCATTACGATACTTGGGGATACGAAGCCTTGCTCGAATACTGTTCTGCTTGCGCGGAACGCCGATCTGCTTGTGCATGAAGCGACTTTTGCAGCCGATCAGCAGGAAAAAGCACATTTGTACGGTCATTCTACGACAGCCGAAGCTGCGGAGGCGGCTCGCGAAGCTGGAGCTAAGCAGCTAATCATGACGCATTTCAGCTCAAGATTTACGGAGCTTCATATTTCGGAGCTTGAGCAGGAAGCGAGAGCTATATTCCCGAATTCGCATGCCGCTCATGATTTATTTCATATGATGATCCCTTGTCCGTAATCCGTAAGACATATGAAAAGGGGGTGTCCCATAAGTCATTAAAATGACGATGGGATCCCCCCTGTTTTATGTAGGTTAAACAGCAAACTGCACATCAAATGTTCCGTTTGCCATTATTATTCGTGCATAAGAGACTCTATGAGCAAATGAACAGGATATCGAAGAGAACATTTACTAAGTCTTGGCATACGCCAGGTCTTTTTTATTTTTGTATCGCCATTTATAATAAGAACAACCGTTCTAGTTAAGGAGTGGATTGTTTGTTTCAGAAAAAGACGCTTTCCCAGCTAATCGAGGAATTGCGGGGAAATGAAAATATTATTAATTGGCATGAGATACAGCCGCAGGAGGCCAGAACAAAGCCGGTGCCTGAGAGCGTAAGCCCGCGCATTAAAGACGCCCTGGCTAAACGCGGCATTGCGGAACTTTACTCGCACCAGCACACGGCCTATGAAACGATTCGAAAAGGCGAGAACGTCGTCGCTGTCACGCCGACAGCTTCGGGCAAAACATTATGCTATAACCTGCCTGTACTGCAGACGATAGCGGAAGACGACGGCAGCCGCGCGCTATATTTGTTCCCGACGAAAGCTCTGGCGCAAGACCAAAAAAGCGAACTCAATGAGATGATTGAGGAAATGGGTATTGATATAAAAAGCTTCACGTATGACGGGGATACCGCCCCGGCCATTCGGCAGATCGTTCGGACAGTCGGGCATATCGTCATTACGAATCCCGATATGCTTCATTCGGCGATTTTGCCGCATCATACGAAATGGGTAAGCCTGTTTAGCAATCTGAAATACATTATTATTGATGAATTGCATACATACAGGGGCGTTTTCGGCAGCCATGTAGCCAATGTCATTAGAAGGCTTAAGCGTGTCTGCAAGTTTTACGGCAGCAGCCCGTTATTTATATGTACGTCTGCGACAATCGCCAACCCGAAGGAGCTGGCTGAGCAGTTAACCGGAGAGCCTATGCGACTCATCAACGACAACGGCGCGCCGAGAGGAAGGAAGCATTTCGTTTTCTATAACCCGCCAATCGTAAACAAGCCGCTGAATTTGCGGAAAAGCTCAACGGCAGAAGTAAACCAGCTGGCGAAACAATTTCTTTCTAATAAAATACAAACTATTGTGTTTGCCCGAAGCCGGGTAAGGGTCGAAATTATTTTAAGCCATTTGCAGGAACTGGTTAAAAACGAAATCGCGGCTAAGTCCATTCGCGGCTACCGGGGCGGCTATCTTCCGAACCAGCGCAGGGAAATCGAAAAAGGGCTGCGGAACGGCGACATTCTGGGCGTAGTAAGTACGAACGCGCTGGAGCTGGGCGTAGACATTGGGCAGCTGCAAGTGTGCGTAATGACCGGCTATCCCGGCAGCGTCGCCAGTACATGGCAGCAAGCAGGCCGGGCAGGCAGACGTCACGGCGAAGCTCTTGTATTAATGGTTGCCAGCAATACGCCTATCGACCAGTATATCGTTCAGAATCCCGAATACTTCTTCGACCGTTCCCCGGAGTCGGCTCGAATTAATCCGGAAAACTTGCTTATTCTTGTCGATCATATACGATGCGCTTCGTACGAACTTCCGTTTAAGCAGGGCGAACAATTCGGTCAAGGCGAAATAGAGGAGGTGCTAGAATACCTTGTAGAAGAAAGGGTGCTTCATCGCGCGGCAAGTACTTACTACTGGGCGAACCAGTCTTTCCCTGCCAGCGAAGTAAGTCTGCGTTCCGCCGCTCAGGAAAACGTCGTGATCATAGACCAATCGGACATAGCTAACGTAAACATAATCGGAGAGATGGACCGGTTCAGCGCGATGACCTTGCTTCACGACGAAGCCATCTATCTCCACGAGGGCGTCCAGTTCCAAGTGGAAAAGCTGGACTGGGAACATAAAAAAGCTTATGTCCGGGAAGTCGAAGTCGACTATTACACCGACGCAAACCTGGCCGTTAAACTTAAGGTTCTGGATATTGACAGAACGGAAAGCAGACGAATTTCTTCTATTCATTACGGAGAGGTGCGAATTAACGCCATACCGACCATTTTTAAAAAAATCCGCTTAACCAGTTTCGAGAATATCGGGTATGGAACGATTAGTCTTCCCGAAGAAGAGCTGCATACCAGCGGGACCTGGTTAGAACTGACGGAAGTCGATTCGAGCATGGATACTAAAACGCTGGAACAGCTGCTGGTCGGGATTGCCAATGTATTGGGGCATATCGTTCCGATTCATGTCATGTGCGACCGAAACGATACTCACGTCGTATCGCAGATTCGGGCCGAGCATACGCAATTGCCTACTATTTTTATTTATGACCATTACCCTGGCGGCATTGGTTTGGCCGAAGACGTATACAAGCGCTTCGACGAAATAAAAGCCGCTGCGAAGAACGTGTTAAAAAAATGCCCTTGCTCCGACGGCTGCCCTTCATGTATAGGTACGCAAATCGAAGGACTTAACGCCAAGCAAAAGGCTATAGAGCTACTGGGGGCTATATAATGAATCTGTATGACAACAGCTTGATAGAGAGGCTGTTCGAATCGGAGGGGACGCGATGAGCGCACTGCGAGATCGAATGAATCGGCTTCGAGGGAGCGGAAGCGTAAGTACTGGCTATAACGAAGCGGCCGGCGCGCTCGCAGCCGAAGCCTTATCGGAAACATCCGATGCGCACCAAGCCGCGGCTGACGTACAGGCGACACGGCCGCAGCCGGTTGAAGTTGAAACAGAGCGGCTGCATCCGGAATGGACGCCTTTTGGCGTACGGCTGCGATGCAATGCAGAAGGCGAATTTTTGCTTCGGGAAACCAGATATCCGGCAAGCCATCGCCACGGGATTCATCAGCTGACAGAGCTGCGGGAAGCGGCGGCCGGACTGTCCGCCTTTCATGGCGAAACGGTTCATGCGGAGCAGTTGCTGTTTCTCGATTTGGAGACGACGGGGCTCGGCATCGGTACAGGCAATGTGCCCTTTATGGTCGGCATTGCCTATTTGCAAGGGGAGCAGTTTGTCGTGGAGCAAACGCTTATTCGGCATCCGGCAGAGGAGAGAGCGATGCTCGCGTATTTGGAAACGATGCTTCCTAGCTTCCGATACCTGGTGACCTATAATGGGAAAACGTTCGATTGGCCCGTTATGCTGAACCGTTTTATTATGAACGGCAGAAACAGCCGCGCATGGGAGCCGCTGCATCTTGATTTTCTTCATCCCGCCCGCAGCATATGGCGCAATACGTTAACTTCCTGCAAGCTTAGCCATGTGGAGGAGGAACGGCTTGGCATCGAGCGCATCGACGATGTTCCGGGCTCGCTTGCCCCGCAGCTCTATTTTCAATATTTAGCTGACGGCGAACCGGATACGTTAAAGGGCGTGTTCCGCCACAATGAAATCGATATGCTGTCGCTTGCCTGCCTTGCCATTCGTTTCGGCCATCTGCTAGGGAACAAGACAATGGATGAGGCGCAGGATTGGCCTAAGCGGTATGTGGCTCTTCCGGAGCAAACCGAGGAGCTGGTGCGCACTGGATTGTGGCTGGAGAAAATGGGACTGCTCGAAAGAGCCGAGCTGCTTTTTGCGCTCGCCGCAGATGCCGAGGGTGGCGAAGCGGACGCTTTGCTTAAGCTCGCAGGGCGTGACAAGAAGGCTGGAAATTGGACCCGAGCTGTGTTATTGTGGCAGAAGGCTATAGCTGTTCCGGTTAAGTATGGTGCGGCTTCATTGAACGCTTGCGTGGAGCTGTCGATGTACTATGAACATAAGCTGAAAGATTACAGTTCGGCTTTACAATACGCAACAGAGGCGCTGGAGCATGCGCTTGGCAATCCGCTCCTTGGCCGGGCAGACGCGAAGAAAAGAGCGGAGCTCGCCAGCCTTCGGAATCGCCAAGAACGGCTTCAGCGCAAGTCGGGAAGGATGCAGGGGAAATGAAAGAGCATGGGATTGAGACGAAGCCGGGCGGCATTTTGCTTGATTTGGACGGCACGTTGTATCATGGAACGAAACGAATAGAAGGCGCTGACCGGCTGATCGATAAGTTGAAAGAGTGGCGGCTGCCTTACCGGTTCGTCACAAACAATTCCAGCGCAGCGCCGGAGACGGTCGCTGAACGTCTGAATGCGATGGGGATCGCAGCGGAGGCAAGCGAGGTATGCACTTCCGCGCAAGCGGCTGCCGAGCATATTGCCCGGCTTAAATCGGGCGCGGCCGTATTTATTATCGGCGAAGCCGGATTGATTCGAGCGGCGGAGGAAGCCGGCTTGCAAGTGGTTGAAGAAGCTCCGGACTTCGTGCTGCAAGGCATTGACCGTGAATTGAGCTATGCGCGTCTTGCCGCAGCAGTTCGCCACATTCATAACGGGGCAACGTATGTGTTGACCAATCCAGATTTGCTGCTCCCGTCGGAAACGGGCTTAATGCCCGGAGCAGGCTCAATCGGCGCTATGCTGACTGCGGCAGGCGGGCAAGAGCCGATGTTGATCGGCAAGCCTTCGCCGATTTTAATGGATTATGCGCTCGATAAGCTGGAGTTGACAGCGGATGAGACGTGGGTCGTCGGCGACAACCTGGCGACAGATATTGCTGCCGGCAAAGCTTCCGGCTGCGGGACTGTGCTGGTTCTTACGGGCCTCACGAACGCAGACAATATGGAAAGCTACGCTTCGATCGCCGGCTGCAGGCCCGATGCGGTATGTGCAAATTTAGATGAGCTGATCTCGTATATTTCCAGCTCGACCGGGATATAAGAGAAGGAAGCGAACGGACAGGAAGGAAGCGAGCGGTAATGCCTGAATTGCCGGAAATGGAAAATTATCGGCTGATGCTGTCGGATCGAATTGCCGGCGCGCAGATTACAGGAACGGAAGTGACGAGAGAGGCTTCCGTTCATATGACCGCCGAACAGTTTGAAGAAGCGTTGGCGGGAAAGACAGTATGGTTTATTGAGCGGCGCGGCAAGCATTTGCTGTTTCATCTGGATAACGGCAAACGGCTGTTGCTGCATTTAATGCTGGGCGGCAGCATGTTTTTTGGAACAGACGAGCAAAAGCCGGACCGTACAGTACAAGTCACGATCAAATTTACGAGCGGCAATCTTTATTTCATCGGCTTGCGACTAGGCTATTTGAAGCATATGTCCGTGAAAGAGGTTGACAAGGAGCTTGCCTCTCTAGGACCGGATCCATTCGATAAACGTCTGACGCTGGAGCGGTTTGTCAGCCGATTCGCCAAAAAACGCGGAACGCTCAAAGCGGCTCTCGTCGATCAGCATGCAATTTCGGGTATCGGCAATTGTTACGCGGATGAAATCGCTTTTGCCGCATCGGTTAGGCCCGATACAAAAATAACAGCTATCGGCGATGACACGTGGGCACGCCTTTATGATTCGATGCATAGAGTGCTAACAGAGGCGCAGGCACGCGGCGGCTATATGGAAATGCCGTTTACAGCAGAGGATCATCTGACCGGTGGATTTAACGGAAATGAGAAAGTATATGATCGTGCCGGGCTGCCCTGCATACAATGCGGTACAGCTATCGAGCAGATCGAAGTTTCTTCCCGCAAGGCATTTCTATGCCCGTCATGCCAGAAGGACCAATAAGCGATGATGCGGACCGGCCGGCATCTGAGCATTCGTAACGGCTATGCAGCAGCGGCCAAGACGGCGAAGGACAGCGGGATGGGCGCATTTCAATACTTTCCGAAAAACCCTCGCAGCTTGACAGTAAAAAGCTTTGATCGCCGGGATGCCGCAAAATGCGCCGATCTGTGCCGCGAGCACGGCATCGCAACCATTGCCCATACGCCCTATCCGACCAATTTGGCGGCTGACGGCGAGGGCGCTAGGGAGCGGGTCGTTCAATCGCTGCTCAATGATTTGGACATTGCAGAGCATTGCGGCTCGATTGGCGTTGTCGTGCATTTCGGCATCTATAAGGGAGCCGAGATTTTGCGAGGCTATCAATCGATTATTCAGAGCTTAAATGAGGTGACGGCGAATTGGTCAGGAGAAGCTAAGCTGCTCATCGAAATACAATCCGGCGAACATGCGTTTATGGGAACGACGTTCGAGGAGCTGGCGCAAATTCGCAATTTATGCAATGAGCCGGCAAAGCTCGCCTTTTGCCTTGATACATGCCATATGTTTGCCAGCGGGATGTGGAAAGGCGCAGGAGACGAAGCTTGGCTTGAGACAGCTGAAAAGCAGGGAATCTTGAATGCGGTTGCA
Source organism: Paenibacillus sp. NEAU-GSW1 (assembly GCF_009737085.1). Taxonomy (GTDB): domain Bacteria; phylum Bacillota; class Bacilli; order Paenibacillales; family Paenibacillaceae; genus Pristimantibacillus. The sequence goes on from NZ_WOVL01000019.1 coordinate 32,745, forward strand.
GCCGTGCATTTTAACGACTCGTTGTATCCGGGAGGATCACGGCGGGATCGGCACGCACCGGTCGGTCAAGGCTATATTGGACTCGAAGCGATGCGCTGGATAATGTCGCTGGAGGGACTTCGAGCTGTCCCCTTTATACTGGAAACGCCTCCAGACGAGGATGGACGATACGAAAAGCAATTGAATCTGATGCGTGAATGGGGGATTCATCTATGATTCACGTCTTTTTGGACGATTTTCGGCCTTGCCCGCAAGGCTTTGTGCTTGCCCGCAATGCAGAGGAATGCAAGCAGCTGATCGACGCTGAGCCGATTGGCATTTTATCTTTGGATTATGATTTGGGCTGGAACGAACCGACCGGTTATGAAGTCGTCTGCCATTTGGTAGAGCGGGCTAAGTATCCGGAGCAAGTATATTTGCACACGTCGAGCGCAGCGGGAAGAATACAAATGTATCATCTGCTGTCCACGCATGCGCCAATGCATGTTAAGCTCTTTAATGGGCCGATGCCTTCGGCAGTGCTGGAGGAAATAGCAAAACGGAAATGATTGTTAGATGGAGGTGTCGGTGTGAGCCGATGGATTGGCACGGCAAATCAGGGGTATTCCCCATATGCGATAGAAGAACTTCGGCGGCTTCTGCCCGATATGAAAGCGACGCAGCTTGTCGCCGGAGAGGTTTTTATATTTGATACGTCGCTGGACCGCGAGGCGGCTATTCATGCCGTTCATAGCGAACGTCCTGCTTTTTTGCGTCATATGCAGCCGATCGACCGCGTCATCGCCATACATGGCGATGCGGATGACTTGCAGGAGCTTTCCGAAACCGCGAGAAGGGCGGCTCTTATTTTGGAGGACAAGCGGGTATCCATTCATTTGCGAAAAGTGAAGGCTACCAAGTATCCTTATTCGGCGGCTGATACAAAGGCGCTGCTGGATGCGGTGCTGGAGGAAATGGGCGCTGAATCGTCGCTTCAGCAACCGGATGTTATAATGGCGATATACGCTGGCGAAAGCGAGCTGTATATCGGATACGGCAGTCCGTCGGACATGCTTTCCGATTGGCCGGGCGGCGCCGTCCGTTTCCAACGGGAGAAAGGGCAAATCTCGCGGGCCAAGTTCAAGCTGCTGGAAGCAGAACGTGAATTTGGCCTTGATTATTCGGCATACCGCAATGCGCTTGACGTCGGCGCGGCTCCGGGCGGATGGACATCGCTGCTTCTGGAGCGCGGAGTTCGCGTAACTGCGGTTGACCCGGGCGAGATGCATCCGTCGCTTGCGAACCATCCGATGCTGACTTGCTTGAAGCGCAACGCTGCCGATGTGAAGTTTCAACCGGGCTCGTTCGATTTGCTCGTCTGCGATATGAGCTGGAGTCCGATGCAAATGTGCAAACTCGTGCTCGATCTGGAACCGTCTCTTGCGCCGCATGCGACGGCGGTCGTTACCGTCAAACTGATGCATCGCAAGCCGCTTCAAACGATTCGCGAAGTGAAGGAACGTCTTTCAACTGCATTCGTGATCGAGCAGTCCAGACAGCTGTTCCACAACCGCGAAGAAATTACGCTCCATTTAACTAAAAAATAAGAGTCTGAAAGTTGCTTTTTATTAAATTGAGCGGCTAAGGAACGGAGAGAAAGGTTGAGCTGTAGGAGCGATCAACAGCAGCCGGAAGTCCAACCTTTTTCGTAGTTTCCGACTAACGATCAGTTAATAAGCTTGCGACTTGAAAGAAGGGGACAGGATGCGGAAATTTAAGGCGCTCTATACGAATTTGCCGATTAAATACAAGCTGTTTGTCCTTTTTTTCGTTATGCTGGCGGTCGTTACCAGCGTCAGTTCCGTTATGCAGCAGTACGCGTTCGGCATATATGACGAAAAGGTTTATCAACAGTCCGCAAAAGCGCTGAGCCTGTCATCCGTCGGCATTGAGAACGAATTAGACAAAATTTCGCAGTTAGGCTTTACGATCGCTACCGATTCGACGATTCAAAAATATTTGAGCGCGATCCGCAGCGGAGGCTCGCAATATGACAACTATGTCATTATGAGAAACATAAAGGATCGGATCGTCGATTTGGGCGGACTGGGCAAATATATTCAATCGGTTCAAATTTACGATGTCAATCGAACGGAATATGCCGCAGGCAACCAAAGCATTACGATGAAGAACGAACGGTTGAACCGGATTATTTCGGCATCTGCCCAGAATAAAGGCGGCAATACATGGGTGTCGGCCGATGAGTTCGATGACAGCCTGACTGCTGCCAGGGAAATTCGAAGCTATCAGAATATCGAGCTTGAAAATTTGGGCATATTGACGATTCGCGTCGATACGAACAAAATGTTTTCCGATTATACGGCCGGGGACAGTTCACAGCATACCTCGATGATCATCGTTCAAGGCGATAAGGTGATCTACCCTGACGATACGACCGTGGCAGCCGAGACGCTGCAGCATATGAACGATGGCGGAAGAGGCTATCAAATGATGCCGCATGAAGGGCGGCAATATTTCGTCGCGCATGTGAAGTCTGCCAAGATGGGATGGACGTACTATACGCTGCTGCCGTTCGACGATATTTTCCAAAGCATTGTTCAAGTTAAAAATACGATCATTATTGCTTTTATTATATTGATCGCTTTATCCATCCTGTTCTCGTTGCGGTTTGCCAAACAGCTCACGAAACCGATCGAAAGCTTGAATATGAAGATGAAGCGGGTTCAGCTCGGCAATTTCGAGAACACGGATGTCGCAAGCACTCCGGAGCTCGCTATGGATGAAGTAGGTCAAATGCATCGCAATTTCCGTATCATGCTTGACCGGATTAATGAACTCATACAAGAAAACTACGTGAAGCAATTGGCCATTAAAGATACGCAATTTAAAGCGCTGCAGGCGCAGATCAATCCGCATTTCTTATACAATACGCTCGAGACGATTAATTGGAGCGCAAAAATGAGCCGCCAGACGCAAATATCGCAAATGGTCGAAGCATTAGGCTCGCTGCTGCGAACTTCAATCAGCATTAAAGAGCCGATTATTCCGCTTTCCAAAGAATTAGAGATCATTTCGTACTATATTACGATTCAAAATTTTCGTTTCGAGGAAAGGCTCGATTTCCATCTCGAAATTCCGGACGAGCTGTTGTACTGCGGCATTCCAAAACTTTCGCTCCAGCCGTTAATTGAGAACGCGGTCAACTACGGGCTTGAGCAAATGATCGATACATGCGTCATTCAAGTGAGCGCAGAGCTGCAGGAGGACTTCCTATTTATTTCGGTTCAGGATAACGGACCAGGCATGAAGCAGCAGTATGCGGACCAATTGTTAAGCGGCGAGGCGAAAACGAAGGGAACAGGCCTTGGTTTGAAAAATATCGAAGAACGCATCAAGCTGCTATACGGCGATGCTTATGGAATGACTGTAGTAAGCGCGATCAATGCCGGCACAAAGGTCAGTTTAAAGCTTCCGTATGAAATGAGGGATCATCTTGGTTAAAGTGCTGTTAGTCGATGATGAACGAATTATTTTGGAAGGCATATCAAGCCTTGTGCGTTGGTCTGAATTAAATGCCGAGCTTGTCGGGACGGCGAGAAACGGCATCGAAGCGATTGCGTTTATAGAAGAGCATCAGCCCGATATCGTCATTTCTGATATTAAGATGCCTGGCATGGATGGGCTGCAGCTTGTTGAAAATGTGTATGAACAATATCCGCACATTGCGTTTATTTTGCTTTCCGGGTTTAGCGAATTCGATTATGCCCGCAAGGCCATGCAATATGGCGTCAAGCATTATTTGCTCAAGCCGTGCAACGAGAACGCTATCGAGCAGGCTATTGAAGAAGTATGCGATGAGCTTGCAGCCAAGCAGTCGCAAAGCCAGTTTGTCATGACGATGCAACAGGAGCTGACGAAAGTACTGCCCCATGCCAAGTCGCAATTTCTGAAAGAGCTGGTTACTAACAAAACATATGGCAAACGCGATTGGGAAGACTATCGGAGAATGTTCCATCTGGAATACGAGCAGCAAAATGTAAGGCTTATATTGCTGCAAGTAGAAGGCCATTATGAATTTGAGCATTTGTTTGCGCTGACGAATATTGCGGAGGATGTGCTTGGCAAGGAACTCGTGCTGCTAAGCACGACAATCGGCAAGCAAGTGCTTATTCTGATCCAGGAAATAGAACGTGAGTTGTTGTTCAGCCATTTGGCCGGCATTAAGCGGACGTTTTCCGATTTCTATAAGCGAGACGTGACCATTGCGGTCAGTGATGAAGCGGAAATTACGGACGCGCGCAAAATGTACCGCGAAACGATGGAATGTTTGAATTATCGTTTTCATCTAGGCGAGGGGGCCATTATTACGCCTAACGATGTAGGCTCGCCAGCCGGTTTTGACAACGGCAGCTTTTATTACGATGACGAACAGCTGACGATGGACGTGAAGGCAGGCAATTCCGAAGAAGCGAAGCTGGAGCTTGAACGTTATTTTCAACTATTGTCGGAACAGCGGCTCAACAACGGCATGACGAAGTCATACGTCATTCCGTTGTTTATGTCTATCGTAAGGCAAAGCGGCGCCGATAAGATGAACAATTATTTGAAAATGATCGCCAGGCTGGATGAACTGGATACGCTTCGCGCCATTGAAAGCTTTGTGACGGAAACAGCGCTGCAAATATGCGCCGATAATTTCTCATCGCATAAATCGAAGCAGTCGGGCGTCATTCGCAAAATGATCGCTGTCATTGAACAAAATATCGGCTACCCAGAGCTGTCGCTTAACTGGGTAGCAAACGAGATTCTATATATGAATCCTGATTATTTGGGCAAGCTCTTTAAGAAAGAAACAGGCGAGAAATTTTCAAATTATGTGATGAAGCTGCGAATCGATAAAGCAGTCGACGTCATTAAAGGCATTGAAGACGTCAGAGTATTCGAGCTGGCCGAGCAATTCGGCTTCGGCGACAATCCGCAATATTTTAGCCAAGTTTTTAAAAAGCATACGGGGCATACGCCCTCCGAATATAAGAGATCGCTGTCCTGAATGGACGGCAATCTCTGTTTTTTTAACAAAGAAAGCGGTTTTCTTTATTAAGAAAGCGGATACATAAAGCTATAATGTAACTTGTAAGACAACAATTCAACTGCACAGAAACGAAAGGGGATCAACAAATGAAGCACACGAAAAAAATGCTTTTTCTCCTGATGGCGCTGGCACTAGTATTTGTCGCAGCATGCGGCAACAACAATGGAAGCAATGCTGAAAACGCCGGCACTGGCGAACAGGCTGGCAGCAGCAACAGCGGCGACAAGCAAGTTACGCTGCGCATGTCTTGGTGGGGCGGCGAACCGCGTCACGAGTACACGAAAAAAGTTATCGAACTGTACCAATCGAAAAATCCGAACGTCAAAGTCGAAGTTGAATACGCAAACTATGATGATTACTGGAAAAAGATCGCTCCACAAGCAGCCGCTAACGAGCTTCCGGATATTATGCAAATCGATACCGCTTATTATGCTCAATATGCAGGCAAAGGCCAGCTTGAAGATTTGACGCCGTACTTCGGCAAACAAATCGATGTAACGAACATTAGCGAGAACGCTCTTTCCGCTGGCAAACTGGGCGACGGCAACTTCGGCATGAACCTTGGCGTTAACTCGCTTGGCTTCCAATACGATCCGGCACTTCTGAAACAAGCTGGCGTCGACAGCATTCCGGAAAACTGGACTTGGGACCAATACACAGAACTTGCGGCTAAAGCAAAAGCAGCCGGTCTCTACTTCGATACAGGCATGCGCGCAGAAGTATTCTTCGGCTACTACCTCCGTACACAAGGCAAAACGCTTTACAACGCGGACGGCAACGGCCTTGGCTACGACGATGACAAACTGTTCGTTGATTTCTTCGGCAGACTGGCTGAGCTTGTAAAATCCGGCTCTGTACCGACACCGGACGTGCTGGCACAAATTAAAGGCATCGAAGATGACTTGACTGTTAAACAAAAAGCGATCGGTATCTGGCAATGGTCGAACCAATTTGCGGCACTGCAGCAAGTAGCCAACCGCCCGTTGGAATTCGCTCCAATGGTAGGACCGGAAATGAAAAAAGGTTTGTACCTGAAACCGTCGATGTTCTTCTCCATCTCGAAAAACTCGAAAGTGAAAGAAGAAGCAGCTAAATTTATCGACTTCTGGATTAATGATGTTGAAGCGAACAAACTGATTCTTGGCGAGCGCGGCGTACCCGTCTCCAGCGTAATCAAAGAAGAGCTGAAACCGCTTCTGACACCGGCGCAACAACAAGTGTTTGATTATGTAGCTTGGTCTGAAACGAACAGCTCCCCAATGGATCCAGTTGATCCAATCGGTTCCGCTGAAGTATTCGCATCGCTGAAAAGCGTAACAGAAGCAATGAACTACGGCCAAATGTCGGCCGAAGACGCTGCTGCGAAATTCAGAAAAGACGCGGAGTCCGTACTTTCGAAAAACAAATAAGTAACGAACGGGGCGATGGTTGGCGCTGATCAGCCATCGCCCATTCCATAATAAGTAGAGACAAGACAGACTTCAGCGGTAGGAGTTGGTAAAAATGAAATCGCTTTCTTTGAAAAACAACTTGATCGGTTACAGCTTTATTTCTCCGTTTGTACTCGGATTTCTCATTTTCACTTTAATTCCGGCAGTCGCTTCGTTGTATTTCTCCTTCACAGATTACGATCTTTTATCATCGCCCAGCTGGCTCGGGCTTGAGCATTACACCAATATGTTTACATCGGATGATCGTTATGCGACTTCCTTGAAAGTTACGCTGCTGTACGTATTTATCGGCGTACCGCTTCGTTTGATCTTCGCGTTGTTCGTCGCGATGATCCTGAACACAACTTCGAAAGCTGTCGGGCTTTACAGAACCGTTTATTATTTGCCTTCTATCATTGGCGGCAGCGTTGCGGTATCGATTATGTGGCGCAACCTGTTTGGCGATCAAGGCATCATTAACGGACTGTTGACTGGCCTCGGTTTTAATAGTGTTAGATGGTTTGGCGATCCGGATGCCGCTTTGTTCATGCTTATTACGCTCTCCGTATGGCAGTTCGGATCTTCCATGTTGATTTTTCTAGCCGGTTTGAAAAACATTCCAGGCGAGCTTTATGAAGCGGCTGGCGTGGACGGCGCAGGCTTCTTCCGCAGATTTTTCAGCATCACGCTTCCGATGCTTACGCCGATCATTTTGTTCAACTTGATCATGCAATTAATCAGCGCATTTATGACTTTCGTTCCTGCTTACATTATTTCCAAGGGCGAAGGCGGTCCTATGGACGGCACGCTATTGTACTCGCTCTACTTATTCCGCCAAGCGTTCGTCTTTTTCGATATGGGCTACGCATCGGCAATGGCATGGGTCATGCTCATCATCGTCGGCATTCTTACAGCGCTTGTATTTGCATCATCCAAGCTGTGGGTTCACTACGAATCGGAAGGGGGCCGTTAAACAATGCGTATCGGCAACATGAAATGGCCGCTCTATCACGTACTCGTCGGCGCTCTTGCCATCATTATGATCTATCCGGTTATCTGGCTCATTATGAGCTCGTTTAAAGAAAGTTCGGTTATCTTTACGACATCGGGATCGCTTATCCCGGATCCATGGATTTGGACCAACTACAAAACAGGATGGCTTGGCGTCGCCGGTCAAACGTTTATGAGCTTTATTTACAACTCGTTTGAAATCGTAGTCATCTCGACGATCGGCGCAGTGCTATCGTCTGCATTCGTCGCTTTCGGATTTGCTCGTCTGCAATTTTTCGGCCGCAGCATTTGGTTTGGCATCATGATGGTAACGTTGATGCTGCCGCATGATGTCGTACTCGTTCCGCAATACATTTTATTCTCGAAGCTCGGTTGGATCGGCACGATCGCTCCAATCACGGTTCCGCAATTTTTCGGCATTCCGTTCTTCATTTTCTTGATGGTTCAGTTTATCCGTTCCATTCCCAGAGAATTGGATGAAGCAGCAACTATCGACGGCACAGGCAAATTTGGCTTGTTCTTCAAAATCATTTTGCCGTTGATCGTACCAGCGCTGGCAACAGCGGCGATCTTCTCTTTCTACTGGCGTTGGGAGGATCTGATGGGTCCGCTGCTATACCTGAACAAACCAAGCGCTTACACCGTATCGCTCGGCTTGAAAATGTTCCTTGACAGCGAAAGCGTATCGAACTGGGGCGCGATGTTCGCGATGTCGGTTGTCAGCTTGGTACCGGTTATTGCCGTATTCTTTATCTTCCAGAAGTACATTGTGGAAGGTATCAGCACAAGCGGGTTGAAATAATAGGATGAATAATGAGGAGACGATAGATATGCCGCAATTGCAATTTGATGAACAACAAATTCGTGACGTGATTGATCGTGTTGTCGAGCGCACCTTCCGTATGGATTTCGGCTGGGATTGGCCGGGCGGCGTAGCGTTCTACGGCGTATGCGAGGCGTATGAGGCAACAGGCAACGAGAAATATATCCATTTGCTGAAGCAATGGGTTGACGAGCAGTTGGAAGATGGATTGCCTCGTTTGACGATTAACGGCGTATCCATCGGCCATTCCTTGATTTCGCTTTACAAAGCGACAGATGAGCAGCGTTACTTGGATGTTGCGATTCAAATGGCCGATTTTTTGAAAAACGACGCGATCCGGTTTGCCGAAGGCATTTTCCAGCATACGGTTAACTCCGAGGAATATAACTTCCCTGAGCAGGCTTGGGTAGACACGATGATGATGGCGGGCTTGTTCCTTGTCCGTATGGGGCATTTGCTTGATCGCTCCGACTATTTGGAAGACGGCTTGAAGCAATATCACGGACATGAGCGGGTGTTGCAAGACAGCGTTACGAATTTGTACTACCACGGCTGGGACAACATTGCGCAAAACCATATGTCCGGCATCTTCTGGGCGCGCGGCAACAGCTGGGCATCGCTGACGATGGCGAAGGCGCTGCCGCATATCGCGGTTCAGCATCCGGCCTATATGATTATCGAAGGCTCGCTGCGCGATCAGCTTGCAGCGCTCGTCCGTCTCCAATCGGATAACGGCTTGTGGCATACGGTGCTTGACGATCCTGCAGCTTACGAAGAAACTTCCGGCTCCTGTGGCATTGCAACCGGGTTGTTCAACTTTGGACCGCTGTACAACAAATATATTCAAAAATCGATTGACGGCATTTTGGGCCAAATTACGGAAGACGGCTCCGTACAGAACGTATCCGCAGGCACAGCAGTCATGTTCGACAAGCAAGGCTACAAAGACGTTGCGCACAAACGGGTGCAAGGCTGGGGCCAAGGCCTCGCGCTTGCGTTCCTCGCGGAAGTGCTCCGCTCGAAGAAGCGGGCGTTTTAATAAAGCTTTAATGGGCTAGAGCAAATTACCTTCAATAGACAATTAAGGTTCATCTGTACGATGAGTGAAACCATAATTGTTATCGGAGGTTTTTTTATTTGGCTACTAGGATAGCAAGGATTATTAGAATTTCGCGTCGAACAAAAAGCATTAGTGGGAGGAAAGTATGCAACTATCCTCAAAAGTGCATCTGCTATCGGAATTGGATTTTAATGGAGAGCCAAGAAAGGATGAGACAAGATGAGCGTAGTGATTGAAAAAGCTTCTTATGCGGATGCGGAACAAATATTGAAGCTGCAACAGCTCGCCTATCGAAGCGAAGCGTTACGCTACAACGATTTTAATATCGAACCGCTAACGCAGACGCTAGAGCAAATTCAACAACAATTTAAAGATTACAACATACTTAAAGCTTTGGCGGATGACCAAATCGTTGGTTCCGTGCGGGCGATTGACCATGACGGGACATGCTTCATCGGCAAGCTGATGGTTCACCCTGACTTTCAAAACAAAGGCATCGGCAAACAGTTGATGAACGCCATTGAAGGTTTGTATCCAAATGCTCGATTTGAATTATTCACTGGTAGCCAAAGCGATAAGAACATTTCTCTATACGAAAATTTAGGATATAAACCATTTCGTGAACGAAGGATTACCCCTGATGTTAGTTTGATTTATTTAGAAAAGAGTTAATGAGCTAATGACCGTCTCTAATCGGCGACAGTGAGCACGTATGTGCATGCTGTCGCCGATTTTTTTAAAAACGCTGTTTTCGTATTAATTGTTGCTATATACAGAATAAGAGGTTGAAGGTTAATAAAGTAGCCTTCAATCTCCCACTTTTTGTTGTGGAAAACACTCGATAGTTGAATTATGCTTTATCTTCATTTTCCTTTTCCTTTAGGTTCGGGGATGCTGTTATATAACCTTATTAATTCATTTACACAAGCTTCACTTGTAAAACTTCCATTCCCTCCGTTTACCATTTGTATATTAGCGGCTGTAAGCATTAAAATGCTTTTTGCATCTGACTCATTTAAAGCAATAATTTTTTCTCTTGTTTTCTCTAAATCCAACATAAAATTACACCTGCTTATCAAAAATTATTAAGAAACTGACCCATAGTTGAATAAATCATTATCCAACTACGCACTTCTTAGCATTTGAACGGTAGTTTTGTTCGATTTGTGACAAGCCCCAAGTAATAGACCGTCTATTCGCACTTTTCGGTCAACCTTCTTGCTTTGCTCAAGGTATCTGAACCAATATAGATAGTTATCAAGGTACTTGGTTGCAACACCTTGGAATCGGTCCATAAAGTCTTTTAGTCGCTTATGATAAGCGTTCACATGCTGGATATGGTAAATGGATTTCTTAACCTATATCCCCTTGCGCATATTCACCATTTCGTGTTGCAGTCCTTTGTCTTTGGCGAAAATGCTTTCGCGGGCAAGTTTCTTTTCACCCAAAACACGCTCCAAGCACCTTTAAAACTCAACAGTAAGCCATCCGTCGAAGTCTGGCGTTCGTTTTCTTCACAGAAAACAGGCGTGAGGACACCAATATGTTTCTCTTATTCGACGTTGTGTTCTCATAGTCCTTGCTGTCGAGATAGCGGAACCACGCCAAGTAATGCTCCAATCTTTCAAACGGTTATGGTAGCTGTTAACGTTCTGGATATGGTAAATGCCTTTGATCCGCTGTTTTCCATCGGACTTGAAACGGTAATGTGGCAATTAAACGCCATTGCTTGCCGCGGCAGGGTTATGTTAGGATAAGTTCAACTGAATGAAGGCTGTTACGGCGGGAAAGCATCCCGATCTGCTAATTTGCGCGCATATTTGCGCGGTAGCGGATCGGGATTTTTTTATGCTGACAATAAAAGGGGGACTGCGAATGGATATCGAATTGCAGCCGGGAACGATATGGAACGGACGTTACAGGATAGCAGCGAAGCTGGGCAAAGGAGGAATGGGAGCTGTGTTCGCGGCGGAAGATCTGAAGCTGCAGGGCAAGCTGCGTGCGATTAAAATCGCGATGCCGTCGCCAAGCTCCGATAGATTCGGCTATCGCGATATCTCTGAAGAAGCTCGCATGCTGCTGCGGTTAAGCCATCCAAATTTGCCGCACATCATGGATTGCTTCGGACTTGACTTGCCGGGTCAAGACATGAGCTGCGAAGCGATAGTAATGGAGTACATTCGAGGCGAGACAGCAGGAGAAAGGTTTCAACGCTACGGCCGGTGCATGCCGTTTCAGGAGGTGCTGCGAATCGGGCTTCAGCTATGTTCGGCGTTAGCCTACTTGCATCGCCAAACGCCGCAAATCATTCATCGCGATTTAAAGCCGTCAAATGTCATGATGGAAGAGAACGGGCATGTTCGGCTTATTGATTTCGGCATTGCCCGGCACTATAAGAATGGTCAAACACAGGACACGATGCTGCTCGGCACGCCGGGCTTCGCCGCACCGGAGCAAGCGCGGCACGATGGCCAGAGCGATCCTCGCTCGGATGTGTTCGGACTCGGCGCATTGCTCTATTACTTGCTAAGCGGAGGGAATTGCTATGATGCGAACGGTCGGGAGCGGCAGCCTGCCAGCCGGCTTCTGCAATCGGATGTGCCTGCTGGATTTATAGCCGTTCTCGAGCGGATGGTTATGTTTCGGCAGATAGACCGGTATGGCAAGATGGAGGATGTTGAATTGGCGCTGCGCATGTTTGTCAGCGAATCAAAGGCCGCTAATAATCAGCTATCGACTCAAATTGCGCAGGGTGAACGAATACATATATCGTTTGCCCCTCTATCTGCGGGCGCAGGGTCGACGTTTCTAGCCATTTCGACGGCGAAGCTGCTCGGCACTCTAGGCATCGCTTGCGCCGCTGCGGAATATCCGTCGCCGCAGCCCGAATGGCGGGCGCTTCTCGGCATAGCTGACGAGAAGGAACAGGACGGAAAAGGCAGCGGTATTGCGGAATGGGCAAGCGATGGCGTATCATGGATGGCTCCGAAACATGGTTCGTTCAGCAATAGCGCCGAAGCATCGGAGAAGCTCGCGGTTCGTTTGCGGCGGACGGCTTGCGCCGTAACGCTGACCGACATTTCGAGCCATGCGGATCTTGCGGAAGCTCGAAGCTGGATGCTGCAATGCCGGATTGTCGCGGTCATCGCAGATCCATTCCCTGCGAAATGGAGTCTCGAACGGCTGAACTATTTTACCGAATTGGGAGAGCAATTACGTATTCGGGGCGGCAAGCTGGTGTGGATCGCCAACAAAGATTGCAAGTTTAACGGACGCTCGGAATGGATGCGCATGCTGCCCCACCGGCCAATCGCAGCGTTCCCGCTGCTGCCGGCGGAGCAGGTGCTGGATGCGATATGGAGAGGGGCTTGGCCGACGATGGATAAGAGGCTGCGCAAGGAAGCGCTGCCTGCGTTGAGGCCAATTGCGAATGAGATCAAGCGCTATGCGAAATGAATCGCAAATTATGATAAAATAGGATGGGATATTATGCAGTTGCATTTGAAAGTAAGCTTCATTATGATGAAGGAAAAATGGTCCGAAATACACAATAAGGAAGCGGGTGAACATCAAGAATGAGCGATCGCGTGCTGGTAGTAGAGGATGAAGCGGGAATTTCCCGCATATTGCAGTTGGAGCTCGAGCATGAAGGCTATACGGTCGGCACAGCCGCCGACGGCAGAACCGGCTATGAAATGGCTTCTTCCGGAGAGTGGGAGCTTGTGCTGCTGGATGTGATGCTGCCGGAGCTAAACGGCATCGAGGTGCTTAGAAGATTAAGACAAGCCGGCAATCCGGTGCCGGTCATTTTGCTGACGGCAAGAGACACTGTACCCGATAAAGTAAGCGGCTTTGAGCATGGCGCCAACGATTATATTACGAAGCCTTTCGCTATGGAGGAGCTGCTGGCCCGCGTACGCAACATTTTGCGCATATTCCAACAGTATCCAAAAGAGTCTGAGGGAACCGACCAAATTAAAGTGGGCGACTTGACGATCGAGCTGCGGACGAGAAAGGTGTTCCGCAAAGACATCGTCATCGAGTTGACCCCGCGCGAGTTTGAGCTGCTTGTGTATCTGGTTGAGAACAAAAACGTTGAAAAGTCTCGCGAGGACATTTTATCGGAAGTTTGGGGTTATGATTTCATCGGCGAGACGAATCTCGTTGATGTTTATATTCGATATTTACGTCAAAAGCTGGACAAGGGGTATCGGCATAAGCTGATTCATACGGTACGCGGAGTCGGCTATATGATTAAGGAGCCTGAAGCATGACGCTGCGTAAACGATTTACGCTTTTTACGATTTTTTGGTTAATCTTTATTCTTATTTTATTTAATATATTCGTCTATTTTTATGTGATCAAAATTACGACCGAAAGCGAAGAGCGCGTGATTGGCAACAAAGTGAATCTCATGCTGGAAAATCCGCTCATCCAGAACGGCAAGGGCATATACGATCCGGATCTGCTTAGCGAATATTATAATGTTAACGAAATGATACGGATCGTATTGCCGGACAATAGGGTCGTCAATATTACCGGCTCTGATCCCGTTCTGCTCAATTTGCCCGTTCAATTTCAAAACAACCACGATACAGGGATGATTTCCAAAGGAAATGAACGGATTTTGTACATGCGCGTACCGATTTTTGACGGCTCCAACCTCGTTGCGATGCTTGAGGTGAATCGGGTGCTAAATGAGCTTGACGATTATTTGCAAATTCTGGTCGCAGCGTTGACGGTAACGAGCGCGGGCGCAATTCTGTTTGCGATTTTCGGAACGTATTGGTTCACGTCCAGGCTGACGGCGCCGATGCAGCAGATGGTGAATACGATGCGCGAGATCGACCGCAGCGGCAAGCTGCGCAAAATCGAGCCAAGCAGCAGCGAGGAATCGGCAGAGCTTCAGCAGCTCGTGCGGGCGTTCAATCAAATGATCGAGAGACTCGACCGCACGTTTGCCAGGCAGAAGCAATTTGTGGCCGATGCGTCGCATGAGCTGAAAACGCCGCTGACTGTCATTAGCAGTTATGCGGGGATGTTGAAGCGCTGGGGACGCGACGATGAGAATGTTCGGAACGAAGCGATCGAGGCGATCGATCGCGAGACGACCCGGCTTCAAAGCTTGACGAAGTCGATGCTTATGCTCGCGGAAGCGGAGCAGGAGGATTGGCTTCGCCAAGAGCTGTTTGACGTCGTTCATGTGGTGAACGAGCTGGCGGGCATGCTGCAGACGACATTCCAGCGGACTATTCGCGTTAAAGCGATGTCCAAACAGGTTCGGCTGTACGGCGATAAAGATAAAATCAGACAGCTGCTTGTCATCTTGCTCGATAATGCGATCAAGTACAGCAAGGAACCGATCGAAGTATCCGTCTCACTGATGAAAAATATTGTGAAAATCGAAGTGAAGGATAAAGGGATCGGCATTCCGGAAAATGAAATTCCGCATATGTTCGAACGATTCTATCGTGTTGACGGCGCCCGCAGCCGGGCAACTGGGGGGGTAGGCCTTGGTCTGTCCATAGCCAAGCGAATTGTCGACCTGCACGAAGGTAAAATCGACGTTTTCAGCCTGCCGGATCTCGGAACGACAATATCGATCCAGTTTAAACAGCGGAAGTAGGAGAGAGGAATGGGACGATGAAATATCGGGTTGCTTCCGTGCAATATAAGCTTGCGGATATTAGCTCCTTTGACCAATTTGCCGAGCAAGTGACGCACTATGTGCGCAACGCTTCGGAGTATGGAACGCAATTTGTGCTGTTCCCTGAATTTTTGACGACGCAGCTGCTCTCGATCGGCGATGAGAGCGGCGCTGCGCTGCCGATTGAAACGCTTCCGGAATTTACGGAAGCCTACGAAGCGCTGTTTCAGCGTCTTGCGTCCGAGTATGGCGTATATATCGTAGGCGGAACGCATGTCGTAGATGCCGGCGAGGGCAAACGGCGCAATACGGCGCATTTGTTCCATCCGAACGGCAAAATCGACCGCCAGGCAAAAATTCATTTGACGCCTACCGAGGTAGCGGAGTGGAATATGACGCCTGGCGACGGTCTGCAAGTATTCGAGACCGAATTCGGCACAATCGGAATGCTCACTTGCTATGATATTGAGTTTCCGGAAATTGTGCGGATGGCTCGGGCTAAAGGAGCCGACGTCATTTTCTGTCCGTCCTGTACGGACGACCGCCATGGCTTTTATCGCGTGCGTTATTGCTGCCATGCAAGAGCGGTCGAGAACCAAATCTATATCGTTACGACCGGCACTGTAGGCGCGCTGCGCAAAGTTGATTTTATGCGCGCCAATTACGGTCAAGCGGCTATTATTACGCCGAATGACATCCCGTTCCCTCCAGCCGGAATATTGAGCGAGGGCGTCATTAACGACGACATGCTTGTCGTTGCCGATCTCGACTTGCAGCTGCTAGAGGATGTGCGGTCGGGAGGTTCGGTAACGACTTGGCGAGACCGCCGGACGGATCTTTATCCCGATTGGGCATAAGGCCGTGTTACTAGCATTTGCTGATAGCAGGAGGGGCCGCGATAATGAAGAAAACGTTCTATGTGTTCCATAATGGAAAGCCGGCAGAAGCGGTTATTCGACGCTATACGGCAGCGGACTTCGAGGCTATGATCGAGGTGCAGCGGCAAAGCTTTCCGCCGCCTTATCCGGAAGAATTGCTGTGGAACAAAGAGCAATTGACCGAGCATATTACACGCTTTCCGGAAGGCGCATTGTGCGCGGAAGCAGGCGGCTCGATCATCGGTTCCATGACCGGACTTATTGTTGATATGGACGATTACGGACATCATCACAGCTGGGAAGAGATAACCGACAGCGGCTTTATCCGCAATCATAATCCGGGCGGCGATACGCTGTATATCGCCGATATTTGCGTCGTGCCCGCCTATCGCAAAACGGGTATCGGCAAATGGCTGATGCAGTCGATGTACGAGACTGTCGTTCATTTGGGCATTGCCCGCTTGCTTGGCGCCGGCCGAATGCCCGGCTATTCGAGCTATGCATCCGTACTGACGGCGGAACAATATTTGAGCAAGATAATGGCGGGCGAGCTTACCGATCCCGTCATTACATTTTTGCTGCGCTGCGGCAGAACGCCGGTCGGCGTGGCGGAAAATTATTTGGACGACGAGCAGTCTTGCAATTATGCCGCCGTTATGGAATGGCGAAATCCGTTTAAGACATAGAGGGGAGCAAGCATACGATGACGATGAACTACCACCGCATTACTTCGATCGAAGATCCGCATTTTGCTGCGCTGCATTCGCTTCTGGGCCGTATTTTCCCGCCGGAGGAAGTGCTTGCATATGAACGATGGAAGGAGCCGCTGGAAGATCCGGGTATTCATGTCTACGTCGCTGTTGACGGAGAGGAAGTCGTCGGCTCGACCGAATACCGGTACTATCCGGAGCTTCGCGTTGCGATGACCGATTTTACCATTATCGGAGATCATTCGCGAGGAATTGGCCGTTTTCTAATGCGCAATCGCGAGAACGATTTGAGGCGGCTGGCGGAGCAGTCCGGCACGGAGCCGATTGGCATGTTCGCGGAAATTTACGATCCGTATTCCAGCGATGAGCAGCATTCGTTCGGCGGCGTAACGCCGATGAATCCGTTCGTCCGCCGCGAGGTGCTCTCGCATATGGGATATAAACGGCTGGCTGTCGAGTATGTCCATCCGTCATGGGATCATGAGGGTCAGGCGGTGGAAGGGCTAAACTTGAGCTTCCTTCCTGCGGATGAAGACCGTACGCATATCCCGGCCGAGCTCGTCACGCGCTTTCTCGAGGGCTATTATTCGGCGCTTCCGAATAAACCGCAGGCTTGGCTTGATATGATGGATCGTCTTCGCGGTATGGAGCAAATCGAGCTGCTTCCGATATGATGCGCATTTGGTTTCGCGGGACAGGGGATTCCATGGGCGTTCCCCGCGTCTACTGTGATTGCGAGGTTTGCGGGGAAGCCCGCTCGGAGGCCGGGGGCGTCAATCGGAGGCTTCGTTCGCTCGTGCAGCTTGAAGAAACAGAGTCGGGAACGACGTTGATTGATTGCGGACCTGATTGGGGCAGACAGATGGAAGCCGCAGGCTTGCGCCAGGTTGACCGCATTCTGATCACGCATGCTCATTTCGATCATATCGGAGGGCTTGTGGAATGGTCTGACGCATGCCGCTGGCTAGGCAAAAAGGGCGAAGCATTCGCGCCTGCCGAGGTGATAGCTGAGATTAGCGCTCGTTTTCCGTGGCTGCACAGCCATATCCAATTTACAGCGAATGATGAGCCGATGATGCTTGGACAATGGCGCGTGACGAATTGGCGGGTCCATCACGGAAAGAACGGCTACTCGTACGCTTACCGCTTTGACCATGTTTCCGGGAAAAAGAGCTGGGTTTATTGCTCGGATGCGATCGGCTTGACGAACGAGCAGCAAAAGCCGCTCTATGGCCTGGATCTGCTCGTGCTTGGAACCAGCTTTTATAAAGAGCATTTCGCGTATGAGACGAGGTCGGTCTATGACGTAACGGAGGCGCTCGAGCTTGTGAAGGAATGGAAGCCGCGCCGCGTTTGTTTTACGCATATGTCGCATGATATTGATCTTCGCAAGTCGTACGGCTTGCCGGAGCATATTGCGTTTGCATCAACCGGATTAGAAATTAGGCTGGAGACGGTTTGACAAGTAAGTGTTTTCTATTTTATAGTGTTGTTATCGTTTTTATTGTCATTTGGAAGGGGCTATTTTAATGATTACGGGTGTTCTTAACTCCTAATTGGATAGATCGGACATGATCGTCTTTAAGCAGCGTTTATTTGAGCTTGTCGAATCACTTGGATTCACATGCTTCTATTTCTCTGCCTTGATCGGTTGTCCGATGCCAAGAGTTAAGAACATGTGGATTCCGCCTAAATGACATTTAGTCAACGGCCCAATCACCGTGCTCTTCGAGCACGGTTTTTTTGTGTAAATAAACGTTTGCGAGCATAGCGAGCTAGTGCGAATGCGGCGCAATTCGTTTGTTTATACGGGTTTGTTGACTGAAAGGAAAACAGGGATGGAGCGCGCAGCGTTCTGTCCCTGTTTTTTTTATGCAGCATTGATGATAAAGGAGATGGATAACTGATGATGATGGAAACGTCTTTGCAACGTTTGGAGTATGGAAAAATGAAACAAAAGCTAATTGAAATGACGGTATCGCCTTCGGGACGGCGGCTTGCCGAGCGACTGGCTCCCAGCGGCAATCGAAATCAAGTAGCGGCTTGGCTGAACGAGACGGAAGAAGCGTCGAGGCTGCTTGCTGCCGGCGCTAGCGTTCCGCTCTCGACAATGGAAGGCATAGATTCATTGGTGGAGCTGCTCGGGAAAGGAAAAATCTATTCCGAAGCTGAGCTGGAACAGTTGCTCGTATGGCTCGCCTCGGTTTTGCAAATGAAAAAATATATGGACAGCAAGAGGGAAATTGCCCCAACTATTGCGAGCTATGCAGGCTCGCTCAGGGATTGCCCGGAGCTGCGCGAGGAGCTTGGGCGCGCCGTGCGATTCGGCAGGCTTACGGATCAGGCGAGCAGCGAACTGGCATCGATACGCAGACAAATTGTCGCAGTAGAGGACCGCATAGAGAAAAAGCTTCAATCCGCGCTATCGAAATATAAAGCGGCGCTGCAAGAATCGT
This sequence comes from Paenibacillus sp. NEAU-GSW1, assembly GCF_009737085.1. Taxonomy (GTDB): domain Bacteria; phylum Bacillota; class Bacilli; order Paenibacillales; family Paenibacillaceae; genus Pristimantibacillus. Next base: position 51,852 of record NZ_WOVL01000019.1, read on the forward strand.
TCATCAGCAAACGGAACGGCAGAGCGGTAATTGCCATTAAACGAGAGCTGCGCAAGCAAGTGCCGGGAACGGTGTGGGGCGAGTCGGCAAGCGGGCAGACGATTTATGTGGAACCGATCGACGTGGCCGGATTGCAGAGCGAGCTGCAAAGCTGGCTGGCGGACGAGGAACGGGAACGCACCGTTATTTTATCTAAGCTGTCGGATATGGCCGATATGTACGCTTCTGAGCTTCTCGGCAACCGGGAGGCGATGGCGTCATTTGATTTCATTATGGCAAGAGGAAAGCTTGCACGCTCTTATGACGGTAAAAAAACGACGTTGAGCGATCGTTCGATCATTCAGCTGGTTGAAGCGAGGCATCCGCTCCTGGGCGGCGCAGTTGAGCCATTGACGGTTGAGCTCGGCGTAAGATGGAAGCAGCTTATTATTACCGGACCCAATACAGGCGGCAAAACAGTCGCTTTAAAGACGATAGGCTTGCTTGCTGCGATGGTTCAATCCGGCTTGCTTGCGCCCGCGGATGAGAAAAGCCGCTTCGGCCTGTTCGATTCAATCATTGCCGATGTCGGAGACGGGCAAAGCGTGGAACAGTCGCTAAGTACTTTTTCCTCGCATCTTGCGGTTCTGAAAGAAATGCTGGAGCATGCAAGCTATCGTTCCTTGCTGCTGCTGGATGAAATGGCGGCTGGCACCGATCCAAGCGAAGGCATTGCTTTGTCGATTGCCGTTTTGGAGGAGCTGCTTGAGAGGGGCTCGCTAGTAGGCGCAACAACACATTTTAACGAGATCAAAAATTTTGCCGCGCGGACTCCAGGCTGCATGAACGCCAAGATGGCATTTGATACGGAGACGCTTAGGCCGCTGTATCGGCTGGAGCTTGGGGAAGCAGGAGACAGCCACGCGTTTGCGATTGCCCGCCGGTGCGGTTTGCCGGAGCGTGTCCTTCAGCGTGCAGAACGGATAGCGGAAATGAGGCAGCCGTCAGAGAGCACAGCAGCCGATAGTTCGCCACATCCCGTTTCGGAGCAGCCAACTGAAACCGAAATCTCGCAAGGGAATGGCTTTAACCCGAAGGAGAAACAGGGGCAAGAGTTAGAACGCAAGGCCAAGGAAGAAAATCGTCAAGCATTAAAGAAAGAGTTTGAGCCGGGAGATGCCGTTTGGATCTATCCGCTCAAGCGAACGGGCATCGTTTATCGAGAGGCGGATGCCCGAGGCGAAGTTATTGTGCAGGTGCAGGGGAGCAAGATGAAGTTCAATCGCAAGCGGCTCAAGCTGTATATCGAGAAGGAGAGGCTGTATCCGGAAGGGGAATACGATATGGATATCGTATTTGAAACGAAGGAAAACCGGAAAATACGAAAGCTATTAAGCCGCAAGCATGTGGAGGGACTCAAGCTGGAGACGGAAGGCGAAGACTAAATATAGATCTGAACAGCAATTAATAGACGTTAGCTAGTCTTTGCTTTGAATAATGAGCAATACGCCGTCGGAGAAGGCGATACTTCCGGTTTGCTGCTCGATGATGTTGCTGATGCCAAGCGATTGGCCGATGCGGAGGACGGCATTATGCAAAGGATATTTAAAGCCATCAAGTGTAATGCCGGCTACTCGCTCGGACAGCGGGAGCAAGGAGACGTGGCTGTACTCGCCTTTCGTCAGGCGTACTTCGGCAGGTCCTTGCGCCAGTCTGATCGTATTGTGCTCATCAACAATTGCGGCTGCTATACCTTGCTCTAGCGCGAGGGATAGAAGATGCACATTCGCGAGCGAATGGTCGAAGCGTGTCCCAAGCGCGCCGGTGAGCACAATTTCAGCCGGCTTCCGTTCGAGCGCCAATCGAAACGCCATCTCCGTGTCGGTATAATCTTTATCGATCGGATCGCATTCTATAGTTTCTGTGCTTGTGGAACGGATTTGCTCCAGCTGCTCTGCGGTTACCGAATCGAAATCGCCAATAGCGGTATGAGGTTTCAATTGATGGCTGATCAAATAGAACGCTCCGCTGTCGGCGCCAATCAGCATATCATCAGGCTTTACGAGCTTTGCCGCCCATTCGCCAAGCCTGCCTCCGGTAAAAATCATAATTCGTTTGATCATCGTATATATCCTTTCGGGTGTCGTTCTCGCTTTTGTCAGTATAAAACGATTGCATGGAAGAACGCAAAAACCATTGCGAAACCGAATAAGCGCGGCTAAAATGGGGAATGACTCAACCGATGCGCTTATGCGAGCGATCGGGATACGGAAGCGGAGGAGTATTAGTTGTTGGACGTTGATATTTTTGGCGTATTCAGCATTATCGGCACAGTCGCGTTCGCAGTGAGCGGCGCCGTCGTTGCGATGGAAGAGGAGTACGATATTTTGGGCGTATTCGTTCTCGGACTTGTGACGGCATTCGGCGGAGGCGTTGTGCGTAATTTGCTGATCGGCATGCCGGTAACGATGCTATGGAATCAAGGGCATTTGTTCAAAATCGCGATTATTGCCATGACGATTGCTTTTTTGCTTCCTGCCAGATGGATTCTGACCTGGCGAAGGAGCGAAGCGTTTTTCGACGCGATCGGCCTAGCCGCGTTCGCCATTCAAGGCGCGCTTTATGCCACAGAGATGAAGCACCCGATTAGCGCTGTGCTCGTTGCGGCAATGCTGACCGGAATCGGCGGCGGAATTATCCGCGATGTGCTTGCCGGACGGAAGCCGCTCGTGCTCAAAGACGAAATTTATGCGGTATGGGCGATGCTTGCGGGTCTTGCGATTGGACAAGGCTGGTTCCATTCCACGCTTGATTTATTGTTCTTATTCGTCGTTATTATTACGCTCCGCATGCTGTCGGTCCATTATAAATGGAAACTGCCTAGACGGTCGCTCAATCAAACGAATTTACAGAAGGAAGGTAGCGGATCATGACTAAGCAAGCGCGCGTATTGTTTGTATGTCTAGGCAACATTTGCCGATCGCCGATGGCGGAGGCTGTTTTTCGCAGCATGGTGCAAAAAGCCGGACTGGAGCAAGCGATCGAGATCGACTCCGCCGGTACGGGAGACTGGCATATCGGACGTCCGCCTCACGAGGGAACGCGAAAACAACTGGACAGCAAAGGGATATCATACAGCGGAATGAAAGCAAGGCAGTTTGCCAAAGCTGACCGTGACAAGTTCGACTATATCGTATGTATGGATACGAAAAATGAAAAAGATGTTTTGGCGATTATCGAAGACGATATCGGGGGCGATACGGGGCGTGAAGGACGCGTGTTTACGTTTATGAGCCTGTTGCCGGAGCTGAACATTGCCGACGTGCCGGATCCGTACTATTCCGGCAACTTCGATGAAGTTTATGAGCTGGTGGAGCAAGGCTGCGCCAAGCTGCTATCGGAAATTCAGCGCGACTTGCAGGCATAGTTAGCATCGTTATCAGCTTAGGAGGCGATCGGTATGAAGCAGAATAAGTATGATGATGACGTTTTTTTTGAAAAGTATAGCCAGATGGACCGTTCGAAGAAAGGTCTTGAGGGGTCGGGCGAGTGGCATGAGTTTCAAAAGCTGCTGCCTGATTTGACCGGCAAGCGCATTTTGGATGTAGGTTGCGGCTATGGCTGGCATTGCCGATACGCGATGGAACAAGGGGCTCTTTCGGCGGTCGGAATCGATATTTCGGAAAAAATGTTGAGCGAGGCTGAAATCAGAACGGATTCAAATGCTGTACGTTACATTTGCATGCCGATTGAAGAGATTGATTTCCCAGTGAACAGCTTCGATGTTGTCATTAGCTCACTCGCTCTTCATTATGTCGAGTCCTTTAGCGATATTTGCGATAAAATCAGGCGATTTCTAGTTAGTAACGGCAGTTTTGTGTTCTCGGTAGAACACCCTGTATTTACGGCGGAGGGCAGGCAGGAATGGCATTTCGATGAAGCGGGGAATATGCTGCATTGGCCGGTGGACAACTATTTCGAGGAAGGTCTGCGAACGACAAACTTTCTTGGCGAGGACGTCATGAAATACCATAAAACATTGACGACATACGTCAACACGCTTATTCGCAGCGGATTTGAAATTACGGGTCTGGTCGAGCCTGAGCCGGAAAAAAGAATATTGGGTATGCCAGGCATGGCTAATGAATTGCGGCGCCCAATGATGCTGCTGGTTTCAGCAAAAAAAACGGATAAATGAGAAAGGTACCGGCGATTGAGCCGGTACCTTTTTTTGACTAGGACACCGTAATTTTGCCTTTCATATCTGCGTGGCCGGTGCCGCACATGATGGAGCAAACGAATTCGTAAGTGCCGGCTTTGTCGACCGTAAATTTTGCTGTCTCGCCGTCTTTGATGTTGATTTTCAAATCCGGTATTTCGAGGCCGTGGTTGCCGCTCGTGTTTTTAAGCGTGAGATTGACGGTATCGCCGACATTTAATTTAATGTCAGTCTGGTCGAACTTCCAGTTCTCTGCGTTGACCGTAATATCTTTCGTGCCCGCCGCGCCGCCGGCATTCGTGCCTGCGTTGTTGCTGCCGCCATTATTATTCGCATTGTTATCTGTGCTTTTGCCGCAGCCGCTCATAACGAGCATTACCGCCAGAATGGCAATTGCCGCAAGCTGGAATTGTTTCTTGAACATGCTGGTTTCCTCCTGAAGCTTGGATAGTGTAGTCAGTAATAACTTTATCCTAAACAACAAGATTTAACCGTGCGGCCTGACGTAATTTATTCCGTTTCCAAAAAATATTTCAGCGCGTCTGGAATTTCCTGCTGCCAAAATCCCCACTGGTGCATGCCATCCATTTCTTTGTAGGAAAACACGGCGGCGCGAGCTTTCAGCAAGTCGCGGGCATCGCGGTTAATAGCGACAAAATCCATCGTCCCGCGGTCTGTCTCGAAAGCCGTTTCTTGCAAGCCGACGATCATATACAGCTGAAGCCAGCTTAGATCGGATTGCTGTTCCATAATTTCTCTCGAACGGTCGTAAAAAGCGCCGGAAAGCGACATCACTCGCGTGAACAGATGAGGATAAGACAGCGCTATATGGAAGGAAACCGTTCCACCCAGCGAATCGCCGGCTAGCAGCCGCTGCGAGGGCTCCCGTCTGATCGGATATTTGCTTTCAATATAGGGAACCAATTCTTCGCCGAAAAAACGGACATAATCGGCGTGGCGTTCGCCGTCTGGCGAATATTCCGAAGTGCGCTTCGACTTGTCGACATCTACGCCGACAATAATGAAAGGCTCGACGCCTTCGTCGAGGATTAACCGATTTGCCGTAGTCGCGATTCGTCCAAAGTTGAAAAAATCTTCGCCGTCCTGGCAATAGACTGCCGGATAACTGAGCACCTCATTGTAGCCGGGCGGCAAGTATACGCGCAGGCTGCGCTCGCCTTCGGGCAAATAGCGGCTCGTTATCGAATCTTTCAAAACCGTTCTTTTTAAATATCGTTCATCCGTCATGTTATGGATCCTCCTTGTGTTCCTGTTATTTGAATGGAAAGGGTCGCATGTGGGAAAACAATAGTATGGCGACACCAAAATGATAACGCTATATTGTATTATGCTGTTACACAGAAATATGAACTCTGTTACATATACAATTAAGAGATAGAATCTGGTGTATTGGCGAAAAAACAACGGTTTTTTTGTTTTTTACTTTGACCATTTTCGGTAAACAGGTTTATAATAATTCTATAACAGAGCATTGTAATATTCAAATAATTATGACTGAGGTGAGCGTTCAAAATGAGCAAACTGCTGAGCAAACTGCCATATGAAGTTCAAACAGAGCCCGTTAAACCGCTGTCCGTACTGTCGCTTGACGGAGATGTAGTCAATCCTGACTTGATGCCGGAGCTTACAGACGAGCAATTGAAAGAAATTATGTACCGCATGGTATTTACACGCACTTGGGACGAACGTGCCGTTAACCTGGGCCGTCAAGGACGCCTTGGCTTCTACGCGCCGGTATCCGGCCAGGAAGCTTCCATGGTTGGCAGCGAGTACGCGCTGAACAAAGACGATTTTATTTGCCCTGGTTACCGCGACATGCCGCAGCTCGTATGGCACGGCCTGCCAATGTACCAAGCATTCCTATATTCCCGCGGTCATCAGCATGGCGGCCAGATTCCTGAAGATGTTCACGTGCTTATGCCGCAAATCATCATCGGCGCGCAAGTTCTGCATGCAGCCGGCGTAGCGATGGCATTCAAAAAACGCGGAGAGAAGCGCGTTGCGATTACGTATACAGGCGACGGCGGCTCGTCCGAGGGCGATTTCTACGAGAGCATGAACTTTGCCGGTTCTTTCAAACTGCCGGTAATTTATGTCGTTCAAAACAACGGCTATGCGATTACGACTCCTTACTCGAAACAAACAGCTGCGCTGTCGGTTGCGCACAAAGCGGTAGCTGCTGGCATCAAAGGCGTTCAAGTAGACGGCATGGACGTATTGGCAGTTATTAAAGCGGTATCCGAAGCAGCGGAACGCGGCCGCAACGGCGAAGGCGCTACGCTGATCGAAATGCTGACATACCGTTACCGTCCGCACTCGATGGCTGACGATACGACTAAATATCGTACGAAAGAAGAAGAAGCAGAATGGGCTCCTAAAGATCCGCTCGTTCGTTTCGGCAAATATTTGGAGAAAAAGGGCCTCTGGACGGAAGAAGATACGAATCGCGTTAAAGAGGAAGCGAAGGCGGCTGTAAACGACAGCATCAAAAAAGCGGAAGCGACAGAAAAAATGACGGTTGCCGGCTTGATTGACACGATGTTCGAATCGACGCCTCAGTATCTGGAAGAGCAAAAGGCTGACTTTCAATAATTAGCGCTGAAATGGGATTTTGCGCGAAGCAAATATGAGGGAGGATCTGACGATAATGGCTCAAATGAATATGTTGGAAGCGATCCGCGACGCGCTGCGCGTGGAGCTTAAACGTGATGAGAACGTGCTTGTCTTTGGCGAGGACGTAGGTAAAGTCGGCGGTGTATTCCGCGTTACGGAAGGTTTGCAAAGCGAGTTCGGCGAGGAACGCGTATTTGATACGCCTCTGGCCGAGTCGGCAATCGGGGGCCTTGCAGTAGGCATGGGCGTTCAAGGATTCCGCCCGGTTGCAGAAATTCAGTTCGTCGGCTTCATTTATGAAGCGATGGACCAAATGTTTATTCAAGCGGCTCGCATGCGTTACCGTTCCGGCGGCCGCTACAATTCGCCAATCGTATTCCGTACGCCATTCGGCGGCGGCGTAAAAGCGGCTGAGCTGCACACGGATTCGCTTGAAGGCTTGGCTGTTCAAACACCGGGCATCAAAGTTGTAATTCCGTCGAACCCGTACGACGCAAAAGGCTTGATGATCGCGGCGATCCGTGACAACGATCCTGTATTCTTCATGGAGCACTTGAACCTGTACCGCGCATTCCGCGCTGAAGTTCCTGAAGGCGAATATACAGTTGAGATCGGCAAAGCGAACGTTGTTCGCGAAGGCAGCGACGTTACGATTATCGCTTACGGCATGATGGTTCATACGGCTGTTAAAGCTGCCGAAGAGCTTGAAAAAACAGGCGTCAAAGCTGAAGTTATCGACTTGCGCTCGCTTGTTCCGCTCGATATCGAGACGATCGTAGCTTCGATCAAGAAAACAAACCGCGCAATCGTCGTTCAAGAAGCGCAAAAAACGTCCGGCGTTGCAGCCGAAGTGATTGCCCAAATTAACGAAAAAGCAATTCTGCACCTCGAAGCGCCAGTGCTTCGCGTTGCTGGTCCGGATACGGTATATCCGTTCGCGCAAATCGAAGATGCATGGCTTCCTACGCCTGCGCGCATCGCAGCGGCAGTCAATAAAGTGCTGACATTCTAATTGAGCGACTCGCAGAGCGCTGCAATTATGATATAGATATGAAGCGAAATGCCCATAGATGCGGGGCAAATACGTAAAGGAGGGTACTCAACGTGGCAAAATTTGAATATCGGTTTCCAGAGCTCGGCGAAGGCTTGCACGAGGGCGAAATCATCAAAGTGCTTATTAAGCCAGGCCAAAAAGTAACGGATGACGACATTATTATGGAAGTACAAAACGACAAGGCGATCGTCGAGGTCCCGTGTCCGGTTAACGGAACAGTCCAAGAGGTGCTCGTTAAGGACGGCCAAGTATGTCATATCGGCGAAATCGTAGCGATCATCGATGCGGAAGGCGAATTGCCTGAGCAAGCAGCTCCAGCTGCGGCAGAGCCTGCACCTGCAGCGGTACCAGTCGTTGCTGCGCCAGCTCCAGCAGCAGCTCCAGCTGCTGCACCTGCACCGGCTGCTGCTGAAGCGCCAAAAGCAACTGGCGGCCTTGTGCTTGCTACGCCAAGCGTGCGCAAATTCGCTCGCGAGCAAGGCGTTGACCTGACGCAAATTAGCGGTACAGGCAAAAACGGACGCATCACTCGCGAGGACGTAACGAACGGAGGAGCGGCAGCACCGGCAGCTGCGCCTGCAGCAGAAGCGCAAGCTGTTGAAGCAGCAACTGCGCCTGCAGCAGAAGCGGCAGCACCGGCTGCAGTTGCAGCCGGCACGCCTTACCGTCCTGAAGAGCGCATTCCATTCAAAGGCATCCGCAAGGCGATTGCGGGAGCTATGGTTAAATCGGTTTACACCGCGCCGCATGTTACGATTATGGACGAAGTGGACGTAACGGAACTGGTTGCGCTGCGCGCGAAATACAAACCTTATGCAGAGAAGAAAGGCGCTAAGCTGACTTACCTGCCGTTCATCGTAAAAGCATTGGTAGCAGCTTGCCGCCAATTCCCGATTATGAACTCGACGCTGGACGAAGCGAATCAAGAAATCGTCTACCGCAAATATTACAATATCGGTATTGCAACAGATACAGACAACGGACTTATCGTTCCGGTCATTGAAGATGCTGACCGCAAGAACATTTGGATGGTTGCCGATTCGATCCGCGATCTCGCAGTGCGCGGCCGCGACGGCAAGCTGAAGCCAAATGAGCTGAAAGGCAGCACCATTTCGATCTCCAACATCGGTTCCGCAGGCGGCATGTTCTTTACGCCGGTCATTAACTTCCCTGAAGTTGCGATCCTGGGTACGGGCCGTATTTCTGAAAAACCTGTCGTTCGCAACGGCGAAATCGTAGCGGCTCCTGTAATGGCATTGTCGCTTAGCTTTGACCACCGTCTCATCGACGGCGCAACGGCTCAAAACTTTATGAACTACATTAAGCAGCTGCTGGGTCAACCAGAGCTATTCATCATGGAGGTGTAAGAACATGGTAGTAGGAGATGCTTCTTTAGATATTGATACTCTAGTCATTGGTGCAGGTCCCGGCGGTTACGTTGCTGCGATCCGCGCAGCGCAGCTTGGGCAAAACGTTCTCGTTGTCGATAAAGAGCATGTCGGCGGCGTATGTTTGAACGTTGGCTGTATTCCATCCAAAGCTTTGATCTCTGCATCCCATCAATACGAATCTGTTAACCATGCGTCAGCTTTCGGTATTTCCGCAAGCGACGTTAAGGTTGACTGGAATAAAGTGCAAGAGTTTAAAAACGGCATCGTTAAAAAACTGACTGGCGGCGTAGCGTCCCTGCTGAAAGCGAACAAAGTTCAATTTTTCAGCGGTGAAGTGATGTTCATCAACGAGAATGAAGCGCGCGTATTCAACGATCAGGAAGCGCCGCGTTACCGGTTTAAAAACTGCATCATTGCGACAGGTTCCCGTCCAATCGAGCTGAAGGCATTCCCTTTCAGCAAACGCATCGTATCTTCGACAGGCGCGCTTTCGCTGCCTGAAATTCCGAAGAGCCTGATCGTAATCGGCGGCGGCTACATCGGTATAGAGCTTGGTCAAATGTACTCGAAATTCGGCACGAAAGTGACGGTTATCGAGGGCGGCGACACCATTCTTCCAGGCTTCGATAAAGATATGTCTTCGATTGTTGCGAAGAAGCTTAAAGGCACTAATGTCGACATCGTAACGGGAGCTATGGCGCAAGGCGCTGAGCAAACAGACAATGATGTTACATTGACTTATAAAGTAGGCGACAAAGAAGAGAAAGTAACAGCTGATTACTTGCTCGTAACTGTCGGCCGCCGTCCTAACACTGACGGCGATCTCGGACTTGAGCTTGCAGGCGTTAAAGTTGGCGAGCGCGGCCTCGTTGAGGTTGACGGCCAATGCCGTACAAGCAATCCGAACATTTTCGCAATTGGCGATATCATTGCCGGACCTGCGCTTGCGCATAAGGCAATGTACGAAGGCCGAGTAGCTGCAGAAGCAATTTCCGGTCTGCCAAGCGTAATCGACTACAAATGTGTTCCAGCGGTTTGCTTCTCCGATCCGGAGTGCGCGAGCGTTGGCCTTTCCGAGAAAGAAGCGAAAGACAAAGGCTACGAGACGAAAGTCGGCAAATTCCCGTTTGCGATCAACGGCCGAGCAATGTCGCTTAACGCTACGGAAGGCTTCGTGAAGCTGGTTGCCGACAAAAACTCCGGACTCGTGCTGGGCGCGCAAATTATCGGCAATGAAGCTTCCAATATGATTGCTGAGCTTGGTCTCGCAATCGAGATGGGCGCTACGCTTGAAGATATCGCGCTTACGATCCACGCGCATCCGACGCTTGGCGAAATCGTTCTTGACGCTGCTGAAGTGGCATTGGGCCATCCAATCCATACAGTGGGCAAATAAATATAAGTTTGATAACCGCGGCGGGCCGCCGCGGAGGGGGAGGCTTCGCAGCTGCTGCAGCATGCGAGCCTCCTTTTGTATATGTGCATATGATGTATAAATCGACGCTAAAGGGGCGGGACTTATGGAGAAGGCCGGCAAAAAAGCGAAGGATTCGAAAGCGATTATGACGCAGATTATTTTCCCGCTGGATACGAACCATCATGATACGATGTTTGGCGGCAAAGTGATGGAATATATGGATAAAATCGCAGCGATTTCAGCCATGCGCCACTCGCGTATGCAAGTTGTCACCGCATCGACGGACAGTCTCGATTTTGTCGCTCCAATTAAGGTTGGAGATGTGATCGAGATCGAAGCGTTTGTCACACGGACGAATCGCAGTTCGATGGAGGTGTACGTATCGGTACAGTCCGAAAACCTCTTTTCCGGCTATAAGACGACGACAGTGACCGCGTTCTTCACTTTTGTCGCGCTTGATGACCAAGGCAAGCCTGCTCAAGTGGCTCCAATAATCCCGGAAAGCGAAGATGAAATACGTCTTTTTGAAAGCGCCCCTGAACGTTATATGCAGCGCAAAAGTCGAATGATGCAAAGAAATGCTACGATCTAGTAGCGTATTCAAAGCTTAAGATGGTAAAATAAAAAGATGGTTAGGTTGTACGGTATTTAGCAAGGGGGGAATCATATGTTGAACAATTATAATAGCGAGAATGAATATTTGAAATTGCTTCGTCACGTCTTGAAGGAAGGGACGCGCAAAGACGACCGGACGGGAACGGGGACGATATCGGTATTCGGTTATCAAATGCGTTTCAATCTTCAGGAGGGCTTCCCGCTTCTGACGACCAAGCGTGTTCCATTTAGACTTATTGTGAGCGAGCTGCTCTGGTTTATTAAAGGAGATACAAATATCCGTTACTTGCTCCAGCACAACAATAATATTTGGAACGAGTGGGCATTTAAAAAGTGGATAGAGAGCGATCAGTATAAAGGACCGGATATGACGAATTTTGGTCTGCGCTCCCAGACGGACGAAGCGTTTGCGGCCGTTTATGAAGAACAAATGGCGCTTTTTAAATCGCGTATTTTGGAAGACGACGCTTTTGCCGGTGAATTCGGCGAGCTTGGCAACGTTTACGGCAAGCAATGGCGGGAGTGGAAGACGACTCGCGGCGACAGCGTTGATCAATTGAAGGATGTCATCCATTCGATCAAAACAAACCCGGATTCACGCAGACTGATCGTTTCGGCATGGAATCCGGAAGATGTGCCGACGAATATGGCGTTGCCTCCATGTCATACCATGTTTCAATTTTATGTTGCGGACGGCAAGCTTTCCTGCCAATTGTATCAGCGGAGCGGAGATGCTTTTCTCGGCGTTCCGTTCAACATTGCGAGCTACGCGTTATTGACGCATCTCATTGCGCATGAATGCGGGCTTGCGGTCGGCGATTTCGTGCATACTTTTGGCGACGCCCATATTTATGTCAATCATTTATACCAAATCCAGAAGCAATTGGAACGAGCGCCTCGCGAATTGCCTCAATTGGTCATCAGCCCGTCGGTCAATTCGATTTTTGATGTAGACGTTGCGGATATCACAGTTGATAACTATAACCCTCATCCGGCTATAAAAGCGCCGGTAGCGGTATAGGGAGGATAATCAAATGCCAATTACGATGATTGCAGCAATGGATCGCAATCGCACGATCGGCTTCGGCAATCGATTGCCTTGGAAGCTCCCTGCAGAGATGGCTTTCTTTAAAAAAATGACAACCGGCAAGACCGTCTTGATGGGCCGCAAAACGTTTGAATCGCTGCGCAGCAAGCCGCTGCCGAATCGCCGCAACGTTATTTTGACGAGAGTGCAGGGCGCTTCTTTTGAAGGCTGCGAGACGGTTCATTCCGTCCGGGAAGCAATTGAACGGTACGGCAATGAAGATTTGATGGTCATTGGCGGAGCGGATATTTACTCGCAGTTTTTGCCGCATGCGGACAAGCTGCTGCTGACGGAAGTGCATACCGAGGTTGCAGAAGGCGACGCTTATTTCCCGGAGATCAGCCCCTTGGAATGGTCGCTGGCACATTCCGAGCCATACGAGCAAGACGAAGCAAATATGTTCAGCTTTACTTTCCAAACGTTTACTCGTTCGGGACAGAATGGAGTATAAGACGAACGTTATGTCATAAAGTACAAATGATTGTACGGATAATCCATATACGACATGCAATCGGAATGATACGATTTTTAGAAACGGTTTGTTCAAAAATATTGTTGAATATTTGTCGTATTCCCGCTATAGTTTGAGAGAGAAAAGCGATACAGAAGAAGCTTCGGGAATAACGGATGGAGGAAATGCGAGCATGTCTACACCTACAGGATTTATGGAATATAAGCGCCAGATTCCGGTTGATCGCGATCCGATTGAACGGATTAAAGACTGGAATGAATTTCATAAGCATTTGTCTGATGAACAGCTTCGTACGCAGGGCGCGCGCTGCATGGACTGCGGAACGCCATACTGCCATACAGGCATGGAGCTTGCCGGAAATGCTTCCGGTTGCCCTGTCAACAACTTGATTCCAGAGTGGAACAACTTGATTTACCGCGGATTGTGGCGCGAAGCGCTCGACCGTTTGCACAAAACGAACAATTTCCCTGAGTTTACGGGACGCGTATGTCCGGCGCCGTGCGAGGGTTCTTGTACAGTCGGGCTGATCGGCGATGCGGTGACGATCAAAACGATCGAGCAAGCGATTATCGACCGCGGCTTCGAAGAAGGCTGGGTCGTACCTCAACCGCCTAAAGTGCGCACCGGAAAACGCGTTGCAGTAGTCGGTTCCGGCCCTGCAGGCATGGCAGCGGCTGCACAACTGAACAAAGCCGGCCATACAGTAACGGTATATGAGCGCGCTGACCGTATTGGCGGTTTGCTCACTTACGGTATCCCTACAATGAAACTGGAGAAACATGTCGTTCAACGCCGTGTTGATCTGATGACAGAAGAGGGCATTGAGTTCGTAACAAATACGGAAATCGGCAAAGACATTTCCGCTGAAGAATTGAAACAAAACTTCGATGCTGTAGTATTGTGCGGCGGCGCTACGAAAGCGCGCGAAGTGGATATTGAAGGTCGTGAATTGAACGGCGTTCATATGGCTATGGATTATTTGAACGGTACAATTAAGAGCTACCTGGACTCCAACCTGGAGGACGGCAACTATATTAACGCCAAAGACAAGCATGTTATCGTAATTGGCGGCGGCGACACAGGTACGGACTGCGTTGCTACAGCTTTGCGTCATGGCTGCAAATCGGTTACTCAATTCGGCACGCATGCGAAAGCTCCGTTGGAGCGCGACAGAGTGAACAATCCTTGGCCGCAATTCCCGAACGTATATACGCTCGATTATGCGCATGAGGAAGCAAAAGCGCTGTATGGCGAAGATCCGCGCGCATTCTCCGTTCTGACGAAGAAATTTGTCGGCGACGAGAACGGCAATTTGAAAGAGCTGCACACGGTACAAATCGAACGTACGGTTGATGAAACCGGCCGTAAAGTTTATAAAGAAATCCCGGGCACAGAAAAAGTATGGCCTTGTGATCTCGTATTCATCGCTGTTGGCTTTGAAGGTCCTGAGAACACGATTATCAATCAGCTCGGCCTTGAGCAAGACCGTCGTTCTAACGTTAAAGCGGCTTACGGCAAATATACGACTAATGTTGATAAAGTATTTGCAGCAGGCGATATGCGCCGCGGCCAAAGCTTGGTTGTATGGGCGATTAACGAAGGACGCGAGGCTGCTCGCGAAGTAGATAAATATTTGATGGGGTCGACACAGCTGCCTTAAGCAGCGGATCCGACCGACTGTTTGCATAGCATGCAACAATAGAAAAGCGCCTTCGGGCGCTTTTCTTTTCATGTTGAAAACGAGTTAAAAAGAGGAGGTTTTCTGACGATGATTAAATATGGGCTGGATCGGGTGACAGAGCTTCAGTTTGACGCGTTTCATCCGACGATCGAAAAAAGGGACGGCGGGCAATGGGTAGACATAACGCTCCGATTTGAGCTTGCTTCGGAAACGCCTGTGCCTGACGATTTGATCGATTTCAGCGGTTTGGTCATTACGACGCTTTCTGGCGCAATCGCTCAGATTGTTCCGCAGGATGAGGATACAGATTGCGAATATCAATTTACAACGTTTGAGAAAGAGCAAATTCGCGCATTTATTGAGAGCGACGAAGTACAGCAGCTAATTGCGAATCTATCCTAGCGGATGAATACGATTCCAATTTTTGAGACTCAATTGAGGAAAGTTGTGGTAAAATCGGTATGGGATGACGTAATAATGGAGGATTCAAAAAGTAACGGACTTTTTGAATAACTTTTAAGGAGCGATTCGTCATGGCTGCCGAGGAAGCATACGTGCTTTCGCCAAATGATATAAGTAAAATCAGGCGATATGTTCAGCATAAATATGCGGAAATGCCACATGAGAGAAAAGTGGAAATCGTAGCAGATGCGGTTGGCCGCATTATACATAAGCAGCTTCCAGAGTTCGAAATCGAGCTGAAGAAGCAATTGACGGCTGCATTAATTCGCACGGTTGTCGTTGAACGGCAAGTGGCTGTTCGTACCGACGATATATTTGAGGTGTGTTTAAATGAGCTTGACCGGACGGATAAGCCCGTCATCGAGCAGCTTCGTCGATGGACGGAGCAACATTTAAACAGTCAGATAGACTCGCTGCGCTTTGTCCAACTATTGGACGAGCTGACCTGCAGCACCGACTTAGCTCAAGTTGAAGGCGCTTTAAGCTGGCAGCGTTTGAAAGAGCGGATTGGCGATGAACGAAAGCGCGCGGAGTCGGGTTCAGATTCAAGCAGTCCAGCGCTAGCCGATGTGATTGCCCTGCCTGTGCAGATGCCTCATTCAGCAACGGAAAAGGCGAATGCGGCACGGGTGTATCGGCCGTACGTTTATGGGCTGCTTTGTCTGCTGCTGATTGGCACGATGGCGGTTTTCGGTTGGTCGATGACGCCGTTCTCGGGTCATAATAAGGAGCAGCCGAAAGTTCAGATTGTTGATCCGGAACCAGTTAAGCCGATTGGAGACGGGCTGCCTGCCGAGCTGCGGTATACGCAGGTGGACAAACAATGGTTAGCTTCATTTTTGGAAAGCAAATCTTCGATTCTAGCTGAAAAGGCATATATGAACGAGATTATCGCTTCGGCGGAAGCATTCGATATTCATCCGCTGTTGCTTTTTGCGATTACGGGGCAAGAACAGGCTTTTGTGCCGAAAACGAACAAGTATGCAAGAAAGATTGCGAACAATCCGTTTAATGTGTTCCATAGCTGGAAGGAATACAATACGACGATTCGCGATTCCGCAGATATTGCGTCGAGAACAATTGTCCGTTTAAGTAAAAATCGGCCGGAGCAAATCGATCCGATTACATGGATCAATCGTGAATATGCGGAAGATCCGAATTGGTCGAAAGGCGTAAGCACGATATTTGCTTCAATGAAGCGTCAAATGGAAACGACAAGCCAAACTAAAGAGGCGATAGATTGAAAACGTTAATTATTGCCGAAAAACCGGATATGGGCCGTACGATTGCAGCGGTTGTCGAACCGAAAGCAGCTAATCGCAGAACGTATCTGGAAGGCGAGAACTATATTATAACTTGGGCGATAGGACATTTGGTCGCTCTTGCAGAACCCGATCAATATGACACCCGTTATAAAAAATGGAATGCTAATGATTTGCCGATTATACCGCAGCAATTCAAGCTTTGGCCCAATCCGCGGACAAAGGATCAGTTGAAGCAGATCGGCGAGCTGGCGAAGCGATGCGGCCGTCTCGTTAACGCATGCGATGCCGGGCGGGAAGGTCAGCTTATTTTTCATTATATACGCCAATATTTAAAGCTTTCGCAGCCGACGGAACGTCTCTGGATTTCCGACCTTACGCCGGAAACGATCCGCAAAGGCTTTGATTCGCTCCGCAGCGATGTGGAGTACGATCCGTTAACGAGAGCGGCGAGAGCGCGAAGTGAAGCGGACTGGTTGATCGGTATGAACGCGTCACGGGCATTTACGATCCGCCATAAGGAGCTGCTTTCTGTCGGACGGGTGCAAACGCCGGTACTTGCGCTGCTTTATGATCGACATAAGGAAATTACCGCATTTCAATCTGATATGTATTATGTTGTTAAAGCCAGCTTCGATCAGGAAGGGTTTAGTTATAGCGGCATCTGGCAGGGCGACCGGATAACGGATAAAGCGAAGGCTGAAGCGCTCGCTGCGAAGACGAAGGACAAGCCTGGCGTCATCACCGATTATCAAGTAACAGAGTCCAAAGAATATCCATTCCGGCTCCATGACTTAACGCTTCTGCAGCGAGAGGCGAACGGCAGGTACGGCTATTCGGCGAAAAAAACGCTGGATATAGCGCAGTCGCTTTACGAGAAGCATAAAGTGATTACGTATCCTCGGACCAACTCCAACTATGTAACGGAAGAAAACTTGCCCGTTATGCAGAAGGTGCTGTCGATGCTGCAGGGTACGGACGCTTATAGGGAGCTTGCAGGCGGTGCCGATCGCAGCCGCGTCCATAAAGGCAATAAAGCGGTATGCAATCCTGCTAAGGTTGAGGATCACCATGCGATCATGCCGACTCCGAAACGGGTGTCAGGCTTAAATTCGGAAGAACAAAATATTTACGATATGATCGTAAGACGGTTTTTGTCTCATTATTATCCGCCGGCGGTATATAAAAACCATGTCGTGCTTACGGATGTTGAGGGCGAAACGTTTCGCTCGAAAGCGAAGGAACAGCTCGAACCGGGTTGGAAAGTTGTTCAACAGCAACAGGAGTCCGCCTCTGCAACGACTGGTAAAAAGGGCAAGAAGAAAAATGATGAATCGGGCGCAAGCGATGAAGAAGAGCTTGAAACCGATCAACCGTTTCAGCTGAATGCGGACAAGCCGGTTCATTGTACCGCAACCGAAGCGATGGAGAAGACGACGCAGCCGCCAAAAGCGTTTACGGAAGGTACGCTGCTTAAAGCAATGGAAAGCGCAGGCAAGTCGATGGAAAACGATGAACTGCGCGAAGCGATGAAGGATACCGGCCTCGGTACGCCTGCTACTCGTGCGGCGACGATTGAAAGGCTGAAATATGTCGGCTATATTACGCTTTCCGGCAAGAAGCTTGAAATTTCTTCGAAAGGGATTGCCGCAATCGAGCTTATTCGCGGAGCAGGCGTGGAATTGCTGGCTTCGCCTGAGATGACAGGCAGATGGGAGCAGCGCTTGCACCAAATATCGCGAGGCGAAGCTTCCGACGATCAATTTATTGCGAAGGTCAAGCAATTTGCCACGATGGTAGTTGAGAAGGTTCGGCTGCAACGGCCTGCGGCTCCTGGAACATTCGAGGTGAAGGAGCGGTCGACAGGCGGAGGCAAAGGAAAAGGCGGCAACGGCGCGAAAAGGACGAAAGGCGAAAAAAGCTCCGGTGCTCCGAAGACAAGCGCCAGTACAATGTCTGGCAAGAGCTCAGACTTAAACGCTTCGAATTCTTCTTCAGCGCCGGCTTCCCGTGAAACAATTGGCGCATGCCCGCGCTCAGGCTGCAACGGACATATTATTGAGGGCAAGCGAGGTTATGGCTGCAGCGCTTTTCGCGAAGGCTGCAAGTTTGTCATTTGGAAAGAACAGCAGGGCAAAACGATCTCGCTGACAATGGTTAAAGCGCTGCTGGAGAAAGGCTCGACCAACGTTCTTTCGTTCAAGCAAGCAGACGGAAGCAGCGTCAAAGGGAAACTAATGCTGACCGATCGCGAAACCGGAACGATTTTGCAGCAAACGATGGAGTAATGAAAGAGAAGATTAATGAGGTTAAATAAAAACAGCTGTCGATCATTTCGACAGCTGTTTTTATTTCGGTTTAACGTTTAATGTACTGTTGGATGGCATTCGGCACTTCAAGCAGTTTGTCCAATGTGAAAAAAGCGCCTTTCGGCTGTACGTCGATCTGCACGACATTATATTGCCATTCGGATTCGGCTCGCATATGGATGGCGTGGATTCCAGCCGTAAGAGCAGGGACAACGTCGGTGCGGATCGAGTTGCCGATCATCCAAGTATGGCTGCGATCATAGCCGCCGTCCGTAAGAATTTGCTCAAGTGCTGCGCTATTCTTGTGCTGACGGATATAAATGCGCTGGCCGAAATAGCTTTCCAGCTGCATGCGTTCAATCTTGCGGCGTTGGATGGTCAGTTCCCCGCCCGTATATAAATGAAGCTCATGTCCGCTCGCAGCGAGCGAGTCGAGCGTTTCTTCCATATGCGGATAAGGCTCGGTCTCGTGTTCGTAAACGCTGAGGCCCAATTTCCAGAGCAAATCCTGCTCCTTCGAAGAACGCTTGCGCCCAGTCAGTGTACTAAAGTGGACATATGTATCTATAAACGATTGCGGAAAATGTTCGCTCTTGAAGCCTAACACCGCAATTCCGGCTATATCGATCTCGGTTTGCTTCGTTCGCACCGCTTCGGCGCTAATGCCTTCATAGCCGGAGAACCAAGTCGTCATGGCATCGACAAATTGGTCGATGACCAAATAAAAATATTTATTGCAATGGATGAGCGTGTCGTCCAGATCGAAAAATATGTGCTGTTTCATGTGAAGTACAGCTCCTTTAACCGTGGTCGTATGAACAATCTACCGTAATGGAGCCGTTTCGTCAAATAAGCGGGGGGAATGAGCGAAAACATTATAAAATATGTAAATTATCCTCATAATGATAATGGAGGTGAAAAGTATGCCAATAAACAAAAGTGACAAAAAGCATAATCGTCAAAATGATTCAAGCATCAAAGAGGAAGCGGTCAGCTCAAAGCTTAATAAATTTGCTAATCGTCCGCCAAGCTTGAACGGAATCAACAAGCAGCTTCCGTAGTCTTGCGCGGCACATAAAAAGCTGAGCGGCGGAGAGCAGGGCAGCTGGCGCTGCTCGTCTCCGCCGCATAAAGCGAATGGCTGTTATGCGTATTTCCGCTGCGAAGCGGCCAGTTGATTTTTAATGAATACGATGCGCCGGCGAATATAAAAATCGAGGCTGTCCCCTTTCAAATCATTGGGCGAGATCACCTCCTCCGAACGATTATCGATAATCGTCAGCGCTCCGTCCGAATAAAATTTAAACGTTAAGTCGCGGCGCGGCCAAGCTTTCTCTTCATACCGAAAATTTTCGCAGATGTTTCCCATGGTGATCCAGCCTCCTTAATAATTCAAATAGGTTTTTTGCTCGCCAATAGAACGTTTGTTCCTATTTCCATTATAGCAAACATTTGTTCGCGTGGAAACTGTTTTTTGTTTCCCTTAAACTAGATTTATAGAAACGGCAAGCAACCATGGAGGGGCGCGCATCGAATGATAAGAGTCATGAATTTATCCAAAACAATTCCAGGCGGACCAAAGGTATTGAACAATATTAGTTTTGAGTCTGGCGAAGGACAATTTATTGCAATTAAAGGAGCGAGCGGCAGCGGCAAATCGATGCTGCTGAAATGTCTCTCCCTTCAGGAGAAGTGGACGAGCGGCGAGTATCGTTTTGACGGCGTCGACGTCTTCAAGAAGGGCTTTGCAGAACGGCTAAAGGTAAAACGTGAAATCGCTTACCTCGAAGAGAAGCCGTCGCTCTATCCGAACAAAACCGGCTTGAAGAACGTCGTCATCGGTTCCGTTACGCAAACGCCCGCATGGCGGAGATGGACGGGCATGGTTCGCAACGACGATTACATGGGCGCAATGGATACGATTGAAAAAATGGGTCTGCTGGATAAGGCACATCAGCAAGCCGGCAAAATGAGCGGCGGCGAGCAGCAGCGGATTGCAATTGCCCGTGCGCTTGTGCACGGCGCCAAAGTGATCGCGGCGGACGAGCCCGTTGCCGGACTTGACCCTCATACGGCCGACCGCGTATTAAGCGATTTAAAGAAGCTTTGCCAAGAGCAAGGCGTCATCGTTATCGCCGTATTGCATCAAGGAGACTGGGCGGAGCGTTATGCGGATCGGATTCTTGGCTTGAACAACGGCGAGCTGGTGTTGGATGTAAAGGGCAGAAGACTGACCGAGCGGGAGAAAATGCTGCTGTAAATCTTTTAAGAGCGATAAATCAATAGGGTGGCATGAGATGGACTGTCTCTTCATAGAATGAAGCATCTAACCTAAATAGGGCAGGTGTCTTCTTAATGGCATTCCAATCTCCCGTCATTGTGCAATCATCCCGAGCCGTCTTTCCGAAAGCGGTGCTTTGGCTGCCTCATGTGAGCGGCGGCCCTAACGAGGCGGCGATCAAGAAGATTAATGAATCGATTAGGCAAGGGGCGCAGCAGCTGGTAGCCGATCAAGGGTCGCTCGAGGATCCGAGGTCTGAAATGCAAGGCTTTTACGAGGTGAAAACGAACGAGAAGGATATACTCAGCCTTTCTCTATACAATTACGCTTATACGGGCGGGGCTCACGGCTTGACGCTTCAGCAGCCGCTGACGTTCAAAGTTTCAACCGGGCAGTCATACGTATTAAGCGATCTGTTTAAGCCGGGCAGCGATTACGTTAATCGGCTGTCTGATATAATTAGCGAACAGATCAAAGAAAGAGATATAAGCACAATCGAGCCTTTCGATAAGATAAGGCCGGACCAATATTTTTATATTGCCGATCGGTCGCTCGTTATTTTTTTCGCGTTGTATGAGCTTACGCCTTACGCTTATGGATTTCCGTATTTTCCGATTTCGGTTTATGATCTGCTCGATATTATAGACGAGAACGGACCGCTTGGAATCATGGCGCAAAACAACTAATAATTCATCCCGGCAACTATACTAAGTTTAGACGGCTTCGCATTGACTACTTGATGCGAAGCTTCTTTTGTTGCAAAACTAATTCGCAAGGGGATGGTGCGATGGCTGCTGTCATGCTTGGCATGGTTTTGTATATGGCCGTTTGTGCCGCTGCTGTTGCTATTGGTCATAAAGCGCAAAAAAACGTTCATTCGTCCGGTCATTCCAGCATGACCAGTTATTCGTATGTTCAGGCGCAACAGGATAAGCATGATTTAAACCGGTTCGGATTAGCGCAGCAGTTTAGAAGAAAATACGGATCGTTGGGCTCGTTCGGGTTAAGCTTCAACTCAATGGGCGTAATCGGCGCGGCAGTATTGTTCCTCGGGCCTGCGATTCAGCAGGGCGGTCCGTCAACTGTTGCCGTCGGCTTGCCGATCGCCGCCTTCTTCGCGCTTGCCGTCAGCGCAACGCTTGCAGAGCTGTCTTCGGCTGTGCCGACTTCAGGCGGCGTTTATCATTGGGCCTCTGCGATCGGAAGAAGGGTGTGGGGGTGGTATGCCGGCTGGTTTCAGCTTGCGGGAAGCGTCGCGATGACCGCATTGTTCAATGGAGCCTTCGCTTTGGCGCTCGATGCGATCCTTTCGGCAAGACTCCAATACGAGAGCGAGTGGTGGACGATCGGTTTGTTGGCGGTCGCGGCAACCGCTTCGCAAGCGGCGATACAGCATAGAGGAACAGCTATTATTGCGACGGTTCAAATTGCGGGGTTCTGGCTGCAGGCTGCAATTGCTGTTTCGATAATCGGCGGTTTGGCATTTTTGTTATGGCCGGGCGTTTATTCGCCGGAGCTGCTCTATGCATTTCGTGACGGCGGGCTTGACGGGGCCGTTCAGCCCTGGCCGTTTCTGGCAGGCGTTCTGCTATTGAATAAACTGTTTGTCGGTATGGATGGCGCGGCGCACGGATCGGAAGAGACGCATGATCCGCGCATTCGAGTTCCGTGGGCGATATTTCTGTCCGCCGCATACAGCTATATTATTGGGCTAGTCCTGTTTTTATTCGTTGTGCTCCTATTTCCGGTATGGGGAGGGAATGGCTGGACAGAAGTAAAAGAAGGCGTGTTCTTATCCGCCGCTCTGCACGGCGCGGCCGGCTCTCCGATCATCGCGCTTGCGATTGCCTGCGCTTTATGGGGAAGCGGGTTTACGACGCTTGGAAGCTGTTCGCGCGCCATCTTTTGCATGGCGCGGGATCAGGCGCTGCCGTTCAGCCCCGTTTGGAGCCGAGTAACGGCAGAGGCGCAATCGCCGCGGAATGCAATCTGGCTTGCAGCTGCCTTAACTTACGTGCTGTTTATCGCTGTGCGGTTGCTTACCGGTGAAAATTTTGCCGTTGTACTGAATGGATTTGCGATGATCTGCACGAATATCGCTTATGCGATTCCGATAGCGCTCTTAATAAAGCTTCAAGGCCGTCATCGTCTGCTGGACGATGCGCCATGGCGGCTTGGCAGCTGGGGAATGACGATTTACAAAACAGCGTTTGTCTGGCTGCTCGCCACAGCGGTATTGGCAATCGCCGCTACGGGATGGGAGGCGGCATTTGGTATTGTCTTGTTATATGCCGTTGCCTCATTTGCGAATCGAAAGTATGGCGCGCGGCATTTGGCAAAGCTGCAAAGCCGGTTGAAGCGGCCTCGCGGCGAAATTATCAGAATGGAAAGAAAATTCGATCTTCATTGATTGAGCGTGCAGACCGGGGAAATAACTGCCGGGAAATGAGTCGATAACGATAGTTATTTCCCGGGGAAGCGCATAATCCTACAGAAATGATACGTTTTCGACAATGCGGTGATGGATTGAAGGCGATAGTGTCGAAAACGGCGAATCCCTGTACTTTTCAGACTATTTTCTGAAGATAGCCGGCTGGGCATTAGGGAGGATTGGCCCTCAATTGTTTTGCCATCTTCTCCCTGATACGATTATAATAGAACTATTCATCACATCTGAAATGGGGGCGGGAAATTGAATGCGATTGTTAGCAGCAGCAATATAGTATCGCTAAATATCGGTCAACCGGTCTCGGCCAAGCATGGCGATAAGCCGATAATGACCGCGATTTTCAAATCGGCGACCGATGACTCGATCAAGCTTGGCCGAACTGGTCATGCTGGCGACGGGCAAGCCGATACCGTCAATCATGGCGGTCCGGATAAAGCGGTATGCGCGTATTTCGACCGTCATTATCCGTATTGGCAGGAGCAGTTCGGACGTCCTTTGGATTATGGCGCATTTGGGGAAAACTGGACGCTTGCAGAATGGTCGGAGCATGATCTGTGCATCGGCGATATTATCCGGGCAGGCGAAGTCACTGTACAAGTAAGCCAGCCTCGCGTCCCGTGCTATAAGCTGGGCGTCAGACACCAACGGCCGGCGCTGACTGCAGAGGTGCAGGAAACCGGCTTCTCGGGGTTTTATTTCCGGGTATTAGAGGAAGGAAATATTGCTTCCGGAACTTCGGTTGAATTGGTGGAGCGTGATCCAGCCGGCATAACGATCGCAGAAGCTAACCGTATTATGTTTCGGGCCAAGAGGGACGAGTCGGCGATTCAATCGCTGCTGGTAGTGTCTGCGCTTGCGGACAGCTGGAGAGAAACGCTGACGGAAAGGCTTCGTAAGCTGCAGCAGGACGATCAGCCTCAACAAGCTTGACGCTTTAATCGGCAGTGACCGCGGAGCAAGTAAACAACAATTTCGCAATTTCGAGCAGCACATACAACAGGAACGCAACATGGCCAGAACGCAAGGAGGCATCATCGTTTTGACGAAAGACAGATTTGCCGTTTATATCGAACAGTACCGGTTCGAGTCGGATTGGTCGATTGTTCCGGGTGAAAGCGGCATGAATAATACGACGGTTATGATTGAAGCCGGCAGCCGTAAATATGTGCTTCGGGAGTACAACAATCATAAGGACAGCGGGACGGTTCAATTCGAGCACGAAATATTGAAAGCGCTGCAGCAAGTCGATAAGCCGTTCCGCACGCCTGTGCCGGTACCGAACAGCAAAGGCGATACCGTTTCAGCCGCGCCTGACGGGACGTTGGCCGCCTTGTATGAATTTATTCCGGGCAATCGGCCAACAATGGAAAAGATTGCGCACATTCGAACTCTTGGGCGGGCGGTTTCTGGATTAAGCTTGGCATTCAGTCAAATTAAACCGAAGCTTGCGCCGGCATATTCCCCTTATTACGAACTGGACCAAAATTATGCGTCTGTCACCGACAGCGAGATTAGCAGCTTGCAAAACGATTATGCGGAAATCGGGCAGCGTGCCGAGAAGCTTTCGGAGCTTCTGCTGCACCGCGAGCAGTTGCGGACACGGCTGTCTGCGATCCGAGATCTGCCTTCGCAATGGATACACGGCGATGTCAATTTCAGTAATGCAGTCGCTGCCGGGGATGAAGTGATCGGATTGCTCGATTTCGAATTTTGCACGGTTGATGTCCGCGCAATGGAACTGGCGGTAGTCATCGTCGATCTGATTAGTGAGAAAGAATCGCTGAATTGGGAACGAATTGATGTGTTCTGCAGCGGATACAGCGGCGGCGGGCGTCCGTTAACAGCCAGTGAAGCGGAATTGCTGCCCGCGCTTATTCTATTGCGGATGCTCGACGTGACGCTCCATTTTGCAAGCCGGCTGCTGGATAAGCTGGATATGCCGAGCACATTCGGCAGCATTATCGATCAAGCTTCTCGTGTATGCGAATGGACTGCAGCTAATGAGAAGCAGCTTGTTGAGCTATTTTATCGCCGCTTAGTCGAATTCTATATTTAATGTCATTAATAATTAGGAGATAAGGAGCTGGTAATAATGAATGTCGCATCAGCGCTCGGTTATGGCAGCGATCAACGGCTGCTCATTGTTAACGCGGACGATTACGGATTATGCAAATCGGTCAATAACGGCATCCAGCAGCTGCTTGAGGAGCGTGCTGTCAGCTCCGCTACGCTTATGGTGCCGTGCAAAGCATCCAAGGAAGCGGCGCAATGGAGCGTTAATCATCCCGAGTACGATGTAGGCATTCATTTGACTTTAACCAGTGAATGGGACAATTACCGCTGGGGGCCGGTCAATCGGATGGATAACGTACAGTCGCTCGTGACTAGCGAAGGCTTCTTTCCGAAGGATTGCAAAACGTTTGAGCTTCAAGCCGATCCGGAACAAGTGCGCGTCGAGCTGATTGCGCAAATTGAGACGGCTTTAAGCAGGGGGATGAACCCGACGCACGCGGACAATCATATGGGCAGCCTGTATGGCCTTGCCACGGGCAGAAATTTTTTGCCGATTGTGTTCGACATCTGCGCGAAATATGGATTGCCTTTCCGTATGCCGCGGCTCGTACCAGCTGAAGACGGGCAGGTAGCGCCGCCGGAGCTTGCAGAACAAGCCAGGCAGCTTGGCCTGCTGGCGGATTCAAAGGGCGTTGTCATCCTTGATTATTTAGTCGGGCTGCCGTTTCAGCTTCAAGAGGATGAAACCTATGAATCGTTAAGAGCCGATATGCAACAATTGCTTCGCAGTTTACAGCCTGGCGTTACAGAGCTCATTATTCATCCCTCGCTTGTCACTGACGAGCTGCTCGCCTTTCACGGCCAGCCGGAAAAACGCGGCATGGAATTTCAGCTCTTCCGCGACAAAGCGATTCAGCGGACGCTGGCGGAAGAGAATATCCGAATGATCGGCTGGAGAGAGCTGCAAAAGCTGCAGCGGGGATAGACCGAACCCGCTGTTAATCATCATTTATTTTCATTGGGAGAAGGAGCCGTACTTATGCCATACCAATCCGTCACCGAATTAGCCAAAAGTCTGAAAGCCAATATTGGCCGCGTAATCGTCGGTAAAGAACGTGTGATCGACTTGCTGTTTATTGCGCTCGTTACTTCAGGTCATGTTCTGCTGGAAGACGTTCCCGGCACAGGCAAAACGATGCTGGCGAAGTCGCTTGCAAAATCTTTGAAGCTGCAGTTCCGGCGCGTACAATTTACGCCGGATCTGCTTCCTTCCGATTTGACCGGCATTCAGTTTTATAACCAGAAGGAGGGCGGCTTCGAGTTCCGTCCCGGTCCGCTGTTCACGAACCTGCTGCTTGCCGACGAGATCAATCGAGCAACGCCGCGAACGCAAGCCAGCTTGCTGGAATGCATGGAGGAGAGGCAAATTAGCGTAGAAGGCGAGACAAAGCGGTTGGACAAGCCGTTTATGGTTATCGCAACGCAAAATCCGGTCGACCATCAGGGGACATTCCCGCTGCCGGAGGCGCAGCTTGATCGCTTCTTGTTTAAAATTGAGATGGGCTATCCGACAACGGAGGAAGCCGTACAGATTTTGAAACGGTTCAAGGAAGGCGATCCGCTTGAGCCGCTTCAGTCGATCGCCGATGCGGAACAAATTGCCGAGGCGCAGCGGCTGTACAGCTCCGTTCGCATCTCCGACGACGTTCTGCATTACTTGCTTCAGATCGTTGAAAAAACGAGGGCTCGCGAGGATGTGCTGATCGGCGTTAGTCCGCGCGGAAGCCAGGCATTGCTGCGCGCCGTGCAAGTATATGCGATTTTACAAGGTCGGGATTATGTGACGCCGGACGATGTAAAGGCAATGGCCGCTCCTGCGCTTGCTCACCGTCTTGCGCTTCGTGGCGTTCAGCGGACGCAGCGCAACGCAGAGCACATTATCGCCGATATTATTCGGCAAACGGCTGTTCCGGCGGAAACCGGCATTTCGAGTCGTTAGGCGGACGCAATGATTATTGTCTGGTTTGGCGTTATTGCCGTTATCGTATTATTCCTTCAGGGCAAGCTATTCAAAATTTTTGCGCTTCGTAAAATCGGATATCAACGACATTTTCAATCAAGAAGCTGTTTTCGCGGCGAGCAAATTGAGCTTGTCGAGCAATTAACGAATGAGAAAGGGTTGCCTGTTCCATGGCTTCGCGTGGAGTCGCAAATGCCGGCGAGCCTGCAGTTTCAGCATCAGGAAAATTTGGACATTAGCAGCGGGCAGCTGTCTCAAAACCATAACAGCTTTTTCTCGCTAATGCCTTTTACTAAAATTACGCGGAGACACCGGATCACCGCCTCGCGCCGCGGTTTGTATAAACTGAATACAGTGACGATTACAGGCGGCGATTTGCTTGGCATCCAGCAAATGACCAGACAAATCCCGCTAAGCGGTCAGTTAATCGTCTATCCTAAGCCGGCAGAAGTTCCGGTCCACGAACTGCCGTCGCATAGCTGGCAAGGCGATATTTGTGTTAGGAGATGGATCATCGAAGATCCATTTGTTATAGCCGGGACAAGGGATTATCGAACTGGAGATACGTACAAGCAGGTGAATTGGAAAGCAACGGCAAGAGCGGGGAAGCTGCAAGTTCATCAGTACGATTTTACTGCCGACCGCAAGCTGATGGTCTACTTGAATGCAGAAGATCGTGAAGGCATGTGGCGAACGATAACGGAAGAATATTTAATCGAGCAAGGAATTGAATGGACGGCCGGAGCCGTACAGTATGTTATTCAAGCAGGAATGGAAGCCGGTTTCGCATGCAACATGCCGATGCTTGGCGGTATGGACAGCACGGTGATCGAGCCGCGCGGCGGCAACGGCCATCTGTTTGAGCTGTTTGAAGCGATGGCAAGGCTCGAGTTGCTTCGAACGGAGAAATTTGCGGAATTGCTGGAACGAGAGGCGGACAGCGCTTATTCCCATCGCGACATTGTTATTATTTCTGCTTTTTGGAATGATGAAATGGAGCTGCAAGCCGAGCGTTTAAGAAACAACGGAAACGCAGTCGTCTGCTGGCCGTTGGTCGAACATAAGGATCAAGTATTCGTGGACGAACGGTTCGGGAAAGCAGGTGCCGCTGGATGAGCATTCATCATAATCAACCGGCTCCGAATATTCGGTTCGACCGGACGCATTTTGCGTTGGCAGCTCTTATGGGAACGGTCGAGAACCTATTTCTGCTGCCGCTTCATTTAATTGCAGCTGTATATGCATTAAACGGACCGTTTGTCATGCTCTGGCTGTTAGCATTGCCGCTAATCTACACTGCTGGCTATGGACTGAACGGTGTTATGAAGCTGGAACGACGCATATATCGCATACTGCTTGCATTGGCAACGGGCGGTATTTCTGCGGCTGCTTTATTGGCGTTAGACGGCACTGCCGATAGAGGCTTCTCTTATTATGTAACTTCAATGACGGTTATACTGCTGAGCGCTTTGGTTTCATTGCGGGGCATGCGAATGCGGATGGCCGGATGGAGAACGGCATTCCCGAATCAAGCGATGCTTTTCGCTATTTTTGGTTATGTCGTTATACAATTATTCGTAAAAATGTGGGATAAGCTTGAGCCTTTCGGCGATCTTACAATCTATTGCGGCATTGCCTGTGTCATCTTATTTTTCTTTATTGCAAATGAGAGATTAGTGTCGGGAGAAGCGGGACTTTACGGAAAATCAAAGTCAGCGGCAGCTGCTGCGGGACGCAGACAAAATCGGTGGATGACAGTTGCTGTCGTGGTCGTGCTTTGCATTTTTAGCTTGTTTCGTCAGCTGCAGCATGCGGTTGAATCGGCATTCCGATACATTGTCGCAGCGATCATGGACGTTCTAAACCGTCCTGTAAAAGAACAGCTGACCGAAACGCCGGAAGAACAAACACCGCCTCCGCCTGCGATGCCTGAAGAAATCAAGGAACCAGCCCAATGGTTGATCGTGCTGGAGCAAATTTTGCGTATTGCTGGCACCATTATCGTTATTATTGTGCTGTGCGTGCTTCTCTATTTTCTCGGCAGAACCTTGTACCGTCTCTCCCAGCGAATCCTCGCGAAAATTTGGGAGCGATCGAACGAGAAGCGGGGCGCGGACGACGGATATACGGATGAGGTAGAGAGTATTATTGCTTCCTCGAAATGGAGAAGCGGATGGAGACAGGAAGGCAGTGCTCGCAAGGAAGATCGCTGGAGCAAGCTGACGAGCGGAGCGGAGCGGATCCGTTATCTGTATCGCCGTTTCGTATCCGAGCAGATCGCAAAGGGCTATGCGCATCGTTCGGATATGACGCCGCAAGAGGTAGCGGGAGATATTGCGACATGGCGGAAAAACGCTTCGACAGAAGACGAGCGGCGTTTGATTCGCAGCTACGAGGAAGTTCGCTACGGCGAACGCGAGCTGGATGCTGCCATTGCGGAGCAATTGAAAAAACGGCTCGACGAGTCGAGCCGTTATTAACGGAATTAGGCCATACGGCTTGTAATATGCTGAGCAATTTTGTTGCCATGATAGCGGCCGGATTCGATAAATATTTCATTAGCTTCATGCTTGGAGGCGACGACGCCGGCTAAATAAAGGCCGGGGACGTTCGTCTCCATTGTCGTTTCGTCAAAAAAGGGATAGCCTTCTTCGGCGATGATGACGCCGGTATCGGCTAGAAATTGCCGGTCCGGGTGGAAGCCGGTCAAAGCAAAGACGAAATCATTCGGTATCGTTCGGCGGCCTTCCGCAGCTTCTATCGTAACGCTTCGTTTATCGATTTCGACTACATGCGATTGGAACAGCATTTGGATTTCGCCCGATTCCACTTTCTTCTCCAAGCCGGGCCGAACCCATGGTTTTATGCTGCGCGAGTAAGTATCGCCGCGATAAATGACCGTCACTTTGGCGCCAACGCGCTGAAGCTCGAGTGCGGCGTCGATCGCGGAGTTGCTTCCGCCGATAATCGCAACTTCCATCCCCGTATAAGGATGCGATTCACGGAAAAAATGAGACACCTTATCGAGCGTTTCCCCAGGAATGCCTAAGTAATTGGGATGGTCAAAATATCCTGTCGCAATGACGACATATCGGCTTGCATAGCGGCGCTCGTCACCGAAGCGGTCAACGCTCGATACGAGAAAGCCGTCGCTGTTTCGTTCCACCTTCATGACCGTTTCATATGCGTTCACTCGCAATTCGTGACGTACCGCCGCAGTCCGGTAATAGTTGATCGCTTCGATCCGGTATGGTTTTTCATTGGGTGAAGTAAAAGGAATATCGCCAATTTCCAAACGGTCTGCCGTGCTGAAAAATTGCATATAGGTTGGATATTGGGAGATAGAGTGCACAAGATTGTTTTTCTCGATAATAAGGGGGCGAAGACCGATTCGCTGCAGCTCAATCGCGGCTGCCAACCCGCAAGGCCCGGCTCCAATAATAATTGCTTCTTCTCGTTCCACTCGCAAGTACCTCCTATATATGTCTATCCCTACATTTTACTGCGGAAAGCGGAATTTACGCAAATTTGGCGTTTGGCTATCTTGTACACGGTTCGTAATATTGTATAATAATGTGGAACCGTTTGTACTGAAGGAGGAACTAGCATGCGACGGCGATTTGTAATTGAAGCTGTGATGGTGGCAACCTATGGGCATCTACTTGTTCCGAGCCGTCCCATTGATTATGTCGTCCCTTATTCATCCGTATTAGAGCTGTACGATATGAGAGACGGGTCCGATCCGGTGATGGACGATCCAGACGACGATTTCCACGTTCGCAACAAAATTTCGGAACTGATTTCGTTTTTCGAGGATCCGCTTAATCGCAAAAAGATTGAGAAGGCGATGCAGATGCCGTGGCGTGAAAGCGCTCCGCTGCTGTTAAACGACCGCATTCAGTTTACGATTGTCCACGCGGTGGATAACGCGCATTACGGGGAATTTTTCGATCCGATTGAAACCGAACTGCTGCTGACAAGCTCAAAGTTGAGCATACCGCTTTTGTCTGACCAATTCGAATTTCAAGATAAGCTAATTGAGGCGGAAGTGCCAGTGCAGGTATACGATATCGAGGATTTTGAATTTGCAGTCGAGGAAGGCATATCGACGGCGGACGCCGGATTGTTCGGTGATCGTTAAAAATCTTGAGCCAAAAGGCTCAAGATTTTTGTTTTTAAATCAATTGATTTATTGGTCATAAAAAATCATATGTTCCTTATCATCTTAGTAATAGGAAAGTCTGTCCTGCAGCGTACCCATATGGCATTCAAATTTATGCCCATCAGGATCGGTGAAAAAATGGACCTTTTAGTTCTTCCGATTTTCATTTTATTCGGCCCCTTCGGTAATTCTGGTCCGGCGTGTTGATTTTGTTTCTTCAGACATCAATTTTCTAATGATGTCAAACTGTTCTTTATTATCGCTCGCCGAATAGTACCATGCTATTTTGCCTTCATTAATATCAACGATCAGTTCCTTATTCTGATCGTTGTTAAACAGTATTAGCGAGCCTTTCTTTCCTTCGAGTTCGTATTCCTTCTTTTTCATTTGTTTCGGATTTAAAAATTTATCGGCTTCTTCGCGTTCGGAGTGCGCTCCGAACAAAAATATAGTTTGTACATCCGAACTAATCTTTTCGTCAAGAAATTTCTTTTTTTGTTTCACGTTCGAACCGTTAATATATACCTCGATAAATTCCAGAGCGAGATTATCATCACTTTCTAGCTCTGAAGCAGGAGCCCCATTAACTTTGGGCGTATCAGACAGACCCTGGGTTGATGTTTCTTTCGCCGCTGAGTCGTTCTTTGCGGTTTCGTTAATTGTTCCGTTACTGCAACCAACAACCATGATAAATGCTCCGAATAATAACCATTTAAGAAGTTTCCTCATTTGAAACGACCTCCTATTTGGTTATACTATACTATAATAGCCGTAACTTTCCCATATTTTCTATTTTCTAGTGCGGATTAGACGAGGTAGGGTGAAACGGAACGGAGCGGGCGAATGATTCCGGGGAAGCTCAGTTGATGCTTACGAAGTAGCTTTCTTGCAGAAAGCTTTTAAGTGTTCGCTTATGCTCACGGACTCCGACCTATGGTGAATCCAATCATGGAGTCCGTGAGTAACGGCGATCGTAGGAAGTTTCGTCCGCGCAGTGGAGCACCTGCACACGCACACCAACGCGTATTACGAATCCTCGCTCGATCTCTTTATTCGATCAATCGCTTCAGCCATCGTTTTGTCGGTTAAATGCGCATAGATTTGCGTCGTTTCCGGCGAAGCATGGCCGAGCTGCTCTTGTGTCATATAAATATCGTTGCGCAAGTAATAGTCGGTAGCGAAGGAATGGCGCAGCTTATGTACGGATAGATAAGGCTTGCCAAATCTTTTGGCGTATTTGATAACCATCTCCTGAATAGCCCGTTTGGTCATGCGAGAGCCTTCGTTTTTGCCGTTTGCAATGGCAAGAAAGAGGGCTTTTTCGCGTTTAGGCGCTTTATAACGGGTATCCCGCATTTGCAAATATGCGTTAAGATCGGCAGTCGCTTCCTGGCGGAAGTAAACCGGCGTTTTGAACGTATCGTCATTTTTACCCTTGCGGTAGACATAACAAAGCTTTTTCTTCACATCGATGTCATCGACGTTTAAATTTACAAGCTCCGAGACGCGAAGTCCGGAATGGAGGATGAGGCTAATAATGCAAGCGTCGCGCGTCTGATTGAGCTTATAAGAGTAAAGCGCCTGCTTGTTCGTCGCGATGTCATTCTCATAATAATGACCGATATAAGCCATAAACTCCGCAATTTCTTCCTCCTGCAGCAGCTTGCCCTCTAATTTTGCGGCCGTATCCTTCGGTTTATGGGTTCGTTTGATCGACACTTTCGCCATTACGTTGCGCTTAAGCAGCGGATAAAATTCATCATCCTCGGCTATTTGGCTTAAATAATGAAATAACGAGCGCAATGACGATAATCGGCGCGTTATCGTTGTTTTGGAATTGCTGTGGATCGGATTCGTCGCGAGGAACATTCGAAAATTGTCTATGCTCTCCATGTGGAGACGCTCCAGCTCGATGAGTTCGACACCTTTAATATCTGTCGCATTTGATAAGCCTTCGGCAATTAGCCATTTCATAAACAGCTCGTAATCTCTGACGTACTCGAGCAGCGAAGAAGGTGAGAGGTCAGGGAGTTTATAGTTGACGAACTTCTCGACATACCACGGCATGGACGGCAGCTTGCGATCGAGCTCTTGGCGGTCTTTTACTTTCAAAATGTTCATTTGTTGCAGCTGCACCTCGCTTTATTATCTCGTTAAAATTCTTCCTATATTGTACCAATCCGTCAACAAGCGGACAATAACGGGCTTCACTAATTGTTTCAAATGCTTCATTAGCAAATTAATGTAATTGTTCACAAAGGGTTACACAATATTTTTTATTATGTTAAACTCATAAAAATAGTTAGCCGATTCCATTATAAAACCATTAAATTATGATAATGATTATGAAAATTATGAGGAGGAATATTAAAATCATGAAAAATAATCGGATGAAAAAAACGTTTATATATATTTTTGCATTAATTATTGCAATTGCGGTTCCCGTGCAAGCTGCACAAGCGGCAGCGCCGGCAACGCTGCAATACGGCGATAGCGGAGCAGACGTTCCAGACTTGCAATTCCGTCTGAAGACGCTGGGTTACTTTACGAATGATGCGGTAACGGACTTTTACGGACGCATGACTGAAGATGCGGTTCGCAAGTTTCAAGCGGATTATGGTCTTGCTAAAGACGGCGTAGCCGGGGTAAAGACATGGTCCAAATTGAAAAAAACATCGGCTAACGAACGCGAGCTCAATTTGCTTGCTCGAATCGTATACGGTGAAGCGCGCGGGGAATCCTATAAAGGTAAAGTCGCAGTTGCAGCGGTTGTCATGAATCGTGTTCAAGCTTCCGGATTCCCGGATACAATTGAAGGCGTAATTGAGGAATCGGGCGCATTCACAGCCGTTGATGACGGCCAATACTACATGCAGCCAGACTCGGAGGCGTATCGTGCGGCGATTGACGCATTGAGAGGCGAGGATCCATCCGGCGGCGCGTTGTATTACTTTAATCCGAAGACAGCTACTTCCGATTGGATTTGGACGCGTAAGCAGATCGTAACGATCGGCAATCATATTTTTGCGAAATAATCGCAGCAATGGATTTCGGCATAAGATTAATCATAATGGGATGCAAAGCGGCCTTTCGAGGCCGCTTTCTTTATTTGCAAAAAATACGAAATTTTTTTTAGCTAATTTTCTCTTTATTTTCCTATTTTATATTTTACAATGGTGACTAGGCGGCAGAAAAGTCTGAACATTCAGAACGGGGAAAGTGGTTGATGTAATTTCTGCTTGGAAGCAAATAGAGATAAAGGGGAGTTGCAAAGATGGATCATATTAAGGCGGTCATTTTTGATCTCGACAATACGCTGTTGGACCGGACGCGTACGTTTAGCCAATTTACAGAGAGGCTGATCGAATCCTACTTTAGCCATATAGAAGACACCCGAGCGATCCATGACCGAATCGTCGAATTGGACGAGGACGGATACAAAAATAAAAATGAACTGTTTGCTGAACTGATCGACGAGCTTCCATGGGCGATTAAGCCGACTAAAGCGGAACTGCTGTCGTTCTACAGCGATGAATATGTAAAAAGCGCCGTATTGATGGAGCAAGCGATTGAAGTGCTGCAGCATGCGAAATCTAAATATTTAACGGGATTAATTACAAACGGAAAAACAATGATTCAATACGGCAAAATCGATCAAGTGGCCATTCGCAACGAGTTTGATCTCATTATCGTTTCGGAGGAGGCAGGCGTGAAGAAGCCTGATCCGTCCATCTTTCAGCTTGCCTTAAATCGGCTCGAATTGCAGCCGGAGCAATGTTTATTTATCGGCGATCATCCCGTCAACGATGTGGAAGGCGCGGCGAAGATCGGGATGGATACGATATGGCTTCAAGTGAATCAAGCATGGCGTGAAGGCATTCAAGCAGCGCCGCTGCATTCCATTAACAGGCTAAGCGAATTGCTTGATATCATTTAGAAAGCAAAGGAGGCAGCGGCTTTGGAAGTTGATTTTGCAAAATGGAGAACGTATTTTCAATACAACGGCGATCACTTAAAACCGCTGGACTGGGACGATCCGTACCGGATTACGCCGGAGGAACGAAAGCGGATTGCGAAGTCGATCCAGCAGTTTCAGCTCGGTGAAAATTCGGAGGGTAAGCATTTAACCGGCAACGCGAAAGCCTATATCGATCGTACGAAGGATGAAGGTTATTTCAGTGCAATCGTGGAGTTCATTCGCGAAGAACAGCGGCATGCAAGAGAGCTCGGCAAATTTATGAAAATACAGCAAATCCCGATTATTCGCGAGCATTGGGTCGATCAGGCCTTTCGCAGGCTGCGCAAATTGGCTGGACTGGAGCAGTCCATTATCGTCCTCATCACGGCGGAGATTATAGCCAAGGTATATTACAAAGCTCTACGGGAATGTACAAGATCGGCGACCTTGATTCAAATATGCGAGCAAATATTGCAGGACGAAATCAAACATGTGCAGTTCCAGTCAGAGACGTTGTACAAGCTGTCGCTAGGAAGAAGCAAGCTAAGGAACGGATGGTCGAGGCTGTTTCACCGAATTCTTCTTGAAGGTACGCTTGTTGTTGTGTGGCTGCAGCATCGGTCTGTTTTCACAGGCGGCGGCTATCGATTAGGGAGGTTTTACAATGATTGCAGAAAAGAATTTCGTTTGTCGGATGCTATTGTGAGAGGAAAGCCAACCGCTGTACTAAGGGGGTTACAGGATGTCAACTATTGAACAACGATTAATTCAATTAGGAATTGTATTGCCTGCTGCGAGCGATCCTGCGGCGCAATATGAGAATTGCGTCATTGTAACGGGATTCTATATTCGAGGTGGAATAAATCGGAAATATACGATTTACACGCGAACAAATGTGCGTTATTCTGTAATTGGGCATTAATAACATTATTGGAGGTTAAGTCCGCGGTGGAATTGAATCAGATCGAGGTTGTTCAGCTGCCGGAAAAACATTATGTCGGTTTATCGGTGACGTCCTCTTTTCGCGGACATGACCCGAAGCGGGTCGAGCAGATGAAAGAAAGCTTTTTCTGCCGGTATGATGAAATTCGGCATGTGGTCGATGAAACACAATATGTAAGCCCGCATTTCAGCAGCGAACAGCTGTTTACTTATTTGATTTGTGCTGAAGTGAGCCGGCTCAGCGATATTCCGGAAGGGATGATCGGTTTCACGATCCCGGCCCAGTCCTATGTGAAAACGCGCAGCAGCGGAGATCCTTATGCGGAGCTGCACCAATATGTGAAGGAACATAACTTATCCAATAACAGCAAAGCGTTAGCGCTCGAAGTTTACAAGAGGGATATGCCGGTATGGCCGAATGAAACGGAAGTTTATATTCCTCTTGCGAGAGGATAGCCAATGCCAATAACCAAGAGAGATCGCAAGTGGATTCGGTTGATTAGCCGCTTATCAATGGCAGGCTTAGCCTTATTCGTTATTATTACTGCAACTGTTTATAACGGCAAAGTTGCCCCAATCAGGTACATCATCGGAATCCCTGTAGTTGTTGTCGTATTCATATTGATCATGCTGCTTCGTTCATGGCGGCAAAAACAAAAAATTTCGTTAAAGCTGTTCCGTGTCCTTGCCGCGGTCGTGGTGTTGGCTTCATTAGGCTTCTTGCAATTTAAAGGCGTCATCTGGCATAATAGCTTTTTTGCCAAATCGTACAGCGTGAAGGGTCTTGATGTCGCCCGTTATCAAGGAAATATCGATTGGAATAAAGTCCGCAGTACAAATCTTTATCGGTTTGTGTACATCAAAGCGACGGAAGGCCGGGATTTGACGGATCCGTATTTTAACCGCAACTGGACGGAGGCGAGCAGGAGAGGGTTCGCAGTAGGGGCCTATCACTTCTTTACAACGCAAAGCACAGGCGAGCAGCAAGCCGATCATTATATCGCGACCGTGCCGAAAGAAGACGACACGTTGCCTCCGGTTATCGATATTGAAATTGCATTAGACAAGGATGTGTCTGGCATCCGCGAGCAATTAACGGCATTAATTAATAAATTGGAGCAGCACTACGAGCAAAAACCGCTTTTATATGTGACTTATGCAACCTACAATACGTATATTGCCGGAAGTTTTACCGAGAATGACATTTGGATTCGCGATATCGTCAAATCTCCGAAATTAAAGAAGGACCGCGATTGGCTGCTTTGGCAATACAGCAATCGGGGCCGCGTGGCGGGAATTGACGCGTACGTTGATTTGAACGTTTTTAATGGAGACTGGAAGCAGTTCGATAAACGGTTTAAGGTTGGTCGCTATTATTTGGACTAGAAAGGTGAAGCAAATGGATCGTACAATCAATGTAACGCTTGAGGTAAGGCCAGCGACGCTGGAAGACGGCGAAACGATATTCGGGCTGTGGGTAAATGCGGCGAACTGGCTATTAGAGAAAGGAATCAATCAATGGCATCCTGATTTTTTTCGTTTAGAGCAAGTAAAGGAATGGATGGATAGCGGAGCGGATGTTTACGTGGCAAGCTTGAACGGCGGCATTGTCGGCACCTTGCTCCTCTGCTGGACGGATCCGGATGTTTGGGGTGAACAAAACAGCGAAGATGCAGGTTATATCCATCGTTTTGCCACCAGCAGGGCGCACGCGGGACTTGGCATAGGTTCGAAGCTGCTGAAATGGGCTGAAGCAGAAATTGCCTCGAGAGGAAAATCGTCGGCAAGATTGGACTGCATCGCAGAAAATTCGGCGCTAAACGCTTATTATCGCAATAACGGTTATATGCTAGTCGGAAACAAGCACTGGCCGAACGGCTGGAAAGCGAATCTATACGAGAAAATAATCGTAATGGAGCAATGATGTATAAATGACGGTTTTTAACGGCCTTCTGATTGGGCTATCGATTGCAGCGCCTGTTGGCCCGATCGGTATTTTATGTATGAAAAGAATGATAACGCAAGGCCGATTATACGGATTGGCGTCCGGCTTCGGCGCAGCTGCCGCTGATGCGGTTTATGGCATAATTGCAGCCGCCGGATTTACGGCGGTTATGGATTTGCTTACGAGCCAGCAGCAGTGGATCCGTTTGCTGGGAGGTCTTTTTTTAATCTACTTAGGCTTGCAATCGTTTTTGGCTCAAGCAGCAGATGAACGCGGCGACGTAAAGTCAAGCCGGAGCTTGGCGCACGCCAGCTTGACGACATTTGCGTTAACAATATCGAACCCGCTTACGATTATTTCGTTTGTGGGCATTTTTTCTGCTATCGAGCAAACGTCCACGACCGGAGCAGGCGGCGCATGGTGGATGATGATTGGCATTTGGCTGGGTTCAATGCTATGGTGGACTTTTCTGTGTATCGTAATTGGCTCCATTCGGACGGTGTTGAACCGATCAGCCATGCGATGGATCAATCTTATTTCCGGCGTTGTATTACTTACATATGGCGCTATTGCAATTATTAAGGCTATATCAGGCTAAACATTTCATCAAAGAGCTAATAGGAGATTGAGAGATGGATTATTTTCCGGAGCTTCAGACAGAGCGACTAATGCTGCGGCAGTTGACGCTTCAAGATGCCGATGCGATTTTTCATTATTTTTCGAGCGATGAGGTTACTCGTTATTATGATCTTGATAGCTTCACCGAGCGCAGTCAAGCTGTTGATATTATTCAAATGTGGAACGACAGCTTCACGCTGGGGCTTGGTATCCGTTGGGCTATCTGTTTGAAAGAAGACCCGACTGTCCTCATTGGAACTTGCGGTTATCATACATGGAAGAAAGAGCATTGCAAAGCCGAGATCGGCTATGAACTGACACCAGAGCGTTGGAATCACGGCATTATGACGGAGGCAGTCGCCGCTATTATCCCTTACGGCTTTGAAGTATTGGGGCTAAACCGAATTGAAGCGTTGATCGATCCAAGTAATGAGGGTTCCAGACGGCTGCTCTTAAAAAACGGTTTGACAGAGGAAGGGCTGCTTCGCGACTATTACTTGGAGAAGGGACAGTTTGTCGATGCGGTCGTATTCTCGATCTTGAAGAGAGAGCATGTGGCGAAATAGTCACTCATGTACAGCCCGTTCCCTTTGACTTCATCATTCCGATAATGATATATTAATCGGGATTGTTTTTTTGTAAGCGATGGATGAAAGGGATGGAAAATTGGCTACAAGCGAAGACACAACGAAACCGAAACTGTTACCGACCAAAATTTTGAAATGTAAAAATCCGGAGTGCAAAGCTTGGGTTCGCGATGAATTTGCATCATCGGAACAAAGCTGTCCGATTTGCAAAGGACCGATGGGAAGAAGCATGAAGCATTTGCCAGCCGTACAGAACAAACCAAAACGTCAGCCGCGCAAGCCGAAATCGGATTTTTAATGAAGCTATAGCAGTTAAGCGAAATAGGGGAAATGACAGACGGCTGCGTGCTTGCACGCGGTCGTTTGCAACTAATGGGGGATACAAGCCGTGACTCAATATCCGTTTACGTTCGATCCAAAAGAGCCGTTCATTCAGCAAGCAAGCGATTGGATTGCCGATGTGTTCTACGAGAGGCTGCCTGAAGCGGGGTTTGAAACGCGCGACGAGCAAATTTTTATGGCTTTTCAGCTGGAGCGCGCTTATGCCGAGAAGCAGACGATTTTTGCCGAAGCAGGAGTGGGAACAGGCAAAACGCTTGCATATTTGCTATACGCCGTCACCTATGCAAGATATACAAGAAAGCCGGCGATTATCGCATGCGCCGACGAGTCGCTTATCGAGCAGCTTGTCAAACCGGAAGGCGATATTGCAAAGCTTGCCCGCCATTTGGATTTGATCGTTGACGCGAGATTGGCCAAATCGGCAGACCAATACGTATGTTTAAATAAACTGGATGAGGCAAGAGCGGCTTTCGACGACGATTCGGAGCATTATGACGAGGTGTTCAGGTCATTGCCGAATTTTGTGCATAAGCCGGAAACGATGCAAAGCTTTCATCCATACGGCAACCGCAAGGATTATCCCGAGCTTCATGATGGCCAATGGGAAAAAATCGGCTGGGACGTGTTCCAGGATTGCCTCGTGTGCGATCGGCGGCATCGCTGCGGCCAGACGCTTTCGCGCGATCATTACCGCAAGTCGGCAGACGTCATTATTTGCTCGCATGACTTTTACATGGAGCATATTTGGACGTACGAGTCGCGTCAGAGGGAAGGGCAATTGCCGCTGCTGCCTGAGCATAGCTCGGTTATTTTTGATGAAGGACATTTGCTCGAAACCGCAGCGCAGCAAGCGCTCACCTATAAGCTTAATCATAGCGTGTTCGAATCGATAATTACTCGTTTGCTGCAGGATGAGATTCGCGAATCGCTTGCGGAGGCAGTTGAAGAAGCGATTGCACAAAGCGAATATTTATTTCAGCTGCTAGCTGATTACAGCGAGAAAGTGCCGGCATCGAATCGGAAAGAAATTCGTTGGAACGAACAGCTGCATCGTGAAGTCGCCAAGCTTCAAGCGGTCATTGGCTCGATTGAGGAAGAACTTGTATTCGAGGGCGGATTGTTTACAATTGACTCCTATCAGCTGAAAATTGTCGAAGAGCATTTGGAAATGATACAGCTCGCGCTTTCCCTGTTCAAAAAAGAGGATAAGCCAATCAGTTGGGCAGCGGACGACAAAGAAGGCATCTCGCTTGTCATTATGCCGAAATGGGTAAAAGAGGTGCTGCGCGACCAGCTGTTCTCACGCAAAATGCCAATCGTCTTCTCGTCCGCCACGATGTCCGTCAACAACTCGTTTTCGTTCATGAAAGACAGTCTTGGCATTCAGGATGCGCTTCAATTTACAGTGCCATCGCCGTACGATTATGAGAATCGGATGAAGGTATACGCGCCGCTTAACGCGACAGATAAGCTGGAGAGCTGCATCGAGCTGCTGCGGCAATCTGGCGGCAGAACGCTTATGCTGTTTCCGTCTATGGAGGAATTAGCTCGTTTTCGTATGGAGACGGAAGGTCAGCCTATCCGCGAAAGATATCCGTTCCTTTTTGAAGGCTCGGCGGAAATCAGCCATTTGATTGCACAGTTCCAGCAGGAAGAAGAAAGCGTGCTGTGCGCTGTTACGCTGTGGGAGGGATTGGACATCCCAGGTCCGTCATTGTCACAGGTAATCATATGGGATTTGCCATTCCCGCCTAATGATCCGGTATTTGCGGCGAGAAGAGAAGAAGCGCGCGACCCGCTGGAAGAAGTTGACATGCCATATATGCTGCTAAGACTTCGGCAGGGCATCGGCCGTCTGATTCGATCAAGCGAAGACAGTGGAAGCGTGGTTATTTTTGGGGATCGGATGGGCGATGCTGCAATTCGAAATCGGATTGAACTCGTATTGCCGGAAGGCGTCGTTATGCAATCCATATAGTTTTCGTGAGGCTGTCCCATAAGCCATTAAAATGACCATAGGACACCTCTCTTTTATTTGGTTCGTACAGCTACCTGCGCATTTCGTTCTTCCGATCGCCATTGCTCAGGGATTCCTTTGAGAATCATTGGGGGCAGTGGGAGAACAGATACAACCAGTTCTCAAATTTGCTAATGTCTTGCTTCCACGCTTTCGTGTTTTCTTTATGATAGGTATTATATTTCACAAGTGCTCGTTGTTCTTCCGACTCCAAGTAAGCATAA
>NZ_WOVL01000002.1 GCF_009737085.1 Paenibacillus sp. NEAU-GSW1
AATAGTGTAAGCTAAACATGGAATCGATAAATTCGTTTCCCGGGTATCCTATTGCCATTTTTCTGAATCCCCTCCCTTTAGAAAGACGAGATCCTTCATACGTGCGTTATTCTTTTCACAGAAAAAAAAGTGCAGTTGGATTCGCCAACCCGCCTCCTTCTTAACGGAGCGTACGCGAACCACGCTGCACTTTTTTTTACACCGGCATCACTTCGCTTTGTCATTCAAAATGGCTTTACCTTTGCCGATAATAAGCTTTAGCTGATCATTCTCATACCCAACTTCGTATGTCACCTGATATTTACTTAACTTATATGCGCCGTCGACTCTTTCATCTACGGAGATAACGGCTGTAACGACAGCTTCTTTATCGCTTTTCGCCGTTACATGCATGTTATCGATCACCACGTTGCGAGTGCCCATGTAGCCTTCCCTGAACTCCTCATAGCTTGTGCCCGTCTTCCAGTTGCCGCCTATGAGCGAATAGGCATAGACATAGTCCCTGTTGTTTAAGCTGTCGTAAAAGTGAGTGACCAGATAGTCGGCTAATTCATTGATCGAAGCGTCCTGCTGCACAATTCCGTTATTGTCCGTATACGAAAGCTCCGGCAGTTCCGCCATCGGATGAGCCGACCAGTCCTCTACTAGCTTGAGCACGTTTACTATCGGTATGCTGAACCCGATCGTCGTTTCCTCGATGCCTGCCGAATTAATGCCAAGCACCGCTCCCGTCTCTTTGCTGACAAGCGGTCCTCCGCTGTTTCCAGGCGCAATCGGAGCTGAAATTTGGTACAAGTCATCGTACGTATACGGCTCAATTTCAAAGCTTCGGCCAACACCGCTAATAATGCCGGTCGTTACTGTATTCTGAAAGCCGAGCGGACTGCCGACCGCAATTACATCATCGCCAACCTCGGACTTGTCAGCCTCAACGAGCACCAGCGGCTCCATGCCTGCCAGCTCTGCAACTCGTACTACCGCAACATCAATATCCGAGCTGATGCCGATAACTTCCCCTTCAAGCTCGCGCGCGTCCGCCGTCTTGATCGTAACCTTCTTCACGCCGGAAACAACATGCGCGTTCG
The DNA here is from genome assembly GCF_009737085.1 of Paenibacillus sp. NEAU-GSW1. GTDB lineage: Bacteria > Bacillota > Bacilli > Paenibacillales > Paenibacillaceae > Pristimantibacillus. The sequence continues at coordinate 1,086 of NZ_WOVL01000002.1, forward strand.
TAATCAAATCGCCTTTATCGTTATATAAAAAGCCCGAGCCTTGCGTGCCGTCCTCCGTCTCAATCATCACAACCAGCTTTTGCGTCTCATAGATAACGTCCTTAAGCGACTTGGGCGCTCCGCCCGCACCATGCTGCTGAGCAGCCGCAAGCAGCGGCTCGCCGGCAAGCTGCGTTGGCACTTCCGTGCGTATGGCCGCTGCCGCTGCAATGCCGACGATCACAATTAGCGCCGACACTGCCACGCTGATCCTTGTACCCCTTTTCATCCTATCGTCTCCTAAAAGTTTTGCGCAGCAAAACTTACTTCGCAAGCATTTACCTAGTTTTGCGCAGCAAAACTTACTTCGCAAGCATTTACCTAGTTTTGCGCAGCAAAACTTACTTCGCAAGCATATGCCTAGTTTTGCGCAGCAAAACTTACTTCGTAAGCTGCTAATCCAAATACCATGTCGCGTGGTCCACGACCACTTTAACCTGCGGGTCCTCGATGCCCGTCACTATAGCGGAAAAATTAAAATTTTCGCCCGCCTCGATAAAATCCGGGGTTGCTTTCGCCGTGCCCGATTCAATCGGCTTGCCTTCACTGTCATGGACGGTGTATTCAATCGTCACGGAATAGATCGGCCTAGTCGCCGCATTTTTCAACTGTCCGTTAATATGCAAGCTGCCATTTTCATCAAGCTCTGTTTCGATATGCAGCAGCTCCACCGCAGCCGTCTTGTTAATCAAATCCTCCTCGGCCGCTTTCTGCATCGCATTCTCAATCCGCTGCTGCTCCTCTTGCTCGAACTTCAGCTTATCCGCCAGGATGCGGTCGTACAGCTCTTTCAGCTTTTCACGCTCTGTCGTATTCTCTATCCCTTGCTGCACAACTGCCAAAGCGTCGGAGAAGCTTTTCTTGTCCACCAGCTCCTCGGCTTGCTCAGCGCATACTTCCTCAATTCTCTCCTCAATCTTTCGCTTGAGCTCCAACGCTTCATTGCTGGATAAGCCTTTAACAAGATTCAGCTTCGCAATCAGCGCCTCTACCGACTGCAGCTGCTCCAACTCCGACTTGATTTGAAAAACCGTCAACCGCATCGACAAGTCAGCCGCTTGTTCACGAATAACCGTAAACGACTGTTCCTCCCTGCCTCGCAAGTTTTGCTTCAGCTGTTCAAGCAGCGGTTCGGCATTCGTCCAACTGTCGCGGTTCATTAACTTGCCTATCGCATCAACCGTTCGCTGGAACGATGACGCTTCTTGAACGAGCTTCAAATCAACGAGCACCGCGTCATTTTTCGGACGCAGTCTAACTGCATCCTCCAGCAGCATTAAGGACTGATCGTATTTGCCTGCTATCGCATCCTTCGCCGCCTCCGAATGCCATGACTCGACTTGCCTGTTTACTTTCACTTCATATAAATAATAGGAAACAACAGCCGCAGCCGTCACGACGAAAATAAAGGCAGGAAGAAGTCCCGCAATTAACGTCTTGCCGCTCGCAGGCTTACTCCTCTTGCTTTCTTTGTTAGACGCGATCGCAGCTCCAGTCTGCTTCAATCCGCTATGCCATTCCCGGCTAGCTTGATCCTCAATCGGCGCCGTCTCTTGCCCCTCCGGATTCCCCGGCAATCTTCTGCCGCAAAGGCTGCAATAACGCGCATCAGGTTCATGCTTTCTTTCGCAATGCTGGCAGTACACTCCATTTCAACTCCCGTTGCCGTCATCTCTCTTAATCTATCTCCCTATTCTACTAGAAAAAGTAAATGATCTCCATTTTAAATTGATAGAATTGCTAGAAAAGAATGGAATAATTAAAAAAGCGGTTGAAAGCCGCTAATGCATAGCTCCAAACCGCCGCTTCATTCATCTATTTCAAATAGTTCGTTTTGATCCCGTTCAAATGATGCGTCGCATGGCCGGCGATTATGTAAGCAAGCGCACGAGCCGACAGCGGACTGTTATTGGCGGAGCCTGTGCGCACCCAGCCGTCGCCAGGAAGCAACGCAATGAGGGACAGTGTCGATTTGCGGGCAGCAGCAAAATCTTCAATCAGCTCACGCAAGCTGTTCTCTGCAAAATCTACGGTTGCCATGTAGGCATTCTGATCGTATCCTGGGAGCGGTGTTTGATCGCCGCGCGCGATCCGAAGCATGCGATAGCTCATAATCCGTTCGTTGTCGGCGAGATGGCCGATCACCTGCTTGATGCTCCACTTTCCAGGCGCATACCGATAATCGCCCCGTTCTTCGGAAATCGCGCTTAGCGCTGCAGTCGTCTCCTCCAGCTGCTCGCGCAAAATTTGCGCAATATCTCCTTCAGGAACCATACTCACATACGTGGAATAATAAACATTATACTCCTCTGTTTGCGGCCGTCCGATCATGCTTTTCTCCCCCTGCCATAAATTTTCATCGATGTCTGCGATACGAATGTTTAGCAAATTATAGCATGTCCCCCTCTCCCCCGTCCTCCTCAACATGCAAAAAAGAGGCACAAACGTAATGTGCCTCTTTCGTTATATTATTTTTCTTAGGACAATTTTGTAATGACGAGAGAAGCGCTAACGGTCGGAGTTCCTCCGCCGATTGCATTTTGCAGCACTTGGTTACCCATGTTATCGATCCGGTGCAAGGTCAATACCCCGCCTGCCGACAAGGAAGTTATTACTTGCCCAGGGTAAGGGTTATTGCCTGCGTTAGAACCGTAATTGCTGCATAGCACAAGTGTTGCAGGAGCAGGACCTGCGCCGTCCGGATCATAAAATAAGCCGTATGCAGAGTTGCCTGGTGTAGGGAAAACTTCCCAAGTAATATGATAAAACGCAGTATCATTGATGATGATATCCGTTGGAGGAGTAAAGGTAATGGAAGAAGAGCTAATAACGGAGTTGTTAAATGTTACGGCTCCGCCTTGCCCGCCTGGTACCAGCGCAGCTGCTACGTTTTGTGCCTCCGTGCTGCACAAAAACGCAAAATCGGAGATTCCGCCTGCAGGGCCTTGCGGGCCTTGAGGGCCTTGTGCGCCTTGTGCACCCTGTGCGCCTTGCGCGCCTTGCGCGCCCTGTGCACCTTGTGCGCCTTGAGGGCCGGCAGGACCTTGCAAACCTTGCGCGCCTTGAGGGCCGGGAACAGGAGTAACGTTTACAACAGGGGCTGGGCAGGATACTTTAACAATTTTTTTGTTAATAACAATTTTTTTCCTTTTTTTAGGTTTGCAAACAACGACTTTTTTCTTAAAGCAATGTTTTTTCTTTTTATTTACCAGACAACTCAATTATTTAACACCTCCAAGGGATTTGTCTTATACTACGCTTCACTCCTTTTCTTTGAACAAGATACTGACCTAGATTTTACTAGACTACTATCTATTTTAAGAAAAAGCGGCTAATGACGAGAGATAATAGACCATATCCCTATCAATCTACCTAATCAAAATATATGAAACTCTCATATACTAATTTCAGACAACTCATTTTTTTTGACAGCCCCTCATGGGGCTTTTTTTATGTCTCTTTACGTAAAGAGCCTTGCCTTTGCGCAGTGATCGCGCTCATTCAACGTACATTTGTACCTTAGCTAGCCACACACATGCGGCTGCAACCGACTGTAAGGTACTTTTGTACGTTAGATGGAGGTTACCGACTCGCACACCAGCTGCCAAGCTAGCTCTAAGGTACGTTTGAACCTTAGAGCTAGCAATATAAATAGTTGAGGGGACTGTAAAGTACAAATGTACCTTACAGTCCCCTCAACGAAAGAAACACAAATATATCAACTGGGTGCTAGGTATGCTGCGCAAGCCGCTCCAGCAAATAGCGCTTCACATCGTCTGACAAATCCTCGCGCTCCAGCGCAAAGTCGATTGTCGCCTGCACGAAGCCCAGCTTGTCGCCAACGTCATGGCGTTTGCCGGTGAAGCGATGGCCGATCAGCGGCGACACCCGATTCAATCGTTGCAGACTGTCGGTCAACTGAATTTCTCCGGCTTTGCCGGGCTCCGCCCGCTCCAGCAGATCAAAAATAGCCGAATCAAGCACATAGCGTCCGACAACCGCCCAATTCGAAGGCGCCTGTCCCGGCATCGGCTTCTCAATCAGATCGCGCAGCTGTCCATCCTTGTTTCCTGGTTCGAAATCAACGATGCCATACTTATGCGTCTGATCCCATGGCACCTCCATCACCGCTACGACCGACGACTGACGACGTTCATAAACGTCGATCATTTGCTTCAAGCAAGGCGGCTCCGACTTCAAAATATCGTCGCCTAACAGAACGGCAAACGGCTCGTCGCCGATAAATCTTCTCGCGCACAAGACAGCGTGACCGAGACCAAGCGGCTCTTTTTGCCGGACGTAGTAGATGTCCGCAAGCTTAGAGATTTCACGGACGACAGCCAGCATTTGCTCGTTGCCCCGTTCCTCCAGCTCCGCTTCCAGCTCGACCGACTTGTCAAAGTGATCCTCGATTGCCCGCTTATGCCGGCCGCTAACTATGACGATGCTGTCAATGCCCGATTGCACCGCTTCTTCAACTATATATTGGATCGCCGGTTTATCTATGATTGGAAGCATTTCTTTCGGTTGAGCTTTGGTTGCCGGCAGGAACCTTGTCCCGAGACCTCCCGCAGGTATTATTGCCTTGCGTACTCTCTGTTTCAACCGCATCCGCTCCCTATCCCAAAAAATAAAACACCTTTTCATCATAACCCTATTTCCAATTTTTAGCCATAGCGAGAAAAGGCGGTTCGTGTCGGGTTTCGTAAATTGAACGGCCAGCTAGCGACTAGCCGAAGCAAGCGGCAAACGAATAACAAAGACTGTACTGCGCTCCCCTTCTATTTCAATGGAGCCCTGATGAATGTCAACGATCTTGCGTACGATGGACAGCCCGAGGCCGCTTCCCCCAATCGATCTTTCACGCGATGCGTCTACTTTGTAAAACCGTTCAAATACGCGTTCTCTCTCCTCGGGAGCAATGCCGTTTCCTGAATCGGTCAGCCGCACAACGGCAAAGCCGTCCTCTTCGCTTAATTGAAACGAGATATTGCCGTCTTCCGGCGTAAACTTAATGCTGTTGGTCAGCAAATTGATCCATACCTGGCTCAATTGGTCCTCATCCGCCGTAATGACCGTTTCTTCCATAAGAAGCTCGACGGTAAGCCGCTTGGCCATCCAGTGCGGCTCGCAGGAAAGCACAATGTCCCTCAATTGCCGATCAAGCCGGAACGTTACCGGCTGATAAGGATGCTGCTGCGAATCCAGCGATGCCAGCTTAAGCAAGTTTTCGCTCAAACGGGACAGCCTGCTGCTCTCCTGCTTGATAATGCCGACATAACGTTCCCTTTCCGCCTCTGTCAGCGCCTCGCTGCGCAAAGCCTCGGCGAAACCGCCGATAGACGTTAGCGGCGACTGGATTTCGTGCGAAACGTTGGAGACAAAATCTTGCCGCATCGTCTCCAGCTGCGACAAACCGGCCGCCATCCGATTGATGCTGTCCGCCAGCTCGCCGAGCTCATCATTGCGTTGCACCGGCAGTTGCACCGCAAAATCGCCCTTCGCCATTCGCGTCGTAGCGGCCGTCATCATTTTAAGCGGCTTCACTAAATAGCGCGCAGCGACGAGGATAAGAATGCAGCCGACGACTAGCAGCGTAGCCAATATCGTATACGTATTGCGCTGAAAGCTGCGCACCTCGGGCACTCGATCAGGGACAATAAACACGGCCCATTGGGAATAGTCGAACTGTACGATTCTGCCGATCGCCTGAGGCGCAGGCTGCGAATCGCCGTCTTCTTCGTCGCTGATCGAAACGCGCTCCGTTCTGCCCGAGAATACATTTATGAGCGTCTCCCTCGTGAGATGATCAACTAACGCAGCGCTGTTTTTTCCCACCTTGATTACATAGCCGTCTTGTCCAACCGCGACAATCGTCATCCCCTGCAAATTGGATACTTGCTCTAAAAACAACGGCAGCGACCTTGGCGTTGACACCGCATACAGCTGTTCAATCCGCGTGAGCGAATGGTTCATCGCATTGCCGAACCGGCCTCTCATATCATGCTTAAAAAGCAAGTTTGCCGTCGTATACGCGACGCCCATACTAACGAGAACGATTAGCAGAAAAGTAATCGCAATGCGTACATACAAGCTTCGAATCATGCGTTTTCCTCCAGCCTGTAGCCTAGTCCGCGAATCGTCACAATCCGAAATCCGTGCAATTCCTCGGGAAAACGCTCGCGCAGCCGTTTGATATGCACATCGACCGTCCGTTCATCGCCCTCGTAATCCATTCCCCACAGCTGCTCGATCAGCTGCTCGCGGGAAAAGGTTTTTCCGGGATAACTCCCCAACTTGAACAGCAGCTCGAACTCCTTCGGAGGAAGCATAACCTCGGCGCCGTTCACGAGCGCATAATATTCCTTCCGGTTCATCACGACGCTGCCAAATTCGACCGTATGCGAGGAGGCGATTTTGTACCGTTTCAGCAGCGCTTTAACTCTGGCGACAAGCTCCGGCGGATCAAACGGCTTGACCACATAATCGTCGGCTCCAAGCTCGAAGCCCTTGACCTTCTGCGCCGTCTCGCCCTTCGCCGTCAGCATCAAAATCGGCATGTCGAACGATTCGCGCAATGCGGCGCATAACGCCCAGCCGTCCATGCGCGGCATCATGACGTCGATGACGGCCAAATCCAGCTTGTACTCCTCCAGCCTGGCAAGCGCATCCTCGCCGTCCTTCGCTTCTACAACCTCAAAGCCCTCCCTGCGCAAAAACAACACGACGAGCTCCCTTATATTCGGATCGTCGTCGACCACTAACAATTTCGCCATCCGGCTGCTCCCCCATTTTCGGCATTCATGATCGCCACATTAATAGGCGACAATAACTATTGCTTAGACGAGACCGGTCATCTTAATGACAGTCGTTATTTGTACAATAATATAGCTACATGAAATTAAGATGAACATTGTTGACTTTTTTTCTAGATTACAATAATTTTAAACTACGAAAAACGTAATGATCCTGATGTAATGGAGGGATATTCAATGCATAAAACAATTATTATCGGTACCGGCCCTGCCGGTTTGACAGCAGCGATTTATCTTGCGCGCGCTAATATGGAGCCACTGGTCATCGAAGGCTGGCAGCCGGGCGGCCAGTTGACGACAACGACGGAAATTGAAAATTTCCCAGGCTTTCCCGACGGCATTCTTGGCAGCGAGCTGATGTCGAACATGCGCAAGCAAGCGCAGCGCTTCGGCGCTGCCTTCCGCACCGGCTCGGTTAAAAGCGTTGATTTCAGCGAACGCCCGTATACGCTCGACGTTGAAGGAATTGGCGAACTGAAAGCGGAGTCTGTTATTATTTCGACCGGCGCATCCGCCAAATATCTCGGCATCCCAGGCGAGCAAGACAATATCGGACGCGGCGTCAGCACTTGCGCGACATGCGACGGCTTTTTCTTCCGCGGCAAGAAGCTCATTATTGTCGGCGGCGGCGACTCCGCAATGGAAGAAGCGGTGTTCCTGACTCGTTTCGCATCGGAGGTTACAGTCGTTAACCGCCGCGACGAGCTGCGAGCTTCCAAAATCATGCAGGACCGTGCACGCGACAATGAGAAAATCAATTGGAATTTGAACCGCACGCCGCTTGAAGTCGTTGCCGGCGAGCAAGGGCTTCAAGGCTTGAAAGTACGCAACAACGCAACCGGCGAAGAAGAGCTCGTGCAATCGGACGGCGTATTTATCGCCATCGGTCATACGCCGAATACCGGCTTCCTTGGCGGTCAGATTGATACCGATGAGCAAGGCTACATTATCGTAAAACCGGGCACATCCGAGACGAACATTCCTGGCGTATTCGCTTGCGGCGACGTACAGGACAATAAATACCGCCAAGCCATCACGGCTGCGGGAAGCGGCTGCATGGCGGCGCTTGATTGCGAGCGTTACCTGGAAGCCCTCACCCATGGCTAAGAAACTGCCTCTTAAATTTTGTTGCAAAAAGGGTAGTGCATTCTCACAAAAAGTTGTATAATTTGCTTTGTTGAGAGTTACAATACAAAGGCAATGTTACCGCACATATGGATGCTTCACCATCCGCTATGAAAAAGGTACAACCTCGTTTAAAACGTGGTTGTACCTTTTTTGTCTTTGCCCATAATCTACCAAACGATTGGAGCTGGAACACACATGTTACTGGAAGCTATTTACCATCGCCCGAAACAAAACTGGGCTTACGCGTACGACGGAAACACGCTGCATATCCGGATTCGCACGAAAAAAAATGATGTCGAGCTGGTTGAAGCCGTTGTCGGCGATAAGTATGCTTGGGAGCATACGATGGAAACGATCCCGATGGCGCTTTTGTCATCGGACGCTTTGTTCGATTATTGGGAAATCGCCTATGTGCCGCCGTTCCGCCGTCTTCGCTACGCCTTCCGCTTGACGAGCGGAAAAGAAACGATTGTACTGACAGACCGCGGCTTTGCGAAAGAGCTGCCGGACAACTCGAACAGCTTCTTTGATTTTCCGTACATCAATCCAATTGATGTGTTTACGCCGCCTGCATGGGTGAAAGACGCTGTTTTCTATCAAATTTTCCCTGAACGGTTCGCAAACGGCGACCCTTCGATCAATCCTGAGAATACGGAAGAGTGGGGCGGCGAACCGACGCCTAAAAACTTTTTCGGCGGCGACCTGCAAGGCGTCATCGATCATCTCGACCATATAGCTGAGCTCGGCATCAATGCCGTATACTTTACTCCGGTATTTGAAGCCACGACGAATCATAAGTACGATACAGAGGATTACCTCAAGATTGACCGCCATTTCGGTACAAACGAAAAAATGAAGGAGCTCGTCGAGCTTTGCCATGCGCGCGGCATCCGCGTCCTGCTGGACGCTGTTTTCAACCATGCCGGCCGCACCTTCCCTCCATTCGTCGATGCGCTGGAGAAAGGGCAGTATTCGAGCTACGCAGACTGGTTCCATGTGCGGGAGTGGCCGCTGCAGGTCATCGACCGTATTCCAACCTACGAGACGTTTGCATTTGAACCGATGATGCCGAAGCTCAATACCGAGCATCCTGAAGTCAAAGAGTATCTATTTAAAGTAGCCCGCTACTGGATTGAGGAAATCGGCATAGACGGCTGGAGGCTGGACGTTGCCAACGAGGTTGACCACCAGTTTTGGCGTGAATTCCGCAAAACCGTGAAGGACGTCAATCCGGAAGCCTATATCTTGGGTGAAATTTGGCATGATTCCATTGCTTGGCTGCAAGGCGACCAATTCGATGCGGTCATGAACTACCCGTTCACCAATGCCGTACTCGATTTCTTCGGCCATCAAACGCTTGAAACGACTGAATTCGCCGATGCGATCAGCGCGCAGCTCGCGGCATATCCGCAGCAAGTAACCGAGACGGCATTCAACCTGCTCGACAGCCACGACACACCGCGTCTGCTTACCGTATGCGGAGACAACGTCGAGGCAATGAAGCTGGCTGCTCTGTTCCAGCTGACCTACCCTGGCGTTCCGTGCATCTACTACGGCGACGAAGTCGGAATTAACGGCGAAGGCGATCCTGATTGCCGCAAGTGCATGGTATGGGAGCCGGAAGAGCAAAACGTTTCGCTGCTTCAGTTCTACCAGCAAGTTATCGCACTGAGGCATAAGCATGGAGCGCTGCGCAGCTCCGATATTCGCTTCCTGCATGCGGGCGCTAAAGACAGCGGTACGCTCGTCTATGAGCGCCGCGATGGTGAAGAGCGCATCCTGATCGCGCTGAACGCACGCGGAAAAGACGCTTCGGCCACAGTCAAAGCGGACGGCGCATGGGTGTCGCTGCTCGACGAGTCGCTGGAGCTGAAAGCGGACAAAGCTGGAGAGCTGACGTTCAAACTGCCGGCTTACGGCTATCAAATTTGGCGTTTGAAAGCCTAGTATGATATAGATTATTGCAAAACGCAGGCTGTCCCAAAGTCATTAAATGACTTTGGGACAGCCTCTTCTTTTCAGCCCAGTTTCCCCTACTTCGATCGCTTGAGCAGCGATGAATGCCGCGATCTTTTTCATAATAGTTATGGAACACATGACTCCCAACCGCCTGTCGCAAGACACTCACTGCGCAATCAAATGTTCCTCCGATCGCCATTGTTCGCGGATTCCCTGATTTAAACTAGTAAGAAGTAGGAATCCACTCACAAAAGCGAACGCTCCGCTTCTCCAGAATCATTCGACTGCTCCGTTTGATGCCCACGCCACCCGCTTTAGCCCTCGACAGGTAACTTTTCATTCGGAAAATTGCAAATGTGCAGGTTGTACAATTGCAGGAATGAATATGCACTTAGAGCCTTACAAACGCAAAAAAAAAGCGCCACAGGGCATAAAGCGCTGCGGCACCTTAGTCGCGCCGCAATGCCGCGCTACTTCAAGATCGCCGTGCTGTACGGCGGCAATGTCAGCTTGCCGCCCTCCAGCTTAGCCGCGCTTTCGCTTGCGCGGCTTACCGTTTCAAACGCGCCGAAGCTGTCATTCGTCGGCGCGAGCTCGAACGTTTGCGATTCGCCCGATAAGTTATGGGCGACGAGCACACGCTCTTTGCTTGTCAGCCGCACATAGAGGCTGACCGCAGTTGGCGCGTCCGCGAGCGGATAATCGGCGATGCCGCCGTCGCGAAGCGCCGGTTCTTCGCTGCGCCATTTCAGCAGCATACGGTAATGCGAGAACAGCGACTTCTCGTCGCCAAGCTGCGCCTCTACCGATACCGTCGCCGATGCGCCGCTGTTATGCTTCAAAGGCTCCCATGTCGTCTGGCCTTCTCCGCCTTTCGCGTCTGCGTACCATATCATCGGCTCGCGGATGAATTCATCCGGCTTGGCGCCTTTCATGCCGATCTCCTCACCGTAATAAAGGAACGGATTTCCAGGCATCGTCAGCAGCAGCGAGGCCGCCATGCGTGCATGATCGACATTGCCGCCGAGGCGGGTCATGACGCGGTTTTTATCATGATTGTTCAAGAAAGGAGCATCCGTAAACTTCCCTCCGGACGTCTTTTCGTAAGCGGTGTACATCCGCTGAAGCGTGAAGGCGATATCCGGATTGCGCTCGCCTTCCGCCGCTCCGATCAGTTTATCCATCAAGTCGAAATTGAACGCCGAATCCAGCGCCTGATCGAAATATGGCGCGATGACCGACGTCGAATCCCACACTTCGCCGATCAGAAAAACATCGGGCTTCTTTTGCAGCAAGCCGCTGCGGAACTCTTGCCACCATTTCTTATTGGCCGCCCAAATCTCAGGCGTATTGATCGTCGAAGCATAATCGCCATAAATATGCTTGGCGGCGTCGAGCCTGAAACCGTCAAGACCAAAATCCAGCCAATAGTTCCCGATCTTCACCATTTCTTCTCGTACGGCCGGCTCATCAAAATTCAAATCCGGCATACCGCCCCAGAATACGCCCAAATACTGCGAGTCGCCAGACTTATGCCACGGCGCGCTTCCCGTTGCGCCGTCCCCCTTCATTTTCTCGCTGGCAGCTGCGAACCGGTACCAGCTGCGATATGTACTGTTCGGATCGGCTAGCGCTTCCTTAAACCATGGATGCTCGCTGCTCGTATGGTTAACGACTAAATCCATCACGATTCTAATGTCGCGTTTATGCGCTTCTTCCATCAGCCGTTTAAAATCTTCCTTCGTCCCATAATCCGGATTGATGTCATAATAGTCGGTTACATCATAACCATGATAGCTTGCCGCCGGATTGATCGGCATCAGCCAGATTCCGCCAATCCCCAGCTCTTTCAAATAATCCAGTTTGGCCGTCACGCCATTCAGATCGCCAATGCCGTCGCCGTTCGTATCATAGAAAGATCGCACGAAAATTTCATAATAAACAGTGCCCGGCTGCTCATCCACTTGAACCGCTTGCGTACCTGCGCCAGCGCCGGAATCGGGAGCCGCGCTTGCTGCAACTGCTGGAGAAGCCGCCTCGTTTTCTCCCGCGCCATGTCCATTCGACGCAGATGAGCAGCCAGCAGCCACGATTAATCCCGCAGTTAGCAAAAGAGCTGCGGCAAGCCGCAGCCCTTTCCCGGTATGAGTAGTGTTGGATAAAAGCTTCATACCATCATCCTTTCGATGCGCCGGACGTGAGTCCGTGCACGAGAAACTTTTGCAAGAAGACGAACAGCAGCGTGATCGGCACGGCAATGAGAACGGCGCCGGCTGCGAACATCGTAAAGTTCGAGTTTTGGAACGAGTTAACGAGATCGTACATGCCGACCGCAAGCGTCCATTTGTCACGCGACGTGAGCACAAGTCTTGCGAAAATGAAGTCGACCCATGCTCCGGTAAACGTCGTCAACGCAACGTATACGAGAATCGGACGGGCAAGCGGAAGCATAATGCGATAAAAAATTTGCAAATGGTTCGCGCCGTCAATACGAGCCGACTCGTCAAGGCTGCGCGGAATCGTATCGAAGAAGCCTTTAATAACGAAACCGTTGAACAGGACCGCGCCTGCAGCGTAAACCATTACAATTGCTAAATGCGTATTGAGCAATTTCAATTGCATAAGCAGGATATACACTGGAATCAAGCTCATAAAGCCTGGGAACATGCCTAGAATCAGCAATGTCGACAGGACCGTTTGACGTCCTTTGAACCGGAAACGCGACAATGCGTACATGCAAAGCGTTGACAGCAAGGTGGAGAAAATCATCGACAGGAACGCGATTTTCACCGTATTCCAGTACCAAGTGCCGAACATAAACGTATCGGAATTAAACAGCTCTTTGTAGTGCGTCAAAGTCCAAGTTGCGGGAATCATCGTTTCGCTGAACAATGCCGTACCCGGACGGAATGACGAGAACACTACCCAAAGCGAAGGATAAATACAGCAGATCGCAATTACGATCAGAAGGATATAACTAAGCGTCAAACCTGCTTTGCGACCAATCATTGGATCATGTCCTCCTCTTTGAACGATTTTGTGCGACGGTAGTTGTAAATGGAGAACGTTGCAATAACGATGAAAATAATGATGCCGATCGCAGAAGCCATATTGTATTGGCTGTTCGTAAGCGTCAGCTTAAACAACCAGGTAACAAGCAAATCTGTGCTTCCGGCATACAGATAATCGCCGTTTGCAGGCAAGCCGCCCGTCAGAAGGAAAATCAGGTTGAAGTTATTGAAGTTGCCGGCAAACTGTGTAATCAAAATCGGAGCTGTCGCAAACATAACGAATGGCAGCGTAACGATTTTGAATTTTTGGAATGCGGAAGCCCCGTCAACATCAGCCGCTTCGTACAGATCTTTAGGAATCGCTGTAAGAACGCCAAGAAGCAGTACCATGGAAACCGGAATACCGACCCACATATTGACCAGAATTGCAGTCACCTTCGCCATAAACGGATCCGTAAGCCAAGGCACCTTGCCGAAACCGAAAGTAGTCAAGTACGTATTAATCGGTCCGAATTGCCCGTTGAACAGATTGCGCATAACGAGCAGCGAAATCAATTGCGGAATCGCATAAGGCAAAATGAAAATTGTCCGCCACAGCTTTTTGAAACGAACGCCCTTTTGTTCAATAAGCAGAGCAACGAGAAGACCGCCGAAGTAACAGGTCAGTGTCGCTAGAACTGCCCATACGACCGTCCATAGAAATACGCCGTAAAACGTGCCGCTCCACGTTTTTTTCGTCAACAAGTCAATAAACGTTTGAAAACCGACCCAATCCACCAATTTTCCCGGCGGAATATGATGAGGCGAGGAGTAGTTCGTAAACGAGAGAAGCACCATGAACACAATCGGCATAACCGTAAGAAACAGAACACCCATAGCCGGTACAATCATAAGCATATGCGGGAATTTGCGATCCAGCAAATAACTAACCGTCTTTTCGAACGTCGCTGGCGTTTCTCCATTGTCCCGTATGCTTCCCGTACGATACGCATCGCGAATATTCATAATCCAAATTACGATAAAGATAGCTAAGACAAACATAATAAGCAAACCGTTGATGAGCAATGTAATCGAGTTATCGCCCTCAACGCGTACAGATATTTTGTTGACGACTTTAAAGCCGTGCAGCTTCTCACCTAAGGTCCAAATGCCCCAAAAAGCGCGAGGCAGCGTCGGCGCCAGAAAAATAATGGCTGCCGCTTTTATGATTATCAGAATAATTCCTTTTACATATTGCCGATTATACAGCTGTCCCAGCCCCATAATTACGCCCGACAATACTCCGGCGGTATAGCGATGACGGTTCATAACCTAAGCGGCCCCCTTCCATGGCGGTCACCCGCCGAAGCAGCTTCGGCGGGCGAGCCATTTGTTTAGCATGATTGTTAGTTAAAGTGTTGCCATGGCAGTTGAAGCTATTACTGTGCAGCGCCTTGGCTAGCGTCTTTGATTTGTTGTACGGCATTGTCAAGAGCTGCTTTAGGATCTTTGCCTGCGTTCCACACATCCGAGAATGCAGCGCCGATTGGATCCCATACGCCGCCCATTTCAGGGATGGAAGGCATTGCTTGCGAGTTAACGAATTGTGCTGCGAAGCCGCTGGAAATTTCGTCAGCTTTGAAGATTGGATCTTCCATCGCTTCTTTGTTTGCAGGAATCGCGCCATTGTACTGGAATGATTTCAATTGGCTCTCTTTCGACGAAACATAGTGAGCGAACAAGCGTGCAGCATTCGGATATTTCGAGAACGAATTTACGTACCAGGCTTTAACGCCGGAGAACGATACAGCCGCTTTGCCGCCGATTGTTGGAACTGGAACTACGCCGAAGTTGATGCCCAGGTTTTTGAAGTCGCCGACTTTCCATGGTCCTGTAATTGTCATTGCCAGCGATTTATCAGCGAATTTTCCTTGGATAATGTCAGCCGTAGCGTCGCCGGATTCAATTGGCAAAATGTTTTTCAAGGATTGGTAAACCTTCACGCCTTCTACCGCGCCGTCATTGTTCAGGCCGATATCAGCAGGGTTCGTACCGTTATCGCCGAACACGTAACCGCCAGTTGTCGCGATGAACGGATAGTTGAAGTAGAAGTTGCCCAATTCCCACATTAGAGCGTATTTGTTGCTGCCAGCATCGTTGAACGTTTTGGAGAATTCAATGATCTCCTCAAACGATGTTGGAGGTGTTTTCACAAGGTCTTTGTTGTAGAACAAACCGTATGTTTCAACCGAACGAGGGTATCCGTACAGTACGTCTCCGGAAGTTACAGCATTAACTGCCGCTTCAGCGTTGTCTGCTTTTGTCGTATCCGCATAGAAGTCATTCGGAAGCAAGATACCGGCAGCAACCGCTTTACCAAGGCTGTCATGCGGGAATGTTACAACGTCAGCGCCGATGCCTGCAGGACCGTCAGTCAGCAATTTGCCAACTTGGTCAGGGGATTCAACGTCTTCAACTTTTACCGGAATGCCATATTTCTCTGTAAATTCCTTTGCAATTCCGTCGATAAAGCCGCGTTCGTTTTTGGAATCCCATACGACAAGCGTTGCGCCTTCTTCAGGAGTAATGTCTTCCGAAGCCGCCGGAGCTTCCGAAGCTGCGTCCGTAGCCGCTGGCGCATTCGTTGCAGCGCCGCCGTTGTTGCCGCCGTTGTTGCCGCCGTTGTTCGTGTTCCCTCCGCAAGCAGAAACGATGAATAATGACACAATTGTTGAAATAACCATCCATTTTTTCATGTGTACAAGATCCCCTTCCATCTTCGTAATGAATACTTTGTTGTGAACAAGAGCGCTTGCATTTTCTTTTCCTGCGAACATTGGCTCATTATCATGGTTCTCGTTTGTTTAGTTTGCTTTGTTTTCATGAAACGATTTATATGCAAACGTTTGAACAAAAATCATGAGTTTGTGCCAGAGAAACGAGTTATTTACGTATTTTTCCCGTTCTCGTCGAAGGAAATCGCAGTGAAAGCGTTCTTTTCGTGAGTTCATCATACAACAGCGTTCTGCATTTGTAAAAACGTTTGCACAGGTCGTAATTTCCGACTATTTCGTAGATATCTTCAGTTTGCTACGTTATTCTTCGTTTATCCCAGTTTTTCATCATTTGTGAAACGCTTTCGGAAGATATATATTTACTTTATATAGCGCATGCATTACGATTAAACAATAGTGTTCAAACGATTGCATTTGAGATGGGGGCTATCTTCATGGTAACGATAAAAGACATTGCGAAAGCTGCGGGCGTATCCCCTTCAACGGTGTCCAGAGTGGTATCGAATCATCCGCGGATTAGCAAAGAAACCTCTATAAAAGTAAAGCGCATTATGGAAGAAATGGGCTACCATCCGAATATTATGGCCAAAAGCCTTGTTTCTAAAACAACGAATACGCTTGCCATTATGCTGCCGCGGCCAGCCGAGGAACTTTTCCAGGATTTCTTCTTCGGAGAGCTGTTACGAGGCATTCTGACTCATTCCAGCCGCGCCGGTTACGATATGCTGCTCACTGCAGCTACAAGCGAGCATGACGAGATCGAAACGATTTCACGACTCGTGTTTGGACGGCGGGTTGACGGCGTAATGCTGCTTTCATCGCGCATCAACGATCCGTTGATCAGCTATTTGAATGAGCAAAAGTTTCCAAGCGTGCTGATCGGCCGAACGGATGAACCGCATGATAATATTTTATCGGTAGACAATGATAACGTTCAGGCGGCTTTCGACGCAACCCAGCATCTCATTGCACAAGGACATACTCGAATCGGCTTTGTTAGCGGGCCGCAAAACTTAAACGTATCTCGCGACCGGATGAGCGGTTATCGCAACGCGATGGCGGAAGCCGGGCTGCAGTGCCGTTCCGAA
Source organism: Paenibacillus sp. NEAU-GSW1 (assembly GCF_009737085.1). Lineage (GTDB taxonomy): Bacteria > Bacillota > Bacilli > Paenibacillales > Paenibacillaceae > Pristimantibacillus. The sequence goes on from NZ_WOVL01000002.1 coordinate 17,900, forward strand.
TGGATTGTCGACGGCGAATTTTTGCAGCAAAGCGGCTATCGGGCTATGTCTCTGACTATGGGACATCCGGAGCGCCCGACTGCGCTTGTCGCGATTGACGATGTCGTCGCGTTCGGCGTTATGCGCGGCCTTTCAGAAATCGGCTACTCGGTTCCCGACGATCTTTGCATCGTAAGCTTCAATAATATTGCGTTGTCCGAGCTTGCTACGCCGCCTATCAGTTCTGTCGATATCGGCACGTACCAGCTTGGCTACGCCGCATCGCAATTGCTGGTGCGCCGCATTAATGAGGAACCGGTTCATCAAACCCATCTCATTATCCCGCATCGTTTAATCGTGCGTGAATCATCCATTAATCTTGCATCCAAAAGGAGCTGAGTTTTATGTCTAATCCAAATAAACCCTATCTTGTGGATGCCATCATCGGTAATTCCAAGTTTCTCGCCTCTCTCGGCAGCAACGGCAGAATGTATCGCCTTTGGTGGCCCCACATCGATTTCCCTCAGCATGTAGACGCAATCCGGACCGGCGTTCGCGTTGCCGACGCTTCCGCTAAAGTATCCTGGTTCGACAGCGCCGAGGAAGGCTGGAGCCATGAAGCGGCTTATGTAGAGAAAACAAACATTTTCCGCGTTCAAGCTTCGAATGAGGCTCAATCGCTGCGCGTTGACAGCTATCATTACGCTGTTCCTGAGCAGTCTTTTATCGTTCGCGATTACAAATTCGAAAATACGTCGGATCAACCCGTTTCGTTTGAATTTGTTCTCCATTCTTCGTTTAAACTAAGTGAAAATGAGCTTTACAACACAACAACCTTTAATGTCGCAGACGACGCGCTTATTCATTTCCGCCGCCGCTATTTTTTTGCGCTTTCAAGTGCAAACGTATGCACAAAATTCCAGGCAGGCCGTGCATGGGATGCGGCGCAAAATGCCGACTTGAACGGCAATGTCATCGACATGCAGCCGGACGGCGCGCTCGTATGGCGTATTGATGAATTGGCTGCCGGTCAAAGCGTATCGATCCCTGTCTATATCGCTGCCGGTGAAAATGAGGAAGAAAGCTTGCAAGCCATGCGCATTGCGAAAAGCAAGCCTAGTTTGGCTTGGCAAGCCGATACCGATGCGTACTGGCGCAATTATTTGCTCGCGGCAGCGCCTTGCCCGATTAACCGCTCGGATGTCGCTGAGCTTTATGACCGTTCGCTGCTCGTATTCAAGCTTATGTCTGACGAGCAAACCGGCAGCATTATTGCCGCTCCTGAGTTCGACGAGCAATTCATTCGCTGCGGCGGCTACTCCTACTGCTGGGGACGCGATGCGGCATTCATTACAACAGCGCTTGACAAAGCCGGCCTGAACCAGCTTTCCGACCGCTTCTACGATTGGGCATTAACTGCGCAAGCGCCGGACGGTTCCTGGCAGCAGCGCCACTATCATGACGGCAGCCTTGCGCCGTCTTGGGGACTGCAAATCGATGAAGGCTCCTCGATTATTTGGGGGATGTGGCAGCATTACCTGGAAAATAAGGACAGCAGCTTCGCTGCAAAAGTATGGCCTGCAGTCGAGCGCGGCGCCCGTTTCCTGATCTCCTATCTCGACCCGGCAACAGGACTGCCGAAGCCAAGCATCGATCTGTGGGAAGAACGCGAAGCGTCACATACGTATTCTTCCGCTGCCGTATACGGCGGCTTGACGGCTGCCGCAAGCTTCGCTACCGTTTCGGGAGCAAACGAGCTTGCCGATGAATGGCTTGCAGCAGCTGAACGCATTGCGGAGCGCATCGTTTCCGAGCATTGGAATGAAGAGCGCGAAAGCTTCTACCGCGGCCTGAATATTACCGTAGATCAGCAGCGCTATGAACGCGAGACGGCTGACGGCAAGCAAGGCGAAGTTTCGGAGTTTGTGAAAGGTTATAGCAAGCATAAGCTGCGCCACGATCCGATTGTCGATATTAGCTTGCTTGGCATTTCCGTACCGTTTGGCGTCGTTGCGCCGGAGCATGAATACATGCGAAAGACAGCTGCAACGATTGAGCGCGAGCTTACCGTTCCAGGCGTCGGCGGCATTAAGCGCTACGAGGATGACCGATACATTGGCGGCAACCCTTGGATTCTGACTTCGCTGTGGCTCGCTCACTACAAGCTGCAAACCGGTCAAATCGAAGGCGCCACACAAATTATCGACTGGGTGCTTGAGCATCGCACAACAACCGGCCTCTTGCCGGAGCAAGTCGATAAGGTGACAGGCGAAACGGCATGGGTTGTGCCGCTTACTTGGTCGCATGCGATGTATATTCTCGCTGTCGGCATGCTGGCTGATGCGGAAAAAGCTCAAGCGGCAACCGCTGGAGAAGCTGCCGTATAGATTGTTATATATGCAAAGTGCCGGAAGAACAGTTGCGCAACTGTCCTTCCGGCACTTTTTTATTATGAAGCCGCAGGGTCATAAGCTGTTCCGTCTATCATCATAAGGCAATCTGCATCAATATATGGAGAGTCGTTAGCGGTCATCGCGGACGTTTTAGTTCGAACGCCCTTTTGCATCATTTCGGCCTGTCGGTACACACTATAGGAAGGAAAGGATGAGAGAAATATGACAACTGCAACCCATACTGTTTTAAACAAACAAATCGCCAATTGGAGCGTACTTTACATCAAGCTGCACAACTACCATTGGTACGTAAAAGGAACGCAATTTTTCACTTTGCACGTTAAATTTCAGGAGTTTTACGAGGAAGCTGCGCTTCACGTCGATGAAATTGCCGAGCGCCTGCTGGCTCTTCAAGGTCGGCCGAGCGCCACAATGGCCCAATACTTGAGCACCTCCAGCATTAAGGAGGCTAGCGGCTCCGAGTCCGCAAAGGAGATGGTCGATTCACTAGTCGCCGATTTCACCACATTGATCGGCGAATTGAAGGAGGGCATGCATGTCGCTCAGGAAGCAGGCGACGAGACGACAGCAGACATGCTGCTCGCGATCCACACCACGCTTGAGAAGCATGTGTGGATGCTGAGAGCTTTTAACGCTTAATGTTTGTTTCATAGATAAAAAAGCCGCTGCACATGCCGCTCTTGCGACGATGGTGCAGCGGCTTTTCCGCTAGATAGCTGCCGTCGAGTCCTTAAACCAGTTTTATACGATTGCTGCCAACCAGCTGTTTACCCCAGAACGCTTCAAGAACGTCGCCGTCGTTTAGAGCGGCAACCCCTTCCGGCGTGCCGGTGTAAATCAAATCGCCTTGTCCAAGACCGTACAACCGGTCGATATGTTCGATCAGCTTTGAAACGGGGAATAGCATATCGCTTGAATTGCCCAGCTGCGCCTGCTCGCCGTTGCGAATGAGCGTAAAGCTCAAATCCTTGAGCCCTTCCTCGCCCGGATACGGAAGCCAACGCCCTAACGGCGCAGAAGCTTTGAAGCCCTTCGCCTCCAGCCACGGCTGGCCCTTTTCCTTTAATCTGCTTTGCACATCCCTTAGCGTTAAATCCAGACCAAGCGTCATCGCATCAATACATTCATCCGCATTCATGCCAGGCGACAACGGCTTTCCGACCCTCAGCACGATCTCCAGTTCAAAATGAACGGCGCCTCTGTCGCCTGGAATCGGCAGCAGCTCGCCATCCATTGCCGCAACCGCATGCGAAGGCTTTGTAAAAACGAGAGGCGATTTCGGAATCTCGTTGCCAAGCTCGATCGCATGCATCCGGTAGTTCCGTCCGATACAATAAATGTTGCGTATCTGTTGTTCTTCTGCCATATCACTGCCGCCTTCCTAGCCGTTTCGGCTCTGCTAACCTTAAATTAGTCAACTAGCTTTTCTTCTGTTCGGCAATTTTCTCGGCCAGCTCATTTAATTCCGTCCACCGTTCCAGAAGCTCGTCGAGCTTCGCTTCCAGCTGCTGCTGTTCCGCTATCAGCTGCTGAAGCAGAACGGAATCGCTGCCCGATTCGTTCATCCGCTCGGCCACCGCGCTCAGCTTCGCCTCCGTATCGGCGATCCAGCCGTCAATTTGCTCGTAGTCTTTCTGATCTTTATAGGACATGCGCAGCCGTTCCGAAGATCTCGGAGCCGATGGCGCAGGAGCCTCTGCGCTTGACGCCGTCTTCGCCGAATGTTGCGCCGCTCCAGCGCTTTCGCTTGCCGGACCGTTTTTGCTCAGATGCTCCTGATATTCGGTATAGTTGCCTGTATGGTGCGAGATTACGCCATTGCCTTCAAATGCGATAATTTTATCTACCGTGCGATCAAGGAAATAACGGTCATGGGATACGACAAATACGACGCCCGGGAAATCGTCGAGATAATCCTCAAGTACGGACAACGTCGCAATGTCCAAATCATTGGTCGGCTCGTCCAGAAGCAGCACATTCGGCGCATCCATCAAGACGCGCAGCAGCTGCAGCCTTCTTTTCTCGCCGCCGGAAAGCTTTGCGATTGGCGACCATTGCATCGCAGGCGCAAACAAAAAGCGTTCCAGCATTTGTCCCGCTGAGATCATAATGCCTTCCGCCGTGCGAACCTGATCCGCTCCTTCGCGGATATACTCGATAACGCGCAGCGACTCATCCATCTCTTCGTGCTCCTGCGAGAACCAACCGAGCTTAACGGTCGGCCCCAGCTCTACTGTACCCGCATCCGGCTGAAGTCGTCCTTCGATCAGCTTCAGCAGCGTCGACTTGCCGCTGCCGTTGCGGCCGACAATACCGACGCGATCCTCAGGAACGGCAATATAGCTCAAGTCGCGAATAACGGTTCGCTCGCCGAAGCTTTTCGTCACATGTTCGATCTCCAGTATCTTTTTGCCCAGCCTCGAAGAAGCGACAGATACATCCATCTTGCCGCCTGCCTGCTTCGGCGCTTGCGTCTTCAACGCCTCGAACCGGTCGATCCGCGCCTTCTGCTTCGTCGTCCGCGCCTTGGCGCCGCGCCGAATCCAAGCCAGCTCGTTGCGCAGCAGGTTCTGGCGCTTGCTCTCCGTCGCCGCTTCCCGTTCCTCCCGCTCCAGCTTGAGCTCCAGAAACCGGCTGTAGTTGGCTTCATAGAAATAAGCCTTGCCCTTATCCAGCTCAATAACCCGATTGCTTACGCGATCGAGGAAATAACGATCATGGGTAATCATCAGCAACGCGCCCTTGCGCTTCTGCAGCATCCCTTCGAGCCAAGCGACCGAGTCGTTGTCGATATGGTTCGTAGGCTCGTCAAGGATCAAAATATCAGAAGGCTGAAGCAGCGCCGCTGCCATCGCCACTCTTTTGCGCTGGCCGCCCGACATCGTTTCGACTTTATCGTTGTAGTTCAAAATGCCAAGCTTGGCGAGCGCGACCTTCGCATCGCTGTCCATCGTCCAAGCGTCCAGCTCATCCATTCGCTGGTTCGCGGCAATGAGCTGCTGCTGCAGCTTCTCATCGCTTGGCTTCAATTCAATCGCTTCCATAGCGGCAGTGTATTCTCTTACCGCTCGAAGCTGCGGCGAATCGCCGCCCAGAACATGCTCAAGCGCCGTCTCTCCCGGCTCGAAAACAGGATCCTGCGCCAGCATTCGCACTCTTACGCGGTTGCCGATTGAAATTTGGCCGGCATCTGCGGCATCAAGCCCGGCAATCACTTTCAGAAATGTCGACTTGCCAGTGCCGTTTACGCCGATAATGCCGATTTTGTCGCCTTCTTCAACACCGAAGGTGACATCTTCGAACAGCAGCTTCTCGCCGTAGCTTTTAGTTATATGTTCAACGGATAATAAATGCATGATCAAACCTACTTTACATCGGATTCATAAGGCAATTGCTATGTAACATCATAACATACTCAGCCGCTTCGATCACTCTTGAAGCCATGGCACCGCCCTGCTCATGCAATACAAAAAAAATCCCCGTTCCTATCCAGCGCTTGAGAAAAGCTGGTATAGAGAACGGGGATTGCAGCTCTGCAATTTATTTCAACGTACCGATCATTAATTCAGGCTTTACGAACTCGTCGAATTGCTCGGAAGTCAGCAAACCGCTTGCGATCGCGGACTCTTTAAGCGTCAAACCTTTTTTGTGCGCGTTTTTAGCGATTGCCGCCGCATTCTCGTAACCGATATGCGGGTTCAGCGCCGTTACGAGCATGAGCGATTGCTCCAGGTTGCGCTTGATCACGGCTTCATTCGGCTCGATGCCGACTGCGCAGTTGTCGTTGAACGAAATCATGCCGTCGGCCATCAGCGCGACCGATTGCAGGAAGTTATAAATGATAACCGGTTTGAATACGTTCAATTCGAAGTTGCCTTGGCTTGCGGCAAAACCGATCGTCGCATCGTTGCCGAATACTTGGCATGCCGCCATCGTAATCGCTTCGCTTTGCGTAGGGTTTACTTTGCCCGGCATAATGGAGCTGCCCGGCTCGTTTTCCGGAATCGAAATTTCGCCGATGCCGCAGCGAGGACCGCTTGCCAGCCATCTTACGTCGTTGGCGATTTTCATTAAATCGGCCGCCAGCGCTTTGATTGCGCCGTGCGCGAACGTAATTTGGTCATGGCTTGTCAGGGAGTGGAACTTGTTTGGCGCCGTAATGAACTTCTTGCCCGTCAGCTCGGTCACTTCAGCCGCTACTTGAACCGCGAAGTCCGGGTGAGCGTTCAGCCCTGTGCCTACCGCTGTGCCGCCAAGCGCCAGCTCGCGCATCGTGTCAACGCTTTGCTCGATCATGCTGCGCGTTTTGGTCAGCATCGTATGCCAGCCGCTAATTTCTTGGCCGAGCGTAATCGGAGTCGCGTCCTGCAAATGGGTACGGCCGATCTTGACAATGTTCTCGAATTTCTCTTGCTTCGCCCGTAACGTGCCGCTCAGGACGTCGATCGCCGGCAGCAGCTTGTCTTCAACCTCGATCACGCCTGCGATATGTAAAGCAGCCGGGAACGTATCGTTCGAGCTTTGGGAACGGTTAACGTCATCGTTCGGGTGAATGCGCACTTCGCTTCCGCGCGCTTCAAGCAATTGATTTGCACGGCGGGCAACGACCTCGTTCACGTTCATGTTCGTTTGCGTACCGCTGCCTGTTTGCCATACAACGAGAGGGAATTCGTCATCCCATTTGCCGGCCAAAATCTCGTCGACAGCTTCGCCGATTGCTCCCGCTTTCACTTCATCAAGCATACCGATCTTCAGGTTTGCGTTTGCCGCTGCTTTCTTTACGATCGCCATCGCATAAACGACTTGAATCGGCATCCGCTCGCTGCTAATTTTAAAGTTTTGCAAGCTGCGCTGCGTTTGCGCGCCCCACAGCTTGTCTGCCGGCACTTGAATTTCGCCCATCGTATCTTTCTCAATACGGAATTCCATCTTTATTGCCTCCTTGTCTTCTCCAAACATTTCTAAGCACATAATACTACTTTATACAAAATGCTGCGGCCGTTCAAGCCAACCATAGTCGGCGAAGCTCATTTCGCATTGAAATAGAAGCGCGCACAACAAAGCCTCTTGCGCCGGTCCGCACTTCGGCGGCAGCGGCGCAAGAGGCGCTGTGCATTATTTTTAGCCGGAATCGCTGACAAGCGTTCCGTCTCTTTCCTCTACTTCAATAAATACGGCGCGTTCCAGCGGCTGCTGATTCGGCGCATGCATCGTCAGCATAAGCTTGCCTTCAAACGTTCGAAACAGCATACCGTGCCCGCCGTCCTGAGGGAACAGCGTCTCCGCGTCCTGCGTCCACGGGCGGCCCTCATCGTCGATATGAAGCGTCCCGTCGAGGCATTCCCAATGTTCCGGCGTAACCGGCTTGTCCGTGACCCGGCTCGAAAGGCCCGAGCGGACTGTCCGCCGCAAGCACCTGCGTACCTCTGCACGCTTCCTCTGATTGTCTTCTTTGACGAGAATAAACGGGTCTCGGATGCGGATGTCGGCGCGGTTCCTGTTACAGCCCTTTCGCGCTGCGGTAAGCTTCCATATAAGCGCTCGCTTTTTTCTCGATCAATGAGAAATCGCCCGTTTTAACCGCATCCTTGGTCAAATCGGAGCCTATGCCTACTGCAATCGCACCTGCTTTAATCCAGTCCTTCAGGTTATCAAGCGAGACACCGCCTGTAGGCATAATGTTTGCTTGCGGCAAAGGCCCTTTGATCGCGGAAATAATGCTTGGCGAATACAGATTGCCAGGGAACAGCTTCACGATGTCGGCGCCAAGCTCAAGCGAGCTTTGAATTTCGTGGATCGTCATCGTTCCCGGCATTACAGGAATCGCATAGCGGTTGCAAAGCTTAATCGTATCGGCATTGAACGCGGGAGCCACTACGAACTCCGAGCCTGCCAGAATCGCTGCCCGCGCCGTTTCCGGATCAAGCACGGTGCCAACGCCGATAATAGCGAAATTGTCGGCATCCGGCGATACCGAGCTGGAATATTCCTTCGACAGCTGCTCGATCGCGCGAAGCGCAAAAGGAACAGTCATCGTAATCTCTATCGCTTTAATGCCGCCCTTAATGGCGCGGCGCGCCATCTCTGTCACTTCCTCCGGCGAATCGGCCCGGAGCACGGCAACAACGCCGGCTTCCGCCAGCTGCTGAAGTACTCTAATCTTTTTCACTACGTAAATCCCCCTTATAGTTCGATTTCACGGTGTGCATTTGTTCGAAAAGGTATGATCTTTACCGTTTTATTATATTCGTTTACAGCGTTTTCAGCAATGCGCCTCTGTTTATAAATTTTTACGAAAATATGCGCAAAAATGGGGATTCATCTAGTCCGCGATTGACCCGACTCGGATAAATTAATAGAAACAGATACTGCGGAGGAGGTAATCGGCGGATGATTGCTCCTGACCGAGGGAGTCGCAGCGGGAACCATTTCATATGGCTAAAAGATCCAAGCGTTTTAAATCAGCTCTTAGATCATATTTATCGGGGAAATCAAGTAAAGCGGAGACGCGTGAAGCGAAAAAAATGCAGTCCTCCGCTCATCAAAAAGAAACGTCAACGGCGCAAAAACTGCAAACGGCCAAAAAAATGCTTCATTATAAGGAAGATAATAAAAATCAAACCGGGACAGCCGGGCTTCCGAGGCCCCGCTGGAATCGACGGCATGCGAGGCGCGCCAGGCCCCGAGGGCGCCGCAGGAACGCCGGGCTTGCCCGGACCTGCCGGTATTGACGGCGCGCCTGGCGCACCTGGCGTGCCGGGCGTTGCCGGGGCGCAAGGCGCTGCTGGTCCGGCGGGCGCGCCAGGCGAGCCGGGTTCCGCGGGAGCGGCGGGCGCGCAAGGACCGGCTGGACCGGCCGGACCGCAGGGCGTTGCCGGACCGGCGGGCGCGCAAGGACCGCAAGGCATTCAAGGCGTGCAAGGACCGGCCGGACCTCCGGGGCCATCGGGCGATTTTGCCGAACTGATCGCACTGCTTAAAGGTTATATGGATTCCGAAACCTTGCTGGATATAATGACTCCGGGACAGCCAACCGGCTTTGCCGGCACCGTGTCAAACGTCCAGACGACGTTAGCTGCCTTCAAGACTAGCGCAGGCACGACGATGACCATTCCGCTCGCCTTTATTACAAATATTGAGGAGATAGGCCAGTAAGGAGGTTGACGGTATGGCCACTACACTCTCAGGCGATTTAATTCCGCTAATCGGCTCCGAAGTAACGGTTGTCACGAACGCATTCGGCCAACTGGCAGTCATCGGGCAGCTCGTGCGCGTCGGCAACGACTATATTCTTGTCTCGTTCGAGGACTCGGGATTTACGTATGAAATCCGCATTTTTTACGCCAATATTGTTTACGTCCACGCTAACCCGCCGTAAACAGATAGCGATGAAGAAATAACGCTGCGTGACAGCGCTATTTCTTTATTTAGCCATTCTTGCGACCGAATAACGCTGCGCGACAGCGTTATTTTCAGAAAATCATCTATTTATGGCCGTCCTGGCAATTTTAACGCTGTTCCACAGCGTTATTCCTTCCATTTCCCGACTAAGAAACCGAATAACGCTGTGCGGCAGCGTTATTCGGTTTCTTCTTCACAACAAAAGCGATCCCAAGTCATTCGAAATGACTCGGGATCGCTTTTCCTAATTAAGCAGATTTCGCTTTGCTCCGCGCATGCCGATATTGGATCCAGCGGTAACGGATGAAGCAGCCGATACAAAATCCGGCTAGCATCACGCTCATCGCCAGAACAGGCATGATCGTAAAAATGTAGTACGCTGCGCTCCAGCCGGCAATTCCGCTAATTAAGGCTGCGGCCAGCATCGACGCGTTAAGCGTCAGATTGAACCGCAGCTGCGCTTTTTCCTCCGACACGTAGGAGGAAGGCGGTTTATGAAAGAAACGTTTCGCCAACACGATCAGCGGATTCCAGCCGACCGCCGCACCGAGTCCGTTATACAGAACAGGGACCGTCAAAATCCAAGCCTGCTGAGTAACCCAGCTCAGCACGACAAAAGCCAATGTAACCCAAGTATTAAAGCGGACGAGCGGCATCGGCACAGATGGCACTGCCGTTTCGTTCTGAACCATACGTATCACTCCTTGGCTGAAGTAAGAGAATCAAGCACCTTAGCATGATTATACAACATTTCCAATGAGAATAGTATGCTTTTATTTTTACTTATATTTTCTAGTGCTTATTTTATACAACGCCTTGAGCGATCATCGCATCAGCGACACGTTTGAAGCCCGCGATGTTGGCGCCTACGACCAGATTGCCCGCATAGCCGAATTCCTCCGCCGCTTTCACGCTGTTGTTATAGATGTTTTTCATAATGCCGTGAAGCTTCGCATCTACCTCTTCGAACGTCCACGACAGACGCATGCTGTTTTGCGACATTTCCAGCGAGGATACGGCAACGCCGCCTGCATTGGCTGCTTTCGCCGGTCCGAACAGCACGCCATTGTTCAGGAATACTTCGATTGCTTCCAGCGTCGAAGGCATATTCGCCCCTTCGCCAATCGCTTTCACTCCGCTTTCAACGAGCAACGCCGCGTCTTTCTCATCGATTTCATTCTGCGTCGCGCAAGGCAGCGCGATGTCGCATGGCACCGACCAAATGCCGCCGCAGCCTTCCACATATTTCGCGTTCGGATGCTCTTTTACATACTCGCTGATTCTTTTGCGCTCAACTTCCTTGAGACGTTTAACCGTATCCAGCTTAATGCCCTCTTCGTCCACAATGTAGCCGTTCGAGTCGCTGCAAGCCACGACATGCGCGCCCAGCTGCTGCGCCTTCTCGATCGCATAGATCGATACGTTGCCGGAGCCGGAAACCACAACCTTGCTGCCGTTAAAGCTAAGCCCTTTGGAGGCCAGCATTTCTTGCACGAAATAAACGCAGCCGTATCCAGTCGCTTCTTTACGAGTCAAGCTTCCGCCGTAGACGATGCCTTTGCCCGTTAGCACGCCGGCTTCATAACCGCCGCGAATCCGTTTGTATTGTCCGAACATATAGCCAATCTCGCGAGCGCCAACGCCAATATCCCCTGCCGGCACGTCCGTATCCGGGCCGATGTATTTATACAGCTCAGTCATAAAGCTTTGCGTAAAACGCATAATTTCGTTGTCCGATTTCCCCTTCGGATCGAAGTCGGAGCCGCCTTTGCCGCCGCCGATCGGTTGACCGGTCAAGCTGTTCTTGAAAATTTGCTCAAAGCCGAGAAACTTGATAATGCTCGCATCAACGGACGGATGGAAACGCAATCCGCCTTTGTACGGACCGAGAGCGCTGTTAAACTGCACGCGGTAGCCTCGGTTCACTTGCACTTTGCCATTATCGTCCACCCAAGGGACACGGAAGGAAACGACGCGTTCCGGCTCGGTAATTCTCTCCAGAATGCCAGCTTCCATCAATTGCGGCTGCTGCTCAAAAACAGGAATAAGGGAATCCAAAATTTCCTTCACCGCTTGCAAAAATTCCGGCTCATGATGGTTGCGTTTGGATACCGTTTCATACACCGCTTGCACATATTGTTTTGCTGCCGTCGAATGCTTCTCTGCAATTGTAATCGACATTATTTTCTCCACTCCTTGACATCAGGACCTTTGAGGGGAGCTCAAAGTCACTCATTTTTTTACAAAAACACAGTTTGCACTATTTGATTTTTCTTTGCACTGATCTGCATTAAATCGTAAAACAACAAAAGCGATTTGCGCCAATTAATTTATTTTTTTACTATGATTAAAACATTCTATCTCTCTAAATGTTCGGTTTTAGACTACAATGAACGGTTATGTTCTTATCTATTTCTTTATAAATTTAAACTTTTTAAGAAATGGATGAAACTGCTTTAAATGAACGCCAAATCAGCCCCTCCCCCTCTGGCGAATGGCAAAAAGACCGTCCCATAAGCTGCCCAAGGACAACTTTGAAACGGTCTGTTTGATACGATAAATGAAAATAAATTACAGCAATTCGCGGCGCAATTGCTCTGCAGATTTCGGCGACAAGTAGCCGATCGGCAGGTCGAAAATCGTCTTTGCGCCGGTGCCGCCTTCTTCTCTAATCCGGTAGCCTGCGCGCGCGCATGCAACAAGAACGCTTGCCGTAAACTCTGGATTGCTTTCCAGCTTCAGGCCGAACTCGATAATTTGCTTCGTGCTCTCGCCGGTAATGCCGCTGCGAATTACAAATCCGCCGTGCGGCATGCCTTGATGCTCGGCTTTCAACTGCTCTTCTGTAATGAAATTGACAGTCGTGTCATAGTCTGCGAAATAGTTTTCCATCGTGACGATAGCTTCGCGAATTTGCTCCAAGTCCGCGCCTTCTTCGGCAACGACATAGCAATCTCTCAAATGCTTCTCGCGTGTAGCAAGCTCAGGCGTTTCGCCCGAACGGATGCTGTCGATGACGGATTGTACCGGCACCGTATATTGAACGCCAGCTTTTACGCCGGGAACGCGGCGAATAGCGTCGGAGTGGCCTTGGCTGACCCCTTTGCCCCAGAACGTATAGTCTTTGCCTTCCGGGAGGATCGCTTCCGCAAGCAAGCGGTTAAGCGAGAACAAGCCTGGGTCCCAGCCCGTCGAAATGACGCTGAGCGTGCCCGCCTGTTTGGCAACTTTGTTAACCGACTCGTAAAACTCCGGAATTTTCGCATGCGTATCGAAGCTGTCAACTGTATTGAACATGCTTGCCAGTGCCGGCGTTTGTTCCGGAAGATCCGTAGCCGATCCTCCGCAAAGGATCATAACGTCGATTATGCCTTTATATTGCTCTGCAGCGGAAATGTGCTCAAAACGAGCGCCGCTTGCGCTTTGAAGACCTTCCGGCTGTCTGCGTGTAAAGATAGCTTCAAGCTCCATATCCGGATTTTGAGCGATCGCTTTCTCTACGCCTCTGCCCAAATTGCCGTATCCTACTATGCCAATTTTAATTGTTTTACTCACGCGATGTTCCTCCTAACATCAGGACTTTGAACGGAGTTCAAAGTCACTCCTTAGCTTATTGGTGTGAGACTATCCTGGTTGCAACCTCTTCTTAGTATAAAGATATTACACAGGATGTAAACTATTGATTTTATTTTTACCCGTTTTCACGCTTCAAATCAACGGGAAAATGAGGATCGACTGTATTACAATGCCGTTTTTCAAGCCTTCCTATCCATGTTGTAAACGATTGCCCCGCCAGTGTGGTAAAATAACGGAGAGTCATATTTCCGGGGGTACAACGATGGACTATATCATATTGGATATTGAATTTAACGGCAGAAAATTCGCCAGCGAGCTGCCGATGGAAGTTATCGAAATCGGAGCCGTCAGGCTTGATTCGAATTTGAAGCATACGGATGAATTTTCCGCGCTGATCAAGCCGGTTTACTTTGCCAAGCTCAACAGTTTTATTAAAAAAAAGACCGGCATTCCGCAGGAGGACATCGATCGCGCGCACGGCTTTGTTAAGGTCATTAAAGAGTTTACCGCATGGCTGAACCGAAGCGATGCGTTCATGCTCATTACTTGGGGCGGAGAAGATATGAAGCGGATCGTCTACGATACCCGAATGCACAAGCTCGATGACAGCTATTGGCTGTCTGCTCCTTACTTCGACTTGCTCAAAGGCTATCTCCGGTACAAAAACGTCACCAACGACGTGAGCGTAGAAGCCGCCTTGCTCGATCTGGAAATTACAGCGGAAGGCACGGCGCATCGCGCATTGGATGACGCGCGCATGACAGCCGAAGTGTTCCGGGCCGTCTTCAATTCGCTCGATTTCGAACGCGCCCAGTATTACAAGGATACATACACAAACGCCAAGGAAAGGCGTCTGGTGAAGAACGCAGTCCGTTCGATGGCATCGCAAAAGGCAGCCCCTACTTGGGAGCTTCTGAACGAAAAATATTTGAAAGATAAAATCGAGCTGACCGACTTGCGTAAAATTGTCGAGCTTCGCGAAATTTTTGAAGCCGAACTGTTGAAAGCCCCGCAAAAAACACAGCAAAAGACGGCTGGCAGCGCAGACTCCGCTACCGTTACGTAAATTCCGGGCGCAAAAAAACCCCGATTCATTGAATCGAGGCCGAGTAATCTACTACTTTGTTATAAGACAGGCTGCCGCCAAAAATATCGAGCGCGCTGCCGACTGTAATATCCAGCTTGCCGTCCGACAATCGGCGGAACAGCTCCAAGTCTTCCATAGAACGGGCGCCGCCGGCGTAAGTCGTCGGGATTGCGACCCAATCGGCAAGCTGCTTCACCAAGCTCTCCAATATACCTGTCCGCTTCCCTTCCACATCGACAGCGTGAATCAGAAACTCGCTGCAATAGGACTCCAGCTCCCGCAAATTCGCTTCATTGACGACAAGACTGCTGAAGGTGCGCCATTGGTTGGTTACGACATGCCATTGCCCGTCACGCTGCTTGCAGCTCAGGTCAATGACCAGCCTGTCCTTTCCGACCTCCGCGACAATCCGCCGAAGGCTGTCCCAGTCCAGCTCTCCGTCGCGGAAAATCGATGACGTGACGATGACATGCGACGCGCCTTGCTCCAAATAAAATGCAGCATTGTCGGCTTTAATGCCGCCGCCGATCTGCAAGCCTCCCGGATAAGCCCGAAGCGCGGACAACGCCGCTTCCTCATTGCCGCCGCCCAGCATAATAACATGTCCGCCAGTTAGCTGATCCCGCTGAAACATTTCCGCATAATAAGCGGAATCATGCTCCGAAACGAAATTTTCCACGACCTGCTGCGGATTGGCGTCGAGCGTTTCCCCGACAATTTGCTTGACCTTGCCGTTATGCAAGTCAATGCATGGCCTGAACTTCATTCGATCTCCTCTTTCTGTACACATTCTGCTCCTATTGTAACAGAATTCGCTGCGAATATTACCATTTGCTATTCCTTTTCACCGTATAGTAGTATTACATGCGAAGTTAACTTTCATCTGGAGCGTAGATCATCTTGGAATCCGCACATCATCTGCAGCGAAATACCAAACTTATCGGCACGCACGAGCTGCTTTTCATTATCGGCATTATCGGCATTTCATTTTCTTCTATATTCGTCCGCTGGTCTGAGGCTGACGTTGCCGTTATCGCTATGTACCGCCTTTACTTAACCAATCTCCTTCTGCTTCCGTTCGTTTGGAAGCAGCGTGAGCATATGTTTCACTTCAGCGCTAAACAATGGAGTCTGCTCGCACTGTCAGGCGTCATGCTTGCGCTCCACTTTCTGCTTTGGATGGCAAGTCTGCGGCTGACGACAGTCGCCAGCTCCACCGTCATTCTCACGCTCGAGCCCGTGTTCGTTATGGTTGGCTCTTACGTGCTGTTCCGCACCAAAGCGAACCGCATGATGCTGCTCGGCATGGGCATCGCGCTGGCCGGCTCTGTTGTTATCGGCTCCAGCGATTTCGCTCTTTCGAGAGAAGCGCTGTTCGGCGATTTTCTGTCTCTTCTCGGCGCGGCGGCTGTTGCGGCCCACATGCTGATCGGCAAGGAGCTGCGCAAAGAAGTGAGCGCCTTCGCCTACAACTTTTGGGTGTTCTTGATGGCCGCTTCCTCGCTGGCAGTCTATAATCTTGCTGCCGGAAATGCTTTTGGAGGCTATAGCAATAAGGAATGGGGCATTTTTCTGCTGCTGGCAATCGTTCCGACACTATTCGGCCATTACTTGTTCAACTGGCTGCTGCAGTATATGAAAGCGGCAGCCGTCTCCATGTCGGTGCTTGGCGAGCCGGTTATCGCCTCGCTTCTAGCCTGGATGCTGCTCGAAGAGCCTTTGAACGGCTATCAACTGGGCGCCGGAATGTTCATCTTGCTTGGCGTATGGATCTTCATCCGTTACGGCAAAGAGACGAAAGTATCCCCGAGCAAAACGAACGCTTAAAAGCCTTCTGCTTCAAAAAAGCTGCTTCGTAAGCAGTAAACGATCAAAAACGAAAAACAGCGTTGCAGGGATAGTTCTCTGCAACGCTGTTTTTATGAGAATCACTTCTTTAATTTACTAATGCGAGCCGTTTCCCCAGCGAGCGAACCCCCTTTTAGGACGGCGCTTCTCTTTGGCGCCGGTTGCGGCCGCTTATTCGTCGTTCTGATTGCGGAAATAGGCGAGTGCCGTATGCATTTTATCGATATAGACCGGATCGTCATTCGTGCACATAAAGCTGACATTGCCGCTGCCATGATGCGCAATGCCGGCTCTAGTGAGCAAGGCTGACAGTCTTCTGACCGTGCCCGCGTTGCCGTCGACAATTTGAATATGAGGCGGAAGCATCTCGCGCAGTATATGGCGATAAAAAGGATAATGCGTGCAGCCGAGCACGATGATACCGTAATCGTCCAAATTATAGCCGGACAGCTTGTCGCGGAAATATTCGCTAATGACCTGCTTGTCGAACTGCAGCTCTTCGCAATATTTAACGAGCTCCGGGAGCGGCAGCGAATCGACGATGCCTCCCTCATCCACTCGCGAAACTAGCGCGTAATATTTCGGAAGGCTCAGTGTGAGCTGGGTCGCGAACACGAGCACTCTTTTGCCCGTTGCCCGATTCATCTCGACTGCCGGTTTAACCGCCGGCTCCATGCCGACGATAGGGAGCGAGTACATTTCTCTCAGCTCATTGACCGCTATGCTCGTTGCCGTGTTGCAGGCTACAACCAGCGCATCGATGCCCTCGGCCATCATTCGGCTGACAGCGTCCATAATGTAGCCCTTAACCTCATCTTTATCCTTCGGCCCGTAAGGGACGTGGAGCGTGTCCGCCATATACAAATAATTCTGAGCGGGGAGCCGCTGGAGCGCTTCGGCCATAACCGAAAGGCCGCCAATCCCCGAGTCGAAAAAACCGATCGTCATTTTGTCATCGATTCCTAACGTATGTAGTCGAAAGCTTATTCAAGCATATTATGAATACGCCTCTTCGGCAAGACCTGACTGTCTCCAATTGCATGCCAAAATATGAGCATCCGAGACTAGTTCGCGCAGACTTATCCGATCGTCTCGAACGCCTCGACTTCAGCCATCGTCGGCATTCCGTCCTGCGCCCCGAATTTGGTCACAGCAAGCCCCGATACTTTGGCCGCAAAGCCGACAGCCTCATGCAGCTCGCGTCCGGAAGCAAGCGAAAAAGCGAGCCCCGCGTTGAATGCGTCACCTGCCCCAACCGTATCGACAACCGGAACGGAATAGGCTTTCATCATTTCCAGTGCGCCGCCAGCCTGCTTCAATACAGCGCCGTCGCTTCCGAGCGTCGTAACGACCGACTTCGGGCCAAGCTCCATAAGCCTGTCGATCGCTTCCTCCAGCCGCCCTTCCGTTGCTTTCAATCCCGTCAGCAGCTCCAGCTCTGAGCGATTCGGCGTGATGACGTCAACGCAATCAAGCAGCGCCTGCGGCAGCTTTTGCGCCGGGGCCGGGTTCAGAACGACGAGCTTTTGATGTTTTTTGGCCAACTGCGCCGCCTCTGCAACCGCATCAAGCGGAACCTCCAATTGCAGCAGCACAATATCGGCCTCGGCAATAACCGATTCAAAGGATTGAACGCTCTCTGGAGAAACTTTGCCGTTTGCCCCCGGCACAACGACAATCATATTGTCCTCCGGCGACAGCATAATAGAGGCAATGCCGGTCGCTTCCCCGTCCATTACGGCGATATGACCGTTGTCGACTCCGTTACGTGACATCGACTCCAGCAATTGCTTCCCGAACGCATCCCCGCCTACCGCGCCGGCCATCGTCGTCTTCGCGCCGAGGCGAGCGGCAGCAACCGCTTGGTTTGCCCCTTTGCCGCCGGGAATAAAGTGCGCTTCCCTTCCGGTCAGCGTCTCGCCCGCTACGGGAAACCGCGATATACTGACGACGATATCCATATTCAAGCTTCCGATTACAGCGATATGAGGTGTTTTCATGACGGCCTCTCCTTTGGCAATGTTAATCTAGCTTCATCGTACGAAGGGAGCCAACCTTTGTCAAACGGCGCAGGCTGAAGGCGCATGATCTGACCGCAGTTGCCTTGCGGCTATGCTATGGTACACTAATAGCATCATCATACTAGAATGCGTTAGGAGACTCGTTTCGAATGAAGCTAATTTCGTGGAACGTCAACGGCTTAAGAGCCTGTGTAAATAAAGGATTTATAGACTACTTCAACGAGGCAGACGCAGACATTTTCTGCGTGCAGGAAACCAAGCTCCAGGAAGGCCAAATTTGTCTTGAAATCGGCGAGGAGTACGAGCAATTCTGGAACTATGCGGAGAAAAAAGGCTACTCCGGCACCGCCGTTTTTACGAGAATCAAGCCGTTGTCGGTACGCTACGGCCTTGAAGAGGATTACGAGCCCGAAGGCCGCGTCATCACGCTCGAATTCGAAAGCTTTTACCTCGTGACAGTCTATACGCCGAACGCCCGCCGCGACTTGTCGCGCTTGGAGCTTAGACTGGAATGGGAAGAACGGTTCCGCGCCTATCTGCTTGAGCTCGACGCCCGGAAGCCTGTTGTCGTGTGCGGCGATCTGAATGTCGCTCATCAAGAAATCGACCTTAAACACCCGAAGCCGAATCTGGGCAACTCCGGCTTCACGCTGGAGGAGCGCGGCAAAATGACGCAGCTTCTTGAGGCCGGGTTCACCGACACGTTCCGGCATTTGAACCCGGAGCTGATCGACGCCTACACCTGGTGGTCGTACATGCCAAAAGTTCGCGAACGGAATGTCGGCTGGCGCATCGACTACTTCCTCGTCTCCGATCGGCTGCAGCCGTCTATCGCAGATGCAGGCATCGAGCCGCATATTACCGGCAGCGACCACTGTCCGGTAACGCTGACGCTAACGGTTTAAATGAATAGTTAAGCCATAAATGGCCTTACACGGCACGACGCAGCAGTTTGCGTTGCCTGTAAGGCCGTTTTCGGCCTTACAGCGGCTCAAGTTACCTCCAACTTCACTCCTTACGCGTCTGTTAGACTAATTTCAGCCTTACACGCTCGGCGCAGCAGTTTGCGTTGCCTGTAAGGCCGTTTCCGGCCTTACAGCGGCTCAAGTTACCTCCAACTTCACTCCTTACGCGTCTGTTAGACTAATTTCAGCCTTACAGGCTCGGGCGCAGCAGTTTGCGTTGCCTGTAAGGCCGTTTCCGGCCTTACAGCGGCTCAAGTTACCTCCAACTTCACTCCTTACGCGTCTGTTAGACTAATTTCAGCCTTACACGCTTGGGCGCAGCAATTTGCGTTTCCTGTAAGGCCGTTTCCGGCCTTACAGCGGCTCAAGTTACCTCCAACTTCACTCCTTACGCGTCTGTTAGACTAATTTCAGCCTTACACGCTCGGCGCAGCAATTTGCGTTGCCTGTAAGGCCGTTTCCGGCCTTACAGCGGCTCAAGTTACCTCCAACTTCACTCCTTACGCGTCTGTTAGACTAATTTCAGCCTTACACGCTCGGCGCAGCAGTTTGCGTTGCCTGTAAGGCCTTTTTTCGCCTTACAGCGGCTCAAGTTACCTCCAACTTCACTCCTTACGCGTCTGTTAGGCTAATTTCAGCCTTACAGGCTCGGGCGCAGCAGTTTGCGTTGCCTGTAAGGCCTTTTTTCGCCTTACAGCGGCTCAAGTTACCTCCAACTTCACTCCTTACGCGTCTGTTAGGCCAGATTCAGCCTTACACGCTCGAACGCAGCAGTTTGCGTTGCCTGTAAGGCCGTTTTCGGCCTTACAGCGGTTCAAGTTACCTCCAACTTCACTCCTTACGCGTCTGTTAGGCCAGATTCAGCCTTACACGCTCGAACGCAGCAGTTTGCGTTGCCTGTAAGGCCGTTTTCGGCCTTACAGCGGTTCAAGTTACCTCCAACTTCACTCCTTACGCGTCTGTTAGGCCAGATTCAGCCTTACACGCTCGAACGCAGCAGTTTGCGTTGCCTGTAAGGCCGTTTTCGGCCTTACAGCGGTTCAAGTTACCTCCAACTTCACTCCTTACGCGTTTGTTAGGCCAGATTCAGCCTTACACGCTCGAACGCAGCAGTTTGCGTTGCCTGTAAGGCCGTTTCCGGCCTTACAACTCTCCACCGGCAAAAAAGGCTGCGCTCCCTTTTGGGAACGCAGCCTCTTATAGGAACGCAGCCTTTTCATCGTTACACAAATGGATTGTAAAACCGCGAGCCGTTGCCGATCGTAATGGCAATCGCCGCAGCCGCGACAACGAGGATGAAGCCAAGCGCCGTATAATCGCGGCCGGTAAACGGACGCGCGCTGTACCAGGTCCGCCGTTTGCGACGGCCGAAGCCGCGCAGCTCCATCGCCGCGCTGATGACCTCGATCCGCTCCACGCTCGCCAGTACGAGCGGCATTAGTATCGATACGACATTTTTCAGCCGCTTAAACAGCTTTTCTTTTCGCGACGTATCAATTCCCCGCGCCTGCGCCGAGAACGAAATGTTCTCATAATCGCGCTGAATGTCCGGAATGTAGCGCATCGCCAGCGCGACGGCATAAGCGATTTTGTAGCTGACGCCGATCCGGTTCAGCGAAGCGGCAAACTCGCTCGGATCGGTCGTCAATATAAACAATAGCGCAATCGGCACAACGGTAGCATACTTCAACATTATGTTGAATTGATAGAACAGCTGCTCCTGCGTTACCGTATAGCGTCCTGCAATCGGGAAAAGCTCATGCATCGTCCCGTAAACCTTAACCCCCTCCAAAGGAGAGAATAGAAAAATAGCCGCATGATTAAGAAGAAAGAAAAACAAGATTAAATAAAGGACGAACGAGTAATCCTGAAATCTTACTTTCGATAAAACGAACATCATAATGCCAAAAGCGAACATGGCCAGCAGTACCCTGGTGTCGTACGTGATCATCGAGGTGACCGACCACAGCACGAAAAAAATGAGCTTCGTTGCGCCTGCCAAACGATGAATCGGCGAGTCAATGGGAGAATAGGTCAGCATCTTGGCTTTCATCTGCCTCTAACCCTCCTGTCGTGGGCAATGAATGTGCCGACAAATCCGCGTGCATCCGAAAGCTCGCAGCGCTCAGCCAATTCATACACTGAGGTTTCCTTCAGATTGGCGGCCCTCACAAGAGCCGTATCTGTCAAAACACGCGCCGGCGTATCGTCGGCAAGCATTCTCCCGTCCGCCAATACGATTGTGCGGTCGGCGTACTCCAGCATCAAATGCATGTCATGTGTAATCATAACGACCGTTATGCCGCTGCGGTTCAAGCCAACGAGAAACTCCATCATTTCGTTGTAATGCTTGTAATCTTGTCCGGCGGTCGGCTCGTCCAGCAATATCATCTCCGGCTCCAGCACCAGTATTGAGGCGATCGTCACCCGCTTCTTCTGGCCGTAGCTTAACGCTGAAACCGGCCAGCTGCGAAACGGATAAAGCCCGCATATTTTAAGCGCTTCATGCACTCGCCGCTCCAGCTCCTCGCCCGCAATCCCGCGAGTCACCAGCCCCGTCGCCACCTCGTCGAAAATTTTCGTTTTCGAAATCATATGGTTCGGATTTTGCATCACAAAACCGATCCGCTCCGCCCGCTCCTTGATGGTCTCTGCAGCCATATCAGCACCCTTATACAGCATGCGCCCGGAGCTCGGACGGTAAAAGCCGCAAATCAGCTTGGACAGCGTCGATTTGCCCGCTCCGTTTTTTCCGACAATGCTGATCATTTCACCTCCTCGAACAGTGAAGGAGATATCGTGTAAAATCGGCTTTCCCTTCTCATAGCCGAAGGAAAGGCGATCGATTTCGAGCAGCGGCTGCTGCTCCGCGCCCGGCCCTGGCCCCGTCGCCTGCATCAACGACGCTTGATCGCTATGCCAGGAACGCATTTGATCCGCACATTCATCCAGTTCAATGCTGCCTACATGCTCCGGCTTCATTAAGGGCTTCAACTCGCAACCCGCATATTTTAACGCCGTTACGTAAAGCGGCTCACGAATGCCAGTCTGCCTAAGCAGCTCCGAGCAAAGCAGCTCGCTTGCCGGCTGATCCGCAACAAGGCTTCCCTCATGCATCACGATAATCCGGTCAACATCGCGATGCAGCACGTCCTCCAAGCGGTGCTCAATAATGACCACCGTCTTGCCCATTTGCTTGTGCACACGGTCAATCAGCTCGATGGCCAGCTTGCCCGTATGTGGGTCTAGGTTCGCCAGCGGCTCGTCGAACAGCAAAATGCCGACATCGTCCACAAGTACCCCCCCGAGCGACGTGCGCTGCTTTTGTCCGCCTGACAGCTCCTGCGGCGATGCTCCTAAAAACGGCTCCATACCGACGGACAAAGCCGCCGCTGCAACCTTCTTGCGCATTTCCGGCTGCGGCACCGTTTCGTTCTCTAACTTGAACGCGATATCTTCGGCAACCGTCAACCCGACAAACTGCCCGTCCGGATCCTGCAGCACCGTGCCTACCCGCTCTGACAGCTCAAAAATGCCCAGCTCCTTCAAAGGCTTCCCTTGAATGAAAGCCTCCCCCCGCATCTCCCCAGGGTAAAAAGAAGGGGCAAGCCCGTTCAGACAATGGCCCAGCGTGCTTTTGCCCGAGCCTGAAGGACCGACGATCAGCACCTTCTCGCCTTCATAGATGGTCAGATTAATGCCTAGCAGCGTCGGTTCAGCCTGAGCGCGGTATTGAAAATAAAAATCTCGCAATTGTATGACTGGTATTCGATCGGTCATGGTCATGTCCTCTTCGTCCGTTAAAATAGGAAAGCCGGTGAAGGCCACCGGCTTTTTAGCTTATTATTTTCCAGTTAAACTTCTTTCGTCAAGCTTCCTTGCTTCGTTCTCGTTTTCGAATAAGCGATCAGCAGCAACGTGCCGATGACGGCTACCGTCACGATGTTCGCGCCTCCTGCTACTAGTCCTTGAATAAACACTTTATTTACCGGCTCTGCGTAAATGAGAATGTCCAGCGATGGCGCAACAACGAACCAAGCGATCGCGTTCGCGATAATTTGATAAATATTGAACTTCACAATTTGAGGAGCGCCGAACTGGCCGTCTTCAATTTTCAGCTTGCCCGATGCAAACCCGATAATGAGCCCGACAAGCGCTGAAGCGATAACCCAGCTGAACCAAGGCGAGCCGTAAAAAATCGCGTCCTTTAACGTGTGGCCAATCAAGCCGACGAGCAGTCCCGCAACCGGTCCGTACAGAACCGCAATGAGCGCGAGCAGCGCATACGTCGTTTCAATGTTCGTGTCCGGGATGCCGGACGGGATGGAACCGAAGCGTCCTAAAATAACGAATAGTGCAGAGCCGATACCGACAGCCACTAAACTTTTGATCGAAAAATAATTGCTTTTAGCCATTGCAGATTCCTCCTAAAAGATATAGTGTAAACATGATCCCCAAATGGTATATTTTATGTTTTTCATGATCATGTCGTTATTATATATCGGAATACTTGGAATTACAATGATGAACTTTTTTATTTTCATTTAAGCCGGTTATTCTGGTTTGAAAGGCTGTTTTCAATCATTTGTGTAAACATATATAACATATATAGAATTATAGAATATAAAAGAGTTTATGCAAGGAATAACGAGTTTAGTCTCTTTTTTAGCGTTTTCATCCCCCATTATCCACTTTGTTCTTCTTAAACCGCCTCTACTATACTTTCTCTTATGTTAGAAAATATTACATATGAGAAATGAGGCATGCTCCATGATGAACAAACGACCACGATGGATGTCTAAAGCGGTCCTTACGGTTGCCGCAAGTATCCTGCTTGCAGCGGCGCCGATGTCCGCATTCGCTTCCTCCGCCGCTTCTTCTCCCGTCCCTGCCGTCTCTGACGTCTATACCGGCGACGCAGCAAAAGCAATTTCCCTTCAATTAGGCTCGGAAAGCACGCCAAAGGATAAGCTCATTACTTCCGCGGAAGTAACTGGCTTATTCAATAAAGCGGTCAAACTTGCCGGAGGCACCCAAACCTTCAAAGCAAGCTCTGCAAGCCCCGTCACACGCAAAGACGCAGCCGTCCTCATTGCCGGCGCGCTGAAACTGCCTGCGAAAGCAGAGTCTTATAAGGACGTGCCTGATAAGGAAACATACGCTTCATCCGTAGGCGCAGTGGCTTACTATCAAATTATGAACGGCTCTAGTTCGGCGAAGTTTAATCCGTCCGGAAAGCTAACTTACGAGCAAGCTTACGCGCTTGCGTACCGAATCTATGATTATGTAAAACCTTTCGAGCTGGTGGAAGCTACGATCAGCACCATTCAGAAAGCGGTCGATCAAGAAAAATTGACCTATGAAGCGCTGACGCAGCAATATTTGGATCGCATTGAGAAATACGAGGATCAGAACGGCGCAATCAACGCCATCATCAATATAAACCCGAACGCGCTGGAGATTGCGAAGGCGCTGGATAAAGAACGGATCGCAACAGGCAAACGCAGCTCGCTGCATGGCATCCCGATTATCGTCAAAGACAACTTCGACACGAGCGACATGCCGACAACGGCCGGCTGCCTCTGTTTGAAGGATTCCGTTCCGCCGGAGGATGCCGATCAAATCGCGCTATTGAAAAAACAAGGCGCGATCATTTTAGCCAAAGCCAACCTGCATGAATTCGCCTTCGGCATCACGACAGTAAGCTCGCTGGGCGGACAAACGCTGAATCCGTACGCGCTTGACCACTACCCTGGCGGCTCCAGCGGCGGCACAGGCGCTGCCATCGCCGCGAACTTCGCGCTTGCAGGTCTTGGCACCGACACAGGCGGCTCGATCCGCATTCCGTCGTCGTTCAACAGCCTGGTCGGTATTCGTCCGACAATCGGCCTCTCCAGCCGAGACGGCATCATCCCGCTTGCGCTTACGCAAGATGTAGGCGGACCGATGGCACGTACGGTGACCGACGCCGCTATTTTGCTAGACGCTACGGTCGGCTACGACAAAGACGACGTTGCGACTGCTTATGCGGTCGGCCATATCCCAAGCAGCTACACCAACTATTTGGACGCAAACGGTTTAAAAGGAGCCCGCATCGGCGTTGCCGTTGAACTGCTGCCTGAAACCGAAGCTGAAAAACCGGTCACCGACATCGTCAAAGCGGCTATCAAAGACATCGAAAAGCTCGGCGCAACAGCCGTTCCGGTACAAATTCCGAACATTACAAAGCTGTTGAGCTACCCAAGCCTCAGCGGCTATGAGTTCAAATTCCAACTGAATGAGTATCTAGCTGAACTCGGCCCTAACGCGCCATACCGTTCGCTGACCGAAATTATCGAATCCGGCCAAGTCCTCCAATCGCAGCTGGAATCCATGAAAACCCGCGACGCGAGAACCGAGCTGGAGACACAAGAGTACAAAGACATCGTGCTGTACCGCACGAAGCAAAATAAAGACGCAATGCTCAAGCTGATGGCCGACAACGATCTCGACGCAATCGTTTATCCATCGTCCAGCCAGCCGGCAGCCGTCATCGGCAAAGGGCAAAACTCCGGCGCCAACAACCGTCTTAGCGCCTTCACAGGCTTTCCGGCCATTTCGGTTCCTGCCGGTTTTACGGCAGACGGACTGCCAGTCGGCATCGAGTTCATGACTCGCGCATTCGATGAACCGACACTCATCAAGCTTGCCTACGCTTACGAGCAAGGCACGCATAACCGCAAAGCGCCAGCTTTGCTCCCGTAAATCCTCTCTCTAAAAGCCCCTTTTAACACAAAAAAGGCTGAGCAATCCGCTGCTCAGCCTCTTTTTGCTTATTATAATCATTCTCTTCTTGACGAGTGACCAAAAATGACCAGTAATTAAATACCAACACCTTCAATCCAAGTGACATCAACAACATCGGCTATTGCCCGCCGTACTGACAAGAACGCTCCAAGCAGCAAAATTAATCGATTAATGAACATAATTAAGGGGGTGTCCCGATGCCAGCAAAGCTGGTACCGGGACACCCCCTATGATCGTTACTTGTTATTTTTCGGATCAAGCGCATCGCGCAAGGCATCGCCAACAAAGTTGATGCTCAGTACGCATATAATAATAAGCACGCCCGGCGGAATCCAAAGCCATGGCTGCGACGTCAGCACCGAGAGCGATTGCGCGCTGGAGAGCATATTCCCCCAGCTTGGCGTAGGCGGCTGAACCCCTAAACCAAGAAAACTTAGCGCAGCTTCGTCCAGAATCGCGCCAGCTATGCCCGATGTCGCATATATTAATATCGGAGCCACTGTGTTCGGCAAGATGTGCAAGAACAGAATACGCGGCGTACGGAAGCCTAGAACAACGCTCGCTTTCACATAGTCCGTTTCCTTCAAGGACAGCACGTTGCCCCGTACTAACCGCGCAACCGCCGGCCAGCCGAGAAAACCCAATATAAGAATCATATTCGTCAAGCCCGGGCCGACAATGCTAGCGACAACGAGAATAAGCATAATGTTCGGAAACGACATGAACATATCCGTTATCCGCATGATGAGTCCGTCTATCCAGCCGCCCACATAGCCCGACACAAGCCCGAGAACCGTGCCAAGCGCGGAAGCGATCGCGATCGCGCCGATCCCGACAGATAACGATACTCTAGCTGCGTATAGAAGACGCGTCAGCTGATCGCGGCCGACCTGGTCCGTCCCCATCCAATGTTCCTTGGAAGGAGGCGCACCAAAGCTGTCCGTAATGGTTGACGGTTCGTACGGAGTCAACCACGGCGCGAAAATCGCGCACAGCGTCAGCAAGAGCAATACAACAAGCCCGGCCACCGCCAGCTTATGCTTCTTGAATCTGCGGACAAAGCTTCTTCCCGGACTATCCTCGCGTTGGACCGGATGATTTAATTGCTTTGGCGGTTCATGACCGTCCGCCGCCGGCACTTCTTCCCATTTCATGTAACTGCCGCTCCTTATCAAGCGTGTTCAATCTCTATAAATTGTTTTTGATTCTTGGGTCAACGATGGCATAGGCCATATCGGTGAGCAGGTTGGCGAATATAACGATAGCCGCCGCGACTAAGTTAAGCCCCATAATCGCCGAGTAATCGCGGCTCATAATGGAGGACATGGTCAACTGCCCTATGCCCGGCCACGAGAATATTTGCTCGATAACGACAGCGCCGCCGAACAAAATCGGAATTTCCATGCCAAGCACCGTTACGATCGGAATGAGCGCATTGCGCATGGCATGCCGGTTGACGACAAGAAACTCCTTCAGTCCTTTCGCTCTCGCCGTCCGCAAATAGTCCTGCCCGAGTATTTCCAGCATGCTGGAACGGACATAGCGGATATTGCGCCCCGCCACATTGGCGGTAAGGACGATAACCGGCATAATGAGATGCAGCAGCAGGTCGCCAAAGCCTCCTTCGCCGCCAAGCGTCGTCATCCCCCCTGAAGGGAGAACGCCAAGCCAAATCGAGAATACATAAATAAGTCCAAAGCCGAGAAAAAAGTTCGGCACCGAAATGCCGAGGAATGAGCCGGTAACAGCGGCATAATCGAGCTTCGAATACTGCTTGGAGGCGCTCAGCACGCCAAGCGGAATCGCGATCGCCACGCCAATCACAAGCGAGATGCCCATTAGCAGCAGCGTCGGCCCCATCCGGTCCATAATCATTTGGCCAACCGGTTCATAGGTGACCATCGAATAGCCCAGATTGCCGTGAAACAGATTGGACAGCCAGCTTAAATATTGCACGTAGCCGGGATCGTTGAGGCCCAGCTCGATTCGTTTGGCTTCCAGCGCCTCCGGCGGCGTTTGCGGACTGATCAGCATGTCGACGGGGTTGCCGGGCGCCATCATCATAATAATAAAATTAATGACCGTAACGCCGAACAGGACAGGAACCGCGATCATGATGCGGCGCATTAAATAGGTGAACAAGCGGCAACACCTCGAAAATTAGTCAATAGAAAAAAAACATGCGTACGAGTGCCGATCATCGCCGAACAGCTCCGGGTCACGCTGCTGGCACTCCGGCCTTGCGAGCGGACAGCGCGTATGGAAACGGCAGCCTTTCGGCGGGTTAACCGGGCTTGGCACATCGCCTTGCAGCACGATCTTTTCCCGTCCTCGCATATGCGGATTCGGAATCGGATACGCATCAAGGAGCGCCTTCGTATACGGATGGCGCGGATTGGCGAACAGCTCTTTGGTCGGGCCGATCTCCACGATTTTACCGAGATACATCACGGCAATTCGGTCGCTGACATACTTAACGGCGCCTAACCCGTGCGCGATGAACAAGTACGTCAAATTCAGTTCTTGCTGCAATTGTTTAAGCAAATTAAGCACCTGCGCTTGAATCGACACGTCGAGCGCCGACACCGGCTCATCGCATACAATAAGCTTCGGCCGAAGCGACAGCGCCCTTGCAATGCCGATCCGCTGCCGCTGTCCGCCTGAAAATTCATGCGGATACCGATTTTTGCTGCCTCGCGGCAGGCCAACCAGCTCGAGCAGCCGGTCGACTTCTTTCGAAATGTCGGCTGAAGGCACAATCCGATGCACCTTCAACGGCTCGCCTATGAGCTCCCCTGCCGTTTTTCGCGGATTGAGCGAGGCGTAAGGATCTTGAAACACAATTTGCATATTCGTCCGCAGCCGGATCATCTCGTCGGAAGAAAGCTTAGACACATCTTGTCCCGCATACAATATGCGCCCTTCGGTCGGCTGCTCCAGCCCGACAATCGTTTTGCCGATCGTCGATTTGCCGCAGCCAGATTCGCCTACCAGGCCAAGCGTCTCCCCTTCAAACACGTTCAAATCGACGCCGTCCACCGCTTTCACGTTAGCGACTGTCCGATTCAAAATCCCTTTGCGGATCGGATAATATTTCTTCAAGCTGTCTAGCGTCAGCAGCGGCGAAAGCCGGTTCCGTTCGTTATCCATATGCCTTCTCCCCCGCCTTGTCCGCCGCCTTCCGAGCTTCAAAGCAGCGCGCCGTATGGCCAGGCGCCGTCTCCTCCAACAGAGGCAGCTCCGCTTTGCAATGACCATTCGCCAAGTAGCAGCGGTTGTAAAATCTGCAGCCCTGCAGCTTATCGTATTTTACCGGCACGGAGCCGGGTATCGACTCCAGCCGCTCGTCGCCATCAGCGTCCAGATGCGGAATGGATTTCAATAAGCCTTGCGTGTACGGATGATGCGGGTCGTCGAACAGCGTAAATACGTCGGTCTCTTCCACGACTTGTCCCGCATACATGACGAGCACGCGATCCGCCATCTCGGCAACAACGCCAAGATCATGCGTAATCAATAGAATGGCTGTGCCAGCTTCCTGGCACAGCTCCTTCATCAGCTTCATAATTTGCGCTTGAACGGTAACGTCAAGCGCTGTGGTCGGTTCGTCGGCAATAAGCACCTTCGGTTTGCAGGACAGCGCCATCGCGATCATTACGCGCTGGCGCATGCCTCCCGACAAAGCAAACGGGTATTCGTTCATCATTTGCTCAGGCCGGGGCAGCCCGACCTTGCGAAGCATGTCGACGGCGCTCGCATGCGCCTCCCGCTTCCCTTGCTTCAAATGCAGCCGAATCGCTTCGGTCATTTGATAGCCGATCGTCAGCACCGGATTCAGCGACGTCATCGGCTCTTGAAAAATCATCGATATGCGGTTGCCGCGAATGTGCTGCATATCTTGTTCGTCCAGCGACGTCAATTCGACGCCTTCAAGCTTGACGCTGCCGCTCTCGATACGGCTTTTGCTGCCGAGCAAACGCATGATGGAGAGCGCCGTTACGCTTTTGCCGCTGCCGGATTCTCCGACTATGGCCAGCGTCTCTCCCGGTTTAAGGTTAAAACTGACGTCATCGACACTGACGACCTTCCCCTGCTCCGTGTCAAATGCGGTTTGCAAGTGGCTGACGGCGAGTACATGCTCCATCTTTTTTAACCACCTTAACCTGGTATATCGCGAACGCGACTGACTGCTACTTCACGTCCCACTCATGCACATTAATAAACATGCCGAAGTCTTTCGGCGTTGCGCCTGTCAGGCGGTTATTCACGGCGCCGAGCGCTTTCGTCGCATAAATCGAAGGCATTGGCACGTCTTGCGCTACGATTTGCTGCAGCTTGCTGTAATGCTCCTTAATCTTCGCTTCATCCGTCTCCGCCTTCAAAGCGGCGAGAATTTTCTCAACTTCCTCATTTTTGTAGCCGCTCGGATTGCCTTCCTGCAGGAAGTAGGCAACGTCCGGCAGCGGATTGACCGGCGACAAGGATACGGTCAGAATGCCGAGATCATAGTCCATTTTGACCAGCTTATCGATCAGTGTAGCCAGATCGGCCATTTGAATTTTAACGTTAACGCCAGCCGCTTTTAAATTCTCGGCAACAATGTTAGCCGCTTGCTCAAGCGTGCTGTCGCCGGACAACACGGACAGCGTCAATGTTTTACCAGCGTCCCAGCCGGATTCCTGCAGCAGCGATTTTGCTTTTTCCACATCATAGCCGACTGTTGCAACGCTTGCGTCGCGATAAGGGCTATAGCTTGTGAAGTAGCCGTCCACCGCTTCGCCTGCGCCTTTGAGCAAATTGTTAACGATCATCTCGCGGTTCATTGCATAGGAGATCGCCTGGCGCTGCTTCGCTTCCGGAACAACCTTCTCGTTAATGTACATAAATTGCGTTGCAATCGCAGGACCGTCAACAGTCGTTACGTTTTTGAGACCTTTAACCTTGTCGTAATCCTGAATTGGAATTACGCCGAACGAAGGTACGTTTATATCGATTTCACCGCTTTGCAGCTGTGTCGAGATCGCCGTTCCTTGCAGCACTTTAATGTTCAATTGATCGATCTTCGGAGCGCCTTTGAAGTAATCTTTGTTTGCCGCAAGCTCTACGAAATGATCGCGGTTATAGTTGATCAGCGTGAAAGGCCCGCTCGTAACGGTAGGCTTTTGCATAAACTCGCTCGTATTAATGCTTTCTGGAGCGACATCCTTCAGCGCCGCCTCAGGTAACGTCAACAAATAACGGCCGATCGTATCTTGGAAAATGTTCAGCGTCGTCGGAGCCTTCGTTTTCACTTCCAGCGTATGATCATCGACCTTCTTCACGCCGGAAATGTCCGATGCGCCTTCAGCCAAATAGCCTGCATCGTCCAGACCTTCAATAATCGCAAACATGTAGGCATAATTCGAAGCTGCCTTTGGATTGGCCATCAGCTTCAATGTAAAAATAACGTCGTTTGCCGTAACCGGAGTTCCGTCGGTCCATTTGGCATTCGCGTTTAACTTAATTGTAAACGTACTGTTGTCGGCCGTTTCAATTGAATCGGCAAGCATCGGTTTGAACGTCAAATCCCCATCCAATTCAACGAGCGGAGGGAACAGAAGTCCGGAAACATAAGAGGAAACTTGTCCAACCGGAGACAGCGGATTAAGCGCATTTGGCGAGTATGTAACGCCTACATTGACGACCTTTTTGCCGCCTGCAGCCTGCTGTTCGCCTGCAGGAGCCTCACTGCTGCTGTTGTTGTTGTTGCTGCACGCCGACAGGAGCAACAATACACCGACTAACAGTACGGCGAAAGATGCTTTAACTTGTTTTCTTATTTTCATTTGTACACTCCCTGACTAATTCCTATTAGTTTACTCTGTATTAATAAACTATCGTACGTTTCAATATCTTTGTCAATAGTATCGGTATAGAAAATGCATCCACACGACGATTATTGATACTATTACCATCGAGACAGGTTTTTATGACGATTCTATTAATTAAATATGGTAAAAATAGACTTACAGCATTAAAAAATACCGATTCACCCAGTAGGCAAACCGGTATATTCTATTCCGGGCAACAGCGTTCCTAACAAACGCTACTCCCGAAATCGAACTTGCTTTTCTCCCGCCTGTATGTCGAAAGGCAACCGGTTATGCGCCGGCGGGAGCGGACAATTAAAATGGTAAGAGAAGGCGCACGGAGGTAAAAACGCGCGATTGAAATCGAGCGTCGCCGCGCCGTTATCGTTCATTTGCACGATGAGCATCCTTCCAAGGCCATACGTTTCTTTGCCGTTGGTACGGTCGCCGAAGACGACAATCAATTGATCGCCCGAAACGAACGGCGTCAGCGTGTAGGAGACGCCGTCCTTGACAAAGCGAATATCGCCCGGCGATTGATGGATTCTTGCAACGCCATCCTCGTCAGCGTTATGAGTAAAGGCGATCACTCTGCCGTCCTCTTCCTTCACCCATTCGGCAGGCAATATCCAATTGTCGTCGCTCGGATAAAACGATATCCCTTCATACCGGGAAATCGCCTCAGCCTTGGCGTCCCACAGCGCAAGCAAATGCGGCGATCCAGGCTGCTCGGTCGCGGCCGCCGTCAAATCGGCGGAGAAGCGAACGAGCTCGCGATCAGCCAGCAATACCGTTGTACCTTCCAGCGGCTTGCCGTCTACCGTAATCCCCTCTTCCGCGGCCGCTTCAACAGTTAGTCCAAGCTCTCCGTTTGATAGCGGCGACCATCGCCCTGGCAGCTGACCTGCCGTCATCGACGGCTCATTAATCGGAAAGAGCCCAATAAGCGCCAAATCGCCCTGCTCTCCTGCAACCGATTGTTCGCGATAGAGTCTCCATTCCTCCAGCGTCATCATGAGTGCATTTCCTCATTGGCAATAAAGCCGCCAACCAGCGCCAAGAAATCCTTATGCTCTTCAATAAACGGCATATGCCCGCTATTCTCGAATACAACGAGCTGCGCATTCGGCAGCAGACGCTTCATCTCTTCCGCTTGCGAAACCGGCGTAATCCAGTCATGACGAGCAGCGACGATCAGCGTCGGCGTTTGCACATCAGGAAGCTGCGGCCGCACATCATACTGCGGAATAAAATGCTTGAACGTGTAGTTGGTTACGTCCAGCGAGCCGATCGGACGATTGCCCGTATCGTGCATCAGCTGCTCGTCTTTTACATGGAAGTAAAGAGGGAAGTTGATGTCCCACCAGCGAATCAAATGCTGCTCATCTTCAATGCGGCCCTCGAACAATTCAGGAATGCTGTTCAATTGTTCCGGCGTCGCTGCGCGGCTGGCGAAATCCAGCGCATCAGGATAGAACGCTTTGCTTGGAGCCGTGCATACGAGCAGCAGCTTGTCCAGAGACTCGGCATGGCGCGTCGCGTACACTTGCGCAACCATTCCTCCGAAGGAATGGCCGAGCAGATTGATTTTACCGAACCCGAGGTATTGGCGCAGCGCCTCAATATCGTCTGCAAGCTGCTCCAACGTGCAGGTCGCCGGGTCGACGCGCTCGGACTGCCCGTTGCAGCGCTGATCCAGGTAGACGATTTGCATCCGCTCCGCGAGCGGAGACAGCCACGGTTTGAAATCGGAATGATCGCTGCCCGGACCGCCGTGCACGACAAAGAGGACCGGTTGACGCACCATCCGGTCCCCTGCCGGCACATAGCCGGATCCTTCTACATCAAAATATATTTTGGTATCGTTAATCGAAGCAAACATGTGTACACGCAACTTTCTCTAAGATGTCTACAAAATGCGGCAAGGCCGCTCCAGCCTCGCCGCGTATTCCACTATTTTAACCTGCTGTTCCGCATCGCTGCAACTATACGCACAGAATCGTCCGCAGCTTCTGCAAAACGCCTGTATTCGGGTGATTCGACAGCATACAGCGCAAGCTTGCCCTCAGCATTGAAATGGATGCCCCAGCCGTACTTTTTCGGCAGCATCGACGCGCGCAGGCACGGCTGCGGCTTACGATAAAATTGCTCGCGCATTTGCGTGACATTGCCCGTCGACGCCTCTTCGCAGAGGCCCTTATGCCGGATATGCACCTCGAAAAGCAGTTCCTCTTGCGTATACTTGTAAGGATGGCTGGCCGCAAGCTCGAACTCCACGCCCGGCTTTGTTTTCCCGTCTTTCTTGCCTTTCGGCACCGTTCCGTATTCCGCCGGGCAATCCTGCGCTACCGGAATAAAAGTATTGTAATAGTTCCATTCCATGAACGAACCCTCCAATCAGACATCCAATCTCTTACAAAAAGTATAGCCATTTGGATATAAGATATATGTGCTCAAAAACCATATTCGCGCTCCACTTTGCAAATCCGCACACGGTACTGCGAATACCACTGATCGCGTCCTTTTTGCTGCGCGCTCAAATGCTCCTCGTTGCGCTTCCAATCGCGAATAGCCTCAAGGCTTTCCCAATAGGACACCGTTATGCCCGAGCCGGATGCATCTCTCACGCTCTCAACGCCGATAAATCCGGGCTGGCGTCTGGCCAGCTCTTCCATCCGTTCGGCAATGGCACCGTATCCTTTATCTCCGTCCGTCCGCATGCTCGTAAAAATAACGGCATAATAGCCTTCTTGCTTATTGATGTCCGCCACAAAGCTCGCCTCCCTGCCCGATATGCCTCCTATTATAACGCAATTGCAATGGCGTTCGTACGCTATTCGCTTTGCGCCATAATCAGCTGCCGGTAGACGCCGCTATTTGCAAGCAGCTCCTCGTGGGTGCCTTGCTCGGCCAGCGCGCCTTGATCCATTACATAGATGACATCGGCATTCTCGATCGTAGACAGCCGATGGGCAATCATAATGGTCGTCAGCCCCGCTCGCCGTTCATCCAGTCGGGACAGCAGCTGCCGCTCTGTCTCCATATCGAGCGCCGAGGTCGCTTCATCAAGCACGAGCACCTCCGGATCGCCCGCGATCGCACGCGCGATCGCAATGCGCTGCCGCTGTCCGCCGGATAGCTTGATGCCGCGCTCGCCGATATTCGTATCGTAGCCCTCCGGCAGCTCCATAATGAAATCGTGAATTTGCGCGATCCGGCACGCTTCCTCGATGTCCGCTTGCGTCATCCCTTCTCTGCCGAGCATCAGGTTCTCGCGGATCGTATCGGAAAACATATACGGGTCCTGAAAAACAATCGAGATTTTGTCCGGCCACTGCTCTCTGCTTTGCCGTTCCGCAGGAATGCCGTTGAGCCGAATCGCCCCTTCTCCCGTTTCGTAGAATCGGATCAGCAATTGCGCAATCGTTGATTTACCGCAGCCGCTCGGACCGACAAACGCAATTTTGCGGCCGACCGGCATTTCGGCTGAGAAATCGCGAATGACCTCCGGCAAATCGGCGGCATAGCGGAAGCCGACATCGTGGAAGGCCAGCTTTCTCACAGGCGCATCGATTCCGTTTTCGCCCTTGTCATGCTGCTCCAAATCCAAGATGCGATGGACGCGGTCGATGTTCGCAAGCTGCGAGGAAAGGCCCATTATAAATTGAAAAAAGTTATAGAAGGCATCGGAAAGCTGCGTTGAAAACTGAAACAAAATAACGAACGTCCCGATCGACATCCGGTCATGAATGAGCTGGTAGCCGCAAAATCCGAGCACCACAAGGCCAATTCCCCATTTCATCGGATCGCTGTACCGCATTTGCCTGTTTACCAGCTTGCCTTCCTGCATCACCTGCTTGAAATAATCGTCGAACATCGTGCCGTACAGCTTCTCTTCCCATTTGAGACGGTGGTATGCGACCACTTCGCGCGTCGAAGCGACCCCTTCCTCAATCTGTACGAGCAGCGCCGCGCGTTTCTCGGAAACCCGCTTGGCGGCCGCTTTCAGCTTCGGCGAAAAGTAGTAGCCGATCATAATGTAGACGGCGCAAAGCGCAACAATCATGAACAGCAGCGATGGACTCGCTAACCCGATGATGGTCATCAGGATGCCCAAATTGAGCAGCTCCTGCATGCCGCGCGGAATTTGCCAGCCCATTACGCTGGCCGTCTGAAACAAATCCTGCGTAAACGTGTATACATATTTTCCGGTTCGCTCGTTTTGAAACCTCTCTACCGGCACATGCTCGATTCGCCGGAGCATGCGCGCAAGCAGCGAACGGCTGACGGCAAACTCGTTGCGGACGAGCGAGCGGCTCGTCATCGTGAACATCAGCGCATAAACAGTGCCGGCAAGCAGGAAGATGCCGATTACGAGCGGGAGAAGCTCGTATTTGCCTTGTCCGAACACATCGTCGATCAATATTTTTTGCACATAAACGAGCGTATAGTTCGAGAAGGATTCGATTATCAAATAAAGAAGCGCGATCAAATACGTTCCGCGAATGAGCAGCGAGTTCGACCAAAAAATTTTAATATACTTCATGAGCCGATCTGCCTCCTTCCGCAACGCCTGATTGTCCCGCTTCCAAATGATAGAGCAGGCCGCGCCGTTCGATAAGCTCATCATAGCTTCCCGCTTCTGCGACCGCCCCGTCTTGAATAACAATAATGCGGTCGAAATGCTTCACCGTCGAAAGGCGATGAGCGATCGCAATCGTCGTCCGATTGACAAGAATCTCGTCCAGTGCGCGCTGCACCTCATATTCGCTCACATTGTCCAGCGACGACGTTGCCTCATCAAGCAAAATAATCGCCGGCTGCTTCACAAACATTCGGGCAATGGAAATCCGCTGCTTCTGTCCGCCGGACAGCTTCATGCCCCGCTCCCCGACTAACGTATCGTAGCCCTCCGGCAGCTGCATGATGAAATCATGAGCGTATGCCGCCCGCGCTGCCTCCTCCACTTCCGCGTCGGTCGCCTCCGGCCTGCCGAAACGGATATTTTCACGCACCGAGGAGCCGAACAGATACGTTTCCTGGAAAACGTACCCGATCGCTTCCCGGAGCTGCGCGAGCTCCAGCTCGCGCGTCGGAACGCCATCCAGCTTAATGGCGCCCGAAGTCGGATCGTAAAATCTGCCGATCATTTTGAACATCGTCGTCTTTCCGCCGCCGCTCGCCCCGACGAACGCCACCTTTTCCCCGGGCTTGATTCGCAGCGAAAAGCCGTTAATAACCGGAGGCTGGCCCGGATATTCGAACCGGACATTGTCGAAGACGAGCTCGCCCTTGATTTTATCCAGCTTGACCGGTTCCTCAGGATCATCAATTTCTATCGGCTTATGCATGAACTGATAGAGCGGAATCGTCTGATGGACGACAAGCTTCTGCTCGGTCAGCAGCGTGACAAGCATCGTCAGCCTGAACATCGCCGTCATATAAAGCAGTATAAAAGCGACAAAAGCGCCAAGCGTAATCCAATTGTTCTGCACCGCATAATAACCGGCCGCGAACACGCCGGCCGCGCCTAAGTAAAACACAAACCGGCGATAGCTGCCCCGCGCAAAGCCGAAGGTAGCGGACTGCAAGTAAAAGTGAGCCCAATTTTTATGCTTCGACAGCGTGCGTTCATGGTACCAAGGCTGCGAGCCGAAAGCGCGGAATTCCCGCAATCCGGAGATGCTCTCGTACACCGTCTGATTATATTCGATGCGCGCCTTTCCCGATTGCGTTCCATAGGAAGCGGCTTTCCGCTCGAAGTAAGGACCGAAAACATAATACAGCGCAAACGTCGGCACCATAATGAGCGACAGCCAGCCGCTGATGCTGATCAACCATACGAATGCAACCGCAATAAACAGCAAATTATCGATGACGCCGGGCAAAAAGTTGCGGTATATTTTTTGTACGGAAGCAACCTCCGAATTAAACATCGAGAGCGTCTCGCCGGCGGGGTGACGCTCATAATGCGAAAACCCAAGCTTGCGCAAATGTTTGAATATCGCCAGCTGCATATCCCGGGAGGCAAGCTCGCCGATTGTGCGCTGCAGCAGATTGCGATAGTTTTTGGCGGCAAGCATAAGCAGGTTGATAACGGCCAAAGCAGCGATAATACTAGCGAATAACGAAAGATCCTTTTCTTTGGCTGCCGAATCGATGACATATTGGATCATCTTGGGGGTCAGCGTCTCGCCGAGCACCGCCATGATGCCGCATAACGCAAGCGCCGCAATTTGTTTGCCGTACGGCCGCAAGAACGACAGCGCCCACAGGTAAGACTTTTTCGATTGCTCCAGCTCGCCCTTTCCGCCCTGCTTCTCCTTCATTTTCCTGCTCGGTTCTGAATCCTGTTTTTGCATAAAACCCTCCTCCGCCCCTCTATCAGCGTATGTAAGACTAGCGTCTCTATATTTAGGTCAAGGAATCTATCATAATTACGTCCGCTTCGATTGTCAATACATTCCATATTAAAAATTGTTAGCGCTGTCACAACATAATAAACTTAGATTGACAGCGTTTCCCATAGAGTGGTAATATCTTCTCCCTGTCATTTCACCGTGAACGGATTCAACTTTACTAAGCGAATGCTTACGAAGCAAGTTTTGCTTCGCAAAACTAAGCGAATGCTTACGAAGCAAGTTTTGCTTCGCAAAACTAAGCGAATGCTTACGAAGCAAGTTTTGCTTCGCAAAACTAAGCGAATGCTTACGAAGCAAGTTTTGCTTCGCAAAACTTTTAGGAGGTATCAAACGTGATTCAGTTAGAGGGAATAAGCAAGACCTTTCTGGTGGCCAAGCGGCCGGCAGGGCTTAAGCATGCGGTCAAATCGTTATTCCGCCGGGAATACACAGCCGTAGAGGCGCTGCAAGGCATATCGTTCAACATCGCGCCCGGCGAGATCGTCGGCTACATTGGACCGAACGGCGCAGGCAAGTCAACTACGATCAAAATAATGAGCGGCATACTCGTTCCGGACAGCGGCTCCTGCTCAATCATGGGCTACAACCCGTGGAATGACAGGACCGCATATGTAAAACATATCGGCGTCGTATTCGGCCAGCGCTCTCAGCTATGGTGGGACGTGCCGGTGCTCGACTCCTTCGAACTGCTCCGCGACATCTACCGCATTCCGCAAGCCGAATATCGCAGCATGCTGAACTTGCTCACCGAAACGCTCGACATTTCCGCTATTCTTCAAATGCCCGTGCGGCAACTAAGCCTTGGACAACGCATGCGATGCGAAATCGCTGCCTCCCTGCTGCACAGTCCGAGCATCCTCTTCTTAGACGAACCAACGATTGGGCTTGATGCTGTCTCCAAAATCGCCGTGCGAAATTTTATTAAGACGATCAATAAAGAAAAAGGCGTCACAGTCATTCTCACCACCCATGACATGAACGACATCGAAGCGCTCGCGGATCGGCTGCTGCTGATCGGCAAAGGCAGCCTCTTATACGACGGAAACGTGCAAGGGCTGCGCAGCCGGTATGGAACCGGCGATCTTTCCATTGAGGAAATCATCGTCCGGATGTACACGGAGTACGAGCTATGATGAAGCCCTATTTCGCCGTTTTAAGACTCCGCCTCATTAACGGCTTGCAGTATCGCGCGGCAGCGTATGCAGGCATCGCGACGCAGTTTTTTTTCGGGTTTATTTTCATCATGGTGTTTGAAGCCTTCTATACGAACGTTAACATGGACGCCGCGCAAATAAGCCTGTCCGAAGTGGTTGCCTACTCCTGGCTCAAACAAGCGTTTTTGGCGTTTATCGCATTATGGCTGCGAGACAACGAGTTGTTCCAGCTCATTACGAGCGGCAATATCGCTTATGAACTATGCAGGCCGAACGGCATTTACAGCCTATGGTACGCAAAGCTGCTCGCCCAGCGCATTTCAAGCGCTTTGCTGCGATGCCTGCCGATTCTCGCCGTCGCCGTACTATTGCCTCAGCCTTATCGGCTTACTTTGCCTCCCGATCTTGCATCGTTCCTGCTGTTCATCGTCTCGTTGTGTATCGGGCTGCTGCTCGTCGTGTCCATTTCCATGCTGATCTACGTTTCGGTATTCATTACGATGTCGCCGGCTGGCTCCCTGCTTATGTTCAGCGTCTTCGGCGAATTTCTCGCAGGGATGATTATTCCGGTGCCGCTAATGCCGGAGTGGCTGCAACGGATCGTT
Organism: Paenibacillus sp. NEAU-GSW1; assembly: GCF_009737085.1. GTDB lineage: Bacteria > Bacillota > Bacilli > Paenibacillales > Paenibacillaceae > Pristimantibacillus. The sequence goes on from NZ_WOVL01000002.1 coordinate 58,007, forward strand.
TACGTCCTGCCGTTCCATTGGACCGTCGACTTCCCGTTCCGCGTCTACACCGGCCATATACCGCATGGCGACGCCGCCGTAGGACTGCTGTATCAACTGCTTTGGCTTGCCGCTCTCGCCGCTTTCGGCCGATGGTCGATGAACAAAGCGCTGCGGCGGCTTGTCGTTCAAGGAGGTTAACGGCAATTATGACCCTCTATTTCAAATACATGCGGCTGCTGCTGAAAGCGCAAATGCAGTACCGCGCTTCTTTCATCCTGCTGGCAGTCGGGCAATGCCTGACGCCCTTCACCGTTTTCGCCGGACTTTATTTCATGTTTGAGCGCTTCGGGCAAATTAAAGGCTGGGACTTCTATGAAGTAATGCTCTGCTTCGCCATAACCCATATGGCATTTTCAATTACAGAATGCTTTGCCCGCGGCTTTGATATGTTCTCGTCGCTGGTCGTAAACGGCGACTTCGACCGCCTGCTCGTCAGGCCGCGCGGCACCATTATTCAAGTGCTTGGCTCGCGCTTTGAATTTTCGCGAGTCGGAAGGCTTTTTCTCGGCACCGCCGTTCTGATCTGGACCATCGTCAAGCTGGATACCGACTGGACCTTTTTAAAAGCGCTCACTCTTGTTCTCATGCTCGCTTGCGGCATTATTATTTTCACAGGTATATTCATATTAAGCGCGTCAATTAGCTTCTGGACCGTTCAAGGACTGGAAATCGCCAACATTTTTACGGATGGCGGAAGGGAAATGTCACAATATCCGCTCGATATTTATCATATAAGAATACAGCAGTTTTTCACCTTCATTATCCCGTTCGGATGCGCCAACTATTTGCCGCTGCAATATATTCTTGATCGCCAGGACAATCCGTGGTACGCGCTCACCCCGCTTGCCGGCCTGATGTTCCTGGCGCCATGCTTGCTCATATGGCGGACCGGCGTTCGCCGCTATCGCTCAACCGGTTCCTAACTGTGAAGGAAGAAAGGTGGCCCTCCTTTGGAAATGCAGCAACTGTACCTCTCCTATTCCAGCCTGATGCGAACGATCGCATACCGCATGACGGGATCATTCGCCGATGCAGAGGATCTTGTGCAAGATACCTTTGCCGAGTACAGCAGGCTGAAGCAGGAAACAATCGTCAATAAGCAGGCCTATCTCGCTCGAATGATAACGAATAGGTCAATTAACTACATGAATTCTGCGCGCAAGAAGAGAGAGCTCTATGTCGGTGAATGGCTGCCGGAGCCGGATGTCCGCTTCGGCAAAGCTGCAGCCGACGATCCCGCTGACGTAATGGAGCGGAAAGAGACGATCTCTTACGCTCTGCTCGTTCTGCTGGAGCAGCTGTCAGCCCTAGAGCGAGCCGTATTTATATTGCGGGAGACGCTTCAATACGATTATGAGGAAATCGCGGCCTCCCTCGGCAAAACAGAGCCTGCCTGCCGAAAGCTGCTCAGCCGCGCGAAGATGAAGCTGGAGCAGTTGTCGCCGGGAATTGCATTCAGCCCTGAACGAGCGTCATCCTCCCGCTTCAGCGCCGACTCCATCACATTGGCGTTTCTGTCAGCTATGCAAACCGGCAATGCCGACGCGCTTGTCGCGCTGCTGACGAAAGATGCGCTCCTTACCTCCGACGGCGGCGGCAGGGTGCGCGCTGCCATCTTCACCATTATCGGCAGCGATCGCGTCTGCGCCTTCTTCCGCGGGCTGTTGCCTAAGGGCTATTTGGGCGATATTGCCTTCCAAGCCGACATTAACGGGCAGCCCGGCATTATTATGTTCAAAGACGGCGCCCCCCTGCGAACGGTCAGCTTCAAGCTTAGCGAGCCAAACGCCGATAACGAACGATTCATCGAACACATTTACATTGTGATAAACCCGGATAAATTACAACATGTGCCGCTGGAAGTCACAAATGATTTCTCTCCTTTGTCAGAATAGGTGATCAAACAAAAAAAGGCCGCCAAGCGGCCGCAAAGGAGACGAAAACATGCAAGCACGTATGAATTTATTTGAGGTCATTCCTGGTGGTTACAAAGCAATGCTCGGTCTGGAGAACTACATCCAAGCAAGCGTCGACAAAAACTTGCTGGGGCTCATCAAGCTCCGTGCTTCCCAAGTGAACGGCTGCGGCTTCTGCCTCGACATGCATACGAAACACGCTCGCAAACTCGGCGAAACCGAGCAGCGCATTTATCTGCTGAACGGTTGGCGCGAAGTGCCTATCTATACAGACAAAGAACGTGCCGTATTGGCATTGACCGAGGCGATTACGCTCGTTACCGACGGCCATGTGCCTGATGAAGTATATGAGGAAGCTGTCCGGCATTTCGAGCAAACAGAACTTGCCGACATTATTATGGCGATCGTGACCATTAACAGCTGGAATCGCATCGCAATCAGCGCCCGAATGATTCCTAACTAAAATCGCCCTCGTACGCTATCGATAAATTAGTATAGCAGCAAGTGTCATTGGATGGCGGATGACAGGCCGGAAGCATTGCCCCGCCTGCTTGTCCGCCATGCCAAATGACTAGCATTTTTTCCGGCACTTCGATTTCGATTTTCTTGATTTGCAAGGCACAACACCAACATCCACTGCGGTAATCGAACTTATCTTAATGTAAGAAATGACCCCTTTTACATTCAAAAGCACGCAACCGCCCTCCAAGCCAAAAAACACGCCCGAATGCGAAGTTCCGCCGAAATGAATACGAATATGAGAAGTTCCTACTCCGATTTTATTCAATACGCAGTTAATAATTTGATTGCCTGACGAGCCTCTGTCGTGGCAGCCGCCGCCCCGACAGCTATCACCTTTGTAGCCGATATATATTTTGCCTCCGTATGCCCCTCCGCCATAGGAACTGCCGCCGGATGATCCGCCTCTATTTGACATGCCGCTGTACAGCCCGCCATCGTATGACTTGTTGCCGTGTGATTTGTACCCATTTGATTTGTTGCCGTGCGATCGGTTGCCGTAGGAGCTCCCCCCTCCTGATCCGCTGTAGCCGTAATTGCTGCCGCTAGAGTTTCCATCTCTGTTATTAGACATCGAGCATCCACTCCTCATCCCATTTATTCTAGAATATGAGTGTGTAAATGCGTCTGCTTGTACCTTTCTACCTAATAGATTCATCCAACAGGACACCTGCATTCCAATTTGTACGAATGAACTAATGCGCTTATCCATTCCCTACATACAATATAGTTATAGAAATATACCGAGGTGAAGCGAATGAGACCGGATACTTCCAATCTCTCATGGCATCGTTCACAAATAAGCAAAGAAGACAGACAACGCCTGAACGGACACAAAAGCTGCGTATTGTGGTTTACAGGACTGTCAGGTTCAGGCAAATCAACGTTAGCTGCTGAAATCGAGCTTCGTCTTCATCAGCAACGGATCCGCAGCTATATTTTGGACGGCGATCATTTGCGCCGCGGCTTGAGCAGCGGACTCGGCTTCAGTCCCGGCGACCGTTCGGAAAATATACGACGAATCGGAGAAGCCGCCAAACTGTTTGTCGATGCCGGAACGATCGCGTTAGTCGCCGTTATTTCTCCGTTTCGGGAAGAGCGCGAACGCCTCCGTTCCCAATTTGCAGCAGGCGAGTTTATCGAGATTTATGTGAAATGCGCCATCGAAACATGCGAGCAAAGAGATCCGAAAGGACTTTACCGCAAGGCACGGGCGGGGGAAATCCAGCAATTCACCGGAATTTCGGCCCCCTATGAGCCGCCTCTCCGACCGGATTTGATCATGGAAAGCGACAAGCAAACAATTGAGCAATCGGTCTCGATCATTATGGCTTATTTGCAAAATAACGGATATATCGAGGAGATCCGGCTATGAAAGCAGACTCCAACGAACTGCTGCTCTATTTGCATATTCCGAAAACTGGCGGAACCTCCTTTACGCAGATGATTCTCGACAACTGCCCGAAGACCGTCTACTATTTCCAGGTATCCTCCTCGCCTGTAGCGACGGCCGAAGCGTTAAATACGGTGGACGCTTTATGCGGCCATTTCCCTTACGGCATCCATCGCGAAACCGAACGACCCTTTCGGTACATTACAATGCTGAGAGATCCCGTTGAACTAACGATTTCCTATTTCTATTTCATGTATCATAATGTAAACCACCCTCTGTACTACGCACCCTATTTATGCATAGACGAATTTATTCATAATCCGCTCTTCGACAATGAATATGTGAACTTACAAACCCGCTTTATTAGCGGGAATATCGACACACTTGCGCCGGACCTCAAACTGGCGAAAAAAATTTTGGCCCGGAAAATGTCGCTTGTTGGCATTACCGAAATGTATGCGGAATCTCAATTTTTGCTTGCGGATGGGATGGGCTGGCCGTTGCAGCGTTACCCTACGCTGAATGTCACAACAAACCGGCTCAAACAAAACCAAATTAGTTCTGCGACACTGCAGCTAATCCGTGAAAAAAACAGCATTGATATCGCGCTCTATCAGTACGCCTTGGAGCAGATGCACAAAAAGCTGGGCCATTTATCGCCTGCTCAGCATAGCGCTCTTCAGCATTTCAAAAGCAGCCCATAAAAAAACGGCGCAGGATTGGTCTGCGCCGTTATCTCTATTCGACTATGGCCTATTCGGGGCAATGCCTTGCAAGCAAATAATATATTTCATTTCAACATAGGGCTGCATATTGTTATGAGGCTGGCTGCCTCCAGTCGACCCGATTGCGAGCGGGCTCATCTCCGTCTCTCCGGAGCCGTTGTAGGTCTGATTGCTTCTTTTGCCGGGATTCGCCCATTTGGATGCGGCGGGATTCGTCTGGTTGCCCGACTCTTCAAAGTTAGGAATATGCGTATGCGCCGGTATTTCTGCCGTCGTTAATGTAACGCTAGCACTGCCGCCTGTTTCTCCAACCTCCCGAAAGCTTAGCCCAGGACCTGTCCCTTGGCTGATCGGAGCTCTGCCCCTCATGTCCGGAAGATGAAACGTCGTGGTTCCATTGCCGCCAAACTGTACGCCGAGAACCGCAAACAATTTTGTATAATCTCTAATATTAAGCTCTTGTCCTTCGCAAAAAGCCCATTGATAAGGCGCATAATTGCCTGCAAAAATCCGAATTTCGCCTGTATAAGCATCCATATTAAATAAGACCTCCCCTTAGTTCCTTGGCGGATATATGCCGGCAATTGCAATACAATACCTTACAGCCAAATAAGGCTGCATATTGTTATGAGGCTGACTGCTGCCGCTATTGTTCAATGAGTCCGTACTCATCGTTGCCGAAGCATACTGCCCGTAGTTGTTAATGCTCGACTTGCCCCAAACGGCATTCGTCGGATCGGTTGTCGAAACAGCCTGACCTGCTTTCGCAGCATGCGTATGCGCCGGCATTTCATCAACCGTCAGCGTATGCATTTCCTCCCCGCCCGGTTTTCCGGGTAACGGATTCATACCATGAATGACTGCTCTGCCCTGCAAATTCGGCAAGGCAAAATTGATCGTGCCGTTGCCGCCGTACATAACGCCAAGAAGCGAAAACAACGCTGAATTGGTGCTGATCGGGAGCAGCTGTCCCTTGCATTCCATCCACCCTTTTGGAACTCCCCTGCTATACGGAAATGCGCGAATTTCTCCAAGGAAATAATCTGACATGTTGAATAGCCTCCTTAATTAATGTTATTAATACTCGAAATCAGGAAATATTCCGTTTAGCGCGATGATATAATTGCACACGAGAAAAGGCATCATATTATCATGCGGCAAACTGCCGCCTGTCGGCGCGATTGCGGCAGCATTCATTTTTCCGGTAGCGGGTTCATTCGAATATTGCGTAATGTCGCTGATCGCCCAGATCATGCCCGACGGATCAGCGGTCGTTCCTTTCTCCTGGCAAGCAGCCGGCGTATGCGTGTGAACGGGCAGCTCTGCCTCTTTTAAAGTCACTGACTCTGTTCCTGCCGATTGTCCAAGCGGATGTTGGCTGCTTTCGCCGATCATTAATCTTCCCCGTAAATCCGGCAAGGCAAAATTAGTAATGCCGTCTCCCCCGTACGTTGTGCCGATGAGAGTGAACACGACCTCATTTCCGCTAATCTCTAACAATCTGCCGTCACATGGGGCCCAGCCTTCGGGCGCGTAATTACCGGCAAACAATCGAATTTCTCCAACATAAGGCTCACTCATCCTACAAATCCCCCTCATTTTTATTTAAACCGGACAATTTCTTGCCCGGTTTATGCGTTAGTTAGTCTATCAGATGGGCTTGCTGAAGCAATCTGCGAACCATAGCCGCTGTCTCTGCTCTTGTAATCGGAGCATCCGGCTTCAATTCTCCGCCATTGCCTCTTACGATTCCGGCTTTTATTACCGTTGCGGTAACGTTTCTTGCCCAGACGGCCACTTCCTCTTGATCGGCAAATGCCGCCAGCAAGCTTTCCGCTTCGGTCTCATCCACTGCATCCTTCGCTCCAGCGAGCTTCATCGCTCTAGCCATAATCGCTATCGCTTCCACACGGGTAATATTCTGGTTCGGGAGGAACCTACCGTCCTTATACCCATCGACAAGCCCGTAAGAAACCGCGGCAGCTATTGCCTGCGCAAACCAATCGGATGCTGACACATCGGAGAATGCAGGCGCTCCGTTTCCGTCGGCCGCCTTCAAACCAAGGCCTCTAGCAACGATGGCAACAAACTCGGCTCTGGAAATCGCTTGATCCGGAAGGAAATTACCGTTCTTATCTCCTTGAACAATGAGGCGGGAACCGAGATCATTCACCTCATCCTCGCTCCAATGCCCTGCTGTATCGGCAAACTCAGACGTTTTCCGAATGACCGCATAAGTGCTGTTCGTTAAGCTGCTAATGACGGCATAGTATACTCCGTCTTGCTTCACAATCGCGGTCGGCACATGGCGGATTGCGCCATTGCTTTCCAGAACGACGCCTGTAAAGGCAACGCCCGGTTCCGTATCGGACGGAAGCGGAATCATGCGCTGCACATATTGAGCAAAGCGAGCGACTGATTGTTGTTTATCTCCGGAGGATACCGTAATCTCGAAATCTACCGGCCCGGCGACGAGCTGTGCTCCGTTCTTGTTAACGGCAGACTGCATAGCTTGCAGCGTTCCTGCTTCCGGTTTGCTAATGGTAAGGCGGACGGCGTTATTCGCTGGCATTTGGGATAATGGCAACAAGTAAGTTCCGAGCGGTGTTCGAAGCTCGATCACCACTGCATGCCCGTCCAAGCCTTTAAACAGCTCCCCGCTAATCTCGAGCGCGAATTGATCCGCCGCCTCGTCGAGCGAGATCGTAAGTTTGGTGAAAGGCTTGCCTTTAAATTCCTTCAGCAGCTTCTCCTCATCAAAGCTTACTGTCGTAACCGTACGACCGCCTGCCTGCGACGTCTCTACGGTCGCAATCTCCTCTTGAATGGCGCCGTCCACGCCGATCGGGAACGGTTTGCGTCCATGCTCCGGATCTTTCGGCACAGTTCCCCCCGGCGTTGCAATTTTGACATTGACATAAGCCTGGGCTGTACCGCCGTTTCCGTCAGAAACCTGGAATTTAAACTTATCCTTGCCTGATGCTCCGCGCTTCGGCGTATACGTAAACGTATTGCCTGTCACTGTTGCCGTTCCGAGTGTGCCCTGTTCTACAATGCTGTAAGTGAGCGTATCGCCGTCGACATCGGTCGCTGTAAACGAGTCTGTTTTCGCTTTCCCGTACTTCACTTGCACATTGACGATATCTGCAGCAACCGGCACATCATTGACGCCGGCAATCGTCACCGAAATCGTCGCTTTAACGGAAGTTAACGCGCTGTCTTTTGCTGTGAAAGTAAAGCTGTCGCTGCCTGTCGCATTCACATTCGGCGTATACGTATAAGCTCCAGTCGAAGGGTCAGTAATGACAACAGAGCCTTTCGAGGGCTGATCGGCAATGCTGTAGGTCAGCCCGTCCCCCTCTGAATCGGTTGCAGACAGAATAGCTGCGGCTGCCGTCTCTTCCGTAGCTGACAGCGTTCCGGCATTGGCGACAGGCGCATCGTTCACGCCAGCAATCTCCACCGCAACGGTTGCGATATTGGAATTGCCGTCTCCGTCCGCCGCCCTGAACGCGAACGAATCGGCGCCCGTTTCATTTAAGTTTGGCGTATACGTAAATGCTCCCGTCGCTGCATTCGTAATCGCCACCGTTCCTTTACCGCCCTGCGACACTACACTATAAGTGAGCGTGTCTCCTTCCACGTCGGTTGCCGAAAGCGATCCTGTCTTTACTGTATCCTCTGTAACCGAAAGCGTCCCGTCGCTCGCAACCGGCAAATCGTTCACGCCCGCAATCGTAACGGTCACCGTTACGATGCTCGAATCGAGATGCTCATCGCTTGCTTTGAATTGGAACGTATCGGTACCCGATGCATTGAGATTAGGCGTATAGCTGTAAGCTCCGGTAAATTCGTTTAAGAGTTCGACCGTGCCTTTATCACCCTGAGCTTCAATGCTGATTTTCAGGGAATCGCCGTCCACGTCGCTTGCCTCCAAAATGCCGGAATTAGAAGTGTCCTCCGTAACGGCAAGCGTTCCAGCGATCGCGACAGGGGCGTCATTGACCGCAGCAATCGTCACTGAAATCGTCACGATGCCGGAATCCAGCAGCCCGATGTCGCTAGCCTTAAAGGTAAAGCTGTCGCTGCCCGTCGCATTCGGACTTGGCGTGTAAGTAAAGTCGCCCGTTGACGAATCGTCCAGAGTAACCGTTCCTTTGCCTGGCAACCCGACGATTGAGTAGGTCAGATCGTCTCCCTCGGAATCGGCTGCGCTAAGTCTTCCTGTCTTTGCCGTATCCTCGGTTACAGACAGCGTGCCGGGATTCGCAACAGGAGCGTCATTTTCTCCATTTATCGTGATATTGATTGTCGCAATATTGGAATTGGCCTCGCCATCGTTCACCTGGAAGGTGAACGTATCCGTTCCTGTCGCGTCTGCGTTTGGCGTATAGGTATACGCCCCGGTAGACGCATTCGTAATCGAAACCGTACCTTTGCCGCCCTGATCTATCACACTGTAGGTCTGTGTTTCGCCTTCGTCGATATCGGACGACGTCAATATTCCGTTTGCCGCTGTATCCTCAGTAACCGCTAGCGTTCCTCCGTTCGCGACCGGCGGATCATTCACATTGTTGATCGTCACGGTAACCGTCGCGGTATTGGAAAAAAGCGCGGCGTCTTTCGCTCGAAACGTAAACGTATCGTTTCCTGTCGCATTGGCATTCGGCGTGTACGTATACGCGCCTGTTGCTGTATTCGTAATAACAACCGAACCTTTTGCAGGAGAGTCCACAATGCTGTACGTAAGCGCATCGTTCTCGGCATCCGTCGCCGAGAGCGCGCCTGCATTAGCCGAGCTGTCTTCCGCTACGATCAGGGTGCCGTTGCTTGCCGCCGGCGCGTCTGCCTCCGAGCTGATCGTTACGCTTATCGTCGCCGCATTCGAGTAATATTGGTTGTCATATGCTTTTAACTTAAATGAATCAAGACCGGTTGCATTCAGGTTTGGCGTGTAAGTGTACTCGCCTGTCGATGAATTGATGACTACGGTGCCTTTCGCGCCCTGCGCATCCACCCAATAGGTTAAAGGGTTGCCGTCCGCGTCGCTTGCAACAAGCGTTCCTGTCGCTGCGGTATCCTCTGTAACGGCAAGAACGCCATCGGTGGCAGCAGGAGCGTCATTCACATTGTTAATCGTCACGCTAACCGTTGCTATGTTTGAATCAACAGAATTGTCATCTCTTACTTTAAACGTAAAAGTATCGTTCCCGGTGGCGTTTGCATTTGGCGTATAGGTGTATTCGCCTGTTGCCGCATTTGTAAACGCAATTGTCCCTTTTGCAGGAAGCGCAACGATGCTGTAGGTGAGCGTCCCGCTGTCAATGTCAGTCGCCGAAAGATCCCCATTAGCCGCAACATCCTCGGTTACGCTCAACGATCCGTTCGATGCGACTGGCGCATCATTGACCGGATTTATCGTTACGGAAACGGTTTTCTTCGTCGAATAAGCCGCTCCGTCGTATGCTTGGAACGTAAACGAATCGTTGCCGGTTTCATTCAAATCAGGCGTGTATGAAAAATCTCCTGTTGCCGTATTTGTGATCGCAACCGTTCCTTTTGAAGGCTGATCCACGATGCTATATTCCAGCGGATCGGAATCTGCATCCGAGGCGGATAGCGTCGCTGTTTTGGCAACATCCTCCGTCACGGTGAGCGAAGAATTGGAAGCAGTCGGAGCGTTGTTCGGCTCGGTCGTCACAATCAATTTTGCAGTTCCCGCTTCAAATCCAAGCTCTGTAATCGTGCCGCCGCCTCCTATTTCATTGCCTTCGAGAACAAACGTTATCTTTTGGTCTCTGGCATACTCATCTTTTACATAAGTAAGAATGTCGTCGGAATTATCGAATGTAAAAAATCCAGTTGATCCTTGAGCCGGCAAATCAGCTTTTTCCTGATAAATCGTTCCCCACGGTCCAGCGGGTAAAGCGTTAGTCCAGCCATCATTTTCGGCTACTTTCAAATCAATAAACATTTCCCCTGCATTTTCCAGAGAACTTGTAACGTTGATACGCAACACAGCAGAGACGATCTTCTTCCCTGCCAGCCCGCTCAAATCATACTTCAAGGCGGCTATCGTTTGTCCGAAATTGCCTATGCCGACATAGTGGCTGCCGCCGTCGCCACCGACATAGAAGCCGTCGTCATCCTTAAACCCTTCTGCCATCGGCGCTAATTCAGTTGTCGTGGCCGCGAAAGCTACCTTGTGCCCGTATCCGATTGTGAGTGAATGAAGCGTGATTAATAAAGCTAACATTATAGCCAATCTGCGCAGCAATACAAACCCTCCTCTTCTGTTTTCCCTAAACAAATCTAGCAATTAATTTCTATTTATTAACAGTATAATCCAAAAAGGATGCCTTTGGAATTGTTATTTCCAAAAGCATCCTTTAGATGTCAGTCATTCTCACAACTCTTTTATTTTTTTCGCCGTATGCTCGTCGCAAATGATATAAAGCTTCGCATCCGCAGGTATCGGATCATTCAGCTTGCGGTTAATGCCGAGATCGCCGCGGTCCGAAAGCAGCGTCGCCCCTTGCTCCAGCAGCCCTCTGAAAGCGTCGCCGTACGTCCGCCATGCCGCGTTCCGCTTTGCCTCGTAAATGTCGTCGCCATATTGACGGCTCAGCAGCTGCCTGAACAAATCCGAATTGCCCTCCTGCATCGCCGAACGGACGGCAAGCCGGGATATCGCATCATGCGACAGCACAAATTCATTTACTTTGACATGATGGAAATTGCGAATGTGCTTTTCCTGAATAATTTCGACGGTCGTATGCACGTGCGGCGCCATCCGTTCAATGCTCGAAGCGATGAGAAGCGACTTTCCGTCAATAAGCGATGCCTCGTCGATCCGAATATCGCCGAACACGATAGCGGCGCGAGCCCGCTCAATGCCCGCTTTCGTCAGCACCTCATCCTCAGCTGGGTCGCCGCTTATGAAATGAACCTGATGCAAATGCTCCAGCGGATGCTTGCCCGTTTCGTCAATGATGACGATATCGGAATCCGGCATGTGAGACAATATTTCTTCGACCGCCGTCTGCACCTTCTTGCTCCAATTAATAATAATAAAATGATTGGCGCCTCGGAATTGCAACGTCCCTTCCCCCCTTTTTCGCTGTACGTTTGAAATGCCCTCGATAATTTTTCCGATGACCAAGCTGAGAAGACCGATACCGAATACGTACAAAAAAATGGTAAGCACTTTACCCGGCACCGTCTTGGCAAAAAAATCGCCGTAGCCGACTGTCGCCATCGTCGTCAGCACCCAATAGAAAGAATTGAACCAACTGCTGAAGGTAGCCGGCTCCAGCAAATAGGCAATCGTCGCGCTTACGGTTACAAACAGAACAACGCTGACCGTAAGCGTTGTCTTGCTCATTCGCAGCAGCTTAGAAGAAAGCAAACGAATAAAAAGCATGGCAGGCTCCTTTCCTTAACGCCGCTAATTTCCATCACTGGACGCGTCTTCTCATATAGACCCCCTGAACCTGTTCAAAGCCGTACTGTTCATATAATCCGTGAGCGTCCCGCGTTCCCAGCAAGCCTTTCATCCCTTCGAATCGCTCCGAATTGACGATCGTTTCAACTAGTTTTTTTCCTATCCCCTGTCTTTGATAAGCCTCAAGCACAAACACATCGCATACATAGTACACGGTCGCTTCGTCAGTTACGATTCTCGCAAAGGCTACCTGCCGCTCCCCGTCATACACGCCGTAGCACAGCGAATTTTCGATTGACTTCCGTATGCGCTCCTCGGCTCTGTCGCTCGCCCAATAGCTTCGGCTTAAATAGTCGAGTACGATCTCGACATCGACTCTTGATTTATCGTCACTGATCACATATTGCTTATAAACCTTCTCCATTCGAAAACACCTCTATTCCTCATATTGCGCTTCACAGCACAAACTACCACAATATTACCATAACAAATAATTCCTTGAAATAATACTGCAAACCGTACACCTGCATGGTTGCCGACATACAATGGCTCTTGGAGGTGATTGCGATGTTTCAACCGGCATGGTATTCAAAAGCAATGCGCTTGGTCGGCCAGCCCGTAGGCGTCTCCTTGACGAACGGCCAAGGCGTCACCGGCGTTCTGTGCAGCGTCAGCGGGGGTACCGTCGTCCTGCAGGAATATTGTCCTTTTACATATTGGAGGCGGGAAATAACGCTTAGCCGCAGATGAGCAAAAGACGAATGTATATTCGCATTCTGTTTAGCTGCTCTACTTTGAGACGGACGATTTTGACCGCGCGCTCGCTTTTGTTCGGGACAACGGTTTTGAGCTGGCAGGCGAACCGCAGCAATTTGACGACCTTTCCGAAGTGCCGCTGCTTGACCCGGACGGCAATCGCGTCTTGATCGCTTATATGAAACCGTGATGATAACCAAAAATGGCGTGCCAGATGGCACTTCGCGCTGCGCTGCCAGTAGAGCAGCAGCAAACCGGCAGATCATTTTCAAACACTTCTTTGCAAGTCTCGAATGTCTGCCCACGACATAAGCTTAATCCGCTCCCTTTGAATCCATTGTTTAATATCGACATCATTCAGCAATTGCAGCTCTATCTCTCTTTCTTTATAACAGCCTGTTGCTTCAATCAACGCGTCCGTTATTTGAGCAGGATGCACCGTCAACTGCGTAATTCCAGGCTTTATATTTTTAATAAGTTCAATCAGCTGTCTCTTCATTTCCTTGTAACGGTTAAGAGGATTAAAGCAATACGGCAGCAACACGATATCGTCAATGGATAAAATCCCCCTTTCTTTTGCCGAATCCAGTCTTGCTTGAAACCGTTTCTTTTGATCCGCATTCAAAAAGGGCTGTTCCACGATTCGATAAGGCAAGTTAAACGGCAGACGGTACTTTTCACATAAATCAAAGGTTAGTTCTAAAAAGTCTCGTCCTGTGCAGAACCCCATAATGCTCCCCGCATGGCTGTCCAGATGGGTTGGATCGATTCCTCTTGCAATCGCGCTTTGAATCTGTGACTCGATTTCTATGCGAACCTCCTTTTCGTCGGCGTTAGTTTCCAGTAAAGCGGCATCCTTATGAAAGTATCCTTCTGCTGTGAGCAAACTGTTTAAATTGCTTTTTTGAAATACGGGGGTGTAAGAATGCCGCTCGCCGCTGGTTAGAGTTATATGAATGCCAATCTTCTCAACGCCTTGCTTCGTGCACATCTCCATCGCTTCATCCGAGTCCGCGCAAGGCATCATAATCGATGTTGAAGTTATCGCTTGTTGTTCGAACAAATCGACAATGGCTTCATTCGTCCCCTTCGTTATGCCTAAATCGTCCGCATTAATAATTAACACCCGGTCATCAGCCGCAAAACCTAATCTTTGAATCATCAACTACCCCATCCTCCTATTATGAATAAAAATAAAAATAAGGACGCAAACACCGAGAGGTGTTTGCGTCCTTATTTTTTTGCAAAGCCATTAATCTACGGTCATTATACATCAGAAATTCAATTTGTAAATAGCTTTCCTTCATTCAATAATCTCAGTCTCTTGAAGCTTCATACAGTTTCTGCGCCATAAGCTCTGGCCGCGACCTGAAATAAGTCATATGGTCGCCATGCGACTTGATCAGACGAAACATGCCTAAGCGGCTCGACATATGCGGATGCCAGCCGTACCCTTCTCCTTGGGGCAAAACGTTATCCTCCGTTAAGTAGAGGTAGCTTTTCGGCAGCTGCAAAACGTAAAATCGCTTCAAATCCAGCTTTTCAAAAGCCGCCTTCGCCGGTTCCGGACGAATTTCTCCATAAAGCCGCTTCGCCAGCGCAAGGTCGGCCAGATTGACGAAGGCGTCCCGAAACAACGGAAAAGGCAGCATAATCGTATCGTCCTTGGACATCGCTCTTAGCTGCCTAAAAGCCTCTTGCACAGGAGGCGGAAACTGATCCGCAACCGACTGTCCGTCTTCCAGCACGAAGGCATTCATAAACACTAGCCGCTTCAATCGGTCCGGCACCAGCTCCGCCGTTTTCTGTACGACCGAGCCGCCAAAGCTGTGGCCGACAAGCACAACATCGCGCAGCTGATGAGCGATTATATAATCGGCAACCGATCTGGAGATCATGCCATGCGTCACGTTCGGATCCGAGTCATTGCCATGGCCCGGATACTCCGGGACATATACCGCATGCCCCTGCTTCCTCAGCTCGTCGGCAACTCCGTTCCAGAACGTCGTATCTGCCCAAGAGCCGTGAACAAGCACGAACACAAGCCGCTGATGCGCAGCTTGCGGGTAACTCGGATGACCGGCCGCATGAGCGAACGGATGGTGATAGTAAACGGGATGCCGCGGAGCATCGCCATAATAAACATTGTAATTGGATTCATAGGGTGAATAATAGGACATGATAATGATTCCTCTCCCGATAAAATGCGGATATGGGCTATTTTATGCCGGGAGACAGATTTGGGTTCTCGCGTATTGCGCGGTCTTGCCTAAACAGACCTCATTGTTCAGCTTGGAAAATCGTTCTTTGAAGCAGCGCCATCGCTTGAATCATCTGCTCAAGCGTCTCGTCCGTAACGCCTTCCAGCTTCTTCGCCAGCTGATCCTCCATGTAGCCGAAAGCCATTCCCATCAGCGCTTCGCCCTCCGGCGACAGACGGATATATTGCTTTCTTCGATCTTCGGCATCGCTTATTTTCACGCACAATCCTTTATCGGTCAGCTTCTTCAGCTCGCGGCTCGTGTTCGGCATCGACATATCCTTGCAATCGCTAATTTCACTGAGCGTAATCGGCTGCGAAACCGCAATATACTCCAATATGCCGTACTGCGCCTTGGTCAGCTCGCCGATCGGCATTTGCTTCGTCATGTCATTTTGGGTCTGGTGCACCGCGCTAATGAATGGGACAAGCTGCTCGAATAACGCTTTTTTGTTCATCAGGGCCACTCCTTACATCAGGATCTCAAAGCCACTCCTTACACTTATCGGTACCATACCAAATAAATTATCATAAAACAATTATCATAAAATAAGTATCATTTGACAACTAACATGTCCTCGTGATAGCATTTAATTGTCAAATGATAACAATAAAGAGGTGGCCTATGAAAACGCTCATCATCTATACGCATCCTAATCCGAAAAGCTTAAGCAACGCCTTTTTGCAAAAAGTGCTGGAGGGAGGGAGCGAGAATCCGCATATCAACGAAATAAAAGTGATTGATCTGTACGCAGAAGGATTCAATCCCGTGCTCGTGTTCAATGAAAACAAGCGGAGAAGGGATATGCATATCGACCCCGTACTCAGCCAATACCGTGAACAATCGTATTCGTCTATCCGATCTGGTGGGGACGTCCTCCGGCGATGCTGCTCGGCTATATTGACCAGATGTTCGCTTCGAATTTCGCTTACAGGGAAACTGGGGGCTTGCTCCCTGAGGGGCTGTTGAAGGGCAAATCGGTCGTCTGCATTTCTACCATGAAGGGACCGGCGTTGTACCCGCTCCTCTGGCTGAACAATTCGCACAAAATATTAATGCGGAAAGCGCTTTTCAATTACGTGGGAATTAAAAAGGTGAAGTTTTTCGAGTTCGGAGGGATGGAAAGCCCGAAAGGAAAGCATGCGGAAAAGCTGCAGCGAATTTACCGGTATTTTAAAACCGTATCCGCCTAAGGCTCGATATTGCTATGACTGCGGCAGCAGCTTTCCTGACTGGAGCTACCGCCGCAGTCTATCGCTAGGCACGTTGCTGATCTAAGAACGCAAACCACTCCCGATACATATCGGGCGCGCCTTCTCCAAGCCATATTAAATGCCCCCACGATTCCAGTTCGTACAGACGAGACTTAGCAATATGCCGCTCTGCATAGCGTGCATGCTCCAAAGGGACGAGACCGTCATACTTGCTATGCAGGATCAGCACAGGGCATTGAATCGTTGAAATAGCGGCAGTCCAATCATTCCCGGTCTGTTCCAAGTCAAGCAAAAACCCGTGCCCCGACCTCTGCCGATTCAACATGCGGCGATACAATTCCCTGTCTTCGGCGCTGAACTGCGGCAATATTTCTTTCTTCGGCCGTTTGCTGAACGAAACAATCGTATGTTTAAACATAGCCGAAGGTATCCAATTGTGCAGAAGTCTCATTAAAGACCATAAATATTTCTCAACCGTAGGCCTGAACATGAATCGGGCCGTTTGGTATAACGAATCCTTCGGCGTCAACCACGTATGCGTTACGGCCGATTGCAAGACAAGACTTCTTACTCGCTCAGGAAAGCGTGACGCCAACACAATGCCGCTTGGTCCCCCTGCAGAAATCGCAACGACATGAATTTTCTGTATGCGAAGGTAATCCAGCAGCTCGATATAAGCTTCGCAAGCCGTTTCAAGCGTATGCCCGATTGCTTTTGCCGATAGCCCGTACCCCGGTCTGCTCGGAGTAATGATCGAATAATTTCGAGCCAAAAGCTCGTCATAGCCAAACTCCTCGTAACAATTCGAATGTCCTCCATGCATCACTAAAACCGGCTCTCCATGGCCGAGAACGGTATATTCCAGCACAAGTCCCGCTTTCGTTTTAAAAAGATTCCGCATTTGCAACGCCCCCTAAAAAATGAATATAAATTCACTATTGAACCAAAAAGGAGACGTTTCCTTATTCATTAAAGAAACGTCTGTAATCCCTTATACCAGATCAAAAGATATTGCCTTATCATGCGTTTGCATGCTTCTGAATCGGAATTGCGGCGAATCGTTTCGAAGTACCCTTGCATGAACGCTGCGGAGATCGACATCGCTACGTCTTCATCTAATGGCTCGAGCGGCTGCTTCTTGTTATAGGCAGACAAATGGCCGATCAAATGATTCGCCATCATCTGATTCACGCTCAGCATAGCGCCTTCATGCCGTGTTCCCTTCGATCCATAAATAAGGATCAAAAGTTGTACCCGGCGTTTCTGAGCGATATCCGTAAGCACTTGTACGATCGAATCGATGACAGCCCCTTCGCCTTTCGCTTGAGTCCCTTCGCCATGTCCGTTAATCATGTAGTCCAGATCTTGATTCGCCGGTTCTACGACAGCATCGAACAGCGCTTCTTTCCCTGCAAAATACCGATATAAATTGCCTGCCGAAATGGCTACTTTATCGGCGATTCTTTTGACGGAAGCCTCCGCATAGCCATACTCGGCAAACTCTTCGCAAGCCGCATTCAAAATCGCTTCCCGCAGTTCGCTTTTCAATACCTGCACCATAAATGAACCTCCATTCATTTTTATAATATAAAAAGAAACGACCGAATGCAAGGCATTCACGCCTGCAAATCGGCCGTTCCTTAAAATCAACTCAATCAGGCCTCGCCAGCCTTCGGCCATTCGCCGACAAACTCCTTATCATCATAAGCGAAATAGCGGCTTAAAATCGTATCCTGATCATCTAAAAACAGCTGTTCCGCCACAGCCGAAGCGATCTTGGGCACGCCGCAGCGCATACCGGACAATGCAGAGGCGGACACGCCAAAGCTGATTAACGCCGAATAGCTGAATGTAAAAAGTCCGTGAAGCCGCTTCTCGCCTTCTTCATCACGGCTGGTGAACGCGAATCCGGGGCTCAAGTAAGGGTGCGCATCAAGCGCCGGGTTGGCAAGCTCCTGCGGCGCGGCAAACCGATCGCCCCAACGGGCGATATGGCGCTCGACGAGCCTCAGCTCCGGACGGAAGGACGGGTCAGTCAGCAGCCCCGTGCTAATAATGAGAAAATCGAAGGCGTGCTTCCCTTGCGGGGTCGTCACCGTCACCCCTTCTCCATCCGCTTCAACGTCCAGCCATGGCGCTCCTAAATGCAGCCGAAAGCCTGGCCGGGAAACCGCGCGTTCGAACGTATCGTTCGTCGGCGGCTGGTTGTTTTTGAAAAAATGCGCCATCACCGCATATTTCTCCTCGTCCGCTAAAGAAGGATAGCGCTCGATCATGCCCGAGACCTCCATTTGCCGGATCGGGTTAATGCGCGGCAGCTCCTTGCGGCGGACGAACACATGCGCTTCGGACACTCCTTCTGCAAGTGCGAAGTTAGCGTTATCGAAAGCCGAGGCTCCGCCGCCGAGCACCGCGATCCGTTTGCCCTTTAACGAACCGAAATCGATGCGATCCGCCGTATGGGCATACAAATGCGGCGAAAGCTTTGCGGATATCATCGGCGGAACATGCCACTCGCCGCCGCCCTGAATGCCGGTCGCAAGCACAACCTTTCGGGCAAGCAGCGGTTCCTCCCGCGCTCCCGCTCTTTCTATATGAAGCCGGTGAAGACCTTCCTCTCCCGGCTCTATCAGATTAAGCTTCACTTCATTAACGACGGGCAGATCGAGAATACTCCGGTACCAGCGCAAATAGTTCATCCAATCGCCGCGCGGAATTTTATCTACCGCCTCCCAGCCCTCTGCGCCGTGCTGCGCTTCCCACCACGAACGAAATGTCAACGACGGTATGCCGAGATCAACCGAGGTCAAGTGCTTCGGCGTGCGCAGCGTCATCATCCTTGCGTACGTTTCCCACGGCCCTTCGTAGCCCTCCGGATTCTCATCAATGACCACGATATTGGCTATCCGCTCGCGCAGCAAAGCGAATGCGATGCTAAGTCCGCTCTGTCCGCCGCCGACAATGACAACATCATATACATGCCCGTCGGCATGGCTGCGAGGGCGTACCCAATTGGGCCCTCCATACGCCAAATAAGAAAGATCGGTTTTTACTCTTGCATTCAACGCCTCAAGACTCATATCGATCCAACCTTTCCAAGGATGATCTGCTTTATCGCCAACTCGCAACATGTCAGCATCTCGCACACGAAACGTTATATATGAATCTATTTTATCGCCCCAAACTTGCTGTGGAAAGTTGGCCTTCGATTTCTTAGCATCACGCATAAATTATGAACGGCGAATTGTGTATATTTACGAAGAGTAGCGTTTGTGATACATTAATGGCATATCCGATACAATTCGTATCACCCGGAGCGTGAATAACTATGAATCCAACCCCCGGCATAAGCGTCGCCGTGACAACTTGCAATCGGGCCCATTATTTGCGGGACTGCCTGCAATCCATTTGCACTCAAACATTGCTTCCAACTGAAATTATCGTCAGCGAGGATGGGGCCGATTCTGAAACGAGGCAGGTCATTGAACAATGCGCGCAGGAGCATCGCCACATTACAATTGTGCATATAGTCAACGATCCGCCGTTAGGCCAGCTAGCCAATCGCCAGCAAGCCATCACGTCAACCTCCTGCGAATATGTGGCGATGCTTGATGACGATGACATCTGGTATGCGAAATTTCTCGAAGTCCACTACCGTCATCTCCTTGCCAATCCGTCATGCGGCTTTTCTTGCTCCAACCATTCCTTCATGAATGAGAAGGGCGTTGACCAGCCTGCCGAATTCGAGCGGTTCCAGGCCTTTTCCGGAAGAGACCAATTACAAACCGCTGTCTATAACGATGTTTTTATCCAGACGATAACGAATAAAGCTTGCCTGTTCTGCATCATCTTTTGTCTCTACCGCAGAAGCGTTCTGGAGCAAGTCGGCTTCTTTCAAAGCTACGGGGGGCTGGTTCCTGATCTTGCGCTGATGCTTTCTCTCGGTGCGCATCGGGTCAATGCCGTCTATATAGACCGGATATTGGGCTCGAGCCGTATGCATGGCGGCCAGCAATCGAATAAAAGGCTGGAGAACAGCATCAGCAAGGTCGAAGCGCTGCAGGAAATACGGACGCGACACAAAACGATGCTCACCGGCAAGGAGCAAAAAATGCTGCGAAAGCAGCTGACGCAAGCGGTCATCGAGTGCGCAATCGCTTACGCGCATAGCAATCGCAAGCAGCAAGCGGCCCGTTTGCTGCTTCAAATACGCGGAGTGAGCGCAATCCCGCTCAAACGGCTTGTTGTCCTGCTGGCGCTGCTCATGGGAGCCAGGAAAAGAAGCCGCGCCGTATAATCCGTAAAGACTGCCTGAGTTAGCGTACGTTTTTGCGGTATTGATTCGGCGGCAGGCCGGCGATTTTTTTGAAGGAGGTGCTGAAATAATGCTGCGATTCGTACCCGGTCCGCTCCGCGATCTCGCCCATCGTCATTTCGGTCTCGCTCAACAGGCGGATCGCCTGCTTAATTCTCGTCTGCGTCAGTACATTAATAAACGATGCTCCGACCTCCTGCTTGAACAACCGGCTCAAATAGACCGTCGACACGTTCAGCTCGTTCGCAATGCCCTCCAGCGACAGCTCCTGATCGGAGTAGCGTTCCGCGATGATCTCTTTCGTTCGGCGCACAAATGGCGTCAGCCGCGTCTCCGTGTTCACCGCCGCTTTCGCTTCTTTGTAAAGCGACGGCACATCGCCCGCTGTGTTAGGCAGGAAGCTGGTCACTACCGTAATTTTGAGATAATCGGCGATTGCCGCTTCGATCTGTTGGAATACGGAATTGTCGGGGCTGCCCCATACGAGCACGACAATCAGCCCGACCTCATCGCGAAAATGAACTGCTGTATAGTCGCGCAGATGCTCCTCCGCAATATTTTCAATCGCAAACAGCAGCAGCTGCCGATCTTTTTCCGAGAAAAAGGCTTTGCCCTTCGATTGCTCCGGCCAACGAATGACACCTAAGCGATCGGGCGAAACATCCGGCATTTTCAAAAAAGAAAGCTGCTCCTTCATTTCCTCCTCGCCAAGCTCGCCCTTCATCCACTCCAGGCAAAACCGTTCGCGGAGCAGCGAAAAGTTCTTCTCAATCTGCTTGGAGGCCATGTGCAGAAGCTCCTCGTTAACCGTCGACTGCTCCAGCTTTTGCACCAGCTTTCTCAGCACCTCCGTCAGCGCTCCCGGATTGACCGGCTTCAATATATAATCGTCAACCTCAAGCTTGATCGCTTCGTACGCGTAAGCAAATTCATCATGGCCGGTAATGATGACGATTTTGCATTGCGGAAGCTCCTTGCGGATATGGCCGATTAAAGTAAGACCGTTCATAATCGGCATGCTCAAGTCGACGAGCATTATATTCGCTTGCGTCTGAATAGCAAGCTCCAGCGCTTCTTCGCCGTCCTCCGCTTCGCCGACAACTTCCATATTCAGTTCGCTCCAAGGGATTGAGCCGCGAATGCCCTCCCGAATAATCGCCTCATCATCCGCGATTAATGTCTTCCAGCTGCGTGCCATTTCCGTCCCATCCTTTCCGGCGAATAATTGGATGCTTGATCGTTACGGTCGTGCCCTGTTTTTGCACGCTTTCAATCTCCAGCCCATAAGGCTCTCCAAAGCTTAAACGGATCCGTTCCTGCACGTTGCGCAAGCCGTAGCTCGCGCCAGCCCCGACGCTTGCAGTTGCGTGTCCATGCCCGCCGCTTTCTGCTTTCGCTCCGCCTTCGCGGTCTTCCGTTGCTGCCGGCACCGCTTCAAGCGCCGCACGCAGCTCGGCAAGCCGCTCCTCCGACATGCCGACCCCATCATCGCGAATAACGATTTCAAGCAGCCCGGCATGAACTCTGGCACGGATAGCGATGATACCCGGACCTCTTCGTTCTTTAATGCCGTGATAGATCGAATTTTCGACCACCGGCTGAAGAATGAGCTTCAGCACCTGCACGTCGCCGCAGCTCTCATCAATATCAATCGTATAATTCAGCTTATCCTTGTACCTGGTTTTCTGGATTTTCAGATAGCTTCGGATATGCTCATACTCGTCCTCCAGCGGAATCATTTCCTGACCTTTACTGAGGCCGATACGGAACAGCTTCGACAGCGCCTCCACCATCTCCGTCGCTTCCTTCGCGCCATCCTTCCGGGCAAGCCACTGAATCGTGTCCAGCGTGTTGTACAAGAAATGCGGCTGAATATGCGCTTGAAGGCTGCGCAGCTCGGCTTCCCTCTTCAGCCGCTGCTCCTCCCACACCTGCGCAATGAGGCGGGTCATCTGCGACAGCATTTTGTTGAAGCTGCGGCCCAGCATGCCGACCTCATCCTCCCGCTCCTCGGGAATTCGGATTTGCATATTGCCCTCCTCAACCTTGCGCATAAAGGAGGACAGCTGCGAAATCGGCCGCGAAATAGAATGAGACAAATAATAGGACGCTGCGATACCGAGCATACAGACGACAAACACGAAAACAACGAGGTAAAGATTGATATCCTTAATCTCCTTCACGCTGTCCTGAACGTCAAACACGCCCACCGTCGTCCAATTCGTAAACGGCGATTTCTGATAAATAAACTGCAGCTCCCGGCCTTCAAGCTTCTGCGAAAACATGCCGGAGCTGTTGCCGCCGAGCAGCGACATATCCATACTGCCGATTTTGGAATTACGGGGCGCATAGATGCTCTCGCCAACGTCGTTGATAACCATTAAATATCCCGACTTGCCGAGCCTGACGTCGCGGACCGTTTCCGCAATGACCCGCAGCTTCAAATCGATCAGCACGACGCCTTGCGTTTTCTGCGTATCCGGGTCCTGAATGGCCCGTACAACCGAGACAACCTCGTTGTCCTTATAGTTGGCATGCGTAGTGACGTTTCGGCTGAACGGATGACCGATCATTTTGAAAATGCCTTTCGCTTGAACCGCTTCTTTGTACCAGCTCTCTTCAGTCAAGCTGCGGTCGGTCCGCGCATACATTTCGTTGCTGAAATAGTCGCCGTTCGCTTCGACTACCATAATTCCGGCTACCTCCGAATAAAGCGCGGTAAAGCTTTGCAAAAACTTCGCCAGCTTGTACTGCTCATGCTCCCCTTCAATCGCCGAGTGCCCTTCCTTCAGAAAGGACTGAATCTCCGGGTTCATCGAGATAAAGTACGAAATATTTTGAATGTTGCCGGCATAGGCATCCAGCGACTTATTTACGTTATCGATCAATTGCATCGTATGCTCATTGACCTGTTTTTCTACAATGCCGTTAACGGCCCATCCCATTAACAATCCGATGCCGAGAGCCGGGAGGGTGCTGATCAGCAAAAAATGAACGATCAATTTGTACCGAATCGTCCAGTTATTGAGCTGAAACCATTTTTGCAGCCGTCTTAGCGCCATCCCGCCTCACCCCGTTCCCTCAAGCTGCACAGCTTGGAAATTATTTCGCATAAAAAAGATCAACATTCGACTGTGTGACGACCGTTATCCCTGTATCCACATAGGAGGGCAAAGGCGGAACGTTCGATTCCCGCCAATCCGGCATTGGCTCGACCAGCTCATTGTGCATATGGAACAGATGCATGAGCGACCAATAACCCATATTCCATGTGCCTTGAGCAAGGGTAGCAGAGATGGTGCCGCTCTTGACCATATCGAGCGTCCCTTTATCGGTATCGAAACTGATCAGCTTTACCTGATTTAGCTTGCCCATCCGCAAAATCGCATTTCCCGCCCCAACGCCTCCGTTAGCTTCCGTCAGGAAAATACCTCTTAAATTGGGATAGCGCTCCAATAATTCACGCACTTTTTGTTCCGTCACCAGCTGATCGCCTTTTCCATCCTCAATCGCAACAAACTCCATCTCCGGAAATTCTGCGCTTAACGTTTCTTTAAAGCCCCGTGTACGCTCTTGGTGATTCAACTGGTTCGGAAGCGTAATGACGCCAAACTTTCCGCTTCCGCCGGTTAGCTCGGCCATCTTGCGGGCAGCCGTCACACCGGCGTTATAATTGTTCGTTCCGAGAAAGGAATACGCTTCGCTGTTCGGCGCGTCGGCATCGAACATAACAACGGGAATCCCGGCTTCCACTGCCTTATTAATCGCCGCGTTCAGCGCTTCGGAATTGATGGCGCTCACCGCAATGCCCGCAGGGTTTCGGGCAATGACCTGCTCCAGCACCATCACTTCCTCCTGCACATCGTATTGCGTCGAGCCGCGGTATTCAACCGAAACGCCAAGCGCTTCCGCAGCATCCTCGAACCCTTTCAGGCAGTTTTTCCAATAATCGATGCCGGTTAAAAAATTGACCATAACATACTTTTCTTCTGTCGTCCCGATAAGGCCGGCCGACTCGTCCAGCAGGCTGTTGTTATCCTCCCGCACAAATGCCACATATAAATAGGCCATCAAGGTTGCAATAAGCACGATGTAGACCAGCAAAAGCTTTTTCACTTTCGACCCCTCCTTCGGGCATGAGCGGCCGCCGCAGCCGTCATTCCCTTTCCGGTTCTCTCTAAACGTTAAATTGGCCTATACCGGTTTCACTACAATACAACGGCTAAACGCGGAGTGTCCACAAACTGTGAACGCTCCGCGCTGCGCGCATTTCTATGGCTCCGCTTATTAGGCGGATTTGTTTTTGTTATAAAGGTCAAAGGCGACTGCCAGCAAAAGCACCAGACCCTTAATCCCTTGTTGATAATCGATGCCAAGGCCGATCAGCGACATGCCGTTGTTCATAACGCCCATGACAAGACCGCCGACAATGGCGCCGATTACCGTTCCGACCCCGCCTGTTGCGGACGCGCCGCCGATAAATACGGCTGCGATTGCGTCAAGCTCAAAGTTAACGCCCGCTTTCGGCGTAGCCGCATTCAGGCGAGCCGCAAATACGAGACCGGCCAGCGCTGCCAGCACGCCCATATTGACGAATACCCAGAAGGTCATTTTCTTCGTCTTCACGCCGGAAAGCTTAGCCGCTTTCTCATTGCCGCCCAATGCATAGATATGACGGCCCATTACCGTTTTGCGCATCACGAACGTATACAGCGCAACGAGCAGCGCAAGCATAATGAGAATGTTCGGCAGCCCTTTATAGGAAGCGAGAACAAAGGTGAACAAGTTGATGATCGCAATGACCGCAGCCAGCTTGAGGAAGAAGAAAGGAAGCGGCAGCTGCTCGATCTGATAACGTTTTTGTATTAAGCGTCCGCGCCATTCCATAAAAATATACAGTACGGATAACACAATTCCGATAATTACGGTCAGCATATGAAGATCGAAGTTGCCCGGCACATCCGGAATGAACCCGGTGCTGATCGCACGGAAGCCTTCCGGAAACGGAGCAACCGATTTTCCGTCGAGCACCAGCATCGTCAAGCCGCGGAACAGCAGCATGCCGGCAAGCGTTACGATAAAGGACGGGATGCGCACATAGGCGACCCAGAAGCCTTGCCAAGCGCCGACCAAAGCGCCAAATACAAGCGAGAGCACCATCGCCACCGGAAAGGACATGCCGTGCTTAACCATCATAATGGCGGACACGGCCCCGACAAAGGCGGCGATTGAGCCGACAGACAAGTCAATATGCCCCGTTATAATAACCAAAAGCATACCGATCGCGAGAATAAGAATATAACTGTTTTGAAGAATAAGGTTCGTAATATTAAGCGGCTTCAACAAATTACCATCAGATAGAAATTGAAAGAGCAGCATGATCAAAATTAACGCAATGAACATGCCATACTGCCGAATATTGCTGCGAAACAATTTCAGAGCGGTTTCCATGCCGATCTACCCCCTGCTTTTCGTCATATATTTCATTAGTACTTCTTGATTGGCTTCCGCTCTTGGAACCTCACCGGTAAAGCGGCCCTCGTTCATCACATAAATGCGGTCGCACATGCCAAGCAGCTCAGGCAGCTCGGAGGAAATCATCAAGATGCCTTTCCCTTGCGCAGCCAGCTCGTTAATAATCGTATAAATTTCATATTTGGCGCCAACGTCGATACCGCGCGTCGGCTCGTCGAGAATGAGCACATCCGGTCCGGTATAAATCCATTTGCTGAGCACAACCTTCTGCTGGTTGCCTCCGCTCAAATTGCCCGTTTTCTGATGAATGCTCGGCGTCTTGATGTTTAGCTTCTTGCGGAAGCCTTCCGCTACACGAAGTTCCTCGTAGTCGTCAACGACAAACCATTTGGAGAGCCCCTTCAGGTTGGCCATTGTAGTGTTCCGCTTTATGTCCTCCATCAAAATAAGACCGTATTCCTTCCGATCCTCGGTTACGTATGCAACGCCGTTGTCGATCGCTTTGCTAATATCGGAAAGCTTTGTTTCTTTGCCGTCCTTAAACAACTGGCCGCTAATTTTCCGGCCGTACGACTGCCCGAAGATGCTCATCGCAAGCTCTGTTCGACCGGCGCCCATCAGACCGGCAATGCCAACGATCTCGCCGCGTTTAATATGGAAGCTGACATCGTCGATGACTTTGCGTTCGAGCTGTGTCGGATGAAACACGTTCCAGTTTTTCACCTCGAACAGCATGCTGCCGATTTTCGGCTGGCGTTCCGGATATCGGTTCGTCAAATCGCGGCCGACCATCCCTTTAATAATCCGGTCTTCCGTAATGTTGTCTTCCTTCACGAGGAGCGTCTCAATCGTCTTGCCGTCGCGCAAAATGGTAATCGAATCAGCAACCTTCATAATCTCGTTGAGCTTATGCGAAATAATGATGGACGTAATGCCTTGCTGTTTGAACGCCAGCATCAGATTAAGCAGGTTGTCGCTGTCCTCTTCGTTCAGCGCCGCGGTCGGCTCGTCCAGAATAAGCAGCTTTACTTCTTTGGAAAGCGCCTTCGCAATTTCAACCAATTGCTGCTTGCCGACCCCGAGCGAACCCGCAGCCGTATTAGGCGATTCGGACAAGCCTACTGTATTTAAGAGGTCGCGGGTGCGAACTGTCGTTCCGTTCCAATCGATAATGCCGCCCTTGACCTGTTCATTCCCGAGGAAAATGTTCTCCGCGATCGAAAGCTGCGGAATAAGCGCCAGCTCCTGATGGATAATAACAATGCCAAGCTGCTCGCTGTTTCGGATATTTTTAAATTCGCAGGCTTTGCCCTTGAATAGAATGTCGCCTTCATAGGAACCGTAAGGGTATACGCCGGAGAGCACTTTCATGAGCGTCGATTTGCCCGCTCCATTCTCCCCCATCAGCGCGTGAATCTCGCCTTCTTTAACTTTCAGATTAACGTTCTCAAGCGCCTTTACGCCTGGAAAGGTTTTGGTGATCCCGCGCATTTCCAATATAATATCCGTCATAGCTATCACCACGCCTTCAAAAGATAAGGTGCGGGACAACAAACGCGGTTCGCCTTTGTTGTCCCGCAGCAAGCTTCAATCTAACTATTATTTCAGTTCATCTTCCGTATAGTAACCGGAGTCAACCAATACTTGTTTGTAATTCTCTTTGTCTACCGATACAGGCTCAAGCAGGAACGAAGGAACGACTTTCACACCGTTGTCATACGTTTTCGTGTCATTAACTTCCGCTTCTTTACCTTGAATTACCGCTTCAGCCATGCTTACCGCTACTTTAGCCAGTTCACGCGTATCTTTAAATACAGTGGACGTTTGCTCGCCGGCGATAATCGATTTAACAGAAGCGAGCTCCGCGTCTTGACCGCTGATAACTGGCATTGGTTTGTCTGCCGAGCCGTAGCCTACACCTTTCAAGGACGAGATAATACCGATGCTGATGCCGTCATATGGGGACAATACCGCGTGTACCGTGTCGGAAGCGTAATTCGCGCTCAACAGGTTATCCATACGGGATTGTGCTGTTGCGCCATCCCAACGAAGCGTAGCCACTTGCTCCATGCTTGTCTGGCCGCTTTTTACAACCAGCTTGCCGTTGTCGATGTACGGCTGAAGTACGGACATTGCGCCGTCAAAGAAGAAGTATGCGTTGTTATCGTCTGGGGAGCCTGCGAACAGCTCGATATTGAATGGACCTTTGCCATCCTTCAGTCCCAGCTTCTCTTCCAGATAAGAGGCTTGAAGCACGCCTACTTTAAAGTTGTCGAACGTTGCGTAGTAGCTGACATGCTCCGTATTTTTGATCAAACGGTCGTAAGCGATAACTTTAATGTTTTCGTCAGCCGCTTTTTGCAGCACGTCCGTCAGCGACTCGCCGTCGATTGCAGCTACAACCAGAACCTTAACGCCTTTTGTAATCATGTTCTCGATTTGGGAAACCTGATTTTCAATGACGTCTTCTGCGTACTGCAGGTCAACGCCGTAACCAAGCGCTTCGAATTCTTTTTTCATGTTGGCGCCGTCGCCCACCCAGCGCTCGGACGATTTTGTCGGCATCGAGATGCCTACGCTTCCTTTTTCACTGTTTTTAGCAGCGCTTTCTTCAGTGCCCGTTCCGGACTCTGTGTTGCCGGCATTGCCAGCATTGCCAGCATTATTGCCGCCGCAAGCGGCGAGTACCATAATAAGTGCTGTGAGTACAAACAACGTTAGAGCTTTTTTCATTTCTGTCTATCCCCTCTCGATTTGTTTGCTGTGTTGATTTGTTGATAAGGCAATCATACAAGAGCCGCCCCGACTAATCTTTGCAATTCGTTAACCGCTTTTTATAAAAAATAAACATAGCCCGATTACACCTTGAATCTCGCAATGGATGACCGAAGCTCCTCTGCCATCGCGTTCATGAGCTCCGCGGATGAAGCAACCTCCTCTACGCTCGCGTATTGCTCTTCGATGCTCGCGCTCATTCCGCTCGTCCCTTCCGCCTGTGCCCGCGTTATTTCTTCAATGCTCTTCGCTCGCGATACCGCATGCTGAGATTGCTTCGCGATCTGCATTGAGCGCAGCGCCACTTCCTGAATAAGCTCCGCCACCTCGCGCATGCCGGAACCGATAGCGTTAAACGCCTCACCCGTCTGATTAACGACGGCAATCCCCGTCGCAACCTCCTGCGAGCTATCACTGGTGGAAACCGCAACTTGTCCCATCTCGGCACGGATGCCGACGACTAATGCTGCAATTTGCTCCGCAATTCCTTTCGTCTGCCCTGAAAGCCTGCGCACTTCTTCGGCAATGACGACAAAGCCTTTGCCGCTCTCTCCCGATCGAGAAGCTTCTATAGAAGCATTAAGCGCCAATATCTCGGTTTGCTTCGCAATCGCCGCAATTGAACCAATCGCTTCGTCGATCTCCCGCGTACGAACGGCCAAGCTGTCAACGGAACGGCTCAGCTTATTCATTCGAATATCGATCGTTTGCATCTGCTTAATCGAACCGCTTACCGCGCTTTGACCGAAACCGGTCGAT
The DNA here is from genome assembly GCF_009737085.1 of Paenibacillus sp. NEAU-GSW1. GTDB lineage: Bacteria > Bacillota > Bacilli > Paenibacillales > Paenibacillaceae > Pristimantibacillus. The sequence continues at coordinate 87,601 of NZ_WOVL01000002.1, forward strand.
TCCAGCGCCTCCCTGGACTTCTCATTCATCGTCTCGGATATTGCATTAATCGCTTGAACCGAGACGTACACCTCCTCCATAGCCGACACGCTATCCAGCAGAGCAGCCTCCTGATGCTCGGAGCCGGCGGCGATATTTTGCACGACATTCGCGTTATATTCAGAAGCTTGGGCGATTCCCGACATGCTGAGGTGAAGCTCCTTCGCCGCCTCCGACGTTTGTTCCGCGTGCGTCCGGACCGAGCTAATGATGCTGTATAAAGTAGACTTCATCTGATTGAAGGCATTTGCGAGCGCTAATATTTCATCTTTGCTTCTCACCGACACATCGCCTTGCGTCAGATCGAACCGGCTGATCGCCTCCGCTGCTCTGCCGACAGCGCGAATCGGTCTCACAATCCATAGCGATACGAGCAGCCCTATGAGAAGGGCGATAACAAAGGAGGATGCGCCAATAATGGTCAGGTTGCGGACAACCGTTTCCATCGCTTGCTCATTTCGCTTACGTTCGATCTCCAACACCGTTTTCTGACGTGCCTGCACTTTGCCGGCCAGCTTCGTCAAGCTTTGCGACAACGGAACGGAACGCGTCAGCACGCCTTTTATTTCCGCTTCATCAGGATCAGCTTGTTCCATTGCCGCTGTAATGTCGCCAAACAGAACCGCAATCTTCGCGTTCGCTTCCGCCATCGTTGTATAGAAGGCTTGATCCTCGACATTGCCGTCCTTTTTCTTGGTTTCCACAATCAAAGCTGTAATTTCACTGTTCGTCTGCTGAATCGTTTGCTCCTTTTGCCGAGACGGCTCCGCATAATATTCCGACAGAAGCGTGTACTGCACTTGCGTTCGATATTGGATTTCGGTCGCGTTCTGAAGAATCGCTCCGTTCTCATCCAAAAGCTTCGAATAGGCCTCGTTCACCTGCTTAATACTGTAAATAGATAAACCGCCGCTTATGCCTGTCAATAAAGAAACCGCCATAAAAGAAGCTGTAATTTTCATTCCCAATGACGCGGAAACCCTCTTATTCTTCATGCCTATCGCCCCTTTATTGCCGTATGGATTAGTGCAATCCCCTTTTCAGGCACATCATACCATTCGGGTCGCACATCGCTTGTTTACTTTATTGACTGCTTTTTTCAAAAAACTAACAAAGAAGTTTAGACGGCTCCAATCTCAATTGCAGCTGCCGATTGGGCTTTTTTTGTTCGCGAAAATAGCATTTGGAAATCTTTACTGAAAAATAGATCAATGGTACTATTAGGAATGTTTCGCATCGGACAGAGGGGGAAAATCTACACATTATGACAAAGAAAAATAGTTATTTTGCTCTAGTTTTTATCATTGTACTGACCTTGCTGACAAGCTGCGCCAAACCGGTTGCAGAAGAAGTCGAGCAAAAGCCTGCCTATCAGGAGGACCCGTCCGTTAAAATACTCAAGGACGAAATCATTCTGTATACGGATACCGACAAAGCAAAAGGAATTGGCGACCTGTATATGAAGAAGCCGAATGGCGACCGGGAGAAAATCGCCGGAGACGTGCTTCGCGGCCAATTCACTTATTTGTACAACACGAAAGCGGCTGTCTATATCGACAAAGACCATGTGCTTCATATAAAGGAAGACGGCAAAGCCGAGGAGCAGCTTGGCACCGATGTTTTCCCGGATTCCGTCTTTTATTCCGGCGATGAATCGACGATGCTGTTCTTGAGAACGACGAAGCCGAAGGACTATACCGGAACTTCGGGCGACCTGTATCGCGTCGTGAAAGGCACCGAGAAAGAGAAAATCGCCGGAGACGTGTCACTGGCGCAATATTCTCTTACTAAAGACGGGAAGGTCGCTACCTTTCTGACGAAAGACGCCTCTCTTTACCGCAAAGCAGCCGACGTTACCGACAAGGAAAAGCTGGGCTCTGACGTTGTTCAGTTCAAGACTAGCCCAGACGGCAACACGACTATTTTCAGCAACAAAGAAGGCAGCGTTTATTTGAAAAAAGCGAGCGCGCCCGACAAAGAAAAGCTCGCGGCCGAAAATATCGGCGAGGTGCAATTTTCCGATGACAATACACTGCTGGCTTACCTCGACGAATACAAGAAAGACTCTTCCAAAGGCGAGCTGATACTCGCTAAAGAAGGCTACGAACGAGTAAAGCTGGCTTCAGATGTCACGGACTATGAATTCACATCGCTCGGCGACTATATTTATTTTCTGAACGAAGACAAATCGCTGTATATGAAAATATTAACCGATCCGGAAACGGACAAAGAACCGGCCAAGAAGAAGAAAAAGGGCGAGCCTTCGCCATCTCCTACGGTTGCCCCGCTCAAGCAGCTGAACCCGGCGGAAAAAGTGAAGCTGGGCGACGAAGTCGTATACTTCGATCTGTCTCCGGACGGCACAAGCATCGTGTATTTGGATGCCGACGACAATCTGTTCCTGAAAAGGTTCGGCGAAGAAAAGGTTAAAGTGGCAAGCGATATAAGCGAAGTCAGCCTCTACAACCAGACGATCTTGATGCTGAATAAGGAAAAATCATTGTATTCGGTCGACCTTGCGGCCGATAGTTCCGTGTCAACCGAGCCCGAGTCTGGAGCTGATGCTAAGACTGACGATGCCGAGAATAAAGAAGGCGAAGCGGCGGCGCCTGCAGCAGACAAGCCGGCAAGCCCCGTCAAGGAAAAAGTTATGATCGCTGAACAGGTCGTGAAATACGCCGCCGATTCCAGCTTAAGCTATATTGCATACCGGACGAAATCGGGCGAGGTTTATACGAAAACGGCAGGACAAGAAGCTCCGGTCAAAGCAATCGAGAAGGCGGGCGATTACAGCACGATTCACTTCCTTGGCTCCATGCTGTTTGAAAAACTCGTTACGCTCGATCAAATTGCCGGAACATGGAAGGCCGTATCGAAGTACGATGGAGAGAGCTACGATTGGTATCTCGAGATTACGAAAGATCGCAAGTTCATTACCTATGACGCGGAAGGCGTAAAGCATGAGCAGGACTTCAAGTTCAGCGATCCAACGCCTTCGCAGGCCGACATCGTATTTACCGAGGACTCCGACGATATGCTCACCCTTGAGGTCATAGACGACAACAAGCTCGTGTTCCACTATCCGTTCCAGGAAGAGGAAACGACGGTGAATGTTACGCGGATGAAAAAGGATGCGTTCGATAAAGCGATCAAGGACATGCAAGCAGAAGCGGAGAAAGCACGCCAGCTGCAAGCCAAAATCGATGAGGCAAACGATAAAGCAAGCCAGGTTCTGTACACGTACTTGTATAATTACGATGCCGGAACGAAGGTCTACCACACGCCGAACGGCGAAGTGGCCGGCACGCTTGGCGGATATTTAGAGCTTTTTGTAACGGACACAAGCGTGACCGAGACGGGTGAGCTTTGGTGCAAAGCGAGCGTCTACTTTAGCGACGTCTATATGAATATGGATGTCTGGTTCACCTACAAGAGCGTCACCTAATAAAAGTCCCTCACACCAGCGTGTGAGGGACTTTTGGTTATCGCCGTCTAGCGATGACCTGCTCCCGTTTCGGCCCGACGGAAACGGTCATAACGGGAACGCCGATGCTTGCTTCAATGAAGGCCACATATTGTTTGGCCGCCTCCGGCAACTCGTCGAATCGGCCAATTTGCGAAATATCGCTTCCCCACCCCGGCATCGTGCGAATAACCGGCTTCGCCATATGCAGCTTGCTTGTGGCCGGAAATTGTACAGTTGTCTTCCCGTCCTCCAGCTCATAGGCCACGACTACTGGAATTTCGTCCAAATATCCGAGCACGTCAAGGTTGGTCAGCACCACCTCCGTTGCTCCCTGCAGCATGCAGCCGTACCGGGTCGCGACCGCATCGAACCAACCCACCCGTCTTGGCCGGCCCGTTACAACGCCGTATTCTCCGGCATCTCCGCCTCTTTGGCGAAGCTGCTCCGCTTCGCTGCCCCCAAGCTCCGAGACAAACGGGCCGGCACCCACGCAGCTGGAGTAGGCTTTGACTACCGCAACGACATTGCTGACTGCCGCCGCAGGCAACCCCGCTCCGACAGGCGCGTATCCCGCAAGCGTCGAAGCCGATGTGGAATACGGATAGATGCCGTGATCGGGATCGCGAAGCGCTCCAAGCTGTCCTTCCAACAAAATCGTTTGCCCGCTGCGATACGCCTCCTGCAGCAACTCCGTTGTATTGCATACATAAGGAGCCAAGGCGGCGGCCGCCTCTTGCAGCTCATCTATCAGCTGTCCGACGTCTATCGCCGGCCGGTTGTAATGGTGCCGCAGCAGCACGTTTTTGGCCGCCAGCAGCTGTTCAAGACGCTCGCGAAGCCTCGGGCGATCATAGAGATCGGCGACCTGAATGCCAAGCTTCGCATACTTATCGGCATAGAACGGGGCAATCCCCCGCTTGGTCGAACCGAAGCTTCCAGACCCGAGCCGTTCTTCTTCCAATTCGTCAAACAGCCGATGAACGCTCAGCACGAGCTGCGCCCTCTCCGAGACGCACAGCTTCGGAGAGGGAACTCCCCTCTCGGCGAGCATTTGCAATTCCTGCATCAGCACGCCGGTATCGAGCGCCGTTCCCGTGCCGATCACATTCGTGGTCCCCGATTGAAAAACACCGGAAGGCAGCATGCGCAGCGCAAATTTTCCGTAATGATTAATAATGGTGTGGCCTGCATTGCTGCCGCCTTGAAACCTTACGACAAACGCAGAGTCCGCCGCTAGTACGTCCGTCATTTTCCCTTTCCCTTCATCTCCCCAATTCGCCCCTACAATCGCCGTTACCGACATATTAGCCGCCCCCATCCTATTGTTCTTGAACCCATTTCTGATTATAATGCTGCATATAGACATAAGAAAAATTGATATTAATTATATTAGACATAAATTGAGGTAATGGGATGAACGTTAATTTAGAATGGTACCGTGTCTTTTACTGGATTGCCAAATCAGGCAGCTTGACGGCGGCGGCGGCGAAGCTTCACATTACGCAGCCGGCAGTCAGCCACACCGTCAAACAATTGGAAGAGCAATTGGGCGGCGCTTTATTTTTTCGTACGTCTAAAGGGGTGCAGCTTACGGCAGAGGGCGAAGTTCTGCTTCGTTATGTGGAGAAAGCGTTTATTAGCGTCAATATGGGAGAAAAAGCGATCGCAGAAATGCACAATCTCGACAGCGGCGATATTCGAATCGGGGCCAGCGATACGTTGTGCAAGCATTACTTGCTGCCTTATCTCGAATCGTTTCACGAGCAATACCCGAATATCCGCATCCATGTTACAAATCGCACAACGCCAGAGACGCTTGCCCTGCTTAAAGAAGGAAAGATCGATTTCGGCATCGTCAGCGCAGCCCCCTCCGGTATCGCTCCCGGGCTCGCTGCCGAGAAGGGAATCGAAATTCGCAAAAACGCGGTCATTCGAGATTGCCTCGTCGGCGGGAAAGGCTACTTTCACTTGGCCGACGCCCCGCTTCCATTGAACGCTCTTTCCGACTATCCTTCGCTGCTGCTCGAAAGCGGAAGCATGCGCAGCGCAATCGACGAATATGCCGCAGCAAACGGGCTGGCGATTACGCCTGAATTCGAGCTCGGAAGCATCGACCTGCTCGTTCAGTTTGCGTTGCGCGGCTTTGGCCTTGCTTTCGTTATCCGCAATTTCGTTGAGGCTGAGCTGCAGAGCGGCGAGCTCGCAGAAATCCCGCTTGATCCTCCGCTGCCGGAGCGCCATATCGGAATCGCCACGCTGCAAGGCATTCCTATGTCTGCCGCCTCCAAACGGTTTCTCTCGTTGCTGCCATAAATCCGTATTGACAGCTGAATTGCGAGATGGTACGATTCTGGCAATTAAAAGGCTATGCAACCTTAGGGTTCAACCTCGTTTAACGACGCGGTTGAGCCCTTTTTTTGCATTTGCCGCCAAATCCATTTTTAACGGGAGGGACTTTTATTATGGCTAGCAAACAACCGCTGCTGCACAGATTGGATGAAATCGGGAAATCGTTGGAGAAATACGAGAATACGCTGGCCCTGCTCGGGTTAGGCTCTGTTGGCGCAGAGACCGACCGCATCGACGACTATTCGGATCTCGATTTTTTCGTTATTGTGGCGCCGGGGTATAAGCAGCTGTTTATCGACCGGCTCGATTGGCTGGAAGACGTGCATCCGCTAGCCTTTTCTTTTAAAAACTGCGATATCGGCTATAAATTTTTGTTCGAGGACGGCATTTATGGCGAGTTTGCGGTATTTGAGGAAGCGGAGCTGGAGCATGCGCAATATACCGGCGGAAGAATCGCTTGGATATCCAAACGAGGCTTAAAGGGCAGTATTCTTGAAGGCAAAGCGGCTATTCCCGCCAGAAGAGGCCAATCGATTGACCACGCCGTCGGCGAGGCGTTAACCAACCTTTATGTCGGACTCGGACGATATGCCCGCGGAGAGAAGCTGTCCGCCTTGCGGTTTATTGAAAGCTATCCGATCGACGGACTTCTGTCCGTTATGCATCTTCTGGAGCCGGAGACAGATTTCTTCCCGGACGTGTTCGGCAACGAGAGAAGAGCCGAGAAACGGTTTCCTCGCTTCGCGGCTCAAATGGGCGGCATGCTTCAAGGGTACGATCGCATTCCCGAATCCGCCATACAAATGCTGAATTACTTGGAATCGATCTATCCCGTCAATCAACGGATGAGCGCCGAGATCCGGGCGCTGGCCAAGCATTGTCAGGCGAAATAGAAGTGAATGATAAACTAATAAAAAAGCAGAATCCCGCCTAGTGCAACGACCCACAGCATCGGAACGAGATTTATGAAGACGGCAGCACGTTTTTTTCGCTTATGCAGCACCCAAGCGATGATTGAACATGTGATTACGGCCAACGGATATAAAGTAATTACACCGACAAAGGCTGCCGCAGACCAGCTGAAGCCTTGGTCAAAGCTCATAAACGACATGCCCCAAATGACAAGCCATGGAATGCATAAAACCAAATAAATAATTTGGGTTATAACTAGAAGCGTTCTCATCGATTCCCCCCTGTTCAGAGCAAAACATTACTTTAGAACCATTGTAACGTTGATTAATATAACACCGTCGAAGAAGGTTAGTAAACCATTTAAATGCCATATTTCACCGCAGCTGCCAGCATTGAAAGCGCAAAAAAAGAAGCAGGAGCCTTAAGCAGCTCCCGCTTCTTTGGATTGTATCGTTAAGCGTTGTTCCTTTGTACGTTTTCAAGGTGAGCATCGAGGTTATCCCACGTCTCGGAAATCCCTTGAAGCATACCCATATCAATAACCGTTTGCAGCGCTTCCGGCGATGCGTATTGCGCCGTGTTAATCAGCTTCGTCGTACCGTTTTCATCGATAAAATCAAGGCGAACTTGCGTTTCCGGAAGCTCTTCCGACAGATTGCCTTCCGCATCGGAGAAATAGTCCGTGTAGGAGACTTGCTCAGGAGCCGAGATTTCCCGATAAATCGCTTTGCCCCATGATTCCATGCCATAGAACTCGCCTTGGTCTCGGTCAACGCACTTCATACAGTAATGCCATACGCCGCCTGGACGGAAATCGATATTGCAAACTGGAAGCGACCAGCCCTTCGGCCCCCACCAATGCTTCAAATGCTCTGCTTCCGAAAAAGCTTGGAAAACGAGCTCGCGCGGCGCTTTAAAGGAACGTTCAAGAATAAGCGTATTTCCTTCTACTCTAGATACCGTTTGATTTGCTGTTGTCATCATAAACACCATCCCTGTTAGAATTGACCGGCCGCTTCACATCAGCTCCGGCAGCTTGCCATTCAATGCCCTTTTTCCCTGTTCTGCAATTGCTGCAAATAATCGTCCAGCCGGTCGTAGCGCTCTTCCCATAAACGCCGGTAAGATTCAATCCATGTGTTGAGATCCTTAAACGGCTCGGGACGCAAGCTGCAAATCCGCCGATTAGCGACAGCCTTAACCTCGATAATTCCTGCGTCATTCAGCACCTTCACATGCTTTGACGCTTGGGGCTGGCGCATCTCCAGCCTTTCGGCAATCTCACCTACCGTAAAGGAGCTTTCAAGCAGCAACTCGACGATTTGCAACCGATTAGGCTCTGCTAAAGCGCTCAAAACTTCAGCATTCATTGCACTCATCCATCTTTCTTCTACTGTCTTATGGCCTTATTGTTGACCACTCGTGTTTGTCTGAACCAAATATACCATGTAAGGAATATTCCTGTAAAGGAATATATATAAATTATTTTTGCTGCTGAGGCAGTACCATTCGATTTATAACCGGCGATGATAAAATGACAGATGTATTTACGTTGCCATACGGCATCAGCCTCTCAACAAGCTGTGTCAACGCCTCCATCCCCGAAACGGCCGCCTTCATTACATAGCTGACGGTACCTGTAACGCGATGACACTCTAATATCGCTTCGTCAGCTGCTATCCGCTTCTCGAACTCTATCGGCGCTGCCTTAAGTTCGCTTATTTGAATGATAAGCTGGATTGACCTGCCGACGGCGGAGGGCGGGATTTGCGCGCGGAAGCCCGTAATGACGCCCCGTTCCTGCAGCCGCAACAGCCTCTCCGCAACGCTAGGCCGACTTAAAGCCACTCGTTTGGACAATTCGCTTATCGTCATTCTTCCATCCTCCTGCAGCAATCGGAGTATAGTGAAGTCCAATTGATCCATTCTGCGCGCCGCCTTTCATTTTGCATATTTTATTGACTAAATTGATTCAATGTTACCATTACTCCCATTCGATTGGTTCAGTTTAGTATATAACCGTTGTTTGCTCCGCAGTATGCTTAAATCAAACAACATGCAACAGGCGGTGCGTGCAACTATGAGATACATGAACGGTTTCAAAACGAAGGCGCCAAGACGCAAATGGCTCCACCTTGCACTCGGCTGTCTGCTGACTGCTGCCGGCCTTATGATGCTAAAGCACGCTCAAGTGTTTACCGGCGGAACAGCCGGCATGGCGCTGAGCCTCGCTCATATGCTCCATTTGAAATTTTACATCTTGTTTTTTCTTCTCAATTTCCCCTTCCTTCTCTTTTCCTTTATGACCATGGGCCGATCATTCACGTTAAATACAATCTTCTCCATCATGCTGCTGTCCGCCCTGACTTCCGTCGATCGCTTCCTCCCGCCCCCCTCCATCTCTCCAACCGTCGGCGCAATCGCAGGCGGCATTCTCATCGGCGTTGGCGTATGCGCCTTGTTCCGAAACGGCGCCTCACTCGGCGGCTCCAATATTGTTGCGCTCTATTTAAATCGCAAATTTAGAATAAACCCCGGCAAAACCAACTTCGTCTTCGACAGCACCGTGCTGCTCATCAGCTTATTCGCGTACCCTGTTGCGAACTTGCTGCTTTCCGCTTTATCTATCGCCGTAACCTCAAGCATCATGGCCCTCTACAAAAGAAGAAATAAACCGAGAACCCACAAATCATTGCTGCCGCATAAGCCATCTTTCAAAAACCGGCATTAGAAAAGCGTTCCATCATGTGCCTGCACGCATGCTGAAACGCCTGTGTTAATTCAGCCGCAAATTGCTAATGGCCTCGCAGGCCGTTAGATCATCCAGTTGCGTCCACTCACGGTTGCCTAACGGCCTCCGAGTTCCTTACAACTTGCGCATCCCTGTGAAAGCGGCGTTCTAGCACACAATAAAAAAAATAGCGGCACAGGGATAAAACACCTGTACCGCAATTATTAAACTTATTTGCCTAGCAAATTGAAGATGACTTGCGCGCCTTCCGCGCGGGTCATTACGCCTTGCGGCGCGAACTGTCCGTTTGCTCTGCCTTTCACAAGACCGAGCTTTGCAGCAGCGTCAACGTAAGCGACTGCCCATGCGCTAACTTGCGCGCGGTCCGTAAATTCGGACGGAGCAGCCGCACCCGCCGCTTTGCCTCCGTTCTTCACTTCCAGCGCACGAACGATCATCGTCGCCATTTCCTCGCGTGTAATCGTTGCGTTCGGTCCGAAAGTACCGTCCTGGTTACCTTTGACGATTCCCGCTTTGCTAGCCGCAGCTACGAATGGAGCGTACCAAGCGCCTTTAGCTACATCAGAGTAGCTTGCTTCGCCTTCCGCTTTCAAACCTAGCGCACGTACCAGCATCGCCGCTAATTCGGCGCGGGTTACGCTCTTCTCAGGAGCAAACTTCGTCTCTGAAACCCCGGTAACAATTTGCTTCGCCGTCAACGCTTTGATGACGCTCGAAGCCCAATGGGAGCCAGACACGTCGGCAAATGTTTTATTGTACTCAAGCGCAGCGTACTTGCTGAAGTGGGTGGTTTCGCCCGTAATCTGCCCGTTCTCAACCTTGCCTCCAACATATGTGAGCTTGCCGTCTTCGCCGATATAATAGATTCCGACTAATGACTCGTCAAGTTCTCCTGTCGCTTGCAGCTTGATCACAATCGGTTGGGTGAACTGCGTCACCTCAATGCGCTTGCCGTCTGCAGTAATGACATACAGCTTCAATTCATACACCGGCGATGCCGATTTCAGCTCAAGCGAATGTCCGCTTGCATTTTCAATAAGCGCATTGCCTTCTTGAGCCGGCAGCGGCTTGAACTCAAACCGAATTTGCGCGCCTTCCGCAGCCGTCCCGGAAACGAGTTGGCCTGCTTGTTGCAGCACTTCATTCGGGAAGGTTACCGAGATGCTTCCCGCATTCAATTCAAGATCGCTATTACCCAAAGCGTTAGCCGCGTTGATTGGAAGCTGCACAGCTTGCTTGCCTGCCTCAACCGGAACTTCCACTTTGCCGTCTTGACCGTTCTGCAAGCCGCTCTCTTCAACAACTTGCGTATCCGACACGCCAGTCGTCTCTCCAGTAGACGTATTGCCGCTTGGTCCGGATAGCAAGCTAAGAATGACTGTGCCGCCTTCATTCATGCCAGGCAGGCTGAACGTTACTTTCTTGCCAGCGGCTACACCATAAGTCGTTCCGCTGTATTCATCGGTTACAGTTGAGCCGGATGCGAACGGCACCGAGATCGTAACCGTCTTCGCAGCCGTCTTCACGTTAATAACGGTTACGATATTCGTGCTGCCATAACGCTTATTAAACGCCATAAATCCTTCCGCATCGGAGCCGCCCAGCTTCGAGCGCTGTCCTTTTGCATACACTTTGGAGAATTTCGCTCTGATGTTCAGAAGCTTCTTGTAATGATTGTGAAGCGCCGCTTCCTCCGTCAGTTTATCCCACGGCATGTCGCCGCGATTTTCACTGAACTCTCCTTCGCTCATGTCGCCAGCATTTTTGCCGGAACGTCCCAGCTCCTCGCCATAGTAAATAACAGGCTGGCCTTTGGCCGTAATTTGCAGCGCTGCGGCGATTTTCAATTTGCCTTTGTCCCCGCCCACATAGCTCACCAAGAATCCGTCCTCGTCATGGCTGCTTAGGAATTGGCCCATCGTTTTTGTATTGTTCATTTTCGATTCCCGGTCTTGCAAGTAAGCGTCAACCGCATCAATGCTGCCGTTTGCAAAATCGCGCACTTGCCCTTTGAAGCCGAAATCAAGCAAGCTGTCCATTTGACCGTTGCCCAGCGTGCCGCCGTCGGTGTCGACCGTCGCGCCAAATTGCTCGCCGATCATTTTAAATTCTGGATTGATCTCAGTCAGCGCATTGCGGAATGCTTTCCAGGTCGTGCTTTCAACGTGCTTAACCGTATCGACACGGAAGTAATCAATCGTATCTCCGCGGTCTGTTTTTGCACGATTCAGCCAACTCGTCTGCCAATCGATCACTTTCTCGCGTACGGCAGGCTCTTCCGTTTTAAAATCTGGCAAGAAAGCGACCTCGCCCCTAATCGGATTGGTGCTAGCCTGTACGTCGTCCGTTCTAAGCATGCCGGCAAAACGGTCTTTGTCCTCTTGCGCAATGGTCGGATAGTCGTCTTCCGGCTTCACGCCGTAGCCCGTATGGTTGAGCACGACATCGACCATAATTTTGATGCCTCTGTCATGCGCCTTGTCGATAAGCTCCTTGAATGTGTCCAAATCGCCAAGATGCTCGTCGATCTGCGTAAAGTCTTTTGCCCAGTAGCCATGGTAGCCGTACTGCTTGCTGTCAAAATCAACGCCTTTGTTGAAGTCGATGTTATCGACGATAGGCGTAATCCAGATCGTATTGATGCCAAGATCCTGAATATAATCCAGCTTGTCGATCATGCCTCTGAAGTCGCCGCCGTGATACGCTTCAAGATGCGTTTTATCGACATTCTCGTTGTTCGTGCTGTCGCCGTCGGCGAATCGGTCAGTAAGCGTGAAGTAAATACGCGCTTCGTCCCAATCGAAATCAAGCTTGTCGTCTGTATACGTTCTTGCTTTTACATTTACTGTTGCGGTGTGCTGATGCTTGTTGCCGTACACGTCAATTAACGTGACCGTAACGTTTTTAGCTCCCGCCGTAATTTTATCTTCTACAGAGAGCGTTTGCGCCATCAATTCCGTATCGAAAGTCGCCTTTGCCGAGCCGCCAAGCGCCGTCAGGTCGATATACGCTTCACGATAGACAACTGGCTCGGATGGCGTCACGTCAAGCGACAGAACGCCGTTCTCGTTGGAAGCGATCGCAGCCGGATTGAATGCCGACGTAATCGTCATCGTTGGCTTGCGATATTCGAAGCTCGACTTGCCGTCCACGATATTGTTCGGGTCGTTAACCTCTGTCGTCGTTCCGGCTCTCTCAACGATGAACGAATAGTCATGTGCGCCAACCGCTACATTATGCAGCGTGTAGCTGAACCATTCTTTTCCAGCGTCATATGCCATCTGGTATTCGTTGTCGCCTACTTTGACTTTAACGCTCGCAATCGTGTTCATTTGCCCGTTTTTGAACAACGCTTCATCGCGATATACGAACGTTACATTGCCGTCGTTCAACAACGGACCGCTTGTGCTTGGCAAAATATCGAGCGCGCCGACCATGCTGGTCACATTTACTTTCGTAAACATTGCGCCCGGCTCAATCGGTATGTTGCGATCGTAACCGATATCTTGCTTCGCGGTGTTCCAATCCGTTCCTTTGCGAAGCACGAAGCCTACGCTTGCCGCGCCTTCTGCTACTTCGAGATTAACGGTTGCGATTCCGTTCTCTACCTTCGTGAAGTCGATTTGATCGTCTTTCACGCCGGTTCCCCATACCCACAGGTTCCAATCCGTATAGTCTTTGTCCGGACGGATATAGTTGATTTGAACGTAACGTTTATCTACCGGTTTTGTAACCGTTACATCGACCACAGCTGTCAAGCCGTTATACGTAACCGTAATTGCAGTCGTACCCAGGCTCAGGCCCTTCACTTTGCCAGCTGCCGATACGCTTGCAATACCAGGCTTGCTGGATGCGAATGCAGCCTCTGCCGTTACTTTGCGTTTGCTGCCGTCATCGTATTTCGCATATACCGTCGTTTGATGCTCACTGCCGATCGCTACCGAATAGCTTGCGCTGTCGAGCTCAAGCGAGGCAAGCGTCGCCGCAGGCGCATCTTTCTTAATAATGACTGCTGTCAACGGATCAAGCGTGATCGAATCCGCAGTCAATGTGAAGCCGGAAGGTGCGGATACCGCAGCAATGCCTGCTTCGTCGTTGTCGACGACAACCGTTCCGCTTTGCAAATCCTCCGTCAACGTAATCGTTCTTTCCTCGTTGTCCGCATTCAGGAATACATAGTATTGTCCAGTTCCGTCCGTCGCCTTGTTCTTGTAGGCGATGAAGAGGTCCTCGGCCGAAATTTGTGGCGCGTCGATCAACGTAACGTTAGAGTTGACCAAATCCTGGTCGCCAAGCGAGAATGCGTCCGTCGAATTGCGAAGCTTCATTAAGCCCGACGTATACTCTTTCGTAATGTTATTGACCGGATATGCCGCTTCATCCGTCGCTTTTGCCCAGTCAAACTTATTAATGGCATCGGAAGAATCATAGGAATCATGGACGAAATAACCGATATGGTTGCCATTCTCATCCAAAAACTCCGTAGACTTCTGTTCCGGCTCGCCTGCGGCGTTCCACTGCTTCGTGCGGCCGTACTCCTGGCCTACCTGAAGGAAGGCAGTGCCCTGCGATGTCAGGACGAGAAGGTTGCCGAGCCGGACCCGCTGATGAATTTCCAGATCATCGGCTGGGATGGCCGGGTTCTTCTTGATCGACTGCGCAATTACGTCGTACAACGGAAGGTTGTCATGCGCTTCGATATAAGAAACGATATCGCCTGGATCGTCTTCGTTGATGTTCGACGGCTGGCCCTTAATGTTGTTAAAAATTGTGCTAATGCTTCTTGCTCCGCCTGTAATGAATCGCGGCTGGCCTTCCGAGCCGTAGCCGGATTTCAATTCATTGCGGAATTCGTCGGAGAATACGCCGACATTATCCGTTTTGTCCATCCAGTCCTGATCGGCGCTATGTCCCGCCAACGCCGGTTCAGCAACAGCCCCGGAGAACGTTCTCCAGCCTTCGCCGATAAACAGCGCGTCTGGATTGATTGTGATCGCTTCGTCGTAAGCATGCTGAACGGCCTCATATGTTGCGTCGCCCATCATATCCCAGCGCATGCCGTCGATTTTGTACTCGTCGAACCAGTATTTGACGGAATCAACCATCAGCTTCTCAGACATGATATGGTTGGTCGCCAGGTTGTTTGTGAAGCCGCCGACAAAGTTTCCGTTTGCGTCTATCCATTGATAGTAGCCAGGGACGATGTCGTTCAACAGCTCTTTTTGGGCCATATGCGTATAAACAACGTCGAGAATGACGCCCATTCCCGCTTCGTGAATCGCATTAATCATGTCCTTCAGCTCTTTGACACGAAGCTCCGGATCGGCCGGATCTTCCGAATAAGCGCCGTCTGGAGTGAAGTAGTTGTGAGGATCATAGCCCCAGTTGTATTCATTATCCAGCGCAGAGTATTCATTCTCGCGTTCTCCCGCCTTGGTCTCGTCTCCGAAGTACCAAGCCATAATCGGCATCAGCTGAATGTGGGTTACGCCCAGCGATTTGATATAATCCAATTTCTCGGCAAATGCATTATAAGTTCCCCATCTTGCGTTCAGATCGCCTTCAATCGACGGATCGGACGTGAAGTCCCGTACATGCATTTCCAAAACAATCGCGTCTTCCCGCTTCTCATAACCGTCGATTTGCGCGAAGTCGTAGCCTTCAGGGTTCGTTCCGCTCAAATCTACGATTGCGGCTTTGCCTACCGTATCTCCGTCCGGACCTGCTTCCCCTTTCGTGTTCACCGTAAACGGCGCCATCGATTTAGCGTAAGGATCAAGAACTTTCTTCGTCACGCCGTTATTGGTCACTTCATATTGATAGAAGTAGCCTTCGCTGTCGACCCCGTTGCCGTCTTGCAGCACGGTGATCGTTTCCGACCAGACGCCTTGCTCGCCTTTCGTTAACGGGTAGCTGCCGATGAGCTCCGTTGAATCATCCTTGTCATACACATTGGCAACAACCGCAGAAGCGGTTGGAGCCCAAAGCTTCAACGTCGCCGTTCCGTTCGCGTTGTATTTCGCTCCCAGATCGTCGCCATCGTAGGTATACAATGAGTCGAGCATTCTCCAGCCCGTAGAAGCGGATACTGTTCTGCCCGAATACGTGATGCTAAGAGGCAGCTTATCCAGATTGAGAGCGGCATCGATCTCCACCGTCGTCTCATCTTTAATGACGACTTTATTAATCGTCACGCTCTCGCCTTCACTGTCCGTTATTGCAATTGCGCTCTTCAGCGCAGTCGCGTCAAGACCTTCCGTCATTGTGAAGAGAGAAAGAATTTTATTGACCCCTGTTACTTCCGCCGAGACGATAGCCGTAGCCAGATCACTGTATGGCGAGATGTATACGTTATTGTCTCCCTCTTTAATCCAGATGTGAGAATAACGATTCATAAGCGCGAACTCTTTCGTGTCGCCGTCTTTGTTGCCGGTCTCACGATTCAAGGCAATAAAATTGATTTTTTGCGCGTTTTCTTTATACGCAACGTCGATATAACCGCCATAGCGGTCTTCCTCTGCAAATGGCGTTGCAGCAGTCGGCCAGCTGCCCAGCTCCTCCGACTTCACCGCAACGTCGCCGAACAGCCACAATCCGGTGTTGATGTAAGTGTTATCGCTTCTCGTATAATGGATCCGAATCGTATTCGGCGCAAGCTCCACCGGCTCGTACGGCGTCACCACATCAGATCCTTCCTGCAGCCATACTTCGTTCACAGCTGCCGACGTTAGCGTGAACACTTTATCCCCGCCGTCCTTCGCGCCGCTTACACGATTTACAACAACCATTCCGGCTTTCTTCGCATTTGCTGCAAGCGGAATGTCTTGGAATACGCCGTAGCTGTCGGTCTGCTCCGCCGCGAACGCCGAAGCGCCTGTCGGCCAGTTCGTCGAAGGCGAAGCTACATCGTTAAACAGCCAAAGACCGATATTTTCAGGATCGCCGTTATAGTGAACCCGTAAAAAGCCTTCCGGCACTTCCGAGCCCGGGTCTACCGGAATCGTAAAGTCTGCTCCTACGCTGTTGTCAACCGCGTTGTACTTAAAATTAACTGGAAGCTCCTGCGGCAGAACCAGCGATTGGCTCTCTTCCGGATAAGTCGGATCTTCCGAGGTGCTGCCAAGCACGACTTGATACGCATAAGTGCCTTCCGGCAATGTCTTTACAACCGTATACACATTGTCGAAGTCGGAATCGGCAAGAAATGTTCCTGCTTTATCCGGAGCCCCGTCCGCCTCGTCCCCAAGCTCCGTCTGCAAATCACCGACCAGACGAGGGAGCTTGTCGGCCGCTATCGGCGTATAGTACGTCGAATCCGCAATTTTGCGCGTGGTGTGATTGTAGTAGAACGTTACTGTCGTTGCTTCGGCCAACACCAGCTTAATGTTGCCGCCGGAATCAACGCCTGCCGGATTCGTATAATTGCTGAATCCATAGTTTTCAGCCCAAGTTCCATTCAATGCGATTTTGTACTGATACGTGCCTGCCGGAAGCTCGCCCGTAAACACGTAGTTGCCATCGCCCAAATCTTGCATGAGCGTCGTTGCATCAGCCGGCTCCCAATCCGCCGTCCCTCCAAGCTCCGTCTGCAGATCGCCGACCAATGTAGCCGTTACCGCATCTGCGCTAGCACGGTTTGGCGTCATACCGAAACATGACCACACCAGAGCGAGCGTCATCATGATTGCAACCGCTTTTCTGCTTCGTAAACCTAACTTCATCCTGCTTTCCTCCCCATTTTAAACATTCGCAGTGAGGTTCCCTTCATGATGCAAACGATTGCACAAATAGACCAGCAAATGCAAACAACCTCTCAACTCGACCACAATGCAACCAGGCGTTCCCATAATAGTTACATAAATCGTGTTTTGAAAGCGTTTGCTGTACTCGTTTTTTATATTACTACCTCATTTAAAGCGCTGTCAATTTAAAAATGAACCAAAAACAGAAAGAAGTCCTTCTGTTTTCGACACCATTTTCAGCAAAAACGGCATTGTGGTAACGTTTGCACAAAAGTTGCACACCATCTTGTCGGAAAAAATATTTTTATCTCCTATCGTTTGTATGTATCCAAACGATCGACTTCCATGTAAAATTAACTAGAATTATCCAAACAATACGTCTTGCTGTCCATTTATAAATTCGAAAATAGATCAAAGTTGAAAGGGAAGATCAAGGTTGAAACTGCACTATATCCTTTTCGCCATCGCCTTATGCCTTGGCCTCATCGTGCCCTATTTGTATTTACTGCTTAAAATCACTTGCGTTGGAGCTGCTTATATGATGGATGCCGCCGTAGCCGAGAAAACAGAAAAACGCCGTTACCCTGTCATGATCTTTTTCTTTATTGGCGTTATTGCAAGCTATCTATACAAGCTGCTCTAGTTCCGATGGCTCGCCGCGCAGCAGCAACTTGCGCATAAAACAAGGGCTGTCCCATTTGGGACAGCCCTCCCTTTTATATCGACCATTCCTCATACAATTGTTCGTAAAGCACAAGCAGGAACATCTCTGGATCCCGCATTTGAGCATTTCCCTCGATTTGCAGCTTATAGCCGAGCCGCGCGGCAAGATGCCAAGCCAGCTCCTCCCGTTTCAGCTTGTCCAGAGAGGGCATCCGCTCAACAAGGCCTGACAGCAGCAGCCAATCCTCCCGGCCAATCCGATCCCCCGCATGAGGAATCGGGTATTCGGCATGCAAAGTCCGGTTTTGTTTATCAAGCCACTTCTTCAGCCGAGTGCGCGACCGCTGGCGATCGTTGCGCTTGTCATGAATAACCATCGTTCCTGCGGCAACATCTCCGAGCCGTTTATCGACCGGATGAAAAAACATCCATATCGCTCCGAACAAATAAAAAGAGGGCAAGAAATCGATAATACGGAAAAAATTGCGGATAATCGCGGAGAGAAAAGTGAGCGGCTGCCCATTCTCATGCACGACGCGCAGTCCCATCCATTTCTTTCCGAAGGTTTGGCCGCCCATGAAATATTCCGTTAACGCGTAATAAGCTCCGATTAGAAGGAAGTATAGGATGACCAAGAATGCCGCGGCATACGAGCCGAACACGTCCGACAAGCCGCTTCCCGCAATAGCCATAACAAGCCCAACCGTCAAGCTGACGATGCCATAAAAGGCGATCATCAGCAGCGTATCCAGCAGCATCGCGGCTGCGCGGCTGCCCAATCCCGCTGTTTGGAGCTGCAGCTTCACATGCTCGGATGTGACGATAGTCGCCTCTCTATTAAACGAATCTTGCATAATCCACTCTCCTGAAAAGTTTTGCAAAGCCCACGGCCGCTTAAGCATTCGCTTATGCGCCAAACTATGATACTATAAATCCTATATATGGAAGGAGATAGACGACATGGAAATCCGGCGATTTATTCGCGAATATAAGCCGCTCTGGACAGAGCTGGACGAGCTGCTCCTGATGTTTGAGGGCGGGCGTAAGCGCACTGTGGCCGCGGAGCATATCGATCGCTTGACCCGGCTCTATAAAACGGTCTCCGGGCATCTGGCCTATTCCCAAACCAACTATCCTAAAGATGAGATAACCACATTGCTAAACCAGCTCGTATCAAGAGCCCATCACTCGCTGCACAGCGAACAGTGGAAAGGCGCAAATCGGATAGGCGCGTTTTTCAAAACTCAATTTGTCGGTCATTTGCTTGAACGGCGCTGGTTCATTGCCGTGGCTGCGCTGTTGTTCTTGATTGGAGGCGTCAGCGGCTTTGCGGCCGTGCAGGCCGATCCTCTCAATCTTTATGCGCTTGTGCCTGCCAGCATAGCGGACAACATTGATCCCGAGCAATTGGGGAAAAGTCACGAAAGCCAGGATCATGGACAGCCGGTTTTCTCCTCGACCATTATGACGAACAACATCCGCGTTGCGGTGCTTGCTTTTGCCAGCGGAATCACCTTCGGGTTGATGACCGTCTATCTTCTCCTCCAAAACGGCATTCTGTTAGGCGCATTAGCGGCTGTTTTCATGCAGGCAGGCAACAGTTACGCGTTCTGGGCTTATATTTTGCCGCATGGCATCATTGAGCTTACGGCCATTTTTATTGCCGGGGGAGCCGGACTGTATATGGGCTATCGCATGATGAATCCAGGTCCGTACACCCGCAAATATATGTTTTTGCAGTCCGTCCGGCAATCCGCCTTGCTGCTGGTCGGCACGATTCCATTATTCGTCATCGCCGGCATAATCGAAGGCTACATCACGCCGTCCGCGCTGTCACTGGAAGTAAAGTATATTGTAGCAGGGCTTACACTGCTTGCTCTCGCCTTATATGTTCTCTACGGCAGTCTCCATAAGCGCCTCTCCTCGCCGAGAAGCCGCTATACTAAATCGTCGGCTTTCACGACAAGATAGCGATTAACCGCCGTCCAGGCGAGTTCGCCGACCGGAACGTCAACGACATCTATGCCTTCGGCTTCCATCATCGCGGCATAATCGCGCCTGTCCAGCGTCAGCTTATGCGCGATGCTTTTGACGAAAGCGTCTTGCCGCGTTTTGGTATCCGATAGCGTCCATTTATGCAGCACCTCGTCGCGCAATCCGAGCAGAAGCAAATGATGCTGCCGATTCGCTCGCTTAAGCAGCGGCCGGAGGCCTTCTTCATACATGTAATTGTCCAAGTCGGAAAACAGCACGACAAAGCTTCGTTTCTTCTGCACCTTCATAAAATATTGCAGCGCCGTATTATAGCTCGCTTCAACAAAATCGCTCTGCAAGTCGAACGCCGCTTCCGTCAGCGCGCTTAGATGAGCGACCCCTGCGCCCGGAGGCACATATGCTTTGATATGCGCCGAAAAAGCAAGCAAGCCTACTTTATCTCCTTGCCTGAGCGCCACCGCCGCCAGAGACAACGCGGCTTCCAAAGAAGCGTCCAGCTTCGTTCTTCCGTCGAGTTCTACGCCCATCATTCTTCCGCAATCGATCATCAGGATGACCGACTTCCCCCGTTCAGGACGGTAGACGTTGGTCATCAAATTCCGCGATCTCGCCGAAGCCCGCCAATTCACCATTCGCAGGTCGTCATCAGGAACATAGTCGCGGATGGCATGAAACTCAGAGCCGCTTCGTTCCTTGCGATAGATTCGCTTGCCCTCCAGCGTCAAATGGTTTTGCGCCGATGACAGAATGCCCCGCACACCGGATAAATCCGGATAAATATGAACGTTATGCTCAAGCTCCACAGCCGTTTGCTTCATCCAAAGCCCCAGCGTCCCTCTCATCCGAACACGCAACAAACGAAAACGATAGCGTCCCCGCTCCTTGCCGAGCGTCGTATACCGGGCTTCCGCAGTCCGTCCGCGCCACAGCGCCGTTACCTTCCGCTCGGGTGCGAGAAAGCTTTGCGGCACATCGTCGTTGAACTCCAGCTTAAGCGCCATATGCCGCTGAGCGGACTCGACCTTTAAATTTACCTCGAACGGACTATGTATATCGGCCTTTTCTGGAATTTCGCGCGTAAATTTCAAGCTCTTTCTGCGCGGCATAAGCGACAAATCAATAATGCTCAAAACCAGCAGCAAGCCATTGACGAGCAAAAAAGCGGCAGCGCCTAATCCAACCGCATATCCGGCGCCGATAAGCGCAGCTCCCGCCCCGGCAAGCGCGGCAAGCCTCGTTGTCGGAATAAGCATGCGCCGCTCCAACGCATTAGCGAGGTACCGGAATCGTCGCCAGCGTGTCCTGGATGTAGCGGTCACTTGTTTCCCCCTCCAATTCGGCTTGAGGCGTCAGCAACAGACGATGCCGCAGCGCCGGAACGGCAACGATCTTAATGTCGTCCGGTGTTACAAAACTTCGTTCGTCCAGCAGCGCCCATGCCCTGGCCGCGTTTAATAGGGCAATGCCGGCCCGCGGGCTTGCTCCGAGCAGCACTCTTTTATCCTCGCGGGTGGAACGAATTAACGTTGCTACATATTCCACTAGCGATTCCTGAACGACGACATCCTTTAATTTCCCGCGCAGCTCCTTCAAACGCTCCAATGTCAATGCGGGTTCGCGGCGCTCCGCCCCTTCTGCATAAAAAGGAACATGGCTCTTCAATATTTCAAGCTCCGACTGCATGGATGGGTAATTAACCGTCAGCTTGAACAAAAAGCGGTCTAGCTGCGCTTCCGGCAGCGGATATGTGCCCTCGTATTCCACCGGGTTTTGCGTCGCAATGACGAAGAACGGGTCCGGCAGCGCGTACGTTTGCCCTTGAATGGTCGCCTGCCGCTCCTCCATCGCCTCGAGCAGCGCCGATTGCGTCTTCGGCGGCGTCCGGTTAATCTCGTCGGCCAGCAGCATATTCGTAAATACCGGACCTTTCACCGTTTGAAATTCATTGTCCTTCATGTTGAAGATTACGCTTCCGGTAATATCACTCGGCATCATATCGGGCGTGAACTGAATGCGCCGGTAATTTCCGTCCGTCAGCTCCGCAAGCGTGCGGACCATTTTCGTTTTGCCGAGCCCTGGAACCCCCTCAAGCAGCACATGGCCTCCCGTAAGAAATGCGGTTAATAGCAGCCGTACGTTTTTCGACTGGCCGATTACGATCGCGTTCATTTGTTGAATTAATTGTTGCAAAACACTCACTCCTTACTCATTCTCTAATTTACGAATCATGTCATCCGCGTTCCGACTGTCTTTCACCAGCTGCTTCATCGAATATACAGAAGCGCGCTCCGCTTCGCTCAAGCTTTGAAGCAGCGAGACCAGCCGCTCTGCATCTTCATCTTTCCAGCGCAGCTTGGCGGCGGCGAAAGTCTGCCTGTCGCTCGCCTCGATCGGCAATTTCCACTTCTCTCTCAGCATGCTTCTGATATAACGCGACTGATGGTGAATCGCTTCGCGAGCGAGCCTGCGCCGCTCGTACCAGCCTGCAGCAGCCAGCACCGTCTCGTCTCCACGGCGAACGGTCCAGGCTCGAGGCGTATAAGCCGGACCGAACCGAACCGCTTTGAGCCATAGCCATAGAAGCAGGCCGATGCCGAGCTGCAATGCGCCTGCCAGCAGCCATGCAGGATAGACAGCAGCAATTCCGGGTCTTTCCGTTACCCCGTGATGATAATCGTCGAACAAAATCGCCCGGGCCTCAGTTTGCAATAAAGGCGCAAGCAGTTCAAAATGCGATTCGTCCAATATTTGATCGTTTCTTGCCCACTCCGGCGCGAGCAGCAGCGTAATGCTGCCTTCCCCTTGCTGGAGCCGTCCGGCGATAATGCCCTGGCTATCTTCCAGCAATGGCTCCATAGCAGGCGTCAGCTGCAAACGGTATTCGGTATCTATAACGCCGGTGAACGTTCCCTCTTCCGCTTCTGATTCAGCTGGAACTCGTATCGGGACGGCAGCCTCGTCGGAAGCTGTCCTGTCATCAAGCTGCCCGACTTCAAACCAATCCCACAAATACGGACTGCTGGACAACAGCAGCAAATCGTTTCCCACTTCGACCCAGCTTTGAATCTCTTCCGATTCATAGTCTTCAATCGAATCCGGCTCAATCACAATTAAAGCGTATCCTTCCGACTTCGGAAGAAAGCGCCACTCCTTCTTCCAGCCCTTGACCGGAGCGCCCTCTTCTTTCATCCATGTATATAAGCCCTTCACTCCATCTGGCCGGGCTGAACCGGATGCATACGGCGGAGGCGCAGTCTTAGCTTCAGGCTGGACTAGAATAAGCCCGACCAGAATAAAAGCGATGACACAAAGGGCGAGTCCGATTCGTTGCCTGTTTTCATTACGCATCTGCCCGCTCCTCTCGCCAATGCCGTCCGGCCAACTCCGTTATCCGTTCATAATCTCCGGCATTCGCAGCTTTCTTGCCGTAATGCACGTTCTCGAATATGGCCGCAGCCAGCTTGAACGTCTCAACCAATTCCGGCGTGCGGTTATCCAGCTCCTCTGCATATTCAAAATTTGTTTTCCACTTCTCCGCGCGCACCCAGCCTTGCTCGTCCATCATTAACAGCAGCGCTAGAAACATAAGCCGAACAGCCTCGTCATATTGGCCTTGCTCCGCTTGTTTTTTCGCAGCCTCATGCTGTACGCGAGAGGATTTCAGCAGCTCGTCCGTGCTGCTGAAATATTCCGGCTTCCTTCCCGCGCGCTGCTGGAGCAGCCTTCTTCCCAGCCATACTACCGCTGCTGCGAGCAACAGCAGCACGAGACCGAGCAGCACATAAGCGAACAGCTCCGAAGCGCCTTGCGGAACGCCGGCAACTGAGATCAGATCGATGAACTTCTCCCATATTTTCCTCAACCAAAGCGCAATCGGATTTAAGTGTTGCGGCTTGGCGCTTTCCGCAAATTCCTCTCGGCTTAAAATCTCTCTAAGCTTCTCTTTCTTCTCGGACAGGCTGATATCATTCATCGATCGTTTCCGTTTCCTTGCGTTCTATTGGCGCAAAGCTTTCGCTCGCCCGCTCATCGGCAGCTGCTCTTGAACGTTCTGCAGCGTCAACCGCCGCTAAGTCATTCGCGATATCGGCTCCTTCGCTGCGGCCCTTCAAATCGAAATAAACGACGCCATACGTCAGAAGAATAAGCGGGAGCGCGAGAAGCATAATGAGCACATAGAGGATTTGCCCAATGATCGACAGCTTAAAAATCCCGATTGAGATCACATATCCGCCAATTATAAATATGCTGCTTACCAGCATGACTACGAGAAAAGTCGCATAAACCCGCCAAAAGCTGCCTTTGGTCAATTTCCAGCTGCGAGCCAAAGGCGAGCTGCCATGCTCCAGCGTCAAAACCGGCAAATAGAAGCCGAATCGAATGGCGAAAAAGGCTAAGCCCGCAGTTACGCCTGCAACAAGCAGCAAGTAGACGATAACGAAAAGGATGATAGCTGCGACCCCTCCGCCAAAGGGATCATCGCTCAACGTCATAAATCCGGCGCCAATCCCTACCGCCAGCAGCATGAAAATAAATACGAACGCCATAATGGCCATGAACAGCACGATGTAAACGCCAATCATTATAAGCCCGAACAGCACGCTGTTGCCCGTTATCCGCCAATAAGGGGCAAAGCCGCGCTTCAAAAGCTCGCCGATCCGCATCGCTCTGCCTTCCGCAGCCGCCAGCACCACATGCAGCTGCGACGCTGCCGCCGCAGGCGCGACGAATACAAGATAGAGGGGCATAAACAGAAACAAGAACAGAATATACCCTACGTTTAATTGATCGCCGTTCAACCCATTGCTGGCTTCTGCATATCTCTCAAAAGATTGCTCCACAGACATCCCGTCTTGCGGCAAAAACGAAGCATCGTTCAGAAGCAGCAGGTTTTGCAGCAAATAAAGCGGGCCCATCAAAATAAGCGCCAGCGTGTAGGCCGTAACAAAGTGCTTACGGTACAACTGAAAGCTCCGGTCCAAAACTTCCCCGATTCTCGCCGGTTTCATAAACAAATTCATGCAACGTGCCTCCTACTTCGGTTGAAAAAGTTGATAAAGCCGTTTCTCTTTCTATTAAATTCCACATAAAAGGTAAAATTTCCTTGCAGTTTCGCAAAAACCGACAATTTCTTTCAGCCAACATTCAGATCAAATTTATTCGCTGATAAGTTTGATCGTCTATTCCTTGCAAGAGCGGCGCTTGCCTCCCCGCAAGCCGCAAAACAAAAAGCATGCCCTAGTGTATGCTTTTTGTTTTATCTGAAAAGAGATTGCACCTTGAAAAGATATCTGTTATATATAAACTATAACAAATATTAAAGGTGGTTTTTCCTATGGAACGCATTCGTCATCTTAAAATCGCTTTATGGTTAATGGCTGGAGGTATCTTTGCGAGTATCGCGATGATTCCTTATTTGAACGAAACGTTGTTGTCGGGCAGCAGCGCGGTCACGAAATCGCAATTGCCAGCCGTAATGGCCGTTCAGATTTTGCAAGCAGCTGTTGTCATCTTTCTATCGGGATGGGCCGGTCTTGCCCTTGCAAGCCGGGTCGGATTGAATGCGCCGTTTCTGCGCAAATGGATTTATGGCAACGGCAGCCCCGTTTTCTCCCGCAAATGGCTGCTGATCGGAATCGCCGGCAGCGTGATCGGATGTTTGGCTATTATCGGCATTGATCTTTTGTTCCAGCCGTATATGCCCGCTGTCGCCAATGAGCAGCAATCTGTTGAATGGTGGAAAGGCGTGCTGACGCTGTTTTACGGCGGCATCTTTGAAGAAACGTTGCTGCGGCTGTTCGCGATGTCGCTGATCGTATGGCTGCTGGCGAAGCTTTTCCGGGCAAAAACGCCTCACATCCCGGCCTTCATCTATATCGCGGCGATCCTATTGGCAGCCGTACTGTTCGGACTGGGGCATCTTCCGGCAGCACAATTGTATTTCGGCGAGCTTTCCGCTGCCGTAACGGCGCGCACCATTATTTTGAACGCATTGCTGGGCATCTGGTTCGGCTTTCTTTACTGGCGGAAAGGGCTGGAGTATGCGATTGTTTCCCATATGGCCGCCGATCTGGTGCTGCACGGCATCATGGGACCGTTGATGAAATAGCACATCCAGCTCATTAACTGCTCCGACGGTTAGAAGCAAGCTCAGCATACCAGAATAGACCGATACAGCCTGTTCCATTCGGACGAGCAATTGACCCGACTCAAGCGCGCACACGTATATTGGCTATCCTCTATTGTTTTGTCTTGCCGTTACGGAACCTCAGGCCGTTACGCGGCAGTAACTATGTAGTCGGGACGATTCTAACGGACCGAAAGTCCGTTAGAGATTGCCGAATGGTCCGTTTGGCGGCGTTGTGGAAGGTAGACGGCACACGTAACGGAACCGCAGGCCGTTACGCAGCAGTAACTGCGCTAATAAAAAGGCTCTAACGGACTGTCGATCCGTTAGAGCCTTCTTCTCTTCAATATTAACGCAAGGCGATATCGCCCTCGCGGATTTCCAGCGTTTCGCGCATGAAATGCTTAATCGCTTCAATGGCGCGGCCCTCCGCTTCTTGGGCATCGGCGAGCAGCTCGATGAGCAGCGCAGCCGTTTCATCCGGCCCGGCCGCACGGCTGCCACCCGGCGCGCAAGCCGGGCTAGTCAGCCGCCCCCCTCTATGAATAGAAAGGGACGGCCTAATATTCAGCGACATTCCGCAACGAAATTTCAATCTTCTTATACGCCGTAAGCATCAAACGCCGCCTGCACGGCTGCCCCTGCCGGCAGCGAATAGCCGTGCTTCAGCAGCGTCGCTTCGAGTGCGCCTAGCGTTAGGAGCACATTTCGCTTACTGCAGCTGTAGCCCATCGTCCCTATCCGCCATATTTTCCCTTTCAACGGACCGAAGGAGCTCGCGATTTCTATGCCGAATTGCTGCAGCAGCATGGAACGAACCGACTCGCCGTCAATACCTTCCGGGATGTTGATGCAGGTGACGACGGGCATTTTGCAGCTTGGGTCGCCGAACAGCTTTAGCCCCATCGCGTTCAGCCCCGCCGCCAGCGCCAGCTCATGAGCGCGGTGACGAGCATACCGCTCTTCCAAACCTTCCTCCAGCACAACTCTCAGACCTTCGCGCAGCGCATAAAGCATCGAAGTCGATTCGGTATGATGATTCAATCGGGCAGAGCTCCAATAATCCTGCAGCTGACTCAAATCCAGATAGTTGCTTTGAATTGGCGCCGAAAGCTCGTCATGACCGCTTTCCTGACCAGCGGCAAGCAAGCCTTGCTCGATCCGCTTGCGGCGGAGAATCTTCGCTTCCGCGCGCGTATTATACGTAATCGGAGACGACCCCGACGGCACGGACAGGCATTTCTGCGTGCCGCCGATGACAGCGTCAATCATCCATTTATCCGTCTCCACCGGAGTGCCTCCAATCGTTGCAACAGCGTCAACGACTAGCAATGCGTCGACTTCGCGGCATACGGCTCCGATCCCGTCTAAAGGCTGCATTCTTCCCGTCGATGTTTCCCCGTGGACGATGCCGACAAGCTTCGGACGATACAAGCGGATTGCGGCCGTAATTTCCTCAACGTCAAAAACCGTTCCCCATTCCGTTTCCAGCGTCACGACATTCGCTCCGCAGCGTCTTGCAATCTCAACGAGCAAATGCCCGAAACGCCCGAAGATCGGAACAAGCACCTTATCTCCCGGCTCGATAAGACTGACCAGAACCGCTTCAATACCGGAACGCGACGTGCCGTCGACCGGAAAAGCCCATTCATTGGAGGTCGCAAACAATTGCCGAAGCATCCCCATCGTTTCGTTCATTAGCTCGGTAAACTCGGGATCGAATTGCCCCAAAATGGGAAAAGACATCGCCCGCAGCACTCTTGGGTCCGCTTCTACGGGACCGGGTGTCATAATTATCCGCGGGGATGGCGACAAATCTTTATACCGCTTCATTAAATGTTCCTCCTCCTAGCCCGCTTATGCAATGCACACCGTCCGCAAGCTCCCGGATAGTTATAAACATCATATACTGTGCCCCTGTGTCTGTCTAACCTTCACGCTATTATTGTGTGCCGTGCAACATAACAGTGAAAATATTGTGCTTGAAGACGAACTGTCGCTGCATAGACCTATACAGAAGAGTATAAGCAGGACTCCAAACGATATTTCCAGTCTTTTAGCAACAAGCCGTAAATCCAAAAAAAAAGAAGCCAAAGGGGACAAAATCCACCTTGTCTTCTTTCCTAATTAATGCACGACGCCATATTTGTTGCCGTCAGGATCGTACAGCGCGAAGCCGCGAATGCCCCCGTCATAGTTTATGATCGGTCCGATATTAGCGCCCTTTTCTTTCAAAATGCGATGCGTTATCTCGAAACCCAGCATTTCCGAATACCACTTGGTGGATCGTTCCAAATCGCTTACTGGTACAAATATTCCTACGCCGTATAAGTTCGGTTTGCTCATTCTAAATTTCCTCCTCTTTCCCGTATTAATGGGGATGCCACTGTAAGCACGTTGCCATCAGGGTCTTTGAAGCTGAACCATGCTCGTCCTGCCATGAAACGTACACGATTAATTTTGATGCCCGCTCCGGCCAATTCTCGATAAGAACGAAACATCGCTGGCGCATCTGCGCTTCGAAACGCTTTCAGGAATGCTTCTAATAGAGCCGCATCCGCCTTATCGGCCTGCGCTTCCCGATTGTCGTCAGCATCCTTCCAAAGGTGAAGCTGCCGGTCAGCCGCTTTCTTGAGCCGGGTCCGCGCCCGATGCAGCGCCGATTTGATCGCTGTGGCAGGCTGGCCAAGCACGCTTGCCGTTTCCGCAGGCGTAAAACCGAACACGTCCGTCAGCACAATTAGCGCAGCTTGCCGCGGTTCGAGCCGATCCATCAGCATCTCCAGCGAATCGCGAACATCATCGCGATTCCAGTCGGAGACATAGGACAGCTCAGCTTGGTCCGCCAGCACCTCCGGCAAAAAAGCAATTTTTCGCCTGCGGCAAATGTCAAACCAAGCGTTCGCCGCGATGCGATACATATAAGCTCTGCTGAGCGCCCGCTCCGGCCATTTCTGGAAGCGGCGGAATGCCTTGATCATCGTTTCCTGGAACAAATCCTCTCCATCCCATCCCGAGCCGGCCAGCCTTCCGCAATATCTGCGAAGCTCCAGCTCGTACGGCTTTACCAACTGCTCGAAGGCAGCGTCCACCGGCTGAGAAGTCATTGCCGTTAATCCCTCCGATACTTCTGCTTATGCGCATAAAAAGCAGTAGAGCTTGGCATTTCCTCTACAATTCCGATACGATTGCCGTCCGGATCGAGGCAATCGAAAAAACGGACACCGCCGTGATCCACTATCGGCAGCACTTCAACACCTTTTTCTCTCAACGCTGCATGTGAGTACTCAATATCGAATGATTCGAAATTGTAGTACGGAATTTTGTTCCCTCCCGCATCAAATTGAACAGGCTGCGGACGCTCCACTTTCCACAGATTGATGTAGGTTGCCTCCCCCGGAAAAGCAAGTCCTGTACATATTTCGGATTGCTCAATGACCACAAGCTCAAACATCCTTATGTACCAATCCGTCGAACGCAACAGGTCGGTTACCGGAATAAAAATACCGCTTACTTTGCTTGCGACTTTCCCCATTGTTATTCCTCCTCGCTTAAATTAGGTTGACGCTAGTATAACGACAAAAAATGATGCGGAGATACGGGGGCCAGCACAAAAAACCGGAAAGTTCCATAGAAGGATTCTTCCCGGCTCTTACGAGTAAGCCGTCTTACAATTGTTTGGTCATATACGCGCTGTATGGATCTTCAACATAGTCCGCGAACGGCCCGCAGTAGCGGAACCCGAGGTTTTCATACAAGATCCTCGCAGGCTCAAACGATTTCGGAGTGCCCGTCTCCAGGCTAAGCCGATCATATCCCCGCTCCTTCGCGACCGCAATGATATGCTCGAGCAAATAACGCCCGACGCCTTTCCGCAAATGGGCCGAGGAAGTGCGCATCGATTTGATCTCGCCATGCGTTCCATCCAGCTCCTTAAGCGCCCCGATGCCCATCAGATCGTCGCCTTCCCATACGCTCCAGAAGGTCACTTCCGGCTTTCGCAATCCCTCTAAATCGAGCGCGTGTACGCTTTCCGGAGGGGAGTCTGCCGACATGCCCTGCAGGTGAACGCTAATGAGCGCTTGTACTTTCTCCCCAGTCAAATCATCAACTTGAATATGCAATACGATCACTCCCTGCATCTGTTGTCATGTTCACGGATTCAACGCAAAAATGGAATGAATATTCCCCTCCGGGTCGGCAAAAAAACCTGTCGTATGCCCCCAAGACTTGCTCTGCGGTTCCGTTATCGCAACTGCCCCCCTCGAGACAAAGGTCTCGAACAGCTCGCGGACAGCCTCAGGCGAATCACATTCAAAGTTAAGCTCGAAAGCTTGACCCTTGCGTTGTTCGATAAACGAATGATGCTGAGTGGTATTTTCCGCCATCAATGACTTGGAACAGATCGCCAGACGAACTCCGCTGTTCTCAAACTCAACATAATGGTCTTCTTCGATCACCGTTTTAAATCCAATGACCGAGCGGTAAAAGTTTGCCAGCGCAGCTACATCATTCGCCAACACCGTAATGCCCTCTAAACGAACCTTCATTATTTTTCACCCCATCCTAAGCTTTCAAACCGGGTCGAACTGCGATTAAGCTGCCGATTTCACTTCTTCAAGGCCGTCTATACGACCGGCGATAATACCCCATTTTCCATCTTTAATTTCCGGCAAATGCGAGCTGCTCCGCTTTCCAGTGCAAATCCCACACATTGCAGGATTGATTCGCCAATGTGATGATCGTCGTTTCGGTCTCGAAGTAATAGGCAAACATGACCGCTACACCCGCATTACTGCCTTCCTTGTACATTCGAATCAGCTCGCCCGATTGGCCGTACGTGAAATGGAATCCATATCCGTTAACGATCTTTCCCCAATCAAATTTCTGTTCTTGTTCCGTTTGCGGCTTCAATATTTCCTTAGTCAGTTCGCTGGACAACAGCTTTCCGTCCACAAGCGCTCGCACGAATAAATCCAGATCGCCTACTGTTGTGAAAGCTCCTCCATCCGCAGTGCCTATTGGTGGAAACGAATAAATGTTCTTTTTCCATACGACTTCGTTGTTCTCGTTATGCACGGCGGAATATCCTTCGGCTACAGCAACATCGCCCTCATCCTTAGCGGCAAATGAAGTATTCCGCATTCCGATCGGCTGAAAAATGTTTTGTACGACATAGTCGCGATAGGCTTGATCGGTCACTTTCTCAATAGCCAGTCCAAGCAGCACATAGGCGCAGTTATTATAGCTGACATTCGTGCCAGCTTTGAACTTTGGCTCCTTGTAGGCAAATTGAGGAATGAAATCGATGCAATTACGGATCGAGTAATTAGGCTTGTCAACAAACAGCGCCTCGTAGCTCTCTCCCAGCTCCTCATCGGCATCGTCCGCAATACCCGATGTATGCGTGAGCAGATGGGCCAGCGTTATGTCTGCTGAAATTTTTGTTCCCGACAAGTCGATTAGATCTGCAATCCGGTCTTCTAACTTTAGCTTTCCCTTGTCGACAAGCTGCAAAATCGCTACCGCTGTAAACAGTTTGGTCACAGAAGCCGTGTCAAACATCGTATCCATTTGGTTCGGCACCTTGAACCCTCTGTGCGCCCAGCCATACGCTCCTGCGAAAATAACTTCCTCTCGGCTTTTGATCAAGCCTGTCCCCGAAAAATGATGCTGCTCGTAATAATCTTCAAATAATGAAACGATTTTTTTGTTCATATATACCCCTGCTTTCAAAACTTCTTTAGTTCGATTCGGTTCCCCTCAGGATCAACAATAATCCCGATCGTCCCCCAGCTGTGAGGCTGAACTTCAACAGCAACCCCACGCTGCTCAAGCTCTGTGACCGCCGCGTCAAAATCTTCAACTTCAATCCGGATGACCGTCGGGTTCTGGCTCCTGCTCTTCTCTGTCCTGCTGGAAACACCTTGATGCTCAACCATCAAGTAGCTGCCGCCAAATTCAAGCTTGGAAAGCCCTTCATCCTTTTCCCGGACTTTAAGGCCAAGCTTCTCCGTATAAAATTGAATATGCTCTTCATAATTTTCCAAAAATAAAATAAAGCCGGTTTCTTTAATGATCAACGGGTATCCCTCCTTACATCATCTATCGCTCCAGCCGCTACGTTAAACGTATACGTGCCCTCAAACCTCGCATCATCCGCTCCCGACCAGCGAAAAGCGACGCGCAGCTTGCCTTCCCCGAGCCATCCATAGTCTCCGCCCGCAGTTACGTTCGTGCGCTCGCCATAGGATTCAATCTTCCGCAACCCCGGATCGCATGGCCAGCCCAATCGCCAGTACGACGACAATTGCAGCTCAAGACCGCGATAGCCGCCTCTTTCTTTCCGGCCAGCAACTTCATCTATGCGCCCCCAAGCTCTTTCTTGGATAAATTTTCTACTTATTGAAATCTACTTTAACATGCCATTAACTATCTGCATAGAACGGTCGCAAAAAAACATCGCCTATTCATTCCAACGAATGCGGCGATGCTTCTTCACAATCAAACCTGCAAAAGTGCAGTTTTCCAATTTAAAGGTTCATGTGCAAACAGGTGGCAGGACTCTTAAAAAAGAAAACCACATGAAGTTGTTACACTCACATGTGGCGGTAAATAAGCAGGATGTTAGTTGCATAATTTTGCTCTTAAATCCTCAATACCAAGCACCATTTTCTGATTAATTAAAAATACTAATTGAGCAATGTCTATTACAAATCTATATTGACTTGGATTTTGTGCAAACATTTCCGCTGTCTCGTTATAAATTAAAACTTCCTGCAGATTTATTTTTTCTATAAAATGGTCACCCAACTCTTTTTTCTCTCCAATTTTTGAATCATTAAGAAAATATTTTATTTCTTTGTTGAAGTCATCATCATTAATTTCTACATCTAAAAATGATAATAACATTTCAAGCGCGATACGATTATACTTCTCAATAAATGTCCCATAATTAAACGTACCCATTAATTTTGCCTCCGAGATTAATAAGGATAAGCAGACCACATGTTCCCAAGTTCATCAATAACTATCTTTATCGTCGTAACTGATTTGTTATTACTAGTTCCGATAACTTTTCCTGCATCAATGATGATTTCAAATGACTTTTGACCTTCAGAGCCTATTTGTCCCTTGTTATCTGTGATTTTTACTATTTTCCCTTTTTGTATTGTGTTTGCAACTATCTTTATGGCTTCTTCTTCTGTTGCAACATTAAATTTCGCATGACCTCCTGTTGCATTTGACAAGTGTTTTCGCTTTACCCACACTTTAGATATTTTAAAGTTTTTGAGTGCCTTTTTTCCTAGCTCGAATACATTAACGGCTGATTGACCTGCAGCTTGACCAGTCCCCTTGGTAGCTGAGCCTCCACTAATTCCATAAACAACAGCTTGATAGAACTCCTCTCCAAAGTTCCAATCTAATTTGTATGCAGCACCGTTTAATCCATGCAACCATTCAGGTTTCTTCTTATAATTGTCGATTAAGGCATTTATGGTATCTAGATCGACGACGCCTTTTTCTCTATCTTCAAGATCATACATTGCTTGAATATTTTCAATACCTGATATTACCTCATTGCCAAACTCCCTTCCTTTCCCTGTTGAAATAGCCACAACAATAGCTTGAATATAAATCGAGCCCGAATTCGCATATTTATGCGTGTCAATACTTCCATTCCTCTTAATATCAGCCTTTAAAAATTCTAATACTTGTATAACTGTCTTGGCATTTGCGTACCATGCACCTGCAAATCCGTTCTCTAGACCATATCTCTTCCAATAGTTGCCTTTTTCACGAACCGAAGCACCTTCCGTTCCACCGTTCGATTTTAATGTTCCGATTACAGTCCCATCATTAATAATAGCTTTCCCTGTATAAGCTGAATCAGGGCCGAGAAATATTGAAGATGTCGACTTACATGCTCCTGCTTTCGTCCAATTTCCATCTAATGATACACAAAAGTGTCCTGTTGGATCCAGATAACTTAAAGGGTTGTTCTGCACGTACATATACATATTCAAACTCAGCGGTGTATCAATCTCACCCTCATATGTATCCTCTGAAATAAACCGAGCCGGACGTGGATCATAGTACCGTGCTTGCAAGTAGTAATATTGTGTCTTCCGATCCCAATAGTAGCCCGCATAACGATACGGATTCTCTTTGACAAGCTCCGTTGTAATATCATCAGTCGGCTCGGTCTCATCCTCGGATAGAAGAGCAGAAAGATCCACGCTCTCAGTTGATACGGCGGCAGCTTCTTCGGACTCCACTTCAACTGCAGCAACATCAGCAGATGTTGTTGAAGAAGCTTCCGTTTCTTGAGCACCCTTATCTTTCTTCGAAGCACCTTTCCCGTTACCGTTGTTATTACCGTTGCCCGGATGATAGTCCGGCACCGTGTTTCCGCTCTCGTCTTCCGGCCCTTGAACAGAGCCCGGACTTCCGTTGCCGGTGCCAAGATCGCCAATCCAGCCGATGCCCTCGCGGACGCGCTCGCCTAAGCCGTTGTACATGCGAGTGACAAGACCCCAAGCGTCGTACTCGTAGCGAGCAGCGACTCTTCCTTCTTTGTCCGTCAGCGCAACAACATCGCCATGGCCGTTGTAAACATACCAATACGTTTGGCCTTTCATTGTAATCGTCAGCGGACGGTCATTGGCATCGAACGTATAGGACTTCGTCACTTCGCCGCTGCCGCTTCGCTCTTCCGTAATTGCCCACGTATCGCCCTTATAGGTGTAACGGGTTACTTCCTGCGGTTCTTCGCGGTGATTGAATTGTGTCTTGCTGATGCGCCGACCCAGCATGTCGTAGGCATATTTCTCGCCAAAACCGTCCGGGAACGTCACTTTCGTCAGCTGTCCGAGCGCGTTCCACTCGTACTTACTGCGTCCGTCCGTCAGCAGGTTGCCTGCATCGTCATACGTATAATCGTATTCTTCATAGCGAATCAGATTCTCGCGATGGACAAGCTGATTGCGGGCGTTGTACGTATAGTTCGTGCCGATAACCGTATATCCTTTGCCGACCTCCCGAATCCGTTCAAAAAGCTTCTTCTGCTCGCCAGGAGGCAAGTTCACCTCGCCGTTGACGATGTTGTCGATGGCTGCTAGAAGATGCTCGATTTGTCCTGTTTCAAACATTTCGGCTATTTCCGGGCTCGTTCCTTCCGAACCGCCGAATG
This sequence comes from Paenibacillus sp. NEAU-GSW1, assembly GCF_009737085.1. Classification (GTDB taxonomy): domain Bacteria; phylum Bacillota; class Bacilli; order Paenibacillales; family Paenibacillaceae; genus Pristimantibacillus. Next base: position 122,839 of record NZ_WOVL01000002.1, read on the forward strand.
CAGCGCCAAGCTTCTTGTAAAGACCCAGCTTCTTGCCGTTGCCTTTCTCAAGGGCGTTCATCCAACCGCAGCCGCCGCCGTTGTTTCCTTTTTCTTTATCATTTCCGTTTGCATTGCCGTTTCCGTTACCGTTTCCGTTATTGCCATTATTACCGTTGTTTCCGTTGCCATTACCATTTCCGTTATTACCGTTACCGTTATTGCCGTTACCGTTATTGCCGTTATTACCATTTCCGTTGCCGTTGCCGCCGGAATTGTCTTTGTCCTTCGCGGCCGAAGTTACGGTGACGTTGGTCATAACGGTTTCTTTGCCCGAAGTCAGGCTTTTTGATTTTCCATTCCCTTTCCCGTTGCCGCCGCTGTTACCGTTTCCTCCACCATTGCCATTGCCATTGCCATTACCGTTTCCGTTGCCATTGTCCTTCGGCTCGCAAACGGCTGGATTGCCTGTCTCCGGATCGGAAGGCTCGGTCGGCTTGCCCGGCTTCATACCGAACGATTCAAGCACCATCTGTACGAGCTCGTCGGTTGTAATGACTTGTTTTTGTCCTCGACGGTGCCTTGGAGTATCGCCTTGCGCACCGTGCGGTTGCCTGCGCCGTCGTATTCGTACAGAATAACGTCGCCGTCAGCCGTCTCTACCCGCTGCAGCTGCTCCCTGTCGTTATACGCATAGCCACTCGTGTCATCTTGCTCCTGAATGCCGGTAATAAATTCACGCGCGTTATGCTCGTATTCACTGGCATGCAGCGATTCGCTTGCGCTTGTCGTTTTTCGCTCTTCAATTAGATGCCCTGGCTTGTAATCCGTTGTCGTGACGGTACCGTTAGGGTATTTCACCGACATAACATATCCGTCCGCATCATATTCGTACTCGTACTTATAGCCCTTGCTGTCGGTAATATTACCTAGTGACCGTCAAAAGAATGCTTCGTTTGCTGTAACTACCTGCACCACCTCATCTCATGTCACTCCAAACCTGCAAAAGTGCAGTTTTCTGCCATCTAACTCTATAAAAATAACAAAAAGCCTGCAAATGTGCAGGCTTTTCTCGTGGAAAACGCTAAACAGCCCGATTTGAGCTGCGATAACTGTACTTTTGCAGGAATAAGCTTCCGTAGAGAGGAACTGGCATGTAATAGATGTACTTTTGCAGGTTTGCACACCTAACCGCCATTGCCGCCACACCGTCATAGAACCCTATTAAATTCCGCTTGTGTTCTGCAATACAATCCGCCATCCATCCGGATCGCAAATCGTTACCCCATTCTGCTTCCAATAAGGGTTTTCCGGCTCGACTTCCGGATATCCCATTGCGCTCAGCCGAGACACAATTGCATTTCTGGCTTCCAAATCCGGAATATAAAATACGAGCAGATTGTCGTCAGACGGCGGTAAGATCGGCGTGGCATCCTCATGCTGTGTAAACTCCAAATGATAGCTTACGCTAGGCAGACCCAGCATAATGCCATCGTAACCGTCATGATTTTCGAATGACCCTACAATTTCCAGACCAAGTCCGGTTGAATAGAAATCGACTATTTTCCTCAGTTGATGCGTTGGCCTCGCAACACGAAATTGAGTAGCAGGCATTTGCTTCGACCACGGCTTATCCATAAAGACCCCCATCGCGGTACATAATTTTGAATTTGATTGATCTCGCTAACAAACTAATATATCCATTTTTCCAAGTAATAGCCCTCAACTTAAACCAAACAAATCTATCATCCAGTCGTCAACTATTTTTCGCGAGCTTGCGCAGCGTTTCGCCAAGTCTGCGGATTCCCTCAACGATCTCATCGCGATTGACACGGGAGTAGGACAACCGAATATGGCCTTGCTCCGCCCCGTACAAACTTCCCGGCACATAGATGACCTGCTGCCTGATCGCTTGTTCGAACAGCTCCGAGTCGCGGACCTCCCCTTTCACTTTGCACCAGAAGTGGAAGCCGCCTTGCGGAAGATTCCACTCCAGATCATCGCCGCAATAGGTGCGGAGAGCCTCTGCCATCGTATCCCGATTGCGTGTGACCTCGCTTCGAATGCGGGACAAATGCTCGCCCCAAGCGCCCGATGTGAAAAAGACGTCTGCAATTTGCTGCAGCAGCGTGCTCGCGCCGAAATCGACCTGCTGTTTCACATCTGCCAGCCGTTCAATAACGGGAACTGCTCCGACGATCCAGCCCAGGCGAATGCCGGAGGCAGCCGTTTTGGACAAACTGCCAAGGTAGAGCGTCACATTGTCTGCACTGCTTAATACGTTAAGCGGGGGAGGCGGAGGCGCGCCATCTAACCGGATGGGGCCGTATACATCATCCTCCACAATCGGAATGTTGAGCGCCCGGCTTAGCTCGAGCAAACGCAGCCTGCGGGATAAAGGCAGCACGGTTCCTGTGGGATTGTGGTACGTCGGCGTCAAAATCAGCATTTTAAGCCTGTACCGTTTATGCAGATCAGAAACTGCTTCCGGCAATATCCCCTCCTCGTCAGACGGCAGCCGAATTAATCGGATGCCTGCGCTCTGAAAGAGCGGCTGCGCATAGAAATAAGACGGCCCCTCGATTCCGACGCAGTCTCCGTAGGAGAGCAAGCTTTGCGTAATGAGATGCAAGGACTGCTGGGAGCCCGAGGTAACGAGAATCTGATCCGGGGCCGCTTTAATTCCGTACTCATCTTGCAGATGCTTGGACAATGTTTGCCGCAAATAGAGCTCGCCCAGATGATTGGAATAGCCCAGCCATCGGTTCAGCGGGTACTGCCTCAGCAGTTCACTCAGCATTGTGTTGGGGAGCAGCTCCTCGGCAAGCTCTCCGTCCGCAAAATTAATATAATGGGGATCTTGAGAAAAATCCCGCAGTTGCTGCATCATCGGCAGTGTCGGCCGCAGCGCGCCCGATTGAATATATTGCCGCCAACTTGAGCTGCCGGGCATTTCCCACAGATCGCCGCGCACATAGTTGCCGCTGCCTTGTTTCGAAACAATAAAGCCGTTCGCCCGGAGCTCGTCGTAGGCTTTCGTTACCGTAGTGCGGTGCACGCGGAGTGACGAAGCCAGAAACCGCTCCGTAGGCAGCTTCGAGCCTGCCGCAAGCTCGCCGCTTACGATCTGATTTTCGATATGATCTGCAATCTGTTGAAAGATCGGCTTTTTCAATGCGGGGTCCAGCAAAACATGCATTGGCTTCACCAAATTTCTCTTTTTGCAGCGATTATACCATTACTTGTCATAAATTGGACTGCTAAATTGCAAACCAATTGGTTGGTCTCAACGCGCCACTCTTCTCTTACAATCGGATTGTTGGAACCATGACATAGGAGGATTAGTAGAATGGAAGCTGTACATTTATTTTTACAAGGCTTTTTATTTTCGTTATCGCTCTGTTTCGATTTAGGTATGGTCAATGTAGCTCTGATGCGGACCGGAATGCAGCGCGGCTTTAAGCCGTCGTTCTTGATGGGGTTCGGCTCCTGCTTCGGCGATCTGTTCTATTTGACCCTGGCATTGATCGGGGTAAGCGTCATATTGGACATTGTCATTGTCAAATGGGCATTGTGGATCGCGGGGTCGGCTTTCCTTACTTATTTAACGTTCAAAATGCTGCGAGAAGCGTTCCGGTCGAAAAGTTTCGATACCGGCAGCGAGACCGTTGCCGCGAAATCTCCGCTGGCTGATTTTTTGACGGGCGCCGGACTGGCGGTTTCCTCGCCGACAGTAATCGCGTGGTTCGCTCTAGTGGCAGGCCCTATTATTGGAGGAATGAAGATTACCGATAACTATTCCCTTATTTATTTTATTATCGGATTTTTCACTGCGGGGCTTGTGTGGTCGTTCGGGGTTGCGCTCATTAGCGCGTGGTCGGGCAAAATGATGAGCCAAGCGATCGTCAAATGGCTTTCTTATGCGTCGGCAGTGCTCTTCTTCTACTTTGCGGTCAAAGTATTCATGAACGGTCTGCACGACCTGTTCTAATGAAAACGCCGGGGATTACCCCGGCGCTTCGGGAAGCGGCCCTCACAGGCAGCTTCCCAGCTTCCATAAATTTAAGTTTTTGCTACTTCTTGAGCAGAAGGTATAGGAAGTAAGGTCCGCCGATAAGCGCGACCATAATACCCGCCGGAACCCCGGCCGGATCGACGAGATGGCGGCCGACGGTATCCGCAAACACGAGCAGCCATCCGCCCATCAGTACGGCAACAGGGATGATGTATTGGTGGCGGCGGCCGACAATCGCTTTGGCGATATGCGGAGCCATTAGGCCGATAAATGCAATGCCGCCGGTAACCGATACCGCAGCAGCGGCAAGCGCAACAGCCGCACCGAGCAGCAGCAGCCGTTCCCGGTTGATCGAGACGCCTGCCCCGGTCGCAACCGATTCGTCCAAAGCCAGCAAGTTGAGAACTTTCGATTTATACAGCGCGAAAGGAAGCAGAATAACGAGCCAAGGCAGCAGCGCCCATACGTACGGCCAATCGGCTCCCCATATGTTGCCTGCCAGCCACTGCGCGATAAAATCAACCTTTTTGTAATCAGCAGAAGAGATAAGGACGACCATCAGGCCGTTTAACGCGAGCGCAAAGCCGACACCGACGAGCACAAGTTTAACCGGCTGCAATCCTTTTCCTCTGGAATAGGAGAACAAATAAATGAAAGCAACCGTCGCGACTGCGCCTGCGAATGCCATAACAGGGAGCATAAATGCAAAATTTTTCGGATCCAGCGGAGCATACAGAAAAAAGACAGCAATCGCTGCGCCCGCTCCCGCGTTAATACCGATGATGCCGGGGTCAGCCAGGTCATTGCGCGTAATCCCCTGCAAAATAGCGCCGGACAATGCCAAGGCCATGCCGGCAAGCAGCGTCACGACTACGCGCGGCATTCGGATGGAGAACAGAATGAGTTCTTCCTTCATGCTGCCGTTCCCCATTAGGGTCTGAATGAGACGGTTCAACGAAAGCCCTCCGGTGCCAATGCTGAACCCGATTACGATCGTCGCTGCCAGAAGCAGCAATAGGATTACGCAGACAAGCATTAGCATTCGAGTATAGGAGAACCTGATCATGATATCGCCTTCACCCCTTTACGCACAACGAACAAGAAGAATGGCAGGCCAAGGATCGCGATAATCGCTACGACCGGCGTTTCAAACGGCGCATTAAGCGTCCGCCCTAAAGTATCGGCGAGCAGCATAAACGCCGCTCCCCAAATCGCCGACATTGGAATAACGGCGCGATAATCGGTTCCGAACATGGCTCTCACCATATGTGGAATCATTAGGCCGATGAACGCCATGTTGCCGACCAGCGCAACGGCCGCACCGGCAAGCAATACAATGACAATGTACAAAACTGTTTTTACATAAACCGTTCGAAGTCCTAAGCCGACTGCGGCTTCTTCATTCAAGCTAAGAATCGTCAGCGATTTGGAAAATAAAATCGTAACGAGCAGCGCCGCGAGAATAACGGGGCTAACCGCTTGTATTTGCCCCCAAGTTGTGCCGACCAAGCCGGCTGCCGTCCACATCGTCACATCTTTCGACGTTTTGAAATAAAGGCCGATGCCGCTGGCAAGAGCGTACAGAAAAGCGGATATTGCCGAGCCGGCTAAAACGATTCGAAACGGAGACAAGCCGCCCTTTTTTACCGCGCTAATACCGATAACAAGAAACATCCCAAACGCAGCTCCGACGAAGCAGACTGTCATAATACCGAAATAGTTCAACTCAGAGAACAAGGCAACAGCTGCGGCAAGCGCTGCATTTGCTCCTGCCGTTAACCCGAGCAGTCCAGGGTCGGCAAGCGGATTCCGCGTCAATCCTTGCATAATCGCTCCGGCTACTCCAAGAGCGGCGCCGACAAGCGCTGCGCCTACTTCGCGAGGATAACGGGTTTCGCGCAGCATCGCGACTTTATCGTTATCTGCGCCTTGATTGGTTAAGATGAGCCAAAGCTCATGCAGCGTTACGTCCTTAGCGCCGAGAAACATAGCGAGACCGAATGCGGCTGCAAGCGCCGCAAAGCTGATTACAATTTTAAGGGCAAAAGATATGGGCTTCCGACTACCGCTCATCATTCCATTCCTCCTTACATCAGGATCTTTGAACGGAGTTCAAAGTCACTCATTAGCTGCATCAGGATCTTTGAACAGGACATCAGGACCTTTAAGCGGAGCTTAAAGTCACTCAGCATCTTCAAAGTCACTCAGCTTCAGTGTCAATAAAGGGCGCGAAGAAGACCGAGACTGCCTCTCATTTGCTAGAGGCATCTCGGTCTTCTTCATCAGTTCGCAAGTAACGAACGATTATTTCAAGAAACCTTCCTTGAAGATGTTGAGCAAGTATTCGAGCGTCGTTGGGTCGCTGTAAGTCGAAGCTTCCGTATCGATCTCGATGACATGGTTGTTTTTCACTGCAGGGATGTTTTTCCAAGCATCTGTCTCCATAAAGGAATTGTCGCCTGTTCCGCTTCTGCTCAATACAATATAATCGCCGGCATAATCGGCAACAACTTCATTGGAAAGCTGATAGTAGCCAGGTCCAAGAGCGTCAGCTTTAACTTTCTCAGGCATGTTCAGACCCATGGCTTGATACAGAATCTCTGTTCCCCGCGCCCAGTTGTTGCCGAATACGTAGAAGCTTTTCGAATCGGTTTCAAGAACCGATATCGTTGCATCTTCGCCGATTTTCGCTTTAATTTCCGCGCCTGCCTCAGCAGCGCGCTTCTTGAAATCGTCGATCCAAGCTTGCGCTTCTTGCTCTTTGTTCAGCAATTTGCCAATTTCGAGCTGTTGCGCCAAGTAATCCAGTTTGCCCCATGTATAAACAACGGTAGGAGCGATTTCTTTCATTTTATCGAGGTTTTTGTTGTACGAACCAGCAATAATCAAATCCGGCTCGAGCGCAATGATATCTTCCAGTTTGTCTTCCGATACGACGGCCACGCCGCTCAGTTTATCTTTAAAGTGAGGACTTTTTTCAGTCCATTCGTCTACACCGACAACCGTTCCGCCCAGGGAAATCACGTTCGGCGCACTCGAAAGAGCGACGATACGCTGCGGGTTAGCCGGCACTTCAATCGGACCAAGCTCAGATTGATACGTAATCGTGCCAGCAGCTGCCGGCTCGGAAGCCGCTGGCTCACTCGCAGCTGGGCTGGCGCTCGGACTAGCATTCTCAGCAGCACTCGAACCATTATTCGCTTTATTGGCTCCGCAAGCGCTAAGTACTATGGATAATACAACGATTAATGGGAGAAGCAGTTTTTTACTCATATTGAAGTAACCCCTTTATTTGTTAATTGATATTGATTATCATAATCACGTTTATGATGATAACCATTTTCAATGAAGTTGTCAACAGCATGAAAAAAACAGAGCGATGGCTGCTATACCATTCGCTCTGTTTCAACTAATAATGAACTAAAAAGTTATATGCATCCAAATAAGTCGTTATGAACTGGGCAGAATCGCCGGATAACCATTCGATTTGTTTGCCATCGTCGATCTTATAGAAAGTTATGGAAGACTTTTCTCCGTCTCGGAACGCCTCGACTGTATTCTTACCTGTAATCGTAACGCCTTCGCGCTTAAGTGCGATTTGTTTCATGATATCGGCATCCGTGTCATCTAGCGGTGCCCCATTATAAATATGAAGATAACTATTCTCGACAGCTGCCGATTTGCCAAAGTACTGGTCAACGACAAGCAAGTATGGATCTCCGTTGTCCGAACATTTCCTTCGAAATCGAGTTGCCGGGTTGCAACCTTTTCAATTATTTGCAGTAATATATACAAAACTAGCGTTTTTTGTCGTATGAAGAGAGGAGGCTGCTAGATGCAAATGCAAATGCGTATTGCAGCTCAAATAACCGCGATGATAGCCATTTTTCTCGTTATTTTCGCATTACCAGCGAATTCCGCCCATGCCGGCTTCTTTGACCGGGTTCAGGACATCTACAATGCGCCGAAAAAAATCGATCAGATTGAGCAGCAATATATAGAGAAGAGCGAGCAGCTGCAGAAGCAGCTGGAAACCTCGCAGCAAGCTGCCGAACAGCTTGCCCTCAAACAGGAAGAACTGCTGGCGCAAAACAATCAGCTTATTGAGCAGAACGCTTCACTGCAGGCAGAGCTCGAACAGATGCGCAAGGATAAATCATCGCTTCTGGACAAGCTTACCTTGTCCGTGTCCGTTGTGACTGCATTGATTCTCTTGTATGTAATAGCTGTCCGCGTTTGGCGGTATGCGTCATGGCGCAGGCATAGAAGATTAGGAGAAAGAGGGATTAGCGGATGAACATTACCGCCCCAGCCCGGCTCGGCCATGTGCAGGTAACGCTTGAAGAAACGGACAAGCTGCATGTGCTGCATCCGAAATCGGTCATCGCCTTTCAAGGCATGCCGCAAAACCGCGAGGATCGCGTCATGGATCTTGCCGGCATGTACCGCAAGCGAAAAATGATTCGCTCCTTGTTTCACGGTCCGTCCGAGCTCGTCATTGGACTGCCTCCAGGCTGCTCGCTGGAAACGATGGAGATCGACGAACACAGCGATCTGTTATTCGATTTTCGCCATGTTATTTTTTTCTCGGACGGCATGAAGCTGAAATCCGTCATTCAAAAGCTGAAAAACGCCTGGATTACGAAGGAGTTTGTGCGCATGCGCTTTTCCGGACCGGGGACGCTTGGCCTAATAACAGCCGGAGACATTAAAGCCATTCCGCTGCACCCGGACAGGCCATTGTTTGTAGAGGCCGGAGCGCTTGTCGCCTATCCGGGTACGGCGTCGATACGGCTGTCTGTATACGGCAATAAACTGGCCAGCCAGCATATGAACGTTCAATGGGAGATTACAGGCAGCGGTCCCGTACTTATTCAAACCGGCTCGCATGACGCCGTGCTGGAAGCTCAATTGCAAAACGGAGGCTTCATCAAGCGTTTGCTTCGCGAAGTGTTGCCATTTGGAAGTGTTTACATTAAATAGCCGACATAAGTTTAATTATTTAAACTTTTTATATGCAATTCAACAATTTTAAAGTAGTATATGTAATAAAGGCTCACATAAAAATGTTCAGCCTTTATTTCATTTTGTTATAAGGTGGAAAATAGACATGATGACATTAGTATTAAAGCCGTTTACAGCCATTATTTCTCGGCTCAAATACGCGCAAAAGTTTTTGCTGCTTTCGGTGCTTTTCTTAATTCCCCTGGCAATGCTGTTGAGCATCTGGCTCTCGGAGCTGCAAGAAGAAATTACGATTGCGGAAGAAGAACAAGTCGGCGTTGCATACATTCACTCCCTCATGCCGTTAATCATACATATTCAGGAGCATCGCGGCCATGCGAACGGATTGCTGAACGGCAATTCAGCCTCGGAAGCAAAGCTCTCGGAAACCGAACAAAAGATTGCTGCCGATATCGAGCAAATTAAAAAAGCCAATGCAGCGGCTTCCGGCACGCTGAATAATGACGAATTATGGTCCCAAATCGTGAAAGATTGGAATGATCTGCAAGCATCGACAAAAAGCTTGAAGGTCAAAGAAAGCTTTGATCAGCATTCCGCCCTCATTCAAAACGTGTTGAATCTTGCAACTAATGCGGCGGATCAATCCGGCCTGTCTCTGGACCCGGAGATCGATTCCTTTTATTTAATGGACATCATGGTAAACCGTCTTCCATTGATCGTCGAGCTAAGCGGGAAGGCCCGGGGGCAAGGAAACGGGATTTTGATCAAACAGTTCATGACTCCGGATGAGAAAATCGAATTAACCGTGGAAAAGAACCGGATCGAGGAATCATTGCGGGGACTTGAGAGATCATTGGCAACCGTTAGCGAAACCAATGCTTCTCTAGTGAAGCCATTGGAAAGTCTCGGTCAGCAGAACGTTGACTCGATCAAACTCTATTTAAATACGCTGGAGAATACGATTCTCAACACTCCTTCTCTCTCTGCCGACGCATCCCAATATTTCGCGGAAGGCACGAAGACGATCGAGATTTCAACTCAGCTCTTTAACGGTGTAACCGCCGAATTAGACCGGCTGCTCGATGAACGGAAGGCTGCGGTTTCTTCTGAACGGAGTCAAATGATGACCGTCATCGGCATCATCCTGCTGTTGGTTCTATTATTCTATCTCGCATTTTATCGCAATGTCAGATCGACGATTCAAGTTCTGCAGACGGGAGCGGCACGGTTTGCGGCAGGCGATTTGTCGGATCGTTTGAACCTGCAAACGAAAGATGAGCTGCGTCACGTCGGCTCCTCCTTTAATGAGATGGCTGATGCGTTGAACGCTCTGCTTCGCCGCAACCAGGAGATTTCCGAGCAAGTAGCCGCTTCGTCGCAACAATTGTCGGCGGTCTCTGAGGAATCGACAACCGTGATGGAGCAAATTGCGCATTCGGTAAACACCATTTCCGAGGGCGCGGACATGCAGCAGCGGACATTGGAAGAAAACGCGATAACCATGAATGAGATGGCAACAGTTATTACGAAAATCGCGGATGCTGCTTCGGATGTTTCGGATGCTGCTTCGGACGCTTCTAACGATGCAAAGCTAGGCGAGGAAAAGCTTCAACTGTCAAACAGCCAAATGAATCGGATCCAGGAAGCCGTTCAGCAATCCAATGAGCTTGTGTTGAAGCTGAATGAGCATTCGAATGAAATCCAGACGATCCTCTCTGTCATTATGAGCATCTCGTCGCAAACCCACATTCTTTCATTGAATGCCAATATCGAAGCGGCAAAAGCCGGAGAACAAGGCCGCGGATTTATGGTGGTGGCAAAAGAAGTCGGCAAGCTTGCGGAGCAAACGACGAGCTCGACCAAGTCGATCGCTGCGCTCATCGAGGACATCCGCAATGTTGTGGACGAGGTCGTCGGCTCAATGAAGGAAACGACGCTCGTAACCGAGCAAGGGCTGGAGACGAACCAAGCGGCGGTTCAAACATTAGGCTCAGTTCTAAACGCTATGAAGCTAGTCGCCGAACAAATTCAAGAGGTTTCCGCTGCTGCCGAGCAAGCATCGGCGAGCACCGAGCAAGTGACGGCGGCCTACTCCGAAATGGTTAAGATTTCGAAGCAAGCTGCGGATGAGACAAGAACGATGGCCGCTGCCGCTGAAGAGCAGCTGTCTTCGATGGAGGAGGTCAGCTCCTCCTCCGAGATGCTCAGTTCCAGCGCGCAGCAGCTGCAAGACGAGCTTGGCAAGTTCATTTTGCGCAAGAAGTAAAGAGTTGGCCGGAACATCCGCCTGAGAGGCTGGCTGTTCGGCAAAGCCTGACAAGCGTGATCTTGTCAGGCTTTTTTATGCGCGCTGCTCGATTGATAAGTAACAATTCAGATGCAGCCTCGCAACCGGCGTCCTCTGGCCGAATCGAAATATAGCGGAAATAACTTCCGCTATTTCGCATCATGCAGCACATTTGGCTGAAATAACGGAAGTAAGTTCCGTTATTCCAGCTTGAATGGCGCTGTAACAGCTTTACTCCTCGTCTTCCGTCAACTCCACTTCCACCGGATTAGACTCCACCTGAAAGACCGGTCCGTTCACTTCCACCCGGAACGATGCGACAGCTTGGTTCGTTACTTTCTCTCCTTCGTTAAGGCTAGCCGGGCGAGCAGAGAATGAAACTGTGATTTCCTCGCCGGGCCCAATCGTACCGAGCAAAATCTGCTCCGGCCGCGCGCCAGGCTGCGATCGCCCGTTCACCTTTACACTTCCCGGCACAAAGACCAGCGGCTGCTGCAACACGTCGGATAGCCGCAAATCGATAATCGGCACAGTTCCTCTGTTCACGATAACGATGGTATACGTAATCGTTTCTCCGACTGCCGCCTCGTTGAGCGAAGCCGATTTGCCAACCGTCACAGGCGGCGGAACAACGGGCGGAATAACTGGCGGAACAACGACAATGACCTCCGAAGAATCGCTCTCTTCCGGCGCTTCAACGGAAACAACGGTCGCGACGTTAGAAATAACCGAACCGTTAGCCGCGTCGAGCGGTATTGTGAACGAGCGTGTAATTACAACCGTCTGTCCCGGCTCCAGCACGGCAATCGTCTCGACGAAGCCTAGCAGCGGATCGGAAACTTCAATACCTGTAACGGTAACAAGCCCTGTATTGGCAACTCGAATCGTATACACTACCGTATCACCTGGGGCTGCAGTCGTCCGATTCACCGTTTTATCGATTTCCACTCTTGGAACCGGCGGTGTAATGGCCGTAATCACTTCGTTGGACGGAATTTCGCCTGTATTGATTTCCCCTCCGGCTACGCTCTGGTACTCGAAATGTACGAGCGCTTCATTTCGGATCAGCCCATCCTCCGGAAACGATACGACTATCGCCTGATAAGTCACGATGATCGTATCATCGGGCGCCAAAGTACCCAGGCTGATGCCGGCAACCGGATCACCCGGCGTCGGTTCGCCATCTACCGTAATGCTTCCAGGCAGAAATACCGTATCGTTCGGCAGGATGTCGAGCAGAAATACCGTTTCCGCAGATACCGTTCCCGTATTGCTGATGACGACCGTATAGGTGAGCACTTGCCCAAGTTCGGCAATGTCAGCGTCAACCTCTTTGCCAACCGTAACACGGGGTGAATTTATATCGATAAAAATGCCTACCGCGATAACCGAATAACCGTCATTCGTTGTACGGAGCTGAAATTCGGCGGATGTCTGATTGTTCAGCAGCGAAGCCGAAACGTCTACATTCGTAATATCCCAGCTCTGTCTGCCGCCTACGATTTGGGTGCCGGGCTCCCCATTAATCTGATTCCGCTCCCCGAAAGTGCCCGACGTATCCAGATTGCCGCTGTCATCATTAATTTGGGAGGCAAAAAAATTGTTCGAGAAGTTGTTTGGTCCCGACAGAAGCGTCAAGTTCGCCGCATCCGGGCCAAACAGCACTTGGTCCCCCACTTTATTGGCATCCCCGTCCTGCGCGCAAAGCGCCATACGGCCGTGGACGGCGCCTTCAACCGGAGTGACAAAGCCGGACAACGTTGTCGTGACGGACGGATCGCTGCCAAAAGCGATTTCGACGATGCCAACATTAAGGCTTAAATTGCGGAATGGCATATCAGGGTCTCGAAAGATGACGCATAATGTCCATCCGCAGCTGTTTGCCGTGCTGTTGCCTAAATCAATATTGCCGACCACGCTTCCGACGGTATAGACGCCGGCGCCGCCGGTTTGAATTTGAGACGTTACGTTCGCGGAACGAAAGTAATTGTCTGTCGCGTTGCGATGGGAGATTTGCGCGGTAGATGGATCGGGAGCGATGTTGTAAGTGATCCCTGCAGGTGTTGTTAATGTGACCGATTTATCAATAAAAGCGAAGTAATTGTTCGTTCCGCCGGTTACGGCATACGTTCCTGCCCACACAAGCTCCGCATAGATAACCTCGCTTTCGGCAGGCATACGCAAAACGGCGCTAGCGCTGTTGAGGTTATAATCGGAGGTCGTACCCGCCGGGTAGCTTCCAAACTGCATGGATGTATCTATCGTAGTGAACGCTCCGATATAATCGCGGGTCCCAGGCACGCCGTCCGTCGACGAGCGGCTAAGTCCCAGCGTATTCCCGGTAAATGTAACGGCCCCTGTGTCATTTCCGCTGAAGCGAACAATAAATGGCATGTCTTACTGCCCCATTTCGTTATTTTATTATGCATCACAGTATGTTTATAGGCGTGTACTGGTGACATCAAAAAAATAACGGCTGCAACAAACGTTAACGTGCCTGCGGCTCCATGCGTACGACAACTTTCCCTTTAAACTGCCCTTCGCCAAAATAGCGAAGCGCCTGGACCGCATCGTCTAATGAATAGCTCTTATCAATGACAGGCATGACTTGACCCGCTTCGGCAAGCTCCTTCCAAGCCAGCTGATCGTTGTGGTTCGGCTTATGGACAAGAATTTTCACATTTTTCCTTTCAAGCCATGCGATAAACGGGGACGAGAGCAGCGCCTGCAGGAGCCGCGGCATAGTGCCTCCGACCATCACATACGTTCCGCCGGACTTGAGCGCACGCTTGATTTCGAAAACCGAGCGTGTACCGACGACATCGAGAATGAGGTCGTATTGCGGTCCGCTTGCAGTGAAGTCTTCTTTACGATAATCGATGGCTTGATCCGCGCCGACGGTGCGCAGCAATTCCAGCTTCCCCGCTTGGTCCACTGCGGTCACTTCCGCGCCCAGCCATTTGGCATATTGAATCGCGAACGTGCCCACTCCGCCGCCCGCTCCATTGATCAACATCCGCTGGCCCTTCTGCAGCTTTCCTTGATCGCGCAGCCCCTGCAAAGCAAGAACGGCAGCTTGTGGAATAGCAGCTGTTTGCTCAAAGCTTAATCCGTCAGGCTTCAGCGTCAGAGCCTCTTCGCTCGCGCATACATACTCGGCAAACCCGCCCCAGCCGCAGCCGGACAGATCTCCGAATACCTCATCCCCCGGCTGGAACCGCCGAACGGCGCTTCCCACAGCTGCAACCCGCCCCGCAACGTCCGCGCCCAGAATACGATAACGGGGTTTACGGAATGCCCCAAGCCTCGTTAGGTACGGTTTTCCGCGCAGAAGATCCCAGTCCCACGAGTTCACCGATGCGGCATGAACCGCAATGAGCACTTCATGTTCCTTCGGCACGGGAATATTCGCATCCTCAATACGAAGAACGTCAGGCGTCCCGTATTTCTCATAAACAAGCGCCTTCATCGTACGTCCTGCAGTTTGCACGGTCTCAGTGCTCATCGTCTCAGTCTCCTTTATCGGAGTGTTCTTTCGTAATCCTCAAATCGAATCTTCCTGATTTGTTTTCGGTCTACTGAACGAACAATGATTCCTTCTGATTTACCTGTTGCATTAATGCCGACTTTCGTCTGTTCAAAGCCTTTTAAAAAGTTAAATGTTTCTTCAATTAGACGAGGCAGCTGGGCGCCGTTCAACTCGGCAACAAGCGGAGCGTACTCAAGGTTGTTTGTTTGAATAAACGTCGTTTTCTCCTCTTCGTTATAAAACGGCTGATTGCCATGCTCCCGCCATTCCGCGATCTTTTCGTGTGGCAAACTGAGCAGGCTATCCAATTCACCTCTCGATAAGGAAAACACGTCAAAAACTTTGTACGATTGCGTCTTATCCTCTGTATAGTTTTTAGCGGCCTTCGTTTTTCCGCCATAAGATTCTTGATAAATAACGGTTAACGCCCAATCATCTTGAGGGGTATGATTTTCGATAAACTTTTCCGCAATCGGCTTTAAAAATTCAGCGATATTTCCATAAGGGTTGCCAATGCGATCTCCCTTTGCATAAAGCAATTCCTCTCGGGAACCAATTAAGTAATCCATCTCATCATATTGATTTTTAAACAAAATAATTCGCGCATTTTCTCCGTTCACTTTCTCATAAACATACAGCTTATCCGAGCCGTTTAGAAGCCCTCTCTCATCAGTCAGTTCTTCCGTTAATCTTCCTCGTTCGCCTAGCTTATGATAAGTAAGAATGCTTGGATACTTCGTCAACGAGTTCAATTTTTTAAGATCCATTAATTCTACCAGCAACAGCATCCCCGCCTATTCCCGTAGTGGATATCCCTTACAGTATATAGGAAATTTTTGCAACCGAAAACTTAATCAATCACCTTGTAATAAAAATTAGTAGCATGAAGCTCTCCGTTCGCTGATTGCGCATAGTAAGGCACGCTTCCAGCCGGAATATAACCTATGGACGTATACAAGCCGTTCGACGGATCCCCGTCCCTCGTATCCAGAACTAACAAAGACCTTCCCGCCTGCTTCGCGCTTTCCTCTGCCCGCTCCATGAGCGCTCGGCCAATCCCTCTGCGCCGATACCCAGGATGAGTCATCAGCTTGGCGATTTCTGCTCGATGGCTGCCGTTTTGTTTCGTGCTTAAATGTACTTGCACGGTTCCGACGATCCGTCCGTCCAGCCTCGCATTAAACAAAAGAACATCCGGCCCGATTGCACTTGACCAATATTCAGCAGCGTCCGCTTGGCATAACGGCGGTAAAAAACCGATCGACGCGCCGTCATTAACGACTTCAACCAGAAGCTCTGAAAGTTCGTCCCTATAAGCGCCAATCGCATCTTCTTTTGTAATTGTCATATCAGTGTTCATGTTATCCCTCACCTTTATTCATGTATAGAAAGATCATAAATACAAAAGTATAATTTGTATAACGAATCTTTCATATTAGAATAATCAATATTTCAAATCATTGAGGTGCAGGATGGATTTTTCTCAGCTTGAAGCTTTTTTGGCCGTATGCCATACTTTGAATTTCACTAAGGCGTCCGAGCATTTGCACATTTCCCAATCCGCTGTAACCGCGAGAATCAAAGCCTTGGAAAACTCGATCGGCAAAACGCTGTTTGCACGCGATAACCGCAATGTAAGCCTGACACAGGCAGGCATCGCTTTTCTTCCATACGCTGAGCGGATGCTCCGTCTATTTGATGAAAGCAAGCTGACCTTATCGGAGCAGTTTGAAAGGTATGTCGTGCTGAGCGGACCGGGGGCCGTATGGCACTATCAATATTTGAACCATATTCTTTCGTTCAGGCGAGACCATCCGGAAGTGGCGATCAAGTTTCTTAGTGATATCGATTCAGGGTATATGATCCGCGATCTGCTGCTCGACGGCGCCGTTCATGTCGCAATTCGGCATGAGCCGCCGGATCATCCTAAAGTTTCCAAAGCGCTCTTATTTGAAGATGATATTTTGCTTGTATCCGCCAAAGAACGGGAGCCGGTAAGCCGAAGCGATTTTTTCTCGCAAAACTATTGTCATATCGAGTGGGGCGCACCCTTTCCCGAATGGTTTGCCAAAATCGTCGGCCCCGGCTATATTCCAGCGCTGCAAACGGATCACTCCACAATTATGCTCACCATGTTGCTGCAAGGATCTGTCTTTGGCTTTTTGCCCCGTTCTGTCGCACAGCCTTTTCTGGATGAGCGGAAGCTTTTTGAGCTTCACTACGACGTGCGCCCCCCGACCGTCAGACTGTACGCAAGCTATTTAACCGAAAAATGTGAGCATGACAGCGTGAAGCTTGGGCTAGACCTGCTTGGGCTATCGCTCAATTCACCATATGCGTCTAATTAGATGATTGGTCTACATCGTAGTCTCACGCAGCAGTGCTAGCAGCCTTTTCTGCGTCTCGGGGTCTGATGCGGAGGCCGGCAGCCTGGCAATTTTGCCTCGTTCGATATAGATTCCGGATTTGCCGGCGAAACGAGGAGCTGTGGCGGCTTCGTAAATGCGTGCTGCTCCTGCTTCGGGAAGCGCGAAGAAACGCCGGAACAGTCGAAACCATCCCGGCAGCGCCGGACTGTTGGACATCGACGTTTTGGCGGGTCCCGGATCGACAACGCGCAGTGAAATCCCATCATTCGCGTAGTCGGCAGCAAGCGCGCGGAATGCGGCTGCTGTCGCAAGCTTGGACTGGGCATACGGCGCGAACTTCTTAAACCGCACGGGTTTGCGCAGTCCCGTCAAATCCAATCGGCGCGCCATCTTCATCGCGCTGGAGCCGACAGCCACGACAACCGCGCCTTCAGAAGCGGCCAACTGCGTTCTCAGCATCTCGGTCAACAAGAACGGTGCAACCGTGTTTACTTCATAATGGACATCATTGCCTTGAGAAGAGAGCACCAGACGATCGGTCAGAGCGCCTGCATTATGAATGAGTACGTCTACTTGCGAGTGCCTTTCAGCAATTTGCGATGCGGCAAAACGCATGGCTTGATGATCCGATAAATCCGCCGCAACCCCGATAACAGAAATCGAAGGCGCCAAAGCTTCCAGTTCTCGAAGCTGCTTGTTCGTTCGATCCTGATCCCGATTGATCAAAACCAAATCATAGCCCGCTTGGGCCAGCCGCTTGCTCAATTCCGCACCGATTCCTGAATAGGACGCCGTAATGACCGCCAAAGGACGGCGTAAACCTCGCGCTTCATTCATGTTTCATCATTCTCCTCTCATATTTGAACGATCATTCCAATATAGACAAAAGAGCAGCCTGTCTTCAACTAACGACAGGCGAAACTCTCAAATCCCTTTCAACATAACGGCTACCGCATCCTTCACAAAAGAAGCAGGCAGATTCGTTTTCGCAAGAGTCGCGATGCCCGCGAACGAACTGACCAAATATTTTGCCGAGGCCGCCGTATCCGTCTCTGGCCGAACTTCCCCCCGCGCCTTGCCCGCCTCCAGAAATCCAGCGAAGGCTTGCTCCAGCCGCACAAAGTTTATCGTCACCGCTTCATTAACGATTGCATCATGAATGCCCATCTCATTCGCCGTATTCACCATCAGACAGCCCCAGTTGGCTCGATCCTCATGCACGAGATCCTTTACGTTATGAAACAGTCGCTCCAAAGTAGAATATACGGGAGTCGGCTGCGATAGCGTCTCGATAACCCGGGATATATATACATCTGAATATCGGGATAAACAGGCGAGAAACAATGACCGTTTATCGCCGAACGTATCATACAGGCTGCCTCGGTTAATTCCTAACGCTTCAATGAGATCACTGACTGATGTCTTCTCATAGCCGTGTTTCCAAAACACGCGCAGCGCTTTATCTAATGCCGCGGCGGGATCAAATGCCTTAGCGCGTACCATGCTCCTATCCCTCCTTGGCATCAGATTAACATACTTGGAACGATCGTTCAAGAATGGTATTTTCCTTATCTACTCGGACAATCTCGAAAAAAGAATAAAATCCAGCGCTGCCGGCTCGCCTGACGCTTCCCGCAACGCCCGGTTGATTTGTCCGCGGTGATATTGGCCGTGCAGGGCGACGTGCGTCAGAATATCCCGGATCGAAGTATGAAACAGCGTACCGCTTTGATTCGCATACGTAACATTATCGTCCAGCCTCTCCTCCGTTATTGCCTCGACATAGGCCAAATAGCTTCGTTCATTTTCGGCAAGAAGCTCTTCAATCGATGCAAGCTCTGCATTATCGGTCCAGATCTGCAGATGCGCGCTGCTCTTCCCGTTCAACCTAGTCATCCACACTTGCTCGGCAATGGCGAGGTGGCGAAATAGCCGCAGCGCCCCCGGATTATCCCCACCGCTTTCCCGCACAGCGGTTAATAGCTGTCTGTTCGCCCATACCTGATGATCGATCATCCGTTTTATCGTTTGCATCGTTTTCCCTCCCGATATGTACTACCCTCTATATTAAACCAATATTATCCAATCCGATACCTTTGATAAAGAGATTCCGCTCAGCCACGAATAAGCCTTATACATAAAAAAACCGCTCTCCTCGTCCGTTACGACTTTAGAGAGCGGCTTTTTCCGATAGCCAGCGCTTCTTCGGTAATTTTTTTAATATCAATCGGGGAGAGCACTTCGTCGTTTACCATATCCGGCAAAATGTCATTCATGAAATAGTCAACGCAGTACAGCGGAATGCTGCTGATTTTCGTGAGCGCATTCCGATACATCACGATGAACTCTTTCTCCGAATTGCCGCGCTGCAGCTCCGCGAACGCCTCGTATACCTGATCCATTTTATCCGCAACCTCCAGGATCAAGCCTTCGACCGTGTTGTCCTTTCCCTCTCTCAGCTGGCGGTGGAACGTATCTTTAAATGCCTCGGGAATATGCTCCTCGACAAACTGATAAACCATTCCTTCCTCCACTTGCTGGATCAGCAGGCGAAGCTCCGGAGAAGCATGCTTGACGGGAGTTTTAATATCGCCGATAAAAATTTCACCGTAATCATGGCTGCTCGTAATTTCATACAGCTTCTTCCAGTCAATGGCGACACCGTTGCGCTCTTCGATATCGGCAAGCGTTTTGGCGTACTGCACCACTTTCCAGGAATGCGCCGCAACGCTGTGCTGTTCGAATTTGAATTTGCCGGGGCAGCGTATGATCCGTTCCAAATCGTTTAATGAGCGAAAATAATAGTGTATCCCCATGCGCGCCCTCTTTCGTCCTCGTGGTCTATTGCCAAGTTCGGCAACGCCCTCAGTATAACGAAGAGATGTCAATTTCACATTAACTTCAATCCCTGATTACGTAAAATGCGCCTGGACCAATTAATGAACCCATTCAATCACGTCATCCGCTGCCCTGCGCGTTTTGGCGCGCGGCTCGGATTCGCGATAGCCAAATGCGACCATGCAGGCAATACCGAACGAATCGCCCTTCAATACGCCCTCTTCCCGAAGAATCGCCTCCGCTTTGTTTTTATCGAACCCTTCGATCGGGCAAGAATCGATGCCGATCAGCGCGGCGGACGTCATCATATTTCCCAGCGCAATATAGACTTGACGGCTGGCCCATTCGAACATGGCGCGCTCGTTGCCGAGCAGCTCGAAATCGGACTCCAAGAAGCGATGATAATTAGCCGTAAGCTTCTCCAGAACTTCCGGAGGAAGCTTGCGAGTATCTTTCCATAACGATTGAATATAGTCCGAATTCGCCGTCATCTCGGCCGGCTTGCGAGCCAGCGCGATAACGAAATAGCTGGCTGTTGGCAGCTGTCCTTGCGCGCCCCAGCTGACGGGCAGCAGCTTTTCCCGGATTTCCTTGTTTTGCAAGACGACAAACTTCCACGGTTCTAAGCCAAATGAGCTCGGGGACAATCTCCCCGTTTCCAATATAAATTCAATATCCTCGCGGGATACCTCCTTCGCCGGATCAAATCGCTTGCAAGCATGTCTGAACGAGTAGGCCTCCAAAATTTCTGATTTATTCATTTTCTTGCTCTCCTTTCGATACGAAGTCGGTGCAATTCGATTATAATGGGTATACAAAAATTTGAGCAGTACGCACAATTTTTTCACGTAGTATCTATTTGTATACTATAAGGAGGCAAGCGCTTTGGCGAATCAGAGAAACTTTGGCATGGGACCTAGCGAGCACGGCTGTCCAGTAGAATTTACGCTTGGCGTGATCGGAGGAAAGTGGAAAGGCGTCATTCTGTACCATCTGTTAAAAAATCCGATCATGCGGTTTAATGAATTCCGGAGGCTTTGCCCGGCGGTTACGCAGCGAATGCTCACTCACCAGCTCCGCGAGCTGGAAGATGACGGCATCATTCATCGCGAGGTTTACCCTCAGGTTCCGCCGAAAGTCGAGTATTCGCTCACCGACAAGGGCCGGACGCTCGCGCCGATTATTGAAGCGATGAAGCAATGGGGCGACTTGAACCGCGACGAACAAACGATCCGATCGGAAAATCTGTGAGCTTCGCCTAACGCGAACTTTTTGCTTTATACCATTTTCTCAACTGATTAAGGTGAGCTTGGTGGTAACGGCTATGATCCGCCATATGCCACAGGCCCCAGCGTATCGTTGCTTGCTTTTCATTTTCATGCCCGAAGGTGACAATCCGCTCCAAATCCGCGTCCGTTAATTGCGAGCATACATCATTCAACGTTTCGATTACGTCCTTATAGCTGGAGACCAGTGTCTCGAGCGGTATTCCTTTGACCATAGGAAGCCTATTGTTTTCGTCAATCATGGGGCCGTACTTCTCCTTTAAAGATGCAGGAAGCGGCTCCCCCTTTATGCGATAAACCCAGTTCAGATCCACATACATCACATGTCTTATTAATTGAGCGGCGCTATTAAACTTATTATCCGGCCCTTTGTAATCGACTTCTTCTTGCGGCATGCCCTCCGTAATGGATTGCAGACGCTCGTTATTCCCTTTCACAGCGGCAAATAACATCCCAACAATAGGCGACATATTGCGTTCCCCTTGCAAGTCAAAAAGCATCCTCGATCGTCTCCCTCAAGTTAACTGACTTATCCTAAAAGACCGGAAGCTTCCCCTATGAGGAGGCTCCCGGCCTTTCTTGCTAGCTATTCAACGCAGCAACGGAGTTGCGAACGACCAGCTCAGGCGCCATAAGCACCGTACGGGCCGTCCCGCCATGAAGCAGCTCGATAAGCAGCTCAGCCGCCAGAAGTCCGATTTGACCGGCACGGTGGCGGATCGTTGTAAGCGGCGGGCTTGTATACGCGGTATAGAACGCGCCGTCATAGCCTGTCACCGATATGCGGCCAGGCACTGCAATGCCGATGCGGTGCAATTCTTGCAGCACCCCCATTGCCATCAGGTCGTTCGCGCAGCAAATGGCAGTCAGTTCCGGTTCACGCTCCAGCAGCAATTGAACTGCATCCACTCCGCTTGCGCCGCTGAAATCACCGGCTGCAAGAAGATTCGCATCATGTGTGATCCCTGCCTCCCGAAGCGCGTCGCAGAAACCGCTGTACCGTTCCTGGGAGATCGGCAGCTCAACCGGCCCGTTCACATAGCCGATCTTCCTGTGCCCTTGGCTAATCAAATATCGCCCGATAAGCCTTCCGCCCTCGCAGCCGTCCGATCTCACCAGCGAGCAATGGATGCCCACGCTCTCCCCCATGGAGACAGCAGGCACCTTCAGCTGCAGCGCCTCCTTCATGAGCGGGTGCTCCTTTCCGAAAGGCTGCATAAATATGCAGCCCTCAAGATTGCGCATACGAACCCATTGAGACAGACTGTTAGGCTTATAGTCATAAACCGGCACGGAGAAAATGAGCATATCCTTGCCGACCAGTCGAAGCGCTTTGCGAAGCGACGCGAACAGCACGTCGTACTCGCGTACGAATTCCTTTTCAAGCTCGGGCATGAACAGCCCGATCAGATTGCTTTTGCGGGTGACCAGCTGCTTCGCGCCAAGATTCGGCACGTAACCGAGCTCCATCGCGGCTTGTTGAACTTTAGCGATCGTGCGAGGGTGGACGCCATAGCTTCCATTGAGTGCCCGAGACACCGTGCTTGTCGACAATCCTACCTTATCTGCGATGTCTTGTATCGTAGCATCCAGTGGTATCACCCTTTCCTAGCTTCTGCTAATATTTTGCCAGCCTCCAGCTTTGTCAGTTCTTCACTATTATAAGATTTGCCGTTCTCGGACGCCAGTTTCTGAATAGCTTCCAATTGCGTCTTCGTAGCCGGCTGGGCTTCAATAAGAGCCATCATATTGTCATGCGCAATCTTCTTGGCGAGAGCAGGATCATCCAGCAGGTACAAGATCCGATACATGGCATCAATCGCTTGCAGCTCGCTGCCGATGCCATAGCCGGAGTCGGTGCCGAGCATGAATCGATCCGGATACTTTTTCATAATGGAGATAAAAGGCTCAGGATTGCGTCCGCTCTCGGCGCTATAGACAGCGAATCCGGCAAAGAAGTCTGCGTACAAATTCGGATACTTCCCAAGCAGACGATCCAGCTCCTCCGGCGAGTTGTAAACGTTCATATGCCCGAAAATAAAAGTTGTGTTCGGATGAGCGGCAAGCGCCTCTTCCAGCTTAACGATTGGATCTCCATTCGGCGGATCGATATGAACGAGTATCGGCGCTTTGTAAGTTGCAATAAGGTCATAAATTTGCGGCAGGAACCCATCCATCGGATCATTTGCCTTCCAAGCCACTTTCGATACGATCGGCGAAAAGGACGAAGCAGCGGCAATCTCGCCGAGGCCGAAGTAGCCCTTCTCCAGATTGTCGCGGATAACATCCAGACTGCCTTCGTCATGCAGATCAAAGCCCGAGAAGAACGGGAGGAACTGATCCGGCGAGAGTTGATAAGCGGACCAAGAAGCCGCATCCGAGTCGATCGCGCTCGGCTCGGATACGTCGCCGAAGAGAACGACCTTGTCGACGTTGTTCTTTTCCCATACGCTCATCATATTGGAATAACGCGAAGCGGAAGCATCGTGATTATGTACATCGATTAATCCCAAAGGCTCAAATGCGTCGGCCAGCTGTTCCAGCGTCGGGGTAGCTTCCGCCTGCTTCAGCTTTTCTACGCGTTCAGCCACCTCATTTACGGCATTTATTTCAGGGTTTCCAGCCCCCTTAAAAGGCCAATTGCCGCTGCTGATCAGCAGGGCAGCGCCGATGACAACGATACAGCCTAATGCCAGCAGCGTTATTCTTACGGTTTTCAGTTTCATTGCTGTTTCTTCCTCTCTCTGTTTTTCGGGAACGTTCCCTAAATTGGACGAAATGAACCATAAATCATATTGGCACTTCAATTTAATCATTTCGCCTGTTTTCGGGAACGTTCCCTAAATTGAATCTAGTATATGATAAATGACTATAAAATGTAAACGGGTTCATAGCATTCGCTGTCAAAATATTAGTAAAAAAGGATATTGATGTCGTTTTTTGCATTCTGCGTTATACTGTGAATGACCTATAAAAATATGAATACAAAAGGATGATTCGCATGGTGAGCAATTCGAAATTGGATCAATTATTTGCCGGCATTAAATTTCCGGAAGAAACCTATCAGTATTACTTTTACACCATGTCGTTTGCATCCGTAACGAAATATCTTTTATATGGATCGTTTGCTCCCTTCTTGAACAAGCACTTTATTGTATGCTTTTCAAACCTAAGATTAATTTTGATCCCGCTAGACCCTGTTACGGGCAATCCAACATTAAACGTGGTCGAACTTCCGATAAGTGAAGTATCCGGCCTGAGCCTCAAAAAGGGATTTTTCAAAACAAAAATTACATTGAATCTATCGGATGGAACTATTATTAAGTTCAATCCCAACAATATTTGTATCGGGCTGTCCAATCACAAGGCGAATTTGACTAAATTAGCCGATATGTACGCTTAATCGGCTGGAATGACACCTGGATCAGCATAGCGAAGCTTGCCAAAGTATGGTGCCAAAGAATCAGGAATATGGTACGATATTTTTGCCTATTTCGTACGGAATGTAATTACCTATAAGCAGAAGGGGATACCGATGCCTGAATCAGCCAATCATTCACAGCAGCCCAAATCTTCCGCTTCTCCCGCCCCGGCTCAGCGCGTGTCCAGCGCGCCTGCTTTGTCGCCGGGACTAGCTGCTTCAAACCTCAGAAAGGGAAACATGTCGCCTGCCGGGATCGTTCAATTGCAAAGGGCTGTAGGCAACCAGGCGGTTAATCAAATGCTTGGCAGCCGGGGCGGATCTGCTTCAGGCTCGAAGCCCCCTGTCCAGATGCAGCCGATGCGTCCAGGCAATATGTTTCAATCAACGACCGGAGCTCCGCGAACATCTCCTGCGGGACCTTCAAGCGCGGGAGCAGCATCGTCTCAGCCATCTAGCCCAGCCGAAATTCCCGTAATCAAGACTCCTTCGGACTTAAAGGGCAAGGGCGGCTATGCAGACGTATACAGCTGGCTGAAGGAGCAAGCGCAGGCCTCCAAAAAATCCGATTTATTCGGCTTCTTCGACGCCCTCGAGCCTGAGCAAAAAATGAGTGCGATCCGCTCAATGGCGAACAATGCCCGGACCATTACGATCAGCGCCGTAAAGAAATCGATGATGACCGGCATCTTTACCAAGTCCGTCGATTGGGACAAGTTCTCCGTAATCGTCCGGGACGCGAAGAAAATGGATACGACCAACTACAACGCCGATCAGGACCGCGATTACGCCAGCTACACGGCGATCGGCACATCCGGCGCAGCGGGCGGCGTTTCCGGCTCCGCGACAATCAGCAAGACGCTGGGAGCCACCGGCGCTACCGGAACGGCTTTGACCGCAGCGCCGATAGCCGGCGGTCTTAGCGGCATCGCATCGGTATCGCAAATTTATAACGCTACCCAGAACTATGACGGCGCGCTCAGCGCAGCCGGCAAAGCGCAGCTTGTCGCTGGCGAAGGCATGAGCGGCGCAGCCGACCTTGCGAGATTTTCCGCCGGTTCGGTCAACGGCGTTCGGGAAGTGTCCGGCATGGCGCTTAACGGCGCGGCTACGGTCGCGGCAGGGGCAGGCGCAATCGTTGGCGGCGCTGCTTATATGGTCGGAGGCGCTGCCGGTTATATCGAGGGCGGCCGCAACGCCAAGAAGCTCGGCAAAGTCGAAGAGCAGCTTGCCGCGCGTAAAGGCGACGCTCTCGCCGATCAGCAAATGCTTGCCGCCAGTCTGGGCAAATCGACGCAAGAGATGAACAAATCCAAGAGCGGCATGACGGCGGTCAAAGGCGCGATGATGGTTGCAGGCGGAGCAATGCTCATTGCCGCAGCCGCTTCCCCGGCGGGGCCGATTCTTATTGCGCTCGCCGCTATTCTTGGCGGCGTTGCAGCAATCGTGAAGTTCTACAAGAAGTATAAGCGGAAAGAAGCATTCGTCGACAAGGCGCTTAAGGTTGATGAATCGGCGGCGCTGCCTGAGAACAAAGGGATCGAAAAGAGCAAAATCCGGCAGTCTCTGCTCGAGAAGCATGGCTTCAACAGCGTCGGCCAATGCTACGCGCAGCTGGTCACGGACCTTGCCGGCATGCTGTTCGACAGCGGCGTTAAGGGCGATGATCCGGAAAGCCGTCAAATTATCGAAGGCATCGGCTTGAAGATCGACAAGGCGAAGCAAAAGCCGGGCAAAGACTTGATCGCCAAAAAACTGCATACCTAAAGGAGCATTGCCATGACAGACTCATCATCTACATTCGCTTACTCCGTGCTGACAAGGCTGCTCGCTTATTACGAGAGCCATCAGATTGCGGTGAAGCTCGCCGAGCCGGATGAAGCTGCCCCTTATGCTTCGCTCTTAATCGGGTTCGAAGAAATCGGTGCAAGCAACGACTCGCTGCTTCTCGAAATGAGCTTCGTTCCGGGTTTGGATGAATTTGAAGAGGAAGGCGTTTATCTGCTTCAGACGTTCGCGGTGCTAAGGGATAAAACGGCGCCTGCCCAATACGAAGCGCTGCTCCATACGTGCGCGAGTCTTAACCTTACGCTTCCTCTCGGCACCTTCGGCGTAACCGAGCCAGGCGGTGCGCTTTATTTCAAGCATAACGCAATGCTGAGAAGCGGCTGGCTGGAGAATGACCAGGGCTTGCTGCATCTGGACCGGACGAACGGTCTTGTGCTGCATCAATTCCATCAATTCATGGATCAGCTTACAGCTGAGGCGTAAAACAATAAAGCCAGGCTTCTTGTGAGGAAGCCTGGCTTTCCTTTTCTTAAGATTCCACAATCACGGGTGCAGCTTGCTCCTGCTCCAACGCTTCGCTCCATTCTTTGAACAGCAAGTGATCCTCAACGACCTGCTTGGCGTAAGAAAACGCTCTGTTCGTCAAATAATCGCAAAACGCATCCGCATCCTTGCCAATCGCCCGCACGATCTCATCCTCGCTGTGGTACGGCAACAGCCCGCCTTGCACATCGGCATCCGCCCGGGCATGCATTTTGGCCGTAATCTGCCCCATGCATTCCACCGTCTTGATCCAATCCTTCAGCTGCTCGAACTTGCGAGTCTTCAGCTTCTTCTTATACGGCGACCGTTCCCTTGCGTAAAAATGCCGGCCGTTCAGCGTCATATAACCGAGGAACGGATCCGCTTCATGATGCATCGCCTGCTGTGTCGTAATAGCCCGCTTCCCTTGATGCGCGAAGCTGTCCCAGAACGCCTCATTGTAAGGCATGAAATAAGCCGGAACCGGCGCTCTCACCTCTTTGATCTCGATTACAATATCATCGAGTCCCTCGTGTCCCGTATCGCCTTCGATCAATACATAAAACCGGTCCAAACCGATGGAGGCTGTGCCCGATCCGTGTTTAACCGCAATATCCTTCACCCGATAATAAGACTCCGGCATTCCCGTCTGTATGGAACGCTGCTCCGTGTACGCAGCCCAGCCGTTCATGACCATTTTCTTTTCTGCTTTTGTCGGACGCTGAATTTCCTCCGACCATTGGAATACGCGCCGTCCTTTGTCGTCCAAAGTCGTAATGCCGGCAATCAAATTGCTCGCCGCAAGCTTCTCCATTTTCCGCAACAGCTTGCGAACCGGCCCTTTCGTCGACTGCTCGTCGAAGACCAGAAAACGCGGATCTTCCTCGCGCTCGGCATATTTGCGAATCTGTTTCACATAAGCGTGCAAATATTCGTATACGACCTGACGCTGTTCTTCGGCCGGCAACTCCTTCTCGGACATAGCCAGAAAGAGACTGACGGACATGCGCAGCACATCGTATAAATAAGAGCCCATGCATCCCTCATCAAAATCATTGACGTCGAAAACGATACGTCCCTTCTCGCTGCGGAAGGAACCGAAGTTTTCGAAATGCAAGTCACCCTGAATCCAGGTCAACCGTTCGGGATCGCTATGATACGGGAACCATTCTCTGCCGACATCAAAGTAGAACAAATAGGCGCTTCCCCGGAAAAACAAGTAAGGGCTTGTCCGCATTTTACGATATTTCGCCATGCGCTTCTCATGATCCAGCCCCATGATACGGCCGTCGAACTCTTCCAGCACTTGCGCAATGGTCAGCCCGCGCAGCTTGAGCTGCGTATGTCTAACCTTTCCCGTCAACTCGTTGTCCATTTCCATTTCAAAGCACCTCCGCTATTTATTCACTCCAGATAACGACGCTAGTTTCCGCTTCACCTTCTGCTTCTTCCTCATATTCGTCGTCGCTAAAGCGGTTAACGTTCATTCGCACTAATTCATCGTTCAGCGCCATACGTTTCATCTCATTTACAATCATATCGTCAATGCCGTCTTCTCTGTAAATGAAATCATCCAAATTGAAATGATAGTCCCGGAATAGAGCAAGCTTAGAAGCGTAGGTGGCTGTACTCAAAAACGACTCCAATTCTTTCCGTCCAATATACTCGTCAAGTACGATTGACGTATGCTTCTTCCCTGCATCATCCGGGTGTACGTTCGTAACGCCGAGCTGATCTTGTGTCGGAACGATAATCCGCTTGGCCCGTTCCGCTCTTACCTTTTTGGAATAGGTGTACGGATCGCCAATTGCCGGAGGATGCAGCTTCGCCTCAAGGCTCTCTCGCACCATGCGATTATTTTTACGCTCCGCATCCGTTTCCTCGTAATCATACTCCTCTTCAAATGCCGCCATTTCCTCAAGATACTGCTCCTCGTTGTCATACTCTGCAACAAGCAAGCTGGAATCTAGCATGACGATGCGGAGAAACTCCCGAATATTGTTCGCAACGACGAAAGCAGGCTGATCAAAGCTCATCGGGGAGACCATGACGATTGGAGCTTCCTCCAAATTAGAGACGGTGCCGAATTCCGTTAAAAATCCGTAATGGTCGCCGTCCATTCCCGTCCAGCCGAAGGGGATGACATCAAGCGGCGTATTGAAATAGCCTAATTGATCCGTCGACGGATAGAACCCGAGCGCATTGTCTGCATTATAGCCCTCTTTCTCTAACTCTCCATAAAGCTCAATCAATGATTGCAGCGTTGGCGACGCTTCATACTTTCCGTAATTCGCTTTCACTCGCTCTTCGGCCGAAAGCTTCTGATGCGCCGTCTCTTCCAAATCTTCTTCCGACCCTTCCTCTAAATCTTTGGCCCCTTGCTCGGTTGTACGGATATGAATCGAAAAGGACTCATCATTCCAAGTCAGTTCGCTTTCCGTGAGATCGCCTAAATAATACATCTCAATGTAAGCCGTATGCTCCACAAAGCGAATCTCGCTCTCTTCCTCCAGGTACAAATAATGTGTAGTGCTGTCTCCTGGCGTTTCGTATGTAATCCTAATTAGATCCGGCGACCAATCTACCTTCCAGCCCATCTGCTCAAGCGCCGCTCTCATCGGCAGGTATCGTTTTCTGCCTTCTACGATGACCGGTTTGTTCGTCTCCAGAAGCTTGCCGTCTATAAAGGCTTGAATCGCCGAAACCTTCTCTGCGTACGCGCTAGGCGATCCTGCAATGGCACTAAATAGGAAAATCGCACACAAAGCGATCATGCTAACACACTTCACTTGATTAAATAGTCTCATCGCTTCGCTCTCTAACCCACCCTTCTTCACTTCCACGCCTCAATTCTACTGGGTAATATACCAACATCTTCTAATTTACTATACCATGTTAAATATGCGATTGAATATATGAATTAAGCTAACAATTCCAATATCTAACATGCAAAGGCCGAGACTCCTTATGCGGAGTCTCGGCCTTTACCGATTTGATGGATTACTTATTACGGAATACTGATGGGTTACTTGCCAACTAATACAAATACATTCCCATCAGGAGCTTCCATTACGGCAATATGTCCAGATTCGGTTGCAAAAGGAGTCCTAATCCATTGGATTTCTTCGTTCCTATTCAACTCATCATAGGCTTGTCGAACATCTTCAACATAGATTTCAATTTCTGTAAAGTTAATTTCAGGATGATTGCTCAACACAAGTTCAGAACTATCTTTTAAAGGAAACTTTAAACCTATCACTGTCCAGGTCGAACCGTTCTCTAAGTTGCGTTCTATCTTCCAGTTTTCTGTTAAGCCCATTGATATATAAAACAAAAGTGATTTCTCAATTTCTTTTGTATGAATACATACGCAATCTAATTTCTTAAACACTTGATCCATCTCCTTCTATAATTAAAAAAGGAACAAATGCCCCCTTTAGATCAAGCGATCGGGATATAAATATCTATCTCTGACTGCTCATCCATCGGTCCAATAAACCGTTCGTCGTAGCTTTCAAAATCGATTCCCTTTACGAGCTGCAAGCCTTGAAGAGACAGCCATTTGCTGTAAATGAGCTCGTAAGTCTCGCCCAATTTTTCCGTAGTCCCCTTATGTGTGAACACAGCATAACGCTGGGCAGGCACGTTCACGAGCTCCATCCCCTCGGGAATGCGGCTGCCATCCGTCTCAAAACCGGCAACGTAAATAAATTGTTCATTTTCGCCGGGAATACAAATGCCGTAACTGACAGCGGGCTGCTGCTTCCCTTCAACCTCATGCTCTCGCGAGATGAATCGCTGCCACATCGACGGAATATCTCCTTCGCTGGATTGGCTGTCCCACGACATGCCGACAGCCGTAAACGCTTCTTTCTCCACAATGTTCGCTTCCATCGGTATACCTCCGGTATTCGTCATATACTCGACCATGCGATAGATTTCTTCGAGCTGCGTGTTT
The DNA here is from genome assembly GCF_009737085.1 of Paenibacillus sp. NEAU-GSW1. Lineage (GTDB taxonomy): Bacteria > Bacillota > Bacilli > Paenibacillales > Paenibacillaceae > Pristimantibacillus. The sequence continues at coordinate 153,796 of NZ_WOVL01000002.1, forward strand.
CGCAATGAAATTTCATCCCGGATGCCAGCCGCCTTCTCCTCCAACAGCCTCTTAATCCTCGCCGCATCATTCAACGTGCCATTGCGCTTCAGCTCAAGAATGGACTCCACACCCAGTCCCAAGGATCGCAAAAACAGTATTCGCCTCAGCTCGGGCAGCTGCTCAGGCGCGTACAGACGATACAGATTGCCCTCCCCGATTCGGGCGGGCGTGAACAACCCGACAGCATCATAATGCCGAAGCGTCTTTGCAGTAATCCCGTATAGTCTGGCTACTAAACCTACCGTTAGCAACTCGATTCCTCCTCTTGCATGGCCGGTATATTCATGCTACAACGTTTACCTTAGGGTAAGGTCAATGGCTTCTTTCACTTGACTCCACTCGCTGTCCAATATACTGAAAAAAACATTATCATGCACAGCGCCTCCGTCTGTTGTATCGATTCGATGCCGGCGCAAAACGCCCTCCCGGACAGCACCGATTTTCTCCAACGCCCTTTGCGACCGTTCATTGCGTCCGCTTGCCGAGAATTGAACGCGAATAACGCCGAGCTCTTCAAAGCAATACTGCAGCAGAAGACTTTTGCAGGCCGCATTTAATCCTGTTCCCCAAAATTCCGGCGAGGTCCAAGTCCAGCCGATTTCGACGCTGCGGTTCAACGGATCTAAATCGCCAAGCCGCGTCGTCCCCGCAAGCCGCCCTGTCATTTTGTCCATAATCGCAAACGGCAGCTGCGTTCCTGCCTCTTTATGCAACAAAGCCGTCTCAAGCGCCTGCCTGACGGAAGCCTCCGTCATGTTCCTTCTCCAGGTGTACTCCCATATTCTCGGATCGCTAAGCTGCGTCGCTAACAGATTCACATGCTCGGACTGAAGGGGCAAAAGAGCGGTCCTCTCGTTTTCGAGCTTAAGATTCGGATTGAAATTCATCGCCATCTCTCCTTTTTCTTCATCCTATCAACAATTTCTAACCGGATGAATAAAGGGAGATGCAAATAATTTGCATTACATGGACTTTTTTGTACATGGACGACGGCTAACCGGAGCAGATTATTGTTCAATCTCAAAAAGGGAATCAATAATAATCGGAAGATTATCTCTTAAGGAAACAGCTCCAAAAACAGAGCGCGCATGCGCTCCTTTATCGCCAAAAACGTCGAGCATCAAATCCGAGCATCCATCCAGCACCTTATGATGTTCCTTGAAATGCGGAGTTGCATTTACGAAGCCTTGAATTTTAACGACTCTTTTCACGTTGTCCAAGGAGCCTGCCGCCGATTGCAATACAGCTAGAACTTCAATCCCGGCCTGCCTGGCAAACTGATAGCCCGCTATTGTTGTAAAATCCTCTCCAAGCTTGCCATCAGGATTGCCGGCAGGCCCTTTTCCTGAAACAAACAACAGATTATTCACTTTAACATAATTAGCGTATTTAGCAGCAGGCTCGCTCGCGCTTGGCAGTGTGATCCCCAGCCTGTTCAAACGCTCGTATACTGTTAGACCGGTCATGCTTGTTCCCCCTGTATACTCAAAGATTTGTAATAGGGGTAGTCCATATACAGCTGAATCTCTTGCGCAGCCTCTTTGCTTGCTAAGGCCTCGATAAAATACAAACCGAGGTCGATTGATGCTGTAATACCCCCGCCTGTAAATAAATCTCCATCACGCATTACCCGAGCTTTGACTACTTCCTTGCAATACGGCTCCAGTTCATCTAAGGCCAACGGGTTTGTCGTTACTGTTTTATCCTTCGTAAAGCCCGCCGCTCCGAGCACAAGCGCCCCCGTACATACAGAAACTTTATATTTAACTTCCTTTGCTGTTCGAATCCAATCCACAAAGTTATGATCATGGATGAGTTGCCTTGTCGCTGCTCCGCCAGGTATAAAAATCAAATCGTATTCGGATAAATTCGGAAGCACTCGATCCGCTTGAATAACCATCCCTCTATCATCTTTGATTTCTTTTTTGTTCGAGCAAAACTCCCATGATAAGTCCTCCATAATATTGCGTCGTTTCAGCCAAGTCACCGCATTATGGAACCCAGAAAAATCCAAAGTCGTCATATCGTCAAATAAAACAAAAGCCATTTTCATCTGCATATCTCTCCTCAGCATTATTAACAATCAATCTTGATGGGAACTTGTTACAAAGTCTATACTGATTATGACCCTGAATAAAGTGTCAGTTGAGCACAATAATTAAAGGTCAGATAAGGAGGAGAATATCATCGATCTTAACCTTTCATTTCATTCAGATGGACCGCTGTATATGCAGCTATATAAACAGATTCGAGCATTGATTCAAGATGGCGTATTAAGAGACGGCACGAAATTGCCCTCCATCCGCTCGCTTGGACGACAATACAACATCAGTAAAACGACTATCGAAACCGCCTATCATATGCTGCTGGAAGAAGGATATGTTCTCAGTAAAGAAAGAGCGGGGTTAATTGTTGTGAATCTGCACCTGGCAAGCTCGTCCATTTCTTCTGCTTCCTTCATTCATAGAAAAACGGAACCAACGCTCGTTGCAAACGGACAAACGGGGAGGGAAGGATACATTGATTTTAGCCTTCTAACGGTGGATAGAGATTCATTCCCCATTCGGATATGGAAATTTCTATTAGGCGAGTCCCTCGCGCTCAATAGCCAATCGCTTCATGAGTACGGCGATCCACAAGGCGAATACGCATTGCGAGAAAGCTTGGCGCAATATCTTCGAAACTCGCGAGGCGTTGTATGCACGCCCGAACAGATTGTAATTGGAACTGGAATTTCCTACAGTGTTCATCTGCTCTCCAGACTTTTTGAGGAAAATGCCAGCGTAGGCATCGAGAAATCCGGGATCGCTCAAGTCAGAACGATATTTACTCAAAACGGCTTTCACATTTCCCCATTTACAATCCGCCATAACGGCGAGCCGGAGCACGAGTTTGGATGCAGCAACAATCGGTTGCTTTACGTAACACCCTCACATCGTCCAACAGGCGAACCTTTGCCTTACGTGACCAGACAACAAATGCTTCAATGGGCTTATCAAAATAAAGGCTACATTATTGAAGATGATTATGACGGGGAGCTTCGCCTGTCGGGCAGGCCATTACCTTCGCTTCAAGGGCTGGACACTAAAGGCTCGGTTATCTATATCGGGTCATTCTCGAAAGTGTTTACGCCAGCATTGCGTATGAACTATATGGTTTTGCCGCTGCATCTGCTGAAGCAACTTCAATCCTTGGATCAAGTCTACTCTTGTCCTTCCAGAATGAATCAATGGGCGATGCAGCTTTTTATTTCCCGCGGTCATTGGTACCGTCATTTAAGGCGGATGCGAAAAATATACCGTTCAAAGCATGACGCATTCGTTCAGCTTATGCGCAGTCATATGCCCGAATCTGTCCAAGTCAGCAGCAGCGGATCGGGACTGCATATCGAATTATCTATTGCTGCCCCTGTCAGTGCCGATGAATTAATCGAATTAGCACGGCAAGCAGGCGTGCTTGTATACGGCAGCCAAGATGCGCAATCGCGGTTGGATCGGAGCAACCCTAAAATTTATTTGGGTTTTGGGGGGATTACAGAAAAGGAAATGAAGCTTGGCATTCAATTGTTACAAAAAGCTTGGTCGGCCGTTCTGACATAGAGCCCCATTTCGGGGCTCTATATTAGTTTTTTTCAGTAACTTTCCTAATGAAGCACGTCGACTACTGCACCTTGTCTTTCATCCATTCCTTATAGGTTTTCAGCCTGCTTTGAGCGCGCCGATACATCAAATAATCGAACAGATTTGCGGCGCATACGATACTTAGCACGATTAAAAATACCGGCACTAGTCCGCCTCTGCTTTCCGTTTCACCATTCGTAACTAGAATTAAAACAGTCATAATAAATGCCGTAACGATTAATGCGATGAAGTTGTTTATAAAAAAGTACGTCCGGGCTTTCGCAATCGTAATCGGCAGTATAGCTGTTATCCATTCGGTCAAAAAACCGATAATAAAGCCTATGCTTCCGCTGGCTAATACCGACAGAACGCGATACGAGAATTGAATGTCCGCCGCACTTCCATTAAACTGCAGCACTACGCCAATGAAGAGGCCAAGGAAAAAGGACTTTATTATATTTTCAAAATTGATTTTTTCCATGGATGGTTCCCCTATATTTTGAGTGTGTTTCTAAGTTTTTTTGAGAACATTTTGGATACTTCAAGCTCGGCGTTATTATCCATCCGCAGTACATACCGGGAGTTAAACCAAGGGATAATTTCCTTGACGCGCAGCAAATTCACGAGTTGTGATTTGTTGATACGTATAAACCCCTTGGCTGCCCACAAACTCTCATAGTATTGCAGCGTTTCTTTGATGCTGTAACGATTGGACTTGGTATATGCCATCATGCCGTCAGAGCCCGCTTCAATATATATAACATCCCCCGGTTCAATGACCGCGAATTTATTGTCGCTTAATCCTGTAAGTGTATTCATCCAATGCATATCTTCCCGGACGCCAGAGACGAGCAGCTTAATGACATCCATATAATCAATGGCATCGAATACGATACAGAGCTTATCGTTTGGCAGATCATAGCCTCTCTCGACGAGTGCCAGACCGCTGTCCGGATGAACGTCGATCTGGTGTTTGGACAATTCATGCTTCAATTTTTCATAAACCTTCGTTGAACACAATAAATGAACCATCCGGTGTCTCCTAATGACAACTTATGAAATATTTATTCTATTATCATCCTATCATAGATCATCCTTATTTTTACCAGTTCTTCTATACTTTTTTCGGTAAAATCCAGCGATCCAAAGTTCGCAATAAAGACGGTTTCCGTTTTTTTATCGTATAGTGCATACGTCCCTGTAGCCCCGACTGCGCCATAGACGTCTGTCATCGAGCCGAGCAGAAAGGACAGCTCGCTAAAGTCAAACTTCATCATGCCCATGCCGTAATAGATGCCTTTTTCATAGCGGTGCGAAAAATCGGTCATCTGGCTGTATACTTCGTCCGACAGCAAAGACCCATTTTCTAAGGCGGTAATGAACGTTAACAGGTCATTCATCGTCGTCACAACGCCGCCGCCCGCCCAGTCCACCGACAATGCTTTTTTGCCGCTTAAGTCCATGCCATTCGCGTATATCCCAATGATATCGGATGGTTCATCATCGTTATCGAACATGAAATAACTGTCGTTCATGCCCAGCGGCTCGAATAGGTTTTCGTCCAAAATAGCCGAATACGATTTCCCCTCAATTGCTTCCAACATTAGCCCCAGCAAAATATAGCCCGTGTCCGAATAGTAAAATTGCTGTCCCGGCTTGCCGGCAGCCTCCTGGTTTTCTCTAGTAAACGCAAGCAGCTCTTCTGGCGTAAACCGATGATCCGGCTCAGCTGTAATCATCTCCAGCATCGGCCTGCCCTTTTTGACCGGACCTTCAAAATAGTCGCCAACTCCCGATGTATGGCTTAGCAACTGCCTGATCGTGACCTGATCGGAATAGTCTGCGCCGTCTATTACAAATAAGCCTTTAAGGATGTCAGCATTCAGCCAGTCGCCGATTTTATCGTCGTAGCTGATTTTCCCTTCGTCGACTAGAATGCCGCAGACAGCGGCCAACATCGTTTTGCCGATGCTGGCTGAATGATACGGGCTGTCTATGCCGACTGGCTGCTCTGAGTTTTTATGTGCAGTGCCGACTGCAAACTGTTCAAGGTTGCCCGTTTTCTTCGAGTAAATGGTTAGTAAAGCGCTCGATAGCGAATCGTTTTCTTCTACGACTTTCGTTAAGTGCTGTTCAATTTTTGCATGAACGGCTTCTTTCGAAATCGGCCGGTTTATAAAGGCTAAGACACCTAATCCAATGGCAGCGGCAATGATTACGCCAATCAAGATTTTAATTGCTAATCGCATATGAACCACCTTTCGACTCCTGTATTTACATACCTTAATCTAATCGGCGTTTTATCCTTTTGAAATGCTTTTGCGCTAAGCGGTCGCAATTGAGGGGTAAGATGACTTTTTCGAGATCCAAATAAAATAAGGCACCCCGGCGGGCGCCTTGCAGATCCAATCGGCTGAAAAGCTTGCACTTTTGCAGAAATCTGTTGATGGGCACCAGCCTCCCCTGCAAAGAGTCAGCGAACCTTGCTTTCCCGCTTTACTTCCTCAACGATCGCTTGAATGCCCTCGTCAATCTGCTCGGGCTGCGATTGGGAAATGCTGATCCTCAGAAACTTCTCTCGCTCCAAATAATCCGCAAGATAGAACGCTTTACCGGACACGACACTAATATTTCGATCCGCAAGCCGCTTGATCAGGCGCTCCAAATTGACCGTCGGTTTTAGCTTGAAATGCGAATAGATGCCTGAACGAATATCGGGAACCTCCATTAGCCCCGGCTCGTTATACCGTTCCGCCGAATCTCTCAAAGCCCGCATTCTCAACGCGTACAGGCTGCTTATCTTATGCTTATGCCGCTCGTACATGCCGTTCTTGATATACACTTCGAGCGCAGCCTGGGACAATAGCGAAGTGTCCGGGTAAGCTTTGTATGCATGAAACGTTTCAAGCAGCCGTTCCGGCAATACAATGGCTCCTACCCTGAGGCCCGGAAATATAATTTTGGAAAAGCTCTTCAAGTAAATGACATGCGAACCCCCATCAAAGGCGTAAATAGGGTCAAATTGCCGTTCAGCGCCCAAGTCTGCCATATAATCGTCCTCTAAAATGCAGACATCGTGCTTAACCGCCAGTTTAGCGATTGCCCGTCTTTCCTCTAAGCTAAAGGTGGTGCCAAGCGGATTATGATATTTGGACATCGTATAGAAAAATTTGATTTCACCGCTTTTGAACCGCTTCTCCAATTCGGTCAGGTCAATGCCTGCCGCCGTACGAGCAATGCCATACACCGGTACGCCCTCCGTTTCCAGAAACCGTAAATACCGGTCATAGCTCGGCTGTTCAACCAATACCGCTTTTTTTCGGTTTGGAAACGGCATTTTCGCTAATATCTCCAGTGCCTGCTGAGCTCCTGAGGTGATGATAATCCGCTCTGCCTTAGTAAACACTTGATCGCCGGCTAAATGGGAAACAAGCGTATGCCGCAGAGACTCCAGACCCAACGGATTGCCGTAGGTAAACAGGTCGTACTTATAGATATCAATTGCTTTATTAAGACAATGCTGAAAGTCCATATATGGAAACGCGTCCAAATCGGGCAATACGGTTCCGAAGTTAATGATTCGGCTATCTCGGTTGTCACGCCAATCCCCCGGCTTCTCGACCACGTAAAAGCCGCTCTGCGGGACCGAATAAATGACGTGGCGCTTCTCTAATTCCGCGTATGCCCGCGTTACTGTGCTGATACTGCATCCATAGACTTCTGCAGCGCTTCGTACGGAGGGCAGCTTGCGCCCGGGAGGATATGTCCCCTGCCGAACTTTATGCTCCATATCCGATAAAATTGCAAAATACTTTTTCACGCCGGTCTCCCTCCCGTATGTATTATCGCTCATTTTTTACTATTCATAATACACGATATAGCTCTACTGTATCGATACAGTTTAAGTAAAATGACATTGTTCCAACCCCGATTTTGCCATATCCTTTAAATCAGCAACTGGAAATTTCATGAGCGCGTTACCGTTAATTTAGAAAGGATGCTGCACCTACCATGAATAGCAACGAATCGAAACTTCCTTATTTCTTAGCCGTGCTTAATGCGATCATTCTCGGATTGTCATTTTTGTTTGTCAAAATAGCGCTCGAATACACCGGACCGCTCGACACGCTAACTTACCGTTTTGCCGCTTCGTTTCTGGTCATGTCCGTTCCTGTGGCGTTGGGCTGGGTTAGGCTGACGTACCGCGGCAAGCCTTTATACAAATTGCTGTTGCTGTCGCTCATGTACCCGCTTAGCTTCTTCACGCTTCAAGCATTCGGACTGCAGCACGCCACTTCTGCCGAGGGAGGCATTCTGTACGCGTTCACTCCGGTCGTCACGATGATCGTCGCCTCTCTATTTCTGAAGGAAGGGACTACCGCCTTGCAGAAGCTATCGATCTTCCTGTCGGTGTTCGGCGTCGTGTTCATCTTCATGATGAAGGGCAGCGGCATAGACCTGTCAAACATGACGGGGATCTTCTTGCTCTTGTTGACATGCTTCGCTTTTGCCGGATATACCGTTATGGCGCGATCGCTGTCAAAGCAGTTCAGCCCGGCGGAAATCACTTATCTCATGCTCGGAATCGGATTCATTGTTTTTCTGGCTGTTTCGTTCGCGAGTCATGCGTCCGCCGGAACGCTTCCGCACTTTCTCACACCGCTCTCCAGCGGAACCTTTATTCTATCCGTCCTTTATTTAGGCGTCATATCTTCGCTGCTCACAGCGTTAACTGCAAACTACATCCTGTCCAAAATAGAAGCGTCGAGAATGAGCGTGTTCGCCAATCTCGCTACAATCGTCTCTATGGCAGCCGGAGCTCTATTTCTCGGGGAAGAAGTGACGGTGTATCACCTGATCGGCTCGATGCTCATTATCGCCGGGGTAATTGGCACGAACCGATTGGGGAGAAAAAAAGCGGTGGAGAACGTTTACCGTTAAGGCGGCTTTTATGAGGTGTGAACATGTGCATAAAAAAGAGCAGCTGAGCGATAGGCTCAGCTGCTCCGTGGAGCGGACCAATTTACTGTTCCACGATTTGCCAATTAACTCCGAATTTATCTTCAATCTCACCATAGTAAGCGCCCCAAGGCTGCAGCTCGAACGGATACTTTACGGTTCCGTCAGCAGCAAGCTGTTCGAAGGCTCGGCGGGCTTCCGCTTCATCTCCATACGTGAGCGCAAGCGAAATGAATCGTCCTCTCTGAAAAGGCTCCATCGCATCGGAGAAAAACAATAGGTTCCCGCCAGCGACGGACAGTACCATATGCATCACTTTATCCTTGACGGCTTCCGGTGTCCCGGGTGTTTGCCCGTAAGTCATGGCGGAAAGGATTTCCCCTCCCAATGCTTGCGCGTAAAACGCAGCTTGCGCTCTCGCATCCTCCGAATGAATATAAGCGTTAAGTTGTGCTGTCATGTTCAACATCCTTCCTTAATCGTTATTTGTCTTTCTATTAAGGCGACGAACGGCAGACAGCAAAATCGACAGCTCCGAAAAAAAACGAAAAAACTTTTTATAGCGTGCTGGACGCTTGTCCTACTAGTCTGGACAGCATTTCGCTATCTGCTTGCTGACCATTGCGGAACTTGATCGTCTTCCGTTCCGGAGGGCCGTCGAACAACCCTTCGGGCAATTCCAGCTCAGCTGCATTAAAGATCGTAAAGCTGACCGCATCCTTCGAAGTCGAGATCACTGCTGCATACTTTTTATTTTTCAGAAAGTGGGGCTTGTTATACTGAATGCGTTCCTGCACGTCAGGAATCGCGTGATGCACAACTTGACGCAGCACTTGGCACAGCTGGGCTTGCCACGGCTCTTTAACCTTCTCGATAAATGCAATAACCTCTTCGCTCATTTGAAATTCCCCTCTCGTATTGTTGTACTATTCGGCCATGCACTCGGAAGCGCGCCTTAAGAGCAGATCGCGCTCCTTCTCATTACGGGCCAGCGCTGCAGCGCGCTTAAACTCTTCACCCGCTTCTTTCTTGCAGCCCAGCTTCATGAGGAAGTCCCCTCGCACACTAGGCAAAAGATGATAGTTTTTCATGGACGGCTCTTGCACCAGCGAATCAATGACTTCTAAGCCGACTTCCGGGCCGAACGCCATCGACAGCGCGACAGCGCGGTTCAGCTCAACGACGGGTGACGGCACCGTTTGGGAAAGGGCGTCGTAGAGCGCGGCAATGCGAATCCAGTCCGTCTCTGAAGCCGTTCGTGCACGGGCGTGGCAGGCCGCGATTGAAGCTTGTATCAGGTAGGGGCCAAATGCTCTGCCGAGACGCTCCGCCCGTTCGATCGCAGCCAGACCCCGGCGGATGAGCAGATGATCCCATTGCGCACGGTTCTGATCCATAAGCAAAATTGGCTCTCCTGCCGCGCTCACCCGCGCCCTGAATCGGGACGACTGAATTTCCATCAGCGCCACAAGACCATGCACTTCCGGCTCTGCGGGAGAAATCTGTGCCAGTATCCGACCAAGCCGCAGCGCTTCACTGCAAAGCATCGGCCTAATCCAGCTTGCGCCTGAAGAAGCGGCATACCCTTCGTTGAACATGAGGTAGATGACCTCAAGCACAGACGACAATCGCGCCGCAAGCTCTGCTTTGGGGGGCAATTCGAAAGGAACGCGCGCAGCGGCAAGCGTCCGTTTTGCCCTCACGATCCGCTGAGCAACCGTCGGCTCCGGAATGAGGTACGCGCTTGCGATTTCTTCCGTGGTCAGTCCCCCAAGCAGCCGAAGCGTAAGCGCCACTCGCGCCTCAGCGGAAAGGATCGGATGGCAGGTCGTAAAAATAAGGCGGAGCAGATCGTCGCCTACGGGGTCATCGAGCGCTTCATCCCAATCCGGCTCATGCTGCCAGTCGATCTCCCACCCTAGCTCCTCGTATTTGCGCTCGCGCAGCTTGTTCCTGCGCAAGTGATCGATAGCTCTGCGTTTCGCTGTCGTCATCAGCCACGCCCCCGGATTGTCGGGTATGCCTGTCTCTGGCCACTTCTCAAGCGCGACGATAAGCGCTTCTTGAGCCATATCCTCGGCAAGCCCGACATCACGTACCATTCGGGCCAGGCCGGCAATAATTTTGGACGACTCGATTCTCCAAATCCCATTGATCGTGCGGTGTACAGTCGAATCCTTCACGCTCTCGGCTTCCTTGTGACCGTCTCCCGCATTTCAATTTCCTTAGCTAATGCAACCGGATCCTGAGTCAGCTCCGGCGCCTCGAAAACTTGGCGCAGCTCGATCTCTCCTTGTCCGTAGCCATGAGGATCCGGCATCCGCATCGCCCACTCGACCGCCTCTTCTCTCGACTTCACTTCAATTAACGTGAAGCCCGCGATTATTTCCTTCGCTTCCGTGAAAGGTCCATCGATCACCTTCGGCTTTCCGCCCGGCTCGGGATAAGAAATCCGAATCGCGCTTGAGCTTGCGTGAAGTCCTTCGGCAGCGACCAGCACGCCGGCCCTCGCCAGCTCCTCGTTATACCTTGCCATGGCGTCGAACAGCTCCGGGCTCGGCAAGACACCGGCCTCGGAATCTTGTGTTGCTTTGACGATCATCATAAATCGCATTGCGAATCTCCTCCTTGGTTGAAGTTAGCCTCTATATGCACAACGAACGAAGAACAACAAAATCGACAGGACTGAAAAAAATTTTCTAATCTATTTTTCTACAATGTTCCAGCGATTTCCTTTGCCGATAAACAAAGCCGGAGTTCCTCATGCTCGAGAACTCCGGCTTTGTTGCCCATCTATTTCGACTTTGTCTTAAACTCGGCGATATAAATTTGGTCCGTATAGCTGCCCGTTGCGTACAACTTGCCGTTAAATAATTGTACCGATAATAGAATCACGCTGTCAGGCACTTCTTCTCTTGACCATTTGTCTCCGTTCTTGGACAAGTATACCGATCCGTTATTGCCGACCGCTACGAATGTGTTATTGAAATAACGAACGCCGTACAGCCTCGGAAACAGCCCGTTATCATCTTCAGGAAACGTATACTCGAGGTTTTTTCTCGCCCATTTCGTTCCGTCTGTCGATTTGAATATCGTGTATTCTCGATCCGAATTATTGTATTGTGCCGCTGTTATAATGAACACTCCATTGCCCCAGACGACATCAGGTAAGCTGTAACTGAAATCGCCGTTTGCGCTTTTGAGCTTGCTGCCTGTCTTCCACGCAGTTCCATTATCGGATACTAATGTTACGCCATACTCGCCGACTGCGACAAACTTTTTGCCGCTCCAGGCAATCGAATTAATGTCGGACTCTATGCCCGTCTTCTGTTTTTTCCATGTCTTCAAATCCTTTGAGCTCATAATGAGCCCGTTAGAGCCCGTTACATAGTAAATTCCGTTCGCCTTAATAATTCGGAATAGCGACTCCTTGGTTGGCGAAGCCGTTGATGTATTCCACTTAACTCCATCCTTGGACGTCATCATCAGACCTTGCGCCCCGACGGCAAAAAACTGGCTGCCTGTCCATATGACGTCGTAAAGCGGAAACTTTCCTAGCTCATAGCTGGATTGATGCTCTCCCTTCGCATTGATCGACCATACGCCGCGAGACGCAAGCTTCTCGAATGCTGGATAGAAGTAATCCACATCCCCGCCGACGGAAACCAATTTGCCATTGCCGACCGTTGAATTGATTAGATGAGGAGGCTTTAACGCCACTTTCTTAATTTGCTTCCATTTGACGCCGTCTGTCGAAATAAAGATGCCGATGTCGGTATAAGTGACATACTGTTTCCCGTCATGAACGGTATTGAGATGATAGTAAGCTCCGTATGTCCCGTAATGCTCAGTCGTCAGAGGACCGAGGCCGGTTATATCTTTCCATGTCTTTCCGTCTTTTGATGTCTTAAACACGACTATCGTCTCTTTTTTATTATCTGCATACTTGAAGCCTTCGATGAAGAAACGATCCTTTACCCAGATAACTCGATCCCAAAAAATACCATCGGAAGCTACTGACGTCCATTTCGCTCCATCTTTAGATGTAAGCAAAGTAGAGTCTCCAATCGCCACAAAGCTGCCGCCGGCAAAATGAATATCCCACATTCCGTTATCGTCTTTAACAGGAACCGTAACCCGCTTCCAGGTCAGGCCATCCTTGGACACAACGAATGCAGTTCCTTTATAGCCTAGTGCTACAAAGGTTCCGTTACCCCAAGCGATACCTTTAAGATCTGTCTTTATATTGGACGTACGTTCCGTCCACTTCACTCCATCTTCGGAAGTAACAATGTAACCAGCAGTATTATGGCCGCCAACTGCCACGAACCGGGTACCGTTGAATGCGATATCAGATAAACCGGTAGAATGTTTAATTTTTTCCGTGTTCTCTGTCCAGTTGAGACCATCCTTAGAGATCCATACTTTAGTCTCCTGATTATCCCTATAACCGAGGCCGACGAATTTCCCTTTCCCCCACGCAACAACGTTCATGCGAATATTACCGAATTTCGGATTTTTCGTCCAGTTGATTCCGTTTTTCGAGGTATAACCTTGCGTTGAGACATAGATTTTATTGCCATAAGCGTATTCGCTGGAATGATAATCCGCATCTTTCAGCTCCGGATAAAGTTTCGTCCATTTCAGAGACGTTTCTTCTTCGGCTTTCGGCGGAGTCGAGGGCTGTTCCGTAGTCGTATCCTCGATTTTTATATCGATTTGTGCGCCTTTTTGCTGCAGGGAAAGCAATGTATTTTTATTAGCGGTATTCTTGCTGATCGGATTGCTTGCCAAATACAGCTCCATTAAGTTTAAGCTGGACAATGGGGAGATATCCGAAATTTGATTTCCCGACAAATCCAGATGCATCAATTTATAAAGAGCGGATAAAGGTTGAATATTTTGAATGCGGTTATTTTTCAAACTTACGTAGACGAGCTCGGACAGTGAAGAAAGCGGCGCTAAATCGGATACACTAGCGTTGTTAATCGAAAGCTGGCTCAGATTCAGCGCTTTCTCTAATCCATTTAACGACGTTACCGTTCCTTCTTTCACCTCAAGAGCATACAACAGATCTAAGTCGGTTAACGAAATACTACCCGAGATCCCAAGCTGCTGTCGAACAGCTTGCTCAATAGCGGGATCTTCGAACACGACTTCTTCTGCTTCAACAAACTGTAATGAGAAAAATGGGGTTACAAGAATAAGAGTAAGAAACAGGACAAAGCTACGAAATATCCGCATAACGTGGTCTAACTCCTTTGCTATTAACGGTCATTTAAGAGTCTTCTATTTTTTAGCAGACAAGCTTTTTCTATATATTAACATTATCTTTTATTTTAATCGACAGTTTTTGACACAAATGGGCCGTGTCTAAGTTATTAGCTTAGACACGGCCCATTCTTACCGCTTCCCCGATATATCTAGCGTTTAGAAATCTCGCACGTATTTCTCCCTAGCAGCTTATTAATGAAACAAAATTGCGTGATCGCTGTCATCAACGGAATAACCGCGATGACGCCTAACAGCTTCCAATAGCCGTCAAGGAAGTAAAACAACGATAGCAATCCGATTCCTAGCACCCATCGCATAGCCCGATCAGCGCCGCCGACATTTTTCATGGCCAATATCCTCCGCTCATTTTATATTCCATCCATTAGCTAGAATCACTAACTCTGGCTTTAGAATAGCGGAGCGAAGCTGCTAAGTTCAGTGACTAAGTCACACGCCATTTATTTTCAAGCCGTCAAAATAATAGGCTGACCTCTCGTGATGACGATGGTGTGCTCATGCTGCGCAGCAAAGCTTTTGCCAGGCACGCACAACGTCCACCCGTCAAGGAGGAAAATACGGTTTAATTTAGGCGCTGGCTCCTAGCTTTCAGGAAGCTTGCAGTCCATTTGGCTGACTTCCATTGCTGTTCGGGAAGAAGGTTCAATGAGGCTTCGCAAGGGAACATCTTGTTCTTGCTCAGGTTGGTCGATTGGATAGATTCTAGCTGTTTCGTTCTCCTCGTTTACATGCTGGATATAAATCCGAGCCCCGTTGTATTCCACGTTTTCCATAATCGGCGAAATCGCTATTTCCTTCGCTCGCTGGACATCCATTGCATTAGCCCCCTCTGTTTCTTGTTGTTGCCAATCACATTGTGCGCGATAGAGGAGATATCTATTCAGGGATCTTATAAAAATGCAACAATGCCCGTCGCTGAAACATGAATAAAAACAAACGAAGAGCTTCCCATTTGGGACAGCTCTTCGTTTGTTTTTATCCAATCCAACTACTCTTTCACACTGCCCAGCTGCATACCTGCGACGAAATGTCGCTGCAAGAACGGGTATACGACCAAAATCGGCATCGATGCCACGATCGTGATTGCGGCTCGGATCGACAACGGCGTAATCATCGTTGCGGTATCCTTCGCAGCCGTAGACGACAAGTTCGGGTTTGCATTGGAATTGACCGTCGAGGACAGCAATTTCATCAGCTCGTACTGGAGGGTGCTTAGCTCCTGTTTGGACGAGGCGAATATAAACGTATCAAACCACGAGTTCCATTGGCCGACTGCCGTGAACAACGAGATCGTCGCAAGCACTGGCGCACAAAGCGGCAAGATGATGCTGAAGAATACCCGGAAATCACTCGCGCCATCAATCTTGGCTGACTCGTTCAAGCTCTCCGGCAACGTATGAATGTAAGTGCGGACCACGAGCATGTTGAACGCGCTGATCAGACCCGCTCCGGCTCCAGGGAACAGAATATAAACAAGAAAATTGTTTAGCAGATGCAGATCCTTAATCAGAAAGTACGAAGGAATAAGTCCGGCGCCGAAATACATGGTAAGTACGAAGATGAGCGTAATCGGTTTGCGGAACATGTACTCCTTGCGGCTGATCGTATATGCCAGCATTGCCGTCAGAAAGACGCTGATGACCGTACCGATTACGGTCCGGGCGACGGACACCCCGAAAGCTGAATATACATTACCGCTTGCAAATACCGCTTCATAATTTTTGAACGTCCATTCCCGAGGCCATACGTAGATGCCGCCGCGAGTCGTATCGATGCCCGAGTTGAACGAGACCGCCAACGTATTGAGGAACGGATATAGTGTGACAACCGCGACGAATACCATGAACAACGTGTTGAACGTATGAAACAGGAACGGCTCCGTCTTGAATTTTTTCATTGCAGTTTGCATAGGGAGCCCTCCTTATATAAGTCGCTCTTCGCCGAGACGCTTGGCGATTATATTCGCGCAGTAGAGCAGCAGGATGCTGACTACGGTTTTGAATATGCCAGCTGCGACACCGAGCGAGTAGTTCCCGAGTCTAAGGCCGTACTTCAGAACAAAGATGTCGATCGTCTCCGACCAGTCAAGCACTTGTCCGTTGCCGAGGAAATATTGAATATCGAAGCCGCCGCCGTTCAGAATCCAGCCAACGTTCATGATCAGCAGGATGACGATAACCGGCCGGATGCCAGGCAACGTAACATTCCATATTTTGCGGTAGCGTCCCGCGCCGTCTACTTCCGCCGCTTCATATAAGGACGGATCGACAGATGCAATGGCCGCCAAATAAATGATTGTGTTCCAGCCGACTTCTTTCCAGACGTTGGTCATGCCCACAATTCCCCAGAAGTACTTGCCTTCGCCAAGCCAGAGAATCGGTTCATTGATGAGATGGAGCTTCATAAGCACAATGTTTACAATGCCGCCTTCGCTGGACAACGACATCGAGACTAGTCCGGTCACGATGACCCAAGATAAAAAATGCGGAAGATACGAGATAGTCTGAATTAACCGTTTAAAGGCTGTTTTCTTGATTTCGTTTAACAACAATGCCAAGCCGATCGCCGTGACAAACCCGAGGATGAGCGAGATGAAGCTCATCGCGATCGTATTGCGCAGAACCCGGGTGAAGCTTTCATCCAGGAACAGAAACTTGAATTGATCCAGACCGACCCAGGTCTGTTCAAAAATCTTGACTCCCGGCATTGGCTTAAAGTCCTGGAACGCCATCATCCAGCCCCAAAGAGGAGCATAGGCGAAGAGCAGAACGTATATCACCATCGGGAAAGACATAATGATCAATTGTCGCTGGCGGACCATCTTCCTCCAGAACGATTCGGTCCGCTGAGCGGACTGAGGTGCGATTTCAACCTTTTGGACCGTATGCTGCGGCATCGGTTCCGCCTCCTATCTCGAACGAGGGGAAGGCCGGAACATTCGTTCCAACCTTCTACCCTCCTTCTTGTTATTTACTCGTCCAATTATCTACACGCCATTTGAGCATTTCATTGACGCGATCCAGATAAGCTTGCGTATCCACTTTGCCCATCTGTGCGACATAGTCAGACCATACTTCTTCGAATTTTTCCGGTTTGCTCAAGATCGCCTTCGGCAAGAGCTTGAAGTCCAGATCCTTCATTTTCTGATTGGCTACTTTCGCCGGGGAGCCTTCGATCAGGTCGATGTTCCATGCCGGGTACGACACGCGGTTCTCCGGCGGAGTCGAGAAGAAATCGGACCACGTTTTGAAGCCATAGGCGGTCAACACTTCTCTGTCGATGTCCTTCAGGTTCGCGAAAAACTCGTCCGGCTGGTTGCCCGGACCGTCGGCGTTGCCGTCCGGATAGTTGCCTTCCAATTTAGGCATATTGCCCCAAAGCGATTCCGCCTTGTACTTCTGCTTCCAAGTGACGTCATCCTGCTGTTTGCGCATTTCCGGCGTCCGGTAGTAAAGTCCGTTGTCGCCAACGAGATAGTCGACGCCTTCTTCGCCCCAGTTGAGGCGCTTCTGCCATTTTTCCGAGAGCATTGTATCCAAGAACTTGATGATTTTTTCCGGTTCCTCAGCGTTGATTGTGATGCCGAATCCAGTGCCGAGGTTCAACGGCGGACGATCAAGATAGTGGTCTTTCGTGTTCGTGTCGTAGACAAGAGGGAACCCTACGTAAGTACGGTCGTACTTGCCTTGCGAAACGAGCGAATCATGGGCTTGCCCGAAGTTCCAGCGTTGCTCGAACATGCCGAGTACGCGGCCGCTGGAAATTTTAGCTAAGAATTGATCATAGTTTTGCGCGAAAGCTTCTTTATCCATCAAGCCTTTGGCATTGATTTCATTCAGCTTTTTGTAGTACGGCTTCGAGATATCGTTTGCCGAGTATAGTGTTGCGACATTCGTATTCGGATCGACGAGAACGCCGCCGTCGTTCGGATGGCCGGCCAAATGCTGAGGCGCGTTGCGCAGACCCCAGTCGCGCCAGTCGAAAGCGAGCGACGTGTAGCCGATCGTCGGTTGACCGTCGATTTCCGGATATTTAGCCGCATAATCTTCGATCAGCTTAAAGTATTCGTCCAGCGTCTTAGGCGTCGGATAGCCGAATTCTTTAAGAACCGCTTTCTGGATGTAGAACGCAGGTCCCATATAATCCGTTGGTTTAAAGTCGCCTTGATAGACCCCATAGCCTGGCAGCCAGTAAATATGGCCGTCCGCCGGATCTTTCAATTGTTCCCACACATTTGCGAAATGTTTCTTCAAGTTCGGCGCGTGCTGCTCGATCAGGTCTTCCAACGGAATGACCGCTTTCGCCGCAGTCAGCTTTGTATGCGCTGTGATCATATCCGGGTAGTCGCCGCCGGCGATCATAACGCCAAGCTTCTGCTCGATATCGCCTACCAGATATTCTTCCTTCAGCGTAATGCCGAGCTGATCTTTAATCTCTTGATAAATTTTGTTGTCTTCCGTCGGGATTGGTCCCACAGAATTCAGAAATATTGAGATCGTGAACGGATCCACTTTCTCTGTCGAGTTTGCATCCGGCGATGCTTCGCTCGTTCCCGTCGATGCCTTCGGCGATTCCGAAGCGCCTCCGTTATTGCTTTTGGAACACGCTGATGCGACCATACTAAACGCTAGAACAAGCATTAGCAGTCCTAAAGCTGTTTTCCTAGTACGAACCCCCATGTAAAATCCTCCTTAGCGGATGTAACGCAAGACGGCGCGCTTTCGTCTTGCTGTATTTATGGTAGCGTTTTCTTGAATGCGCTTGCAATTCACGAATTAAATGGGTACCCCCCTTAAAAATCGGTTTTGCTTACCGATTTCATTTTCGATGCTTACTTTTGGGAAGCCCTATATTCCGCCGGCTTGCAGCCCGTTCGCCGTTCGAAATGCTGCAGAAAATGGCGGTAATGCGCATAGCCGACCTGCTCGGCGATGGCGCTTGTCGGCTCGGTTGAACGGCGAAGCTTTTCGCAAGCTTCGGCGATTCTTAAGTCATGTATCCGATCGAGCAGGCCGCAGCCGAATTTGTCCTGATACGCTTTCCCCAAATAAACGGGGTTTAAATAAAACCGCGAAGCTATGTCCCGGATGGAAAGCGGGCTGCGGTAATGCTCTCGGACATACCGGTCAATCTCGCTCATTGTGCTGCCGGGCCTGCTTTCCCGAATCGATTGCATAGCAGCGATCGCTTGCTCCGCAAACGAAAGAATACGCGCCCGCACATAAGCCGGCCCGGCTTCGGGGCCATGCGAATCCGAGTCTGTACGGGGGCGCAGCAGCACAGCCGGATCGCCGCCCGATTCGCGAATCAGCTTGCCGCATTGAACGATCAGGGAGCCGGCAAACAGATCGGCCCAGTCCAAGGAGCGGCCCTTCAATTCTTGGAATAATTCGTCGATCACCTCCGCCGTCCGGTTCCGGTCCGCATCTTCAATCGCCTGCAGCACATCCTTCATCCGCTGCGCGGCTAGAGCCGGGAGCGATGCTTCTTCGATTCCGTTGTCCATCTTCTGCCGGGCTTCGCGGCGGCTGTCAAGCCGCTGGCGCACCTGTGTCAGCACCTCCGCCGCCTCTTCACCGATAATCGGCTTCAGCAAATAGTGATGAACGCCGAGCTGCATGGCTCGTTTGGCGTATGCAAATTCGCCGTAAGCGCTGAGAACGACGAACTCGGTTTCCGACTTTCCCTGCTCTTCCTGCAATTGGCTGATCAGCTCCAAGCCGTCCATCTGCGGCATCCGGATATCCGTTACAATAACATCCGGCATCGACTCGCGCACAGCCGACAGCGCTTCCACGCCGTTCTCGCATACGCCGGTTACGCGGAAACCGAGCTGCTCCCATTCGATAAACATTTTGAGCCCTTCAATCGCCCAAGGCTCGTCATCCACCAGAAGCACCGAGTACATTTGTTTTCCCCCCATCGTCTGTATTCATGGCAGGAATTCGGAAGCTGATACGCGCACCTTCATTCGGACTGCTGTCGATATAGAAATCGACCCGCTCCCCGTAGTGGAGCCGGAGCCGTTTGTACACATTGCGCATGCCGACGTTCTCGTCCGTATCGAGACTGCCGTTCATCAGTGCCCGAATTTCATTAACCCGCTCCTCATCCATGCCCTTCCCATTGTCCTCTACCTGCACATATAAATAAGTGTCTGTCCGTCGGGCTTCAATCCGAATGACGCGCTGTCCCTTGACTGCCTGAAGGCCGTGCTTGCATGCATTCTCAACCAGCGGCTGAATGCACATTTTCGGAACCAGGCAGGTTGCGGCTTCTTCTTCAATATGGAAGCTGTAGTTGAACCGGTCCGCGAACCGAAATTTCTCGATTTTCAAATACATTTCCGTAAATTGCAGCTCATCCTGCAGCGGAACGGCGGCATCCGACCAGCTAAGCATCCGACGGAGCAACTGGGACAGGTTGCGGATAATATCAGACACTTCCGTATACCCGTTTTTCACACTGACGACAAGCAGAGCATTTAACGTGTTAAACAAAAAATGCGGATTAACCTGGCTTTGCAGCAGCTTCATTTCAGCGCGAATCTGCTCAAGCTCCATATCTTTTTGCTGGATTTCAAGCTTATAAACATCGTTAATAAGGGAATCGATCTGCGCGACCATCCGGTTGTAGGTGCGGATCAGCCCGCCGATCTCGTCTTTGCCTTCGCGCAGCACGATCAAATCAAACTTCTCGTTTTTCGCTTTCTCCATATGCCTGGATAAGCGGCGAATCCTGTAATTATAAGATTGCAGCATGATGAAAATGAGCGATGTCGGCAGCAAAGTGCTGATTGCGGCCAGCATCCAGATAAAGCGGTTCGAGCTTTGGACAGCCGTCTGAAAACGGTCCGCTTCCGCTTCGCCCACTATCGTCCAGCCTTGAATGTAAGAAGGATTGCCCAGCGGACTGCGGAAAATCGGCTCACCGTCCTCGCCGCTTTCCGTTGAAGCAGCCGGCTTCATGTATTGGGATGACGGAAACAGCACTTGGTCCTGCGGACTCAGCATGCTGATCTTCATATAAGGATTTTCCTCTTTCAAAGCGCCTTCCATACTGCTGAGCTTCAGATCGATACGCAAATACTTGGCAAAGCGCCCGTACATCGGGTATTCGTTCAATTTGCGCACAATGCTGAAATACACCTTTCTCGTTTTTGAATTGATGGGGTCCGTATCGGTATACATGAGAACCTGGACAGCTGACGAAGAGCCGGTAACCGCCTCATACCATGGACTGCGCTTTGCTGCAGCATCCAGCATGAAAAAGTTGCTCCCGCTAATGACCGTCGGATTTTCCGTATATACCGAAATATTTTCAACGTAGGTATAGGCGGACATGAACGGCCTCATCTTCCCGCTCAGCACCCCATTAAACGTTTCATAAAAATCGACGATATCCGCGTATTCCTTATCCAGCGCTTCGTATAACGTGCGATCTGTCGCAACGGAATGACTTAGCGTTACGCCGCCCTCGATCATGTCCATCGCCTTCTTGGCCGCCCGTTCTATCGCCATCTGCCGGTTGTTCTGCTCCCGGGTTTGAATGTTTTCGGATACCTGCTGGAAGAAGAGGACGTTGATCGTCAAGATCGGCACCAAGACGCAAAGCAAGTAAATAAGCGTAAACTTCCAGTTAAGCGGGATGTTGTTGACAAAGCTGAGCCAGCCGATCGGCCTGCGCATATGGAAGCCTCCTTCGAATTAGCCGTTCTTGTATTGGGAAGGGGTCATACCCATCCAATGCTTGAATTTGGCGGTGAATTGCTCGGGATCGTCATAGCCGACCGAACGGGAAATATCGGCGATTTTTAAATCAGTTCGCCGCAATAGCTTGCGGGCTGCCTCGACCCGCGTGCGGTGAACATAGTCAAGGAAGGGCATACCCATCTGCTTCTTGAACAGCTCGCCTAGATAGGCAGGCTGAAAATGGAGCATTCTCGCGATAGTCTGCAGCTGAAGCGGCTCGCTGTAGCGTTCCCGGATGAACCGGGCCGCCTCACCTGCGGGACCCGTTACAGACCGCTGCCGCGCCAGCCGCCCTGACGCCTTGAGCGCGAACGCTGCCAGCACACTGGGCCAACGGTCTGCCCTGCACGGCAGCACCTGCGGCGCAAACTCTTCTTCGCCCTCCAAGCTTGAATCCGCAGTCTCCCCCTCATGCACCTTCCATGTCAATTCCAACAGCACGTTCGACAAGAAAGCTCTTCCGGCTTCCTCATTGCTGCCAAACGATAGCTCCAGCTGGCGGCACAGCGAGGAAGCCGCGTCTACAACCGCGGCCTCGTTGCCTGTTTGGATCGCAAGCAGCAAGCGGTCCTCCGCATCAAACAGCGAATCGTCGGCATCCGGGACCGACCAGACTGTCTCCAGCGCAGAAGCCTTAGAAGGCAGACCTGCGGTATCGTCTACGGCCGCACGCGACCATTCTCTATGAAGTTTTTCGAGCGTGGCATAAATTTCCTCGGTGTTGATCGGCTTCAACCAATAATCGAGAACTCCGTTCGTCAACGCTTTCTGAGCAGACGGGAAATCATCGTGTCCGCTCAGAATGACGAAACGACTCGACGCCTTCAACACCTTCGCGCAGTGCTCGATCAAATGCAGCCCGTCCATGATCGGCATGCTAATATCCGTCACAACTAGATCGGGATTCAGTTCCTTGATCCGACCCAGCGCCTCTTCCCCATCGCAAGCTTCGCCGCATACGCGGAAGCCGTATTTTTCCCAGTCAACCATGAACGACAAACCTTCAAGCACGAGCGGTTCGTCATCGACAAGCAGAACGGTAAAGATCGGGACCCTCTCCTCTCTAAAAATTATCTTTATTATACGGATAGTGGATGTTTTTTTATATACAAACATTCGAAATACGCTTTCATCAAAGGACTTAGCCTAATCGAGAACCTTCATTGTCTTTAGGACTCGGGCCCGATATAATAATCATTAATTTGAAATATTAACCATTCTAAATTCTAGTGAGACTAATCATTCACGTGGTAGTCTCTTTTTCGTTGACAACCCCAGCATTCAGACATCGGAGGTGCAGTAAATGGCCGCAGACGACAAGAACAAGGTCTCGCATTTCGATGACGTGTTCGCAAATGCAACGTTGTTGCAGATGAAAGACGGGCTAAGAGATCGCGATAGCGGAAATTTAGGCGTCACACAAGCGTACAACAAGGAGAACCGGAACGCTTTATTCGATGATAAAGGGGCAAGAACCGAATATAAGAACGAGATATTCGCCGACAAAAAGACGACTCAGGACCGCATAACCGGTAAAACGATCCACAAGAGCCATACGGCGGCCCAACATAAATATAAAAGCCAATCTTCCAAATATGCGTCTGAAACGGACCATATCATATCCCTGCGAAGAGGACATGCCCGTTTAAAGAAAAACCCCTTTCTGTCCGACCAGGACGTAAAGGAAATTTTGAACGATAAACGGTACGCATTCCGGGAAGTATCCAAAAAATATAACGCCAGCAAGGGAGAGCACAGCGATCTTTCGCAAATGGCCGGACTCCCTGCAAGCGGCAAAGCGCGGCTTCTGCAAGAAAACTTGAAAGCTGAAGCCGGCGTATGGACCAAAACGACCATCCTTACCGCTAAAAATGCAAGCGGCAATTTTACCGAAGGGGCACTCCGTTCTTTGAACGATGCGGCTATTCCGATAATGGTCGAGGGAGTTCGCAACCTTTGCTTGGTAGCAAGCGGCGAGAAGAAGTTTGACGAAGCAACCAAAGATATGGGAAAGCTCACGACCCAAGTCGCTTTGTCGGGCGGCGGAAGGAAAGTCGTCGCAACAGGAATCAACAATATGCTGAGGAGTTCGTCGAGCGAGGCTTTGAGCAAGCTCGCGAACTCCAATCAAGTCACACAGATCATCACCGTCGCTTTGATCGTAAAGGACTCCGTCATCCGGTACGTTAACGGGGAAATCGACGGCGAAGCCTTTTTTCGGGAAGTGGGCGAGAAAGGGGTTGGATTGGTCTCCAGTTCAATCGGATTTATGGTCGGCCAGGCTTTAATCCCGATCCCTTATGTCGGCGGGCTGATCGGCTCGATGATCGTTTCAACCGCTTGTGTAGAAATATATAAAGCCTGCAATTCCCTTCAGGAACATAAGCATATGCTTGACCGCGTCTCTTCTGTCGCCTCCCAAGCGTTAGCCGAGATGGAACGCCAGCGCGATGTTCTGAGGCAGATGATCGGCGATCACTTCGCGAAATGGGACGAGCAAGTGGAATCGGGATTCGCAGCCGTATTCAACGCGACTGTACATAATGACGTCAACGGGGTCGCCAATGGATTGGACAGCATCTTGGGCGTTTTCGGGAAAAACGTCACGTTTTCGTCCTACGAGGAGTTCGATGCCTTTTTCATGGATGATGATGCAAAACTATCTTTTTGAGAGGATGGAGCACTATGCCGCCGCTGTTCCTGTTCAGCCTGCTTAAGGCTGACAAAAATGATAAAGAAGCAGACCGGATCAATGTAAAAGCTTTTGAGAAAACAGCCCAAGCCGAAGAACGGAAAATCAAGCAAGAAAACGAGACGAGAAATTCGCTTGAGAAGCTCGCGAACCGGAAAAAAGGCATTCTGCTAACATCGATGAATGATTTTATTGCTACTTACGAGAAGATCAAAAAAATTGAGTTTCAAGAATCCGACGGCATACAGGAATTAAGCTATTGGACCGGTCTGTTGCCGGAGCTCCTGCAAGACATTCGTTCGATGAGTACAGTCGCCGGCATGACCATGACGAACAGCCAGACGATCGCAGCTTTTATCATTGGCGGCATCCCCGGAATTATCAAGAAAGAATCGGAGATCAACCTAAGCGTGGCCTCCATGCGAAGGCAGCAGGCAAACATTATCGAATCGCAGATCGAGACGATCTGCACGGCGCTGGAAGCGATCCGGACAAGAGCGGACAAAACGGCGGAATTGCTGGCAAAGTTGAATCTTCTTTTCCGAAAAACAATCGACACTACCGCGCAAACCATTCAGGAAAAAGGCGGCAACAAAACGCTCTACACCAGGCAGGATAAAGAGCAGATCATGACCTGCATCAATTTTGCCACAGCCATTAAAGCGATCATTGATACCAAGCTGATCGATGAGAACGGCGAAATTGCGATTCAATCCACCGAAGCGATTCAGACAGGCGAAGCCTATTTGAACCGGATGCACCACGTGATAGGCGGTTATAAATAAGTCATAGCAAAAGGATGAGACTATATGAAAAGCATTGTCATATCAAATAAGTGCGCAGCTTCCGGAGGTTGTACGCTGTTAACT
Source organism: Paenibacillus sp. NEAU-GSW1 (assembly GCF_009737085.1). GTDB lineage: Bacteria > Bacillota > Bacilli > Paenibacillales > Paenibacillaceae > Pristimantibacillus. Next base: position 179,021 of record NZ_WOVL01000002.1, read on the forward strand.
GACTTATTGCTCGAGGGTCCCGATGGAAAACCGGTTCCGGCGGGTTCCGGCCAAATATCGGACCTGGAAGCGAAAACATTTCAAGAGGTTATCGATCATTGCCCGGTCAAAGCTATATCTCTGAAAAATTCAGGATTGGTTGCATCCTCCGGCAAACAAGGCTTGGCGGAGCTTAAGTCCCTTATTGCGAGCAAGGTTGACAGCTTTCAAGTGCCTAAGCCTCCGAGTCATTTGCATCGGTATCGCGGTTCGGCATCCTCGATTCCATATATTAGCAGCGAAGGCCACAACCGTTATGACTATCGCTCGGACAGTCAGGCGAAATCCGCCGGGTTAAGCCATTTTGACCGGGTCGCCTATTCGCAAAGGAAAGCCGTCGTGCAGCAAGCGCTCGTGCAATTCAAAGTAGATCAGCTGGGCGATTACATCAAGTATGAGCAAAACAACGAAAATTTCTATCATAGCACTAATGAAGCGCTGATCAAATGGGTTACTGCTGTCGCGGAGGAAATAAAGGAGAAATCGGATGGAACCGCAAAGGTTAATCTCGATGCAAACCGCTTCATAATCGGGCCGGACTATAAGCAGGCAAAAGACGAATTTTACTTGTATCAGCTTCAAAATATAGAGAAAATCTTCGCAGACCACGTTGTCCGTAAGCTGGATTCTCTGTCCTCTTATAATCTTTATATCAATACGGATGATATGGAGGATTACAGAGGCAAGGACATGTACAGCTACAATTTGAACGAGGCTATCCAGACGTTTAAAGAGGATGTTGCGAGCGCGCTCCAAGACTCCTTCAATTATGATGAAATCATTGAAGATCATGTCAATAAGATCTACACAAGATACTCGCACTATTTAAAAGAGGCGTTGAAAGAGGCAGCCGATGAAATGGTGAAAGCAATCGACAGCTGTTTAAAATAAGACGCGACCGCAAAGGCGCTGCCCCTTCTGGGACAGCGCCTTTTTCATTAAGTGCAACGCTGTGCGGCAGCGCTATTTGACGTAATTCGGGGTGACGTAAAATAGTCTGTGTACCATGATCTGGAGTCTATCCAGAACATAAAAAAGTAGGGTATCCTCGGGATTGCGACATCACCAAGAGGAGGACGCTACTCGATGATTAATATACCCGAAAATGCATTTAATGATCTACTTGAAAATACTGTTACACCCAATGGCAGATGTCCAGCACTGCGTGGTCCATAAGGTGCGCGCGACATTCCCTAAAATCCGCGTTTCGGATAAGACGGAGTTTCTCGAGGACCTGAAACAGGTGTATACCGCTATCGATGGCGACGTCGCGAAAGCCGTGTTCGATGGTTTCAAGGACAAGTGGCGCAAACAGTACCCAAAGGAGGTGAAGTCCTGGGAAGAGCAGCTCCCAACGCTTCTGACCTTCTACAAGTACCCCGAACTAACAAGGCGTGCCATCTACACAACAAATCCGATCGAGCGTATGAATAAAGAACTACGCAAACGATTAAAGCCGATGAATAGTCTTACTAATATTGAAGCGGCAGAAAAGATCATTTACCTGCAAGCACTAGATTACAACGAAAAGTGGTGTGGCAGAGCCATTCGCGGCTTTGTCGATCCTGATACGAAGGTCGTGTTTGAGCAGATGTACAACGAGCGATATGCGAGAGGGGCAGACTAAGACCTTTAATCTCCCGCGCCTGCGCTTGGGCTACGCCCTCCAACCGAACAAACATCATATTCTTTATCCAACGTTCCGATGGATAATCTTACTACACAAACTACTTGACGCTACCGCCTTCTATGCTTTTCTGAAGAAATAACGCTGCGAGGCAGCGCTATTTCCCCGATTACGCGCCTGCACGGTCAAATAACGCTGCGGGACAGCGCTATTTCCCGCAAATCAGCGCCTTCTATGCTTTTCTGAAGAAATAACGCTGCGAGGCAGCGCTATTTCCCCGATTACGCGCCTGCGCGGTCAAATAACGCTGCGGGACAGCGCTATTTCCCGCAAATCAGCGCCTGCTCCGCCCACGCTGTTAAGCGAAGGGAGGCTCCCACGGCTTCTTTTTCCACCCGATCGTGTTCCCGGTCACCTGCAAATGGTCATCCAAGGTTACATCCATACCGAAAGCAAGCTTCTCGCCATGGCGGAAACGGACGTCCCTCAGCTCCACCTTATAGCCGTTCTGAATCCGTTGGCACGTAATATGCACGCGATGCGCAAATGAAAGAAAGCTGCGGACTCCGTCGCTGCCCATAACCGCTTGCACGATATCATTCTGCTCTCCCTTCTGGAATCTGGTTTCTTCCTTCAGAAGAGCGCCTCGGATCGATCCGGCAATATATACATGGTCGGCTTCGTGAACGTATCCCCAACGATGAGGCAGCCACTTGGGAATTAAGAAGGAATGCCCTGAGGTTCCATAACGTCTCCGTACCTTGCGCAGCATCAAGCGATGCAGCACAATGCGATATCCGATAAAGAGGAAGGTTACACCGTACAAAAGAGGGAAAACAACCGTCGCCGCCATAACGCCAAACAGCCATACCAACACCCCCGCCAAATGAAGCCCGAAAATAATCGGGTCAAATATAGGAATGGCATCGCCATGAAACCATTTTTTCGAGATGGGCCGAAAGCATTGCACCCCGTACGCATTAAAAAAATCGAGAAACACATGAAGCATAACTCCGGCCATTGTCCAAAGGAACAGCAGCAGCACATAATCCCAGGCATGAAAAAGATAGGCCAGCAATGGAGCGATTAATACGGGCCACATCGCCAGCATCGGCAATGAATGGCTAAATCCCCGATGATGCAATAAATAGGACTCATGTCCGCGAATACGAATGGCGACATCGAAATCGGGAGCGTTCGAGCCGACGATCGTCGCCGCGAATAGTCCATACATAACTGACGAATGGCTGCCGATCGCAGGATCGGACAAGGCCAATGCCAGCCCGCCTAACGTCACGCCGATAAGAAGATGGCTTGCGCTATCCATATCAATCACCTCATCACCGAATTTTGAACCTTATCATCTGTTCAGATCGATCGCCAACGGCGCATCGGGTGTTATAGCAGGACGGCCCAGCGACATGTAGCGCAAGCCATATCGCTCGCAGTTTACAGCCATTGACGCAGCGTCTAACATATTTCTCGCGTCAAAAATATAAGGCGACCTCATCATTTGCTTCAATTTCCCCCAGTCCAAGCGGCCGAACTGCGCCCAATCGGTAACAATGACCGCGCAATCGCTCCCTTCAGCCGCCGCATACATATCCGGGGCAAGCTCAACCTGCAGCTCCGGCATGCTGGAGACAACCGGATCGTATGCCGTGACACGGGCACCCGCTTGCTGCAGCATCGAACAAAGCTGAAGAGCCGGGGATTCACGCGTATCGTCGGTATTCGGCTTAAACGCCAATCCGTATATCGCAAAGCGTTTATCGCCCAACATTCCGAAGACGCTCTCCAGCTTTTTCATAATGACCGCGATACGCTGCCGGTTGATCGCTTCGGTTGCTTTCAGCAGCTCCATCTCCACCTGCTCTTTCGCTGCAAGCGCGATTAGCGCACGTATATCCTTGGGGAAGCAGGAGCCGCCATATCCGGCTCCGGCGCGCAAATTCGCGGGGCCGATTCGGCGGTCAAGGCCCATTCCTTCCGCGACCGCATCAATCGAAGCGCCAAGGGCATCGCATAAATCCGCCATCATGTTGGCGTATGATATTTTCATCGCCAGAAACGCGTTGGAAGCGCATTTTATCAGCTCAGCTTCTTTTAATCCGCATCTGATCTTAGGCGATTCAATGGGCGCGTAAATTTCTTCAAGCCGCTCATGCGCTTCCGGACTGGAAGCGCCGAAAACGATCCGATCTGGGGCAAGAAAATCTTGGACAGCAGAGCCCTGCCGCAAAAACTCGGGATTATGGGCAACCGCAACACGAGAGGAATCAGGCAGACTTTGGCGCAAATAGCATTCGATTTGTACGCATGTTCCTGCGGGAACCGTGCTTTTTATAATTAAAAGTCCGTCATCTGGCAGCATCGGCGCAATCGAATGTACGACTGACCATAAGGCGGAAAGATCAGCTTCACCGGATTCGGATGAAGGAGTGCCGATGGTCACGAAGACAGCGTCGCTGTCAGATACGGCCGCGGAAGCGTCTGTCGAGTAATTCAGCAATCCCTCGAATTCCGCCCCGCGAATCATATCCTCCAGATCCGGCTCCCAAATCGGCATTACGCCGGATTTAAGCAGCATGATTTTGTCCTTATTCACATCCACGCATACGACCTGGTGTCCAAGATGAGCCAGAGCTGCCCCAGTGACCAAGCCGACATATCCCGTACCGATGACTGCAATTTTCAAGCGGATTCCTCCTCCTCTTGTATGCGCGGACTTCCTGTCGCCTCCGGATTTTTCCCGGCGTCCACGATTTGCTGACAGCGGGTGTAAATCGCCTCCATTGCCCTTTCCCAAGTGCGGGATAGCGCAAGCTCTCTCGCCTTCCCGCCGAACAATTGCCATTTGTCAGCATTGTCGAACCAGTCCGTTAAAGCCGCAAGGAAGCTCTCGGCATTTCCCGCTTGAGCGTGTACGCCGGTTATGTCATGCCGGACAATCTCGGTTACGCCTCCTTTATCGGCTACGATCGCAGGGAGACCGGAGGCCGCCGCCTCCAGCACAACGTTGCCAAAGGTTTCCGTAGCAGAAGGAAAAACAAACAAATCGGAGGAGGCATATAAGGCGGCCAGCTCTTCCCCGCTCCGGTAACCGGTAAAGGTGACATTTTGCGGCGCGTCCCTGCGGCCCTGTTCCATCATCGGACCGTCGCCAACGACAAGCCAGTGCACTTGGCTGCGAATGCGCTCCGGCAGCCGATGCATCACTTGCAACAACACGTCGAGATCTTTCTCCGGAGCAAGCCGTCCGACGAACAGGAGAACATAGCGTTCCTTGATTCCATATAGCTCGCGAACCCGGCCGGAACGTTTAAGAGGCGTAAACTTGTCGCAGTCAACCCCTCGCGACCATAGCTCAAGACCGCTAAATCCTTTAGTTTGCAATAGATGAATCGTCTCTTGCGAAGGAGCAAAGACGGCGCGGCAGTTACGATGAAACCATTTCATATAAGACCAGTACCAGGAATGCGCGAGCGGCAGCCTATAAGACTCGAGATACTGGTCGAAATGGGTGTGATAGGAGGCAACTATGGGGATATGAAGCTTCTGAGCGGCAGACATACCGGCGAGGCCAGTGTTAAACGGCGTGGCGATATGAACGATATCAGGCTTGAATTGAGAAAGCTCTTGGCGTATGCGCAGCAAGTTAGGGATCGCGAACCGATACTCCGGGTAAGCCCAGAAGGGAATGCTGGCCAGCCTGCACACAGGATTGTCATAGACAGGCTCCGGTGCTGTAGGAACGAACAGCTTGCAATCGGCCCCTTGAAGGGCCAGGTAATCGGTCCAACGCTTCAAGGTCAGTGCGACGCCATTAACCTGGGGGACGAACGTATCTGAAAAAACAGCAATCCTCATCCACTCACTCCCTTTTTCAGATCTATCCCCAAATTAGCACGTCATCATTAACGCTGATTTATCGTCAAGTAATGTTTATGATAATTTCAATGCAAAAAAAAGGGCGCTGGCGATGCGCCAGCCCCTTTGCCTCTTCCCTTATTCCGAGTCCGATTGTTCAGGAATATCCTGGAATAAGTTCTCGGAAATCATTCCGTCTCGCATAATGGCAGCCTGCACATTTACAGACACGTCTGCCTTGGCGAATTCTTCATCCCAATGCGACTTCACTTTCTTGAATGCTTGATAACGGCTGCGCTTCATTTCCTCACCGAACCCGAATATATCGACGGCGTATTTCTTCTGAACCTTGGCAACCGTTGCTTCGATATGGCTCTGGATATCCTTCTCCGTCAGCTTCCGGATTTGTTCAAATCCGGACATTTTGTTCAGCATGATCGATTTGCATTGGTTCTCGCTTACGGCCCCTTCGACATGGATGCTGATTTTGATCTTGGGGCGATTATCGGCATAATTGACGTCCAGGCGCGTCCTGGACCTCCCGATTCGCACTTGCGCATATTGGTCGTCGCCGCACTGTAACGTTAAGGACGTGTTCTTGATCCGATCCTGGGTCCATAGCAAATTCCGCGTTTCTTCTGTATTCAAAAACCCGAGCAGCTTCGCTCCGCGCATGACCGCTGTCCCGTCTATTATCAATTCAGTGGACCTGTCCGTGTTCGTCCCTGCGTCCAACGACTGCTGCTGCTCCGACGGATTCTCAATCGTAACGGACGACATTACCGGCTGCCGGCCTTCCGACGTGACTGCCGCAATGAATTGCTTCAAATTCGTATTGGGCGAGCCTCCCCAGTTCGCTTCAACGGAGTCGAGACCCATTCTTACTTTCACCGCCGATACTCGGTTCTCCGGGAAATAGAGCTTCGTAAATTCCGCTGCGCCTACTCGATGAGCGGCAACCAGTTGAATATCGTTGCGAATGTCCTTCATCGATTCAAGAAACTCGAAAAAGAGGAGCCCCTTGTCCGTCGCAAGCAGATTGGCATCCAGAATGAGCAGCATCATATGGCTTAGCTCGAGCTTGCGGGAAGTTTTTCGCTCTATTCGGCTGAAAGCTTCATCCATCGTATTTCCTTCCGCATCCATGGAATAGGTTGGGCTGTTTCCTTTGGCGCGAGAGGATGCAAACTCCAGCGCATTAATGACCTGCAAATAAACATGATAATTGGCTTGCTCGCCGGGAGTCACGGACATGCTGCTTACAATAATGTACTCGTTAGCCGAGCGCATGTCCCAGCAGCCCGTTACAAACAAACTGAATATGCAAACGATAAGCATTCGAACGGCCTGTCCAGCATAATTCCTGCTCATCTCGACGGATCCTCGTTATTAAGCGAAAGCCGTATCAGCATATCCTTCTGCTGCTTCCCTCGAAACGGAGCGAACGGCTTAAGATAAGGAACGCCAAACGAGTGCAAGCTCGTCAAATGGATGACTAGGGCAGCCGTGCCTAAGAATACGCCGTATATGCCTAGTATCGAGCTAAGCAACAGCATGCCGAATCGGATGATTCGAGCCGTACTGCTGAATTCATAGTGAGGCGTGACCAGCCCGCATAACTCTGTCGAAGCTACCACGATCAATATCATGCTTGATACGATACCGGCCTGGACAGCCGCTTCGCCGAGTATGATCGCACCCGCGAGCGGAACCGCTTGGCCGATATTTTTCGGCACTCGTGTCCCTGCCTCCCTAAGCACCTCAAAGATGAGCGTCATCGCAACAAGCATAAAGCCGGTCGGAAAAGGCGAGCCCTGCTCTTGCCCGCTAATAGAGTAAAGCAAGGCCGTCGGAATGATCTGCGAGTGATAATTGATAACGCAAAGATATAACGCGGGCAGAAACAAAGAGAGCATAAACGCAATATGCCGCAGCAGCCGAATCATATTGGCAAAAACGGGCAGCACATAATAGTCGCCCGCAGATATGAAGAAATTTCCGTATACCGCCGGTCCGATGAGCACGAATGGACTGCCGTCCACAATGACAGCACAGTGGCCCTCCACCAGCAAGGAAGCTACCGCGTCCGGTCTTTCTATATCGAGCACCGTCGGGAAAAACCAGGAGCCCTTGTCTTTAATCAGCTCCTCCACATTTCCGGAATCATAGATCGCTTTCACTTGGATTGCCTTCAATCGCGATCGGAGTTCGGCCACCAGGGACGGGGGAGCCGCATTCTCCAAGTACACTAAACTCATTGAAGTTCCGGTCTCATCTCCTGCTGTGAACGGCTCGATCCGAAGAAGCGGATTTCGCAGCCGCCGCCTAATCAGTGAGATATTCGTATCTATCGCTTCCGTGAATGCATCGTCGGACCCGCGGTTGACGCGCTGCGACTTCGATTCTTCAATCGCTCGAACCGCCGCGCCGCCAATTTCGATGCACAACGCTTTATCTACCCCCTCGGCCAGCAGAATCGCGTCGCCAGCCAGCATTCGCTCGGCTGCTTCTCGAACGGTTGCTGCGTAAACAAAGGGCAGTACCCCCAGCCTTTCTTGCCTCAACTGCTCCAGTTGCTGAAATTGGAGAGGAATGTTCCCTTCCGAACTCTCTTCCATAAGCGGAATGAGCAGCTTATCCGACATCGTCTTGTGATCGCTCAACGTTTTGAGCATGCATATAAATCCGTTGGCCGTACCGATTCGAATTGCCGCGGCTTGAAAATCAGGCGGATTGCCGAACAGCTCGCGCAATTGAACCATGGTTTGCTCAGAATCTGTGCCGAGCGCGGCAGTTAAGCCGCTCTCTTCCTTGCGTTCCCTCCATCCTGCTTTCATCGCGATTCCCCTTTCTTAACGTTGTCCGGCTCTTTTCACGCTCAGAATGACGAACATGGCTAACGGAATGATGAACTGCATCGGAATATGGATGAAAAACGGAGTGAACGTTAGTCCTTCAAGTGTATGCTCCGCAAATGTATCTGCTATTTTGATCGAAAAAATAGCCGTTAAGCATGCAACAGGAAATGCCGCTGTGCGATAGCTCACCCGAAACAAATGCTCAATGCCTTTAAGCGCGCCGAACAGAAACAGCGACACTTTCACAAGTATGGTAATGAACATGACAAAGACAACGATCATCTCCATCCGTTCGAAAAAATAACCGAATGAAACGTCGCGCACCGTAACGAGAAACGGGAAATTCGCGCGCTCCTTCATCTGCACGCCAAGCGATATCGTCTCCATAACTGCAGCAATGGTCAGAATCAAGCCGGATACGCCGATCGCGAAAATGGATGCTTTCCCCCGTCGGAAAGCCGGCGCTAAATATTTCATAAAAACGAGACAAATAATCAACTCGCCGAAAGGAAACGTAATCAGTGTCGGGAAGATAGCGGATAAGCTGGGCATCAGTCCGTCCCCCAGCACCGGCTTCAAATAATAAAACTGATAATCCCGGTCGATCAGAATCAATAGGAACAGGACGAGTGTAATGCCTATGATAACGGGGAAAAAGAATTCGGCCGTTCTTACGATAACGCCGAAACCTAGCCAGATCATGTAAGCAATGATGATCGAGATTGAGAATGCAAGCACTTCGACCGGTGTATTTTCAAGTACGGCGCTCATTAACAGCTCAAGAAAATCCCGCATGACCCTCGCCGCGTCATATAGAAAATAGATGACGTACATCGCTATAACAAAGCTTCCCAGCCAACGCCCAAACGATAATCGAACAAGCTCGAACAAGTCATGCGACGGCTGTTTGTCATGCAGCTTTCGATAAAAGACAAATATCCCCGCACCTATGACAGTAGCTGCTGCAATCGAAATCCAGGCGTCTTGCCTGGCCGACGATCCTACATTCATGACGATGGCGCTTCCCAGTTCGAACAATAGGATGACAGCAAACAGCTGTACGGGCGAGACTTGAAATTTTGCCTCCCTCATTCTTCCGTCTCCCATCGATTAGTTTTGCTTGCGTGAAGCGTGACGGCGCCAGTCCATCCATAGGCAATAGGACAAGCCAATGATAAAGATGGCGATTTGGAAATGTGTGCCGTTTACCGGAAATGCAGTTGCCTCATTCTTCTCCAATCCGATCGTATCAATCAGATAGACGAGCGCGTACAAGACACAAGTAATCATGAAAAAAACAGCTGTAAGCATATGGCTTCATCTCTCTTTCATGGAAAATGTTGTTCGCTACATTGTCCCTCAACAGATCGTCGTTTATGCAATTTTTTATATGGTTTGCCGATGCCGAGTCTCGAATGTGATATACTATCAACAAAACTTTTGCAAAGAAGGGTCCGCATGAATTCCAATCAGACACCCGAACAAAGCGCCTCGCGCGGCCGTCCGAGAAGCATGGAAGTGCATGACCGCATCCTTGATGCGACGCTCGCCTCGCTCGCGGAAGTCGGAGTCGAGAAGCTCAGCATCGAAATGGTCGCCCAGCGCGCGGGCGTAGGCAAGACATCCATCTACCGGCGATGGGCCAATAAAGAAGCTTTGATTGTCGATTCTCTCGAGCGGCTGAAGCCAAGTTTGAATACGGCTGTTCAAGGAGAGCTTCCTGACGCCATCCTCGAGTTGGCCCGAAGCTTCGCCAACCGAATGAACAACCCTCTCGGCAGACAAATGCTGTCCTTGCTAGTGTCTACGTTATCCGGCAGCACACAAATTTCGGAATCGTATTGGGAAAACCATTCCTTGCCGACAACGAAGGAAATATCGACTCTGCTGGAGAGCTATCGCCAATCGGAACAGCTTCGAGATGACGCGGATCTGGATCTCGTCTCTGAATTTATGATCGCCTTCGTCATGTACCAATTGCTGTTCAAATCGCATTCGAACGATCTGGAACAGCAATTAAAACCCGGCATTAATATTCTGTTGAACGGAATAAAACGCAAATAGTCGAAACCTCGCTGCAAGACGGCGAGGTTTTATATTGACAATATACGATACGATGATGTATCGTATCGTATATAAACCAAAGCAAGGGAGATAATGGATATGAACAAAGCGGCTAAATCCATCCTCATTACCGGCGGCAATGCCGGGTTAGGCTATGCTTGTGCCCAGGCGATCGCGGCGTCCGATTCAAATCTGCATCTAATTATCGCATCAAGGAACCGACAACGAGTAGAGACTGCGGTTCGGCAGCTTATTCAGAAAACCGGGAACGCCAATATCAGCGCGATGGTGCTGGATCTGGCGTCATTGGAATCCATTCGGCAATTTGCCGCTCGGCTGCCGCTTGCGGGCTTACCGCCCTTGCATGCTATCGTCTGCAATGCGGGCGTTCAGAATGTGCAAGGCACTCAGACGACCGATGACGGCATCGAGGCGACTTTCGGCATCAATCATTTAGGCCATTTTTTGCTCGTCAGACTGTTGCTCGATCAGCTTGCGGAAAACGGACGCATTATCGTCGTCAGCAGCGACGCCCACGATATCCGCACGAAAACCGGAATGCCAGCGCCAAGGTACTTTCATCCCTCAACGATGGCCGACCCGGCTCAGATCGACAAAGCGCTCTCCGGCCTATCGCCTTTGGAGCAAGGCCGCATCCGCTATACGACGTCAAAACTCGCCAACCTCTATTTCACCTACGAACTCTCCCGCCTTTTACAGCAAGCGAATCGCGCCATCGCTATCAACGCTTTCAATCCTGGCATGATGCCGGGCAAAGACTCCTCGCTTCCTAGAGAATACAGCCCTCTTATTCGATTTGTATGGAACCACGTACTGCCTCTTACACGTTTTTTCCGTGAAGGCATCCGCTCGACCAAGCAATCCGGCGCCGATCTTGCCAACTTGACGCTGCGCAGCCCGCTTGTCAGCGGCACCTACTGGGACGGCTCCAAGGAGATCCCTTCGTCCGAAGAATCGTATAGTCGGGACCGCGCGGCGGAATTGTGGCGTTGGAGCTCCGCGAAAGTCAACATGGGGATTGATCTGTAGTTGAATTCCTTCCAAATTTAACAAGGGGCCATCCTTCTCAGGAGGGCTCTTTGTCTCTTTGTCTCTATGCGTTTTGCATAATCACATCAACGTTTCCACCGCATCAATGACGGCTTTCGGATGATGGTGGGGAATCATATGGGCTGCATCCTTCAACACGATAAGCGTACTATTGGGCAGCTCGGCATGCAGCTGATAACTATGCAATTGAGTTGGAAATGGATCCTTCTCCCCTACCACAATTACAGCGGGTGTTTGAATGCTTTTATAATGAGCACTGAGCCGATCGGCCGCCGGGACAAAAGCGAGAACATCCTCCCGATTCGCTCTAAACTGAGAAGGCCTAAGCCAGAAAGACAACGCTTCTTTTTCGTAGTCCAGAGGAACTTGCTCAGGCGCAAACGTTGCTTTCAGCATGCTGCGCGCCATCATTCTCCCTACGGTTGCCAATAGCGTCGCCATCACAATATCTCCGATAATAGGAGCGGTAACGATTTTTGAGATCGGATCCCCCTTCTCTGCAGGATACCCTTCCTTATACATCCCCCCGCCTAAAACAACAATTCCCGACAGATCGTCAGCGTGCTGCATAGCATAAGAAAGCACCATTAATCCGCTCCATGAATGGCCGACAAGAATCGGTTTCTCCACCCCTATTTTCTTTAACGCCAAATGGAGCAATTCAGCTTGCCGTTCCGGAGTAAGCCTAAGCTTCTTAGGGCGATCACTATAGCCGTAGCCGGGACGGTCAAACGCTAATACCCGGTATCCCTTTGACACTGCAATATCCATGACCTGGGTAAAATCACTCCCCTGTAACACCCCGCCATGCAATAATACGATGGCTCTGCCCTTGCCGCGGTCATGATAATGAAGACGTACCCCCTCTACACTTACAAACTTGCCTGCAGGAGGGTAGATTCTTTTTACTCTTTTAATCGCGCTTATCGTGTATACGTATAACCCTAATAAAACAGCTAAGCAAGCGTACAGATAGATGAATCCCATTTTCGCTCAACCCTTTCAATAGATCATTTAGGCATTGTTAACATACTAATGAGTATGTTAATGCTATAAAAAAGACTCCATCTCACTCGTTCGATGAAGCCTTTATTACACTATTATCACTTACCGACAGACCATTCCAGAGCAGCAATGCGGCGTCTCTAGAGAATCTCTCGATTGACAGTTCCTTAGGTGCCAGTGACCATGAGAGCAGCAAACCGTTAATCACCGTTTGAATGTACACGGCCAATGAATGAGGGTCAATATCGTTTCGAATAACCTTTTGCTGCTGTAAAATCCGAAAGATTTCTGATACTTGGCTATAAAAATTTTCAAAAATCTTTCTTATTTGCTCTCTAATCAATGGATCGCGGCTGGTTGCATAAAACTCGAAAAACAACATCGGTGTATCCGAAGGAAGACACCCTTCCACTTGGCCTTGCATCCATTCCATTAAAGCCTTCACACGATCTTCCTTGCGGATCATCGCCTCCACCTGGCTAGGAAGCATTTGCGCTTGAATGGCCATATTTCTCTCGCAAATGGCCAAATATAAATCACTCTTGTTATTGAAATGCCAGTAGACCACGCTTTTCGTTTGTCCCGCTTCGGCTGCTACTTGATCCATTGTCGCCCCCGCATATCCATGCTTGGCGAATACCCGAATCGCGGCATCTAAAACGCGAGTACGAGTATCTGCGTAGCTGTGCCCTTGCTCTTCTCGCCTTTCAACAAGCAGCTCCCTCATATTTTCCTTATTGCCAAGATGCCTTCGAACCGTCGTCCAATGAACGCCTGCCAGCTTTGCAATATCGACATATCCAATTTGGTCAGTCGGCCGCTCCGACACTAGCTTTAACGCAGCTTGCATTATGATATCGTTTTTTTTCACAGCAGCCCCGCCTGTCATCTACATACTAATAGGTATGCTATTATAATATTTAATTTGGATCATATTGTCAATTTTAAATGGGGTGCCTTCCGGCACCCCCCTTTTTTACATATGATTATATTCAAAAAGCAGATTATTAAGCCGATCGAAATTTTGCTCATTAGCTTCGACACAATAGCTTTTGGACCGCTCGAACACTGCTGATTGCATGAACAACTGGCGAAAAGTCACTTTTGTTCCTCCATCTAGCTCCTCAAAAGTGGCCGTTACCTGAAATTCGGGTGTATCCAAATGGTTAAGTACGATGCGCTCTTGAGGAATGATCTCCTCAAACACAATGCGATTCGGATAATCACTGGCCGGATGGCGAGAACAAACCGATTTGATCGTAAAATCGCAACGTTCGTATGGTAAGCCCCGTAATATGCGAAAGCTCCCCTACCTTCCAATCTCGTTTCATAGCAACTCCCTCGTTAGCGCTAACGGTACCATCAATATAAAAGATGACGTAACGTAAGGTGCAATATCCTTTCTCTTAATCTTTAACATGGTACACATATTTGTGGATCGAACAGTATGGTTGAAAACCAAGTCTCTTATAAATAGCTAGTCCTTCTTCAGAGGCTGTTAGAATGGCAATGCGATATCCTGCTCGCTTAGCTTCTTTCAGCGCATAAGCTGTCATCGCGGTTCCTATTCCGCGATTTCTAGCTTCCGGCTGCGTAACTACATGGTGGATGGCCGCCACCCCTGCTGCAAGAAACAGCATAACCGTAGCTGCCGGTTTGCCGTTTAAGTACCCGATAAAATAGTGGCAAGGTTCTCCCCAGCCTAATTGCAAATGAACTTGCTGTGTCAGAGCAATATAGTCGGGTGCTCCGAATGCCCATACCCTTACCCAGTCTTTGAGCATCTCTTCGTCGACTGCTTTTTTTATCGTAAAATCAGCAGGCATTGGCATGTCTTCGGCTTCAAAAGCGTCCATATCCAGCGCCATGCCGGGCTCGGTTTCATCAAACTGAAATCCGGCTGCAACAAGATGCTGATCCAGATTGGCAGGATGCGACGATGGGCCTAACTGCCAAATAAACGACAGCTTTCTTTTTTCATATTCAGCAATAACATGATCTACGAGACGGCGTAAGTCAGAACTTGATGGAAAACGGCTCCTAAACACACCGTTATAAAAATAAATCGGCACGCCGGACGCGATCCATAGCAAGTCCTCACGATCATGCAGAACAGCGCCGGGCAACCGGGAAAGAAAATGAGGGTAAGCACACAAACTGTTTTCTATCGCGCGAATCATGGATTCACGGGAGGTATCCTTTACGATAGGGCTGTTTAGTTTGAACATATCAATCTCTCCTTATTTACTCAAATAAAAAAGGCAAAGAACGAGACATATATCCCCATTCCTTGCCTAGGCATAATGATATACTCGGTTCTTAACTAGATAAGAGGCCATTGATGCAACACAAATAAACGTCCGCTTTGACGCTACCATCGCATCGGAAACCCCTTTTATTCAATTCACTAGTTAAGAACAACTACAGACACTAAACAACCACCCATTCGATAATTTCCTTTATTTTACCATTGCGCATTAAGTTTGCAAAGATGTTCTTGTCACAACATACGACGGGCCACCGCGCATCTAATAGAAAGATTCCTTTCCGTCCCTAAAATCCGATATATAGCTCTGCCTTACAGCGTTGCACTTATGAAAAAGAGGCTGCCCCTGTCGGAACAGCCCCTTCATATTTTATGGACGCAAGACCTCTGTCGGATCGATATAGACTCCTTCCTTGATGACGGAGAAATGGAGGTGCGATCCCGTTGCTTGTCCCGTGCTGCCCATTAAACCGATCAGATCGCCGGATTTCACCTGTTGTCCTTCAACCGACTTCAGCTCCGAAAGATGCCGATATTCGGTCGTCCAGCTATTATTATGCTTGATGACGACGGTCATCCCATTAACGGGGACGTATTCGGCTTTGATGACAACACCCTCTGCCGCCGCATAAACCGGCGTTCCTTTTTTATTTACCAGATCAATGCCGTCATGAAGCTTCTCTTTCCCAGATACGGGATGGATCCGGATTCCGAAAGGTACCGTAACTTTGCCGGCCGCCGGCATACTAAACGAAAGAGGCTCTGAAGTTGGCTTTTCCAATACTTGCGGAGCAGACGATGCCTGTTCAGATGGCGGCACTTCATTGGAATTTCCAGTCTCCTCCTTGCCAGCCGCGAATGCAGAAGGCAGAAGCAGCAAAGCAGCAATGACTATGATGGTCAGCCCCAGAATGGATATCCGAGACTTTGCCGGTTTAAAGTCTTTGATCATTGTAATTCTCCTCGCCATTTGATTTTTATAACCGGAAAATCCTACCCCCGCGGACGCCTGCCTGCGCGAAACGCTAATCTCCAACACTTTGACGATACAGGACGCATACGATTCTTTGAGCTCCGCCCGGGTCAGCACAGAAGCGTCGCAAGCTTCTTCTTGATCAATACGCAGGCGATGCAGCGCATACCAGATCGCAGGATTGAACCAATGTAATGCGGCCAACAGCGCAAATGCCGTATTCACGATAACATCCCGTCTTTTGAAATGCGTCAGCTCATGCCTGAAGATACATTCCCAATCCGACTCGTCCAACCGTCCCGCTAAATGCATCGGAATTAATACGGTCGGCCTGAACAATCCGAACAACGTCGGCGTATTTACCGAGTCCGTTAACCTTAAAGCGATGCTTCTGCGAATCCCCATCTGACTACGGACATGCAAATACAACGATTGTACATGGCTTGGAACCTGAACTTCGACATGAACGCGTGTTGCGAATAAGGCTGCTAAATAACTTGATCCTATTGAAACAACAACTGCTGCAACACCTATCAGCCATACCCATGCCGCAAGCTGCAGGAACATCTTGTTGCCAGCTTCTTGTTGAGGCCATTTATTCGCAGCATTAACAAGCTCGCCGGACTGGAATGCTTGAGATTGAGCTTCTTTGTTGGCGGAGCTCATAGAGATGTCCCATTGATCAACGATAGGCATATGCACTTCTACTTTTTCGGGGAACCGCAGCCAATGCAGCTCTTTCTCCAAATCGCCAGGCATCCAAGGGAGAATCAATTTCGCAATAAGCAGCATCCATAGTGCGTACCGCCACCCCGAAGTCAGCTTACCGCGCAGCAATCTGATCAGAAGCAATAATACTCCGACCATTAAAGCGGCTTCCAGAGAGGAGATCAGCGTTCGTTCGAATAACTGGACCCCGATCGTCATCGCTTACTTCTCCTTCTCTTGCAGCATAGCTTTAAGTTCCTGGATATCCTCGGGGGACAGGCTTTCATGCTCCAAAAAATGCGCCATCATCGGCTTAAGGGATCCGCCGTAAATGCGCTTGAGAAAGGATCTGCTTTCCTCCCGCAGACACTCCGCTTCCCCGACCAACGGGTAGTAAGCAAATTCACGGTTTTCCTTGATGCTGCCTAGTGCCTTCTTCTGTACAAGCCGGCTGATTAACGTCTTCACCGTTCTCGGCTTCCATGTCTTGCTTCCGCTTAATCGCTCAATGATCTGCGCAGCGGTCAGCGGCGAAGCATTCCATACGACCCTCATGACGTCCCATTCCGAATCCGAAATATTAGGCAGATTGTTCATTCAATAGCCTCCCGAAACCCAAGCTTTATTTTGCTTTGATTCAAACACACTTAATCGACTACAAGTGTAATCCTCTTCCTAAGATTACACTTGTAGTCTTATATTGTCAATATATTCCTCGCAGCTAAATCTATTAAATTACGAACAAAATTACCGAATTC
This sequence comes from Paenibacillus sp. NEAU-GSW1, assembly GCF_009737085.1. GTDB lineage: Bacteria > Bacillota > Bacilli > Paenibacillales > Paenibacillaceae > Pristimantibacillus. The sequence continues at coordinate 196,260 of NZ_WOVL01000002.1, forward strand.
CGATTTACAGAGTCATCGCAGATGAAAATTAGAGAGCTTCGGGCCAGAAGCGACATTAATGGCAACGACTTAATTAAAGCGAAGGCGCAATAGCAAGAGCCGCCGGCAGCACCGGCGGCTCTTGCTATTGCTTACAAACAGTTGTCACCATTCAATCACCTTTAACTCCGGCCACTTGCTTCTCCACTTCTCTACTTTCTGATCATATACATCCTCAGTAATCAGCTTTTTGTTTGGCCGCAACGTAAGGGTGAACAGATCCTCCAGCCCGAAGGGAGCGTAAATGCGATAATCGCCATTTTGCTCGACGCGCGCCCCCAAAGCAGTAGCCGTTGTCGGCCATGTTGAAATGGCCTCTTCAAGCGACCGATATGGATTCAGCTTGATGCCAAACTTGGATTCGTACCAAAGATGGACCCTTGCTTGATTTTTAACATCAACAGGAAACGGAATATCATTAAAGCTCAAGGACGCTTTTTTTATCCATTTGTCCTCCTCTTCAAAGCTGAGATTGGCTGCATCGAAATATACAAGGTCAATATCCGATATGCCGTACGTTAAAGGCCGTCCGGTCAAATGGTTCCATACCGTCTGCGTAATACATCCAGCCCCAACAAAATACGTCCCAAGCTCCAAAGCTTTAGATCGATGAAGAGTCTCCCTAAGAAATTCGCTGCGTTCCATAATTAAAATCAGCTGATGTCTATCATTATCCAACTTGACGGTTCCACTCCTTCAAATTCATCCTCTTGCCTTCCCATTATTTGATTTTGAACGTCAGCGCGCCGAAACGGCGGACGAGCAGAAAAGCCGCAAGCATATAAAAAAGCAGCAAACCGACCGTAATGAAGGCCAGCGTCGAAAGCGACGGTCGCATGACGATCGCCACCCCGCACAATGCGGACAGAATCATATTCACGATAAAAAACAGCGGGTTTTTCGCATCCATTTCTGTCGTATAGGGCTGCAGCAAGTAATACAGCGATAAATGATGGACCGAAAGCAACATCGCCAGCGAGAGCAGCACCGTCCATAATGCAGCCAGATCGCCCGCAGCAGGCAGCACTCCGGCAATCGTTGCAGCCAGCGTTAATACGGCGCCAATCGTTGCCGCAAGCAATACGTTCATGCCAGACAGTCTAACAAGCCTTATCGCAAAATGCTTCCATGCCGCTTGCCGGTAAAAGCCGTAACGCATGAGCGGCATGTCGCAATTATAGAACATCGCCCGGCACAGCTTCTCGCCGACATATAGGTTGTAGGCAAAGAAAGGCAGAAACGGTGCAAGATCAGCTACCGACCAGCCGTTCCCCGAATCAAGAAGCAGAAGGACAACACAAGCTAAAGCGCCCGCTCCAGCGCATAGCATCAGCCGGTTCAGCAGCGGCTTTCGCACAAGGCGGCGATGACGGCGGAAGAACAGACGATTCAAATAGCCATAGCCGTGCGATCCTGTTGCCTGACCAACAGAATCGAGCTCTTCTTCCTTATAGTCTTCAGCCTTTGTCGCCACTTGAGCTTTCTTCGAATCGGCAATGAACTGACCGATATTGAGCAGCGGATCATCCCGTTTCGTCGCCGACTCTACCGCTTCCGGGTAACGCTTATATTGCGCCAGCAGCACTGCAGATACAGTGCCTGCCGCTATAACCGGGAGCGCAATCGGCCATGAAAGCAGCAACAATCCGTAAGCCGGTGAAATGTCGAGCAGCGGCGGCACGTAAGCCAGCGCCCCGCCGCCGAGAATGCTCAGCCAGACAATGGCGTTATTCCGGGTTATCGCTTTGCCGATGCGTTCGAACAGCTTCAGATGAAGCCACTCCGCAAGCAGACGCCATGCCGTAAGAACCGCAGCGGCAAGCGCGCCGTCCAGCGCCGTCCCGCCAACCAGCGGCAAGAATACCATCAGCGCGGCCAAAAAGGACAAGAAAAACGTAATATAGCGATAAGACAGTGTCGCTTTCATATAAATCGTCGCCGGAACGCGCAGCAGCTTCACGGCGACATACTTGTCTCGTTTCGGCTCCAGCACCCGCGCATTCCAGATGCATGCCGTCAGAAAACTAAGCGGCAGCAGCATGGCGAGAAACAGCTGGAGCGGATCTTTAGCCGGCGCGTCCTCATGCATAGCCATTGTAGGCAGGAACAGCATCAGCCCCAAATAAATCATTTTGTTGGCTGCGGCCCACAGCAATTGCACGATCAACACGATAATGGCAGCTGCCCGTTTCCAATCTGAGCCCCCATACAGAGACTCCGGTATCGTACGGCCGACAAGCGGCAAACGGCGCAAATAATAGATCGTCCTATTCAGAAAGGAAGAGACCGATACGTCCAGCAGCAGTCGATACGCCTTAAGCATGGGTCGGATCATCCTTCAGCAGTTCGATCACCTCGCGCTCGAACTCCGGGCTGTGCAGCAGCTCGGAGGGCACCGAGGATAACCGGCCCTTGTTCAACACGACCAATTCATCGCACAAATCAGTCGCCAGCTGCAAAATATGCGTAGAAAAGATCAGGATATGATCGCTTTTCATTTCACGCAGCATATTTTTCATTTCAAGCGCTACAATGACGTCGAATGACGTGAGCGGCTCGTCCAGCAAAATGACCGGCGGCTTGGATATAAGGAAAAGCAGCATTTGCAGCTTGTTCTTCATGCCATGGGAATAGCCCTTAATGAGACGATGCCGATCCTCCTTGCTCATCCGCATCCGATCGAACCATTCATCGATGGGCGCATCCTTCCGCTGCATGCTCGGATTCGCTTCCAGAAAGAACTGCACGAATTCATAACCGGTCAGAAACTCCGGCAGAATGGGCATGGAATAGACATACCCGACATCGGTGTCTGTTAATTCCCTCTTAACGCCGTCTTGCTCCAGCCACGCCTTGCCGCTGTCCAGCGGAATTTCCCGGCTCAAGCCGTTAAACAGCGTCGTTTTACCCGCGCCGTTACGGCCGAGCAGCCCGTAAATTTTCCCCTTCTCGAACCGATACTCGGCTCCTTGAAGCACCTTTTTCTCGTCAAAGGTTTTAACGATCTGATCTAAAATAAGCTGCAATTCGTAACCTCCCGAACGATTTATTTTCCATTTCGTCCCTTATGCATACGGATTTTATACGAATCGCCCTTTATAAAAGTTGCGTTCGCCGCTCGTCGCCGGACTGGTGTTTGTACTACTAATCTATCCCTCTTGTTGGACCTGCAGCTATAATAAGAATGCAGTTCATGTATAAAATAGGAGGCTGTTCTTTATGGTTTTTTACGAGGATTTACGAATGGTACTCCGGCAAAGGCCCGATTGACGAAATGTACGCCTATATCGAAAATCTCATAATAGAGCAATCCGACTTGGATAAAATTACGGAATTATGCTTTGACGGAGGCAATGAAGCGTATTTTTAGTGGATTAGCATGGTTAAGCCCGCAGTGCTCGAACCGATGAAACAGAAAGGAATCGAAGTGCAGATTGATTAGCAATTAGAAAAAAATACAGAGCAACGGCACACCTTCTCCCGTGCTCTGTACGGAATACATTATTTGATCATCTGAAACACTTGCTCAACGTCCTTGTCGCCGCGACCGGACAGGTTGACGATCAGAATCTGATCTTGACTCATCGTCGGCGCCAGCTTCTTCGCGTAGGCAACTGCATGCGCGCTTTCCAATGCCGGGATAATCCCCTCTGTGCGGGACAGTTCCTGGAAAGCTGCGAGCACTTCCTCGTTCGTAACGGTTGCATATTCAGCGCGTCCCGTTACCTTCAAGTAGCTGTGCTCCGGTCCGATGCCCGGATAGTCGAGTCCCGCAGCGATCGAATATGTTTTCCGCGGCTCGCCCTGATCGTCTAGCAGCACTAGGCATTTGAAACCATGAATGATGCTCGGCACCCCTTCCGTCAAGGTTGGCGCTTGGTCAGGCTCAACACCGATCAAGCGGACGCTCGGCTCGTCGATGTAGTGAGCGAATGCGCCGATTGCATTGCTTCCGCCGCCTGCGCATGCCACCACCGCATCCGGCAAACGGCCTTCCTTCTCCACAATCTGCTGCTTCGATTCTTCGCTGATAACCGCTTGGAAATGCTTGACCATCGTCGGAAACGGATGCGGGCCAACTGCGGAACCGAGCAAATAAAACGTATTTTTATAATTGCGAACGAGATCGCCCAGCGCTTCATCCACGGCGTCCTTCAGACGACCCTGGCCTTTATCGACCGGCACGACAGTCGCGCCGAGCAGTTCCATCCGGAACACATTAAGCGCCTGACGGCGAGTATCTTCAGCTCCCATGTAGATGACGCATTCCATATTAAACATCGCGCACGCCGTTGCCGTAGCGACTCCGTGCTGTCCAGCGCCAGTCTCAGCGATAATCCGCTTTGCGCCCATCCGCTTGGCGAGCAAAATCTGGCCAATCGCATTATTGATTTTATGAGCGCCGGTATGATTCAGATCCTCGCGCTTTAAGTAAATTTTAGGCCCGCCCCATGCTTTGGACAGCCGTTCCGCATAAGTCAACGGGCTCTTGCGGCCAACGTACTCACGCAGGTAATAGCTAAGCTCTTCTTTAAATTCCGGGTCATCCTTAAACTTGTTAAATTGTTCGCTCAAATAGTCCAGCACTTCCTGCAATTCCGGCGGAACGAAGCTGCCCCCGAATTCTCCGAAATATCCCTCTTGCTGCAACGGTTGGTCCATAGTAAGCGCCTCCATTTATTATAAAATGGTAATCTTTCAAAGCTATATTACCATATTTATGATTTCTATGACTCCCCTATCGGAAAGTGATTAGGATACGCAGCCATTCCCGAAAGCTTCGCCAGTTCGCTTTCCCCAGTAACTGCACTAATACGGGTACGAGAATCGTGCGGACTAGAATAGCATCAATCAAAATCGCAAACGCCAGCCCGATGCCAAGCTCCTCAATTAATTGAAAGTCAGTATTGATATTAAGCGGGATGATAACGGATAAGAGGGAATTTCAACACACCGCTGCGAGACGCCTTCCGCAGCCAGCTGGATATTATATTTCGAGGTATTCAAGCTTAATCAACAACAAAAATATCGACAAAAATTAGCAAAAAAGAACTAACTAAATCGCATAAATGCGCCGAAAGTAATAGTAGAGGAACTATCTAAGTCAAAGGGGCGCTTGCTTTTGAAAAAATTATTATCGAAATTGCTTCTTCTCCCTCTTGCCGTAAGCTTGCTTATGCCAAGTTTAGTCACCCATGCCAATACCAAAACCTCAGCCGATTTCAAAGATTTAGCCGGGGTTGACGACACGCTTAAGGCTAAAATCGATGCTTTGCTTGCCAAGGGTATATTCGACGGTGGCAGCGGCGACAACTTTGATATCGATGGCAACATGACACGCGCACAAATGGCCAAAATCATTGCAAAAATCTACAACCTCCCGGTTGATTCAACCAATACTACATCTTCTTTCTCAGATGTTGGCGGAGAGAACGGCTCTAACGGCTGGGCGATCCCTTTCATTGAAGCCGCTAGAAAGGCGGGGATCATTGATGGGGTCGGAGATAATAAATTCGAGCCGCGAGACAATGTAACGATCGGACAATTCGCTACAGTGCTGGTCAAGGGTTTAGGCAAAAAGCCGGATATCACACAAACTCCTTGGTACGCCGATGCGGTGAAGCAAGCGATAGCCAATAAGGTTTTGCCGGATGACATTGACGGAGCTAGGCCCGCTACCCGCCAAGACCTTGTTGTAGGTGCATATAATGGACTAGGTGCTTTCCAAAATGTGAATAATCCGACCGTCATGTCCGCTAAGGCAATCGGCGCTAAAAAACTACAGGTGGATTTCAACAAGTCTGCAGGTAATGAAACCGTCAATATTACCGTTCAGAAGGACGGTGCCTCGGTCAGCGCGCAGGCCGCTCCGAGTTCTTCGAGCAGCTATACGCTGACCTTCTCGGAGCCATTGAAAGAAGGCAAATATACGATAACCGCAAGAATCACCACGAACGCTGAAGTGACCTTAACCGCTAATGTGGATGTAATGAACGAGAAATTAACCAAATTAAACTTCAAATATGCATCGGATTATATTCCGATCGCTCCTCGCGTGGCTATACCGGCAGAGGGCTTCAACCAATACGGCGAAGTCATGCAGCTCACCTCGGCCGATATAACAGTGGCCAGCAATGAAGCTGCCAGCTGGGATGAAGGGCAGCAAGCGGCCATACTGAACACGTCACGCTTGGAACAGAACGACCGTGTTTCTCTGAGTATTATTTCCAACAGTGGTGTTTCAGTAAGCAAGATATTCACAATCGATAGCAAATTGCCAACACCTACACCTACATCTACATCTACACCAACAGCTACGCCAGTACCAACTTCTACACCGGCATCAACATCAACACCAACAGCTACACCAACAGCTACACCAACAGCTACACCAACAGCTACACCAACAGCGACACCAACAGCGACTCCGACTCCTGCTCCAGAAATTACAGGATATGCAGTTTCTAGCGGCTCTTTTGTTGGATCGACGAAGATAACCTATGTTCCTGCAGTCGGAAACAGCTTAAGGATAGTGACAGATTCTTCTCCCATCGACACTCCGGAAGTCGGGGAAAATGCCAGCAGCATCGGCGAAGCATACACTTCTGGAGCTGACATCTTGAACGTAACCGAAGGAAGCCACATCGGCTTATACGAAGTAAATGCGTCAGATATTGTAAGCAAGTTCAGCGATATTACGCTGACTGATTCAGACATCGGAGCAGAGCCGGATGAGTTGCTGTTTACCGATTATTCGGATCTTGTAGCCGGTTCTGCACCGGATACGGCTAAATTCACCGGATTGGATCTGCCAGCCGGAGCGACCAACTGGCGTGTAGCAGCATACAGTACGACTGATTTGACACCGGCTGCCGGCAGTGTGTTTAACGGCATTAACTATGCAGTGAATGACGACATCGATATTAGCGGCAGCAAGACATGGGTTGCGCTTGCAGCTCTTGATGCTTCAAATCGTGTGGTCAGATTTGCCTGGGTGCTATATTCGCCTTCCATGCCGACAGACGACATTATTTCCATCGCCCCTGTAGCGAGCGGGGACTTGAACATGCTGATGCTTAATTACGCATCAAATGCATTAGGCACGCCTTACCCTGCGGCCAGCGATTTTATCTCTTCCATCGTCATTAATCCGGGTATGCAAGATGAGACTACAGTCGATGTTGGAAGCCTCACAGCCACATGGGACGATATTACAAACAGCTTTGTATCCCTCATGTTCAACCAAGTAACGGTCGAGAGCGGAGACATCATCCGCGTCAATTTCGTGCCTGGCGCACTTCTGGACTATGATGACAATCCAATCTCGCAGACATTCGCCGAAATAGCCGTATCTTAAGGCACGTAAACGACAAAAAGGAAGGCACCCGTTCGCGGGTGCCTTCCTTTTTGTTTTTCACTCTCAGGTGAATATTTAAGCAAGGGAATCCTAAAGCATCGGCATTCTTCTATGTTTCGTTTTTTGTTCGAACGCATATGCAATTCGAATAAGCGTCGATTCGCTAAATGCCGTTCCTGCGAAGGTAATGCCGAAAGCTCTCCCATTCTCTTGGAAGCCCGCAGGCACTGCAATGGACGGGTAACCCGCTTTAGCGCTTAGATCAGCGCCGACGTAAGATGGAAACAGAATCGCGTCCAATCCATACTTTTTCAACGCATAATCAATACCCTTGTTTTGTGAATCATATAAATCCGTAATAGATTCTAAAATATACGTCTGACTCTTTAAAGAAGGAGCTAGCTGCGAGCGATATTCCAATGCATCTTGTCCGTATTTCAAAGCCTTGTCGGCATGCTGCTCATTCCATTGGATCAATTCATTCAGATTATGGACAGGAAGATGTGCGGGAAGACTTTGCAAATAATGTTCGACGGAATGGGCAAATTCATAATTCACTTTGTTGTATTCCCATTCTCTATTGAACGAGGGGATTTCAATATTTTCGATTACGTTGGCTCCTGATGCTTTAAGTACGTCCACAGCTTCGTTAAATAATTTTTCATCATATTCGCCGATATCACAGTATTTCTCTGGAGGAGCGCTTCTGAAAACACCTATAGTTGCCTTACATAACCCATCTGCATCTAAAAATGCGGTGTAGTCCAAATCAGAATGCGCATTCTTCCACGTAGCAGGGTCATCCTTATCTTTTCCTGCAAGAGCGCTTAATAAGATAGCTGCATCTGTCACAGTCTTTGCCATAGGTCCAGCTGTATCCTGGGAATAGCTCCACGGAATAATTCCTGAACGGCTGATCAAACCTACGGTTGGCTTAATGCCAACTATAGCATTCTGCACCGCGGGGCTTAAAATAGAGGCAGAGGTCTCCGTCCCCACTGCGACAGCAGTAAAATTCGCAGCTACGGATGCGCCAGATCCCGTACTGGATCCACCGGGAAAATGATCCCCATATGGATTTTTAGTTTGTCCCCCGATCGAACTATATCCGGCCCACATGGATGACGACATTCCATTGGCCCATTCGGTTAAATTCGTTTTTCCTAGAATAATAGCCCCTGCATTCCTTAGCTGTTGGACCAGGAAAGCATCCCTTGAGCTTACATGGTGTTCCAGAGCTAAGGCTCCTGCACTTGTACGCATTTTATCTTTTGTTTCGATATTCCCCTTCAATAGTACAGGCACACCATGAAGACGGCTTCTTGCTCCCGTAACTTTTCTTTCTTGATCTAATGCTTCCGCAATAAATATCGCATCCGGATTCATTTCCATGATCGAATTGATCACAGGGCCTCCCTGGTCGAACACAGCAATGCGATACATGTAATACATCACTAGCTCCCGCGATGTAACTTCTCCCTTGTCGAATGCATCCTGTAACTCCAATATCGTTGCTTCCTCGCTATTCCAATTTGGCAAGCCAAAAACATTTTCCATATTGAGCACCTACTTTCGCTGTCTGGATTGTAATCCTACATCCAATGTCTTTAATTATAAAATTCAATTCTGATTATGATATATAACAAATAAATACTACTCGTTTTATACATAAAAAGGCTTGCCGGAAAAGTCCGACAAGCCTTATGAGCTATCACTTTTTTGAATAAACGATTTTTTTGATGCTATCAGGCGAGAGACTGAACAATTGTGACAGCTGTTCAATCGACAATCCCTCATCGAAATGTTGGCGGATTTGGCCGTTTCTAACGATCAAATAGGCTCTGTTCCCCGACTTTTCTCCCCACTTTTTACGCGAGCCTTCTGAGTTGGGGATGTATATCATTCGACCTTGCACATACTTCTGTATTTCCTTTAACAGGTCTTCTGGAAGTACAGCTTCAGCACTTGTATAGTTCAAAATAGATCTACTCCTTAAAATAAAAATGAATTTTAAGGCAGCAAAATCTATACTATTCGAAAGCTAGCGGTTACTATTATGCTCCATGCAATCAACCGCCATAGTCATAATATAGACTTTGCATGGAGCTTTCCATTTGCGATTTTTGGACTCATTCTGCGACCTCCCTTTCGTGCTTTAACAATTAACTTCATTCATTATGCTTTCTATCATTATTCTATAGTTTTCCATTCATTCCTTCTTACTCTCGTTAGTTGCTGCCGCCAAATACAAGGACAAAACCGTCTGGATCTGATACCGCGAACTCCATCCGCCGCATGTTCCCCATATCCTCAAGCTCAAGCTCAGCTCTCAACCGTCTTACTCCGAAATACGAATTTCTGCCTTTCTAAGCGGATCGGTCCAAACATAGAGGAATGGACTCAACAAGAGATCCCCCTCCGGCACATCCTGATACCGTTCGATTGTTTTGTTTGTTCCGTTTCCGCCAGGCGGTTTCGGGTTCATTTCAGATAATATATGTTCTTCTCCAGACACGAGATACGACTGGGTAATGCCGCGGAAATTCGTATCCGGCGATGATGATTCAACAATCAGATCCTGACCCTCCATATAATAGGTAAAAGTGACAGGGAAGCCTTGAAGCTCTGTGCTAACCTGCTGAGCAGCGGAATTAGGCGATGTTAGCTGCAGCAACTGATCAGCCGGCGCCTTGTCTTGAATTCTCGGTTCTGACAGTGTCAAGCTCATCGGCACGTTCGACCAGTCCTTATACCATTCGGGGGATTCAAAACTCAGGTACCCGCCGCTTCCGTCATCCTCGAGCCAACCGCCGCCCTCGATATCTTGCCCATTGATATGCAAGACGGCTTTATCGTACCGGATCGTCGGGAAATTAAAATTGCCACTTGACTTATCATCATACGTCAAACGAATTTCCAACGGCGTTATAACAAGCTCTTTGAAAGCCATTACCGAATCATTCGTTACTACAGATGGATCTAAGTCTTTACGATAAATGGCTTGACTCGCTTTTTTCCCGTCCGCTTCAAAAGCGAAATCCCACGTCCCGATCCGTCTTTCCGCTTCAGCCAGATACGACAATCCCAAGGTAGATTTGCTTAATTGTTCGTCCGAGATTTCAAAGGTTTCTTGAAGCACCGCTCGGCCATCTTCTGAAGACGATAAAACAGCTGAATATTTCGACTTCAATGTCGTGCCATCGTTAGCAAATACCAAATGCGGACCGTTTGTTAAGGACGAATCCGTGGCATCTAATTCGTAACGGATGGTAAGAGCACTGCCTTCTCGAATGAGTGAAGTAACGGCTAACCGAGAATACTCGGGATCGGAAAGGCTAAAGCTTTTCTTTTCGATGTCGGCCGGATTCGCCGTTACTTTAATAAAATTGTAATTATAGAAAACGAGATCTTGAACATGGAGCTTATAGTCCAACGAACGATCTTTCAACTGATTTTCCGTACGCAGTATGCCGATCATTTGATCGTTTTCTGCCGCCCTTTCCAGCTGCGTGTCAACGTGATAAGCGACTCCGCTTTCGTCGGTCAGTTTCACTTGTCCGAAATCGATAAAATCATAGGCAGGAACGTTTTTCATTTCAAGTTGAAAAGGAACATTCATCAATTGATCATCCGTAACAACCCCCTTTAAGGTAAGGGAAGCATGATTACTTGTAGCCGTAAGATTAAGCCGTTCCCCCAATCCGACCGTCAAAGCATTCATCGTGCTTTCGCCTCGCCAGAGCTGTTCCCAGTTCAAGTTCATGCTAGCCATAACAGGCACCGCAATAAGGAATGAACATGCAACGGCGGCCGTAATAAATTTTTTCTTACGCATTGTTGCCCCGTAAAGATTACGTTTGTCTGGCTTTTTCTCTGCGTTAGCAGTGAGTTGCAGTTGAATTCGGCTCCACATGGCCTCGAAATCGGGCGTATCGATACGATCGCTGATTACCTTGCGTTTCATTTGTTCCTCCAAGGATTTATTCATATCATTTGACTCTCCTTCTCTTGAAAATAGGTTGCCGAATCCGTATCTTTCTTCAGCGATGAAATCCCTTTGTTTAAACGTGATTTAACCGTTCCTACCGGAATATTCAGCGCCTGGGCTATGTCTTGCAAGGATAAGTCATTGACGAATCGAAGAACCATGACGCACCTGATTTTGATCGGTAAGTTTTCTAGTAACTGAACTACCTCCGTCATGTGTATTTTTCTCTCAATAATTTCTTCGGTACTTTCAGAGAACCGGGGACGAAATTTAAGAAAAGAAAGCTTTTCTTTTCGCGCACCTCTGTTTCGTCGATCCAAAAAGGTTTTGCACCGGTTCATTGCAATTTTCAAGAGCCACGATTTTTCTTGCGATATCCCGCTCCGATCGCTTTGTAATGCCGTTATAAAAACGTCCTGGCACACATCTTCCGCATCATTCTTATCGTGCAACATATAGAAGCAAAGACGGTACACATCTAACCGGTATGCCTCGAAGAGCTCTCTGTCCGTTTTCAACCCTTACACCCCCCATCCTTGAATTGTGATTGCGTATATAAGACCAACAACTGCATTTTTGGGTTCATTTCTCTCAGCAATTAAAAATACCATATTTTAGAATCATTTTTCACTAAAAAATAAAGATCCCTTCAAAGGTGCTCGAAGGGATCTTTATTTTTTTTATTTTTGGATTTTGACGGTTGTTTGTCCGACTACCAGAATGCCGTTGACATATCCGCGGAAATGCAGCGTAACCTCGGAGCCCGTCCAATTGAAGTCGGAACGCTCAAACTTAAATTGGCCCAGCTTCGCCTGATTGTAATAGCCATTATTACTATTGAGTGCTTTCACGCCGTTTAGCGTAGCGCTATCCAGATCGAAGCCCTGAGTGTCATACCCATTCGGCAAGTCTACACGAACGGTGAACACTCCTTTATTGCCTTTGATGACAATCGGAGTTACCGTAATGGAAGCCTGCAGGAATACCGCAAACTGCTTTTTCAAGGTCGTGGTATGGCCCGCAGCATCGGTAACGGTGACAGTGACGGTGTAGATTCCCGGTTTATTCGCGACCCATTCGCCGCCGTTCGCGACTGTCGTTTCCGTCGTCGAATCCGGTCCCAAGACGGTCATTTTCTCGTAGGCTACTCCCGAAAGCTTATCGGTCGCCGTGTAAGTCAATTTCAGCGCCGTTCCTGCCTTCACCTCTTCATTGAGATCCATCGTAACGACTGGCGCGGACTTGTCGATTTTGACGACGGCCGTATTTACCGTTTCGATGTTGCCCTCCTTATCCACCGAGTAAAATGCAATTTGGTGGATGCCTTCATTGCGGACCGTGAACGATGCGCCCTCTATATAAGGCGCTCCGTCAACCGAGTAGTACGTCTTCGCTACGCCGCTTTGCGCATCCGTTGCAGTTAATGTAACGGCGACATCCTCTTTCGACCATGTCGATGGAACGTTGGAAGCGGTCACCGGCGCCGTGCCGTCGACTTTCACTTCGATCGTGTGCTCGGCTTCTTTATTGCCCGCTTGATCCATCGAGTAGAATCGGATTTGATGAACGCCGTCGCTGCTTACTGTGATCGTGCTGCCTTCCCGGTAATCGGAAGCATCGATGGCGTAGTATGTTTTAGCTGTCCCGCTAAGTGTGTCTGTTGCAGTCAACTTTACAGTCGCTTCATTCTGGTTCCAACCTTCAAGAGCAATCGAAGTCGTCACCGGTGCGGTTTTATCGATCTTAACCTCGATCGTATGGGCCGTTTCCTTGTTGCCGACTTTATCCACCGAGTAGAACGAGACCTTGTTCACGCCTTCTTGGTCGACCGCAACGGAAGTACCCGCTGCATATTCTCCGCCGTTCAAGGAATAGAACGTACCTGCGACTCCCGTCTCGTTATCCGTTGCCGACAACGTAACGATCTGACTTAGATTGGTCCAACCAGCCAGCGTGTTCTCCGCGATGGTCACCGGAGCTTCCGTATCGACAATCAGCTTGGCGATAACGATATTGGAAGGACTCGATTCGCCGAACGAATTGCTGTAAGAAGAAACATAATATTCATGGTCGCTATAGGACAGATCCGAAACCGTGAAAGACAAATTATTTACATTCTCCGCCAGCAATACCGGCTGCCCGTCGACTATTTCGTAGACATTATACCCGTTGGCATAGGTGACGAAATTCCAGGAAATCCGGGCGCTCGTATCGCTTAACAACTTAATCGCGGCAACCGGAGGCTCCATAATCGGGAATACAATATTCTCGGTCACCCGATTCGAAGATGCCGATTCGCCAAAACGCGTGCTATAAGCCGTTACTTCGAATGAATGTACTTTTTCCGACAAGTTGTACACTTTGAAGCTTAGAGCCGTACCTGTATAAATCAGCTGTCTGTTTCCGCTCGTAACATCATATACGCGATATTCATTGGCCCAAGCAACCGATGGCCAAGTCAGCGTAATATTGTTGGCGTTAAATACAGTCCCTGTCACGACAGGAGGCTGAACGACAGGCCATACCAGTTCAAAGTCGGCGGCGGCTCCGATCGGAGATTCGCCAAAGCGGCTGCTGTACGAATGAACCACGTAACCGTAGTCGCCGGCCGGCATGTTGACGTATGTCGCGGTCGTGCCGGTTACCGTGCTTTTCAACACTTTCTGCCCGTCTACTACTTGATAGACCCGATAGGCCGTCGCATAGGTTGCGGCATTCCATTTCAACGTAATGTCGTTCCCGTTCGCAACGGTTTTCGTCAAGTTGCCCGGCGCCTGCATGACCGGCCAGTCCAACGTAAATTGGAGCTCGGCGCCTTCCGGCGATTCGCCGAAACGATTGCTGTAGGATCTCACCACATAGCTATAATCGCCTTCTGGCAGATTGGTGAATGTGACCGTCGTCCCGGCCTGCGTTTTCACTAGCACTTCCTCTCCGTCAACAACTTGATACAGGTTATAAGCCGTATCGTAGGCGACGGCATTCCACTTCAAGGTAATATCATTGCCGTTCGAAATGGTCTTTATAAAGCCGCCTGGCGTCTGCATAATCGGGAATACAAGAGTAAACGAAAGCTCGCTTCCCGCGGATTCGCCAAAACGATCGCTGTAGGATCTTACTACATAGCTGTAATCGCCTTCAGGCATATTGGTGAACGTTACCGTCGTCCCGGTCTGTGTTTTCACCAGCACTTCCTGTCCGTCAACAAGTTGATACAGCTTGTATGCCGTTGCATAAGCAACTGCATTCCATTTCAAGGTCAGGTCATTGCCGTTGGCAACGCTTTTCGTGAAATTAGCAGGCGGCTGCATATCCGTATTGTCAAGCGTTAAGGTCAACTGGCTGCCTTCCGTCGATTCTCCGAAGCGGTTGCTCACGGCATTCACGATATAAGTGTGCTCGCCGGATTTTACGTTCGTTTGTGTCGAGCTAAGCGTCGTAACCGAGCTCATCAGAACCTTCTGACCGTCAACCAATTCATACACTCGATAGGAATTGGCGTAAGTGACAGCGGTCCAAGTCAGGACGATATCGTTTCCGTTTTGAATTCTGTAAGCAAAATTGCCCGGTGCGGCCACTGTCGGAAAATCAAGCGCAAAATTGATTTCTGCGCCTTCCGGCGACTCGCCCAAAATAGACGAAACGGAGTGAATCTCGTAATTGTATTGGCCTTCCGGCTGGTTTGTATAGGTCACGGCAGTGCCGGTTGCCGTACTTTTTAATACCTTTTGTCCGTCGACTAGTTGATAGATTTTGTAACTCGTTGCATATGGCACGGCTGTCCACTTTAAAGTGATGTCATTGCCGTTTGCGATGCTGTACGTCGGATTTGCCGGAGCTTGCATCGTCTGCCCGTTGAGCGTCATCGTCAGCAAAGTCCCTTGCGCCGACTCTCCGAATCGAGTTGATACGGAATGGACTTCATAGGTGTATTCACCCGGCGACATGCCCGTGTACGCTACAGTCAAACCGGTTACTGTGCTTTTAAGAACTTTCTGACCGTTCACGATCTGATAAACTTTATAACTTGTCGCATAAGCGGAGGCATCCCAGGCAAGGGAGAAGTCCGTCGCGTTTTTAATCGTTTGCACCAGATTGGCCGGCGGCTCCATCGTAGGGTGAACCAGAGGGAAAGACACCTGGCTGCCTTCTATTGATTCACCGAAACGGCTGCTAACGGAATGCACCTCGTAGATGTATTCACCTGCTGGCTGGTTGGTGTAGGTTGCGGTGGTGCCGGTTACCGTGCTTTTCAATACTTTCTGACCGTTGATGACTTGATAAATTTTATAACTGTTTGCATTAGCAGCGGCCGTCCAGGTCAGAACGACATCGTTGGCGTTTTGCAGCTTGTAGGCAAGATTAGCGGGAGGCGCTAAGGTTACAGCTTCCAAAGTTAAATTTGCTTGAGCTCCTTCCGACGATTCGCCGAACCGGTCGCTGTAAGAGCGCACCTCGTAAATATAATCGCCTGCAGGCTGGTTCGCATAGGTAACGGCTGTGCCGGTTACCGTGCTTTTCAACACACTTTGGCCATCGATGACTTGATAAATTTTGTAGCTGTTCGCATACGTAACCGGGCTCCAAGTCAGGACAATGTCATTGGCGTTCTGCACCTTGTAAGTTAGATTCTCCGGCGCAGTCATAGTAACAGAACCAATAGTCACCGTTAGTTGGCTGCCTTCGGGCGATTCCCCAAACCGATCGCTGTAGGAATAGATCTCAAAGATATTTTCACCGGCAGGCTGGTTCGTATAAGTAACGGTTGTGCCGGTCACTGTGCTTTTCAGCACCTTCTGCCCGTCAACAATCTGATAGACTCTATAGTTTGCAGCATAGCTTACAGCATTCCATTTCAAGGTAACGTTGGTAGCGTTCGAAACCGTAAATGTGGCGTTACCGGGTGCTGCCATTGTCGGAATTACTATGTTAACTTCAACAGGGTTGGAAAGAGGCGATTCCCCAAATACCGAATTCGATGCCGATACTGAATAAGTATAATTTCCCTCAGGCGCGTTAGTAACTGTATATGTACGAGCCGTTTGCGTTTTGATAAGCGTCTTCTGTCCGTCAGGTTGGACTTGATATAGATTGTAGTTCTGAGCATACTGGGAGGCTGTCCAGCTCAATACGATGTCATTGCCGTTAATGACCGAATTTGTCAATGCCGGCGCCGCCATGACCGGATAAGCGATATTCACCGTAATCGGCGCGCACGGTCCTGACTCGCCATTCGGACTTAAGGTGGATACCACGTACGTATACTGCCCTTCCGGCAAACTATTGATCGTGAAAGAGTTCGTGCTTGGCGTGCCGCGGGCGATAAGCTGACCATCCGTGATCTCGTATACCGTATACCCGGTTGCACCAAATACTGCGCTCCATGTTAGCTTGATGTCAGTCGGTGTCACAGATTGATAACTAAGATTGCTTGGAGGCAGTATCGCGTTGTCTGTCTCAGCCGCGAACACGCTTCCGACAGGAAGCAACAAAACCTGCGTCAATAGGAGCAGCGAAACCAAGAGAGAAAAACTTTTGGATATGCGTTTTTTCATAAGAACCCTACCTTTCTTCTTCCGAATGGAATTTGAGCAAAAAAAATAAACCTCGGCAAGGTTCATAGTAGAATCGCTATGACTCCTTGTGGCAACCGGCTGCCTTCCGCTCGAAAGCGGGTCAGGCCCTTGGCTTTGCGTCTCATGATTTCTCACGATTTGCCCTTTTCACTTGGTTTTTGTGACTTTGAATCTAATTTCATAATAAATTGTCAAATCCCGTTGTGTGAATAGGTCGTTCTTCCTGTATTAGGCAAAGCGGCCTATCAATTTAAAAAAAATAAGAGCAACGGCGTCCATCGCGCTGTGCTCTGTATTGAACTTCTATTGTGGCGAATCATGCTCCGCGATCATCCGGCGAATCTTGCTTGCCGTGTCGTAATCAGCCAAAGGCGTACTCACTTTAATTTGCAGATTCGGATTCTCACTCACTTGAAATGACACATTCTCAAAGGCCAGATTGCCCGCCGCCGGGTGGTAGATAAGCTTCTTCCCTTCCGGCGAGTAAAGCACGTCCCGATCCGGCCACCACTGCCGAAACTCTGGGCTGGTCCGGGTCAATTCTTCAATCCGCTCCGTCCACCACGGATCGCCTATGAACCGGCCGTACCCGGCACGGAAACGGGCCAGCTGCCGTTTGGCATGCTCCTCCCAGCCTTCCCCAAGCAGCTCGCGCATGTATGGAGACATAAACGTGCGCCATACCGAATTCCGCTCCAACTCCGACATCGCGGCATAATCGCCGTAAATGACAGATGCCGCCTTGTTCCAGGCTATCACCGTAATTGTGGGATCGACGACAAATGCGGGGGCTGCCTCCTGCATGTCGAGGAAACGCTGCAACGCCGGAGACACGGCTGGCCGCGGCAATTGTGACTCAAGCGGCTCTTGCTTAAGCGCCAGATGAAACAAATGTCTACGGTCATTGACGCTCAGCCGCAACGCTCGCGCTATGCTGTCCAGCACCTGTGTGGATACTTGGATGTCTCTTCCCTGTTCTAATCTCGTATACCAATCGATACTGACACCGGCCAAAGAGGCGACCTCTTCACGGCGCAGCCCTGGCGTGCGCCGTCGTCCGCCTTCCGGCAAGCCGACGTGCTCCGGAGCAAGGCGTTCGCGGCGACTGCGCAAAAACTGGGCTAGCTCCAGATGGCGATCGTACTTCGTTTGTTCCATTTGAGCGCCCTCCTATCCTATGAGTTTCTGTCCCAGGATAAACTCTCTTCTCGTTAGCTGCTTTTTCCCATTGTACACTATGGAACGTTTAGAAATCATATTTTGGAAAATGGGGTGCCGTCACTTGAATCAATCTTCCCTTTCACAAGCTTATGCGCCGAAGCCTGCAGCGCATACTCTCCTGTTGATTGGACTTTCCCTTGGCTATTTTATCGTTCTGCTCGACATGACCGTCTTGAACGTGGCTCTCCCGGCAATTAGACACGATTTGGGCGGTGGATTCGCAGGCATGCAATGGGCTTCCAACGCTTACACAATCGTATACGCCTGCTTGCTGCTGGCGGCAGGCTCGCTGGCCGACCGATTCGGTGCCAAACGGCTGTTCATCGTGGGCCTTACCGTCTTTCTCGGTGCTTCTGTTCTATCTGCTGCTGCCTCTTCGCTGGCCATGCTAATCGCCGCTAGGGCATTGCTCGGAGTGGGTGGCGCAGCGTTATTGCCAGCTTCAATGGCCTTGTTCACTCATTCATACCCGAACCCGGCCTCCCGCGCTCGCGCGCTCGGCGTCTGGGCTTCATTATCCGGTATTGCAATGGCGGCCGGCCCCGTCATCGGAGGTGTACTCGTAGATTCGTTTGGCTGGCGCAGTATTTTCCTGCTGAATATACCCATTGCACTCGTAAGTATCGCCATTACCGCAGCGGGAACGAATGAGACGTCTCGCCGTCCTGAAAGGAGCTTCGACACAGGCGGACAACTAACCGCCACCGTCGCCGTTGGCTCGCTCACTTTCGGCTTGGTACAAGGCGGTGCGGTCGGTTGGTCCGCTCCGCAGGTCACAGCCGCTTTTATCGTTGCGGCGGTGTGTGCGGTGCTGTTCGTACTGTTCGAAACAATCGGCAAGTCACCGATGCTGCCGCTCGATCTGTTCCGCGTCTCCAATTTCTCTACAGGGCTGGCAGCCGGGTTAGCCGTTAATTTCGCCTTTTCCGGCCTGTTGTTTCTGCTGTCGCTTTACTTCCAGCAAACACTCGGCTATTCCGCGTTCGCCGCTGGTCTTGCGTTTCTGCCGTTCATGCTTCCACCGACCTTCAATCCGATACTTACTGGGAGGCTCGTAGGCCGGATTGGCCCCAAAGTGCCGGCGGTAATCGGCTTTGCGCTTCTGACCGCAGGCTCGCTGGTTCTGCTTTGGGCGAAAGCGAACAGTTCGTATGTCATTGCCTTGATCGCGCAGCTTCTGGCCGGCTTCGGCGTTTCCTTCACCATTCCGTCGCTGATCGCAGCTGTCGTCTCTTCCGTTCCCAAAGAGCGAGCCGGCATCGCCTCAGGCGCGCTTAACTCCAGTCGGCAACTTGGAGCCGTACTCGGCGTTGCTCTTCTAGGCACGATTGCCAACTCTAGCGAATCGTTCGTCAACGGCCTGCATACCGCACTGATTGTTGCTTCGGCCGTACTGCTCGCCGGCGGCGTGCTATCGCTGTTGTATCTTGGCCGCCGCGGCCGCTGATCACACTCTGATGACGAATTTTTTCGTATGATAGAGTGTGTTAACGCTGATTTATTTTATTAGGAAAGTGGCCAGTATGAAAAAAATACTATCTTTCATGGATTGGGGCATATTCGCTCTTCGTTCGTACCATTATATTTTGCTTTTGTCCCGGCTTTTCGCTGAAGGCATGTCTTCAAACCACGAACGGTTATACGTCATCTGGTTGCTGGCGGCGTTTATCGTCCCCATGATATTCTGGTTCCCTGGGCAGCGGATGAACAAAGCCTGGTTTTGCATAATGGAGCTATTGCTAGGCGGCTCTTATTATGTGAATTCGGTATTCCATCCCGCACTCTTTATCTTAGTGTCCACTTTAATTATTGCTGCTGCGGGAGGCTACTTCTTTCAATGGGCCAGTGCTCCGGAGGTTCCATTCTGGCATCTTCCATTAGCTCAGCTTTAGGTGCAGCCATCGTTGAGGAGCTTATTTTTCGCGGGCTTATGTTTCAAACCATTAATAAATTGGCTGGACACTGGCTCGCACTCGCTGTGACCTCACTTTTTTTTGGCGTTGTCCATCTTGTAAATACAGGGGCAACACTATGGAGTGGGTGGTTAAAAAATCTAATTCCCGTGTTGATGGTGCCTTCACTGTATGCATCGAGATTAAGCTCCAGTTTGTTTACCACTATTTGTGATATGGTTTACCTTATCCTAACGTCGAATTCCATCATTTCACAAAATCCAATTACTCAACCCGTAGCTTATCACGAATCAACTGAACGAACTCTCTAGCAACAGGAGACAACAAGTTATTCTCAACCGTACACATCGCGATTGGTCTTCTCAGATCTATATTTTGAACAAAAACTCTGGCAACTTCCCCCCGATCAACAAACTCCCTAACAACCATTGCCGATATTAGATTAGCTCCATATCCTGCGCTAACAGCCTTGATTGTTTCGTATAGTCCGTTAAATTGCATACCGATTTTCGGCTGTCTTACATTAAATGTGCGACACATGGAGAGGAATCTTTCTCTTGTTGAACTTCCATCCTCTCTAATGACGAAAGTTTCTTCCATCATTTCGTGCAAAGAAACTTCACGGTTCGCAAGTGGGTGATGGGGAGGAACAACAAACCATAGCTCATCATCAAACAGGTGCTCCCAATGAATATTCGGCAGCTCCCAGCCGCCCCCAATGATTGCCACATCAGCTTTATGACTATTCAACAACGCAAAAGCTTCCTTACTATTTCCGGTCACGACATTAATCTTTACATCTTCATTCTTGGCTTTGAACATTGCAATATATTTAGGAAGCAGAATCGTTGCAGGCAGATAAGTGGCCGAAATGGTCAACTCTCCCAATTTCCCTACTGCTATATCATTCATCCTAATCTCAATTTCATGCTCCACTGCGAATAATTTTCCGGATAAGCTATAAAGCTCATTCCCGGCGTAAGTTAGGCTGATACCTCTCCCTTCCGGCTTCACAAGCTTTATTCCCAATTCTTTCTCCAGGTTTCTGACATGCTGGGTTACTGCCGGTTGACTAATGCGCAGCTCTTCCGACGCTTTGGTGACATTGCCGTTCCGGGCTACATAATAGAATACTTTCAGCGCATGCAGGTTCATAGTCGCCCCCACCTTGAAATTCATTAGTTTAACTTATCAATTACGTATTATTATATATTAGTTCTTTCTGGCGCGTTGTATTATTTTGTAAGCATGAGACAAGGATCAGACATAGTCAAAATGCTGATTGGAGGTAACCATCGTGTGTCATTATTCCGTGATTAGGGAAGCAGAAGAATCCGATGTCTCCTCTCTCTGCGAACTTATGTATGAGTTAAGCGGAGAGTGTATATCGATCCCAGACATGCTGGATCGCTTACAAACGATCAAAGAAAGCATGAACGGGACGATTTACGTACTTGAACAGGAATCCGAAGTACTAGGCACACTCGTTTTCCAAATACGCGAAAATATCCGGGAAGTAAGCCGGTATGGTGAAGTATGTATTATCGTTGTCAAATCGCAAGCGAAACGCAATGGGATCGGTAGAGAATTAATGGCCTTCGCTGAACAGAAAGCCAAGGAGCTCAGATGCAAAGGCACCTATTTAATCAGCGGTTTCGGTCGAAAAGACGAGGCGCATCAATTTTATCTGGAATTAGGTTATACCATTACCGGTTATCGTTTCGTCAAACCATTAAGCAGGAGTGTTGAAGATGAAACCTTTGCAATTTCATAAAGACGGAACATTCAAGATCGTGCAGTTCACTGACATCCATTGGCAAAACAATAATCCTGCCGATTTATGCAGCCTTGATCTAATGAATAATATTCTTGATCATGAGACGCCCGATCTTGTTATCTTTACGGGAGATATGATTCATAGCGAGCTTGCCGATGATCCCAAAACCGCATTTATTCATGCTGTTTCCGCTGTAACTGCTCGAAATATACCGTGGGCATTCGTTTTCGGAAACCATGATGCAGAAGAAGGCATAACACGCGATGAAATCATGGCCATCTCCAAAGAGCTTCCCGCCTGCTTAGCTCAACAAGGTCCGGCTTATATCGGAGGCATTGGGAATTACTTCCTGACAATTCAAAGTTCCACAGATATTGATCGGATTAAAACTGCATTATTTCTCTTTGATTCAGGAAGCTATGCTCCTAAACAAATAGGAGGATCCGCTTGGATAAGACGGGATCAAATCGATTGGTATATCCAAGAATCTTTACACCTTGAAGCTAAGAACGAAAACAGGCCGATCCCCTCGCTTTCATTTTTCCACATCCCTCTACCGGAGTTTAACGATCTATGGGATTTTCACACTTCTTTCGGATATAACTACGAAGGTGTGGGGTGTCCGAAAATAAATTCGGGATTATTTAATGCCTTCTTGGAGAGAGGCGACGTAACCGGGGTCTTTGTAGGACATGACCATGTCAATGATTTCTGGGGAAATTTGCACGGGATTCGACTATGCTATGGTCGAGCTACAGGCTTTAATACTTATGGCAAAGAAGATTTTCCACGTGGCGCTCGAGTCATTAAGCTGTATGAAGCCAACAGAGATTTTGAAACGTGGCTTCGTCTTGAAGGAGGCGTACTTATGAAAGATCAGCCTGTACACCCGCCATCGTTTAGGGATATATCAGTCCAGCTAACAAAGCGGCTCTCATTACATTAATGGACAATTACAACAAGAAGCAGGTTCTAAGAATGAGTTGGATTACTGCCCTTTGTTTAATGGGAGATTCGATGCTTTATATCGTTCTTCCGCTGCATTGGAAGGAAGCTGGACTCGATTCTCTCGTGGGAGTTGGATTTATACTCTCCATTAATCGATTGGTCCGATTACCCTTAAATCCTTTCGTGAGTTGGATGTATCGCTATATCAGCTTACGACAGGGACTCGTATTGGCTGTGGTTCTAGCGACATTTACAACCGCTGGTTACGGTCTTGCGAACAACTTTCATCTTTGGGTCATTCTACGGTGTTTGTGGGGACTAGCTTGGTCCTTATTGAGACTCGGAGCTTACTATGCCATTCTGGAACTGCAAACGGATGACAATCGAGGCCGATTGTTCGGCGTTTATAATGGTAACTATCGGTTAGGCAGTCTCTTCGGAATGATACTAGGAGGAAGCATGGCTGATTTATACGGCCTTCTTCCCGTATCCTTTCTCTTTACAGCGTTATCGATTTGCATAAGTCCCTTTTTACTAATGAATATTCATGTCTATCTTCCCAAAGATAAGGCTCTTACCCAAACATTGAACGTACCCCTGTTAAGAGTCGCCTCGATCTTTGTTTTGTTTAGAGCAAAAAAGATTATAGGGCTGTTAGTGACTGCATTAGGGTCAGCCATGATGTATGAGGGAATATTTACGTCTACACTCAGTAATTTTACACAGAGCCGATCTACTTCCTTCTTCTTTCTAGGTTTTTCTTTTAGCGCGGCATTCCTTGCAGGAGGTCTTCAAGCTTTACGGTGGGGATGGGGTCCTCTTCTATCGCCGTTTATAGGCAAGTTATCGGACCAAAAATTCAGTACGGCATCCTTAGTTATCGCTGTTTTAAGCTTCGCTGGCATCTTGTTCTTTTTGTTTCCGCTGCCTGTGCCAACATTCATATGGATATTTGTCACGATCGGCATTTTAATAACATCCACTTGTATGAGTACTTTAATGGATTCAATTGCTGCCTCAATAGCAACTATTTATTCGGGACAAGAAAGGAACATAATGACTGCCTATTCGATTACTCTTGATTTAGGCGCAGCGATTGGTCCTATTGTAGCATTCTGGGCTTTGCAGCAAGCGGGATATATCCTCATTTATTGGGGAGCTTCTGCAGTATTTATTGGACTTCTCATCAATTGGTGTTTACTGATGCAAAAATCCTCTCTCCGTAAGCAGGTGAGCAAGAAATTTCCGCCTCACTTGTGATACAGTTCACCTTATCGGGTCTATCGACGAAAAATAAAAAAGGAGCTGCCGCAGCATGCTCCTTCGTTGATTCTATTAGTTTAGTCAAACCATAAGATCTAGTATGACGAACCCGCGAAGCTTCTGAATAAACAATCGTTAATTTAATGTAAATGAAGCCAGGCTTGCATTACCCATGCCCGCATAAGTGAAATATAAAGCTTGCTTGCCATCTGGTATGACGATATCCGCCGAATATTCGGTCCATACGTTCGTAAAGTCAACTGAAATTCTGCCGAGCTCCGGTCCGTCCCACGCCGTCTTCACGGCAAAATAGCCGCGGCAGTAGCCGCGAACTTTGATTTTGACCTGACGGATACCCTGGCAATCAAAATATTTGAACCCTGCCGTCGCGGAGTCCCGCATGTTGGCAACGTACCCGATTTCTTCATCGCCGTCCTTACCGTCCTGGGTAATCTTCGGGAACCGACCGTCCATCCAAGCCCCATGTGTGCCCGTGTATAACTCTTCGTCCTGGCAGAATAGATTACAGGCCAAATAGGCCGGGTATTCCCCGCGGCCGATCAGCGGCCCCCCATTAGACCCGCAAGAAGTCATCTCGACTTGAGGAATCGTCCCGTCCGCCCGGAATTCAATCGGTTCGATGCAGCCTTGCCTGCAAAAGCTCGTACCATGGGTATGCCGGTGATAGAAAATGTACCATTTCCCGAGAATCTCCACGATGCCTCCATGGTTGTTGCCGCCGTAATACATCGGCTTGTTCGACGGTTTGTAGGTATCAATATGGAGATCGTTATTGCTGACAATGACGCCTTGGTAGACGAAGCCCTGAATCGGATGCTGACTCGTAGCATAACACAATTCATGCATGACTACCGATGAGTAGATGAAATAGTATGTATCGCCTATTTTACGAATGGAAGACGCCTCGAAAAACTCATGCCCCTCGTACCCGCTGCCCTGACTGTACGGTTCACTTGGAGCGATGAAAACAGGCTCTTCCAGAATGGTAAGCATATCGGGACCGAGCACCGTTGCCATAGGACCCATGCGGGTCTTGTCGCCGACGGCGCAAAATCCGGTGTACAGGTACGTTCGGTCGCCCTCCGTCAGGACGGCCGGGTCGAACTGGTGTTGATCGCCTTCCCGTTCGCCAAGACGCGTGCCGTCGGAATACTGCACATAACCGTAAAACTCGAATTTGCCGGCCGGCGTATCGCAAACTGCGACAGACACGACGGAGACCTTGTCCAGTACGTAGTACAAATAATAACGGCCATCGGAACCCTGTGTAACGTCTGGCGCATAGAGGCACATCCGGCCATCGGGATTGAGCGGATCGTCCGTTATCCGATAAATAACGCCCTCATACCGCCAGTCTGCCAAGTCATCCACAGGTGCCGACCAGCAGACATAGTCGTTCAGACAGAAGACATGCCCATTGAACCGGTCATGTGAGCCGTAGACATACACACGGTCATGATAGACATGCGGCTCTCCATCGGGAATGTATTCCCACGAAGGGAGATAAGGATTGAAACCTTGTTTTTTCATTATTCGGATCTCCTCATTGGTAAGAGTGACAGCTTCATCCCCATCGTATCACGCTTTGTTTAATTGGTAAACAAAGTATGCGCCTCTGATGGTTGGTCACAACTATGCTCAATAACCCACCGAATTCCTTAAAGTAATAATATTTTCCTGAAGGAACGTTTGATTTTTTTCAATTCCTCTGTTTTTACACCAAACAATTGCGCTGAAAGCATCGTAAATATCATAAAATGGCAGCACGCTTTCCAGAGCCAACATAGGTCGAATCGATTGATAACCTTCAATGAACGGTATCTTTGTTCTCGGATGGACTTCCCAAATATACCGATTTACTTTTGTAAAATCTATTTCCGACGATCCACCACGGGCACTCTCGAAATCAATAATGCCAGCAACCTCGTTACCGTTCACCAATATATTTCCCGGTCTAAAATCCATGTGAACAATGCATGGTCCGTCAGGATCTGGTAAAGCAGAGAAAACTCGATCAAAGTGAAGCATACATCTTTCATACAATTTTGAGTCGAGAATCTCTTCGCATGGCTCTTTCCACTTTTCAAAATTACTTTTGATATGCAATCTCCAATTATTGTGGTCAAGCAACTTAAAACCATCGGTTACATGGTAACCATACCCAGCAGTTTTAACCTCATGGAGCATCGCAAGATACACCCCAATCTGAAAAGAGAGTTTCTCATCAATGTCCCCTGTACAAGGCATACCTTGAATTGCTGAAAGAAGCAATGCTCCAGTAGTACTTTCATCCCCGTACCAAATGTCCAATACCTTAGGAACAGGTATTATACTCTTTAATGTTTCAAGCATCTGAAATTCACGGAATAGCTTATCCTTGTTAAATGGAATTTTTACGTAAACATTTTCTCCACTGGCAAGAGTAAGTTTATATACATCAGAGCTGAATGACTCTGGAACATCTTCAACATTCAAGACGTTCAACTTTAGCTTTTCTATAACTTTTAGAATAGAACGCATATGTAACCTCCTGTTTTGGAGAGCGATTCTTCCGATTTATTTCTCTGAAAACCGAATAGAATCCAATATATTACATATATCATATTTTTGACCCCGTACCAAGCCTCAGCAGGACATCGATATGCT
Source organism: Paenibacillus sp. NEAU-GSW1 (assembly GCF_009737085.1). GTDB lineage: Bacteria > Bacillota > Bacilli > Paenibacillales > Paenibacillaceae > Pristimantibacillus. The sequence goes on from NZ_WOVL01000002.1 coordinate 223,009, forward strand.
GACCGTATCATACGAACGGCGAAAATAAGGGCACCCATCTCAGGTTGGTCCGACTGCGTTCACATTGACACCCTTAGCAGACCATTCCAATGCCGGCACTTTCATCAATTGATTAACCCCGCCCTTGGAGGCGCAATATACAGCGTGATCTGCGAAACCCGATCCCTTTGCCAGCTCCTGTGATCATGGCAACCTTGCCAGTTAAATCAAATTGCGGGTACATCCTAGAGGCCCTCCTCTTTCATGCATTCACCCATTTTATATAGGATCGTTTCATAGCTATTCACCCCTAGTGCTGAACCATCTTTCTCGGCGTGAAGATCGTCCCTTCCGGTACGATAGAGCATATTGCTCCTATCTTTGATAAATTCGTCTGCTGCCTGATCAAGCTGAACGAGCACAGAATCCTCTGACAAATTAACGATAATCAAAAATTTGACGCCTTCGTGCTGCCTGATGAAGGATAACACCATGTTTTCCGAGTTACGTACGAACTCTAATTCGCCCGCCCAAAATGCCGGCTGGCTGGTTCGAAGACGGGTCAGGAATTTATAGTGCTCGAACATTCCTGTATCAAACGAATCCCAGTTGAGCTTATACTCATCGAATAATGACGCCCATGTTTCCATCGTATGCTCATTGAATTCCTGTCCCATCATGATGAGGGGAACGCCTTCGAGCGTGAGTAAGATCGAAGCGGCAGGTTCTGCATGCTCAATACCCAAATACTCCCCGATTCTGGACTGTTCTTTGTCCTCTAGCCAATTCATCCTCAGAGCATTTTTAGGGAAGCTGTACTTGTAAGAATTATATATCGTAATAAAATCAGTCTGTGTAATCGTTCTATCGATCATCTGACGAATAAGAATCCGGGGATTCCCGTTGTAGGTCAAATCACAGGACTCAAGATGATGGTATTCATCGTATGACTGAGAGATCAGGATGAGATCGGTTTTGACTTCCTGTAGAGCCCGCTTGATTTCAGTGAGAAAATCATAGGGCGTAATGTCGGAATCGTCCAACCGAATGCCGTCAAAATCAAACTCGCTAATCCAGTATTTCATAGCTTCAATGACATATTTCCTCATGTCGCGGCTGCTAAATTCCAGACCGGCAAAATATTCGCGATGAGGCACATCATAGTAAATTTCACCTTGTTCATTATGCGTAAAATATTCCGGATGAGTTTCTGTCAGAATATGATCAAAGCTGGCGCGGTTCAACACCCAATCCAAAACGACCCTGATTCCATTCGCGTGTGCTTCGCGCATAAAAAACGACAAATCCTCTTTGGTTCCGAATTGCGGATCTATCGAATAAAAATCTTTTACCGCATAGGGGTCGCCGTATTTCCCTACCCTGCGTTCATGTCCCACTTCGTTAAACGGCATCAGCCACAACGTATTGATTCCCATTTTTTTAAAATAATTTAATTTCTCAGCCAGTCCTCGAAAACCGTTTTCGGTGAACGCACGAAGATGCAGCTCATAAATGACCGATTTTTTAAGCCATTCCGGACTAGAGAGGGCCGTAAAGTTCTCGTACATATATCCAGGATGATGTTTTGAAATCTCATTTGTTCGGATCAGGACATCACCATTCTCAGTTACCGTAATCGCGGAGTTATTCTGCCCATCTTCCGAAATACTCGGATTCAACGGGTCTACGATCCACGCTTCCCCATCCACCACAAATTTATAGAGATGTCTTCCCTTAAGAATAGGCAACTCAATCTCCCACCCTGTCCCATCTTCCATTCTGTTCATGTAATTTCTATCGTCATTCCAATTATTAAAGGTCCCTGCTAGAGCAACGCTATCAGCAGGAGTATCCGTATAATAAACAAAGCGCACGCCTTTTGATCCCTTTGTTGGAAATTTAGTCAGCAATGATGCGACCTCCCTTAAATAGATTCTAGCCTCATAAGGCTGAAAATGGCCATCCACTAAATGTTCAATCCTATCTGACTCTACATTGGATAACAGTAATCTAATCGATCTCTTCTTCTATCGTATCTGTATTGACACAGGATTCCAATATCCGATACTGCTCCATCATGATGCTATTCTGTTATAATCGTTCCATAAAAAAATACAGAGCAACGGCAATTCATGCCATTTCCCTGTATTAACCTTTCGTACTATCTCGTCGTCCCTGAATTACGGTTCATAATGCCACTACTTTACTCTAGGCATCAGAAATGCTTTCTCTGTTTTTTCAAAACCGATACGCGGGTAATACTCCATTGCAGCGGGTGCAGAGAGCAATAATAAAGAAACCTCTTCGCCTAAGTGTTCCCGTAAACACTTAATCAGTTCTTTCCCAATGCCGGTCTTTTGATATTCCTTCCTTATCGCTAAGTCCGATAAATAACAACAATACGAGAAGTCAGTAATCGCTCTCGCGATTCCTACCATTTTGTCCCCATCCCAAGCAGAAATGTTAATAGCGGCATTATCAATCATTCTTTGAATACGATCGAGATCATCTACAGGACGCTTAATTCCAGAACTAATAAACACTTCCGAGACCTCTTTGGAACGAAGCGGAAAGTTAATTTTGTATTCAATCGTCATAGGAACACCTCTTATGTAAATTAGTACCTACAATAATATACATAATTTGGCATGACTTGAAGTACCAATTCTAGCATTTATTATCGGACCACTTTTTCGACCCCTACGATTCGACTTCCAACTGCACCGTCTTTCTGGGACCTTGCAAGTAAAGATAGACCATCACGTTCAGCCATTCCAAGTTAAACCGTATGACTTGTTTGCAAGCTGTCGAACTGAATGCGCGCTTACTGGATCCATATTCTTTCTACTAGTTCTAATTGGTTTCGGTCGAATGTCAACTTATATATGTCCGGTTTTGACGTAGATTTCCAGAAATCAAAACCATATGCAGTATCATAATAATTCATAATGATCGTCATAATATTTCCATGTGTCCCAATCACGATGCTTTCCCCTTCCCGTTTCTCTAAGAAACTTTCAATTATGGGGATTGACCTTTCTTGTGCTTTCCGCGTAGACTCGCCGCCCTTTAAGGAAAAATCCTTATCTGCAAAAGATCTTCGGATGGCTTCCTCCAAAACGTCCCAAGAAGCCTTATAGTCCAGACCTTTAATTGGCCGCTCTATGAGTCCCTCGTAATCGAATATATCTAAAGACTTCTGTTCGGCAATGTACTGGACGGTCTGCTTAGCTCTTGTATAGGAACTTGAAGCAATGTGATCGATTTTTATCGTCTCGAAAAATTGGGCTACCCGCTTCGCAGCGATAAAACCTTCTTCGGACAGCCCTCTTGTTCTCTCTTGACCAAACTCAAAGGGTGATTCCGCATGCCGGACCATGTATATTGTAGTTTTCATCGGCCTCTGTCTTATACCTCCATACACGAAGATACTAGAATATTACAATATCTTTTCCGGATGCCACAACAGAAAAGTTTCAATAGAAACTGACAGAAAAGGTCCCTAACCTTATAATTGTTATATATATCCTATAGCAGCACTGACCAGGAGGACGGCATGCAATTTCAACCGGTGTATGATGATGGGGAGTTATTTCTACCGAAGATTGAATTAAATATGACATCGAACCAATCGATTGGCATTATAACGGACTTGAAGCGAAAGCAGCTTTTAATGAATCAATTAGCGAATCAATCCCGCTATTATTTATTTCGCGCCCAGCAAAACGAGTATATGCGTTTAACGGTGAAAGAGCTGATTACTTTTCTAATCCAAGTGACAGAGAGGGATGACCATGTCGCTTCGTTAATCGATTATTTTGCATTAAAAGAAGAGCAGAAGGTCAAAATCAAGGATCTAAGCCCATCGCGAAGGATGTATGTGACATTGCTGCGCGTCTTTTTTGCGCATCAGCCTGCACTTGTACTGGAAGAGCCCTATTTTTTCTTGGAAGAGCAAGATCGTCGTCAATTTAAACGGATTCTAGATGACCTTATGAAAGAAAAGCAAGTATTAATTTTAACTTCGAATTTAGAGGATGCCCTTATTTCCTGTGATGCTATTTATCGATTGAACGAATTCGGACTTCATCAATTGGATATTCAGGACTCAGAAGAAGATAAGCAGGAAGCACAGAAACAAGATGAGGCCAATATAACCTTGCAGAAGATATCGACAAAAAGAAATGACAAAGTGATTTTATTCAATCCGCCTGAAATCGATTATATCGAAAGTATAGATGGATCCATCCTTGTCCATGTGGGCGGGGAAAATTATGACTGTGCTTTGACGCTAACCGAGCTCGAGCAGAGATTGTTAAACTTCGGATTTTTTAGATGTCATCGATCCTACATCGTTAATCTGCAAAAGGCAAGAGAGATTATTACATGGACGAAGAATAGCTACAGCTTGCGATTAAATACAGGTAAAGATGCCGTCGTTCCGTTATCCCGTTCAAAATTGCAGGAATTAAAAGCGCTTCTGAACATTTAAATTCCGGAGCAATGCCGAACCAATCAAGCATTTGGTGGTACCATTCAGGCCGCAATAGCTACATTTCGGTGGGTTTTGATGGCTGGAAGCAGGCAATCTGTATAAAGTTAAGCCATCAACGCTAAGGAAGTGATGTTAATGGCTGTTATTGCGGTCGACCATATTCGAAAGAAGTTTGGAAATAAGGATGCATTGGCAGATGTGTCTTTTTCCATTCCGAAAGGAGAAATTTTTGGGTTCCTCGGTCCGAGCGGTTCAGGAAAAACAACATTAATTAAAATTTTAACGGCGCAATTAAATCCGACAAGCGGACAAGCAAGTGTATTGAACCAGCCAGCGGAGATGATGCATCAGTCTGCACAGAAGATGCGCTTTGGCATTTTGACGGATAACAGCGGTCTATATGAGAGGCTATCTATAGAGGAAAATCTGGAACTGTATCGCCAATTATATGATCTTCCCAGAACTTCAATCGATACGGTGCTGCAGTTTGTAAACTTAAGCGGAGAGCGCAAAAAGAAAGTCAATCGCTTATCGAAAGGGATGCGTCAGCGTGTCATGCTGGCATGCGCGATTATCCATGAGCCGGAATTGTTATTTTTGGATGAGCCTACTTCGGCCTTAGATCCCGTAAACTCCGCACATATTTATAAAGGGCTGCGCTACTTAAATGAGAGAGGAACAACGATTTTCTTAACCACGCATAATATGGCTGAGGCAGAATTGTTATGTAACCGTGTAGCGATTTTGTATCGAGGACAAATCCAAGCCGTCGGCTCACCCAAGGAACTTAAAAAACAGCATCGGGAAAACGTCGTTTGCGTTGATTTAATGAATGGGGAAGCACACGAGCTCCCGATAGATGAGGGAACGGCTGATCAAATAGCCGATTGGATGAAACAAGGGCTAATTGATCGATTAGAAACGAAAGAGCCAAGTCTAGGCGATATTTTTATTAAAATGACAGGAAGTGAGTTACTATGAGTATCTCATTAAAACGTACGCAAGCGATATTGGTGAAGGATTACAAAGAGTTCTCACGCAATTATGCGATATCCATTACTTTGATTTTTCCCATTCTGTTCGCGCTTCTTTTTAAAAGTGCAAGCCCGCCTTTGACTGAAGCTATCGGTTTTCTTCTAAATACTTCGTTTGTAATCCTGACGAGTTTAGTGCAAGCATGCTTGATTGCGGAAGAAAAGGAGCGCAACACTTTACGATCCTTAATGATGACTCCGGCCACGACCATGGATGTATTAATCGGCAAAAGCGCTTTAGTATTTGTCATGTCTGCTGTTGTTCTGGCTATTTCTACGTATATCTTGGGCTATGAGCCCGCTAGTCTATGGGCGTTTGCGGCAGCAATCCTACTTTCGATTATTCTCTACATCGCAGCCGGGACGATATGCGGTTTATTCTCCAAGACGCTGCTTGAAGCATCATTATCAATACTGCCTGTGGCGATCGTATTCACTGCGGCACCAGGGGGAGCGTTTCTCGCGGATGATTATCCGATCTTCAAAGTGCTGGATTATATGCCAAGCAGTCAGCTTGTGCATTTGCTGGCTGTAAGCAATACAGGCTTTACGACGGGAGAGTTATTAAAACCCCTCCTCATTATTTTGGCATGGACGGTTGTATTAACGATTGTATCTGTTGTTTTGTATCAACGGCGGTTAAAGGATGAGTAGGATTCCGATGAATGTAGCCGTCAAGTTGATGCGAGAATTCAAAGACCGCGATAACCGGCATAGGCTGAAAGGCTATCGTGACAAAGCGGAGCTCATCCGCAAACGGAATTTGGAAGCATGGGACGATGGGCCGCTGCAAGCGGAATCTCTTCGGCTAACAAAAGAAGCAAAATCGGGTACCCCTTTGGATGAGCTGCTTGTCGATGCTTATGCGCTTGTCTGCGAGGCAGCAAAGAGAACGCTCGGATTACAGCCCTACGATGTCCAGCTCATGGCTGCCATCGCTCTGCACGAGAGATTGTTGATCGAGCAGTATACCGGCGAAGGAAAAACGCTTTCTGCTGTTATGCCTGCTTATCTGAATGCGCTGACCGGCGAAGGCGTTCATGTGTTGACTTTCAACGATTATTTGGCAAATCGGGATGCCGAGTGGATGGGCCCGATCTATCGTTTCCTCGGCTTAACGGTAAACGCGGTTCAAGCCGGCATGAGCTTGTCCGAGAAACGGAAAGCGTACGCCGCGGATATAACCTATGTGACGGCTAAAGAGGCGGGATTCGATTATTTGCGCGACACGATCGCGCTAGACAAAGCCGATACCGTGCATCGTCCTTTCCACTACGTCATCGTCGACGAAGCGGATTCGCTGCTTCTCGACGAAGCGCGGGTGCCGCTAGTTATCGCCGGCGAGCCGGACTCCTCCGGCAACGACGGCATTCGTTTCGCAGCAGTGGCTAGGCAGCTCGAGCAAGCGGAGCATTACGACTTCGATGAGTTCAAGCGGAACGTTTATTTAAGCGAAGCGGGCTCAGCGAAAGCGGAATCGCTGCTGGGATGCGGCAATTTGTACGAAAACGATAACAGTCATTTGTTAATGTCGTTAAATTGCGCGCTGCATGCGGAATTGTTACTGAAAAGAGACGTCGATTACATCGTCCGGGACGGCAAAATCGAGCTGATCGACGAATATACCGGCCGCGTGGCGGAGAACAGGCATTTGCCGGAAGGGCTGCAAGCCGCGCTTTCGGCCAAAGAAGGGCTGCAGTCGACAGCCGGCGGGAAAATTCTCGGGACGATTACCCTTCAACACTTCCTTAGCCTATATCCGAAGATTTGTGGTATGACGGCTACCGCGCACGTTTCCGCAATGGAATTCGAACATATTTATGCGTTGCAGGTCGTGCAAATTCCGCCAAACCGGCCAAACATGCGGATCGACCATCCGCACCGAATTTATACCCATAAAGAAGCCAAACTTAAGGCGCTTGTACAAGAAATCACGTCCGTCCATGCGACGGGACGTCCGATTCTCATTGGTACGTCAAGCGTTGAGGAGTCTGACATGCTGGCCGAGGCGCTAGCGGTTGCCGACGTGCCTTGCCATGTTCTGAATGCGAAAAACGACGCAAAAGAAGCCGAGATCATCGCCAAAGCGGGGGAAATCGGCGCCGTGACGGTGTCTACGAATATGGCGGGACGCGGCGTCGACATTCGCCTCGGCGGCGGCAACCCCGCGCAAGCAGAAGTGGTCGCCAAGCTGGGCGGGTTGTACGTAATTGGTACGCATATGCACCAAAGCGTGCGGATCGACAACCAACTGCGCGGGCGATCTGGCCGCCAAGGCGACCCGGGAGCTTCCGTATTTTTCGTAAGCTTGGAAGACGAGTTGTTGCTTAGGTTCGGCATCGTTAAAGCGATACGCGGTCTTAGGCAGGATGAGGCCCTCAAAGAGTCGGTGCTCCACAGCAAAATTGCGCATATTCAGCGCGTTATTATGGGCCAAAACTTCCATATCCGCCAGGAACTGAACAGTTATTCGGATATGGTGGAGGAACAGAGGCGTATGCTATATGAGGAGCGGCTCGGCATTTTGCAAGGCGAGACGCCGATGAGCCCTTCGGAGCAGCGGGTACGGCTTTATTATATCGACAAGTTCTGGGCTGATCATCTGGCATACGCCTCTTACATTCGCGAAAGCATCCATTTGACGAGCCTTGTTAAACGCAATCCGATCGACGAATTTCATGCGCAAATCATCCAAGCATACGAGCAGATTTCGGCTCAAATAAATGAAGAGTCGGCGAATATGCTCGCAAAGCTCGGAGGTTCGAATGATCCGGCGATGTGGGAAAAGTTCGGGCTGAAGAGCCCTACTTCCACTCGGACTTATATCATCAACGATCAATACAATCAATACTTGCAAAATCCCGGCTCATGGAGCCCAGGGACGATAATCGCTTATTGGATGCGCAAGATTTTGAGGCCGGTGTTCGGGTGGTCAAAATTTTGATGGACACTATGTCAGCGTCCAAAAACGGCAGAGGGACTTTTGCTTTCCGTAAGCAAAAGTCCTCCTCACTGTATCCCATCGTTCTGTGGCCCCAGAAAGGGTGTACTGCTGACACCTTTATGACGAGAGCCCGTTTTTCCTTAACCGAAAGACACTACCCTCTGTATCCCAACGGAAAGTAAATACCGCCGCGGCCAGACATAGAGCAGTGAATACGATCAAGATGACCAACGGCATCAAGTTGGTGATGTCGAACGGCTGCTGTATTGCGATTTCCATCGATTTCACGAAGTAATGGAAAGGCAGCAGACGACCGATCACACGTACCCATTCCGGCGCGTTCTGCAGGCTGTAGAAAGCTTCGCTTGTTAGCAGCATAGGGAAGCTGATTAGATTAGAGATCATGTTGACGTTGCTCTCATCCTTGGAAAGATTCGCCGCTATGAACCCGATAGCCGTAAAGCATACGGTACCGATTAGCAAAGTAGTCAGCATCATCAGCAAACCTGGCACGGTTAACTTCACGCCCAGTACCAAAACGCTAATCAAGATAACCGAGCAACTGACGAGCAACGTCAGCACGGTTCGGGCAACTGTGGTCGCGCCGATAAAGGCGGCTGTCGAAAAGGGGGTAACGCGAAGCAGTTTATAGATCCCGCGATTACGGTGCGACATGACATAGAAGGCAGTGACCATTGCCGCTCCAAATAACACGTTGGTCGTCAACACGCCGGACAGCAGCCGCTCCGAATATTCGATGTCATGGAAGTAGAGACCTAGCCCCAAGAGCATGGCAATCGGAAATAATATCGTCCAAACCAACGTGTGGACATCGCGAAATATCCCGGCAAGCATCGTTCTAATGATGATGTACATAATTGGCGTTCCTCCTCCTTGTTATAAAGTGCTTTCCGTCAATTGGATATATAGCCCTTCCAAGCTGCTCGCATCATATTTAGCCAACAATTCATCAGCTGTACCGTGAGCTTCGATGCTTCCCGCCCTGATGAACGCGATCCGGGTAGCAAGCTTATGCACTTCCTCCATGTCGTGTGAGGTGAACACAACCGACACACCGGACTCCGCCAACGATTGGATTAAGCTGCGAACCTCTCTACGAGCCCGCGGATCAAGCGCCGCTGTCGGCTCATCTAGAAAAATCAGCTGCGGCTTGTGCATTAGCGTCATAGCGATCGCGAGCCGTTTCTGCTGACCCCCGGACAAACGTGCGGCGTCTGTTTTGCCGACTTCTCCAAGTTGGCATTGCTGGAGATGAGTGCGAAGCCCCGAATCGGTGAGACGCAGACCGTAGAAGGCTGCGAACATGCGCATATTCTCCAGCGCGGTGAAGCCAGGGAAGAACGGCGTTGATTGCAGTTGAACACCAATATGGCGCGCCGGATCCTCGCACCAGTAGCTGACAGTGCCTGCATCAGGTTTTTTTAACCCGAGGATCATATCGAACGTGGATGATTTCCCAGCGCCGTTTGGCCCGATAATTCCGAGAACTTCTCCCTTTTGGATGTCGAGATCCAGTCCGTTAACTACAGTTCGCGATCCATATTTTTTCACGAGTCCGTTTGCCTGAATCAGTGTTTGCATAGTTTTACTCCTCTTTGTCCAATTTTGTTTATCCAATATTGGATATTGGAATAAAAGAAATTCGCCTTGTTAAGAAGGCGATTATTGGGATGGCTTCAACAAATTCATAACTTTATAGATAAAGCTGATGTCCTGTTCCAGAATAGCGATGGCATTATCAAACGAAGCAATCGCAAATGGAGTAAGGCCGTACTGGCTTTTGAATTCTTTGCCCTGGCGCCAGTACTCTAGTGTCTGTTCCAACTGTCGAAGATTTTGTCCCAGTAGCTCCATTGCCTCCTCTCTCGGGATCGTTTCAATCCAGTTCAAGCTGAGTGCAAAATCTGACTTAACGGAATGAGGCGTAAGCGTAAGCGATTCCCTCACCAATTGTTGGAAGAGCTCTTCGCCTTTCTCGGTGATAGCGTATATTTTCCTCAGGCGGGCTCCTGTGCGTTCCTCTGCTTCTGTACGAATTAGACCCTCCTTCTCCATTTTGTTAAGGGCATAGTAAATCGATCCGGACAACAGATTGGCCCACTCATCCATGCGGCTCATCTGGATATATTGCTGAATTTCATAACCGTGTTTAGGCCGATCGCGAAGTAGAGCCAGTATGATGAGATTTGTCAACTTTCCTTTCCACCTCCCCTAAATATACTCAACAAAGAATATCCAACGTTGGATTTATGGAATTAATCTAACATAGAAGAAATGCTTTGTCAATTGCGCTTCCTGCCATGTTGTACTTTTGAAAACGAGTAATTTCCTTTTGTTAGTTTGTTTGATAAGCAAACTAAGTTATAGACATAATACTTATTAATTATCAACTTCACCTAGGCCATGCCCTTGAGCAGTTACGGCAAAAGATTCACCCTTACTTGTGATACGATTCCCATATCACTCTATTGAGGAAGGGCACCCGATTGGGTGCCCTTCGCAGTTTGGAACGCATGCGCCTATACTTTTTTTACAAATTCGGATTTTAATTTCATGGCCCCAAAACCATCGATTTTGCAATCAATGTCATGATCACCGTCAACTAGTCGAATGTTCTTTACTTTTGTGCCTATTTTTAAAACCGATGAACTGCCTTTCACTTTAAGATCTTTGATGATGGTAACGGTATCGCCATCGCTTAATACATTTCCATTGGAATCTTTAATCATTCTATTCTCTTCACTCTTCTCCGTATCCGATTCCTTTGACCACTCATGACTGCATTCCGGGCAAATAAACAACCCTCCGTCTTCGTACGTATACTCTGAGCTGCATTGTGGACAATTTGGAAAATCCGTCATTTTCATTCTCTCCCTTTCCTACATATTCAGATGATGATATTCACGCAATTCTTTTTGGAATCGATGAAAAGGACTCGACAATACTTTAATATTCCTTTTGATTCTATTACGTTTTTTAGGATCATTCTTGCAATGATTCAAGCGATCAATATTTTTATCTATTTTCTCCCGGAGCGTTATGATAAATCCAATCGCTATATGTTTGGTTGCTAACTCCTGCAGATCGGCCGCCAGAGCTTCGCTAAGATTCCGAATACTCTGCATGTGCAACGGCTTCTCTATGAAAAAAAACTCTGGCGTATAATCCTCGCGATAGGCTTGTCCCGGCACTTGTCTCCAAAAATCATCCCATTCCGTCAGGAGCCCTGTTGCATACAATAAGTATTTTAGAAATCCGCATAACCATGCCGTACAACTGGTATTGCGGTTTTTACATCCAATTCCGTTTTCAAGATGGCGGCAACCGCTGCAACAGGACCCTCCATTCCTAATACAGACCTTGCAAATCAAATCGGACCCGACCCCATTCAAAGCATCGACGCCAATCTGAATAACGCTCTGTCTGCTCATCTTCTCCATGCTAGAGGCTGGCGCGTAAACGGATTGCGTATCGGGCTGTAATTGATCATTTGTATTAAAGCTTGGCATCCGCCCCTTCACCCTCCAACAGAAAAATCAAATATTTAAAAATTTGAATATAATAAGCATTATAATGCAGATACAACTAAATAACAATTGATGTTCCATCTCATTCCTTAATCCACTAAGGCAGATAAAAAATATGCTATTATATTCATATATTCAAAAGTTCAGGTGGTAAGGAGCATTTTGCCATGAATCCGAATCAAAATATTCAACAGTTTAAAGCTGACTTTTTTAAAGCATTAGCCCATCCCATGAGAATTCGAATACTTGAAGTTCTTAGTGAAGGTGATCGAAACGTTAATGAATTACAAACCATCTTAGGATCGGAAGGCTCCGCCGTTTCTCAGCAACTGTCCGTACTTCGGAATAAAAATGTAGTGAGCGGCATTAAAGATGGAACATCGGTAATTTATTCATTAAGAGATCCGCTGATTAAAGAGCTGTTGGCTGTTGCGAAGCAGATCTTTGACAATCATCTCGTCGACGCTATTTCACTGCTTGAGGTCATTCGAAATGAGCCGTAATCCATTTCGGAGAAACAACTCGAATTTTAACGTTTGACTTTGTTAGTTCTCAAGAGTACATTTTTCTTATATATTCAAATAATCAAATATATAAGAAATGAAGGTACTTAGAGATGAAATGGACGGGAAGATATTTAGAATATCATGCAGCTGCCTTTCGCAAGGACCTCATATCCGGACTAATCGTCGGAATTATCGCCATTCCATTAGGGATGGCGTTTGCTATTGCCTCCGGGGTCAAGCCTGAGTACGGCATATATACAACCATTATTGCCGGTATTTTAATTTCTTTGCTCGGAGGCTCCAGATTTCAAATTGGCGGTCCGACCGGCGCCTTTATCCCTATTCTTTTCGCAATCGTTTTACAGTATGGGTACGAAAATTTATTAATCGCCGGGTTTTTAGCAGGGATTATCCTTATTCTCATGGGCGTATTCAAGCTGGGCGCATGGATTAAATTTATCCCTCGTCCCGTAACGATCGGGTTTACCGCAGGGATCGCCGTCATCATTTTCAGCGGTCAAATCGCTCATTTCCTCGGACTTACCGGTATTGAGAAGCACGAGAATTTTCTGCCTAACATGAGAGAAGTCGTAACGCATCTGGAAACCGTTAATATCTACAGTGTTTGTACGGCAGCCATTTGCTTTGCGGCAGTCCTGCTCTCATCGAGATTTCTGCCTAAGATTCCCGGTTCCTTAGTGGGACTTGTCGCATCAAGTGTTATAGCAGCCTTGTTCTTCAAAGGACATGTCGCAACGATTGGCTCTTCATTCGGAGAGATCCCGAGCACGCTGCCCCATTTTCATTTCCCTGAAATTACCTGGGATCGAATAAAAATTATGATTCAGCCTGCGCTTCTTATTGCCATGTTAGGGGGTGTGGAATCCCTGCTATCAGCCGTGGTAGCTGATGGAATGACCGGCACTCGCCATAACAGCAATCGTGAGCTTATTGGTCAAGGCATTGCGAACATGGTGACGCCGCTCTTTGGAGGAATCCCGGCCACTGGAGCTATTGCCCGAACAGCAACCAATATTAGAAGCGGGGCTGCATCGCCTGTCTCCGGCATCCTGCATGGTATTGTCGTTTTTCTTGTACTCATTTTGTTCGCCCCATACGCATCTCATATCCCGCTTGCAAGTATGGCACCCATTCTGATGATGGTTGCGTGGAATATGAGTGAGCGCAAACCATTTGCTCAAGTCTTAAAAACGAAAACAAGCGATTCTATTGTGCTGCTGATCACCTTTTTGCTAACCGTACTGACGAATTTGACAACAGCTATTGAAGTCGGGCTAATCTTGTCTGTACTTCTGTTCGTAAAGCGAATGAGCGAATTGTTGAAGGTGGCTGAAGTTTTGCCCGATTCCGCTGACAAACACAAAAAGGTGAAAGCTTACATGGTCAGCGAGGAGCATTATTGTCCTCAAATCAGCATATTCACCCTTGAAGGACCGCTGTTCTTTGGGACCGCCAATCGACTGGAAACGTCCATTATGGACACGATCCATCTCCACTCTAAAATTATACTGTTACGTATGTCGAAAGTACCCTATATGGATACGACAGGCGAGGCTAAGCTCGCCCGATTGGTCAAAGATTTCGAGAAAATGGGCGGGACCGTCCTTATTTCGGGAATTCAACCTCAATCAATGGAAGTATTGAAGAAAACAGGGCTGCATACGCTTATCGGCGATGGGCACTTTTTTGAGCATACAGGCGAGGCGATTGATTACGCCTTAGCTCGACTGGACCTCAACAAATGTATGGGCTGCAAGCATTCCGCATTCCTTGAATGCAAGACCCTGTCGAATCGAATGACAACCTAAAACAAAGACTGCCGCGAACCATGGCAGTCTGCTGAGTCATTTAACTTGCCGTCGTTGTTCCACTGCTGATCTCCAGTTTATTTGTGAAACAGGCTCTGTACGATTTCCGATACTTTCCCGATATCGGATTCCGAATACAACCGATACCCCGAATCGCTTCTGGCCGGCTTCGGCAGCAGCTCCCACTTTTCGTAATAGTTGACGGTTTCCAGTTGACGTTCGCCGCTTCGGTCAATTGGTTTATCCTTTAGAATTCAATCATCTCAGCTTCACACTTTATTTCCGGCAAGTTTAAGGGCCACCCTGCAATAGGATGGCCCTTTCCGAGATCGCGCTATATTCAAATCAGCTTAATGTCCCATGCCTTGGCGCGGTTCTTCGCCTTCAGGCGGCTTCGTGCGGCGAATGAACAGACCGATCACGAGCGCGAGAACACCAATATAAAAGCCTACCCAGAAGGCATTGTGCAAGCCTTCAACCATACCTTTCAACGCTTCAATCGGATCGGTTGGATTGCTCGACTTCGCAAGATAATCCTTCGTGCCTTTCGACATGATGCTGATGAACAGCGCCACGCCAATTGCGCCGGCAACTTGCTGCAGCGTGTTCATAATCGCTGTGCCATGCGGATACAGCTCGCGCGGCAGCTGGTTCAATGCCGTCGTCTGCGCAGGCATCATCACAAGGGAAATGCCGACCATCATAATGATGTGCACCATGATGAGGTATCCCTTCGTCGTCTCCATATCAACACCGGTAAACAAGTAAACCGCTACGACCACAATCGCGAGCCCCGGAATAACGAGAACACGCGGACCGAGCTTGTCGAACAGAACGCCTGCTACCGGCGCCATCAACCCGTTAACTATGCCGCCTGGAAGCATAATAAGTCCCGAAGTGAAAGCCGTCAGCATAAGCGGACCTTGTAAGTACATCGGCAGCAATGTCAGCGTCGAGAACAATGTCATCATCATCACGAGCATAAGCACCGTAACGAGAGCAAACATTGGAAACTTAAATGCGCGCATATCCATAACCGGATTTTTGAGCATCAGCTGACGACCGGCAAAGATCAGAATGCCGAGGACGCCTGCCGCAACCATCCAGTACACTTGAGGATCGCCCCAGCCAAGGTCACCTGACTTACTGAATCCATACACGACACCGCCGAAGCCAATTGTCGAGAGAATGATCGACAGGATGTCCACCTTCGGCTTCGTGATCTTCGATACGTTCTTCATATAAATAGACGCAAAAATAATCGAGAATGCCGCAAGCGGAATGACCAGGTAGAACAACCAGCGCCATTCAAGCTGATCGAGTATGAGACCCGAAACCGTCGGGCCGATTGCCGGCGCGACCATAATAACGAGACCAATTAGTCCCATCGCTCCTCCGCGCTTTTCAGGCGGGAAAATGGCCAGAATCGTGTTCATCATAACCGGCAGCATCAATCCGGTACCGAGCGCTTGCACGACACGCCCTGCCAGCAGCACTTCAAAACCCGGTGCAACCGCCGCAATAATCGTACCGATCAGGAAAAATGTCATCGCGCCGATGAACATTTGCCGCGTCGTGAACCATTCTTGCAAAATCGCCGTTACCGGCACGAGCACACCAACCACCAGCATGTAGGCGGTGGATAACCATTGAATCGTAGCGGGAGTTACATTTAATGCCTTGATCAAATCCGGAAAAGCATTACCGAGTAACGTTTCGTTCAAAATCGCAACGAATGCGCCGATGACCAGCGCGATGACAATCGGGGCACGTTTGATTTGGCTCAAATCCGGCCCTTCAGCACTCATTGCAGCTTCTTTAGCTTGCATTGTAATCAGTCTCCTCCTCATTATGTCTGTCTTCGCGACATCCGGTTTATGTAACGGCAGAACTGCTAGCTGATCTGGCGCAGCACCTCCGCTAGCCCTTACATTTTCCAATAATCGCCGACTTTCTGAAAGAAGTCAACCGCTGTCTTCGCTATTCTGCGCATAAACCTCCATTTACAGCAAACACCAGGAAAATAACGGAACTTGGTTCTGCTATTCAGTTACCCCTTTCATTCACAGCGTTGTTGCGTCCTCTGCACACAACAGCTCAATCCGATTCCCCTCAGGATCATGAAAATAAAACGATACGCCCTGCTTCCCTATGCGCCATTCACCAGTCGGAATCCCGCGTTCTCTAATCTTGCTCCACAAATTCTTTAATTGATCCAGCGAATCCACAACGAACGTCATGAGAACCTGGTTCGGATGACTGACCACGCTTAAGTCATGAGCGGTTGAATCCTGATCAAAAGCAAGTCTCGATACTTCCGCTCGATCATCGGAAATAACCAGCTTCATATCGAGCACCGACTCGTAGAAACCTTGCAGCCGCTTGCGATCGCGCGCGTACATGGCCACATGTCCGAGTCGTATTTGTCGCTCCATTTTGCCGTCCTCCTTAACCTTCTTTATGTAAAAAATAGTAGCACCGTCTCGCGAAACGCATCAGTATGCAAAAGGATAAATTGAGGGGTATACAAAGGGATAGCCTTCCATTTACAATCCAACTATAAAAGCTTTCACGAATCGGAGAGAGAGATTTCTATGACGATCTATAGCCATAATGAGGAGCTGGCGAACCCCTCGCTGGTCGGAAGACAACTGGAGCTTGACGTCTTTTTGAACGAATGGGAGGAAGCGGCGAATAAGCTGAAGATCCTTAACGTATACGGTACGGCAGGCATCGGAAAAAGCAGCCTTCTGGATGAATTCCGTTCCCTAGCCTTGTCCAAAAATAGCGTCTGTGTAACGATCGACGGCGAAGGCTTCGTCAAGACCGCGGAAGATCTATGCCTGCTCGTTCTAGATGCTATTGATCCGCAGCGAAAGACAGATCGGACAGACTCACAGTTGTTTCACATATGTGTTCAGACGCTTAATGCTCTTTCTGAAAGAAAACGCGTATGCCTGTTTATTGACGGCTATGAATCGATGGAGAGTATGGATTACTGGCTGAGAGAGTTTTTTCTAAAAAAGCTTCACAGCAACGTTACGGTGGTCATAGCCGGCAGACACCCGCTGTCAGAAGCTTGGATGCTGTCTCCTGTATGGAGACGGCTCATTACTAGACTGCCGCTTGCCGATCTCGACTTTGAGGCCGTCGCCCGCTATGCCGAATATATGCATGTTCAGCATCCGGGCACCGTAAAACGGCTTTGGCGCATCTCTCGCGGACATCCTCTGACGATGTCATTAATCACATTCCTTCTTGGTCAAGACGGCAGCAATGATTCATTCCATGATTCAGAGGAAGCAAACTATGATACGCTGGCTTATATTGTGAACCAGTGGCTTCGCGAAGTGCCCGGCGAGCATCTGCGCCCCATTATAGAAGCAGCCTGCGTACTGCGGCGATTTAATCAAGAAAGCCTTTCCTTTGTCCTTGAGCGGGAAATGAGCGCATCCGAATTTTATCAACTCATTCGCTTCTCCTTTGTTCGGAAAGTAGATAAAGGCTGGATGGTCCATAACCTGATGCGCGAGATGACCATGCGCGAATTTAGCTCGAGAATGCCCCAGCAGTACGAGCAGCTCCGCAACCGCGCATTGCTCTATTTCTACAACGCGCTAATGGCGGACAGCGAGAGTATGCGCAAGCCGCGCGAAGCGGCAGATCTCTTGTCCTATATTGGAGACTCGCTCGTGCGGGCGTTTCTTAATTGGTTCGAGCTCTCTCCGCCCCGTTTCGAAACCGCGACCCGCGAGCAGCTGCCGGAGCTGGAGCAGTATATCGAGCGAAGATATTCCGAGGCGCAAGATCGATCCGTTGAAATTATGGATCCCTCTTCCGGTCAGCGCTTTTCCTTCTTAATCACGGCCGATGAAAGCCGTTATACGGTACGAAAGCTAGATCTCCCTGCCTTGTTCGACCTAGGGTATGATATCGTTCGCGTGATGAGAAGCAGCGCCGGGAGCATCGTCGGATTCGCAACGATTATCCCGATTAACGAAGCGACTCTCCCTTATTTGAAACGGGCGCCGCGCTCGCAAGCTTATTTCAGCAACCTGCCTCCAGCCATGGAGGAGCGCTTCTCCGTTTCTGCTCATGCGCGATCAGGCTGGTTTATCGAAACCATTGATACCGCCGATCTTGGCGATGTATCGCAACAGACTGCAATGGGCTATCTGCTGCACGAATTGGCCATGACAGGCGAGCTCGTTATCGAGTCTCCTGCGCCTACCCGTTATTTTACCGACGCGCATTTAAGCATGGGCTTTACGATTGCCGAAACCGGCAGACATTACAACTATAGCGAGTCCGTTGAGGCGGTAACCTTCATACTCGATCAGCAAAGCGAGCAAGCGTTAAGCTACATTCATCGTATCCTGAAGGATGCAGGCCTCTCCCATCTTATTCCGCAAGAGAAGCCGGCGCACGAGCAAGAAGACGTATTTCCGGACGCAATTCCCTTGGAAACAGCCAAGAATTCAAACGAGGATCGGATCATGGCGCGCAGCTCGCTAACGCCTCGGGAAAAGGAAGTGGCGCTCCTGCTCGAGAAAGGGTTCACCAATTTACAAATTGCCAAGAGCCTCTATTTAAGCGAAATCACGGTTAAGAAGCATATGAAATCGATGATGGAGAAGTTGAACGCTACGAATCGTACGCAGTTGCTGAAGCAATTGTTGGAGTAAGCATGTGATAATGAAAAACAGCAGGTACTCGCGAGATACATGCCTGCTGTTGTCCATTTACATCAATATTTTGCTTCGTATGCTTCGGATCTGCGTCTTAATCGTATTTAACGATTTGCACAGACGCTCCGAAATTTCCGTTCGGCTGCAACCGCGCTCTTTAAGCTCGTAAATTTCCCGTTCCGATGGAGACAACTGCATCAGTCGTATTTCTTCTCGCATGGCAAGCGCCGCGTCCGAATGGATGGAAGCCTGACCGGCATAGGCCTCGCGGATCGCGCGCACGATATCGGGAAAGCTCGATTTATTCATATAATTTACAGCTCCATGTTGAAACGCCCTGACAATGATTTCCTTATCCGTTAATGAGGTTAACATAATGACCTTGACTCTCGACTTTGTGGCGATCATGAGCTCCTTCGCGGTCTCGAGTCCATCCAATTGATTCTCGGTTAAGTTGATATCCATGAGTACGACGTCGATGTCCAGATCCCCCGCCCCTTCCAGCGCTTCCAGCTTCGTTGACGCCGCTTTGACGATTTCGATATCCGTCTCCTTATTCAAATCGGCAAAGAGCCGCTCCCGCCAGAAGACGTCGTCCTCCACCAGCATGACTCGTATGTTATGTTCCATTTCGCTCATCCCTTCTTTAAACGCCTGCCCGCAACGCTGCAGAACGGTCTGGCGCTGTCATCCTGCGCACCCTCTTGGCCGGAAACCGAATTTCCATCCGCGTTCCCCTCCCCGGCTCCGTCTCTGCCAGACGGATACTGCCGCCATGCTTCTGCATGACGCCATAACAGTAGTTCAAGCCGAGGCCGTAGCTCGCGCCCCCTTTCTTCGTCGTGAAAAAGGGATCGAACATCCGCGCCGCGTTTTCTTTCGAGATCCCAGCCCCGTTGTCTTGAACCCTGATCACGACCTCCCTCTTGGCTTCCAGCAAGGATACGGTTATTTTCCCGTTTCCGGGTGTAAGCGCGTCCCAAGCGTTAACAAGAAGGTTGTTCAGAACCTCGTGAATATGGGACTTGTCGCACACAATAACCGGATCGCACTGCACCTCTTTGCGGATGCTTATCTGCTTGGCCTGCATCATAGGCTCTAATGCCAATAGACTGAATTCCAGCACGTCCGCTATGCGGTACTCCTCCTCATGCAGCGCGATATCGCCCGTTCTCTCTTTGATTTGGTTCATCATTGTGAGGATATGCTCCGCCACTCGGTCCAACTGAGACAGATTGCTCCACATTTCTTCTTTATCGTTGTTTGCAACGGCACTGCTCATCCGGCTGCTGAGATAGTTGATCTTTTGCACTTCATTTTTAATCGTATGATTCAAAATGAGCGCTCCCTGCGTCAATTGTTTCATGGAATAGTCGAGCTTCTGCCGCTCAATCCGGAGCTTGATTCCCATAAAGCCGTACTTCATCCCGTAGTAAACGAAAAAAGCTGCAAACACAAGAGAAATCATAAAGTTAAACTGCCACATGTTATTGCTCGTCATCTCCATGCCCTCACGGCTGATGATCACCCGTTCAATGCCGACGTAATCCGTAACGTATAGAAAACTAATACACGGTATGAGAGCCGCCGCGGTCCGGAAGCTGTTTTTCTTATGCGAGGCATTCTGTTCGGTCAAATACCGCAGCCCATATATCGCGAGTCCCATCAGAAAATAAGCGCCGGAAAGGATACGAAACGACAGGTGACCTCCCAACTGCAGCTCCGGATACAGCGGCGGAACCGCAGCCAAATAAACGAGAATCGGCACAGGCAACAATAGGCTGAACAAAATAATCGTTCTTCTGCGGAACAGCCGGGTAAATACCAGCGAGCACATCAGCAACAGATAGGGCACAAAGTAATACTCAATTCCCCAAACCGTCATCGCGAACAATCGAACAGACTCGATTGCATCAGCCGATAATACGGACGACATGCGCATCCAAGGCAACACCTGCACGTTCAGAACGACCGAGAAGCTTGCACAACCGGTGATGAACAAAAACAAGCTGAACCAGCGTGTATGCGGATTTGCCGAATTGTTGACCAGCATCATCGCGCCGATCGTCCATAAGGACAGAAATATGGTGCAGTATAAAATGACCAGCCCTATCACCTCCAATGAATTAACCTTTCGTGCAGTGCAGTTCAGCTCCCGGGTGAAAAATGTTCATCCTTATGCGCATAATCTGATGCCATTATAATGAGAACGAAAGCGGGGATTACGAGTCCTCAAGCTTAATCAACTAATAGGGATAAGGGATGATGACGATGAAAAAAAGTAAATTTTTAATCGCAATGGTATTGGGAATGGCTTTAGTAATGGGCTCAGCAGTTCCGGCGTTTGCGGCAAAAGCCGAAGCCAAACCGGAGGCGGCAAAAGCCGAAGCCAAACCGGAGGCAAAAAAAGCTGAGGCTAAGCCGGAGGCGTAATGGAATGGAGAGTTGACTCGAATGAAGAACGATAGATGGTATAATGCTGTCTATCTCTTCTTTTGGGTCTTTTTTCATTTTAGCCCCCTGCATCTTCTTCCTATCGAGAATAGTAGCATCGTCTCGCGAAACGCATCAGTATGCTAAAGGATACATTCGGGGCATACAAAGGGATACCCCTGCGTAACAATAAGCACAACAAAAGACCAGAACCTCTGCCGAGGAATTCTGGTCTTTTTCTGTCGGCCATACCATTCAATTGCGATTTTGCACCAAAACTTCAATACTGCCCTTCGGCCGCAAGGTCATGAGCGCCTCCATCTCTATCGGCGGATGCCCCGGCGTCAGCCGAAGCCGATAACGCTGACCAATCATCGTCAGAATGATGACCATCTCCAGCATGGCATAATGGTTTCCGATGCAGCCGCGCGGCCCGCCGCCAAAAGGTATATAAGCAAACGTTGGAATCCGCTTCAGCAGGTCGTTCCCGAACCGTTCCGGAACAAACGATAACGGATCGGGAAAGTATGCCGGATTTTGGTGCATCGCGTATGGACTGAACAGAACCGATTGCCCCTTCTTCACCGTAAAATGACCGATTTGTACGTCAGCCGTCGCTGAACGTCCGGTAAAAAAGGACGGTGAGCGCGGACGCATCGCCTCCCATAGCACGTTCTGGGTATACGTAAGCTGCATGTAATCCGCAGCCGAAGGTTCGCGTCCGTTAAGCACGCGATCCCACTCCTCATAAAGCTTCGACTCGACCTCCGGCTGCTGCAGGATATACGAGAATGCCCACGATAACGCATTGGCCGAAGTCTCATGCCCGGCGATGAACATTATCATCAGCTCGTCGCGAAGCTCCCGATCGCTCATGCCGTTCCCGCTCTCATCCGTGGCGGACATCAGTACGGACAGCAGATCCCCTTCCCCCTGATCCGGGTTCAATCTTCTATTCTGGATCACCGAATAAACGGCGCGGTCAAGCGCGCGGAGGGCATCTTTGTAAGCCTTGTTTTGGGCCGTATTAATAAACAGAGGCACTGACAGCAGTGACCGCATCCGTTCCGCGCACATGCGGTTAATTAAATCATACGGCTCGCGAATGGCACGGGAATAATCGTCGCCCTCCAGACTGAAGAGCGTTCTGGCAATAATCGAGAAGGTCATATCTGAAACTTCATCCGTCAGATTACGGCGCTCGCCCGGTATCCAGGTTTTCCAGCTTGCTGCGAACAATTCCGCTCATTTGTTCCGCATACTTCTGAATATGCGCTCTCGTAAAGTGCGGCTGCAATAAGCGCCTGGTCCGCTTATGCTTATCTCCCTCACTCGTCGCGAGCCCGTCTCCGACAAATAGTCTCGCCTCCTGAAAGGCTTTTAGCTTAATGAAATGCTCCTGCTTCGTCAGCAGCACCTCTTTCAAAAGCTCCGGGTCATAGATCACGTACATCGTCTGGGGACCGAAGCGTATTTTCGCCACTCCCCCGTACTCCTTCTGCAACTCCGTTAAAAATCCAAGCGGATCCTTTCGGTAAGCCGTCAAATTTCCGCCCAGCAAAGATCCCTTCGGTCCCTGCGGAGTGCGCATGCTTCCGATTGCCGTCGTCATACTGCCGCTCATCTCCTCATCTGGTTATAATGATGGATTATAATATCCGCTGGCATTTTCAGGGAGGCTGAACTTTTCTCACCCTCTCACCCTAGAGCTTTCACTTTCAACCGTAGCAGGATTTCCATTTTCTCCAATCCAATAGTGAAGATCCACATCCTCCGCGCGATAAGAAAACCGCCTCTCCTAAAGAGGCGGTGATTAAACTATCGTATCCGTTAGTGCAACAACAGTATTGAATCTAACATTTACAAATCATCAACATATTCCCGTCTGGATCTTTAAAATTAAACCAATGGCCATTCTCTATGTCGGTGATCATTTCAATATTGCGGTCTTTTATGAATTGGTAGGCTGCATGTATATCGTCAGTGTTAAAATGAAAGGCAGGTTCTCTAAAGCAGGTATCTGCATTGTAAATTTTGCTATCTAAGACGATATTTAATCCATTATTATCCATGGGTATACAACAAAGATGTCCGGCGATAATATCAAACGCAGGTTCCAGACCAAGAATGGAACAATACCATTCCCTTGCTTCTATTATGTTGCTCACTGGGATAAAAACAGCTCCAACTTTACTTGAAATAATACTCATGTTCATCACACTCCTTATTTTTATACGAATACGATGTTTGTTAGTTCGGCATCTGGTAAACAACTCCTTCTGACAGATTCCAAGTTGATTCTGAACATATAGAAAACACCGCCAAAGCCCTTGGAAGATACCGTGAATTTTAAGCAATCCATCGCCGCAGCCGAACATACGGATCTTCAGGGAGTCATGAAAGTGGCTGAGAATGTCAGAACTTATCTAAATAAGATCATCGAATCCCCGATGTGCGGGACATCCTGTTTAAACCAATTAATTCAGTTATACTATTGGTTTTTCTGCAAATCACCTTTCCATTCTTCATAAAATTTATCGATAGTTGTCTGCATTATCCGCTCGAATTGATTCTGTTCAGGATTTCTAATAATCTCGTTTAATGTATCCTCTCCGTACTTATCGACAATGTATTGAATGATCAATCCGCTGTAGAAATAAGCTTCGCCGCCCTCAAGGTTAAAGTAGTCAGGGCTTGCAAGTTGCTCGAGTGTTGGAATATCTAAGAAGAGCGACCTGGCTTGAAGTTCTTTTTGAAGCTGGTTTGATGTATAATAGGCGATTCCTTCATCCAGCCATTTTGTCTTTCCAATATCGGGATTGATTTGCTGGATAACCGCATGAACGAATTCGTGAACGATTTGATCGGTAAATGCGTCCTCAACCCCCGGAGTATTCAGACTTTCAGGTGTATACACCTTAATGATGTTTTCTGAAGCTACATAGGTCCCCTCCGTGTTCCGGCCAATCATTTTCTGAAAGTCTGCTTTATTGGTATACACATGAACTATCGTCTTGTCCGTTGAATCTAATTGAAATAGCTTAACGATTCGAATGTAATGAGCTTCGAATGCTTCTGCTAGCTTTGTTACAGCTTTTTCTTTATCCGCATTCACATCTGGACTATAGAAGCGAGCATGATCGGTTTCCTTGATGAGAGGCAAATCACCATCTGTTTTGTGTCCCATACAGGCAGACAAAAAAATCAGCAACATAATTCCAAGCAAAAAGAAGCTACATCTCATATCTAATCGCACTCTCCTTCATATAAATCTATTGGCTCCTTTCATTTTATTGGAAATCAATGAATCGCAAATCATCCTTTAGCAGGGAAACCATTTCGACTTTGGTCTAGATCATAGATCAAATACTTCTAGGGGAGCATGGCTTCACTTCGAAAGGAGGGGTTCAACCCATAAGAAAAGAGATGATGCCTATTCAGACATCATCTCTAATAAAATCAACACGTATAAGGTTACTTTTCTAAACCTGTTGTTGGCTGCGTTAAGAGTATCTTTATGCTTCTGCTGCCTTCATTTCAGCGCGTTTCTCGTCGAGTTGTTTATTGATGCTGTCAACGTCTTTATCAGACAATGGATAGAAGTGCATCACAATCATAGAAACAACAGCAAGAACAGCAGGTATCCAAATAGCACTCATATTAATCCCTGCAAGGGCGTTAGCTGTTTGGTGCTCAGCATCTCCATTAAATCCATAAGCGGCAAGGAACCAAAGTGGAATAGCACCGCCAAGCGTGAAGCCAACCTTGAAGAACAGCCCCATAATAGCGTTGATAATAGCAGCATTACGTTTACCAGACTTAAGTTCGCCATAAGAGACTACTTCAGGAACAAGTGCCCACATGAAACCAGTCGCTGAACTCAAGCCCCATTGCTTGATGAAAGTTGAAACATAAGCCAACCAAAGTTGATCGTGCATACCATCAAGACTCCAAACCCAAGTCAGAATTTCACCGACAACAAACATGCCGAGGAAGAAATGGAAGAAGCCTTTTTTACCGAAGATTTTCTTGAGTTTTGGCCAGAATACTGTAAAAGCGATACCAGGTATTGAGGCAATCAGCCCTACAGCACCCATCCAGTCCGAGTGATTGACGGTATATTGGTAAAAGAATCCATTAACCGTATTCATGAAGAACATAAATGTAAATGCCAACATGAAGAAAATTCCTAAGATGATCAATGGTTTATTATTTTTAAATTCAACAAAGAAATCATAGACTTTAACTTTTGCCGTTTGTTCAGCATTAGCGACAACACGTTCTTTCGTAAGCTTGTAGCAGAGGAAAAGCGCAACGGCACCAATAACCATATAAATTGCATAAACGCTAAACCAAGCGTGATCTGCAGAAGGGTCTGTATAAGTCCCCATATTCAGTTTTAATCCAAACAGTCCGGTATCTTTGAGTGAACGGTCTAATGGTGCCACCAATTGAACAAACATTGGGAACATTGTATAAACGAGAAGATTTGCACCGTTTGCAAGCATCATACGAGTCGTTGTAATTTGGTCAACAGAGTCTGGGTCACGGGTCAATGAAGCGTTCAGCGAGCCGTAAGGAATGTTGACAACGGAATATATCAAGTCAAGCAACAAATAAGTGATGAATATAAAGGGTACTGAGTCACTGATACCCGGAATGGGCGTAAACAGCAGCGCAGCCAAGATAACCATCGGAATACCTGCACGAAGTAACCAAGGACGATATTTACCTGCTCTTGATGAGTGTTTATCGACATAAGTCCCGACCATTGGATCCCAAATAACATTGACGATACGGACAAAGAGGAAGATAAATCCTGCTGTTGCTGTACCGATAGTATTGACAGTCGTCAAATAGAGGGCAAGGAAACCTCCAACTGTACCAAAGACAAGATTTTGAGCAAAGTCCCCCAAACCGTAGCCAATACGTTCAGCAAGATTGAGCTTGTGATACTCATCTTGGTGAACATTTTGTGTGTTATTACTCATGATGAATACTCCTTCTAAGATGCAATTTTTACGAAAAAAATAAAAGCCCTTACATTTCTACAAACTCGCTTAATGCTTTTGTGAATAAAACAAAAAAAAATACCTCAATTTCTTATAAAATACCCGCCATATAAATTCATTATACTCCTCCTGCCATGTTGTACTTTTGAAAACGGGTAGTTTTCTTTGTTAGTTTGTTTATTAAACAAACCAAGTTAAAAATATAGCATAATTAGTATCAATGATCAACTTCATTCTAGGCAATGATCAAATATATCCAGACTCGGTTACCGTAACACTCTAACGGCAAATTTTTTTAGGGAACCCTTGTCGGATCACGGAAAAATTTTTTTTATTGACTAGTTTATTTAGACTATATTATTCAAACTAAACAACTTTTCCGATCCCTCTTGCCGAATTTCGAATGATAGTATTTAATTGAATTACTATTAAAATTGGAATTTATGGGAGGAATTGAAGTGAAATATATTACCTTGAATAACGGAGTACAGATGCCGATTTTAGGTTATGGCGTTTACCAAATCCATAATCCAGAGGAATGCGAAAGATGCGTGCTTGATGCCATCCGTGTGGGTTACCGTTCGATTGATACTGCACAGGTTTACCGAAATGAAGCTGCAGTAGGTCGTGCGATTAAGAAAAGTGGAGTATCCAGAGAAGAGTTTTTCATCACCACGAAAGTTTGGATTTCCAATGCAGGTTATGACAAAGCAAAAGCGTCTATTCAGGAATCTATGGATTTACTTCAAGTCGATTATCTGGACTTAGTCTTAATCCATCAACCATTTAATGATTATTATGGAACGTACCGTGCGATGGAGGAACTTTATAAGACGGGCAAAATCAGGGCAATCGGGGTGAGCAATTTCTATCCGGATAGATACATCGATCTCGTGAAGTTTAGCGAAGTGGTGCCGGCTGTGAATCAGGTAGAAACCCATGTCTTTAACCAGCAGGTAAAAGCACAGGAAATTATGAAAAAATACAATACGCAGATTGAATCCTGGGGCCCTTTTGCAGAAGGATTGAACAATTATTTCACTAACTCGACCTTACAAGAAATTGGCGATAAATATAACAAATCTACAGCCCAAGTGGCTTTACGTTTCTTGATTCAGAGAGACGTAGTTGTCATTCCAAAAACGGTCAATAAAAATAGAATGGAAGAGAACTTAAATGTATTCGATTTCAAACTGACAGAGGAGGATATGGAAAAAATAGCTGCACTGGATACAGGCGAAAGTTTATTTTTCTCCCACAATGATCCACAAACCGTAGAGTATATCATTAATCTCGGCAAATAAAGGTTGGAGGGCCTTTCTTGACGGCAGTTATTCCAAATGCGCGACAAGCTTTTTTTTCTGTGAAAAGAATAACGCACGTATGAAGGATCTCGTCTTTCTAAAGGGAGGGGATTCAGAAAAATGGCAATAGGATACCCGGGAAACGAATTTATCGATTCCATGTTTAGCTTACACTATT
>NZ_WOVL01000020.1 GCF_009737085.1 Paenibacillus sp. NEAU-GSW1
AGGGTAGACGGAGCATTTAAATGATTCTGGAGAAGCGTCAGCGTTCGTTTTTGTGAAGGGATCCCAACCTTACCTCGTTGATTCAAAGGAATCCCTGAGCAATGGCGATCGGAAGAACATTTAAATGTGCAGTTTGCTGTTTTACCCAAATAAAACAGGGGGGGTATCCCATCGTCATTTTAATGACTTATGGGACACCCCCGTTCCTTTGTTTAATATTCTCCCTTGATGACAAAAAACGAGCCGCGAATGGTTCCCGCCAGTTTGGACCTCTACCTGGCAAACTTAAACTTGCCTTCCAGCTCAGCGGGCACCTCCATCCCTTCATACGTGCGAAGATTCCAAGCCGACCGCAGATACATGTTTAAAATCAACGATATACGACATTCCATTCATTCCTCTCTATAGGCCCTGACAACAGGGTTTACATTTCTACAAATCATACACTATTTTCCACAAAAAAAGGTTGATCCCATCATTCCTATTCCCGATATTGATATCTATTTGGTGTAACGGTAAGATGGACAAAGATATGACGTTCATTATTGGAGGGAAATGCAATGATTCAACGCACTGTACTTTTGAAATTTGCTGAGACAACAACACAAGATCAACTGCTGGAGGTCGCAAAACGCTTCAAGGCGTTAAAGGACGCCGTCAAAGGAATTGATGACATTCAAGCCGGACTTAACATCGCCGAAAGAAGTAAAGAATACCAAGTGGTGCTGATGGTGAGATTTGAAGATCAAGCCGCATTGGATGCTTACAGCGTAAATGAAGAACATCAGGCCGTCATCTCATACATTCGCGAAGTTGGCAGACTGGATAGTATCGGCGTCGATATTGAGGTCTAATTTATACGTATAATTAAACGACTCCCCGAATAAGGGGTCGGCCAAATGTTAGTACCAACAAATTCGCTATATGGAATAAGCCATATGATATGCCGCCAATGCCTGTTCCGACAATCCATCGTCCATGAGCCCATAGTGGACGCGAACGGACTGCTCAAATTGGCTTGGCGGCGTTAGCCGAACGCGGAATACAACCGGCACGTCTTCATTGTTTGTAAAGGTGTGCGGCGTTCCAATCAGAGCAATACGACGGTCTCCCGCTTGTAACAAATGATTTGTTTTACCTAGAGTCACTGTGAGTTTGCCAGATATCACTTCGAATTGCTCTTCTATCCTTCTTCATTACGGGAATGACCACCTTGTTTACGGGGATCTTCCAAGCCACGGTGCAAGGAACATGTTCTGCGGAACAAATTGAAGCCGGATTTGGAACATTCAGTAGAGTAGAAATGTAATCTAGATCAAATATCTTTACGAAATTGAATTAACTGCGGTATATCGGTTGCCATAGCTTTTCGAAACAGCATGATTGACTTCCTTTCTGTTGATCGGAGTATTGCAATAACGTAAAAGGAAGGCGCAATTCTCACTTTGCGCCTTCCTTACTTTTCTCGATGGTTATGGAGTTACGGTAACGTTAATCGTAACTTTCTTGCCGCCGTAGGTCAACGTAATCGTTGTTTTGCCTGCAACATTAGCTGTTATAACGCCATCCAGAACGGAAGCTACATCCTTCTTCGAGTTCGTAATCGTCACTTTATTCGTAACGTCCTGGGGATCTGCCACCTTGTCAAAGAGGGCATTCACTTGATAAGAGGTTGTGTCTCCCTTTATTAGCGTTAAGTTGATCGTCGCCCCTTCCGGCTGTCCTTCGGTTAGCGCAGTAAGCTTGGTTACCGTCGATTGAATCGTAACCGTAACTTTCTGACCTCCGTAGCTTGCCGTAATGGTCGCTTTGCCTGGGCCAACAATAGTTATTTGCCCGCCATTCTCTACCGTGGCAACTCTCGCGTCGCTTGTGGTCCATACTGCATATTGCAGCAGGCTCTCTTCGGACACCGGTGCTCCGTCGTTCCCCGTCGATTTAAGTCCAATGGTCAACTGGTCACCAGGAGCTCCTGTGTACGTTTTAACGCTGCCATCGGCAATCTCTAGCTTCTTGACGGTCAGATCGACCGGGATCGTCACTTTCTTACCGCCGAGATCCGCTATAATATTAGCCTTTCCGCCGCCTACAGGCGTAATAACGCCATCTTTTCTCGTAACGATAAGCGCATTGCTGCTGCTCCATTTGACCAGCTCGCTATCGGTTACGTCGACCGATGTTCCGTCACCGAATACAGCATTGATCTGAACTGCGTAAGTCGATCCCATCTTGGCGATTAGATTGCCCTTGGCATCTTTTCCTTCTCCATTCCAATTCAAAGAGGTTACGCCGACAACCGCATCGAAGGACAAGGCTGCCCCGCCGAATGTCGCTTTGACAGTCGCTTTGCCCATTCCAACAACGATTAGATTGCCGTCTTCATCAACCGTAACTACGGCAGGATCGGTTACCTTCGCTTTTTGCACAGTCCAGCCCGTTGCTTCGCTGGCATTGATTATTCCGGTTTTACCATCCGCATAGGTAACCGACAGCTTCAAATCGTTCTTCTCTTGACCCAGATGAAGCTGAATCGTCTTCGTTGTGCGGTTCGCAGCGTCGAGAGCTGAGACCGATTTAATCGCCGAATCCACGGCAATGATAGCTGTGGCCCCGCCATACGATGCGGTTACATTCGTTTTACCGAAACCGACGATTCTGATGACGCTATTCTCTTCAACGGCAGCAATGGCTTCATCACTGCTTCTGAACGTAATGCCTGTAATCGCATCGAGCTCTGCTTTTGTCGCTTTCGAGCTGTCCGCGTACGTGAGCGAGGACAGCTTCACGTTGGAAAGCGTTGTGTTGATGTTCCCTGTGAGCTTAGTCGTCACCAGCGTAATCGCTTTAGCGTTTGCGGTAACCGGAATCTCCGCATAATACGATGCCAAAGAAGCATGTACGGTTCCTTTACCAAAGCCTTCGACTTGCAGCGTGCTGCCGTCAAGCGATCCTTGGAGCGGATCCGTATCGTTCTTCGCTAATGTCCAGTCCGCAAGCCCCGTGACATCCACCTCTTTCCCGGTGCCGTTTAACGTTGCCCATAGAGTAAGCGCGGTCGTGCTGCCTGGTTTAAGAGCAAGCGACGCAGCTGCTTTTGTGCCTTGCTTAAAGCTCAGCTTCTTAATTGTTGTATCAATGGCGATTTCGACAGATTTGCCGCCATAGCTTGCCGTTACTTTTGTCGATACATAATCCGTGATGCGAAGACCTGTTCCAACTGCTTCAATTACATCCGTATAATTATCGCTGATCGTCCACTGCAAATCGGCGTTATCGACCGTGACCGAAGCGCCATTGCTCATTTTCGCGGTAAAGACCATTGGCACAGTATTCGCAGAAGGCAGTCCAGCAATTTTCGTAACGTTTGCGGATAACGTTTGTACCGTTTTATCGGTAGCATCGACAGTGATGGAAGCCCCCGGTGCCAGTTTGTCATAGACAGCTGTAATCTTGGCTTTACCTGCTGCCAACACCTTGATGTGA
The DNA here is from genome assembly GCF_009737085.1 of Paenibacillus sp. NEAU-GSW1. GTDB lineage: Bacteria > Bacillota > Bacilli > Paenibacillales > Paenibacillaceae > Pristimantibacillus. Next base: position 3,484 of record NZ_WOVL01000020.1, read on the forward strand.
CCCGAATGTTCATCGACGCTTACGATCTCTGGATGGTCAGAAACCCACTGTACTTTTTCAGTCGCAATTTCCGCAGAGGCGCTATCGCTGAACTGAACTCGAAGCAGCAAATCCTTTTCCATTCCGACCGCGCCGTCCAACGTCGTAACTTGATCCGTAGCTGCGAGACCAATGTAAGATTTCTTAATCGACGTATCCATCGATGCGGTCGCGGTTTTACCTTTATACTTCACAGACAAGGTGGCCGTACCGTAACCGGTAATCCGCAGCTTGCCGTTTTCCAGAGTGGCGATCGGTTTGCTGATCTGCCAATCACTAGACGCAATTCTATTCGTTACATCGCTCGTCGTACCGTCCGTATAGGTAGCCGTTACGCTTACGTCGACGAGGTCCCCATTGCGCGCTGCAATCTTGGAAGGCGTTATCGCAATGGATTTAACCGGCTTATCCTCGGCTGTTCCTACATTAACCTGCAACCAGTCATACACGAGATCGCCGCCGCTACTCCAACCAACGACAGCAAAAATATAAGTGCTTCCTTCTCCAACCGCCGTGATGACCCCTTTACTTGCAGTCGCAACCTCTTCATTGTTAGAAGACCAATCTGCGTAATTAGTGATATCTTCCGATGTATCGTCCTCATAAGTAACTTGCGCGGATACAGAGTAGGTTTGTCCTACCGCCAAGTTGATTTCACCCTCTTTGCTCATCACCACAGTCTTAGGTACAGGAGGACTTCCGACCTTGACCAGAGCAGTCGCTGGAGCCGGCGTATTCACAAAGGATGACGAAGCTCCAGGCGTAAAGGTGAACTGGTACGTCCCTTCGTTCTCAGGCAGTTGGAAACTTTCTTTCATTGGAACATCTTTATCCACTACCTTCTCGTTCGTCGCTTGATTCTTGAACGAAATGTGATGCGTCAATTTCTGGCCTGCACTAGATCGATCTTCACGGTAGCCGATGTAGTATACTTCGTTGCCGAAGCCATCTACCAAGGTTGGGATATCCTGATAGGAAAGTGTTGACCCTGGTTCATAAACCCGCTGCGACCAATTCAAATGAGCTGAAAAAGCCGTATTAAATGGAATCGTTTTGTCTCCTGCTACTGCCACATTATTTGCACCGTAATTATATTCCCAATGATCCGGCGTGACATAGTAGGCACTGATTTGCCTGTACACCATTTTAGTAGCATAAATCGGCTTCGGCTTAGTGATATTCAGGTACTCGCTATAAAAGTCTGCGACACTAAAATTTAATTCGTTAAGTTGCAAGTTGGAGTTGGCTTGATTGATCGTCAACTTGCCCAAATCCGCATTGTTGACCCTAAATGTATAACCCTGACCGGATACTGCTTCGTTCTTCTTATAGACAACATAAGCATTCTCCTTGTCTTGGGCGGCGGCAGACACATTATAAGTGCCGGGCTTTACTTTCGCTCCAGACTCGACGCTTAAAGCGCCGATACTAACGCCGTCATTGTCAATCAGGTTGAAGTGCCCAGCCCGGAAGTCGAAGCCTTCCACGGTTTTATTCGGCCATTCATAGGAGACGGGAACGAAACCATTCAGACTGATCTCCTTCGTGGTTCCGCGGTCCTCATTCGCTATCGGAATCAACATCGCATACTGACGGCTGCTAAACAATATGAATTTGTCGCCTGGCGCGTCCCAATTCATTTGATTGACCTGAACTTTAGTGCTGCTGGCGTTTCGAATGACAGTCGTTTCCGAATAACCGGAATAGGAGTAATAGTGCTGGCCTGGGCCTGTTCCCCATACGACTTTAGAAACAATCTGTAAACCGCCAAATCCGTCTATGTTCGGATCAGGAAAGTTTAAAGTAACGTAATTATTGCCGCTATTGCTGTTGCCGGTGCCGATCACAATCGGAGCTGACGCCGGTTGAATCGGAATCGGACTTTCGGGCGCTGCTAAAGTCAACGTATATTCGCCGTCGGAAGAAGGCAACGTCGCATTGTAAGGATTATTTAAACCAAGATTAGGTTTAATAACCTCCTCATTAGTTGCCGTATTAAGATAGGTAGAAGTCAATGTAACATCGACCCAAGGGTTGAAACCGCGAATGCTCTGTACAACATTTCCATAGCTATCTGTAACGTTGTAAGACCTGTCTCCAAGATTAGCGTTAGGATAATAAGACGGTTTTACATTCAAATTAACTTTTAGTTGCGTATCCGAGGTAATCGTAGCGCCGTCTACGAATAATTCGGGATCGATCCGTTGCTCCATTTCGATCGAATCATTGTCGTTCGCATAGATTAATGAAATGTCTTCATATGCTCCAGCGGTGACGACAAACTCGTTTTGTCCTTCGGCTTGCGGCCAGGCGCCAACGCTGCCCGTAGAAAAAGTGGATGCGCTTTTAAGATGATAAGATCCATCTGACATTCTTGTATGTACGTTCATCGTATTGCCGGTATCGAATGTAATGGTATTTTGCCCTGCTTGCAAGGGTTGTCTCGATTTGTTTAACATATACAAATGCGAAGCATCTTGGCCGGAAATTTGGAACGAATAGTCGAAAGGCGACATTGATCGCAAGCCTTTCACGGGAGAATACATGATTGGCTTGCCCAACTCATCGACCGGGGAAGCATTAATGTACGTCGTTACGTACGCATTTCCACTATAGGGGTCCGGAAAGCTAACAGGCACTTGGTCCTGATTGTCCAAGGAAATCGCCAGAGCACCCGCTTGAATTTGTTGTTTGTCAATCGGAATGAAATAGAGCTTTTCGTCTGTCGATGCCGACAAATAAACTGGAATTTCCTCGTTCATAGGAATCGTAAACGTTTCCTCGACCTTCCAACCCGAGGCGGTTTCTTCGGTCTCGTAAGCATAATCTGGATGATAGTAATAATCTTCAGCGTTCTGCCCCCAAACTTCTTTATAGACTACGCTGACATTATTCAATCTGTGTTCGTGTGCAGCATCCGAAATCGTGATGGTAATTTTCACATCTGTTCCTGTTGCTGCGGCGAAAACTTGGACCATGGACAACGTCATTAACTGCGCTACCAACGTGAATGCAATTAACAATTTAATCCATTTTCTGTGCTGTGCAAACATCGTGTAATCTCCTCAATTCTTGTGTTTATGTGAAATCTAGTTCTTTAGGATTATATCATTGGAAAATAATAGATGGTAGTCCTATTATTACGGATGCAAGAAATAGTGATATTTTCACTTAGTAAAGTCCATGCGATCATCCGATGTAGGTATTGGGTCATTTCGTACAGTAGAAAAATCAAAGAGGGTATCCCCAGTCAACTAAACGACGAGGGACACCCCTTTGATTTGGTTAAACAGCAACTTGCGCAATTGATCGTCGAGATACGATCGTACGTTTTGCGCGGATAATTGAAATAACGGCCTGGTCCCTCTCTCCCGAGGATCTTGAGATAATAAAGAAAGCCCACCGGTCTATATCAGATCGGCGGGCTTTCTGTTCATTGTAACTTTAAAAAACTATTTAAGAACGTCCCTATTTCATTTTAATAATAATTAATACATATATCGCGATCTGGTTATTGGCTAAAATTAGGTTATAAAGTATAATCTTATTTGAAATTGTTACAGGTATAATATGGTATTCCAAAAAAGAAATTATACAACATAAGGAGATGTTCAAAAGTGAACAAAGACACACTGAAGGGCTTTGCCATGGGCGCCCTTACTGTCGCATTGTTTGGTTCACTGGTAGGAACTGCTTTCGCTGCTTCTACTGGTAAGCTGACCAACATTAAAGTTATTTCCGGCGGTATTAAATTATTCGTTGATGGAAAATTGATTAAACCAACTGATGGGAACGGAAAAGTTGTTGAGCCATTCATTTATGATGGCACAACATATCTCCCACTTCGAGCGTTATCGAATGCTCTAACAAATTATGAAAAGCCAGTTAATTGGGATAGCGCCACTTCATCTATTTATGTAGGCCAAGCTCCTGTTGCTGCTCAAACTGACCTTGCAGACTTGAAAACGTACAACAATAACGACGTCAATGTTCGAACGGGAGAAGAAGCAGCATTTCAACTATTGGATAAAACAATAACACCGTTCAATAGATTGGATAGCTATTCAAGTTTCACTTATATGCTTCATTCGAATTACAGCCAAATTAACGGGCAATTTGTAATACCATACACATCACTAGGCGATGACTCAACAGGCAAGGTATATTTTTATAGTGTTGATAAAAAAGGAAATCAGACATTAATTCAAGAATATTCAGCTGAAGCTGGAGATGACCCTGTATCTCTTACAGTTGACTTGCGTGGTGTTGAAATCTTAGTTATTCAAACCATGTATTCTGGTGCATTCTACAATGCAACGCTAACGGGAATTAATTAAAAAAAGGCCGATCTTCAAACGAAGATCGGCCTTTTTACTATTGCGGCTTCTGGCCACTGGCTTTACGCAGCACGTTGGCGAGCCGATTATATTCAGCGCGTGTTTCCTTATCTATAGTTCCCAAATAAGTTGCGCTCAAGAGTCGCCGACTGTGCTTTATTCGTTATCTTTGCGCTATTATGGTGAATGTTTTAGGTATGCCTTTATCGAACACCTCAGAAGACATATTGGGCAGCTCCTCCAACACCTTAATCGTTAAGCCGGCGCTCGCAATAGACGTGACGATTTCACCTAGCGTCCAATTACGCAGATAGACCTTATTCGCCGTTTCGTCGCTCTGTTCCGATTCCGAATACTTCGAATAAGATACATTTTTTTCAATGAGAGAGGTGTCAAAATAGTCGCCGGTCACTTTATGTTTCCTAATGTTTGCCGTTGTTCCCCTTGAGGTTATCAGCTTAGTGGACACAGGGTGAAAATCCTGCAAAATCATCGTTCCGCCTTCGTTCAGAAGGCTATGAACCAAATGAAATAAAGGATATAAATCGGTGAAATAATGAAGGATGCCAAATTCCATAAATACAATATCATACGGATTCGCCAACTCTCGCGGGGGCAGCTTTAATACATCCGAAACGATATATCTTAAGTCAACGCCTGCCTGATCCGCTAATTCTGTTGCATAGCGTTCATTTTCGCTCGAAAAATCGACAACCGTTACAGCTGCTCCTAAAAGCGCCAACGCTACTGCTTTATTTCCGTTTGAACCAAGTAAATTGACGATCCTCTTTCCCTCAACGTCATTACTCAAAAATTTGAAAGCCGTTCCGATTCTCTTTATAGGGTCTTGCTTGATCTTCTCAGCAGCTTCCTTCGGCGTACCAAACCGATTAACCCATGATTCGTATGTACCATTGTTCCATGCCTTTTTGTTTTGCTCTGACGATTCCACTGCTCAACCCTCCATAACTAATCTGTCCGAAAATCACAGAATAGCTACATTGTATCATCATCCAACGCGCCGTATCCATAAGACAGCCATTTCTTGTACGACACAAAAGCCACCCCACATTGTTCCGACCCATTAATTTCCGTACAGGTTACGTTTCCTTGATCCTTTGACTTGATTAAAAATATGGACTGCTCCCGACTGATGCCCAGTTAAGCCTGATTCTCATCCAAAGGTCTCCGAAGCTCCAAGTCGAGATGCTCAGTACGATCGGCTCTTGAATTAATTCCACAAAATGGATACCTCCGAGCAAAATAAGAGCGCCCCTACATAGGGAAGCGCTCTATACTTTCAATACGTTCTAATATTCTCCTTTAATTACAAAGAACGAACCCCGAATGGTTCCAGCCAGTTTGGACTTCTGCCTAGCAAACTTAAACTTACCTTCCAGCTCCTTGGATACCTCCATCCCTTCCGAAAGCTTGAACCCGACAGCCCGCTTCTTCGGGTCATCCACCGTATACATAACGTTCAGCCCCAGACCATCCTCATAGAAGACATAGGCCATTCTAATATTTTCCACTTGAAAAGACGATGTTTCTAATGGCTTGGCCGAAAACTCAATATTACGTTCTTCTTTCAAAATCCGGTTGACGTAATCGAGAGTGTCTTGGCTTTCGCTAGCCGGTACAACCGTAAATTCATGCCTATATTTGTTCATATAGTATCTGGCTTCATTCGCCCGTAACCCGGCAAGCGCGTCAGCTACAGGGGAAGACTCTAAACCGGCCTTTGACACATTTTTAAAATCAACGATATGGGACATGCTCATTCACCCTTTCATCTCCTTATTTTTGAACGACAGGAATCCACATTTCACCAAAAACCAAGCCGTCCCGCTCTCCCATCATAACGGCTGCATTCGGCCCGCCAACATAAGCAACATGGTTGACCTCCGGCAAAACTTGCCCAAAGGCAATGCCGGCAAGCTTATTGCTCAATTCATCCGATGTTTGCCCTTCCCCTTTAACGATCAGGTATTCTCCCTTAGGAAATTGAATAACCCTGGAGCCTTCTGATGCGGGTAACGTTTCTTCTGTCATGACACCGGCATAATACATCATCTTGTGATTCACCGCTTCGTTCACAGCAAAAATGTAGTCATTTGCAGCTGCCGCTTTTAAAGCGTCGAGCCTTCCGTCTTCGCTGACTGCCTGCCAAAAGTCCGATTTTTCCTTGTTAATGCCGACATAGTCGGTGTAATTGCTCTTAAGCTCCGTTCCAAGACCAAAGACGATAAAGCTCTGTTTTTCTTCCAGTGTATAGTTTGCCAAATTGATTACCTTCCTTCTTTTTAATTTGTATTGTTTTGTGTTCTTCCCTTGATGAGTTTATGATATCCTTTAATCATGTCAAAAAATGACACTGTTTAGGAGCCCCCATGAAAAAAGTTGAGCGAATTAACACCATCATGCGGTATATCAACAATCGGTCCCGATTTACCATTTCTGAAATCATGCTGGAATTTAATATTTCCCGTTCGACAGCTATTCGGGATATTAGAGAAATCGAGTCCTTGGGAATGCCGCTTGTTGCGGAAGTGGGAAGAGACGGCGGCTATTTCGTCATGCACAACTCTCTCCTGCCCGGTGTGCGTTTTACCGATACGGAGGTTAAAGCTCTTTTTATAGCCTTTATGGCCACAAGAAATGCGCAGCTTCCCTATTTAAAGAGTCGCCAATCTTTAGCTGAGAAGTTGCTGGGCCTCATCTCAACAAACCAGCAAGATGACCTCGTTCTTTTAAATCAAATGTTGTTTTTTGAAGGAACGAACCCGCATAATCCCGACCTGCTTGAGCTTTCGGACCTCCCTCATCCGATGTTAGAAAAACTCATCCAAAGCCTGCTTATCGATAACTATTTATGGATTGCCATTGAAGAAGAAAAAGCAATAAAGCCTTATTCCATCTGTCTCTTGCGGCTTTATCACGAGAAAAGCCTTTGGCTCATGGAAGGCTTTGACTTAGAGGAGGAAAAGAAAAGGATTTTCCCCGTCGATAGGCTTGCCGATGTTAAACCGTACCCGCCGAAGAAGCGGCTGAGCCAGAAGAAGATTTTAGACAAACTAAGCAAGCAGGCAGAAGAAATCAACCTTGTCTTTGAGCTTGGTCCAACAGCAATTGCGCAGTATAAAAAGTACCATCCTTTAAAGGTTTCAATTTCCTATACGAATCCATACCAATCGACAGCGATTCTAAAAACTTTTGTCCATGCGGATAAGCCCGAAGAGTTGGCCGAAATGACAAATTGGCTTCTTTTCCTGGGTGAAGATATTCAGATCAGGGAAGCGCCGGAGCAACTGTTTGAAGCGTTACAAGAGCGAGTACGCGGTATGGTAAAATAGAGTGAATTGCGCCTCAGAAAGACAGAGAAGAGCAAATGATTGAGACTGCCATGCGATATTGCGAGTTTATAAAAGAAAATTTCTGATACCGGATTTACCGTTATAGATGCTACACAGCATTCGGGGTACGGGATTTGGATATATGGCAATGACGCAACCCAAGTAAATGTAAACTGCAACTATGAAATACTCGTAACCAAACTGAGCTAACCGTTAGAATAACACAAAGAGCCTGTCACCACGCACGGTGACGGCTCTTTGCTGTTTATGCCCCGTAAGGAACGTTATTTGTGATACGGTTCACCGTATCACTCCAACGGCTAATGCCTACCGGCGGTTACTCCACCATCAACAGGCAGAATAGCTCCCGTTATCCAGCTTGCTTCATCGCTAGCCAAGAATAAGATGGCAGACACCATGTCCTTAGGCTGGCCAATTCTTCCGATAGGATGAAATGCATGAAAGCTATCCAATACATCCCTGATTTGATCTTGAGGAATAAAGCTGTTGTATACCGGTGTTTCTACTACAGCAGGAGCGACGGTATTGACCCGTATCTGATTTTTGGCAAACTCTATGGCCAGATTTCGCGTTAATGCATGCCTGCCCGCCATGGCAGCCGAGTATGCACTTGAGGGCGTCGCTCCGATTGCTTGACTTGCCCACATAGAACCGACAGAGACGATCGCTCCGCCACCACGCTTGATCATTTCAGGGATGACGGCTTGCGCAATAACAAAGGTGCCTTTCATAATCGTATCCGTATAGGAGTAAAAATCAGCCTCAGTGTGCTCCAAAAAAGGGGTAGGCTTAAAAATGCCTGTGCTTGAAATCAATATATCGATGCCGCCAAATTTACTAACGGCCTCTTTGACAATAGTTGCAGAGGTTTCAAGCTGTCTGATATCTCCTGCTACCGGAAGCACATATTGCCCTGTTGGATCAATTTCTCTCGCAGTATCCAATAATACCTGCTCCCGACGGCCATTAATGACAACATTGGCTCCCATCTTCACCAATTCAGTTGCTACCGCTTTCCCTATGCCGCTTCCGCCGCCTGTAATAACAGCTACTTTGCCTTGAAAATTCATATTCACAAGCTCCTTTGTATACCTACTAATAGGTAGGTTTTATTTAGAAAATAACTGCTTTAGCCAGGATCTAAAGCAGTTATTAATTCTTCGGCGATCTCGTCGAATTTCTTGATGTCCTTGAAACTTCGGGCTAGCAATTGTGCGCCTTGAAGTGCCGCAAGGAATTTATGGGCTTGCGTTTCTGCTGTACCCTTGAAAGTAAGCGTTCCAGCCTTTAATCCATGAGCCATTACTTGCCCCAGCCATATTAAGTTAGTAGCAAAGTATTGCGTAAGCTTCTCTTGTACTTTCTCTGGCAGCGTAATGTAGTCAGTTGAATACATAACACCTAAACAAAGCCGAAAGTCTTGATTGGGCCCAGCTTTGTAAAGTGCAGCAAATTCACGCAGCCTCTCTAGCTCATTTGGCGTTTGTGCATCAATTTGCGTTAAAGCAGCCATAAAATTCATATGGTACCTAGCAACTAACGCCTCTCCCAAGTCAGCTTTGTTGGGAAAGTGATAATGAATGCTTGCTTTGCGGATTCCAATGGCTTGGGAAATGTCAGCATAGCTAAATGCATTAAAGCCTACTGTTTGAACTAACAGCTGCGCCGTATCCAGAATCTGATCTAATGTGTTTTTGTTCATACCCATATATTACCTACCAGTAGGTAGAATGTCAAGTGCGTTTCCGCCTTTGCCTCGTCTCCAAGACGTACGCACGTCAAGCTTAATGTCACCGAAATTTCTAGCGCACCTAATCACTTAGGTTTTCACTTCGAAAGACAAAATCGCGGAATGTATCATTCATAAATTCACGTTGTTCGTATCCAATCAAATGTTGTCGGAATCTCCTCCGACGCTGTCGCCTGAGCCGCCGCGCTCGCCGCCGTCCGCCGAAGAACTGAAGTTCTACAACGAATCTTTCGCCCAGTCATTCAAGCTTATAATTAAACTGAGCTATACAAGATCAAGCTCGCCGACTACTTCGACAGCGGCATTCAGCTTGGCGTATTCTATCCGAATAATGCGCGAATGCCGTATTAACCGCCGATTGCTGCATCAGGTGAGACTTTTAAATTCCTGCTTATAAATCACATCAATTTTGTCTAGTACACGCCGCCCTTGATCAATAAATTTCAACTCTGCCACTTTCCCTTTCATAAAGAAAACACCATTTAAGCCGCCATGATGACCCAGTGCTGCGTCATAGAGCAGGGATGCTCCTTTACTGGGAGAGGAAAAAAATAATTTCATTACAGGTTTCAAATAAAAAGGCAAACCCGAACGGTTCCCTTTACGTATAGTGTTGTTGCCGCCAGGGTCCGCGCTTCTAATTGTTATGCCCTCCAACTCGGCAAGCGGAGCAATTTCACGAGTCCATAATGAAAGTGCAAGCTTTGTGGCAGCGTATGGCCCAAATAACTTTTTAAACTTAGTCGGACGCTCTAACGTTTCCGGATGAAATGATTTGAGCATGGTAAAAGCGTTAGTTGAGGTGTTGACGACTGTCCTAATAGATCCTTTATGCAATAGCTCCTTTAATTCCATAAAAATAATATAGGGGGTCACCGTCTGCAGTTCGAAGTGCATCTCACGATTTTGTTTAGAGTAACGTATTTCCGCTAAACTCCCGCCAGCGTTGTTGAATAAAACATCAATTCTTGTCTCTCTAGCTTTAATCGTATCCAAAGCCTGCTTTAATTGTCCAAAGTCGGTCAAATCTGCCTTGTATTCCCGAAGCTTTCCGTTACGCATCGCGCTTTGGATCCATTCGTCTTCTACTGGGAAATTCGAGCGGTTTAGACCTATAACATGCCAATCCTCGGATAGCAATTTGCGAGTCAATTCAAGCCCAATTCCACTGCTTGCGCCTGTAACGAGCGCTGTTAAACCATTCATTTCCGTCCTCATGTTCTCATGCTCCCTCCATAGTTCATACTGTTTGGATTTACTCCATGCGTTCAGTCTACAAGTTGAAGTCGACTTCAAGTCAAGAATGAAAAGCAAGTATTGACTTAAAGTCTACTTCAAGTTATAAGATAATTTTGTTAGGTTAAAGGAGGTTGAAGCTATGGACGGAGCATTAACGTTCTCAATAAAGGAGATCGCTGCTCAAACTGGATTAACGGTTGCCACCATTCGATACTACGAGAAAATTGGTCTGTTGCCCCGTGCAGGGAGGAAGCTAAATAGCCATCGCGTGTATCGCTTGGAGGACGTGGAAACCATGAGGATGATTTCTTGTTTCAAAAAAACAGGGATGTCCTTGGAAAGCATGAAGCCCTATCTTCAACTGTCTCATGACGATGACTTGAGCGCATATCCAGAGCTAATCTTAATGATGGAAGCACACAAAAGAAAAATTGTAAATCAAATCGCTTCCTTACAACAAATTGTTGATTTTCTTGAGACCAAATTAAAGCCCGGCAATACAACTATTAATAACAACCCCTGTACATTAGCAGAGCCGGAGAAACGACCGCCCGCCGGCAAAAAAGCCTAGCTGATCCTACAGCTAGGCCTTAATTTGATTACTTTCGGTTTGCTGTATCAGCTTAATAAAGCGCCTCATACTCACAAGGCTCTTCACGCAGCTTCGGGCGCTTTTGTCGGCGCTATTTTACAACAATATTTTTCGCAACTCTTCTAATTCGGAAATAACGGCAAGGGGACCAGGCCCACCGGGGGCTTGATTTTTCTTATTTAACCAGACCGCTTGCATACCCTGTTGGATGGGGCCCATAACATCATTTATCCATGAATCTCCCACAACGAGCACTTGATCCGATTGAACTGATGAGCTTCTCAAAACGTGATGATAAATTTCCGGACTTGGCTTCTCAAATCCAATTTCACCGGATATGAACACATAATCTTTAGGAAAGACGCTATTCAACCCGATGGCCTGAAGCTTATCATACTGCCAATCCTTACTCCCATTGGTTATGACCCCTATTTGATAAAAATCCTTAAGCTCTGCTATGAGCTTGTTTACTCCCTCATTCGGTTTCATATTACTCTTGGCCACTCGTTGATAAAGGCGCTCGAACTCAAGTGCCGTGTCAACATCCGTCATTTTCCCGACTCTCTCCATTGAAAAGAGAAATCGCTTAATCCGAAATTCGTCAATTGAGATTTGTTGACTGTCCAATTTCTGAACTAGAGCACGGTTTACTTCATCAAAAACCCCGTACAAATCGTCGATGTTCATATCTCTGGTAAAAAAATGACTTTTAAATGTATCCTTAACGCTAGCCTCGTAATAATCATCAAAATGAACAAGTGTATCGTCTAGATCAAACAGAATAAGCTTGATTGGTCGCATGCTCTCATCCTTTCAGGTTCTCCGCGCTAACTTTAACGGCTAATATTCCGAAATTGCCCAGGCGGCAATCCCGTCCATCTCTTAAAGGCGCTCTGAAACGCGCTGGGCTCCGAGAATTGAAGCAAATAAGCGATCTCCCCCACCGTAAAACGAGGGATTTTCAAATATTGAACGGCAAATTCCATTCGAGCTTTGTTAAATAGACGATTATAAGTCGTTTGCTCTTGCTTTAAATTGGCTTGAAGCGTTCTGACGCTGACATTGAAATGTATGGCCGCATCATTAACGTTCGGAAACGAGGATGGCATACAGCGGGTAATCCATTTATATACTTGATCCGCAAATGTTCGGCCATAAAGCAAATGGCTTCTCGCCTCTTCCGCATACGCCTCGAACGTACGCAGCAATTCCTTGCTCGAGAAAATAATTGGATACTGCAAAGTCTCATTCTCCAAACGAATAAGATTAACGCCGCTTTCAAATCTAAGAAAGAAGCTGTGGAGCTTGTTGTTAATACGCTCCATCAGTATTTAGGAGTCACAATCGGGGAAACCCTCGGTTTTACAACGATGGGAGTATGGGCGATCCTTACGGCTATAGCTTTGTACCAATCCGGTTATTTACCGAAGTGGGCGGCTTATCTCTCCGATTTAAGCGGACTCGGTATCATAGCCGGTGTTCTAGAGTGGGCCGGATCGTCCATCGCCGTAGAAATCAATGCGTATGCCTATCAATTGTGGATTTTGCTCCTCGCCGGTCTAGGTGTTTCCTTCCTTATGAGGAGGAAGGAAAGCATCCCTTGACGATCGCATGAGTGATCGCCTTCCCTTCTAGACATGTCACTATAAGTGTCTTAAATAATCTGTAGTCCCTGCTAATTCTGACCATCTGGCCGAAAGAAATTTCGCATATTTTATAGGGTTCATTCCATATGTGCCTAGAGAGTGACCATCGTTTATTTCCACCAATTTCATATTTCCTTCTCGATCAATTCCAATATCCAAAGCATATGCAGCTGGCGCTTCAGCGAAATCCTTAACAGCCCGTTTTACAACACTTAGATCTAATTTTGAATCCCACGCACCTTTATAGTGCCTAATATCAAGTATTTCTCCGTATCGTATAAAACAACGCCATTCAGTAATAAAATCAACTATTTCTGAACACCAAATAATCGTATCCTCATTCTGGTCAACCAATCCAATGAAATCTTTGTATTCTCTAATTACCTTTCCAGCGAACTTTTTCGTGGTTTCTTTCGGTTTAATAAAAACATTCCAATCTTGTTTGTTCTCTAATAGGGTTTGAATGGTTGAAGTCCATATTTTTCTGCCAAAATAACTGGATAAGGAGGTTGGATAATCGATCTCCCCTTGACTTCTTCCTACACCCAACATTTCAAGACGCTTTCTCACGTTACCAATTCCGCCGACCACTAGCTCTTCTGGAATCTGTCCCTGTATTTCATTTAAATCATAAAACTTAATCGTCTCCCATCCTAACGAAGCGAACCCTTCATAAGCAATAAATGCATTTACATTGTAAAACTCTCCGTTCTTGTTTGCCTGGATATAGGCTCTCATTAATTACACCTCTTCTTTTGATAGAATTACACCTTACCCTCAATATGATAGATCATCAGGCTTCCTCCCAATTTCTTCGATACAAGCGTGAAGGACGGTGCCCGGCATTTTCTGTATAATGATCGGTCTCTGCTACGAGGTCGGCCACCTTGCGCCGGAAGGCAGCCTTCAGCAGTTCTTTGTCCAGAATCACCTCGTACACCTGCTGCAATTCCGTCAAGGTAAACAGCTTTGGCATCAAGTGCAGGGCAATATCTGTATTATTCGTTTTTCCTCGCAATCGCTCAATCGCGCAGGCAATTATTTTCGCATGATCGAAAGCCAATCCGTCATTCGATACGATCGAGTACACGGTCGACTTAGAGGTCGGCATTGCCTTTACGGTCTGATTTACAACCGCTGTAAGCTCCCTCTCTGCAGAATTGAGCTTTAGCTCATACGTTCTTGTTTTAGCGTATCCCTCGTCCAGGCGTTCTTGTTGCTCTTGCAAAAGCCGATAGCTTACCTTAAACCAGTCGGCATCTTCGGCGTCATCCCCAGCCTTCAACTGGAACCGGCTGCTATCAATCAAAGCCATATAGCTGCAGCTCATCACCCGGGTGCGGGGATCCCTCCCGATATCGGTAAAGGTATATAATTGCTCCAAATAGACGTCATTAACACCGGTTTCCTCGCGCAATTCCCGAACGGCAGCCTGCTCCGCAGTCTCATTGGATCGGACAAAACCGCCTGGCAGTGCCCATTTTCCCAGAAAAGGATGCCCACCACGGCGAATAAGCAGAATACGCAGCTCTTTTTCTGGAAGCTTGCGATAGTTGTCCGTCGCCGTGTTCGTCACCGTGAAAATGACCATATCTGCCGCTACGGAAGGTTGCTCGTAATCCCCCGCTCGGTATTGTTCCAAAAATTCCCGCTCCGTGAGTCCATCACGATCCAACAAATCCCTCACCCCCTAGTCCTGCAGCTCTCCGAAATAGTTGCGGTAAGGTTCAAATTTCTCCAGCACCTTGTTTACCTTACGCATGCGTTCCTCCAATGTCCCCCTCAATGTGATAAAGGGGATTCGCCGCTCCTTTAAATCCGCAATAATTTGCTTGTGAAAAACATGTCGTTTCTGATCCCCGCTTCGATCCCAAGTATCGTCATAAGGAATATCATCGTCGCAAAGGAAAAATAAATCATACCGCTGTGCATTTGTCAGTGCGATTCTAGATAAGAGTTCAGGAGCACGTCCGTGGTAATCCAAAGCAAACATATAAGTGGTAATCGCATTGGTATCGACAAAAAGATATCGGTTGGCTTCCAGCAATGCTTGCTCTTCCCGCTCGATATGGCCCACGGCAATTTCATCAAACGCCTCAAAGCCGATCCGGCGGTCCACCTGATGCTCGGTCCAATAATCCCGACCATATTCACTGGCGAAAGTCGTCTGATACTGACGGGCTAGCGCTTCGGTGATCGTTGATTTACCTGTCGACATCGCTCCTACGAAGACTATTTTTGTGATTAGATCCCTGTACACGATATCACTGACATATTCCCGATATTGATAGGGATCGGAACGAATCATTGTCGCAGAAATCGGTACGCTCTGGCGGGCTTCGTCCACTCGGCGGTCTACTGCGCCTAAAGCGATGCTCATATGTTTGCCATAAAACTCACTCGAGTAGAAGTGAGTCACTTGCTCTCCATTCAATAGCCCTAGAATGTACTGCTCTTCCCGAATCTCATGCTCTCTGTCGTCAGAGTACCCGTCTGGACCATCCCATGCCTCGATTACCCGAACGGACGGATAGAGTGTGCGAATCCAGTTTGCCCGAATATGAAGCGGAATCGGGGTAACCGTCGTATCGTAAATCACTACAATTAATTCGTCGACCTCCTGTAGCGCTGTGTTAATCATGAACTGATGCCCCTTATGCAGCGGCGCGAACTTCCCAAGCGTTAATCCTAGCTTCTTCATGCCAACGCCTCCTTTGCCCCTCTATTCCAGTTATAGTAGCCGTATCCCGCATTAACCAAATAGGCACTCCACATGACGATCATCATCAGGCCCTCGTCGCTTCCATCCAGCATTCGGACTACCCATAGCAGCACCGTAAATATATTCAGAACAATATAGATGAGCCATTGTTCCTTGAATCTTCTCACCATTAGAATAGTAGCTACGACAGATAACACCGTCGTTAGGGCATCGATATAAGGAGAGTTCTGACCTTTAATGAACGATAATCCAAATCCCAAAAGCAGGGAGCCCAATAGACAGATGGCCCCCGCGAGGAACATACCCTTAAGCTCCATCTGGCGCATGGATAACTTGCCGCCTTGCAAATTCTTTTTCCACATATAGAAACCAACGACATTCATCGGGACAAAGAAGAGCATATTCAACATAACCTCTCCGAATAACCCGTTTATATAGGCTAAATAGGCGTAACCAACCGTATTATACATGCCGAAGACATAACTCATCAGCATTCCCTTCGCCGCGAGTACCACGCACAGCACCCCGGTGATAAAAACCGTGAACCCGAAAATAGAATCCTTGGAAATAACGGTAAACCCTACAGCAATCAAAGTAAATAAAACCAACCAAACGATTTCAAACAAGTTCCAACTGCCTGCAAAACGCCTCACTCTGCATCCCCTCCGCTTGTTTCACTTCGTAATAAGTTGATATTTTCATTTTGTTACTATCAACATAACAGATAAGCCATTGGGAATCAAGGGAAATTATCCCTTTTACATTGCAGCCAAAATGAAACGACCGTTCCCCGGTAAAATACCGGGAAGCGGTCGTTTCGGTAATATCGTTTGTTTTCCACGTTATCTAAAGTAACTTAATGAGCTCTTCCAGCTCATCAACCAACCCTTTTGCAAGTTCAAAATCAGTATCTTTTAGAGCCAATTCTATTTTCATTTCAACTGATTTTTTCTTTTGTTCCGTTTCTAAATAGTCTTTATCAAAATGACTAGTATAAATCATCTGTTTAAATTTACGCATAGCCATTTTTCTAATCGTCTTATCCTCAATGATTAAAACATAATCCATACCGTTTACAACAGAATAGAAATCATGAGAAATCATGAGAATTGCACCTTTAAATTGTTTAATGGCTTTCTCCAGTGCTAGCTGTGTATAGGTATCCAAATGGCTTGTCGGTTCATCAAGAAGCAATAGGTTTGCTTTACTCGCAGAAATTTTAGCTAATTGAAGTATATTTTTTTCTCCGCCTGATAAGGATTGTATCTTTTGATTAACGATTTCTCCTTCAAAACCATAGTCTGAAAGATACAATCTGATCTCATCATAAGTTTTAAATCCCGCATCGATGAATTCTTCAAGTATGGTATTAGAATCCTTCAGCACTTCTCCTTGAAGCTGAGATAAATAAGCCACTGTAACATCAGCATTTATTTCAATTGAATCATGATTATTTTTAAAGATGTCTCGGAGTAACGTCGTTTTCCCGGTACCGTTTGGACCGATAATAGCTACTTTATCCGTAGACTTTATCTCAAAGTTAACATGGTCTAAAAGCAGCTCATCAAAGGCAACACTATAATTATTGACATTTACAACAATGGCGTCTTCCATTTCATTACCACTACCAAAACGAATATTCGGTTGCTTGATATCAACAAATGGCGCTTTAATTCTGCGCGCTTCCAATCTTTCTTGAAACCTAACTCTAGCTTTTAACGCTCTCCCTCTTGATGCTTCTGAATTGTAAGTTGCGATCGCTCTTAGATTATTGATGATGTTGTCATTTCTCTCAATCTCTTCATGTTCAGCGACTGCGAGTTCTTGCAGCTCAATTTTTGTCTGAAGCAATGAGAAGTTATACTCCATATATCGCCCATCAAACTCTTGGATCTCCGTGTTTTCAAGGTGGATAATTTTGTTAAAACAATGATTCAATAGATAACGGTTGTGCGTAACAACTAGCAGCATTCCTTTGTGAGCATTAATAAGTTTTTTAAGCGCATTTAGGTTTTCGAAGTCTAGAAATACATCCGGTTCGTCCATAATCATTAAGTCGGGACGATTAAGCATTTCCTTCATCACTTGAATAAGTTTGAATTCCCCGCCGCTCAGGGCGGATACCTTAAGATCTCTTCGCTTCATGAGGTTTGCTAGACCTAGCTGCTTATGAATGTTGCTTTCAAAATCATCCCCGCCCATTGCATCAAATGCGTCTAAAGCTAATTGATACTTTTCCAGTAACGGTTCTATATCTGATGAAGTTTCCATTTCCACGCAAATCGATTGAATTTCATTTTGAAGCTTTATAAATTGTTCTCCTATATATTCAAAAACGGTTGTTTCTTTCGTGTTGTCCAGCTCTGAGAACTGACTTACATATCCAATTGTGCATTCGGGGTCTATCTCTAATTTGCCATCGAAAAGATATCTTTCGGGGTCCATTAGTATATCGATCAATGTACTTTTCCCACTGCCGCTTGTTCCTATAAAAGCGCAATGTTGTGCTTCTTCTAACGTAAATGAAATGTTGTTATATAGTTCTTTTTGCGGAAATGAGAAGGATAAGTTTTCAACTTTTATCATCGTATGACCTTTCTTTATTACCAAAATAGTGATTAGCATTAGATTTTTTTTGCAGAACATCGGTTTTAAGTTTACCGTTGTTAGAGTAACACCGTTTACAACTAACTTCAAACCATTTGTATCCCCTCTTATTCCTGAATTCCCCTGCGTTCCATGTAGGGATGGCAAAAATAAAAAGCCGCAGATTTACTCTACGGCTCCTTTCTTACTTGTGATGGCTTGTCCGTCAACCGATCAGGCGTCAAGGACTCCGATATTAGTTAACCCATCTATAGATTTTGATATCGACTCCCGACTCCGTAGGCAGTCCTTCTCACCTTGAAGCATGTGCCTTGCCGATAATGTATGCCGCTCACCGGACTTCCCAATAATTTGCGTATCTATTCCTCCGTCAAGCACCTCTCCGTTGAAGCACTTGCCTGTCGCATGGCCTGTAAAAGGAATCATGACAACGGAATCTCCATCAGCATTCTTAAGCATGCGATAACATAGGGGCACAAAATGCGAAGTTTAAGTTCAAATCATTCTTCGACTTCATAAATAATAAGTCACTTTGACTCTTAAGCTCATAATTCGCATTTTCAGTAAAACGATCAGGCGTGAAGTGAAATTGAATGATTTCAGTATCACTATTACCAATATGAGAAAGTAATCTTATTAAATCGACCTTGTACTTACTCACCACATCATACAGGTGAAGTACATTCCCTTCATGTTGATAAACGATGATAGCCTCTTCGTCTTCAAAAAGATAAATCGAATCTTGAAAGACATGTAATGCATAGAACATAAAAATTCCCTGATTATCGCTAATACCAAATTGATTTGAAACAGGAGTGCGCGTTTGAAGGATTTTATTGATCATTTTCAGATCTTCTTCATTGGCGCAATCTATTTTTCGCAACCCGCTATTAACGATTGAGATTGGAGCAACTTTCATGCTGAAGTGCGCCTCACTACAAGGAGTGAACCCGAATTTCGGATAAAAGTGATGCACGCTGTCGTTCGCAAACAAATAGAACACTTCACATTCATCTCGATAAGTTTCTAAAACATGCTTCATTAATGCGCTAGAAAATCCGTTACCTCTATAGTCGGGGTGCGTCATAACTGTCCCAATCTGAATTGCTCTTTGGTTTGTTCCACCAATTATTAAGTTCATTTTGCTTATCGAAACATTGGAAACGACATTATGGTCAATTACAACTGAGTGGCAAATATAATGATCATCCCAGAAGCCCTTTTGATAAAATTGCTCGAAATCGATTCCGAAAACGTCGTTTGCTAATTGATTAAAGCTTTTCCTTAGTATTTCATCGTTTTTATAGTTACTAATAACAGAAAATTTCAACTCATCAACTTGGATATTCATTTCAGTTCCTCCTAATTGGAAGGAAACAAAATACCGAGGTTATAGGAGAAAATGAGCGCAAAAAATGCAGCAACCATAAAGGTAACTGCACTGATGGCTAATAACGCTCCATACATTGCATCCTTGTAATGGATTAAATGAACAAACTACTCCCTTGGATAAAAAGCAGCCAAAAGAAAGATTGTCTCATAATAGGCATCCATTACAAAGTTGTTGGCATAGAGTGAATCCCCTTTCATTACTCTCCTAAAGTAAAAGTAGCAAATGACTATAATCAAGTCAAGAAAGATTTTGACCCTGCAGCCTAGTCATATAACAGTTCAGAATCTCATTTTTATTATGAATAAGTAATAATAGATTACAGGTAATCCTATAATCACAGATACTACTGCGATTGCAGTTTGTACTCTCTTCACATCCATCCCGTAATATGAACAGTAAAGACTTATACACTAAAATACCAATCCATCCACCTAAAACATTTAGGATGATATCATCAATATCTGCCGCCCCAATGCCTAACAGCCCCTGAATAATTTCGGAATAGTCCCGTTCTCCCCAAATCATATGATTCCGTTGTAAACAAGTGCTGCTACAAGATTGCCCATTGTAAGTACAATACAAGCAAAAATCATGCAAATCGTTTTTCTAGTTACTCTTACATTTGATTTATTCAATTGTTGGATTTTTTGCAAAATATATAATATTAAACACCCTGCAAAGTAACTATATATATCTTTTATGTCAAATACAGAGCCGAATAACGTTTTAATGAACACATTCGTTTCCATATGTATGAGCTTCACAAATTCATACCATTGACAAATTTCAATGTTTATAGAGAAAACAAATATATAAAAAGGCAGTAATTTTGTATGAACAGAAAATATTGATTTTATAAAACAGTACATTAAAACAACAACCAGCATATCACCTATATATGGACGAATGAATGAGTCGTGCAAAAATAGAGCGATTACAAGTTCCGCTAGAAATAGCAGTATAAATGAAATCATATATTTGTTATTGAATCTAATCATATGAATTCTCCATTTGTTATTAATATAATACGGCAGTTCTAACGGCAAGTTTTTAAGGCCATCCTTTGCGGGATGGCCCTAATTTGACCTAACTCCGAATTACTTTTTCTTTACTGGTATCCAAATCTCCCCGGTAACATGCATTGCCATTCCGTAATACATTTCGAAACTTGGACCTTCAACCTGTTCATATTCAGACGTCGGAAACCACTCCGAATATATTCGTTCCCATAGTTTTTGCAAATCGCATTGCGGCTCCGGGAAAATAGCCCACGTTAATGCCGGGACAGAAAGTTTTGTAAATCTCTCCGGTATCTCCAGTCCCTTTGGAAGATTGTAGCAAATCATGTATTTGAAAGACTCTTTAGTGTGATCATATAAGGCAGCGTGCAGAACGGTGTCACCGAAACGTCCCAGTAATTCGTTCATTAGATCAACGCTGCCATCATCATCACATTTTTCGCGGAATTGAGGAACTTCAGAAAATGCTGTTTTCTGGTCCGAATTTATTAAACCATAGACTCCAAACATTTCAAAAGATCCTCTTTGTTCAATTCGGTAGTTCATCTCGACATCTCCTTTTATTGAAATATGAAAGGACATACGAGGATAGGCTTTTAGAGAAATCCCTTTATCGCGCGCTGATGTCGGTATGATCCCATGAAGATTCTTAAACGCCCGTGTAAACGCTTCCGGCGAATCGTATCCATATTTCATAGCTACATCAATAACCTTTGCATCTGTTGTCTGCAGTTCAAATGCTGCTAATGTCATCCGTCGGCGTCTAATGTACTCCGATAACGATACTCCGGTAATAAACGGAAACATTCGCTGAAAGTGATATGTAGAGCAACAGGCGATCTGCGCTATTTTATCATATGAGATATCGTCCGCTAGATTTGTTTCGATATACTCCATGGCGTTGTTCATCCTACCCAACCAATCCATCGTTTCTCCTCCCTACGAGATAAATAGTATCGCGGATAAAAAATGAGTGCCGTGCATTTCATGCACGAAAAAGTCAGCATGTCGAATACAAAAACTTGCCGTTACTTGTGGTACGGTTCAGCATATCATCGATAGAGCGAAAAAAGAAGGGCACCGAGTCGGGTGCCCTTCTTTAAACGGTTGTCCGCTACTTTAATTCGAAGACCATCAAGTCGCGACCGACTGAGATCGGACCGGTGTAAATTCCGGCCATCCCCTCGATATACGCTTGCTCCGCCTCCGGATTCGCTGCCGGCGCGGGAATGTGATGCGTGAGCACGAGATGCTTGACGCCCGCCCGCTGCGCGATGTCCGCCGCTTCTAGCGTCGTTGTATGATACTTCGCGGGGTTCGACAGCGCCTTCTCGTACTTCGGATATTGCGCGATCAGGGCATCGAGCCACGGCTTGTTATACGCTTCGTGAACGAGCAGATCCGCCCCGGTCGCATGCTTCTCCATGTTTGCCACCGGAATCGTATCGCCCGAGATAACGACCGTCTTGCCGTTATACTCGAACTTGTAAGCGATAGCCGGATAGACAGGGCGATGGTCCACCTCGAAGGCGGTAATCCGGATACCGTCCTTGTCGTAGACAACGCCCTCGTTGCATTCCGTATACTCGATTCGCGAGCCCGCTTCATCCGACAGATTATAGCTGATTCGGAGCTTGACATCGAACTCGAAGGACTCCCGCATTTTGCCGATGATCGCCTTCGTTGTCTCTGGTCCGTACACTTGCATGGGGACCGAACGGCCTTCGAAAACACGCTCCGCGGTAATATGCGTGCGCCAGCTCGTGATAAACACGTCGAAGAATCCACTGTTATGATCGTAATGGTGATGGGTGAACAGGACATCGGATATCCGCTGAGGCATGATGCCCGCTTTGATCAGCTGGTCTACCGCAGCGCCCCCGCAATCCACTAGGAACACCTTGTCTCCCGCAAGCACCACGGATCCAGGCTTCGCTCGACCATAGAAGGCGCGGGGAGAACCCGTTCCGAGCAGAACGACGGTCAGATCTGGGTGATAGTCTGGCCGCAAATTCTCTTGTGGTTGGATATACATCGCTATCGTCCCTCTCATCTTCGGTTTTATTTGCCTTCCTGCGTCTCCTTCAGCAGCGACAAATCGTACATGCCTGCCAGATCCAAGCCGTCTGCTCCGACACCCTTGACGTAGCCGGCATCGACCGCTACCTGAGCCATTGTCTTCAAGGCGTCTTGGTCGATGTTCGTCGTCAGGCTTAGATGCGACAGTGTGGCCTTGATCAATTCGGCGTCCAAGCCCTTGCCCGTCAGTTCCTTCAGCTCGTCGCCAACGAGAGAATACGTGTCATCCGGGCTATCCTTAATGAACTTGATTGCGTCCTCGTTGGCGTGAAGAACGGATTTGGCCAGATCCCGATGATCTTTCAGGAAGTCGTCACTTGATACAATAATCGTGAGTGGATAATTCCCCTTGTTTGGCGGGATCTGATCCCACTCGACGGCAATATCGCCGATGCCTTCGTTCGCGATCTGCGTGCCCCATGGCTCCGGCAATAGCGCCGCGTCAACCTGGCCTTGCTTCATGGCCGTCAGCGTATCCGCCGGAGCCATTGCAATGAGCTGCGCCCCGCTCTTGTCCGTCGTTACCTTCAAGCCCTGCTCCTGAAGCAGCAGACGGAGAGAGATTTCGTTCGTGCTCCCCTTGGTCGGGATAGCGACCAGCTTGCCCGCCAAGTCCTTGACGCTTGTCACGCCGGAGCCCTTCCTCACCACCAGCACGGCGCCGCCGTTGTTCGCTCCGGACAGAATCTTGATGTTCTTGCTCCTTACGTATTGGTTAATGACTGGGCTTGGCCCGACGTAGCCGATGTCGATCTGGCCTGTCGCCATCGCGGTCGATAAGTCGGAGCCGTTGTTGAAGCCCTGAACTTCGATCTTCACATTAGCGCCAAGACGGTCTTGCAGGTAGCCCTTTTTGATCGCTACGAAGGCCGGAGCATGGGTCACGTTCTTGAGCAAGCCGATCTTCACCGTAATTGGGTCGGCCGACTTGGAGCTCCCGTTGTTCCCCGAACCAGAGGAGCCGCAGCCAGACAGCAGAGTCAGAATCAAGACGATCGCAAGACTCGAATAAGCAGCTTTTTTAAACATGGATCATTCCCCTCTTCCTAATTAAGCTTAAGTTTTTGCAGCATTCAGACCGTACTGGGTCCAGATTCGATTCTCTATGCGCTTGAAAACAAGATGGTCAGAGATGGTACCGAGAATCGCGATCACGAGCACGATGCAGAGCATGAGGGAGGTGTCGCCGAGGCTCCGCCCCTCCTCCAACAGCTGCCCTAACCCGATGCCGCGCGCGATGAGCTCGCCGGAGACGAGCGCCCGCCAGGCGAAAGCCCAGGCCATGCGCATACCCGTAATGAGCTGAGGGATGGCGGCGGGGATCATCACTTGGTAGAAGAGCTGAAACCCGCGGCCCGTTCCAAACATCTGCGCCGATTTCAGATAGATCGGAGGAATGTTCTTGATCCCGCTCCGGCTCGCAATCGTCATCGTCCACGTCGCCCCGATCGTCGTGATGAACACGACGGCAAAGTCGTTCAGCCCGAACCAGATAATAGCGAACGGTAGCCAAGCGATGCTCGGCACCGTCTGCAAAGCGACGACGACAAAGCCGAACGTCTCGTCCAGCAGCCGGCTCCGGGCGAACAGGACGCCGAGTGTCATGCCGATAACGCACGAGAGGACGAATGCGATGAGGATTCGCCTCAAGCTGCTAAGCGTCGCTTCGAGCAGTTGCCCATTCGCAATCCCGTCGTAGAACGTCTGCACCGTCTGTAGTGCCGATGGGAAGCGCCAGCCCCAATGCATCGTCCTATATGCCGTCTCCCAGATTACTAACAGCAGAATGAGAAAGAGGACTTTTCTCCAGAGTGTAGTCATTGCCGTATTCCTCCTTCGCCACCTTCTCCAGTTCAGCGGCTAACGTATCCATGATCTGACTCTCGATATGGTGCAGAACGGAATCGCCGGGCTCCCGCGGCCGGACCGCCCTTATGCGGAACTCCTTCTTGATCCGTCCCGGTCGAGTGGACATGACGAGCACCCTTTCCGACAATGTGACCGCCTCCCGGATGTTATGCGTGATGAACAGAATGGTCTTCCGCGTGTTCAGCCATATCTGCTCCAATTCCTTGTGCAGCAGCAGCCTCGTCTGTTCGTCCAGCGCAGCGAACGGCTCATCCATGAGCAGAATCTCCGGGTCCATGACGAGCGCCCGCGCAATTGCCACCCGCTGCTTCATCCCGCCCGACAGCTCATGGGGATAGCGGTCTGCGAACTTGCCAAGATGGACTGCCCGGATCTGCTCCATGGCCCGCTCGCGGCGTTCCTTCTTTTTGATTCCCTTTTGCTTGAGACCGAAAGCGACATTCTCCAACACGGTGAGCCAAGGGTACAGCGCATGGTCCTGGAACACAACGATCCGGTCAGGCCCCGGAGCTGTGACTTCCTTGCCGTTCGCTTCGACGCGCCCGCGATCCGCCCGCTCCAGCCCCGCCACCAAATTAAGCAGTGTGGACTTGCCGCAGCCGGAAGGGCCGAGGATGGAGACGAACTCTCCCTTACCTATCTCGAAGGCGATGTCCTCCAGCGCGGTGTAGCCCGCCCCGCCCCGTTGCGCGAACGTCTTGCCGACTTCTTCTATCCGGATCATGCTCCGCCCCCCCATAGCCTTCCATTTCATTACAAGTGCTGTTGGAACTCGTCGGTATCGAGAATGACAACCATCTTCTTCTCATAGCGAATGATGCCTTCGTCCCGCCACCGGCCCAACGTTTCCGTAACCGTCTGCCTGCTGCAGCCGATGACATAGGAGATCTCCTCATGGCTAAGCGGAAGCGTGACAACCGTCTCCTTCCCTGCACGAACTCCGAGCTGCATTAATAGCTGAGCCAGCCTCCAGGCAACCGGACGCGAGATGAGCATCTCCACGTACCGTTGTGTCTGCAGCAGACGGCGGGCGTTGGTCACCGTTAGCGCGTAGAGGGCATCCGGATGTCTCTTCAGCAAGCCGGTGAATTGGGAAGCCGGAATCGAGAGAATGCGGCTGTCCATGATGCATCGCGCATAGCGTTGCCTCTTCTGCCCCGTCAGCACCTCTGCCGCGCCAAACACCTCGCCCTTGTGCCGCAGGAACAAGGTGATGCTCTGGCCCTCTTGCGCAAACTGCGAGATCTTCACCAGTCCGTCCTGGACGAAGTAGATCTCCTGACTCTCTTCCTCGCCCCTGAAGATAAAGGAGTTCTTCTTCATGTCGCGAGAAGTGCCGAATTCCTCGAAGAGCTTCGCTAACGCGAGTTGCTCGGCTTCGCCGCTATCCGTTACGGTTCCTTCCGAATAGGAGGACATACCCTCTTGGTCCATCGTCGTTGCGCCCCTCTCTGGCTGTTTGGGTAATTCTAAGTTTACTTATCGGTATTTACGATTATAGTTCATGGTTTAAACCAAAAACAGTCGGCTAGCCGACAAAAATATAGGTGTATCATTGATTTATTCGATGAAGTCGATAGCGGGGGCAAAAAATAAGGTTGTCCCGAAGGCCGGCAAGGCCTTCGAGACAACCAATATTGGATCATCCAATAGAATAACCGGACGCTAAAGAGGGGCACCACGAGAACCGATTTCTTCACTCATGGCGGCTCAGGCCCCAACCGTCCCGCTCAGAGGTAAACATATTGCGCAGTTTCTGGGCAATTTCTACAGCTTCATTTTCATTGCATGACTTTTCTTGAGAAATAAATGTCATACCTTTGGTCAAGCTATGACTCATTCGAGGGATGAAGTGTGCATGGAAATGTGGGACACCATCAATCGTTATAAGTGAATAAACCCGTTCGGCACCGGTTATCTGTTTAAGCGCTGCATAAAGTTTCTTGACTACATATCCATATGATCTCGCTTCTTCATCATTCATATCAGAGAAATCAAGGAAATGCCTTTTGGATTCTATCACCAATTGACCTATAACTGATTGTTCCGCCGGAAAATGGCAAACCATCCAATGTTCATCTTCATAAATATATCCACCCGGCGGTTGGTTTGAAGTCCCGGAATGTTTGTTACAAATGAAACAAGACATGTATATCGCCTCTTTTCAATTATTTTCTTCTCCCTATATATAGCAAGTGAGATGATATCCCCAAAACGGATGGATCATTAGCAATGGAGATAAGAAAATGAATCATTCTATCATACTCACCTTGATCTGCCCAATACTGCTTTTGTTCATTTGAAAGCATTGCACCAATGCTAGAAGAACCAATTAAATCTATCGCATCGAATCCATTCTCCTCCATAAAAGGTTTTACTTCATCAATGTTAAAATAAAACGCCCCTGTAAATCGGCCTTTATCGTTATGATTGAAAACCCCGTTCTCGTAGAACTCATTTATTGTATCTAGGTTATCATTCGGCTTCCAATGCTGTGGGTATTGTAAAGATGTAATTGTCATTCTCATCCGACTCTGGAAAGCAACAAAAACGATGCCGTTTCTCTTTGTTACGCGATGCAACTCCCTAACTGCTGATATTCGTTCCTCTTCTTTTTGCAAATGGTATAGTGGACCAAGCATCAAAGAAGCATCGTATACCTCGTCCGATATCCCTTCTAAATTTGTTGCATTTAATAAATGAAACCCATTAAATTGTTCTGTCAATCCTAATTCAGATGCCTTCTGTTTCGCTATTTCAACTAACTTAGGTGTTAGGTCAGATAGCGTTACGTTATATCCTAGCTTCGCCAACTCTATTGCGTACTTACCTGGTCCTGCGCCATTATCTAATACAGTTCCGGATGCAGCTAAATACTGTTTGATATAGTGCATATTAATAGTAAACTCAAGTGGTTCCCTATCCAACCTTCCCCATTCATCAAATTGGGAGTAGTAATCAATAACATGATCCATCTACCAAAACACCTGCCTTATCACAAACTTTTTGAGAAAACAGAAAAAACCTATCGCCTGCAAAGAGGCGATAGGTTTAACCTTCGCGGTACCACTCTTCTTGATCGTTGTTGGAAGTAAAAAGACAACGAATCTTAGAACCTGATTACGGGGGTTAGCCGTTAGGATCTACAAATTTTCGATCTTACCGCTCATGGGCGAGTTGGGGAAACTATTGACTGTCTTGCACCTACCGACAGTTCTCTGGGCAATAGCTATTCCTTAATACTCCCAATCATTGCGTTTGGCCATGTTCTAATTGGACTCAGTATATAATTAGCAAATATTACCTGTCAACAGAAAATTGGCATTAACAATTTCCCTCACTAATACTCACCAAAAGCTCGACTCTCCGCTTGACGAGCCCCAAGAGCTACATAAGCGATTTTCGGTAATCGCTCGGAGAGACGCCCGACCAGCGTTTGAACTGCCGGCTGAAGTGGGCGATGTCCCGGTAACCGAGTCTGAGCGCGATATCGGATACCGAAATGCTCAGATCGAGCAGCCAGCGTTTAGCCAGTTGCAGCTTCACTTGGGACAAATACTGCCGCGGCGACAAGCCGAAGGCTTCGTGAAACAACCGATTGCAATACGCCGTGCTAAATCCGAGCCGGCCTGCGATCCGTTCCACAGTACGCCCCTCGCCGCCTGCATCGTCCAGGACTGCCGGCTCGCTTGCGCTCGCGGCGTTCTCCGCCGCCTCTTCGAGCATGCGGGCCATTTCCCGCGCCACGGGAAGCCGCGAAGACGAAGGGGTATCCGCAGCCGTTCCTTCCTCCTCCAGCGCATCCCCCAGCACGGAGCACAACTCGAAAAGCGCCGACAGCACGCGAATGTGCGAGTTCGGGTCCGCAGCTTGCGGGATCGTTCGCGTCATTTCGAGCAGCTTGCCGAGCGGCTCGTAAAGCTTGCGGGCAATTCCGGAACCTTGAGGAAAAACGACCGTGTTCGTATGCTGCATCCTCCGGCGAAAACGAGCTTCCCCAATGTCGAAGTGCAGACAAAAATAAGACATTTCTTCCCCGCCCTGCACCTCGCTGCGATGGCGCTCTCCCGACCGAATAAGCAAGATGTCGCCCGTTTCCTGCGCGATGGGCATACCGTTGACGTGCATGAGCTGTTTCCCCGCCAGCACCCAGTTAATTTCAAACAAAGAATGATAGTGAACGGGATACGACCAGTTCGGTTCCACCGTGCGCATATGCGCGTAATGCAGCGATACCGTCGCCTCCATATTGGGCAGCATATATGCTTCCCGGCTATGCCTTTCGCCTGTCGGCAGCTTCCACAAGGCACGTCCCTCCTAGTTGCGATTTGGGTAAAAACAGGTTCGATTTGCTATACTTCCTAAGTAAAATGTGATTTATATTTAGGATAAAAGCAGAATCCCATCTTCGCAACCATTAACCTTGAGGAGGCACATGCATGACTTTAAATTCATTCTTCAACGCCCACCATTCCCCGATCGGCGCTTTCGCCAGCTTCACCCTCGGATTCCCCGGCGCAACCGGCGGCTTTGATCTCGAGCGCGGCGTTCCGCCGAAACAAAACGTCTACATTGGTCTGCAAAAGCGTGACGGATATAGCTACGAGGCGCTCCCTTTCTACGAAGGAGCAGACGATGAAACGAAGCGTTATGCAGCCGAGCATGGTTCTTCCCTTAGCGACAGCGGCCAGATCGTCTCCGTATTCCCGCCTGACGCGATCACACGCGATTTCCGGCTATGCACCGACACTTGGCAGGCCGGCGATCTCACGTTCCGCATCTATTCCCAGGTCCGCTCGGTCCCCGATCCGTTGACGGCAACCGAACAAGAGCTGCGCGAAGCGCTGCTTCCCGCCGTGCTCGCGGAAATCACGATCGACAACACCCAAGGCGATCAGCCTCGGCAAGCGTTCTTTGGCTTCAGAGGCAACGATCCGTACGCCGCGATGAGGCGCCTAGACGACTCGACCGACGGTCGTTTGCGCGGCGTCGGGCAAGGGCGCAACGTCGCCATCGCGACGAACGATACGAACGTCACATCTGCGCAAGGCTTCAACCTAGAAGCTATTCTGAAGCCGATTCGCGTCGAAAACCGGCAGTTCGGTCTCGGGGGCGTCGGCGCTCTGTTGTTCGATACCCCAGCCG
Source organism: Paenibacillus sp. NEAU-GSW1 (assembly GCF_009737085.1). Lineage (GTDB taxonomy): Bacteria > Bacillota > Bacilli > Paenibacillales > Paenibacillaceae > Pristimantibacillus. Next base: position 33,295 of record NZ_WOVL01000020.1, read on the forward strand.
GCCAAAAACGGACGTACCGATTCGCGCTCGCTTTCCACCGGGACGGTCTCGTCACCTCCGGTATGGATTGCTCCTACTGGTATTCTCGATACTACCGCAACCTCGAGTCGGTCACCGAGGCCGCGCTTGCCCGGTTCGACGACTATGTGCAAGATTGCCATGATGCCAACCGGATGATCGACGACGCCCCGTTGTCTGCCGATCAGAAATTCATGATGGCGCACTCCATCCGAAGCTATTACGGCAACACCCAGCTGCTCGACCGCGACGGTTCGCCGCTGTGGATCGTCAATGAAGGCGAATATCGGATGATCAATACTTTCGATCTGACCGTCGACCAACTGTTCTACGAATTGAAGATGAATCCATGGACCGTTAAAAACGAGCTCGATCTGTTCGCGGAACGCTATTCCTATTACGATGAAGCCCATTTCCCCGGCAACGACAAAGCGTATCCGGGCGGCATCAGCTTCACCCATGACATGGGCGTCGCCAACGTATTCTCGCGTCCGGGCTACTCTTCGTATGAGCTGCACGGCATCACAGACTGCTTCTCCCAAATGACGCACGAGCAGCTCGTGAACTGGGTGCTGACTGCGGCCGTGTATGCGGAACAGACCGGCGACCGCGACTGGCTGGGGCAGCGGCTTTCACTGCTCGGCGAGTGCTTGGAAAGCATGATGAACCGCGACCATCCGGATCCGACGCAGCGCAACGGGCTGATGGGACTCGACAGCAGCCGCACGATGGGCGGCGCGGAAATTACAACATACGACAGCCTCGACGTGTCGCTCGGACAGGCCCGCAACAATATTTATTTGGCCGGCAAATGCTGGGCAGCATACGTTGCGCTCGAAAAGATTTTCCGGGATTTCGGCCGGGCCGAGTGGGCACAAGCAGCTGGCTTGCAAGCAGAGCGCTGCGCGGCGACACAGGCCGGCAGCATGACGGAAGGCGGTTACATTCCCGCTGTCATCGGGGAGAACAACGATTCGCGCATCATCCCCGCAATCGAAGGGCTCGTATTCCCTTATTTCACCGGCAACGCAGAAGCTTTGGAAGAGGAAGGCCGATTCGGCCGCTACATCCGCGCTTTGAAGACGCATTTGCAAACGGTGCTCGTTCCTGGCGTATGCTTGTTCGAAGACGGAGGCTGGAAGCTTTCGTCGACGAGCTCCAACTCGTGGCTGAGTAAAATTTATCTTTGCCAATTCGTTGCGCACCGGTTGCTCGGTTTGCCGCAGGACGCATCCGCCGCCGCGGCCGACGCCGCGCACGTCGATTGGCTGCTCCGCCCCGAATCCGCGATTTGGAGCTGGAGCGACCAGATGCTGAATGGCGTGCCGTGCGGCAGCCGGTATTACCCGCGAGGCGTTACAAGTATTTTGTGGCTTGAAAAACAATGAATCGTCATCATGAAGAGTCGATAGAAAAATTTATCGCCTGTTACAAAGACGATCCTGATCTATTCTCTGATCTCTCCCATAATATTTTTCTAGTATAATGACTTAATACAACAATAATTTTATACATTGCCTGCCTTCAGCTTGTAAGGAATTCTTACGACTTTTTTAAGGTAGGAAGAAGGAGAGTCTTTATGGAATTTCATGTATCCATACAAGGGAATGATCAGCTAAAAGGAACAGCTGATCAACCCTTTCGTACAATATCACGCGCTGCGGCTCATGCCATGGCTGGTGATACGGTTATTGTTCATGCCGGAGTATACAGGGAATGGGTTAACCCGGCTAATGGCGGAACAGCGGAGCATAGAATCATATATCGATCCGCAGGAGACGGGGAAGTCGTCATTACAGGAGCTGAACGGATTACCGACTGGAAGTCTGAAGGAGGCAATGCTTGGAGCACGGAAGTACCCAATTCCATGTTTTCCGTTCGTAATCCCTTTGAAGTGGAATTGAGCGGAGACTGGGTGTTTGACGGTCCCTTCCCGGTTCATCTCGGTGATGTATATTTGGATTGCAAATCTCTATATGAATGCGATAGTGTTGAGCACGTTCACAAGCCCGAAGTTTGGCCCGAAGCCAAATATCCCAAGGACTCACTGTTAAAGTGGTATGCCGAAGTTGGCTCTACGACAACAAAAATCTGGGCCAATTTTGGCGGAAAAGATCCTCGTAAGGAAAATGTAGAAATTAGTGTCCGTCCTTATTGCTTCTGGCCCGAGAAACCAGGACTTAACTATATAACCGTAAGCGGCTTCACACTTCGTCAAGCCTCTCCTCAATGGGCGCCGCCTACCGACTACCAGGAAGGCTTGATCGGACCTCACTGGAGCAAGGGTTGGATTATTGAAAACAATAGGATCAGTGAATCCAAATGCGTTGGTATCAGCCTGGGCACCGAAATCGGTACTGGTCACACCAAGTCTTCGGAGAAGCATATTAAAGGCGGTACTCAACGTGAGCAGGAGGTTATTCTGCGAGCATTACGCTCCGGCTGGCATAAGGATAGAGTCGGCAGTCACATCGTTCGAGGTAATGTGATTCATGATTGCGAACAGGCAGGTATTGTGGGTCATATGGGGGGAGCCTTCAGCAGCATTTATCGGAACCGTATTTACAACATTCACCATAAACGGCTCAGACACGGTGCCGAAGTAGCGGGAATAAAACTGCATGCTTCCCTGGATACTCAAATTAGTGAAAATATAATCTATAGCTGTTACCGTGCTTTTTGGCTTGACTGGCAGGCACAGGGCACCCGCATCAGCCGCAATGTATTTTTCGACAACCTTTCTGAAGATCTTTTCGTTGAGGTTTGCCATGGTCCGTATATGGTCGACAATAATCTGTTCCTCTCTCCCATGAATTTCAGAAATATGGCGCAGGGTGGAGCATTTGTCCACAATTTGTTTACAGGTAGATTTGTCGTTCGTTCCGAGATTACCCGTACTACGCCGTATCACTTCCCTCACGAGACGGCAATGGCAGGGTACTCCAATATCACAGGAGGCGATGACAGGTACTACAACAATATCTTTTTGGGGGATAATGACACAAATAAGGCACCTGTTCCAATCACCTTTTTTGAGCATCTTCCACTTAAACCAAGGGATGAAGTTGGAGAGGACGGAAAGACTGTCATGGATGGTGTTCCGGACAATTCCATTTGCTATCTGCATGCTGCGGGACTGGAGGGCTATGACAAACATCCTGATGCAAAAGATAAGAAATGGTGGGAATACACCAAAGAGGAGCTTGCTGAGCTTGGCGATGCCGCAAAGGATTTCTTTATAGGGAATGCAGTTCTTCCGGTGGCTATGGGTGGAAATTTATTTCTTAACAATGCGGTTCCAAGTAGTCATGAATCCAATGCGAAGTTCTATGCGCAGAAGGGTATACAAGTTGAGATTAATCCTGCGCAAGGCAGGGTGCAAATTCAGGTCAATGAGCCCGAGTTGCTTCGGGGAACCTCTGCAATGTTGGTTACCACCGACCTGCTTGGCAAGACTTATCACGCCGATATGAAGTATGAGGAACCGGACAGCACTCCATATCGCTTTGACTCCGACTTTTTCGGAACAAAGAGACCTGATGCAGATGTCACACCTGGTCCGTTTGAATTGACCGAAAATGGTACCATTGATTTTGAAATTTAGTTTGTTATCGAGGATCCAGTCATTTTAGATGATTGGATCTTTTTCGTGTACCTCGTAAAAAATATCGACTAACTCCAAGAAAGACTACTACTCATTAAAGCGCGCTGATGCCGGAAAGCGCCAGTGTGTGAAACATCTGATCCATCTCCACTGCGGAATATGGATTATTCTGTTCCATCCACCAAGCCAAAATGGACCAAAATGTATTTACAACAAATTCGATCGCTACATCTTGTGGGATTTTTGAAGAAGTTGAGCTTGGCAGAAGTGCTGAGATTTCTTCTCGAGCTATTTCAGTAAGCATACGTTTTATGTGATACAGGACTAGAACCCCGCTTTGTTTTCCAACTACTGCTCTAAAAATAAGCCTATTTCCTTGTACGTGTTGCAGCATGGCTAAACTGAAGGAGAACCGATGTCCACCTGATTCTGTCGATAGGGAATGCATGCTGCATTGCTCCTTAAGGAATTCGCGTAGTTGGTCGATGCTTCCGAGCAGAAGCTGTTCTTTATCTTGGAAATGAGAATAAAAAGTGGTTCGACCTACGTTTGCCCGATCAATAATGTCTTGTATCGTTATGGCGTCGTACCCTTTTTCTATTATAAGATCCATCAAAGCTTCAAGCAGCATGTTACGGGTACGCCGTATCCGTCTGTCTTCCTTCATTGCTGTCATTGTAGCCCCCCTTTAGGAACAGTTTGAAGTGTTTTGTTTCAAAACTAACAATTTGAAGAATGTTGATTATTGTTTCCAGTAATTTAAGAACATTATAATCGAAATGAAACATCGTGTTCAATAACTAATCCTATGTAAGGGGAGGTTGGGCCTTTGAGCCAGCAAAAAATCATGCGAGAACAAACCAGCGAAAAATCATCGCTAAGTGGGCAGCTAATTTCGATTAATCGGGTCTCCAAAAGGTATGATACGCCCTCTGGTTCCTTCATGGCTCTACGAGAAGTGAGCCTAGAGGTACGGAAAGGCGAGTTTGTCGCTATTGTCGGCAAATCAGGCAGTGGGAAATCGACTTTAATCAATTTGATTACCGGTATCGATACGCCCTCTTCTGGAAAAGTAAACGTAGCTTCAAAGGCTATACACGCTCTGAGTCAGGAGCAATTGGCGATTTGGCGGGGAATAAATGTCGGAGTCATTTTTCAATTTTTTCAATTACTTCCGACTCTTACGGTTGCTGAAAATGTAATGCTGCCAATGGATTTTTGCAGAACATATCCGGCACGTGAACGGCGTGAAAGAGCTATATCCCTATTGAGTAAAGTTGGAATTGCTGAACAGGCAGATAAGCTTCCTGCAGATTTGTCGGGAGGCCAACAGCAGCGTGCAGCAATTGCTCGGGCTCTTGCTAACGATCCGCCTATTCTTGTAGCCGATGAGCCTACTGGCAATCTTGATTCCCAGACGTCAGATGCAGTCATGCAATTATTCGCAAACCTAGCGATGGAGGGAAAGACGGTTGTAATGGTGACGCATGAGCGTGATCTAAGCCGATACTTTACGAGAACGATCACATTAGCTGATGGATCTGTTGTCACTGAATTGCCTGCGATAACGGAGGTGAGCATGTAATGATTAGCCCCCGTTGGAGGAAGTTGCAGCGCGATCTTCGGACAGCGAAGGGCCGCATCATGATGATGGTAATCGCAATTGCTGTCGGAGTATTAGGCGTTGGAACCATCTTAAGTGCATATACCATTCTCACCCGCGAGATTAGCAGGAATTATCTGAATACTAATCCAGCTTCCGCTTTAATTGAGATGGATAAAGTGAGCGACTCGTTGGTCAATGCCGTTCGACTCCGTCCTGGAATCGCAGACGCAGAAGCAAGTTCTACGCTTGTAGGGAGGGTCGAGGTCAAACCAGACGAATGGATGCCGCTTCTGTTGTTCGTCGTGAAGGATTTTAATGCGATGCGTGTCAATACGTTCCGACCTGATTCTGGTGCATGGCCACCGCCGGATGGCTCTATTGTATTGGAACGAGAAGCGCTGCCGCTTGTCAATGCTAAGATTGGCGATGCGCTTAGCATTCAAACCCCAAATGGACCCGAACGAGAAGTTACCCTATCCGGACTTGTCCATGATCCGGGCTTGGCCCCTGCGGGACAGGAGCAGACCGTATATGGATATATCACCCCTTCAACGTTAGCCTTGTTGGGTGAAAGCCGTACACTGCACATCCTAAAAATCGTTGTAAAGGACCAACCTCTCCATGTGACAGCAATCGAACGCACAGTTAGCGAGTTATCCGTATGGTTGAAGCAGCAAGGGAACACGGTACATGAGATACGCATCCCACCTCCAGGCAAACATCCGCATCAAAATCAGATGAAATCCATTCTGGTCATGATGCTCATCTTTAGCTTACTGACACTTCTATTAAGCGCCATACTAACTGCAACGATGATCGGTGGTTTATTGGCGCAACAGGTTCGCCAGATCGGCGTGATGAAAGCGATTGGTGCAAGATCTGTCCAAATAGCTAGCCTATATCTTGTATTAATCGTATTGATTGGCATCGTGGCGGTTATGATCGGCTTACCGGCAAGTATTGCAGTCGGACGCTTTTTTGCAAGTGTGGTGGCCCAGTTGCTGAATTTCACATTATACAGCGAGGCTATTCCTCGCTGGGTTTACATCGTACAGTTGTTCATTGGGGTACTCGTGCCCTTGTTAATCGCCCTTATCCCGATCTTAAAAGCCACACGGACCACGGTTCGCGAAGCGATCAACGATTTTGGAACAAGCAAGAAGAAATTCGGCACTCGTCGGTTGGATGCATGGCTCGGGAGAATACGGGGGTTGGATCGCACCCTTATTTTGGCTTTACGCAACACTTTCCGACGAAGGGGTCGCTTATTGCTCACGCTTAGTCTACTTGCTGCCGCCGGCGGAATGTTCATGACAAGTTTAAATGTAAAATCAGCATGGGAACACAATCTTGCGGATGCAGCGTCTGACCGGCATTACGATCTCGAAATTCGTCTGAATCATCCTGAGGCAGAACAAAAAATCATAGCTATCGTCGCAAGTGTTCCTGGTGTTCAGCAAGTAGAGTCGTGGAATCTTGTTCCCGCCGCAGCACAGCGATCAGATGGTCTGGAAATCGTAAGAACCTATCCTGATGGGGGACATGGCAGCTTTAACATTCGTTCGGTTCCTGCGGGAAGCACAATGATCCAATTAACGCAGCTAAGTGGACGCTGGCTTCAACCTGGCGATACCGATGCTGTGGTGCTTAACCATACAGCGCATGCTTTATTTCCAACTGTCAAGGTGGGGGATCGCATCAGCTTAACCGCAAATGGCGGCCCCGTCAATCTGCGTGTAGTCGGCATTGCGCGAGAAATCATAACGCCCGCATCAGCCTACGTATCTCCAGATGCATTTGCCAAAATAATGGGTAAAACAGGCCAAACGAATGCCTTGCGAATCGTCATAAACAATCACGACACTAACACAATAAGCTCTGTTACTAGAGAGATTGAACGAGCACTTGAGAAAGAAAACGTAAGTATAAAAACCGACATTTCTGAGACGAGACTCGACTCAGCGCTTAATGGTCATGTTTATATTCTCATATTCACATTGATTATGATGGCCGTGCTGATGGCCGTTGTTGGAGGTCTTGGACTCATGTCCACCATGGCCATTAATGTAGTGGAGCGTACCCGAGAATTCGGCATCATGCGTACCATCGGCGGTAGATCAGGTACGGTATTACGAAATGTCATAAGCGAAGGGGTCTTCATCGGTCTATTGAGCTGGACGATCTCTATTGTGATTTCGCTCCCGTTATCCTTCTACGTCGGCAGGCTGATCGGCAATTTAGCATTTAAGTCACCGCTGCCCTTGGTTTTGTCACCTATGGCTGTTGTTATTTGGTTAACGGTTATCGTACTCGGATCCATTGCAGCAAGTGCATATCCAGCTAAGCAAGCCTCACGGCTGACCATTCGGGAAACGCTCGCTCATATTTAAAGTGGTTACTATCGTTGAAGGGACGATTGGATTTGACAAAAATAATTAGAAATACAGTGGTTGTAATTGTTGTTCTCGTAGCTGTTGGTTTTACCCTCCATATGCTCGACCCGTTTAATAATCTCGACCTTATTGGCACTTTAAAAAAATTGCATGGTGACTGATTCTTTTTTTCTTATAGATTGGTGTGAGTTATTGAAGTTATCCGTTTTAATATGCGCTTGCCCGATTCCGATAATAATTGTCCCTGGAATCACTCCCCAGGCATTGCCTGAAGCCGATAAATGGGTTAGTAACAGGAAGCCAATACCTCCAAGTGCCATTCCCGATGCGATGGTCCCCGATACTCCGACCTTAGCCAGCATGGGAGTGATAAGTTTTGCTCCCAGGAACGCACTAAGGGTGAGCCAACCCGAGACGGGAGATTGAATCAGATAGTAGACGACGAGAAGGCACGGAAGAAGGGCTAGAAAAGCAAATAAGAGCGGGACGTGAGGTTGTGGTAGCCTGCGCCCCGCTCTTATTGTTTTTACATTATAACGCCCATTTGCATTGTAAGCGTATCCGTCATGTTATAGGCACCACGAAGTTGAAAACTGCTTCATTCCGATCCTGCGTTCCTTCCCCTATAACACCCGATGTTTCTTTAACGCAAGAACGTTTGCCGAACCAAACAACAAAGAAAATCCAATGAGCACATATACATCAGCCGCAATAGCAGACCAGCCTTCCCCTCGGATCATAATGTTCCTTAGCGCATCCCCTGCATAAGTAAGAGGCATTATAATTCCAATTCCACGTAGCCACTCAGCCATAGTCTCAACATTAAATAAACCGGAAAAGAAAATCTGAGGAACGATGACAAGCGGGATGAATTGACTCATCTGCGTTTCGTTGTTTGCGAAGGTAGATAGAAATATGCCGAGTGTCAAGGCAGCGCATGCCATTAAAAGTGCAATCAACAGTACATACCAGAAGGAACCGTTCATCATCATACCAAGCACTTTAATACTAAACAAAACGATTAACACAGCCTGTATCGCGGCAAATATCCCAAATCCCACCAAATAACCAGCAACGATTTCCCATCGTTTCAGCGGTGACGCCATCAATCGCTCTAACGTTCCTCCTGTTCGCTCTCTTAAGAAAGCTACCCCAGAAAGCAGGAAGACCAAGATGAATGAGAAATATCCAAGCAAAACGGGACCGAAATTGTCAAATTTCGCCATATCCTCCGAACCATGCAAATAGGAAACGTGAGTTTTAAACAATTCCTCAATTTGACCATCCTGAAAAATCTGCTGAAGAGTAAGCAGCACTGCCTTGTTAACGGACGGATCACTGCCTTCCAGCCTAACATCTGGTACGGAATCGTTTATGCTGAGCACCGCGTCAATATGATCGTCTTTCAATTCCTGCTCTGCTTTTTCTGCTTCGTAACGATGGATTTTTGCCCCCTGTTCCTCCAACTTGCTTATTAATGTTTCGGGAGCATTCACTACCGCGATCTCCGGTTTGTATTCGGAACCATTAAATACAAGATACAGCATCAGCATAATCACGATTGGAGCGACAAACAGCAGTGCGAGTGACCGCTTGTCGTGAGAAAATTGACGGATGATTCGAATGATAAGCGCTAATATTCTGCTCATGCTGTTACACCTCCAAATTTAAGAAATGCCTGTTCAAGCGATTCCGATGATGATTCTTGCTTTAACTCCTCCGGAGAACCAATCGCGATCAATCGCCCATCACGTATCATCCCTAGATGATCACACTTTTCCGCTTCGTCCATTACATGCGTGGTAACGAGTACTGTTGTACCGTTTTTGCTCAATCTGCGTAGTTCTCCCCATATTGATTGTCGAAGCACGGGATCGATGCCAACCGTCGGTTCGTCAAGGATAAGAATTTCCGGTTTATGCAGCATTGCGATTGCCAAGGAGAGGCGACGCTTCATTCCGCCCGAGTAGTTGATCACTAGTTTATTCAAATCATGAGACAAATTGACGAGCTCCGTAACCTCGGCAATTCGTTGTTTTTTAATTGCGCCCTTTAATCCGAATATCGAAGCAAAAAAATCCAAATTTTGAACAGCTGTTAGTTCCGAATAAAGAGCGTCGGACTGTGCCATATATCCGATTTTATGCATCATGGATAGATTGGGCATCTTCTCGTTTAAGACATACAAATCACCGGAAGCTGCCCGTTCAATCCCGACAATCAATTTAATTAAAGTCGTTTTGCCCGATCCTGAAGGGCCGAGCAAGCCAAAAACTTCAGATCGGGAAATGGATAACCGGATATCATTAAGAACGCTTTTTTTATCGAAATATTTATTGACTCCCTCTATACGAATGCACGTATCTTGTGTCAAGACCGATCCTCTCCTTTAGTTGTTTTATCTCCAAACTGGATGATCAATTTCTGATCTGAAAACCGCGCTCCAGCAATGGGTCTCCCCAATAACGCCTTCGGTAGGAGTACCTTGCGCTTGTATGGTCCTGCTTTTACAGTTAATTCGTCGCCTCTTTGATTGAGTTGAAGTTGATCTTTTTGAACAAACGGTAGAACTAGTTCCAAAGCGTATTTGTTATTTTCCTTGCGAATTTCCTGTACTTTTCCCCGATAAAGTACAGCGGCAGCATCTTTATGCACAAATGCCGCTTCGCCGATCCTTTTCAACATCGTAAGCCCGCATACTTCGGTTTCCATCATGGGGATTCGGAGAATCGGAAGCGGACTAAAGGAGTCGCGGATTTCCTCTTCATACATTTGATGAATACCGTGCCAAGCAGTCCAGTAACCTGTTCCAGCCTCTGCAGGAAATATCCGATTGATTATAACCGCATCTGTATTGAACCCTGAAAGATTCAAGTAGGTAAATGCCCTCCTCGCTTCGGCGATCACCATCTTTTCAGGATTAACGACTAATCTGACCGACGTAATTTCAGGATCAAGTATTATTTTTTGCAGCTTTTCCAACTCACGTACGAATGCCGCAAGACTGTTAAGAACATTATCGTCAGGGAGTTCCAATCCTCCCGTAACGACTTTCGCAACCGGACGAACAATTTTCAAGAGTCGCCGCTCAACGGGAAATACTTTTTCAAGCCACCAATTGAGCAAATCGGGATAGCTTAACAGCCTCAACGTTTCCCCAGTCGGAGCGCAGTCAACAATGATCGCGTCATAATGGCCACTCATCGCATGGCTCCTGATTTCCATGAGACTGAAGAGTTCTTCCAAACCAGGAATAACGAGCATTTCCTCGGTAGAAATGTCGTCCAGCTTGGCCCAACTTATCATCCCTGACAGCCATTTCTGAACGATTCCCCAATGTTTTTCAGTTTCCTGAAGACTGTCCACTTCCAGTCCCCATAATCGCTCATTAATTTGTACCGGCTCGCTGCCTAACTGTAAATCGAAAGAATCAGACAAACTGTGGGCTGCATCTGTACTCAATATCAATGTTCGATTCCCTTGCTCAGCAAGCCTTAATGCAGTTGCTGCGGCAACGCTCGTTTTCCCGACTCCGCCTTTTCCGGTGTATATGATGATTCTCATCGGCTTCCTCCATTTAATACGAAATCGTATTATTTATTTAAAAAAATATGCTTTCTATTTGTTACACTATTCGATCGGGATATTTCTGAACTTCCGTTCCTTATTAATAGCCGATTCCACGTTTTTTTGCTGCAATGCTTTCCCGACTTTAAGAGCTAATGTAACAAATTGATTTAACTCCTCTGGACTTAAGGCTTTTTGAACGCGGGTTATTACACTTTCAACGACGCTCCTTGCCTGCTGAGCCAAGAGATTTCCCTTATCTGTTAGTGTAACAAGAATGACGCGTTGGTCATCATTAGACTGTTTTCGCTCAATCAGACCTTTGCGAACGAGACGTTTGGCTAAGCTTGTAATCGTACTAAGCGGCGCGCCTAATTCAGATGCAAGTGCGGACATCGCCATCTCACCACGAAAAGATAACACAATCAGCGCTGACAATTCTGATCGATTAACCTCTCTTTCTAATCCCGATGTTTCGGGAATAAGACTTAAGGGTTTAAGACCGCTTTTCAAAAAAAATTCCAATATTTGCTCCAAGACAGGCACTCTCCAATTAATACGAAATCGTAACTCACGACCATTTTACTACGATATCGTATGAAATTCAAGTTGTCGAAAGATAATCATTAAAAATCGATTGTGCTTACGAGGTGGCACGACCTGACTTACAGTGCCTCAATCGGCATTCACATTCTATCTGTTTGCTTTGATTATTTAATAACTAAAAAAAATTCGAGCCATTTGCATGCCATCTTTAAGTCCAGCATGGTACATCCATTCCATTGCAATCGTGTGCCGGTAGTTAAGCGTTTCTTCCCATTTGAGAACGAGCTAAGATTGATGGAGGGGATGGCGCTGCAATCATCGTACAGAAGCCTCAGTAAGATGGCTCTTAAGGAAGATAGGGCATATGTGTCGACGATCAATTCCCGATCAGGAGCTGCGTAAGGACGGACATCGAATCGTTCTGATCGACACGGCGCGAATTCGGGATTTCTGCAGACGAAAGGGCCCTCACTTTGTCGGTGATGGCCCTTACTCGAACTCGCATTAATTCAACTATTGTTTTCTTTCCCGAATCAATCACGGTTTCTCATTCCCAGAATGGAGTGCCTGTGAATAAAAAACTTTCACCATTTGCATACCTGCCGAATTCACGGGACGCAGACTTTTGCACGTCCATCGGTAGCCAGTCGTTCACGTCAGGCAGACCGAGAGCGTTCCTCATCACGATTAGCCGCATAGCAATAAACAATCCTTCTATCTGTGCCACATAATCATCCGGTAACGGAAAGTGCTCTCTATACCATTCAATATATTGCTGTCTGGCGCTGGGGTGAATATAGAAGAATGTGATGGCCAAGTCGGTGAGAAAATAACCAAATCCACTCGCGCCAAAATCAATGGGATTTGAAAAACCGTCTACATACACGATATTCGGAGGAACGAGATCCCCGTGCAATAGGCCCCAAGTCGACTTATTTTTAGGTAACGTGTCAAGCAGGGCCATTGCTCTTTCCCCCGCGGCCTCAAGGATTTGCATATCTTGTGCATCTAACGTCCCCTCCTGCATCTGCTGCTTGAGCAAGTCCAAAGCAGACCTTATGCGTGCACGATTAATAGTTGGACGGATAAAAGATGAAGGTGGCTCCCACTTACTAGCATGTTGGTGCAAAGCTGCCGTCATCTCAGCGGTGGATTTCATTTCTTGTTCATTAGTAAAGAATGGCTTTTGCTCGCCTTCTACCCAACTGAGCATGGTACAATTCATATCGCCTACCTGCGTAACATACGACCCTTGCCGATTGAGTTGCGGTACGGGGAGGGTGAGATCAGTATCGCGATTAAGCGCAGCTAACCACACCAACTCGGAATCCAGCACATCTGGACTCGTCCACATTTTCTCAAGCGTACTGATTATCGATTCGTGAACACGCAGACTGTATAATGACCCCTGATCATCTTCAATTTTGAAAACCGCAGCACCGCTTTGAGCTATGGGCGATACGGATACAACGTTTATATCGTACTGTGCAAGCGCATGCTGCGCAAGGTTTGCATTATCCATTCTGACACTACTCCTTAGACTCCGTTTTGTTAACGACTGGGATCCAAACTTCTATTTCGTACATAACTCGGAAACCACTCGCCCCAAATACGCTTCCACAACCCATGGATATCATTCTGTCCATCGGGATTGATTCCTGTTGAAAAAATCGCGTAAATCTGTGGGGGAATACGCAGCTTTTCAAATCCTTGCGGCAAGCCATTCTGAGGCAAAAAACAACCGATCATATAGGAGAATCGCTCACCTTGGTTGTTGTATAAAACCGCATGAATCTGACCGTGATCCCCCAAACTTGCAGCGGAACGAATTCGCTTTACTGTTCCGTCGGAAATACACCTCTCCCACAATTGAGGGATTTCAATATACGGATTTTCGCCATCGGCTTTGACCAAAGTCGTAACCCCGAACATGCCGCGGATAGGTCTTGAGCGTAACGCCTTTGTCGCGCGCTGACATCGGCACCACGCCATGCATTTTTTTGAATGCTCTGGAAAAAGCCTCGGATCAAGATCCTGCTTTAAGTATAAGTAATGGTGTGAAGCGGGGCCTTGCAATTCTTGCACAAAAATATCATGTTGCCGGTATCTAAACGCGGGTTGTTCCACTCAAATAATCGAATGGCGGCTTAATCAGCTTTGAAGAATAATGCCAAACCCCTTATTAGAAACGTTTGGCAACTTCCTTAGCATGCGCAATTGCCTCTTCTTTAATGGCTGGAGCTCGCTCTGATGATGCCGTTCCTTCAGCAAAAATGGCCTCCATAGATTGAATCCCATAGAACTGCAAAATCTTTTTCAGATAGCTGTATCCCATTTCAACTTCAGCAAGGGGACCTTCCGAATAAACGGAACCGCTAGCTTGAATGTGCAAGGCTTTCTTGCCGGACAGCAGACCGACAGGACCATTATGGGTATATTTGAACGTCTTGCCCGGAATTGAAGTCGCATCCGTGTATGCTTTCAAAACCGGCGGGATCGAGAAATTCCACATAGGGGAAACATACACATACTTATCGGCAGCCACGTATTGATCAACAATCGCCTCAAGGCGAGCTACTTTTGATTTCTCGGCATCAGACAGTTGATCGAACGACAAGCCCGATCGAAGCTTTCCCCAACCGCGTAAAACATCAGCATCAAATTGTGGAATATTCTCCTTGTACATATCCAAATGAATAACTTTATCAGTTGGATTTGACTCACGGTATGCTTCAATAAATTGTTTGCCTACGGCGAGGCTAAAAGATTCCTGAGGATCAAGGGGATGTGCGGTGATGTACAGTACAGTTGCCATGAAATAAAACTTCCCTTCTGTAATTAAAATAAATACACTTTCTAGATTTATCATATAATACTAACTCACTTATGGTAAGAAGGATAAATAATGTGGTATAGTATTAAAAAAGGTACTGTAATGGAGGCCAACGCATGCACAAGAACCCTTTCCAATGTCAATTTGTTACGGCGCTGGATTCGATCGTCGGCAAGTGGAAGCCGATTATCCTTTATCATTTGCTTCAAGGCAAACCACTGCGGTTCAATGAGCTAAGAAGATTGCTGCCCGATATCACTCAAAGGATGCTTACACTCCATCTGCGCGAATTGGAGGAGGAGGAGCTCGTTAAACGAGTCATTTATCCGCAAATCCCGCCGAAAGTGGAATACTCCATCACGGAATACGGCATGAGCCTGTCTCCGGTGTTGGAAACCTTACATCAATGGGGATTGGCCCATGTCGAGCGAAAACAGCTGAAAAAGGCGAAAAATGAACAAACAGAAACGGACTAGCGGTTGACATTACGCTAGTCCGTTTCATTCTGCACCGTGTCAAAAAGATAACGAAAGTGAATATAAGGCATGTCTAGCACAGCGACGTGCCGGAAATAAAGAAGATCGCCCATCCTGCCAGACTGAAAGTCCAGCACGTACAGCTTGACATTGAGCGTGCCCTTCCCCAACCCACGCCGGTCAACGCGTTATTGTAGGCTCCTTCGAGATTTTTCCCTAAAAACTTGCCGTTACTTGTGATACGGTTCAGCTTAACATTCTAGCGGCGAACTTGAATAAGAGCGCCGACTTCCCCGTCCCTATGGAGCACCAAACTCCACCCAAAGTCGAAAATTCCATCACCGAATACGGCAAATGCATGCCGCCGTTATTACAAGCTATGAATGATTAGGGAATGGCTCATATCGCACATTTAAACGAGCTATATGGGGAAGATTGAGCGGCAGATTACGAGAAGAGTTATCCGACTTTCGGCTTTTTGCGTAACGCCCGTATAGCGAGATAACACAAGAAGCCGAACGGACCGAACATGAGGATGAAAAACAACAGAACCGATTGTAACGGCAGCGGAACATAACGATTCGCCATATTGTCCCGGTACACGTAGTGACCGACCGCCTGATCGAAGCAGAGCACATGCAACCACACGAGAAGAGCAAAGTCGGGATCGGATAAGAGTCGGACTACCCCTTCAGGCGAGCCGAAATCGTTCACGAAACCGAGCCCGCCCTCCGCTATGGCAGTTATGATTCCGACGGCATACAACAGTGCAAGGTATATGGGGAAGACAGCAGTGTTGGCCAAAAACCGGGTGAACCGCCACTTAGGCAGCAGGATCAGGAGTACCCAGCCCAGCATCGCAATTCCAGCAATCGAAAATAAGGTTTCAATCATCGTGAAAGTCCTCTATCTTTCAAAAGATTGCAGAGCGATGCGCCCCCCGTCGACTTCAGCAGTCTGCGAACAGAGACTACGGCGACAGCCAGCCATACAAGCAGCATGACGCCGGTTAGAGCCGGGAGCGCAGTCAGTTCGAACATGGTTTGACCGAGACCAGTTTGAATGGAGATGAGAAGGATCGACATCGTCCATGCGATGCTGCCGGCGTGAATCCACCTACGGGCGAGCTTCCCGTCTGTTCTTGCCCGCTCAAGCAGCCAGCCGATCAGTGGAAGTGCTTGCAGTGCATGGAAACTCAGCCCGTGAAGGACGATCAGATTGCCGGCGTCTCCTGTATAGCGACCCATCAGCGCAATCATCCATAATCCTCCGGCGAAGGCGACCATCGTTGACACGAATGCATAACGGATGCCTAGAACAAGCAGCGGACGCGTTACAGGCCGATCCTTACGGAAAAAAGGGATCGCAAGCAACACGGTGAAGACGATAAATACGAGCGATTCCAGAGCGAATAAATAGCCGAATATCGAATCGGCGATCGTGCCGACTTGCGTGTACCGCGGATTGATGCCGCGAAGATGCTGGATCGTCTCCACCGCGTACGAGTAGAGAGCGCCTATAATAAATACCCATCGGATCATTGCCCGTTTGCGAGAAGCAAAGCCGGATAACGGCAGGATTGCGGCTATAGACAGGATGAATACCCCGAGTGCGGCATCGAACGAAAAAGCACTCTCCAGATCCCCTTCCGGCAGTACAGCCGCTCCATTGAAACCGATATAAAGAGCAACGATTGCGGCTAACACAATACCTAGCAAACCTACCATGACAAGCAATCGTTCACCTGCGAACAGCCTCCCGTCCATTTCCTTAGCGGCTAAGAAGTTCATTGCCATTCTCCTCCTATTTTTGTTCGGATGAGAACACAATAAACCCTATAGCAACTATAGAGTCAACCGTTTCGTTACGGGCACTTGCAATTCGACGATAAAATCTTCAGGTTTTCCCATTTGCGTCATGTCCACTAAGTATTGCTCCATGGAGGGGCCGATCTCGTCATAGCCGTTGGTCGACATCCACTCGAGCAATTTCCCATAGATCCGTTTGCAGGATTCTCTATTGGGAATGCCGCAGTAGAGCGCCGTAATAAACTCTCCCCCCTCGATGATGCGCGTGGAAGCTGATTCTGCCCCTCCGCTTTCGACAGGGATACAAACTTCAATATCGCAATCATGTTGCTCGAAGGTCATGATATTCTCATGGTACACCGACATGGTATATCCATGAGGAGTCAGACCATTCATTTCTATCTTGTGAAAAAGCTCGGTAAATCGCGTAACCGAACGTTCCATTCCGACGGCATCGCGCCTACGGTCAAACGCAACACAGCGGTCCGGATAGTTTTTCAGTTCGATCAGGACATCAAGCTCCTTGAACTCATCGCTCAACGCTTGGAGATAATTCACTTGCGCCATTCTTTGTTCAATTGCCGTCGTGATCTGCTCCAGCCTTCGAATCTCCTGTAAAGCTTCCGCATGCTTGGCTTCCATCATTTCCATCATGCTGTTTAGCTTATTGCTTTTCAACGTGTGACTGATTTCCTCAAGCTTGAAATTTAGCGACTTCAAGCCTTGGACGATTTTGACATGAAGAAGATCATGATTAGAATAATACCGGTAGCCTGTGAACTTATCTGTTTCGCTCGGATTGACCAATCCGATCTTGTCGTAGAAACGAAGCGTCTGAATGCTCAAATTGCAAATTTTCGATGCTTGGCCAATGGAATACAGTTGATCCTTTCGCATGAGTCGCTACTCCCTTCACTGGGGATATTGACGTATAACGGAACTATACGACTTTGAAAGATAGGCAGAACCTCAAGTTGAATGGCTTGGCAGTTCAGAACGATTAAAGGAAAGCAGACGGTAGCTTCTTTTGATGATTTGGAGCTTGCTTTTGTCGAACTATGATCAGAAGAATAACCGCCCAAAATCCAATAAGGATTTTGAGCGGTTTATTCTTCTGCCTAACCATTCACGTTCACCGTCTGCCAGTCTTCCACGCCGTTCACAAACACTTGCCGCTCGTGTCCGTTAGTAAAGGAATGGCTGTTTTAATGGCAGCCTAAGGTATTTATTATTCTATTCAATCTTAGCTGTATCCCAAGCTTTTTTAAATTCATTGATATTGTTGTATCGTTTTTCTCGTTCCTTACTGATTGCTCTTAAAGCTACTTCGTAAAGGGATCTGTTTGCTTCCCATTTTGAATAAGATTGATCCATCTCACCACCAAGTAATCCAAATGCGATAGCCCCCATTGTGAAAACATTCGTTTTTGAATCAATAGGAGCTCCTAATGTAAATTCTTCTGGAGACTTGGATCGTCTTGCTCCCCAAAATTTTTCTCCAATATCATTGACAGATGGGGCTTCTCTATAAAAATCAATATCGCAGATTTTAGTAATATCCTGAGAAAAATCATACAAAATACTGCCGTCATAGAAATCGACGGCTATATACCCTTTTGATTCGACATATCTGTGGAATTCATAAATGGCATCTAATGAATGCAGCCTTCTCTCAACCGTTAACTGTTTGTATTTATAGAACGGTGAATCAGGATGAGTATGTTTAAATGCTTCTCCTACAAATAACCAATGTGAATGCAAGCATTCACCATTAAACCATTCAAAAATGGCAGCGTACCCGTTTTCGGTTTCAAAATGATCAACCAGCTTTATTAGATACGGATGTTCTAAGGTTGTGTATAGCGGTATTGCAGTTGATAGTCGTAGGATTGCGTCCCGAGGGTTTCCGGAAAAGTCCATTGGTTTACAACCCGCATACTTAACAAATAGCTTTTTGCCACCCTTCTCAATTCCGAAACAAATGTTTCCAGAATCCTGTTGATCGAACACGCAAAAAACTTTACCAAGCGATTGTAGCCATGAGAAATCGTGCTGCCCCTGAAGCTTAAATTCAACACTATCTAACTTGATCAATACTGGCTGCTGATTCATTTTATCTTCCCCTTAATGTTGGGGACTCCCGTAGTTTAGCGGGCTAGTTATACGTTATCCCCTTAATTTTATTAGCCCTATTATCGTTTACATGCATCTTCATAAGACAACACTCCTTTCGTTACTTAATTTTACCATACTACAACGATTTACCACTATTTGTGATGCGGTTCAGCATATCATCGCTAAGGCGAAATTATTTTTGTCGCGGGTGAAGGACAGCCGATCAAGCAAGCCTTCGATTCTCGCCTCCCTGCAGGGAACATATTCGATGTTCCGCCGGTAAGGTACGAACGTCGCGGACATCGCATATTCGTACACACGGTCGTCTATAACCCGGCCGATGGCGGTGAACGCTTGCAACGGCTCGCCGTCTCCCATCTCCATGCGAGGAGAACAGTACACCAGCCAATCCCCCGGTTGCATCCGGCGTAACGGCGCAGATTTACCGTGACACATCTGGGCGAAGCCGCCGCTAACCCCCCGCTGCACGTGCGACGCCGAGACGACGCCTATCCAATAAGAAGGGTTTCCACTTTCCGGCCCTGGCTGGCTACCCATGCGCTTCCCTCCAAGCGTCGTCCAAACGCATCTTCTGGAGCAAATGATGGCGATAGTGCATCTCGATCAGTCGGAACCATTCCAACGCGTTCAATCCGCCGAATCGCGGATGGAGAACCGTATTTCGAACGATCTCCTTACCCGGTTCTAATCGCACTTGGGTAACCGGATCAAACTCCGACGCAATCGTCGGTTCGATCTCGACCATCCGACGTACCGTATCCCGCAACCCGCCGACAAGTTGTTCCTTGCTTTCCGGTTGCGGCGGCGTGTATTGCGGGGACGGGGGAACTCGAATTCGATCCGGCGGGAAGCTCCCCGTCTTGAACAAATCCTCCCCCGGCTTCGTCTTTCCCGCCCGTGAGACTTCCGGGCTGCCGCCCGGTTCAAGGCACAATGCGGCGTTCCTCAATTGCATAAACTGCGCGGAACGGATTAAATGCATGTACATCTGACCAAGCGACCATTCGTCCTCCGCCGGCTTCCAAAGCAGCTGATCAAGACTTGAGCCATCCAATTCTCGAATATAAACGCTGACCGTCTCCTCGAATTTACGCAACGTTTCTTTCGTATCCATTTGCCGAAACCAGCTCCTTTTTGTTTAACCTGAATCCAGCATACAAAAACGCTACTGACAGCAGTTTGTCAGTAGCGTTCAAGCATTTTTTTGATTTCCACGCGCACCCGTTCTCGCAGCGATTCCGGCTCCAGCACACGCACCGCTGCACCCCATCCGAGCGTCCATTGAAGGAGTTCCTCCACCCGCCGGACACGGAACGTCGCTAACCAGCCTTCTTCCCCCGGCTCGAACGACTCCATGTAGAAATTATCCGATTCCTGAACCCGGTCCGCAATGGCTTGGTCGACCAACATAAGGACGGTCACATTCCGATCGTCTATAGACCGGTGATCCTGAAAGCGAAAACCCGGTACGATCCTGAACGAATCTTCCAGTACGGCAAGCTCGTTCATGCGAGACAGCCGAAAGTGCCGGATGTCGTGCCTCAGCCCGCAGAACGCAACAAGCATCCACACCCCTTGGGAAAAAACGAGCCCGTAAGGATCAACCGTTCGCTCGCTATGCCGACATCCGTCCGGATCCGGCAAGCTTTTGGAGTAACGGAAACGAACCCTGCGCTTCCGCAGAATCGCTCGGCGCAACTGTTCGAACGTCTCTTTTTCCTGCCCGCGCGTTTTCGCTCCTCTTTCATCCAGCAGCCGAATCGCCGATCGGATCCGTTCGGTCTCCTCGCGTACGTTTTCCGGTAAAATCGCCTCGATCTTTTCCTGCGAACTGCGGGCCTTCGCGCCGTACTCAGCATCTAGCCTCATTTCGACGAAGTCCGACCCGATGAGCAGCGCCACCGCTTCCTCCGCCGTGAAGCTGACAGGAGGGAGAAAGTAGCCCTCCATTAAGGAGTAGCCTACCCCCGGCGCACCCGCCACCGGAACGCCCGCTTCGCTTAGCGCTTGAACGTCACGGTAAATCGTGCGGATACTCGTCTCGAACTTGGCAGCCAAATCCTCGGCGCGCAGCACGCCTTTACGCTGCAACTCAATGACGATAGCCAACATCCGTTCGGTCTTGTTCACATCATCCTCTTCCTTTTCTGAAACTTCAAAAAGACTTCAAATACACGTTCGATAAAACTTGCCTTTACTTGTGATACAGTTCTCCGTTTTACTCTAATGGCGAAATTGAAAGGCACCCATTTGGTATGTAATCATCCAGTTGCCCAAATTACCCCGATTGCCGCCGTCGTCGCCGCGCAGGCAGTCAATGATGACGGGGTTTCTCTCGATATCACAGAACCATCCTAATCAATTGCTGCATCCCAAGCTGCCTTAAATTCAGATACATTATCATGCCCGCAAACCAAAAATACGCATAGCGCCTTCGACTGTGAATTGAGCTAAACCGTCATTTAAATCCAGATAGATTAACCCTGCTCCATTAAAATAAGCGAAATAGGTCCAGCCGATGACTTTCGCATCCCCTTCGCTTAACTTTCCCGATTCTTGCCCTTTACGGATGAGCGGCTCAAGTAAATTTACGAATTGCTCACCAAAATCAGTCAAAGCTCTGGTCAACTCAGGAAATTGCTTTGGCTGCCCCAACACCTGCTGAAACAGTCGCAAATACGTACCTTGCTCGATGACCGAACGCATTTGAACTTCTATCAATTTTCTTAACGTTTGGATGGGTTCGTTGTGTTCACTAATAATAGATTCGTAGAACATAAGACTCTCCTCTAGCGGTTCTAACACTAGCGAATGGATGAGCTCTTCTTTACTCGAAAAGTATGTAAATACAGAAGCGTGACTAATCCCCGCTTCCTTGGCAATGTTGGAGACGGTAGTTAAAGTGAACCCATTCGCGGCAAAAAGCCTTCTCGCAGCGTCGCAAATCAAAGCTCGTTTCTCCCGTCTAAGTTCTTCATTTATTGGGCGGGCCATAAGTTTTACTCACCTCTGTTGTAAGCTTACCATATTTTTTTGAATTCGTGTTGATTAATTGACTGATCAGTTATATAATTGTTTACAAAATTAACCTTTCGGAGGAAAATCTCAATGACCTTATTCCTTAAAGAAACCATGGTACACGCTTCGGATAACGGTCTTACAGTCAGACACATTGAACTGCAAGGAAACAACCATGATATTGGATACTACATTGGGAGAATGGCATTGGATCGATACACCTTGCTCCGCCAGATTAGTGGAGATGACCCGATCAGAATCCGAAACCAACACATGTACTTAAAAAAGAACTACCCCGAGCACTACGAACGAATGGAGGGTATTGCAGAGGCTTTCGGCGTTCAGCTCGACGAAGGTTCGAGCGATTGCAGCGGTATTATCTATCAGAAGCAATCATTCGGATGCTCTGCCGTCTACTTTCCAAACCATACGACCGCGACAGGTGCTGTCATGCTTAGCAGAAATTTCGATTTCCCGGTGACTGTTGTAAATGAGCCTTATATTTTCGAGGTTTATCCCGATAAAGGATACCCCTCTCTCTATTTGTGCAGCTTTGACCTCGTTAGCGGAGTGCTTGATGGTATCAATTCCGAGGGATTGACCGTGGCCGTGTTGGCAGATGATGAAAGTTTCATAACCTGCCCTGCAGAACCAAATGGCGGGTTGCATGTTGGTCTCCACGAATTACAAATCATGCGTTATTTGTTAGACCGATGCCGTAATGTTGATGAAGCAAAAGAAGCGCTGCTTTCTCTAAAACACAGCTATGCGCATATTCCACTGCATTATATCATCGGGGACCGAAATGGACAGTCTTTCGTTTGGGAGAACTCCTATACAACAAATCGCTATTACATGATCAGCGGAGAGAACAAACCGCAAGAGGTAACGAACTTCTTGCTGCATCGTTATTCTTCCGCAGTTAACCTCCCGGATGATCCGAGTCCGCATGGAATGTATCAACGTTTTATCTCCCTGCAGAATGAGTTAAATAGGAAATCTCATTATACAGATGAAGATATGATGCACATTCTTTCCTGTGCCCATGCTTGTCTGCCAGAAGCTTATCCCCATCGCACTTTATGGCATAATTTATACAACACGAGAGATTGCAGTATGGATATTAGCTTCTACGCCGCCGAAAACACCCAGGGAAAGAACCCTTTGCGTACGGATTACTTTCGTTTCAAATTGAAGTGAGTGTAATCGCGGCATGATTTCCTCACCTATCACCAATATCTCCGTTCAAACGGCATAGCGGTTTCCGGAGCCTTTTCCTGTACTATGCGATAGGCGTTACGCCATGCATCCGGACTCTCATAACCATACTTCCGAGCAATATGGATGACCTTACTATCCGTGCCTGCTAACTCTTCCGCCGCAAGCGTAAGCCAACGGTTACTTACATATTCGGTGAAAATAGTTCTTCGATGACATCGCAGCTCTAGCGATATCGTCAATCTCAATAACCGTGTGCAAAATGGCTTACTGTTCGTAAATGCTTCGTTTTTTCGGAAAATTCGCCGTTACTTGTGATACGGTTCTCCGCGCTGTCTGAAACGGCAAGTTTTAAGGCCATCCTTTGCGGATGGCCTTTTCTCATAGAACAGGCATTACTACGCTTGCGTCATCCGTTAGTTTCTTGATTAAACTTACTCGGATAACTTCATCCCAAATTGGACCACGCCGAACCTCTTTGTACCCAATCTTCTCATTGAGTTCAATTACATGGCGATTTGCTTCCTCAGTATGTGTGTAAATCAAATCAACTTGATGATGTTGGGACTCTTCCTCCAACTTGAGTTTTAACTTTGTCGCTAATCCTAGTCTGCGATAATTCGGATGAACCCACAATTGGAATATTTCCATAAACCGACCATCACTTTGAAATAACTTTTCATCTAACTCATGGAAAATTGTCCAGGGATACACAGAATCCCTATTTGCTATAGAGTACATTATCATTGCAATCGGTTTGTTAAAATCGGAATCATCAATAATAAACGCACCTTTATCCGAGTCAGTGAGAAACCGTTCTATTTTCTTACTATGCTCCTCTCTTTCTTGTTCTGTAATTTCAACTTCATCCGAAACTGTGTACCCATCGTTTTTCAAGTCAATTCGTACCAAAAACTCGTGGTCAATGATATTAGCTCTTCGCATTTGTAGCATCCTAACACCCCTCAATATCGCTTCAAATACCTTTTCAGTCATATATCATATTCGTGATCCATACCAAGTCCCCTTTTTCGAGGGGTCATTTCCATTTTCAGGAGGGATGTAAGAATGAGAATTATCAAAGCTCAGCAGGACATTGAATTGCTGCGCCGAGCGGAAGTGCTTCCTGATGCGCTCCTCGACCATGTCGAGGACTACTTCAACCATCTAAGGATCGAACTAGAAGACGAAGCGAAAAGCCACTTTCGCTTAGGCGAGAACGGCTACATCGTCTTGCTTGAAGAAGGCGACAACGTCTGGGACCTCGGTAACGGCGGGCTAAACCGCGAGGACGGCGGACTGCTGGGCTGTTGCCCCGAGTACGTCGAACTGCTCGACATAGGCGGAGGACTCCATGCGTACAAAGTCGCGGTGCTGTACGATAACGACTACCTGATGGCGTTCTTCACGCAGGCCGGAGCGCACGACGAGGAGGTGGAACAATGGCTGAAAGACCAAGCGGAAATAAGCTGACGGCAAACGAACTGGTTCTCCGGAAGCTGAAAGAGACGTTCGATCGGAACGAAAACGTCGCCGCCGACAGCAACGGGACTAACGTCTGGGTCATGCTTGTCGCTGCGGAACCTCTCTCCGAACTTCTTGCAGAGAACCTCCCGTACCCACTGGTCTGCTAAGAACCCACTCACCGCGTCAGAGTCGTCCTGCGAACCACTGATGCCCAAGGAGGAACCAACCCGTACGCTGACGGCTCCGACTTCTTCCTCTACGTTGACGAGCGACAACAGACGGCGGACTTTGTTTGGGAAGACGAAAGCTTCGGAAATGCCCCTCTCTTTCACGGCGGAGATGTAGCCAGCGCAATCCGCTGGGTGAAAGAACTGGGCGAGCCTTTCCACTGTCAGTACAGTGACCCCTTTCTACCAACAGAGACGGGAGACATCACAGACCAAGAATAGCGAAAAAAGCGAAAGTACAGTTTTGCCGCTTTTGGCGCAACTGACGCTTTTGTTGCCGCCCACATCTGCCTGGTACAACCCCAGGCTCTTTTTTTCTACGAAAACTCCCCAATTACAAACAGATATTATTATTTAGCATATAGAATTGATGCCTAATCGATAGGCAATCTTGCCGGATCATAGGGATCGCAAATAAAATATTTGAATCACCGAAATTCGTCGAATTCAGCCAAATTCTCCTCTGTAGTGGCTTCTAGTTAAAATAGCTCCCACTTCTTTTTTCACGTCAGACCTTTCCGCGAGCGCCCCCTCCCGGATAGCCCTCAGCGTCATTTTTCGCCTCCATTTTTCTACCCAACCACCGAAGTGATAGCCAAAGGAAAACCCTGTAGAATCAATACCTGTAAGCAGTTGTTCAGCGGACAGGCGCCGTCCGCAAGAGAAGATAATAACCTGAATGCCTCTGCAGCCCGGTCGACCAGGCAACTTCGGGAACATAACAAGGAGGCCATTCAATGGATACAAATCAAACCGCATCTCGCAAAAAGATGACCGCAACACCAGCAACGCAACCTGCAAAGGGAGGGCCGCATCAGACACTTCTTCGCTTAGGGAAAGACGGAAACAAGTTCTTCTCTAGCCCTAATGGTGAGCCATATGTCTGCTTGAATTTCGAACAGTCGAGCAAAGCGATGAAGATCAAGCACAAGAACTTCAAAGGCTTGCTTACCAAGCTATTCTTTGAAGAAACGGATGAAGCACCAACATCCGATGCGTTGAATCAAGCCCTGATCCAGTTCGACGCCATTGCCACATACACAGGAGGTGTGCATCCCGTCGAGCTTCGTGTCGGTGAACACAACGGTAGCTTCTACTATGACCTTAGCAGAAGCGGTAAGAACTCCGTCGTGGAAGTCAGCGCCAACGGCTGGCAACTAACGTCAAGCAGTCCGGTGTACTTCTTGGGCACTCCAAACATGAAACCCCAGGTTACCCCGAGTAAGACCGATGGCAACCTTTGGCGGCTTCTGAAGCACATTCGATTCAAGAGCAAGACCGATAAATTGCTCTATCTCGTGTATATTGTCTCCTGCTTCGTGTTCGACATCCCTCACCCCATTCTCATCCTTTGGGGAGAGAAAGGGGCGGCCAAATCTACATCGTCGAGAATCACCCGCGCAATCGTCGATCCAGCGCAACGCGATATGACTTCTCTGCCGACTGGCCTGCATGACCTGGGCTTGTCGCTTCAGAACAATTACATGCCCGTTTACGATAACTTGTCCTCCATCACGCCGAAAATCAGTGACCTGCTCTGTACAGCTGCAACGGGAGGCGGCTTCTCCACAAGAAAATTCTTTACCGATGACGAAGAAACGATCCTTTCTTTCAAGCGATGTGTCGTCTTAAACGGCATCAACGTCGTCGCCTCTAAGGCAGACCTGCTCGATCGTTGCATCATGCTTGAGCTAGATCGCATCGACGAAGAGGAACGCAAAGAGGAGCGCCTAATTGTACAAGAATTTGAGCGAGACATGCCCATCATTCTAGGTGGCATTTTCGACACCCTGAGCAAAGCCATGACCATCTACCCGAACGTACAGCTTAGTTCGCTCCCTCGGATGGCGGACTTCGCAAAATGGGGATATGCCATAGCAGAGGCAATCAAAGAAGGGTACGGGGAAGCCTTCCTGAAAGCGTACAAGCGGAACCGAAATCGTGCGAGCGAAGAAGCGGTATCCGCCCATCCGGTCGCCTCGGCAATCATCGCTCTGATGAAAACGACTACGCTGTGGGAAGGTCCTGTGGCAGAACTGCTCAATGTGCTTGAGAACATAGCAATTCGGGAGCGGATCGACACCAGAACGAAAGAGTGGCCGCGAGCTCCTCACGCTCTTAGCAGAAGAATCAACGAGGTCATGTCCAACCTGAAGTCGTGCGGCATAGACGTCGTGATTCGGCACGGTGGAACCCACAAGATCGCAACGATTCAAATGACACCAGCGCGAAGCAGACAAGCGACCCGAAAAAAGAAGAAAGCCGCCTAGAAGAAAATAGCGTCAGTTGCGGCAGAAACACTCTTGTCACCACTGACACGACTGACGCTATTTTTCCTGCGTCTTCCACTCCAAACTGTACCCGAAGGGAGCCTTGACATGGAAAGTGAGAAAAAGATATACCAGCAACTGGTCGATCTTCTTGCCGGAATGATCAGCGAACGCCTGAAAGAGCAGAACACAAAACTTGAATCCAAGCCAGCCTACAAAAAGATAGCTTAGAAAGGGAAGGATGCATCATGATGAAGAGAAAAGAACTCTACGAAAATGAAGTGAAATACGTCGGGATATACGCTCGTGTTAGTACAGAGGAACAGGCTGAACAAGGTTACAGCATCGAGGCTCAGATAACGACACTTCGTAATCTTTGCAAGGCTGAACAGAAAGTCGTCTTCAAGGAATACGTCGACGCGGGCATCTCGGGAAAAACGATCGAGAAGCGTCCGGCAATGAAGCAACTGCTCCGTGATGTAGAGGCAGGAAAAATTCAGGAAGTGCTGGTTTGGAAGCTAGACAGGATCAGCCGCAAGATGTCTGACTTGCTCCAAATCGTCGAGCACCTGAATCGTTACAACGTCAAGTTCCGTAGCTACTCGGAGAAAGACTTCGATACCGAGACTGCCTCCGGCAAGCTCAACATCCAGATGCTTGGGGTAATTGCAGAATTCCAGCGGAATACCATCGTGGAGAACGTCAAGATGGGAATGAAGCAGAGAGCTAGAAAGGGAAAATGGAATGGCGGTACGGTCCTCGGTTATGACGTAGTCGAGGTAGAAAACGGTCGCGGTTAGGACTCCGTCTTGAAAATCAACCACATCGAAGCTGAGCTCGTACGGAAAATCTTCAGGATGTACGGGAGCGGACAAGGCTTGCGAAGCATAGCAAACCAACTGAACGCCGAAGGATTCAAGACCAAGCCAGGGAACGCCTTCAGTAGCGTCGCTGTCAAAACGATCATCAACAACCCTGTCTACATCGGCAAAATACGCTACAACGTACGGGAAAACTGGAATGAGAAGCGGCGGAAGGGGACAAACAAAGATCCCATTGTCGTTGACGGTGAGCACGAACCAATCATCAGCCAAGAATTGTGGGATGCCGTACAGAAGTTCTACAAGAAGAAGGCTATTTCCGCTCCTCGAAAGTTCGACGGCATCTACCTCCTGACAGGGCTCATGAGATGCCCTCAGTGCGGAGCGACGCTTGTCGCGCATCGAATCAACGACACGCTAAAGAGTGGTGAGAAGGTCGTCCGAAGATACTACATTTGCAGCAACTTCCGCAACAAGGGGAGCCGAGTCTGTAACTCCAACTCGGTCAAGGCGGACTTTGCTGAACGCTACGTCATCGAACGGATCGCGACGGTAGTACAAACGCCAAAACTGTTAGACGACATTGTCGTTAGCCTCAACAAGTCGCGGAGCAAGAGCGTTGCTCCACTTCAGAAAGAGCTAGCCGCAATCGAACGCGAGTTGAAAACGCTAGACTCCCAGAAGCAAAGTACTTTGCCCTCTACGAAAGCGACACGATTGATAGCGACATGCTGGTCGAGCGCATTAACGAATTGAAGTCGAAGTACGACGTGCTCGCAAACCGAAAGTCCGAAGCAGAACGTCAGCTTGACGAAAACCAAGCCGAGCCCATCCCGCTTCCGCTTGTACGCAAAGCACTCAGCGACTTCAACGGGCTTCTTTAAACCTCTCCAGTCGAAACGCAGAAGACCCTAATACAGACCATAGTAAAGCAGATAGCCGTACAACAAGGCCAAAAGCTTCGAGGCATTGAACTGGAATTCGACGAGACGCTCAGACAATTTCTCGTCGTCGCAGCCCCCTCCACCGACAAGGTGGACGGGGCTTTTTCTTTGTCCAGACGCAAGTACCCCTCACCCTTTACGATCGTGATCTAGAGGCTCTCCCTTTCTGCAAAGCGAAAGTACCGTCAGAAGCGCGTTCACTGCCAGCATCGACACTTCTGACACTTTTCTTTCCCAGCCTCGGGGAGTCTCCTCCATTCACGAAGCCCTCTTCCCTCCTTGGGATGTGACGAGGATGTTCCACTCAAAAAGCGATAGCCCTATGTACCTTTTCAGCGTTACCAATAGCCCGAACCCCACATACACATATACAAATCCATGCCCCGCAAGGAAATCCACAAAAAAACTTGCCCTTATTTGTGATACGGTTCACCTTAACGCTCATATCGGCGAAAAATAAGCAACGAGGGCCATCCTTTTCGGAATGACCCTTAACATTGATTTCATTTTGTTCAACTATCGTGTCCCGTTAGTTGAAGGTCTGAACGTTTACTCTACAAAGTTTGATTTACCATGAGCCACTAACATATTTCCGCTAGGGTCATAAAAATCAAAATCCATTTCACTTAATATCTCCGTTTCTCCTGATTCGGTTTTAATACTCCCTCTGTCATTTCTTACCTCGCCAATTTGAACTTCTTTACTCTTTAGGTCGGACAGCAACTTTACGATATCCTCTGCTTCAAAACCGATAACTACCGACATCGTTCCCTGATGCAATTCCTTTTCGCACAGAAAGATCGATGGACCCGAAGGGAGCGCAACTATTGCCATTTTATTGTCCGGTCGTTTAAAGTGCAGCTTAAATCCCAGTTTACTTATGTACCACTCCATAGATTCCTCAAGATTTTTAACTGGAACTTGTAGAAATGAGACACTATTTAGAATTGTTTCTGCCATATTAAATAGCCTCCTATTAAATTAATTGCACTCCTTCTGTATTCGTTCTTATGGATAAATTAACCTACTTAAGCTAACCGTTACTTCAACGAACAACGGCAACCGATCGTACTTGCGGCTGCCGTCATGTCATGTTGAGCTATAGTCTCCGTTAGCTTAATGCCATTGAAGCTTAAGAGAATCAGCCTCCATAGCCATTTGTTTGTGTACAGTAATAATACAATCAAGCCGGTTAAGTCTTTCTTTGAGCTTAGTATGGTTTGGTTCATCCTCTAACTGAGCCAAAATGGAAAAGAACTGCGGGACTTCCCATACACTTCTCAAGGCGGTGCTTAAACAGAAGCCATATCTCACTAATCTTACGTCACCCTGCCATCCCATATCTCGCAGTCCCTCTAGGTATGCATTATATAAAGAGGTTTGAAACCTTATATATTGGTCAGGCAGAATAATTCCAAGACTCATGTTCACGCCAAATAACTTACCTAAGTCTTCGCCGATACCTGATATACTCATGAACTGCCAGTCGATTAGCACGAGTTGACTTTCGCTCGCTTCTTTTTTAACGAGCAACATATTCATCTGACTCAAATCTTGATGTGCCAGTACACGCGGCAGCTGTTGGAGTGAGTCTATTGCAGAATCAATGTTTTCGAGGATCTCTTGATACCAAGCCCATGTACTTTGCTCATTGTCCGTAGATATTCGGCTTGCATACGCCTCCATATTAGGAGCATACATGCGGCTTGCAGTCGTCCATGACTTGAGCCAAGCTCTGCATATCCACTCATGATCCGGTACCGTTTTAATCCCTTTAAGATAGGCCCCATTAAAACGACCTAATTGTCGAGCAATATAAGAAAATTGCTCGACGGTATTTGCGTATTCGCCCTTTACATATTCCATCCAGAGCCAAATGGTACCATCTTGTTGTTCTTCAACCAAATAGCTTTCTGTAGCGTAAATGGAATCAGGAAGTTCTCTCAAAACCCCTGACTCAAATACAAGCGCTTCACGTCGCCAGTAGTTGTGATGTTTAATGTTATCTTTCTCGGCTGTATCCGGTTTAATGATTTTTAAAATAACGCACCACGGCTTCAATTCGTTATGTAGCTTTACCAGACCATGCAAGCGGAATATACCAGAGGTAGTGAAGTTTGGGGTTTTATAACCAATATCGTCACATGTTATTGATACAAGTTCAAAAGCTGCATTCCCATGGATAAATTCAATACAAGCGTTGATTCGGTCAATCTTATTCTCTAAAGATATTTTGGTATTATTTTTCAACATAAATTCTGTGTGCATTTAATCTCCCCCCCTTGTTGAAATAAACTGCCCAATAGCTTAACGAGGCTACGGTCGCTCCTGCGGCAACCTCGTGTTGTAGTCTATTTAGCTCTTGTTCACCGTTAGCGGAATAGCGCGAATAAGGTACTCAATCAAGGGGACAGTCCCCTACGTGTGACAACAAAATCGCACGTAACTCCTCTATTTCGGTAATCACTGCTAGAGGGCGAGGCTCTTGAGGTACTTGATAATTCTTCTTATTTAACCATATAGCTTTCAACCCTTCTTGTATTGGAGCCGCAACATCATTTGTCCAAGAGTCGCCCACGACAAGTACCTGTTCTGGTGGTAAAGAAGTCATACTTAGAACATAATGATAAATTTCTGGGCTTGGTTTTTCATAGCCGATAACTTCGGATATGAACACATACTCTTTTGGAATGATACCATCTAATCCGATTGCCTCGAATTTATCATCCTGCCACCCTTTGCTTCCATTCGTCAATACTCCTATTTGATAATAATTACTAAGATCCTTAATGGTTTTGTTTATCATCACATTAGGCTTCATATGCTTTTTACTTATTGATTGGTAGAACATTTCAAAGTTAATTGCCGTTTCTACATCCGTTGTTTTCCCCATTTGATCCATAGAATAGAGAAAACGTTTAGTCCGATATTCGTCAAAAGAAATTTGTTTGCTATCTAATTTCTTTACTAAGAAATGTTCTACATTACTAAAGACTTCAAATAAATCGTTACTATTCATTTCACTGGTGAAAAAATGATTTCTGAACGCGTCCTTAACACTATTTTCCCAATAGTCGGCAAAGTGTAAAAGTGTATCATCTAGATCAAACAAAACCAATTTAATTGGATACATAATACTCTCCCATCCATTTCCTGAATATTATTTTTTCCAATTCTATCCTTCCACTCAGATGCATGCAACACTTATTTTTAAACATTCTTTCAATTTGTTACTACTCTAACGAGTTGAAGTTACCGATGGATACTGTAGCTCAACTTTTCTGCCCGTCCCTCGGCATCTCAAAAGTACTGTCACTCACTATCCTGCCCGTTAATAAAGGCTACCAAATTATAAACCCATAGAATTCGTAGTACCCTAATAAACAACCCCTAGCGCTCGAACACTTATGTTCAAGTCTAGGGGCTGTTTATTTAAAAGCTCGTATCAATTCCTTATTAATTTTCCTCAGAATATCAACCTGATTCATGTCGAGTCGACTAATAGCAATCTCATCCTGAAACTCGACAACGACTAAGGATTACGATCACGATTTCGCCATGACGATATTCAACCAACAAGTACATCCGATTCTATGACAAGAAGACGGAAGCATTCAAGGTTCCACTCCGAGTATCTTTATTGAAGTACATGCTAAACTGTGGTGGTTCAGGTTGTACTCTTCTGAGGACACCCGGACAGTTTTCGATATGAGCGTAGGCGTTAATCGAGGCGTGGTGAAGCATCTCATGCACATGTAGACATGAAGGACGAAGATCGGGTTACAGATGTGAAGCAGCTAGCGAGACGCGTTTGAATCTCTCCCGAATCCGTCCGTTTCAGCTTCACATTATAATCATGCGACAGCTTCCCCACATGCTTCCATTCATCAGCAGGTTTCGCTCATATTCGGATAACTTCGAAACAAGTACGCCTACTGGAAAGTTTGCTTTTCAAATGATGGGCGCTGTAGGCGAGTTAGAGCGTAATACCATAGTAGAAAACGTGAAAATGGGTATGAAACAACGAGCCAAAACAGGTAAGCATAATGGAAAGCTTCCGCTGGGGTATCAGGCTATTCCTGAACCCGGCGACTCTTCGAAGCGTTCGAAGCAGGTTGTCGTAATGGAAGAAGAAGCACTAATTGTACGAAAAATATACGAGCTATACGCTGGTGGGCGTGGATTAAAGAGCATTGCCAACGAACTAAACCACAGCAGCTACAAGACAAAGACCGGTAACACCTTCTCCACCTCCGCTGTAAAGGAAATCTTGAACAACCCGTTCTATAACGGCAAAATCCGTTACAATCGCTACGAGAACTGGAGTAATATGCGTAGGCGGGGCAAAAGCACTGAGCCGATCATTGCCGACGGAAGACACGAAGCCATTATTCACGATGCGCTATGGGAGAAAGTCCAATTTCTTCTCCAAAAGAAGTCATTCACGCCATCTCGTTTCTTCGACGGTGGGTTCTTGCTATCTGGGTTAATTCGCTGTCCAAAGTGTGGTTCGGCAATGGTCGCCAATCGCACACAGAACAAGACAAAAACTGGAGAAATCGTGAACCGCCTGTACTACTCGTGTGGAGCGTTTCGGAATAAGGGTAGCAGCGTGTGCTCAGCCAATAGCATTCGAAAACAGGAAGCCGAAGAAGAAGTGATGAATCGGTTAACGCTGGTTCTGTCCAAAAAAAGCATTCTAAGGGCCGTCGTGGACAAAATTAACCACAGGCTCACGACTCGGACATTACCGCTCCAATCCGAGCTATCACACATTAGAAGCCAATTAGAACATGCTGTGAACACAAAGCAACGTTACCTCGATCTATTTGAGCAAGGTAACGTTGATAAATCGCTATTCACCGGGAGAATACAGGAGATTCAAGCCAAGATAATTAAGCTTCACACGGAGAAAACCCGATTGGAGCTTGAACTGGCCGAAGACAATACTTCCCCTGTATCATTCGAACAGGTGCACGAGTTAATTCGCGGATTCAATCAGATACTTACCGCTGCGACATTCGAACAACGGAAGACGTTGTTGCACCTGTTTATTAAGCAAATTACGGTGAACAAAAGTAAGAAGATCGATACGATTGAACTAAGCTTCGATGAAAACTTGAACTCCTTCTTCTCATCTCATCCGGTAGCGGCTACAGCGGATTCATTCCAGTGTAAGCAAGAGCGGAATCGGGAGAGAATCGAAATTGCTATCTGAAATTATGAAAACGCTTGCAAAATCGATATTCTTACTATACCAGCAAGGGAGATGATTTTATATGGCCGTGGTAGGCAAACAGAAACAGCTCCAGATGTGGCCGAGACGGCCATTCTTGGATAAGATGCTGGACGACGGGGAAAGCCCCAATAAATGTGCGGCATGGTGCAAAGAGAAAGGCTTCGATATCTCGGTGCCGACGATGTACGAATACGCGAGAAAGCGTAGAGCGGCGATAATTGGGGATGTTCAGGCGGATAAACTCCGCTCGGGAAAGTCGAGAGGAAAGCGCGTTGCCAACAATCCCACGAAAGCAGAACGTAAAGCCGCTCATATGACCGTGGATAAGGTAAAGCACGATCTGGAGCTTTTGGACGAGGTTATTCAGAAAGGCTTCGAGACGCTAGCGAATATCGAGGAGATTAATCCGGCTACCGCCATAGCCGCTATCCAGTTGAAACATAAGATCACAAAAGGGACTCACAATGGTTACACAGTTTACGGCATAGAGGAAATCAAGCTTCGCGAAGCTGCAAGGGAGAACGCCATTGTTGCTGCTATACTAAAATTCGTCCCAGAGGAAAATCACTCTGCAGTAATGGAACTCATGGAGCAAGTAACACGGGATTATTATATATCAATTGGATTGGATGAAGCTTACGAACAGATGAGCTCGAGGGGCGATAAAGGATTAATATAAGAGACAGCGAAGGAGAACGTCATAAGACTGTTCTCCTTTAATCTATCCATTTATTGCTTTGAAACAACAAGTTTGAAAGAATAAGATCTGAAATTATATTTCGGTATTATCTAACTCTTGTCCTCTGTAGCACTTCGGTTCGAACTGAAGAATAAATATCAATTTCTGCCGAGTGTTCAACTGTCAAAGATACACAGTAACTTTGAGTGTAGTTTAAATCTGATATCCATTTATTGAGACATCTTACCACGAGCGTTATTGGTGCTGACATTTGTGCGGTTTTAAAGTGCCGAATCGCTTTTTGATGGCATCCTTTGTTTCTAATATTTACGCCTGGCTTTAAAACAATCTCATATGGCTTTAGTGCAGTCGGAGTAGTATCTTCTTCATCTTCATCCGCTTCCTCAACTTCTGTAACGGCGTAGTGGGCTACTATTTCATCAGGTATGACAGTATGAAACAACTTAAACTCCATCTGCGCACCTAAATAACTATCGCCTCTTGTAGCTCTCACAACAGGGTCAAACGTAAGAACTGCTGATATCTTTTTTGTCCCTCTAGTTTCAAAGAAGCTACTTGGTAGATTTACAGAATACGTCTTCACTCTATTCAGACCGATTACGTCCTCATCCAACAAAACAATCCTGTTATCCAATGAATAAATGGCTTTCTCTACGTTTGGAATCCCATACCCCGTCATTTGCCATTGTGCTTTTTCCTGTTTGGATGCTGTGTATCCCAAATTTGGAACTGGCGTAAGCTCAGTTGATTGAAGCAGTAAGTTCTTTAGATAATTAGCAGATTTGTCGGGGAAACTGTTTGCAATTTGCCCGAGTAGATTCGATACTTTCGGTGCAGAGAAACTTGTCCCATTATCAAAGCTGAATAAGGCTTCAGTAGGATTATTAGATAAAAGCGCTACTTTACCTCCAATATTTTCCGTAACACGATTAAAGTTCTCTCTTACAATCAGATTCCCACCATACTCGACGATTTCAGGTTTCATCATGCCATTGATTCCAAACCCTGTTCTACTGAACGGCGAAGGTTGCCCTTCTTCAGCAAATGTATGCCAAATATCTTGACCAGGTCTAGGCTCCATCGCTCGTGTAGAAGTTGCGATAGACCCAACCGTCAATGATAACGCTGAAGTGGCTGGATTGATTATTTTAAAATCTTTATTCTCAACCAAATAGTTCGGATACCCACTTATTATCTCTTCAAGATCATAAAACAAACTGGGTCTTTGATTGCCAGATGAAATTACAAATACTACATTACGGTATTCTAGAGCTAACTCATCTATAAGATTGGCAAGAGGAAACTGGCGGTTGCCTCCGTTGCCCAAGGGTTCAAAGCTATTGCCAAATGATATATTTACTACTTTAATTCGGTTTTCAATATTATTCAAAAACGTTCTTATGGCATCGTTTAATTGGTTTTCAAACAACTTCTCTGGATCATAGACTGGGGTGATATTGCCATGAAAGTCTCTCTCCGCATACATTACTTTTGCTGAAAACAACCAGTTAGTCGGAGAAAATTTCCTCTCTTCAATACAACGTTCGATATCGTAATAAATACTATTTCCTGCAACAGCGGTACCGTGACCCACGACATCGTGCGTCTGACGTTCCCCCTCTTGGAAGTTTTGCTCATCGCCCACGGCTTTTTCTAATAGCGGGTGATTTGAGACAATTCCAGAATCAATAACTAGAATTCCCGTTGCATCTTCAGGTGGTTCAGAAATTTCAAACTCCTCTACATCGATTTGCCGGTATTCTGAAGGACTAAACTTTGGTAGCATTGGTAGTTCTATTCTTGCTACTTCTTTTAACATTATGATTTCATCAAAAATCGCCTTGTTTAACTTGACTCTTAATAGTGCAAATGACTTCATTATTAGTTTATCTGTTATGCTAAACTGAGGATTATCACGGTAATTCTGAGATAGTTGTCTTATAAAAGTGTCAAGTATCTCGTCGTCCATTCTCCACAATTCAACGTTCAAGTAATAAAGCTGATCTTCCTGTAACGGACTTTGTTTGATCGCTTCGCCAATTTTCTCCTCGAGAGGGATATCTTCAATACCATCAATAGCATGAAAAAATTCATACTTATAACCGTCTGGCACAACTCCAGAATACTGCGCCAGTTTATTTTTAAATACACTTAGTTCCTCGTCATTGCCAAATACGACCCAATAACCTTGTCTGTTTTCTGCAACCGAAAGAACCGTTAGTTCACCCATTGCGTTTAAGATTCTCTCAAAGCTAGGAATATCAACACTCTGGTTTACCTTAATTCTATAAATCAAATGTGGATTTATCGTCCCACGAAACCTCTGTTTAATTTCAGCAAATGATTGAGAAATCTGATTTGCTTTCTGAAGGTTTTCTTGATGATATTGAATTTTATCCCTTGTTCCAATGGGCCTAAAGCCTCCGCCCCTTTGGTTAGAATTTCTCTTTGGAAGTTCTTCAACATACTGTGGTAAAGGTAAGTGATTGTGTCGGACCATTTAGAAACTCATTCCTCCATTTTTTTGACGAAGAGCATATCGTTCTCTATAACGAGTAAGCACGTAATTCATCTCTATGGAGGTCAAAACATCCCTGTTGTTTATAATCACGTGTTTCATTGCTTCCCTACACATAAGTTGCAAATCTGATGGTGAAAATCCTTCAGTTTCTTTTCCAAGTGAAGACAAATTCAATGTAGAATCCTTTTTTATAGGCTTTAAATAAAGCTTTATCAGTCGCTCTCTCTCTTCTTTGTCGGGCAGCTCAAAGTTTATTATCTCGTCGAATCTCCTCCAAATGGCTGGATCAAGTATATGAGGATGATTAGTCGCGCAGATTAATAAACTTTCACCTTCAAAGTTATCAATCATTTGCAAAAAGTTATTAACAACTCGTTTGATCTCTCCAAGCTCATGATGGTCATCACGATTCTTTCCAATAATATCAACCTCATCAAAAAGAACGACCCACATTCCATTTTTTATAAACTCGAAGACTTTGCGTAAATTCGTGGCGGTCTCTCCTAAGTATGAGGAAATTATCGCGTCAAAGTTAATGTATACCAATGGAGTTTGTAGAACTGAACTTAATATCTTTGCGCAGAACGTTTTCCCAGTACCCGGCAACCCACAGAATAAAGTTTTTCGAGTTGGAGCGAGATTATATGTTGCTAAAATATCAGTTGATTGAATCTCATTACAGATCTGTTCCAAAATCAGTTTCTTGTCGTTTGATATTACTAGGTCATCCCACGAAAGATTATATTCCCTAACTTCTAATAGAGGAAAACCACTATCATTATCCCGGGGAATTGGAATATTTGCTCGATAACGATTGCTGTGGATTACAGCCTTGCTACTTTTAGCTGATGCATACAACGCATCTTTAAGTTGCTTTGCTGCGATATTGTGCTTCTTTCTTTTCTCTGAGTCAATAAACTCCTCAGCAATTCTTATAAAGTCTTCGTTATCTTGCTTAGAAAAAGCCAGAAACAGTTGTTTTATTATTTCATTAGTAGTCACACTGTATTCCTCCTCACCCAACAGGGTGATAAGCATTAAATCATAATTTCGACATTTACCAGTATTCCCCTGCTACTTAAGGATTAATATTTCTAGAAAGAATTAACTCTAGTATGGCAATATTTCATAAAATGCAGGCGTACTTACAAAATTTTTAGCCGTCACTTATGGTACGGTTCTCCCCGATTAATCTTAAACGCCCGATACACCTGCTCCAGCAGAATCACCCGCATCATCTGATGCGGGTACGTCATCCGCCCGAAGCTGAGCTTCTTGTCGGCGCGGGACAGCACCGCGGGCGAGAGACCGAGCGAGCCGCCGATCACGAATGCGACCGAGCCGCCTTCATAGACGGCTTGCTTCTCCATATGAGCGGCGAGCTGCTCGCTCGACCAAGTCTCGCCGTCGATGGCGAGCGCCACGACATGCGCGTCCTGCTTCAGCGCGGCGAGGATCCGCTCGCCCTCGCGAGTGCGCACCTGCTCTTCCTCCGCCGGACTCATCGAGTCCGGCGTCTTCTCGTCCGCCAGCTCGCGGATGTCAATGCGAGCGTACGCACGCAGTCTTTTTACATATTCGTCTACGCCAAGCGACCAATATTTTTCCTTCAACTTTCCTACACATACGATCTGAATTTGCATGCTTTAACGTCCTCCCGTGCTGCTTCTTAGCTACTTTACAGCTTATCTTATTGCCTCCTCCCGATGCAATAAACGACGCCCCGCGCATTAAAAAAACGACCACCCGCCCCGAACAGGGACGGTTGATCGTCTTAACCTCACACCTAACAACTCTCTTACCGCATGTTCAACAACGCTTGCGCCGCTTCAACCAGCTTCTCTTCTGTCATCGCCGCAGAATCCGACTCCACATAATGCATGATCGTCCGGTCCTCCTGCTGCTCGATCCACATGACGCTTTGTAGAGTACTGCTGTCGCCATACAGCGATTGATCAAACTTCGTATAATGTGCCTTCTGCCCACTCAGACTGAGTTCTTCGTACACGGTGCTAGGCGGAGCAAAACTTTCCATTCTCGTGGACGGATCATCGAAAACAACCCATGCCGCTTGGAGCATTTCCCCGTCCGCATCGCGATAAACAGAAGTGTAGCTCGATACAAAGCTATTCGTCTCCGTATCTGTCAGACGCCAAAGCGCCTGAGCGGCCTGATCCCCTTCCGACTGCTCGCTTTCCGCTTGCATTTGGTTTAGCAAGTCCAAAGCGTCCATACCCAATTCATAGTGAAACGGACTGTTTTTCGTACCCGCCTCGAACTGGTACGATCCCAGCAAATCATCCGGCATCGCCGCGCCGATCTCCGTAAGCGCAGCCTTCCACTCGCTCTTATCCGATACATAGATCGGATTGGTTACCCCAAGCGCAGGCTGGTGGCCCCCTTCAAACTTTGCCGCAATCTCAGGCAAATAAACAACGGCTGTCTCCCCAGGCGCGAGCTGCGCTTGAATCTCCTTAAGCGATGCCCGCGCTTTCTCCAATGCATCCGGCTCAAGATCGAGCGATTCATTCGTCTGCATCTGGATCGAATACGTTCCTGCCGTATCCGAGAACAGAAACTTATTTCCGGCATACGCGAATCCGCTCATTAACGCAACAGTGGCTGTGATTATGACCACTTTGGATAAACTCCATTTTTTCTTAATAGCGACTTTACCTCTTTTCTCCATCGTCAGCCGCCCGTATTCCGCCATAATTCGGACATCCAGCGATGGAGGACACTCAAGCTCAAGCTCCGTCTCGCTTCGTTTGAACGCTTCGGTTAATTTCCGCTCAAATTCTATAGACATAACCGTTCCTCTCCTTTCCGCCTTCCTGGCTGTCGAATTGACTGCGCAATTTCTTCAAGGCGTGATGATGTCTCGATTTTACGGTGCCTAGCGGAATGTTCAGCAGGCTGGCGATCTCCTCTAACGAACAGTTCTTATAGTAACGAAGAACGATGATTTCTCTGGCGTTATGCGGCAGTTTCTGCAAGAGCGGCGAAAGCGCCATACGATCGCAGACCGCCGCCAACCGATTGTCGGCCGCCGCATCAATCGATCCGCTCGACGTCAAACGCAGCTTCTCCGCGATTCGGAACAATCGCCAGCCTTTTCTTTTCCAATTGCGCACTTGCCTGACAATCAAACCATTAAACCATGCTTCAAACGGCTGCTCCGGCCGGTATTTGTCCACGCTTCGCAACAACTCGATGTACACTTCGTTCATGATGTCCCCCACATCCTGCTTGCGGGGCGCGAGATAATAGATCAGCCCGTAAGCTCGATCACGCGTCGCTTCATATACCGTCCGAAAAGCCTCCTCATCGCCCTGGCTCATCCGGATAAGCC
Organism: Paenibacillus sp. NEAU-GSW1; assembly: GCF_009737085.1. Classification (GTDB taxonomy): domain Bacteria; phylum Bacillota; class Bacilli; order Paenibacillales; family Paenibacillaceae; genus Pristimantibacillus. Next base: position 74,059 of record NZ_WOVL01000020.1, read on the forward strand.
AAGGCTGCCAATCGTTGTCTTTCATAGGCCGGCCTCCATTCGGGTGTTACATATAGCTATTGGCTCACTCCGCCAAAAAGGTTCAATTCAATCTATCGGATAGATTGCCATTACTCTCAACCATTATTTTAATCGATGGCATTATTTGTTTATAGCTCCGCAGGAAAATACCCGTCATAACCCGCTCCACAGGATAATGGAACTTTGCATTATTCAGTCCGGCGCTTCTTGTCGTTGTCGCTTGAAACAAGGCATAGAACAAACGCTCATGCCATACCTGACGGGCCTAAGCAATGTGGCCTCCGACGAGAAATCGTATGACAACACCGGCACGACTGCAAATCTCCGACAAGCCGACGCAAGTTTGGACGATTGCCGTTAACGATCTCTGGTAATCGAAGGGGAAAAGAACAAGGCCCCGCAATCATCTACTGAGATGATTGCGGGGCCTTTCGTTATGAGTTGATTACACGACCAAGACTACAGCCTCTTGCTCGCACATATCGCAGCAGCGCGGCGGGTCCCAATCGGCAAACTCTGTTTGCTTCAAGTCGACGATGTCAGGCGCATCCTCATACTCGTCCACAAATTTATCAATCGCAAGCTCCACATGCTGTTTACAAACACAATACATCCGCTAATCGCTTCCTCTGCCTTAAAAAATGTGTTGTCGCCGCCGCTCCGGCGGCTACGTTCACTATACCTGCATCCAGCATAACAAAACTGCCATTCCTTGTGAAGCATGTCCGCTGTTCAATCCTAATATTGGCTGCTGGCGACAAGCAGCAGGCGCGGCGCCTATAGAAAAAGCGCACCCTCCCGGAGGACGCGCCTTTCTGTACAGCTTACAAATGCTTTTTCAAAAACTCCATCGTTTGCCGCTTCTGATAGCTGCTTACATGATGGCCCGTAAACGGATAAATGTTAAGCGCCTTCTCTGCCGTAATCCGATTGTACGCCGCAAAAACCGTCTCCGGCATGCATACCGTATCCTTCAAACCAACCGATACCATAATCGGTACATGGATCATTTCAGCCAAGTGCACCAGATCGAAATAGCTCAACGTGTTGAGCACTTTTTCATAATGTTCAGGAAAACGATTAACGAACTCTGCCGCTTCCGTCAGCGAGCCTGTCGAGTTGAGTATGCCGAAATCCATATGGCACATATTCGGTATGTTCGCGACAACCGCTGCCGGAACGCTGCTCAACGCCGCCGTAATCATGCTCAGCCCGCCGCCTTGGCTGTCTCCGGTGACCGCAATCCTCGCCCGATCGATCTCCGGCTGGGCAGCGACCCATTCGACTGCCTTTAGCGCGTCTACGGTTATTGCTTTATAGTAGCAAGTGTCCTTGTCGAGAATGCCTTGGGTGATCCAGCCTTTGGTCATGCCATGATCGCTGTCCATCCGATTGCCGGTCTCGCCGCCTTGCCCGCGAACGTCGACCGCGAACACTGCCATGCCCATGAGCAGCCATTCCGCATAGCTCTCCGGGTAACCCTTGCCGCCTGTGTAGCCGTGGAACAGAACGACGCATGGGAGCGGTCCGGGCGCCGCGAACTTCGGCAGCATGAACCAGCCTTTAATCGGCGTATCGTCGTAGCCTTCGAACGTGACGTGATACACATCTGCCGCTCCGGAGAACGGCGTTTCGGTCAGCTCCTTTACACCGACGAGCGGACGGGACGACGCGGCTTTAAACGTATTTTGCCAGAAAGCGTCCAGCTCGACCGGCGGCTCGATGTCTGCGTTATAGCTGTAAAGGTCCTTCATTCGTTTCTCTATTGCGTTCATAGCCGTCGATAACTTCCTTCCCGCTTCTGCTTTTGGATTCTGCTAGTGATTCGGCTTTGGTTTCGACTCGTCTCCGTCGACCCGTCTATTCTTCCTTCGTCTTTTCGCTCAGCTCGGCCTTAACCGTCTTCAGCTTCCCGTCGCGATAGTACGTAATTTCAATCGTTTCCCCGATCTTCTTGTGACCGTACAAATATTTGCGGAGCTCCATCGTGCTGCCGATGCTCTGCTTATCGAGCTTCACAATGACATCGTTGAATTTCAAGCCCGCTTCCTGCGCAGGTCCAACCGCTTCCAAGACGATAACGCCCGAGAAAACCTCATCCGGCAGCTTAAGCTCCGGCTGCTGTTCTTCAGCAGCGTCTCCACTGTCCTCTGCGTCAGGCGGCAAGCTCGGGTCGTCCGCCGACTCATCCTGCTGTACATCGCCGCCGCTGTCGGCCAACCCGTCCGCTATAGCCTGCTGGGCAAAATATTGCTCCAAGTCCATCGTATATACGCCGAGATAAGGACGCGACACATACCCTTTAGCCGTCAAACTGTCGACAATCGGCATCGCATTGTTGATCGGTATGGCAAAGCCTAGCCCTTCAACGCCGATATCGGCGATCTTCATACTATTAATGCCGACCACGCGGCCATTCAGATCAATAAGCGGACCGCCGCTATTGCCCTGATTGATCGAAGCGTCGACTTGAATCACTTCCTGCTCCCAATCGTAAACGCCATCCTGGTTCAACGATACAGGAACGATTTGCCGCGTCTTGCTCACAATGCCGATCGACAGCGAATCGCCCAATCCGAGCGGATTGCCGATCGCGATAACGAACTCGGCAGGACGAAGTCCGGAAGAATCGCCAATTTCCGCAACGGCTTCAATGCCGTCATCGTCAATCTCCAGCACCGCAAGATCGGAAATCTGATCTTCACCCACAATGCGCGCTTCGCGGCGTTCGCCGCTGACCAGTATCGCCTTCACTTTTTCAGCGCCGGCCACGACGTGGTAATTCGTAATGATAAAAGCTTTTCCATCTTCCTTCTTAAAAATGACGCCAGAGCCTACGCCCGCTTCCTGAAGCGTCCCCTCGCTCTCGGTATCCGCGTTTCCAGAATCCGCCGAATCGCTGTCGGAGGATCCATGGTCATCGCCCTCCAGCAGCGATCCCAGGCCGAAAGCGAGCGTTTGCTCGTTCACGATGCTGACCACGGCGGGCCTCACTTTGGCCGAGGCTTGAATCGTACGCTGCTCCAGCGAACCGCTCGTCTGCACCATAGCCGCAGCAGCCGCGTCCGATCCTCCGACTCTTCCTCCGTTGCTGTCGCCGCCGCCAAAAAAAGCGGCAAACAGCAGCATCGCTGCAATCGCGCTTGTAAAAGAAGAGACAAATGCGATGCGGACATTGGACCAGCCGCCACCGCCATTGCTGCGTCTATTAAAAAAGGCTTTTTCGCTTTTTCGATGAGAGGAACGAGCGCGCCTTGATACTTTCGTCGAATAGAAATCGTCATCGAATAAACCCATTGTATTTGCCCCTCTCGATGTCGAATTTGTTATTGTACGGCATCCTATTTGATGCCTTACAAAATTGTTTGCGTTTGGATCAGCAATATCTGCGATCAGCCATACTCGTTCGTCTGCGTCGCGCCCTATTGCATATCTGCCACGTTTCAACTCGCAATGTGTAACCGGCTGCTCGCCTGCGAACGAAGCCGATTCGCTGTTTAACGAACCAAACTTCGCTATTCATGCGCCAAAACAGCCACTAAGCCGCATCAGCGAACTTCTTTTCGCTACTCAAGAACCTGCTTGCTCTAATAGCGAAATTCCTTTCGCTAACTCGCTCAACTGCCCGCCAAACCGGCCAAACTGGCTCAAATTGCGAAACTGCCTTCGCTAATTAGCGAATCCAGTTCGTTTCCTGCGCCGCCAACCGGCTTACTTCCTTTCTATTCTTGCAATCTAGGAATATTTTCGGAATAAGTGACTAGAATAATAATAGATTCAACGACCCAATTGTCCTGATTTTGGAATTTATTAAACCGTAATTGTAGAAAGGAGCCACGCCGCTTATGAACCCGAACAAACCGCCGAAACGGACAAGGACCGAAGCGCCTTCCGCATGGGAGCAAGTTCAGCTTGCCGCCAAGCTCGCCGATCTTAAAGAAGAACATTACCGCACGGTTCTGTCGTTAAGCGCCATGCTCGAATTGCTTATCGACAAAGGGCTGCTCACTCGCGAGGAGCTTGCGCTCAAAGCCGACCAGCTCGACGCCGAGCTTGAATCGGTTATTTCCGCTTCACTTCATCCCATGCCGTAGGCCGGTCATGGTGCGTCGGCCGCAGCGGATACTCTTCCTTTTTGAAAAATATGCCGCGATCCTCCAATATATTATTGACCGTCAGCATCGCCAAATCCATCACATTATGGTCGAGGCTCAAATGCGCCAGATAGACCCTTTTCGTACGGTCGGTGATCAGCTCGCAGAGCGCCTCGCCGGCCGCCACATTGGAAAGATGGCCGACATCGCTTAGAATGCGCCGTTTAATGTTCCATGGATAGCGGCCCATCCGCAGCATCTCGGTATCGTGGTTCGACTCCAGCACGAGCACGTCGGAATCGATTATTTCGCGCATCACCTTGTCGCTCATGTAACCGAGATCCGTCGCAAGGCTCAGCTTCTCGCCGTTATCCTCAAACGTATAGCCGACTGGCTCCGCCGCATCGTGCGAGATCGGATAGGATTGCACTTTCATCGAGCCGAAACAGAAGCTTTCTCCCGTCTCCATAATGACCCGCTTCTCTTGTGCAATCGTCCCGATATGCCGCTCCATTCCGCCCCAAGTCGCCTCATTGGCGTAGATCGGCAGCTCGTATTTGCGCGCAAACGCGCCTAGCCCTTTAATATGGTCGGAATGCTCGTGCGTGACGAACAACGCATCGATCTGATGGCCGCTGACGCCGCGCTCGCGCATTAATTCCTCCATCTTCTTCATACTCAAACCGGCATCGACCAACACCGTTTTATCCCCGCTGCACACAACCGTCGCGTTGCCGGTCGACCCGCTAGCCAACACTGTAAATGAAAGTCCCATTGTCCCTCGTCCTGCCCCTTCTCCCATGCCCTGTCCAGTTTTGATCCTACTGTTCCTCTAATTGCTCTTTATCCTGCGCGACTTCCCCGCTGATCGCATGGATGTAATAAATAACGCCGTCATTCATCAGCACCCGCCAATAAGGCGCCGACACCTGCGTCTCTGTATCAAAGGTTTGCCCGTGGTAACCGAGCTGAATATCGCTAATAATGGAGCCGTCCGGCAAGTTCCGCTCGATGAACGGAGCGACCGCTTTGGACGCCGGCAGCACTGTCTGCTCTTTCGCTTCTCCAGTGCCGACAGTTTGGACGCGCACCTGCTTATAGCCAATAATTTTCTGATTGCTGTGATACAGCTCCAGCTTCACGTCAAACATCGGCCGATTGTCGGCCATCCGAAACAGCACGAATACCGAATCGGTGCTCACCGCGAGATCGAACGAATACAGATCCAGCTCCGGGATCTGATCGCCAAGCGTCTTCACCAGCTCCGAATGCGTGAATACAATTCTGCTGTCCACCGGCGATGCAAGCTCCACTACATCCTGCTGGTCGGCTCCGCCGTTCTTAATAACATAGGTCAGATCCCGCAGCTTCGGCGTATCGGAAGGCAGCGCCGCATCCAGCTCGATCCGCTTTTGCTTCATGACGGCGACCGTCTCCTGCGGGAGCTCCGCCGTCATTTTATTCGCATTCAACTGCTCTCGAATACCGCCCCATAACTGATAGCCGAGCAAAATATTGAGCAGCAGAAACGATATAATAAGTACGCTTTTCGCCCTGCCCCAATCCAACGGTCTGCACCTCCGTCTCGCATTTAGTTCGGCAATGCTGTATTGCCGTCGAACAATGCCGCTCCTTCAGCATTCCCCGGCTCCTGTGAGCCGGAGCTTGAATCCGTACCGCCATTGCCGTCAGCCGCAGCTCCAACTTCAGAACCGGAATCCGGCTCCGTACCGTCGCCGGTATTTACGCCGCCGTCTGCCGGTTGAATAATCGTATCTTCATTCTGCATCACGGACTTCGGCGGGGTATACCCCGCCGGATAGGACTGCAGCAAAATCTCATGCGTGCCGTCTTCCAGCAAAACGGCCCAAATCGGAACAAAACGCAGCTTCTGGCCTTCCATCGACTGCGCCTGCAGCGCCGGGAAGACGCGCACCGCCTCCGATCTTCGGCTGTAATGATCCAGTGCATAGGAAAGCTCCTCGCCTCCAGGCAGCCATCTCGCCTTGCGCGATTCAGCTTTGCTCTGGAGCGTAACGAGCGAGCGGGTGTACTCGGTCACAAAGCCCTGCTGGAGCGTCAGCCGCATGCTTCCGTATTTGAAATGCGACGTCTCCACGATCGGATAATTGTCCATATATTGCTGGAACGCAACCACTTTCCCATTGCCTGTTTTGCCCGCTTTTTCGCCCCCGATGTTCACGAAGCGATACGTGCCGTCCCAGCCGCCATGATCATTAATGAATTCGATCGAGGCATAAACATTATCGACCAACAAATTTTCCTCGCTCTGCGAGGCCGCAGGATCGGTATACGTAATCCATGTGCCGTTCTGCTCGACCTGAAGCCCTCTTTTGCCATCCGTATAAATTTGCGAGCCGTTTCTGTCTTCAAGCGCCTTAGTTGTGCCTGGATCAAAGAACAGATTGCGCTGCATTAAATCGGACGAGTACGTATCGTATCCGAATATCGACTCCACCGCCTGCATTGGCCGTTCCGGCAAATAAATGCCGTCGCTCGTCACTTTGTATTTCGTCTGGTATTCGCCAAAGCCGACATAATCCTGAACGTCGCGTACCGTAAGATCGGCTTGAGCCGACTCATACACGCTTTGCCCGTCTGTCGTGAAGAAGAACGTGCGAACGTCCTCCGTATCCTTCGTTTTGAATATCCAAATTCGATTAATCGAATCATTCAGGAACAGCAGATCGCCCTGCACCTTCAGCAGCTTTTTGAGCAGCTCGACCGGCAAGCCGTTCTGAAAGACCAGCTCGACGCCGATATCGTTCTTCCTCACTTCATCCCAATCGACCACATTGACCGGATTGCGTTGGAAGCCCTTGAACTCGCGCCCGCGAATCCGTTCCTTCAGAATCATGTCATAGAACGTAGAGCCCGGATACAGCACGGTGTGCTGATCGTTGCCGAAATGCAGAACCAGCTCCTCCGGAAAAATAACGCTTTCCACATCCGCAGCTTCGCCAAGCGGTTCCGCATTAATGTAGTCCTGATCGGTTTTGACCGTTGCGCCGAGGCCCGGCATACTGTATGCCAGCAAATACGATTGAATCAAGCTCAGCGCAACAAGCATAATCAACAGCGTCGTCTTCGCCCTCTCGATCATGCCGGCTCACCATCCTCTTGCAGCGCCGGCAAAGTGAACGTTACCGTCGTTCCTTCATTCAGCTCCGAGCTCAACGAGATCGTGCCGCCGTGCGCTTTTACAATTTCCCGGGCAATGGACAAACCGAGGCCAGTCCCGCCCATATTGCGCGATCTTGCCTTGTCGACTCTATAAAAACGGTCAAAAATACGCGATAAATCTTTCTTAGGAATGCCGATGCCGGTATCCTTCACGCTAATGGCGAAATTGCCTGCATCCTGCTTATGTGCGCCAAGCTCGATTGTGCCGCCGTCCAGCGTATACTTGATCGCATTGGACATCAGATTGTCGAGCACTTGGTCGATCTGATCGCGATCGATCCATGCCGACGCCAAGCCGCGCTCGACGCGAATGGTAGCTCGAATCGACTTCTGCCGCAGCTGAAAAGAAAACCGGTCCGCCACCTCGTCCAGCATATCGTGAATGATCGTCTGCCTGCGCCGCAGCGGCGCTTGGGTAGAATCCAGCCGCGACAGATGGAGCAAGTCGGTTACAAGCCGAATCATCCGTTCCGTCTCGTTGCGAATAACGGATACGAACCGCTCTGACAGCTCCCGCTCCTCAAGCGCGCCGTCATCGAGCGCTTCCGCGTAGCTCTTGATCGTCGTCAGCGGCGTGCGCAGCTCGTGCGAGACGTTAGCGACAAACTGCCGGCGCGACTGCTCCAGCTTCTCTTGCTCCGTAATATCCTGCAGAACGGCGATTGTGCCGGTAATCCCTTTATCCCGACGATGGATCGGGGTAAATGTAACCCGCAGCACGCCTTCCGGCTCATCCGTCTCCTGCTCGCGCGACAAAATGACCGTCTGCTGGCGGCCCTGCTGCAGCTCCGACAGCTTCTGATCGGATAAGCCGAGCAGCTCCGACAGGTTGCAGCCTTCGCAGCTTTGTCTGTCGAGCATCTCCAGCGATCGTCGGTTCCAGACGATAATCCGGCCGTGCTCATCGGCAGCGATTACGCCGTCGCTCATATTGGACAGAATCGAGCCCAGCTTTTCATTCTCTTCCTCGTTGACCGACAATGCCTCTTTCAGCCGCTTCGTCATGTCATTGAATGCCAGGCTGAGCCGCCCGATTTCGTCATCGCCAAGCACCGGCACCTGCAGATCAAACTTCCCTTCCGCAACTGCCGCCGCTTGCCGCGTCAAGTCTTGAATCGGGCTCGTAATCGTATGCGCGAGCAAAATGCCCAGCAAGCCGGTCAGCCCAAGCGCAATCAACGTGCCCGAGAAAAAGATTTGGTTGACTCGATTGACCGTATCGTACAGGCTGTCCATCGACGCGACCATATAAACCGCGCCTACGACGCGCTCATTGTCGTTGTAGGTGACCGGGAGCGCGATGATCTTCTTGCGGACACCGTTCTCGTCTATAATTTCTTCTTCATTGTCCGAAATGCCTTGCAGCGCGCGGCTAACCGCAAGCGACGTGTTCTTCTTGCCGATGTACGATTCCGCCACCTGCAGAGACGTCGCCACGACGCGGCCGTTCCCGTCCAGCACCTGCACCTCGGTACCGCTAATACTGAACAGATTGCGCACAACGAGGCTCAAATCCTCGGTATTCTCGGCGCTCGCCTCATTCTCGCTGCTCGGTTTCAGCGCCAAATTGCGCGCCGCCAGCTTGGACAATATGTCGGCCTGTTCCTTCAAATTGTTCGTAAAATTATCCGTCAGCGACGTTTTCATCGTACTGATGAAGTAAACGCCAATCAGCTGCATCGCCACCAAGATAAGCAACAAATAAATAATGACGAGCTTTACCTGAATGGTGCGAAAAAATCGCTTGCCGTTCATGGTCAGCCTAAGCCTCCCGATTTGGAATTTCGCATCATATAACCGAGGCCGCGCCGGGTCATAATATATTCCGGACGGCTCGGATCATTCTCGATCTTCTCCCGCAGCCTGCGAATCGTCACATCCACAGTCCGCACGTCGCCGAAATATTCGAAGCCCCATACCGCTTGCAGCAAATGCTCGCGCGTCATGACCTTGCCGCTGTTGCGGGCCATATAATAGACAAGCTCATATTCCCGATGTGTCAGATCGAGCGGCTCTCCATCCTTGTAAACAACATACATATCTGTATCAATAAACAGGTTGAACAGCTTCAAGCCTTGCTTGTCCTGTTCCCCGTTGCGATCATCGTTAGCGCCAAAGCTTCCCGCACTGGAGCCTGCTCCCGCCGAAACAGCCGCAATCTCGCTCGCTTTCTGCTGGCGGCGCAAATGCGCCTTCACTCTGGCAAGCAGCTCGCGCGTGCTGAACGGCTTCGTTACATAGTCATCGGCGCCGAGTTCAAGTCCCAGCACCTTGTCGATCTCCGTGTCTTTGGCCGTTAGCATAATGATCGGCAGCTGCAATCCCTTGGACCGCACCTCTCGGCATACGTCCATGCCGTCCTTCACCGGAAGCATGAGATCAAGCAGCATTAAATCCGGCAGCTCCAGCGCAGCAAGCCTGACAGCTTCACCGCCGTCAAACGCGCATATTACTTCGTAGCCTTCCTTCTCTAAGTTGAATTTCAATATATCTGCAATCGGCTGTTCGTCATCGACCACCAAAATTTTTCCGTGCATCGCCACACCGCCTGTCGCTTGTCCTATTTAATGATACTATCTTACCATAGTATTGCGGCCTGTTTACAATTAAAGTTCCTTCATGACAGCCAGCTTTTAGCGTGACTTCAAATCTCACCTAACCGCCTCGTCCAGCATCGCATCACAAAAAAAATACCGCCAACAGCCGAAGCCGCAGCGGTATTTCGCGAATGATATAAAATTATAAGTACTTCAACGGGTTTTGAATAACGCCGTTCTTATGAATTTCGAAATGAAGATGAACGCCTGTCGAGCGGCCAGTGCTGCCCATGATGCCGATCTTATCGCCTTTTTCGACGATTTGGCCTTTCTTGACGCTGTACGAGCTCAAATGTCCGTACAACGTTTTGTAGCCGTTCTTATGGTCGATGATTACGACATTTCCGTAACCGCTCTTCGTGCCGACAAATTCGATGACTCCGTTATCCGCGGCCATAATCGTTTTGTTGCCGGTAATGTCGATTCCTTTGTGCGACCGGCCCCAACGCTGACCATATTTACTGGAGAGAGACCACCCGGATACCGGCATTGCAAAGCTGCCCGATCCTTCGCCAAGAATGACTTTGGTCCCTTTCATGATAATTTCTGGAATCGCCTCTGTTACAACCTCGCTGCTGATGAGTTCCTCGCTAACCAAGTACCCGTTCTGCTTTACCACCCGGTATGTAACGACTTTCTTGCCGCTCTGGCCTTCGCGGATCACTTTCGATTCGCCTGCCCGCATATCGGCATTTTTCTGTATTTCCACCGGCGGCGCAATGGCCACCGTTTCGGTTAAGCTCTCAATCGTTTTGACCGTCAATTCCGGCTGGAGTACGGTCAGATCAAGCACATCGCCCGCTTTGATCTTGTCCTCATCGATCCAGCGGTTGTTGTCATAAATAACTTGCGGGGAAATATCGAACTTCTCCGCAATACAGCCGATGCAATCGCCCTCTTGAACGGTATACTTCGTAGGCTGTACGCTGCCCTGTACGAGCTGCTTGTAAATATCGTCGGCGTTCTGAATCTGATCCGGCTGAATCGAAACGTCGTTTGTCTTTACGACTTCAACGAACTGAACGTCCTTGAGCACCGTTCCGTTCTTCGCCTCGCTCTTGCTGTCGCTGCTCTTCGCTGCTGCGCTGTACGAGAGCGCCGTCACTTCGCCCTTCTTCTTGGATGATGCAAGCTGCGGCGCGTATTTGCTTTGTACTCGCGTCAGTATCGCATCCGCCGTCTCCTGATTTTTCACCACGCCGATTACTTTGCCGTCTACCTTGAGCTCAACCCCGACAGCGTGAGAGGTAAACATGCCTTCCAGCTTAGCCAGCGTTGCTTCCGTTTCCGGCTCCGCCTTGAAAGCACTTTCAGAGGTGTAACTGATTTCGCCCGAATCCAGCATCATGTTGTACTCTGGATTGGCATCCTTCACTTCTTTCGTTTCTTGCGCAATCAGATCGTCGACTTCCTTCGGATCGCTGACCGATCCGACCATGCTGCCGTTCATATATACGTTGTAATAATCAACTGTGTTTGCTTGTACGTATTTCGTGCCGCCGATTCCTGCTGCTGCGAGGATAAATAGAATAGCCGCCGTAATCATAACCGGCTTTGTGCGCCACCATGGCGCCTGGCTGCTCTCGCTTGACGATTGCTGCAGAATCTTGCCTGTTTGTTGCGGTCGAACTTGCCGAAAGAATTGGGCCGTTTGGTTCCATGTCTTTCGGATCCGATCCATAGGCTTAAAATCGCTCATGATCGTCTCCTTTTCGCGGATTGTGCTGCATTTATTTCTGTTTTCTCTCTAAATATATCTATTTTTTTACAAAAAAAAGCGAAGATCCTGTCGGATCATCCGCCTAATACTTTAACATATGGTTATTAACAGGGGCAACATTTCCTGCTAGTGTCAATAATTAATATTTTTTCAGAATATTCATCATTCGTTCGTATTGATCCTTGTCCAGATACTGCGCCATTAGCTGCTGAACAGCGTTCAACTCCTCTTCAGTCAAGCCGTTCTCCATATAAGAAGAGATGCTTTGCCAAGCTTCTTGCGGCAGCTTGCTCATTAATAATCCGAACAATTCTTCCTTGTCGGCGTCGCTCATCTGCTCCTTCACTTCGGCCAGATCATCCGTCGTCATCGCAGTCTCCGAACCGTCTAGCGCCGGTGCTTCATCGCCCTCGGCAGCGTCCACCGCTCCCTCCGTCTGACCGCCCGCCGCGTCCGGAACCCCGCCCGCTTCTTCTCCTGCAGTCCCGCCTTCCGCCTTGCTGCCGCTTCCGATCCCGACATCCGTAAGCGGCGGAAGCGACTCGTCGCGAAACGCGTCAACAGCTACCGGCGATTCGTCTTTCTGACCGCTTCCGTTGTCAATTTTCTCGCTTCCGCTCGGCTGTTCCTTTTGAGTCGGCGTTGAATTTGCGCCCCACAGCTTGCCCCATACGCCCGATAGCGCCATCGGCTGTACCTCTAGCGGCAAATTATATTGCTTCAATAGGGTTTCAACATAGCTATTTACAATATAACCCGTCGTCCAAATAGAAAGAAAACTTATAATAAGCCCGGCCGCTACCGTTTTGGCCAGCCAGCCCGTCATTTTCCACATTCGATTCATTCCCTTCACGCCTTTCGCTTCTATCAACCATTATGGTCAACAAATAGAGCATACATTCCTTGCTTGCGCCAACAAATTGGAATCGTTTGTATGTTTTGGTTAAAAGATGCGCAATCTAAGCAGCGATATTGTTGACGCTCTTCTGGGAGGAATAGGCGATGGGTGAAGAGCAGACGCTCGAACAAATACTAGCTCGTCAAAGGCAGCTGCTGGGCAAGCCGTTGTCCGCCAGTCTTCGCGGCAATGCCGCTGCTTTGCGCAGCTTGTTTCAAGACAGCTCCGATGTTACTTTTCACGAGTTTGCGGTTCGAAACGGTCCGCAAGCCTTAATTGTCTACTTCGGCGGCCTCTCCGATACAAAGATGCTCGACGAGCATGTCATTGCCCCGCTCAAAACAATCGGCAGCGACAACGAGCATGGCTGGGACGCAATTTTGCCGCTCATTACCGTCTCTTCCTCGCAGCCGGTTCGCACGGTTCAAAAGCTCGCCGATGAGCTTGGCTCCGGAAACCCCGTGCTGCTGCTTGACGGGCAAGCGGCTGCCGTTTCATTCTCCTTGCCTTTATGGCATATGCGGCCGATTGAAGAGCCGCAGGCGGAAACGGTCGTACGCGGTCCGCGCGAAGGGTTTGTCGAAACGATTCAAGTCAATGCATCGATGCTGCGACGCAAGCTGCAGTCGCCTGCGTTCAAGCTGCACCGCATGTCGATCGGCCGCTATACCAAAACGCAATGCGCCATTGCTTATATAGAAGGCATCGTTGACCCCGGACTCGTAACCGAGATGCAGCAACGGCTTAGCCAAATCGATTCCGACTCGATTCTCGACAGCAATCATATCGAGGAATGGATCGAGGACAATCCGATGTCGATTTTTCCGCAGCTGCAGGCAACCGAGAGGCCGGACGTCGTCGCCTCCAGTCTTCTGGAGGGCAGAGTAGCCGTGCTCATTAACGGCACGCCCTTTTCCTTAATTGCACCGGCAACGCTTTTGTCGATGATGCAGTCTCCTGAAGATTACTCGCAGCGATCTTTCGTCTCGACGGGCATTCGCTGGTTGAGGCTGCTCATCAGCTTTATCGCGCTGTTTATGCCATCTATTTACGTCGCCGTCCTCTCCTTCCATCAAGAGATGGTTCCTACGACGCTGCTGCTCACCATATCGAAATCACGTGAGCAAATCCCGTTTCCGGCACTTATCGAAGCGCTGCTGATGGAAGTAACGTTCGAGGCGCTGCGCGAAGCAGGCATTCGTCTGCCTAAACAGGTCGGCTCCGCAGTCAGCATCGTCGGCGCGCTCGTCATCGGACAAGCTGCCATTTCATCCGGCATTGTGTCCTCGCCCATGGTAATGGTCGTTGCCATTACCGGCGTCGCATCCTTTCTCATCCCGAACTATTCGCTCGGACTCGCGGTTCGGCTGATTCGGTTTCCGGTCATGCTGTGCGCCGGGGTATTAGGGCTTTACGGGATCGTTCTGGCTGCATTGTTCATCCTTGTTCACTTGCTGTCGCTGCGCTCCTTCGGGGTTCCTTACCTGACCCCCCTGGCGCCTGTACAGTTCGAGCAGTTTAAGGATACGCTTATTCGCGCCCCTCGCTGGGCGATTAATCAAAGGCCGCACATGACAGGGTCGGTGTGGAATAAGTTTCGCATTCGCCCTAACCACTCCAGATGGAAAAAAGGATGATCGGCATGGGTATGCACAAATGGATGCGCGCCGCATCCGCGATTATCGCAGCTTTCATGTGCACCATCCTGACAACGGGCTGCTGGGACAGGGTCGAAGTCAATGATCTAGCCATCGTTACCGGCGCCAGCTTCGATTTAGCCGATAATAATAAAATCAAGCTATCCGTTCAGCTCTATGTCCCGACGGGCTCTTCGGAGCCTTCACTGGGCGGCAACCCTGGCAACGAGCGAGCCAAGCCTGTCGTCGAAAGCGCCGTCGGCTTGAATACGGCGGATGCGGCATCGAAGCTGCAGGAGCTGTTGTCTCGGCGTTTTTTCTGGGGACAGTCCGATGTATTTATTTTCGGGGAGGCATTGGCTAAGAAGGGCATTGAAGATCCGATGGAATTTCTTTCCCGTCACCCCCATCCGAGGGAACGGGCCAACATCTATATCGGCAAAGGCCAAGCGGACACCTATTTGCAATGGCAGCCAAACATCGAAAGAAACAGCGCTGAAGTATTGCGTGAAATGTCGGTTCTGCAAACGAATCTGGATATTACACTGCTCGATGTCATTATCCAGTCGGGCGCCGACGCCAGGTCGACGCTAATCCCCTGGATCATGATGAAGCCCACCGGAAATAAACTTAGCCCGTATATCGGCGGATTCGCTTCCTTTAAAGGCACGAAGCTCAATCATTGGTATAACATTCAAAAAACACGCGGCCTGCTCTGGCTCCATGACAAGATTAAGACTGCTACTCTTACGATGAAACCTGAGGGTGAAAAAGGCATGGTTTCCTTGCAGCTTGCCGACTCGAGATGCGACCTGTCGCCTTCCATAAGCAACGGCAAATGGATGATCAAAGTGAAGCTTGAAGGACGGGGCGATTTGATTCAGAACAATACTTCGCTCGATGTTACGAAACCGGAAGTGACGCATATGCTGGAAGCCCATTTTGCCCAAATCATCGTTGAACGCTTGAAAAGCGCCGTGCAGACTGCTCAGCAGGAGGATAGCGATGTGCTTGGTTTTGCAAACGAGTTTCACCGCCATTATCCGAAGCAGTGGAAAACTTACGGCAAGCAATGGGAATCTGTCTTCCCAACCGTTGAAGTAATTTACGATGCCAAAGTGACCATCACGCGGACAGGGCTAATCGGCAAAAACACCGCAATCTTAAGCCCGCAGGAAGAGGAGTAACGATGAGCGCTATTTTCCTCGTCACATTGGCCGCGGTACTGCTCTTTGTTGTGGAATGGCGTCAAATTGCTGACCGCAAGTCCAAAATTTGCTTTACTATCATGTCCTTCGCTGTCTGGGCTTTGCTGATCATTGTCATGATCGAACCGCAAATGCCCGGCCCGCAAACATTAATCAAAACTGTATTTGAGCCCTATTTGCCCAAGCTGTCCAAGTAATCGAACCTGTAGAGGAGGCGCCTAAGATGGAAAAGAACGTCCGAATATCTGCAGCCCAGCTTTGCATCTTAATGTATCTGGCTCCCAGCGGAACCGGGCTGATGTCTTCTCCAAGCGTGGCCGCCTCCTTATCGGGCTTGGATATGTGGATTGCACCTATTGTCGGCATGCTGGGCGGCATGCTTGTCCTGCTAGTTATGATTGCGCTGCATCGGCTCTATCCCGGTCAAACACTCATTCAATACGCCGAGTCCATATTAGGACGCTTTGCCGGAAAAGTTGTTTCTATCGTTTTTCTGTTTTTCGTCATATACGCAAGCGGGTATGTCGTCCGTCAACTGACCGACTTTTTGTCCAACTCTTTTTTTATCCGGACGCCTCCGCTCTTTCTTGGCGCATGCATTATATTCGTTTGCGCTGCTGCTGTACGATCCGGCATGGAAGTGATCTGTCGCATTGCGATTATGTTTTTTCCGTTCCCGATCATTATGCTCAGTCTTATTTTCTTTCCGCTCTATACCGATTTTAGGCCGGTGGGACCCATCATGGAAAACGGGCTGGGACCTTCCTTGCTTGGCGGATTTGGTTTACAGCTGTGGTACAGCATTTTCTGCTACTCCACCTTCTATCTTCCTTATGTGAACCGTCCGCAAAAATTGATTGGATGGAGCTTGCTCTCGCCGCTGCTGCTAACCTTACTGCTCAGCATTACGAATTGGCACATCATCTCAAAGCTCGGCAATTCAACAATTATGTACAATTATCCTTTTCTGGCGATCACTCGATTCATCAGCTTTAGCGAGTTTTTCGAACATTTGGAATCGGTCGTCATGATGGTATGGGTCGTCGCCTTCGCGCTCCGGCTAATATACGGCTACTACTGCGCTGCCATCGGTATTGCGCAATGGCTCAACTTGCCTGACTATCGGCCAATTGTCTTGCCATTAGGAATGCTGATTCTTACGATCAGCATATGGAATCTTGAGACTTCGCAATTCGGACAGACGAAGGATCTAGTCTTTCCAACGTTCTATATCGTGTGCGGTTTAGGCATTCCGCTCTTCCTGCTTCTAGCCGCTTGGTTACGCAAAGCATTCGAATCCGGCTCGAAGCAGCAGGAGCAGCAGCCGATCGCGCAAGAGGAGAACCAGGCATGAATGTACCGATATTTGTTACCTTGCTCATCCTGATGATTGCACTGCCCTTTCTGGATCTTGTCGACCTTATTCGCAAAAACAACCTGCTGCCCTATGCCTCTCTTTACATCGTCGCTTTCGGATTGGCATTCGCTCTGGTCTTCAATCCCCAGCTGCCCGGACCCTTGCAACTGCTCCACTTCCTATTTGATCCGATTGTGAAATATTACGCACAATAAAGGAGGATTCGCTATGCCGCCGTTAGAGCAAGGAAAAATATCAGCCGCCCAGCTCGCCTGCATGATTTACTTGGCCTTGCTCGCAACAGCGATTCTAAGCGGGCCTCCTATACTGTACAGACATGCAGGGGTCGATTTCTGGATGGGACCGATCATCGCTTCCGTTACCGGATTTGGCGCTTGCGCCATGATGGTCTATCTTCACCGGCTCTATCCCGGTCAATCGCTCGTCCAGTATGCCGATCATTTGATCGGCAAAGCGGCGGGGAAAACAGTCAGCTTCGTGTTCCTTCTTGTGCTTGTGTTCCAAAACGGTCAGCAGGCTCGTCAGTTCTCCGAAATGATGAGCCTCGCATTTTTGGAAAGAACGCCTCCGCTTGTATTGTCCGGCACGCTGCTTGCGCTCAGCACAATTACGGTACGCTATGGCGTGGAGGTTATCGGACGCTGCGCCCAGTTGCTCATGCCCATCCTAATTACGCTCACCTCGCTGCTGATCGCGCCGCTCATCTCCGATATGGAGCCGGAGAACCTCCTTCCTTTTTTGGAGAACGGTATCGTTCCGGTTATGAAAAGCACCATTATGATGCAGGTCTGGTTCCCAATGTACGCCTATATGACTTTCTTTCTGCCATTCGTCCATAATATTAACCAAGCCCGCAAATGGGGCTTTCTCTCCGTTCTATGGTCGGTTCTGACCTTTACAGGAACGATGCTGGTTATTCTCTTTGTCTTGGACGGGGCGGTATCTTTATTTCGTTTTCCTTATCTGATCATTTCGCGCTATCTCGCCATTTTCGGATTTTTCTCCCGGCTCGATATTATTATTATGGTGTTCTGGATCGTCGATGTGTTCGTCCGGTTTATCGTGCTTCATTACGCGGCCGCCATCGGACTCGCGCAATGGTTCGGAGCAAGCAGCTACAGACACCTGGCTGCGCCTCTAGCCGTCCTTATACTTGTCTTCAGCGTTTGGTCGTACCCGTCAAGCGTTGATTTTTACTCGATCCCGATGCATGTCTCCACCTTGTACTTCTGCGCTAACATCATCCTGCCCGCGTTCCTTTTCATCGTCAGCCTGCTGCGGGGTTCTCCTGCTGCAGCAAGCGATGCCGAATAAAAAAAGAGGCCGTCCCAAAAGTGGTTCGCTCGCTGTAAAAACGGCTCGCATCAGTAATTGAAGAAGCGGTATTCATGAAAATAGTGTTGCAGAGAGCTATCCCTGCAACACTATTTTTCGATTTTGATGCTTTGTGGCTTTCTTCAGCAAATGATGGGCAAGCGAAAGCCAC
>NZ_WOVL01000021.1 GCF_009737085.1 Paenibacillus sp. NEAU-GSW1
GCAATGGTAGTTCCTTCAGTAACTGTTTCTTGTTCACGATTACCTGCACCATCATACGTATAGACCGTTTTCTTTCCGCTCGGTTCATTCACGGTGAGCAATCGGTTTAGCTCATCATACGTATAGCTGGTTTGACCTTTATTTTCACCTTGAACCAATTCAATCTTAGAGGTTTGATTTCCTGCTTGATCATACGTGTACGTATACTCATCAAGCAAAGTAGAACCCACGAAGTTTTGAAGCTTAGCCAATTGATTTAACTTCGTATACGTATACACTTCCTTGACGCCGTTCGGATATTCTACCGACTTCTGGCTTCCATTAGCATAATACGTATATTTTACTGGCAGGTCATCTCCTGATTTGACTTCAATTAAACGGTTTACCCGATCGAAAGTCTTGAATGTTACATTTCCTTTAACGTCTGTCGTCATTTCCTGACGATGTCCCTCAGACAAATCTTCACTAAGATCATAACGATAAACGACTGTACCTAGTTTCGGAACCGATTTACTTATTACACGATTCAATTCATCGAATACACGCGTAGTTATACCTGTCGTATCCGTCATACTTGTCTGATTGCCGTTACCATCGTAGGTAAATTTCACTTGGCGCTCGTTAAGCTTGGCCTTAGACGCTTGCTCTCCTTCGACGTTTTTGGAAATCAACCTGCTTTGTGCATCATAGACGAATTTTGTCGTATTGCCGTTACGATCACGCATGGTTAGCATCAAACCATCAGCTGTATACGTATAGCGTTCAATCTTCGTCTCATCGTATTGTCGCTTGTTCTCAATAACTGAAACAGCGCTATGATCCAATTGAGCGGCTAACAAGTTCTAGCATTATACAAATAGGTAATCGTAAGTTCATTGCCATTCGTCTGCGTTAATTTGTTGCCCATCAAATCGTACGAATAGCTTATTTGATACATTTCCTTTGCTAACGTACTGGCTCGTTGTCAATCTTGCATTGTCATAGAACTGTTCGGATATTCGTATTCCTCAAAATATAATTAGCATCCTGTTGTGCTGCATAAGCCTTTAAAGATACTATCAGCAAAAATCATAAAACCAATAAATCCTAATAGCAGGACTACTAGAAAAAGAACGATCAAAACTATAAACGAACGTCTTGTTTTCTTTAATTCATCATCCATATGGAGCACCTCTCATTAATCTCCGATTGGTTCGAATCTAAAATATTTTGCAATAAAACTCATGTTTGCCTTCAGCTAATTTATAGTTATTCTCTTTCATATAATCTGCGATATTTATACGCATATCAAGGTCAAGATTATTTAGCTCTCCTTCTGGACTTAGAAAATATTTATAGTCGACCAGCTCATTCTCCTCTACAATAACAGTGCTAAAGTCTTTAGTAGCTATTACTTCTGTATTATTCATCCAATGTATGACGACAAACGTAGAGGCTCCCAATAATACAGAAAACTACAACGAATAACGTAATTACTATCCTTTTAAATATACGCAGTATAGATCACCGACTTCAGTTAGTTCTGCAAACAACACACAACATACAAGCAGATTATCATGCTCAGACAATTAAGGTCCTCTATAAATAGTAATTTTCTGTACATTGTCGTTACTTACTTCATCTCGAGTACTCCCGACCCCAATTTTCTTTTGCCGAGACAATAGTTTGGGTCAGTAATTTTTATATTTGCCAACATAGTTTTCTCAATATTCTCAGTACTCACTTACTTTAAAAAAGTATAAATATAATATAATAACTAACGATTATTCCTATCTCTACTTGATTGTCAAAAATTATCTCTTGTTGTATTGGAACTCCCAATGACTCTACAATATCCGGATAAAAATGGGATCCAGTCCCATTCGACTTCGCTCAACAAAACACTAAGCCCATCCATGTAAATCTACTGTTATCGGTGACAGCTCTATTAATTCATCTATTAATGTATCTAATTCCGCAGATTCATTACTGGTGAAATTTAACTCCATCACTTCGCCTTCGTAATAAACCATAACGTCTCATCCATCCTTAACTATTTTCTTTGTATCATGATGACTTTGTTTCTTTACCTTGTTTACTGACTCCACAAGATCATTAAACTGTTGTTGAGAAATCTTCTTCTGCTCGACAAGCTCAGTTTGTTTCATAAAACGATCCGATCGTATGTCAGTCCCGTACCGTCTTTCACCTATCGATACTTCGAGAATATTTTCTGGCCTGAGTGAAAATAAGTAGGTTTCGCTTGAAGTGCCTGCTGGATATATCGCAATTTCCAACAAATTTCCATCCGCATTATTATTATCTATTTTCATGAAATAAGATCCGATTACCACGCACACAATGAAAGCAAAAGCTCCTATCACAAGAGTCACTTTTATCTTTTTTGTCAATTCTATGCACCTTTTCTTTCAGTTTTGTTCTTTACTGCAGCGTCTATCGAATTAATATTTTGATCAAAAATGCTTTGCCGCTTCTTCATACCGCTCCCATATTGCACTCAAATCATTATAAAAACGGATAACAATAATTTCTTCACTCTTATCCTGTCTAATCTGATTCATTTCAAATTTAGTCATAAAATAATTGTTTTTAGCTTTCAACAAGCACACATAGCCATCATGCGTATCTGTTCCTTTAGGTGGAATAAAACATCTAGTACCACTATCCAAGCTTAAAGATTTTGCAATCTTGTTCGCTTGTTCCTCATCTACCTGTTTATTGAATGTTACTACCACTTCATGACCCCAGATGAAATCGTGTAGACATATTGCAGTTATAAAGACTATGAGCATTTTGATTATAATTTTTCTATATTTCAAGGACATACCTCCTACTTTTCATGCCAAACCGCAAGTACTTTCCCATCCGCTTGCTGCAGGAGTATGTTTGGTACTCCGCCCAGTATATTTTCCGGTAGCGTTCCTTGAACAAGCCACACTTTGGATTGATCATCAAACTTTGCAACTAGCGGCTTTCTCTCAGAAATTTGATCGGCTCCATAAATTTCATTTAGGATGACTTCCGCCACCTTCTTAGCCGTCTCGGCATTTGGAATAGCTCCATTTGTCATAGATGATTGCTGTATCTGATCTTTGTAATCTTGCAAACTAAACGTCTCTTCTGAAGGAGAAGATTTTAGCAGCCAAGTGGTTGCACTAACGGTTATGGCTATAATGACTATCCATATACTCCTATTTTTCAAGATCCACCTCGATCCATCTATCCGCTTTTGAATAAACAAATGTAATAATGTCTACAACAAATACGATTAAATAGAATATACCGAGAACAGTTACCGAAATTCCATCCCATTCGGACCAGCTTATTCCCAATAGGATTGTGAAAAGCAAATGAATGAAAGGATTGAGTAATAAAGTTAACCTCACTTTCACACCTTCTTTTTATAATTGTATTCCGTACTAACTTTTGAACGATTATTTCCAAGAAAAGGTTACTACATTTTTTATCAAACTATTTAAAAATTTCGCATTTTAAACTTTATAAACATGCATTTCCAACTATATAAAACAAAGAGCATACCGCAATAATACGGTATGCCCTTGTCTGTACACTACCCTCAACAAATACAAGTCTTCTTCTTATTCCCGATGCGTCCCATCGATTCGATCTTGCCGATATATTCCGTCGCGAGCGGCACTTTGCAGGCTGTATTGCCGACGTCGACATTGACTTTGCCGATGGCCTCTGCGACCTGCTTCGCTTCCTCTGTCAGCTCTTTAACGTATGCGCCAACGGAGATGACGAACGTATTCATGACATAGCGGACGCGATTGCGCTCGCCGTGGATTGTCTCTTGCACCCGCTCCAGATAGCCGCGAATTTCTTCGATGTCCAGCTGCTCGTCAGGCGCTATCGATACATAATTGGCATAGGTGCTCCAGCCGCATACGGCGACCAGCTCATCAGTCGAGTCGATCCACTCGACCGCCAGCTCGCGGGCATACGGACTTTCCGCCGCTACCCCGGCAACGGTATACTCGGCCGGCGAGTACCATTTCACATTGGCCACCCAATGCTGAAGCTTGTCCTTCGTCATCGTCTTCGGATTGACGGTTAGACCGGCGAGATACATCGCGTCATAGATGCCGGATTCGTACAGCTGCAACGCGAGCGCTTGATCCTTTTTCACATGCTTGACCAGCTTCTTCATGTCGCCGATTTTCACGCCGAAAAACGGCTCAACTGCGCCATGCCGGATATATGTATTTTTCGTCTGCTCGGTCCCCATATCGGCAAGTGCTTGCATGACCTCTTCATATGTCATCGTCTTTATCTCCTTATTCCAAATACCCGCTTATGATAGAAAAGGGGCTGCTCGATAGCCGCCCCTTACTACTACTATTATTCTATACTCTTCAACGATTCAATCATATTTATTTTGGATATTTTTTTACGGAGAAGCAAGTTGGAAACAATCGTTAGCAGGAATGTAACCAGAATAGCTCCCAACAGAATTGCCGCATTCAACTGATCGGGAATTTGTTGGTGCGTGCTGGACAATGCGCTGATGATCGTCATAAAAACAGATTTGCTTATTGGCAAAGCGACCAGTATCGCAAATGTAGTCAGGATAATGTTTTCCAAGAAGATAAGCCGATTGATTTTGTATTTCTGGTACCCCAGTACCTTTAATGTCGCCAGCTCACGATTCCTTTCATAAATGTTGATAGATGAGATCGTATAGATCGCGCCAAAGGAGAGGATGACGGCACAGACGATAAACATAATAAACACAAAGCTGTTTTGCTTCACGATATATTGCGCTGACTTCTTCAGATCCTCTTTATCCGCAATGGTGTCGACTTGGCTGTCTTGTTCGAAGGAGGCGCGGACGTTTGCGAGATCGTTAGCGTCTTTCGCTTTTACTAATAGCGATGTCGGATTGTAGTCGATGTCGAAGCTCTTTAAGTAAGCAGGCGTAGAATAAAACGACGGATTAGAATATTGCGTAGATATGTCTAACACCTTCATATCGACCGTTTTATTTTTAAGCTCAGGCGCTGTGAACTTTAACTGGATCGTATCTCCCTTCTTAATTTGATACTTGTCAGCATAGGATTTCGGTACAAGGATGCCGTTATTATCCAGCGATATCTTCTTTTCATTATCGTCAAAGAAATGGATGAGATTATTTTCTGGTTCAGTAACCGCCAGGGTTGCATTTTCTTTTTCATTGTCCGTTATTAATTCGACCGGAAAGCTGGACAGCAAATAGCTGCTTTCGACGCCAGAAGGCTGTTTGATCGCATCCGAGGACGTTCCCATCGCATAATCTACTCTTAAATCATACGTGTAAACCTCTTCGATCTGGCCCGCAACTTTCAGCAAGGACATTTGTGTGCCAAACGCCGTTATCAACAAAACCGTACTTACAACAACGCCAATGGAGCTCGCCAAAGCTTTATACTTATTTAAAAAAATATTTCGCAAAATGAGTTTGTAGCTGTAAGAAATATTGCTCCATAGTCCCGGAATTCTCTCAATAAGCAGCTTTTTCATTTTCTTCGGCGGCTTAGGACGCATCGCTTGAGCGGCGCGTTCTTTCAGTATGGCTCTGCCGCTAAGGTAACAAGCCAGCATGCCGAATGCGCTGGAAAAAATGATCGGCGGAATGATTGAAAAGTACGAAAGCGAGAACTCGATGCCCGGCAAAGCGTAAGCCCTTGCGCTCGACTCTGTCACTAACGGAACGAATAGAGCGCCTGCAACGGCACAGCCGATAATGGAGCCGATAATGCCTACCAGCACCGGGTAGCCCATGTAATGCAGCATGATGCTTCTATTCTTCACGCCCAAAGCTTTCATAATGCCGATTTGATTCCGCTGCGAATCAATAATTCTCGACATAGCCAACAGCAAAATAATCGATTCGATCAGAAAGAGTACGAAAGGGATAACCTTGCTCATCAATTTATTGTTATCTATCGTTTGGCTGATCTGAGAATAACTGAACGACCGCTCTTTGCTTATTTGGTCTACATAAGCAAGCTGTTGTTGCTTGGATTGCGCTTCAATGGATTTCCCCAGTTGCTCCAAATCAGAGCCTTCAGCAGCATCAACCATAATTTCATTGTAAGTAAAGCCGTCTGCGATTTCAGTTGCTGACTCTTCCGATATATAAGCGAAGCCGTAAGCTTTATGGTCTTGGATTTCATTCTTTTTGGCATGCTCAACATTCTCGCCTAAGCCGCTTACCGTAAGGTTAATATTTCGTTCGTTAGCCTGGACTGTGATGCTGTCGCCAATCTTGATGCCATGCTCCGCTGCATAATGGGAATCCAATAAAATCTCGCCTTTTTGTGACGGGATGCTCCCCTCAATAACGGTCGGCGTATTGATTTCGTTGTTTGCCGGGATCGAATGGATCTTTAGCTCTGCTTTAAAATCGTCAAATGGTTGCGCCGCATCAAAGGTATAACGGGCTTCTATTTTAGTTATGCCTTTCACTCCGCCAATCGCAGCCGCATCTTCTTTGGAAAGCTTGCTGTAATACACGTTCAAATCGCTTAAGTTATGTTCTTTGAAATAATCCTTCGTATAAGCGTTCAAATTATCGCTGTACGTCACCAGTCCGCCATAGAAAAACGCTCCTACTGCGATGACCATGACAAAGGCTATAAACTGCCCTAACGATTTCTTTATATCCCG
Source organism: Paenibacillus sp. NEAU-GSW1 (assembly GCF_009737085.1). Classification (GTDB taxonomy): domain Bacteria; phylum Bacillota; class Bacilli; order Paenibacillales; family Paenibacillaceae; genus Pristimantibacillus. The sequence continues at coordinate 6,670 of NZ_WOVL01000021.1, forward strand.
TAACAGCTTGAAATATAGTTTCATGATCACCATTCAATCCCTTCGACGCTTTGTTTATCCTCATTGATCGTAACGCTTTCTATTCTGCCGCTTTTTACTTTAATGATTTTGTCCGCCATCGGAGCAATTGCAGAGTTGTGCGTGACGAGGATGACGCATTTTTTCGTATCTCTGTTCAAATCTTGCAGCAGCTTTAAGACAGACTTGCCTGTTACATAATCCAAAGCGCCGGTTGGCTCGTCACAGAGCAGCAGCAGCGGGTTTTTGGCAACGGCTCTCGCAATGGCAACCCTTTGTTGTTCGCCTCCGGAGAGCTGGGACGGGAAGTTTTTCATCCGATTTTTCAACCCGACCTGCGTCAAAATAGGTTTCGGGTCCAGATGGTTCTTGCATACTTCAACGGCAAATTCGACATTTTCCAAAGCGTTCAAATTCGGAATCAAGTTATAAAATTGGAAGACGAAGCCGACTTTCTCCGCACGATATTTCGTTAATTTTTTCTCGTTGAATGAGGTCAGTTCTTGTCCGCCAACTTCGACTTTCCCTGAGGTTGCTGTATCCATGCCGCCCAGTATGTTCAACAGGGTGCTTTTACCGGCGCCGCTGGCACCGAGTATAACGACGAACTCTCCCTCCGATATGGAAAAATCGACACCATCAAGCGCATTAATCATCACTTCCCCGACTTTGTACTGTTTCTTTACCCCTTTAAATTCGATCAGCTTTTTCACCTTTTACATCTCCTCGTATCGTATAATTTGAAACATGGCTTCACTCGTTTCCAAGCTGAAAAATCTGTGAATCGAAACCAGTATGACCAAACTGTTCCAGTCGTTATGATTGAATTATACGAATTGATTTCGATGCGAAAAACCTTCTGCAGACTCTCCTTGACCTAGATTATAGTCGGGGCAACGGAAGGGCTGGAGATGTACGGAGAGCAAAAACGAGATGTGTTGAACCTAACGGACATACTGTTGTCGCGTTTTTACAATACTTTGCTGCCGATCTCGGTTATACTATCAAATGGAAGCAATTAGAAATAGGATGAACGGAGGAATAACGATGTCAATGGATCTGAAATATGTCATCTATATCGGGGGGACGCCGGAGCAAGTATGGAACGCGCTCACCACGCCGGAGGGGACGCGAGCGATCTTCTTCAACAGTGTGCTGCAATCAACTTTCGAAATCGGTTCGCCATACGCGTATGTAGGACCGGGCAATGACGGCGATGAGACCGTTCATGTCTATGGCGAAGTGCTTGCCTTCGAGCCGCACAAGCTGATGCGGTTCACTGAGCATCCCGGCCCTTCCTACCGTGAAAATCACGCGACATTGGAAACAAAGCTCTCGCTGTCGCTGGAGACGGTCGGAGAAAGCACGAAACTGATGCTCATAAACGACGATTGGCCTGCCGATCATCCTTCCTATGATAATACGAAGGAAAGCTGGCCGATGATTTTGAGCAATATCAAATCCTATGTAGAGACCGGCAAAGCGCTCAACTTCGGCTGGTAAAAATAACGGAGGCCGTTTGCAACTATGACCATATACATCGCACTGCTGCGCGGCATAAACGTCGGCGGGCACAACAAAATCAAGATGGCGGAGCTTCGCTCGGAGATGACAGCCGCCGGTTTCAAACGCGTTCAGACGTATATCCAAAGCGGCAATATTTTGTTCGAAGCGGAGGAAAATGACACCGAAGCGATCGTTCGCGATCGCATCGAGCGGCTGATCGAAGAGAAGTTTGGCATCGCGCTGTCTGCGGTCATCCGCACGGCAGAGGAAATTCGGCGCATCGTCGCCGATTGTCCATTCAGCGCCGAGACGATTGCCGAAGCGGCTGCGACAACGGACAAAGAAGTGCAATATGCAGCGATGCTTACGGAGGAGCCCCCTGCCTCTGGCGTAGACAAGCTGGCATCAGCCAATAACGGCGATGACGAATATCGCATCGTCGGCAGAGAGGTCTACTTGCTCTATCGGCACAGCGTGAGAGACAGCAAGCTGTCCGTCAATCTTCAAAAGCTTGGCGTCCCGGCCACCGTCCGCAACTGGAATACGATGCAGAAGTTGATCGAGTTGGCCGATGGGATGGAAGCGGAATAAACAAGCGCTGCAAAAAAACAAGAGCCAAGCGGAATCCATCCGCTTGGCTCTTTACATTAATCCCCGATCGGGAACCACCCCGGTGTATTGACGATCATATTCCACATCGGATCGGGAATGGTCAGCTCTTCCTTGCCGATCGGGTTTTTGCTCAGCGTCGTCTTAATTTGATCCTCGCTGCCCTCGGCCGTTTTCTCCACCCAATCGGGTTCGATAACAATTTCGCGGCCTAACGCGACAAGGGCAATCCCGGTATTGAGCGCTTCTAACGCTTCGTTAGGCGTATGGATCGAGCCGACTCCGATGACGGGTACGCGTCCGCCCACTCGCTCTTGAATCCACTCAATCCGGGATTTGCTCTCATCCGCGCCGCGTCTTGGCTTCGACCAAAACTCGTTCGTCGAGACATGTATATAATCAAGTCCTCGATCGGTAAGCGCATCTACGAGGCGGAATGTTTCCTCCATCGTAATGCCTGGCGTCTCCGCCTCCTCCGGCGAAAGCCGGTAGCCGATCAGGAACGGATTAGCCGTATGCTCGGCCGCTACCCGTTTCACTTCATCCAATACGGCAAGCGGAAATTTCATCCGTTTCTCCAAGCTGCCGCCCCACTCATCTTCCCTGCGATTGGAATGCGGTGAGAAAAACTGCTGCAGCAAATACCCGTTTGCGCCATGCAGCTCGATGCCGTCATAGCCCGCTTCAATCGCCCTGCGTGTCGTTTCGCCGAAATCGCGTATAATCGCTTCAACCTCCGCCTCAGTCAACGCTCTCGGCACGACGCCGCCGTTTTGCTCCGAAGCGACTGCGCTGGCGCTGACGATATCGCCGCCTGGCACGAGCGCAGGCGGACAAAGCCGGCCCCCGTGAAAAATTTGCAGGACCGCCTTTGCCCCTTTTTCTTTAATCGCTGCAGCAAGCTTGCTCATGCTGGGAATCAGTTCATCAATGTCGCCGCCAAACTCGCCGGGAAAGCCTTTGCCATTTCGGGTAACGTAGGTGCATGCTGTAATGATCATGCCGACTCCCCCGGAACGCCTTTCGTAATAGGCAAGCTCGGAATCCGATACCGTACCGTCTTCATTTCCGGATATCGTTGTCATGGGCGCCATAACGATTCGGTTCTTGAGCCGTATGCCCTTCTTAAATTCGTAGGGCTCAAATAATGGCTGAAATTCTGTTTTCATGTTCGCGATCATTCCTTTGTTTATAAGTATCATCGACAAGCGCCGTTTTTAATTGCTCCGTCAGTTCCATAAACCATGCTTCATCCCAAGTGGAAAGCGCAAGATCAATCAGATTGCGGATCGAAGCGGCATCCGAATGAACGGATGGCTCTGGCAGCTTTTTCAGCCAAGCGTCCCTCACGACAGTAGCCTTTCCAATCGCTTCCTCATTATCCGATTTTACGACATTAACTTTGACTAAGCCTTTCGGTTCATCAACCTGTTCCACGTAGCCGAAGAAAAATTCGCCATGTACCGTTTTGCCTTGTACCCAATCGCTTACTTCAATGCTCATTCTGATCACCGCCTCTAAGTACTATTTCCTCCGATGTAACTGTAACTCATTAAGTTACTGTTATAATAAAATATACAGTTAAAATTGTCAAGCGATAGACAACAACCTTTTAACAGCCTGCAACATCTAGAGCTGTCCCCAAAAAAAAGCAAGCCGCAATTTCGCAGCTTGCTCCATTCGATTTCGGTCACTGTTTATTCCTCATCTGTAATAACCCTTACGGACACGCTCACCTGTCTCGGCGGACCGTTATCCGATACCGCGAATACCGTGCTTGTCAAAACCGTATCCTCCTCTACCTCCGGCAAAACAAACGGCACGCGAATGATTTCATCTGCGTTTAGATCGAATACTTCCGTCGTCAGCCTAATGTTCAGCAGATCCCCGGTCAATTGGCCGTTGACAAGCGGAACATTGCCTGTATTTTTCACTCGTATTGTAAAAACAACCGTCTCGCCTGGGCTGCCCTCAGGTTGATTGACGGCCTGCGTCAAGATCGCATCCGGCTGTGTCTCGGCCGTTATCAGCACCGCTTGCTGCTGCAGCGCCGTCTGATCGCTGAAGACAGCAACATTGTTGCGGAAAACAGCGCCTCCTTCCGCTTGTGCAGGAATAACGAACGGCAGTGTAAACACCTGTCTTTGTCCCGGTCCGAGAGACGGGATAATTTCGCTAAAGCGCAAGAGGAGATCGATCACATGCACATTGGTAAACGTCCGATCGGTTATGTTTTCTAACGTAATCGTTTTTTGAACGGTATTTCCCGGCGGCGCCGTTTCCGGATTCGCACTTACGTTCACATCGAGCAGCGAAGAAGGCAGCGACACGACTACGCGCGCTTCGCTTTGAATCGGCAGCATGCCCGGCGGCCGTTCCGTCCAAGTCACCGATACTCGGTTAGCTACAACCGTTCCTTGCTTCGTGCCGGCAGGAATCGTATAGCTGAATTTCACAATTTTCGTTCGGCCAGGCGCAATTGCGGAAATCGCAAACTGTGTTCCCAGCAGCGAATCGTTCACAACGACGTTTGTCGCCACAAATCTGCCCGTATTCGTAACGGCGACGGAATAATCAATCGTTTCTCGCGGCGCAGCCTCATTCCGGTCCGCAAGCTTATGCACGGCTAATGTCGTCGTCTCTCCCGGCGTAATTTGAACAACAACCTCGGTCTCATAGCGCTGCAGCACCGTCTGGTCGGAAACGGCTGTAAACGTGTTGACAATAACACTTCCATCAGCAGCTCCGGCAGGCACCGTAAAGGTGCCGGTTCTTGTAATCGTTGCGCCTGCAGGCAAAATCGGAACGGTCTCCGAAATGGCAAGCAGCGGATCGCTTATAATGACATTAGTCTGATCGGTTGCCAGCACGTTTTGTAATATGAGCGTGTAAGTAATCGTCTCACCTGGAGCGGCTACCACCCGATCCGCTGTTTTCAGCAATGACAGGCCAAAACCGACAACGTCTACTGTCGATTCAACCTCCTGCGCTCCCAACTGCGCTGATTCCACGGTGAGCAAATTGATGATCTGCGATCCGATAATCGCATCCAGCGGCACCGTATAAGGAATAATCATTTCACGCGCCTCACCAACGGCAAGATCGGACGCCGGGGCAGCATATTGCAGCAGTTCATCGGTGATTTGAATACCGGTAATCGGCACGTTGCCGATATTTTCAAGCACGATCGTATAATTCAACGTTTGCCCCGGAGAAACGCTTTCCCGATCCGGCGTTTTTCGAATGCCAAGCAGCGGAACGGCGGCAACCTCCACTTCGAAATCAGCAGATACAGCAGGCGCCTCATTGCTGATCGCGATAACCGTATTTGAATACGTTCTAGGCGGCGTTTGTAACGGAACCAGCAACTGTACGTTAATAACTTCCGTTTTGTCGACATCCAGCGAAGGGATCGTAACGCTAAGGCTGGTAAGATCATCCGTCACAACAATGTCCGTCACGACGGAATTGCCCGTGTTGCTCACCGTTACCACATAATTGATCGTTTCGCCGGGAGTCGCTACTGTACGATCCGCAATTTTCGTAATCGCGAGCCGCGGGGCGGGCAGCACTTCAACCACAGTGCCAATTTGTTCAGGGTTCGGTAAATTGTCCGCCGTAATTTCGACGAAGTTAACGATCGTTAAGCCCGCTCTCGCATCAAGAGGAATCACATACGGCCAATCAATAACGATATCCATGCCGACATGCAGCACCGCAATCGTTTGATCAAGTCCAATAAGTGGATCAAACAACCGGATGTTGATCAGATCGACATTGCTTCGGTTATGCAGCTCGATGCGGAATACAACCGTCTCGCCGGGACGCGCAGCCTGCGGGCTTACTGATTTGACTGCATTTAAAATCATGACCGCATTTACGAATATTACCGCTTCCGCAACCAGAGGATCGCGAATTTGGTCAGCTCTGACAAACACTTGATTTACGATTGGCCCTGGCGGCGCGTCCGGAGGCACGACGAATGCCAGAACGATCTCTTGGCTGGAAAATGGCGGGATGAACGGGAGAACATTGAAATAACCAACCAACGGATCTTCGATCACAATATTCGTTATTTCTACCGAACCGAAATTTTTCAAATCAATAATAAAATGAACCAATTCACCAGGAAGCACATCAAACCGGTCGGCGAACTTATGGATATCCAGTTTGGCTTCGCCGGATATTTTGACGGCAAAGGCATCGATTTGGCCTGCATTGTAGGGCTGATAGGCTCCTGGCGTTATCGGAAAGCCATACGAGTTCGTCTGTCCTGTCGCATAGATATTCCCTTGCTCATCGACGGCGATGCCAGAGCCAAAGGTATGGTCGCCGCCTAGAAAAGTCGAGAACTCCAAATAGCCGTAATAGCCGATCGTTGTAACGAACGCGCTTTGCAATCCGGGAAACCCGCCTTCAATCGGATCGAACAATGGAAAATCATGCGACTCTGTCACGCCGGTGACATGAACATTACCATTCAAATTAACCGCAATTCCGTTGCCGCCGTCGCTATTGGATCCGCCCAAATAGGTGGAATAGACAATACCGGTTCCCGACGGATCAAGCTTCGTTACAAAAGCGTTTGCGATTCCTCTTAAGAATGGCTGAAATGCGCCGCCGCCAACCGGAAAATCAGGCGAGCTTGTTTTTCCGGTCACATAAGCATAGCCGCCGTCGTCCACCGCGATGCCGTTGCCGAAATCCGCGCGGCTGCCGCCCAAGAAGGTCGAGTATACCAACGCCGATCCCGATTGGTCGAGCCTCAAGACAAAGGCGTCGCCAGGCTCCGCCTCGCCTGCCTCCCCGCCTCCGAAACTCGTCTGGAACGCGCCCGGCGTCGTCGGAAAATCAGCAGACAGCGTATAGCCGGTCACGTAGGCATCGCCGAAATAACTGACATCGATTGCATTCGCATAATCATTCGCTGTTCCGCCTACATAGGTGGAATAATCAAGCGCACTTCCAGACGAATTCAATCTCGCAATAAATGCGCTCGTGCCACCTGCGTTGGTCTGCTGAAATGCCCCGGAAGTGACCGGAAAGTCTGCCTCATCCGTATAGCCCGTTACATACGCGTTCCCCGAGCCGTCAACGGCAATGCCTTTGCCGATGCTGGCGCCTGTGCCGCCTAAATAAGTGGCGTATTCAAACCCGGATCCGCTCCAGTTGAGCTTCGCGACGAATGCCGTATTCGTTCCGCCCCCGAACGAGGTTTGAAATGCGCCTGTTGTGACGGGAAAATCGGATGAAGAGGTCGAGCCCGTTATATAAGCGTTGCCGTAATCGTCAACTGCGATCGCAATTCCGCTGCTCGCGTCAACACCGCCTATATACGTGGAATAGATGAGCCACGAGCCTTCTGGACTGAGTTTGGATACAAAGGCATCCTGCGAGCCGCCGCCGGCAAGTGAGGTTTGGAACGCGCCGGGTGTTGTCGGAAAATTGAGCGAGCTGGTCGTACCTACGATGTAAGCTTCGCCATTCCATCGTTGCACCGCAATGCCGCTGCCGTAATCGTCCAAGCTGCCGCCCAAGTAAGTAGAATAGCTAAGGATCGGATCGATGACGAGCGGGAGGCTGGCGTCGTAGGGCTCCGTCATGACGAACGAAAGCTCACAGCATCCGTCCTGCGTATCCGTCAGTTCATACCGGCACCCGACCTCCTTCCGCACTCCGTCTAGGTTCTGATAGGCCAGCGGCTTCCGGTCGGTCATGATGCCAACTGCGGTATCAAGCAGCAAATTCCCTTCCTCGTCCAGCCGAAAGCCTTCACTCCCCTCGCAGCGGAAACGGATCCGTTCCGGAGCGGATCCCGGCGCAACATGCCAATCAAACTTCAATTGCCCTTCTTCTCCTCGAACAATTAGACCTATGCCTGGCCACACTTCGCTCCAAGCTGCGCTGCGAAAGGCCGGAACGCCTGTATAGGTTTTTTCCCGAAAAAAATGAAACGCAGTGGGCTCCTCTTCCATTCCGTTCACCCGCACATCGGGACTAGCACCTACGAAACGCCAAGCCAGCGTCGTACCGCAAACCCTATCATCATGTTCCGAAGGATCGTTCGCCAGCAAATGAATCAATAGCTGATCCGGCTGCGCCGATAGTTTGAATCGATTGCCTTGCGCATACAGCACTGAAGCCAATGGGCTTTGACCGTCATTGCGAATGAACAGCAACCGCATGTTCTCGCCTAGCGCCTGCAGCGTCTGATTTGCGTGCATCTCATAAACCTCCTTTTTATCGAAAATGTTCGCTTCCGCCTAACACCGCTGCATATCCAACTCATTCTATGTCGGAATTGCTCGGCTATATGTGCAAAAAAAAAAGGCTTCGCACCCGTGAACCCTGCGGGGCGAAGCCTTTCATTTAATCTTCTGTTCCTTGATAATCGAAATATCGGAAATGCGCCGGAGCGGATTGATTCTCTTCTTCCGGAGTACCGTTCACAAACATGCCGACACATACGCCGGTAAAGGCGCCTTCGGAATCCGGCGTCAGACCGTCCGCAGAAGCTGCGCCTGCGCTCAGCCAATGCTCACCGTCCAGCGAGTACAACAGCTCATACTCCTCCTCATTAGAGCGGATGGCGAGCTGCGCTTCGCCCGCTCCATCTCCGTAGCCGGCGGCTTCAAGCGCAACAAACTGCTCTTCCGTTTCGCCCTTCCGGACGATCGCAGAAGCGATGCCAAGCGCGCCTTCACGCCGTTTCAAGCCGATCGCACAGTACGCGCCGTCGCTGAGCCGTGCCGCTAATCCTGCATACTCGCCATCCGAGACAGGCGCAAAGCTTAGCTTTGTCTCGATGCGCATTTCGTGATGCTGCTGGCGTCTGCACACAAATACATTTGAAGCTCCGTCACGCAGCGTATGCCGATTGCCGATTAGAGTCAGTCCGTCTTCCGAAAGCCGTACCGCATCCGCAGAAGGCAGCACGCGAGTGTACAGCCACTCCGGACCTAGCAATTGCAAAGATGCGAAATCGGTATAGACATGCGAATCTGCAGCTACACGGCTGCTTTCTAAGCTTTCCTCCACTTGAGCAGCCCCGCAATCCCACGCGGCATGCTCCAGCTCGACTTCCATCTCCAGACCAACATGCCCTTCATTGTTGTCGATCATCGGCCAGCCGTCCACCCATTGAACCGGTGCGAGGAACGTTTCCCTGCCAAGCACGCTGCCGTTCGCGTTCCGCGGACGCACCCCCAGAAACAATGCCCACCAATTGCCCGCGCTATCGTCAATCAACTCGACGTGACCCGTATATTGAATAGGATGATCCGAAAGACGATTATGCGTCAGGATGGGATGAGGCAGCATTTCAAACGGTCCGTACGGGGACTCGCTTCGCCCGATAATTTCCCGATGCTGCGGACCGGTGCCGCCGGAGGCTGTCATCATATAGTACAAGCCGTTGATCTTGTATAAATGCGGCCCTTCCACCCACGGCCCTTCATCGCCCTCCCATACGACAACCGGTTCCGTCAGCGCCGCTCCTGTCTCGATATCGATCTCATATTGAATAATATGAGAGGTTTCCCCGAAACCGGATTGAGCGGACACATAAACTTTGCCGTCTTCATCGAAGAATAGCGACGGATCGATGTTGCCGTACGGAATCCGAATCGGGTCGCTCCATGGTCCAGCCGGATCGGCTGCGGTCACATAAAAGTTGCCGATGCCATACACATCGGTCGTAATCAAATAGAAAACGCCTTCGTGATGGCGAAGTACAGGCGCATAAATGCCTTCCGAGCTTTTCCGCGACAGCATATCCACTTGACTGCTTCGCGTCAGCACGTTGCCGATCTGCTTCCAGCTCACTAAATCTTTACTATGGAAAAGAGGTACGCCTGGAAAATATTCGAACGTGCTTGTCGCCAAATAATAATCGTCGCCGACGCGAATCGCGCTCGGGTCGGGATAAAAACCAGGCAATACCGGATTGCGATATTTCATCCGCGTTTTCATCGTCGTCTCACCTATCCTATTTCCCCGGAAATGATTTAATTGCGTTAACGATTGTTCCAATTCGCAATTTTCCAAAAAGCCGGCTTAGGCTGATGCTTCTCGTCAAAAACGAAAGGCCAGTTTTTTCTGCCTCTCACTGGGAAATCGTCAAGCCAGGTATAGTCGTCTCCCGCTCCCCAGAACGTAATCGCAGTAATGACCTCATGATATTCACGGAACAAGCCGAACACCTGCTCATAGCGCTCCGCCTGCTTCTCCAGCATTTCCGCTGTCGGCTGCAGCAAGTCGGTGCGGCGATCTTCAAAATCAAACATCGAAATGTCGAGCTCGGTCACTTGAAGCTGCAGCCCAAGCGCTGCATATTTCTCAATCGCTTCACGAATTTCGGCAATGCTCGGTCCATTCAGATTCCAATGCCCTTGCAGGCCGATTCCGTGAATCGGTACCTCCTGCTGCTGCAGCATTTGAATCAGGCGAATAATTTTGTCGCGCTTCTCGGGATTGCATTCATTGTAATCGTTATAGAACAGCAGCGCATTCGGGTCAGCCTCATGCGCAAATTGAAACGCCTTGGCGATAAAGTCTTCGCCAATGCCATTCAGCCAGTTGGACTCCCGCAGCCAAACGTCGCTTTTGTCCTCGATGACTTCATTTACAACATCCCAGCAATAAATAAGTCCTTTATACCGTCCTGCCACGATGTCGATATGTTCCTTCATACGGGCAAGCAGCGTTTCCCGAATGGCCGGTACGCCGTCCGATTCCTCGAACACCCAGTCCGGCGTCTGATTGTGCCAAACGAGTGTATGGCCGCGCATCCGCATGCCGTGCTTCGCGGCGAAATCAACGAGGCGGTCCGCAGCTTCAAACGTATAAACGTCTTTCAACGGATGAATGCGTTCGAATTTCATATCGTTTTCCGCCGTAATGCTGTTAAAATGTGCGGCCAGTAATTCCTTCTGCGTCTCGATTGTCGTTTGGCTCACGGCTGCGCCGATATCAAACAAACCTTTGTACTGTTGACCAAGTCCGGGAATTACAAGATTCGACTTTTGCAAGCTATTATTCATTTGAACGCCCTCTCCTCTGCACGCCGCGGTTAGCGACGATTAATAAATGGTTCTGCCCCGTGCATCCTCAATGCCCGATTTCCGATAAAAATACGTATTTACAATATCGCGCCATTCTTTCGCGTTCTCCAGCTGCTCGTTCAATCTGCCGGCTACAAGGCGGAACCGCAGTTCATCGACTCGTCCCTCAAGCTTTGCCCAGCGGTCCTGCCAGTAAGCGACCCGTTCCACTCCGCTGAAATGCGTATCGTAAATATGCTGTATAACAGTTGAACCCGAGTGAAGCACATGCGTGTACGGCACATGATGGAAAAATAAGAGCAGCTCATCCGGACAGCTTTCCAAGCTTTCATATACGGCTGCATTTGCCGACTCATACTGCCCTGCATAGCCGGTGCCGTCAGCCTTCGTCCGGTTGACGCCAATGCCAAGATGATCGGCAAAATGATACGTGCCCCACTTCGAATATTCATAGCCGTCGATATCCGGACCGTAGTGATAATGCGGACGCACCATCCAGCCTACGCCGAGCGGCGACGTGTAGCTCTCATAGATAGACCACGATTCCAGCAGAAAGGAAACGACCGCCTCTCCGACCGTCTCGTCCGCTCCGAACGTCAGCGACGTCCATTCGCTTGCGATTTGCTCGGAAGTCAAATCCGGATTCCAGATCAAGCGCCCATAGCCATACAGATTCGCTTGCGCCAGATGATGCCCCGTCCAATTGTCATCATCGCCAATATTGCTGACCGCTGTAATGCCGCTATGCATATAAGGATGAATATTGCCCGCGGCGATTTCTTTGATCGTGCTTCCATTGCCGCCGTGATGCGTATCGAAATCAAGCACTTCTTTCCATTGCGGCACCAGGAAGCAGACATGCCGCTGCTGACCGGTATATTCTTGCGTAATTTGAAATTCCATCATTTGATTCGTCTTCTGCATCGCGCCAAACAACGGCGATACCGGCTCCCGCACTTGGAAATCCATCGGTCCGTTTTTAATTTGCAGCACGACATTGTCCATAAACTGTCCGTCAAGCGGCTTGAAATGGTCATACGCCGCACGCGCCCGATCGGTCGAACGATCCCGCCAATCCTGGTGGCAGTTGTACACGAAGCATCTCCAAAGCACGAGACCGCCATAAGGCTGCAGCGCTTCGCCAAGCATATTGGCGCCGTCCGCATGATTTCGGCCGTACGTAAACGGCCCCGGGCGATTTTCAGAATCGGCCTTCACAAGGAAACCGCCGAAATCCGGGATATGCCGGTACACTTCAGCCGCCTTTTCCTTCCACCAGGCTCGTACGCGCTCATCGAGCGGATCGGCTGTGTCCAAATCGCCAAGCTCTATCGTCGCTGCATAATTAACGCTTAAATAAAGTTTGATGCCGTATTCCCTGAACACGCTTGCAATTTCAGCCACCTGAGGCAGCAGCCGCTCTGTAATAAGGAACGTCTCCGGCCGATGCACGTTGACATTATTAATGGCAATACCGTTAATGCCGATCGAAGCCATCATTCGCGCATAGTCGCGAATACGCCCGGAGCCGGACAGCAGCTCATTGTTGCGGAAAAAAATCGAATCGCCGGCATACCCCCGCTCGATGCTGCCGTCCATATTGTCCCAATGATTGATCATCCGAAGGCTGTATTTCGGCGATTCCGAAATTTGCAGCGACTCCAGCGATTCACCCGATTGGATGAGCCTCAGCAAATGGAAAACAGCGTATAATGCGCCGGATGCCGAAACGCCGGCGGCAAGCACATACGTCCGGCCGCCTTGATTCACCGTCCTCAGCCAATAGCTTTCAGCAGACACGCTGCTTACTGCCGTTACGTCCGTTAAAGCGCTGTCAATAATCGCGGAGCTGCCCAGCGTTCCGACCACAATGGCCTTCCCTGCATGCCGATCCTCCGTGCCGGTCCATTGCACTTCCGCCTGCATGCCAAGCATGGAATCCAGCGCCATCTTCAGTTCATTTGCAGCCGACGCCAGCGGGCCGTCTCCGTATTCGCCAGCGATTACAATATGCTTCGTCCACTGGCGGTAGCTTTCCGCCAGCGCTGCGTTGTTCACTCGGTCATAACGCAGCCAGCCTTTATATCCATTATCGATCATCGCATGTACCCCTCTCTATAAAAGGCCGCGTCCGCCTGATGGAACATCTTGGATCGGAAGCGGCCTATCTATACATTCTATACTGTCTTGCGTTATCCCTTCACGCCGCCAACGGTCATCCCTTTAACGAAATACTTTTGCAGGAAAGGATACACCATAATGATTGGCAAGCTTGCGATAATCGTCATCGTTGCGCGGATCGAGGTCGGCGTTACCGAAACGCCGCCGCTTTGCGCAGATGCAAACGCGTCGCCTGCAGTAGTCGAGTTCGCTGCCGTATTCGACGTTTGCAATATTTTCATCAACTCGTATTGCAGCGTGCTTAACTCAATATGCGAGGAGTTGTACAGAAATACGTCGAACCACGAATTCCATTGCCCTACGGCTACGAATAGCGATACAGTGGCAAGCGCCGGAACGGTAAGCGGCAGCACGATTCGGAAAAACGTTGTAAAATCGCCCGCGCCGTCCATTCTCGCCGATTCCATAATGCCTTCCGGCAGCCCCTCGATAAAGGAGCGAATAACGATCATATTAAATACGCTGATAATGCCCGGAATAATGTACACCCAGAACGAATTGATCATACCCAGCTCTTTAATGAGCAAGTACCCCGGAATAAGGCCGCCGCTGAAATACATCGTAAAGATGAAAGCGACCGTTACGAACTTCCGCAGCACATATTCCTGACGGCTGATCGTGTAAGCAAGCATTGCCGTAAAGAATACGGAGACAACCGTCCCGAGAATCGTGCGCGCCGCCGAGATGAACGTTGCGAAATAAATCGATGCTTCATTAAAAATGTAATTGTAATTGTCCAACGTCCACATCCGAGGCCAGAAGTAAACGCCTCCGCGAATGGAATCGTTCGCGTCGTTGAACGACAGTGCGAACATGTTGATGAACGGATAGAGCGTAATGCATACCAGTCCGAGCATCAGAATAATGTTGACCGTATCAAAAATTTTATCGGGCCAATTAAAATATACTTTGCGGGAAGAACTTCCTTCACTCATCATTTATGCCTCCTTCTAGAACAACCGGCTTTCGCCCATTCTCTTCGCGATGTTGTTAGCCGCGATGAGGAAAATGAAGCTGACGACGGTCTTAAACATTCCGGCAGCCGTCGCTACACCATAGTTGCCCATGTCCATCCCGTATTTCAGTACGAATATATCAAGGTTTTCGGAATATTCCACGTTCATAGGATTACCGAGCAAGTATTGCGGCTCGAACCCCGATTCCAAAATATGCCCAAGGTTCATAATCAATAAAATAACGATGACGGATTTCAAGCCTGGGAGCGTAATATGCAGAATGCGCTGGAACCGGTTGGCCCCATCGATTTCCGCAGCCTCGTACTGCGAGGGGTCGATCGTCGTAATAGCCGCCAAATAAATGATCGTATTCCAGCCGACGTTTTTCCACACCTCAGCGCTGCCGAGAATGCCCCAGAAATATTCCCCTTTTCCAATCCATAGGATCGGTTGATCGATAATGTTTAGCTTGATAAGCATAATATTGATAATGCCTTCCGGCGACAATGCCGAAGATACGATGCTTGCCGCTACAACCCACGATATAAAGTGCGGCAAGTAGCTGATCGTCTGCACGAACCGCTTAAATATAATGTTGCGAAGCTCATTTAGCAGGATGGCCAATACGATGGCCGTAACGAATCCGAGAATTAAGTTGATCGAGCTCATAACGAGCGTATTGCGAAGCACGAGATAAAAGCGATCCTCGCTGAATAGAAAATCGAAGTTTTTCCAGCCTACCCATTGCTGATCGAACAAATCTTTTGCCGGTCTGAATTTCTGGAACGCGATCGTCCAGCCCCAAAGCGGCACATACTTAAACACGAATACCCACAGCAGAAAAGGAAGCGACATCAGCATCAGCACTTTTTGCTGCAGCAGTTTTTTGAAAAACAGCTGCAAACGAGAGCTGCCGGATAACGGTCTATTAAGGTTTGCAACGGCTTGTTCTATATGTTTCTCCACCTGATTAATCTCCCTTCCATAAAACCGGAGGACCGAAGCATCGTGCTTCGCCCCGGTCCTCCGTTAACGCTTAGTTTTTTACCATTTTCCGTCGATGCGGTCTTTAACTACTTTTGTAATAAATGCTTCGTAACCTTTTACATCATTCTTGTTGTATTCGGCTACATATTCGTTCCAAATTTTTTCGAAGTCGCCTGGTGCAGCGAGAACGAGTTTCGGAATGTATTTTTGTTGTACGTCAGCTGTTTTTTGTTCGAAAACTTGCTCAGGCGTGCCTTGGCCTTTGTTGATGCTCCATGCAGGGAACCATGGGCGCTCATCCGGCTTCGCGAAGTATTCGGAAAATGTTTTCGCGCCGTATGCATCAAGAATCGCTTTGTCGCCGTCTGTGTATTCTGTAGCCACAATTTCAGGCTGATTGCCTACGGCATATGAGTTACCGTCGGCAAGCAGGGAGTTGTTGCCGTAACGCGGCCAGCTGTACTCGAAGTAGCTCCAGCCGATCGAGCGTTTTTTCTCGTTGTCGTTGCGGTCTACAATTTGCTCTTTGGTCATGACATAACGGCCGTCTGCATCCACGGAATAATGCGTATCTTTAATACCCCATTGAACAAGAATTTGGTTCTCTTCTTTAAGCAGGTTGTCGAAATATTTAATAATGCGTACCGGATCTTTCGCTTTTACGGAAATACCGATACCCCGGTTGTTAACGAAAGCAGGAGGATCTACATACTGATCTTTCGTATTCGCATCGAACACGATTGGCAGCGGAGCGTAACGCTTCTCATCGATGCCCGCTTTTTTCAAGTTGTTCGTTGCGTCTCCTACTTGCCAGCCGTAGTTGAAATAGCCGAGTACGCGGCCGGAAGTCAGCTTAGCCAAGTATTGGTCTTTGTTCGCCGTGAACGATTCCGGATCGAACATGCCTGCCGCGTTCACTTCATTCAGCTTCTGCAGCCATCTTTTCTCATAGTCGGACGCCGCGTAAACTTTAGCATCATGCGTAGTCATGTCGACCATAACGCCGCCGTCGTTTGGATAGCCTGCAAGGTGCATCGGAGTGTTCGTGATTGTGAAGAAGTTGTCCTTCACGCCTGCGAACGTTGCAAAACCGATTGTGTCCTTGCCGTCAACTTGCGGATATTTATCTTGGTACTTCTTAATCAGATCGAAGTACTCGTCAAGTGTTTTGATTTTTGGATAGCCAAACTCTTTCAGTACGGAGCGTTGAATCCAGAACGCGCCTTGACCGATCGTCGGGTCGCCGATATAGCCTTGGTCTGCGGAGAATGGCAGGTGATAGATCTTGCCGTCCTCTTGTCTGAACTTATCGAAATAAGGACCGTAAACGCGTTTAATGTTAGGGCCGTATTGCTCAATCAAATCGTCCAGCGGGATAAAAGCGCCGGCATCGAGCAGCTTGTCAATCTCGCCCTCTGGAACGATAACGTCCGGATAGTCGCCGGACGCGATCATGACGCCGGATTTTGTTTTAACGTCCCCAACGAGAAATTCCATTTTCCAGTCCACGCCAGTTTGCTTTTGAAGCTCTTTACCGATTATGGTGTCGCTTGCAAGTACATCTTTGTTGTTGCCAAAGCTGTAGTAAGTAAAGGTTACCGGCGTTTTGTCGTTTTCCGCAGCGGCTGTCGATTCAGCCGGTTTATTGCTCTCTTTGCTGCCCGTGTTGCCATTGCTGCAACCAACAACGAGCATGACAGAAGCCGTCATGGCAGCCAGGCCTGCGTTCAACCATTTCTTGTTGCCCATCTTCATAAATACCCCTTTCAGTTTCAAACGTCTTGTAAGCACTTTCAGTATAGATCGAAACCGCTTGCCTGATTACCCGCCAAACTTTAGTTCGTACTTTAAAATGCATAGTTTTGCTATAGGCCGCTATTGGTTTATTGCATATCTTCTCCCGTTTTTCCATCCTTAGGAAGCCGAAGCTCGACCGTCGTCCCTTTGCCATGCTCGCTTTGAATATCGAATTCAAACGCATCCGGGTAGCAAAGCTTTAGACGCGTATATACATTTTTCATGCCGACATTGTCGCCTATCGTATCGTCGTCCTTCAAATAGTGAAGCAGCTCGTCAAGCTTGCTTTCCGTCATCCCCATTCCATTGTCGCTTAAGCGGAAAACAAGCCGATTGCCGGATAAACCGATATGCAGCGCGATCAGCCCGATAGCAGGCGATCCCTCGACGCCGTGTATGCTGGCATTTTCTACAAATGGCAGGAACGTCATTTTCGGAATCATTTGGTCGTAAACAGCATCCTCAACGGTTAACTGATATTGCAGCTTGTCCCCGAAACGGTATTTTTGAATTTCAAGGAAGCATTCAATCAGCTCGATTTCTTCACGAATCGTCACCCAGCTGCGCTTCCATGAAATAGACTTGCGGAAAATTTTAGCCATGTAATTGATCGTCCTGGCCGTCTCTCCCTCACCCTTCATCAAGCTGCGCATCCGAATCGTTTCCAGCGCATTGAACAAAAAGTGCGGATTGATCTGACTATGCAGGGCGTGAAGCTGCGCTTGACGCTGACGGATTTCCAAATCCTTCTTCTGGATATCAGCCATATAGACGTCATTAATCAAATTGTCGATCCTCGCAGTCATTCGATTGAACTCGCTGGTGAGCTGGCCGATCTCGTCGCGCGAATCCTCGTACGGGATCGGTTCGAACTGCTGGTGTTTAACCTTTTTCATATATATCAGAATGCGGACGAGCCGATGGTGAATCGATCTCGATATGACCACAATAATAATCGTTGGGAGGAGGAAATTCAGAGCCGCCAAATAAAAAATAAAAGAGCCCGACTTGCGGACCTCGTGCAAAACATTTTTCTCATCCATGACACCGTGCAGCGCCCATCCATTCAAATAGTTGTTGTTGGCATACAGCTTGTTGAATTCAATCGGCTTTTCCGGCTTCTCGACTTTCGTTATTGGAAGCGTGCCCGAGCTCCAGTCCATTTCTTTATCGTTGGCAAAATGAACCGTTTGATTCGGGTGCACAAAATAAATGTTTCCCTCAAAACCGGAATTGGCGAACAGTTGCCTTACCGTCGCCATATTCAGATCAATTTTTACAATGCTGTTGACTGATGTGACGGTATTGTTCATGCGCTGGATCATGCTGATCTGACTATCGTTAACGTATAAATAAGGGTAGGATACGTTTGTCTGAATAAAATCCTGGTACCATGGCTCAGCAACAACCGATTCGGTAAGCGGCAAAATATTGCCCGAGGCCAGCATCGTCTTGTTATCTGTATAAATAATTGTCGAGTTCGTCGTATGATACGCTTGCTCCGATTTATTGAACATGCCGCGCATTTTTTCGTTAAGCGCCTCAATATACTCCGCTTGGCTGGCATAATGGTGGTTCAAATGGTCGTTAAGCACTGGATCAATATAGTAGAGATAAGATATGCCTGCAGCCTCGTCGATGACAGCACGAAGCTCTCGCTGCAGCTGTTCGAGCGCAATATCCGCATCATGTGTTTTTTGATTTATAATATTGTTCGTTGACACATTATAGAAAAAAATATTGGTTAGCACGATTGGAATAAAGACGCACAAAAAATACATGAAAATCAGCTTGTCGCGCAGCTTCAGATGGTTTAAATGAAATCGTCCCACGTTGTATCTCCATCCGTTCATTTTTTGCCTAACAATTTATTGCGATAGTCGGTAGGCGTCGCCTTCTCCAGCTTCTCGAACTGGGTAACGAAATAATCGGCGTTCTGGAATCCGACCCGCTCTGCTACCTCATACATGCGCAGATCGGTTTGACGCAGCAGCTTCTTCGCTTCCGCAATTCGGATGCTTAACAAATAATCGTTGAAATATACGCCGTACGATTTGCGGAACAATTGCCCAAGATATGCCGAATTCATATAAAATTTAGCCGCAATGCTCTTTAAGCTAATGTTCTCGGTATAATGCGCCTCGATATATTTCTTAATCCGCTCAATGCCGCCCTTGGACTGCTCGCCTCGCCGTTCCGACATGTATGCGGCAGCCTCCGCTGCAAACGCCAGAAATAACGGCTTCAAATGCTGCAGCCGATTGTATCCGTTCTGCCAATCCATCACTTTCGGCAGCAGCTTCAGCTCCGTTTCATCTCCATCCATCTCGCGAATAATATTTATAATGCCGATGACACAGCGGGTAATCGCATTCGCCACCGCGCTTGGAGCAAAACGCTTCTCGATAAATTCCTGGAACAGACGGTCAATGTCGCTCGCATAAGCCTCTTGATCATTCTCTTCCACATGCTCCAGCAGCTTTTTATACGTATCGTTCTCAATGTCGAAGTAATAGAGCAAAGTGCCTTGAAGCCGGTTCGCGAACAAAATGTTTTGACCGTCCTCGGCAAATTTATAGGACATTGCTTCGTTCGCGCTTTGGTACGTTTGCTTCACCTTTCCGAGCCCTTCGACGGAATCGCCAATATAGAGCATCACATCCGCTTTCGCGGCGCGGCTTAGCTCCCTTTGAAGACCTCGATATATGGTTTCACAGCTGCTGCCTTCCGTTATCCGGTCAATCGGCAACAGCAGCCCGAACAGCCCTTTCTGCTGTTCATAGACCGGAATGCGGCTGCGATGCTCCTCCGGCAAAAACTGCAGCGCGACCGCTGCTTCTTTCGCTGTCCACTGCGCTGGCAGTTGTCCGTTCGCTCCCCGTCCGTGAAGCTCCGCCAGCACATAGACGAACGACTCCGACTCGTCGAGCTGCAGCGCGCGGGCAAGCGCTTTCACATCATCTTCGGAGAGGTGGCCTTTTATGAGCGTCTCGACGACCGATTCCGAGACCTGCTTCTCTCCGGTCAAGCTGGCCAAACGTTTGACGTTAAGCGTACCGGAGAGCTTGCGAAGCGTTGACTCCAATTCAGCCTCGTCTATTGGCTTCAATATATAATCGTGTACGCCGTATCTTAACGCCTGCTGCGCATATTTAAAATCGTGATAACCGCTTATAATAATAAAAACAGGCGGATTCTCCATGCTTTCCGTTAGCTTCTGAATGAGCCCCAGTCCGTCCAATACCGGCATCCGAATGTCCGTGATGACAAGATCCGGCTGCAGCAGGCTAATCTGTTCAAGCGCTTCGCTGCCGTTTTCCGCTTCTCCGCATATTTCATAATGCAAAGATTGCCAGTCCATTAAATTCAATAATCCTTTGCGGACAAAAATTTCGTCATCCACCAGCAGCACTTTGTACATAATCATTCCCCTTTCAACACACC
Source organism: Paenibacillus sp. NEAU-GSW1 (assembly GCF_009737085.1). Taxonomy (GTDB): domain Bacteria; phylum Bacillota; class Bacilli; order Paenibacillales; family Paenibacillaceae; genus Pristimantibacillus. The sequence goes on from NZ_WOVL01000021.1 coordinate 27,230, forward strand.
AGTTTTAATTATAAAGTATCGCTATATGCAGAATCATCCCCTTAATATATGGAATAATCATCTATCAATTCGACAATGCCGAATATTATAAAGGGATGCTAATCATCCGAGTACCCGCAAAACTATAGCATTTACTTAAAAGATTAAAGTGATCCCGCTGCACACCTACAGCTGTTCGCTTTTCACGCTCTCGAATGCTGTTTCTGCTCGTTTTAGGCTCATTTGAGCCTAAAATAAAAAACTGCGCCGCCGTTTACATCCCAACGGCAGCGCAGCATATAAAATTAATACCGATATGTCCAGAACCGCTCTATTCCAAAACGGTCGCGAACCTCTTTGCGCTTCCAGCTCTCACGGCCCTCCAGCTCGGCAAATTGAAACTGTGAGCGATGCGCGCGAATTGACGCTACCTTTTGCTCCAAAAAGTCTGTCACATCGTTATAAATATCGGGTTCGCCAATATTTTCCACCGTATTGCGCGAGAACGCTATGCACAATACGCGAGGGCGCTCATTAGCAGGCATCCGGCCAACTGTTCGGACGACCGATGCTCCGCATGCGTCATGATCGGGATGAACGCTATAACCGGGATAGAACGTCAATATTACTTCTGGCCGAATTTCCTTAATGATAGCGTCAATGCTGCCATCCAGCTTGTCCTGATCCTCAAACTCGATCATTTTATCGTGAAAGCCAAGAAGCCGAACATCTTGAATGCCGATGGCCAGGCAAGACTCCTCCAGCTCCTTCTTGCGGTATTCCGGCAGCGTTACCCGATTTGCAAACGGCGGCACGCCCATTGTGCGCCCCATCTCGCCAAGCGTCAGGCACGCATAGGTCACATGTGCGCCTTCCTCTATCGATTTGGCCAACGTTCCCGAGAGGCCGAACGCTTCATCGTCCGGATGCGGCAGAATGACGAGAATACGCTCTGCTTTTTGCCAAGTTGCCATCTTCGATCCTCCCTTTCTTGTTCTTAATACCCACTGCTATTCTAAAAAGGGCTCTCACTCAGCTGCAACGCGACAACGAGCTTGCCTTGGCTGTCATGTCCAGCCAGAATGAGTCTTTCGACGTCGCCAGAGTCCCAATGGGTCAATCCTTCCGAATAAATCCAGCCATTGGACGTTTTCAAACCTACGCGATACGGCCCGTCGCCGGCAATTGAGCCTGCTGAATATTGTACAACGGCGTTGCTTATAAAAGTAGCCGCCGGATGTTTGCTGCTGTCGTTATGTGCCGCATATGCGCCAGACGTCATCTCGACATGCGCATACAGCGGCCGGTTTTTCCAAGCATTAATACGTTCCTGCACGGATTGCTTATTGATAAGCTGCATGCTATTTCTCCTTCCCCATCCCTGTTAATCCGCCTCTGTTGTCTATTCGCCCGTAACAAGCTCAGCTAGCGTACGGACCATAACGCCGGTTGCTCCTTTAGGCTCCCAGCTTCTGCTTCGATCCAGAAAAGCTGTACCGGCAATGTCCAGATGCACCCAAGGCAGCTCCTCTGCGAATGCGCCGACGAACAGTCCGCCTGTAATCGTTCCTGCGTATCGGCCTCCGCTGTTTTTCAAATCAGCGGCATCGCTTGTCAATTGCTTTTTATACTCCGGGTAAGCAGGAAGCTGCCATACCCGTTCTCCGCTTTTCTCAGAGGCTTGTTTGACTTGCTCCATTAAGCTCTCGTCATTCGTTACCGCTCCCGTTGCTTCAATGCCAAGAGCGGACAGAACGGCACCGGTAAGCGTCGCAACGTCAACCAGCTTCGTCGCTCCCCGGCGAATTGCCGTCGTTAAACCGTCGCCCAGCACAAGTCGGCCCTCTGCGTCGGTATTTACCACTTCTACCTTCAGCCCGTTCATCATCGTTATAATATCGCCCGGCTTGAACGCCCGATCCGACGGCATATTCTCCGCAGTAGGAATGACTGCAACGATATTGACGGCAGGCTTTATCTCACCGACAATTCGCAGCGCCCCAATAACGGCAGCCGCTCCTCCCATATCCGATATCATCTCTTCCATTCCTGCCGCTTTTTTCAGCGAAATACCGCCAGTGTCAAACGTAATGCCTTTCCCGATCAATCCCCAAGTCTCATTATCATCGGGAGCGCCTTTATAATGAAGCACGATCATTCGAGGCGGATTCGCGCTGCCTTGTCCGACGCCAAGCAATCCGCCCATGCCTTGCTCGGCAGCCGTCCACTCGTCAATGACTTCAATATCAAAGTCATATTCCCGCGCCATATTTTCCGCATAAGCTGCCAGCCCTTCCGGCGTCAGCCGGTTGCCTGCGAGATTCGTCAAATCGCGAGCCGCTTTTACGCCTTCCGCGAACAGCTCTCCGCGAGCAATGCCTGCATTCCATTTCTCGGCATAGCCCGAAGGTTCAGCGCCTCCGCCAGCCAGGACGAAAGAAAGCTTGCTAATCTCGTAGCGCTGCTTCTCATTTCGCAGCTCTGGAAGTCTGTCATAGATCGCTAATTTAAGACCTTCCGTTAACGCTTGCGACGCTTGTTCAGCCGAGTATCCGTTTCCGCCATCAATGACTTCCTGCGGCACTTGAAGCTGTACCGTTTGCGCTTTAATTCGCTTTAGCGCCTTCGCAGCTGTTGCTCCTGCAAGTCGCAGACCAGCAAGTCCTACAGCATTGCCTATCCCTACGAAAATAATATGGTTAGCCGAATGAAGACCGAGCGTAGCAATAATCTCCGCTTGCTCCTGTTCTCCTTTAAACAGCCCCTTTGCATGACATGCGCGAAGCGCGATATCGATTTGCGGCTGTACCCACTGCGCCGTCTGATCCTTCAGATCTGTTGGACTGATCAGTCGAACGATTGCTTCCGCCGAACCGGCAGACGCTGCTGATTCATATGTAAAGGATGTAGTCATATCTTTTAAACCTCTCTTTCAAAAACAAAATCGGGGTGCATACCCCGATTCTAATGCTTTATTCTGCCAATGGCAAATAGATTGTAAATGTTGTTCCGTTACCTTCACAGCTATCCACGCGAATCGAACCGTTATGATTGCGGATAATGCGATAGCTGACAGACAATCCAAGACCGGTTCCCGCTTCCTTAGTCGTAAAAAAAGGGTCGAACAATCGGGCGAGCGTCGGACGGTCCATCCCTTTGCCGTTATCGCGAAGTATAATTTCTGCATTCTGCCCGTCTGAACGGGTTATGACGTCAATTCGGCCTCTTCGTTTGTCACTGATCTCCTCAATGGCATCCAAAGCGTTTTTCATAATATTTAAAATGACCTGTTTAATTTGCTTCACATCGATCGACACGGTCACATCGGTATCATTGTCATAGGATTCAACTTGAATATGGCAATTGCGCATCAGCGCTTCGCTTTCCGTTAACAGCACAACCTCTTGGACAAGCTGATTGATCGATACTGCTTTCTTCATTGGAGCAGAAGGCTTGGATGAATTTAAAAACTCATAAATAATGTCGTTAGCCCGGTCAATTTCCGCTAAAATAATGCGCGCGTATTCCTCTTTGCCCAGCTGCATTAAATAAGGCCGCAATAGCTGTATGAATCCTCGAATCGAAGTGAGCGGATTTCGAATTTCGTGCGCTATTGCAGCCGATATTCGTCCGAGCATGGCAAGCTTGTCGTTCTGCAGCGCAGTTTGCTCAATCTGCTTGTATTCGGAAACATCCTTCACGCTTATTAGAAAATCGCCGTCCAGCTGATCTCCATAAGTAACGGTTACAAGCAGATGCTTGCCATCCTTGTCTTGAAATTCGTAATAGCCGCTTCTCCTTCGGAACAATTCCTTATAAAGGCGTACGATTAGCCGTTTTGTCGTTGTATTCAGCTGGCGATTCGTTAAAATCTCGTTTAAATTGCAGCCGATAAGCGTTTTGCGAGGAATGTCGAGCAGCTTTGCCATTTGAACGTTAATAAAAGACAGTACGCCTTCGCTGTCGAACAATGCGATCCCGCTGTCCATGTGTTGAAGCACGTTTTCATACTTATTTTTTACCATTTCGAAAGAACGGTTGGAATGAAAAAGCATTTCCCGCATTTCAGAAAATCGTTGATTGTTGAGCTGATCATCCAGCGAGGCCTCACGAAAAGTGACCATCACTTCTATTAAAAACATAAACGAACGATTATAAAGCTGTATCGCTTCATCCGATTCAACATTAGCCACAATTGTCTGCATACATTCTTCATGAAGAGCAATGACATCCTCGGGACGAAAGCCTTGCATTTCACTTCCGAGTTCCTTTGCTTTAACAAGAGACATTTCCATTCCGTTGCGAACAAATTCGGCAAGAGCCGGGAAATAGCGCTTTTGAGCCAGCTGCATCCAATAATCCTCCCCGACAACATCAATGACGATGCGAACAATTTATTTTATCATAAAATTTGTTAACATTTGCTGTCAATCGGAGACTTTGTCGAATATTGGAATTTCCATTCCTAATATATTGTAAACAATATCAATTGCGCTGGCCGCCGCGACGATCACCGTCATCTTTGCGGTCATCGTCATCGTTATGTTTATTCGTATTGTCTCGATCCTCATTGCTGTCTTCTTGCTTATCGTTCTTATTCGAATCGCTGTCATTTCTATCATTGTCGCGATCATCTCCATAATCGCCGTAATCGCCATCCGCATTGCCGCGATCGCGATTATCATCATTTTTTCGATTATCGTCGTCGCCATCGTCATTGTCTTGATTACGATTTTTATCGTTAGATTTGGAATTGTCATCCTTCTTGCCCCAATTCCAGCCCGAACGATCATCATCGTCCTTCTTGCCGGACGAGCCCTTATTGCTGCTGCTGCCGCCGCTGTTCTTGCCGCTGTTGCCGCGTTTATCATTCTTAAGATCCGGTTGCTTCGTCGTGCGCGGTTTATCCGTTTGGCCGCTTTTCGGTTTATCAGCAGCAGCGCTTGGCTTAGAGGTTTGCTGCGGCTTGCTTGTTGCCGTTCCGGAATTCCCCTCAGTCGGATTTGGCGTCGATTTCGCAGATTGATCTTTAGCCTTATCCGCCTTTTCTTTCTTCTCTTTCTTTTCTTTATCTACGAGCTCCTTGAGCTTTTCCTTGCTCGCATTATCCGAATGGTCGACGATTTGCTCCACGCCGCCGTACGGTTCCGACACCTTGTCGATCGACTCGTTTTTCAACAATTCCAGCGGAATTTCGTACCCTTCTTCTTTGGCCATCAAATAGACCGCCATTTTGCCGGATGATACGCCATTCATAGCTGCTTCGTCTCGAAGCTCGACAGGAATCGACAATGCCATAATGTTCGCTTCCACTTCAAGAGCCAACTGGTCGATCACATTCATAATTGCCGCATCGAGCTGGCTGGACAACGCCTTTTCAAACTCGACTCCGGCCTTTTCATTCAGAAGCAAGCTTGTAATGACAATATCTTTATCCGCCCCGGCCAAATAATCGGCGTTTGCGATCTTTTTAACGATTTGATCCGCAACCTTATCAATCGGCTTGCCTTTAAAGTCAATATCTTCGATAATGTCGCTGCCGTCATCGTTTAACGCGCGAAGCTCCCATACGTTTTTATTCTCATCGACTCCAATCTCGATGCTTGGATTAATATCCATGCTCACATAGGCAACAACCGGGTGGTTTGCGCTTTGCACGAGAAAAAGCAACGGCAGCAGCATAAGAACGATAGCGGCAGCTGCTCCAGCATACCAGTGGGTGCGGCGAGGCTTACGGCGTACCGCTTGCAAATGAAGGGAATCAAATACGATCTCTTCCCCGACTTGCGCCTTGCGGTTAAGCGGAACGGATACAAATCCGCCGTCGGACGTCATGACTACAGCTTTATTATTTTTCACTTGCATCACGACGCCGCGATTCATAACCCTGCCCCCTTGCCCATTTGCGTAGTTTGATCGTACTTATTTATGTAATCGAACAAATAAGGATATGTACCTTTCATAATAAAAGCAACTGCAATTATATATTTCCGATTGCGCTCAATCGTTTTGCGAGAGACTTCGCATAGATCCGTCAGCTCTTTAACCGGAAGCTTGCCTGTTGTGCGCAATTGTTCAAACAATTTCTCATTCGACGCCAGCGACCCGGCGATGCCTTTCAGCATCTCCCGTGAATCGGCGTGCTTAGGCGAGCACTCCACCAGCTCAAGAAACGTTACGCCGAAGCCTTCCAGCTCCTTGCTGTACTCCATAATTTCCATCCGGCGTTCTTCTGCCGCCCGTTCCAAGTCGTAAGCTTGCAGCGCTTGCCGGGTTTCAACCGGATTGTAGGGCTGCTCCTCTTCATCCTGCTGGTCGAAGGAGCTGTATGGAACCGATTGAAAGTGACGCTGCTCCTTGCGTACATAATCGATTAAACGGCGTCGTATGACCGTTTCTGCGAACCCTAGAAAAGACCTGCCGGATTCGGAGGAAAACTGGTTGATTGCCTCATTGAACGCCGTCAAAGCAATACTGAATTCATCATCCCTTGACGGGTCTATATACCGTTTGCAGAAACGGCTTGTCACCTTCGTGACATAAGGCTTATAGTCGGCTATGAATTGCTCTCTCAGCGCCTCATCGCCTTGCTTAATTCTTACAATGATCTGTTCAGGAGCCGCTTTATGCTGCAGCTCTTCGGCATTCGAGGAATTGGACTTCCCCATAAACCGTTTGAACAACAAGAGTAACAACCGCTCCACCTCTCTGTTCATATGTTTCGCTAGCATGATTTGATTTCAGGGGGTGTACGTTCAATTTTCTGAGAAAAATGAAAAGCCTCCGCGAAGGAGGCATCGTTTCATATCAACATTAGACAGAGGTTCGTCTCTGTCTCAATTTATTGCGTCTGCCGTTTAATGTGCCTAACCGCTTTTTCAGTTCATCCTGCCATGCCTTATCGCCGATTTGTCCCGCAAAACAAAGCAAATCGAGCGCCATGTCAATCTGGCTTAGAACGACGTCCATCGGATCCTCGTTCTCATGATTGACGCAATTTTCCAAAAGCTCCTTGCCTTCCTGTTCAACATACTCCCCAAAATCGACTTCGTCTGCGCCGTCTCCGTGCGCATATTCAGCCAATATCTCGTATTCGTTCTCCACAAGATAGTGAATTTCAACCCGATGGCATACCGGACAGAACATGATCGGAACATTATGAATATTCGTCCGAATATGTTTCAGCGTCCCTTTCGTGCCAATCATACTTGCACCGCAGCAAAAGCTCATCGCCGGTTCCCTCCTTATGCGTCCGGCCGCAGATCGATCTGCAGCAGACAAACGAGAATTATTCGATTGGTTGTATGGCTGTTTGTTTCATATAAACTATTCGAGCAGTGAAGATGAAATTCCTGCTTTATAGACCCCATTGTCAGATATTGAAATATTAATCATTCCAATTGAAAGATTTAATATAGGAATCCACAAGCAAAAGCGAACGCTATCGCTTCTCCAGAATCATTCGAATAAACGTAAAATAGCGATGCAGAGATAACACCTGCACCGCTATTTTTTCACTAATTGCTTATGTGAGCTGTTTCTCTGGCTTGTAGCAGAGATTACTTCGCAACCAGATGTTGTTGGCCCGGCTTCCAGTTCATCGGGCAAAGACCGCCGGATTGCAAAGCTTGCAGAACGCGAAGCGTTTCATCAACGCTGCGGCCAACATCGTTATGGTTAACAACTTGGTATTTCACTTCGCCTTGCGGATCGATAATGAACAGGCCGCGAAGCGCGATGCCTTCTTCTTCGATCAATACGCCATAATCGCCTGCTACTTTTTTCGTGATGTCAGCAGCAAGCGGGAAGCTCAATTTGCCAAGACCGTTATCGTTAACAGGCGTGTTAATCCACGCGCGGTGACTATGCTTGCTGTCTACGCTGACGCCGAGCACTTCCGTGTTCAGTTTTGCGAACTCTTCAGAAGCAAGGCTCAGAGCTGTAATTTCAGTAGGGCATACAAATGTAAAATCCAATGGGTAGAAGAATAATACCAGCCATTTGCCTTTGTAATCCGCCAAAGATGCCGTACCAAAGTCTTTACCGTCGCCAGTGGCTGTTTCCATCGTAAAATCAGGTGCCGGGCGACCTACCAAACGTTCTGCCATTGTAATATCCTCCTTGACCTATCCGAATTTTCTCTCGTCATCCGCCATTTACCAATGGTGACTATGCCATAGATACTATCATTAGACTATAATCAAGTCAATATTAAAATTATTACTTAATTATAATAAATATAATTAAGCCTTTTTCATTGCAGCAACGATCAGATCGCCCATTGCAGTCGTTCCGATTGCCGTGCTCTTGTCAACGGCGATGTCGCCTGTACGGTGCCCAGCGTCGAGTACGTTTTTAACCGCATCTTCGATGACTTGAGCCGCTTCGTGGTAGCCGAAAGTCAAACGGAACATAAGCGCAACCGACAGAATCGTAGCGATCGGGTTGGAGATGCCTTGTCCAGCAATGTCAGGCGCAGAGCCGTGAACCGGCTCGTACAGGCCGAAGCTGCCTTCGCCCAGGGAAGCGGAGGAAAGCATGCCGATGGAGCCTGTCAGCATCGCTGCTTCGTCGCTCAGGATGTCGCCGAACATGTTTTCCGTTACGATAACGTCGAAGCTCGACGGACGGCGGAGCAGCTGCATTGCGCAGTTGTCGACCAGTACATGCTCAAGCTCAACTTCCGGATACTCAGGAGCAATCCGGTTTACAACTTCACGCCACAAACGGGAAGTTTCCAATACGTTCGCTTTGTCAACCGATGCCAGACGCTTGCTGCGCGTCATTGCGATATCGAATGCTTGGCGTACGATGCGCTCAACCTCTTGCACATTGTATACGCAAGTGTCTACCGCTTCTTCGCCGTTTGCGCCTTCGCGGCGGAATTTCTCGCCGAAGTAGATGCCGCCTGTCAGCTCGCGTACGACGATCAGATCCGTGCCTTCGAGCACTTCCGGTTTAAGCGTCGAAGCTTCCTTCAAGCAATCGAATACGTTAGCCGGGCGAATGTTGGAGAACAGGCCAAGCGCTTTGCGAATGCCGAGCAAGCCTGTTTCTGGACGAAGCTCTTTCGAGTTGTTGTCCCATTTCGGGCCGCCAACCGCGCCAAGCAATACAGCGTCAGCGTTTTTACAAAGATCAAGCGTTTCTTGCGGCAGCGGAGTACCTTTTTCGTCGATCGCGATACCGCCGAACAAACCGTGCTCCGTTTCAAATTGATAGCCGAAAAGCTCTTCCGTTTTTTTCAATACTTTAAGCGCTTCGCCTACAACCTCAGGACCAATGCCGTCGCCGGCGATAACCGCGATTTTTTTCACTTCTGACATGTGAATATTACACTCCCTCATATTAGCTTGAAATAAGCTTTGTGATTCTCAATCTATTATCATTTGTACCACATTTCGTCCATTTAAACAAAGATATAAAATCTATCATCTTTATAGGCAACGCTTATAAAGTTATTCAAGGTGAAACGGCTGTCGCCGTCCTTTGGCGGCGCAGCGCGTTTCATTCCGAGAATTATAGGTCAAGTATAGAGAAAACTTATACTTTCCTATAATTTGAGAAAAATTATCCTTTGAGCAGTTTTACATAGTAAGTTCTTGCGCGAGGCCCGTCGAATTCGCAAAAATAGATGCCCTGCCATGTGCCGAGCAGCAGCTTGCCTTCACTTACAACGACCGTCTGGCTCGTCCCGGTCGTCAACGCCTTCAAATGCGAAGCGGTATTGCCCTCTGCATGACGATATTTCGGATGCTCACAAGGATAGACCTCGTCCAGCCGCATCAGAATATCATGCTTTACATCCGGATCGGCATTTTCTTGAATCGTAATGCCTGCTGTCGTATGCGGGCAATAGACGACGGCCAGCCCGTCAGCCAAGCCTTCGTTCTTCACAATTGCGCCCACTTGCCTTGTGATGTCGATCATCTCGTCCCGTCTCGACGTCCTCAAATGCTCTTTAGCCAGCATCCCAGCACCTTCTCTTTCTCTCTCTTTGATATAAAAAAAGCTCTTGCCGTTTTTAACATATGGATGATTATCGCAGTGTTGGAAAAGTGGAAATCTCCTGAAGGAGCATCGCGTCCGCCTTTGTATTTCCTTTTTGTTCCCCTAATTAATGGTTCAACAAAAAAGGAAATACAACAGCGGCCGTAAGGAGATTCCACGTTCCATCTGCGAAAATAATCATCCATCATGTTTTCAAACGACAGAGCCTCTTTTTTATATCAAGCTCATTTTGTCGCGGCGTCCCGGAGCCTTCCGCTTCTCGATCAAACGGTTCAGCGCATCGATATAAGCGCGCGCGCTTGCTTCAAGAATATCGGTGCTCAGGCCGCGGCCTTGCGCCGACACTTCATCCTGCTTCAGCACGACATGCACTTCGCCGAGCGCGTCTTTGCCTTGCGATACCGACTTGATGGAGTAGTCCTCAAGCTCGACCGTCTCCTCCGTCACTTTATCGATTGCATTGTAGATCGCGTCCACAGAACCGTTGCCGATTGCAGCTTCTTCGCGAACGTCGCCTTCCGCTTTACGGATGCGAACGGAAGCGCTAGGCGTCGACTGATTGCCGTAGTTTACTTGGATCGTCTCCAATGTGAATACTTCCGGCGTATCCGTCAGCTTCTCTTCCAGCATCGCGCGAATATCTTCGTCCGTTACGTTTTTCTTGCGGTCAGCAAGGTCTTTGAACTTCGCAAACGCAGCGTTAATCGACTCTTCTTCCAATTCGTAGCCGAGATCGATCAGCTTTTCACGGAACGCATGGCGTCCGGAATGCTTGCCGAGTACGAGCTTCGATTCGCGAAGGCCGATTGTATCGGGAGAAATAATCTCGTAAGTCGTTTTCTCCTTCAGCATGCCGTCCTGGTGAATGCCAGACTCATGCGCGAAGGCGTTCGCGCCAACGATCGCTTTGTTGCCTGGAATAACCATGCCCGTAAGCTTGCTGACAAGACGGCTCGTTTTTGCGATTTCTTTCAAATTCAGCGACGTTTTCGCGCCGAAATAGTCCGAACGCGTCTCAAGCGCCAAAGCAATCTCTTCGATTGCCGTGTTGCCTGCACGCTCGCCGATACCGTTGATTGTGCCCTCGATTTGATCGGCGCCGTTCAAAATCGCGGAAAGCGCATTCGCTGTCGCCATGCCAAGATCGTCATGGCAATGGGCGCTGAGCTGAATCGTTTCGATATTCGGAACGTTCTCCTTCAGCGTCTTGAAGATGTTGCCGTATTCAAGCGGATTCAAATAGCCGACCGTATCGGGAATGTTGACAACCGTCGCGCCTGCGCGAATCGCCATATCCGTTACTTGGCACAGGAAGTCCAGCTCTGTGCGGCCTGCATCTTCAGGAGAGAATTCGATTTTGCTAAAATATTGCTTCGCATAGCGGATCGCGCGCTCAGCAGTCTCCAGCACCTGCTCCTTCTCCATCCGCAGTTTATGCTTGCGGTGAATCGGGCTGGTCGCCAGAAACAGATGAATGCAAGGATCTTCTGCGCCTTTCAACGCTTCGCGCACGGCATCAATATCCTGCTCGCGGGAACGCGACAGGCCGATAATCGTTGCATTTTTCACTGCGCGCGCAACGGCGTTAACCGCAGCCAAGTCGCCGGGCGATGCTGCCGGGAAGCCGGCTTCCATCCGATCCACGCCAAGCTTCTCCAGCTGAAGGGCGATTTCCACCTTTTCCTTCGTGTTCAGATTGACACCGGGCGATTGCTCCCCGTCACGAAGCGTCGTATCGAAAATATATATTTTCCGCATGTTGCTTGCACCTCCGCTAACAGAATCATCCCGGAGCGCGCGGAGACTTTGCCACAGATACGGCAACGCATCCGGACAGCTCCGGCGAACCGGGATAATATCAATCAATTGCAGTCTATTTGGTTTAGCCTGTCCCTATGACTGGCTATCTGTTATTACTTCTTGATCCAGTGCATCAGCTCGCGCAGCTGTTTGCCAGTTTGCTCGATTGGATGAGCAGCTTCGTTACGGCGAGTAGCCGTCAGCATAGCGCGGTTGGATTGGTTTTCAAGGATGAAGTCGCGTGCGAAACGTCCGGATTGGATGTCTTCAAGAACGCGTTTCATTTCTTTTTTCGTTTCTTCTGTAACGATGCGAGGACCTGTTACATAGTCGCCGTATTCAGCTGTGTTGGAGATGGAATCGCGCATCGTTGCAAGTCCGCCTTCATACATCAGGTCAACGATCAGTTTCAGCTCGTGCAAGCACTCGAAGTAAGCCATTTCTGGAGCGTAGCCTGCTTCAACCAGCGTTTCGAAGCCAGCTTTAACGAGCGCGGAAGCGCCGCCGCAAAGTACAGCTTGTTCGCCGAACAAGTCGGTTTCTGTTTCTTCTTTGAAAGAAGTTTCGATAACGCCAGCACGCGTACAACCGATGCCTTTTGCATAAGCAAGGCCGATTGCTTTCGCATTGCCAGTAGCGTCTTGATGGATCGCGATCAGACCAGGAACGCCGAAGCCCTCTTGGTATGTGCGGCGAACCATGTGACCTGGCGATTTAGGCGCAACCAAGAATACGTCTGTATCTTTGCTAGGCACGATTTGGCCGTAGTGAATGTTGAAGCCGTGGGAGAACATGAGCGAAGCGCCTTTTTTCAGGTTAGGCTCGATTTCTTCCGCGTATACTTTTGCTTGTGTTTCGTCTGGAAGCAAGATTTGAACGACGTCAGCAACTTTAGTCGCTTCAGCAACTGTCAGAACCTCGAAACCGTCTTTTTTAGCAACGTCAGCGGATTTGCCCGGACGAAGACCGATAACGACTTTCAGGCCGCTGTCGCGAAGGTTTTGCGCTTGTGCGTGACCTTGGCTGCCGTAACCGATAACTGCGATTGTTTTACCTTGGAGAACGTTGATGTCTGAATCTTTTTCATAGTACAAAGTAACTGCCATGATAATAATTGCCTCCTTTAATTTAACCCTTTTGAGCGGGTGTTTAAGAAGAGAAACAGCTTCTCCGCTTAAACTCCCGCTCAAAGCGGGATGTTTATAGATATAGTAGTTTATTTGTTGCCGCGGTTCAGCGCCGTAACGCCTGTGCGCGAAAGTTCTTTGATGCCGTAAGGCTTGAGCAGCTCGACCATTGCGTCGATTTTTTCCGTGTCTCCGACAACCTGTACGATAAGCGAATGAGTGCCGATATCGACGACAGCCGCGCGAAACGTCTCGACTACGCCAAGAATTTCCGGACGGGCAGCCGGCTCAGCGCTTACTTTAATTAAAGCAAGCTCGCGCGCTACCATCGGGTTGGAGCTCAGATCGACAACTTTAATGACGTCGATGAGCTTGTACAATTGCTTTGTTACTTGTTCCAGCGTATGGTCATCGCCAGTGGTGACGATAACCATACGGGACAAGCCTTGCTCTTCGCTTGTTCCTACTGTAATGCTCTCGATATTGAAACCGCGGCGTCCGAACAAGCCGGATACGCGTTGCAGAACGCCGGGCTGGTCATTGACAATAACTGCAATCGTATGCTTTTTCATTTACGCATCCCCCATGATCATTTCGTCGATCGTGCTTCCTTGGGCAACCATCGGATACACGTTTTCTTCTTTATTAACGACGAATTCGACGACTGCCGGACCTGGATGGCGAAGCGCCTCTTCCCAAACTTTGCGAGCGTCTTCCTTGTTCGTTGCGCGGAATCCGCGAACGCCGTAAGCGTCAGCCAGCTTCACGAAGTCGGGGCTGCCTGCAAGGTCGATATGGCTGTAGCGGTTGTCATAAATGAGCTCTTGCCACTGGCGAACCATGCCAAGCACTTCATTGTTGATAATAACAACTTTTACCGGAATGTTGTTGATTGCGCAGATCGCAAGCTCTTGCGCGCACATTTGCATGCCGCCGTCGCCGTTGATCGATACGACAACCCGATCCGGGTTGGCCATCTGAGCGCCGATCGCGGAAGGGAATCCAAATCCCATTGTGCCCAAACCGCCGGAAGTTACCCACGAGCGCGGTTTATTGAAGTTGTAATATTGCGCGGCCCACATTTGGTGCTGGCCTACGTCCGTCGTTACGATAGCGTCGCCGTTCGTCGTTTCATGAAGCATCTCGATTACCCATTGCGGCTTCAGCACTTCATCGGAGTCCTGATAGCTGAACGGATATTGCAGCTTCGACGCTTGCACGCTCGCGCGCCAGTCATCTGCTTTATCTGCGCGTTTCGCTTGCTGATTCGCAAGCTGGAGCACCGTCTTAACGTCGCCAACGATCGGAATGTCCGTCGGTACGTTTTTGCCGATTTCCGCCGGATCGATATCGATGTGAACGATTTTTGCAAGCGGAGCGAAGCCGGAAAGCTTGCCGGTTACGCGGTCATCGAAACGCGCTCCGATATTAATGAGCAAATCAGCCGATTGAATCGATTTATTCGCTGTATAGGTGCCGTGCATGCCCGGCATGCCGATCCAAAGATCGTTGCCGCTTGGGAAGCCGCCAAGACCCAGAAGCGTTGTCGTAATCGGAATTTCCGTTTTCGTAACGAACTCGAGCAGCTCTTCGTGAGCGCCGGAGTAAACGACGCCGCCGCCTGCAAGAATAAGCGGACGCTCTGCTTGCTCGATCGCTTTGATCAGCTTGTCGACTTGCAGCTTGTTAGGCGTCACCGTCGGGTTGTAGCCGCGGATGCTCACTTCGTTAACCGGCTGGAACAGCGCTTTGTTCGCCGATACATCCTTAGGAATGTCGATCAATACCGGACCTTTGCGGCCCGTATTCGCGATATGGAACGCCTCGTGAATGATGCGCGGCAGATCCTCTACATTGCGAACCAGGTAGCTGTGCTTCGTAATCGGCATCGTGATGCCTGTAATGTCCGCTTCTTGGAAAGCGTCGCTGCCGATCAGGCTGGACATGACATTACCTGTAATAACAACGAGCGGAACCGAATCCATATATGCGGTTGCAATGCCTGTAACAAGGTTTGTTGCCCCCGGTCCAGAAGTTGCGATACAAACGCCTACGTTGCCGCTGGAGCGTGCATAACCGTCTGCTGCATGAATTGCGCCTTGCTCGTGACGGGTAAGAATATGATTAAAATCGGAGAATCCGTGCATCGCGTCGTAGATGTACAACACTGCGCCACCCGGATATCCAAATACACATTCGACGCCTTCCAGCACCAAACTACGGAGTAACATTTCGGAGCCTGTAATTACTTCCGGCTTTTTCATCTTTTCAATTAACTCTTGTTTTGACTTCAGTGTTGCGCTTTGCGTGACCATCGGCCATCCTCCTCCTGACATAATTAAACCAAAATCATGTGATCAAACAAAAAAACCTTTCGTCCTCTCGCTTCGATAATTCGAAGACTCGAGGGACGAAAGGTTGATCTTCCGTGGTACCACCCAAATTCGTTATACATCTCTCGATGTATAACCTCAATAGGTAAGAACGTGTGTGCACAAAACGTCCATACCTGCGGCACAGTAACGCGTGCCTTGCGATTTCCCCTAATGCGCAACGGTTGTTGCTTTTCAGGGAAACAGCTCCGAGGTGAGCTCGTAGAAAAGGGATTCTGGCGACGGTTGCAGCTAATCCGTCTGCTCTCTGAACAGTAAGAGCCCTTAACACTTCGTCCTCATCATTGCCGATGACATATTAAATAAGACTGCCTTCATTATATTCCGTCAATTCCTGTTCGTCAAGGAAAATGGCTTAAAAAAAACAACGTCGCACAAACATCATTTTCCTCATATAGTAGCATAGCCGTTTGTCGGCAATCTCATTCTGCCCGGGAAGGAATTGTTCGCCGATGATCCGATTTCGAAACGCAAGAACTGACGACGCGGAAATATTCCGCTTGATCCGCACGGAACTGATGCCGCTGTCACACTCCGTGCATACGCTGGACGCGCATGCTGTGCGCGAGCTGCCTATACGCTTCAGAAGAGGCGCTACCTACGTTGCCGCGGCAGGCAAAACGACAAAGCCCTACGGCTTTGTCCATTTTGAAAAGCTCGATTCCTTCTTGTACATCGACATGCTCGTTACCCACCCTGAGCACCGCAATCGAGAATGGGGAAAAAAGCTTATGGCTGGTTGCGAAGCTTACGGCATAGCTCATCAGTGCGCCGCAGCATACTTGTTTGTTGACGAGAACAATGGTAGAGCACATCGTTTCTACTCCCGCCTGGGCTATCAAATAACCCGCTATGACGCCAACCTTCGATGCTATGAAATGATGAAGCCGCTCGCTTCGCCCCAGCCGCAGCTTGGTTCTAATCTATAACGATCAGCTTAATAGTAGCCTTGGTTATAGCACTTGTTGTAGCCGCCGCATCCGCAACCGCAGTAACTGCCTCCATAGCCGCCGCCGTAACCGCCGCCGAAGCCGCCGCCGAAACCGCAAGTTCCTATTGCGAACAGGAAAAGAAGCGGTAGAAAACAGAAACCGAACTTCACTTGAACCTTTTTGCCTTTGTTTTTACTTGCCAGCGGAGCAATGACGAGCTGGTTGTTATGCACGCGAACGAGCTTGCCTTTTACAACTGTGCCGTCTTTGCGTACTGCATAAATATTTTTGCCGACCAGCCGTCTTGCCTGCTCTTTCGTCACATGACCCATGCCAAATCCCTCCTTCCCTCCGTTGTTCTATACTATATTCATATTTTTTAAGAGGGATTGTTTGTTTGTCCTTAATAAACAAAAATGAGCGCTAATGCTAGAGAGGTATATCCATAGAACTAGACAAAATTCTACACTTTACTGTTCAATGTATTCGGTTGTTTGTTCTGGTGTTTGCTTTATAATCTAGCTTGCAACCGTTCACAAAGGTCGGTTGATTGTATTCAGATGATTCTGAATAATCGATTAATGTTGGATCGTTCACTACTAAAAAAGGTGGTTTCATTGTCTTTTGCGCAAACGGTTGCATAAATAAGGGGAGGGTTGTGTTCATGTCTTTAGGGGGCCCGAACCGATTTCCAACGCTCCAAAGACGGCGACGAAGTCGTTGTGCTCATTAACGATTCGTGGAGCTCGCAGACGCGCACGATCGGCAATCTCAGCAGCCTTTCCAACGGCGCGCAATTAACAAACCAAATGGGCACCGATAAAGTTACGGTTAATAACGGCTCGATTAACGTAACGCTCGAACCTAAAGAAGTAAAAATTCTCGTTAAATAACGGCAAAAAGAAGAGGCTGTCCCGCTCGGGGACAGCCTCTTTATACGCTTAATGCAATACTAAGCGTTGATTTTCGATTTTGCAACGCCTGCAAGGGAGTTGAACGAGTTGATGTCGTTAACAGCCAGGTCAGCAAGCATTTTGCGGTTCACTTCTACGCCAGCCAGTTTCAAGCCGTACATGAATTTGTTGTACGACAGGCCGTTTTGGCGAGCAGCCGCGTTGATACGAACGATCCACAGTCTGCGGAAATTGCGTTTAGTCGTACGACGGTCACGGTAAGCGTACAGCAGGGATTTACCTACTTGCTCCTTCGCTGTTTTAAACAGACGATGTTTCGAACCGAAATAACCTTTAGCCAGCTTTAAAATTCTTTTCCGACGACGAGTGCGGACAAATCCGCCTTTAACTCTTGCCATGAGTGGAAACCTCCCATAAGTTGATTTTACTTTCTATAATGGTCGTACAATACTATTTCAGGTTAGCAAGGCCTTGCTGAATGCGGCGAACGTCGCCTGCAGCCATAAGCGGCTGGCCAGCAAGAACGCGTTTTTGACGTCCCGATTTGTGGGAAAGCAAGTGATTGCGGTACGCTTTGTAGCGTTTCACTTTACCAGTACCGGTAATTTTGAAGCGGTCTTTCAGACTGCTGTGCGTTTTCATCTTAGGCATGTCGTTTATCCTCCCTTAAATTAACTATTGCTTTTTGGTGCCAAAATCATAATCATGCTCCGGCCTTCCAGCTTCGGCGCACGCTCTACGCTGCATATTTCGGCAACCTCTTGCGACAGACGGTCCAGAATTTTCTGGCCGATCGCCGCATGCGCGATTTCACGCCCGCGGAACCGAACGGAAGCTTTGACCTTGTCGCCCTCGCCCAAAAATTTCACGACATTGCGGTATTTCGTTTGGTAGTCGTGCTCATCGATGTTCGCACGGAACCAAACTTCCTTCAAGTCGACGATCTTTTGATTTTTGCGGGCTTCCTTCTCTTTCTTCTGCTGCTCGTAACGGAATTTGCCGTAGTCCATGATGCGGCATACAGGCGGTTTCGCTGTAGGAGCAACATTCACTAGATCCAGATTCAAGTCAATTGCCATTTGCAGTGCGTCGCGAATCGACTTGATGCCGATTTGCTCGCCTTCCGCGCCGACAAGGCGTACCTCTCTAGCCCGGATCTCATCGTTGATTTGATGTTCTCTGCTAATAACGTGCCACCTCCATAGTGGAATGCTTGCGCATTGGGTTCTCAAAAATAAAAAAAATGCGGGTTCGCGCGAACCCGCATTCCATAACCGTTCTCATCATTTCAGACATAGAAATGTTCGATAACAATCGATTATCGCGAACCAGTCAGCCTGTGCCGAAAGGTGAGAAGCGGGCGCTTCTTCTTGTGCGTCTATTCACTTTAAAACTGTTACCGATATAATATACCATAGCGTTCTTTACTGTGTCAACCCATTCAGCAAGCAACCTTTAAAGCTGTTTGCTTTGCACTTCTTCCAGACGAATAACGCGCGTATGCTGCGTGTGGCTCCACTTTTTGTTGTTTTGCGTAAAGAAGGCGTGAACCGTAATCGGCCACCACGACAGCGTAAACAGCAGAAACGTCGGAATGCGCAGATACAGCTTCCAATTGACTTTCGCCAGGTACATCGAAAGCGGAATTTGAATAAATACGTACAGCATATACGGAATGCTCAGCCACAGCGGCAGGAGATTGTAAACCGAAGTGACGTAGTTGCCTCCCGACAATACGATATCGCCCCAAATTATCGCCGAGATGAAGAAGCCTGCCAAGTAGTTGTATGCGTTGAAAACATAAAGCGCGGCGTCGATCTTCGTCCAGCTGCCTTCTTTGATGCCCTGCCAAAGCAGCGGAAGCATATATTTGCGCGTTACGTCGAAATGGCCTTGCATCCAGCGAAGACGCTGACGAGCCGAAGCCTGGAACGTAATCGGCTTCTCGTCAAATACTTTTGCCTCATAATTAAATTTCGGGTAAATTCCGCGTTGGATACAACGTACGGTAAACTCGAGATCCTCAACAAGACTCGTTGCGCCCCAGCCCATTTCTTTCAGCAGCTTGGCATCAAAGCACATGCCTGTGCCGCCAAGGAAGTTGGCAAGCTTCAAGTTCGTTCTAGGCAGCTGCCAAAGGCGGTTGCAGAACCAGTAGTTAATCGCGTTTGCGGAACTAACCCACGAGTCGTTCGGGTTTTTCGTGTCAAGGTAACCTTGGATCACTTTGTTTCCATTGATCAGATCATTATTCATATATTGCAGGAAGTCAGTCGCCACAAGATTGTCAGCGTCAAAAATACATACGCCGTCATAGCTCTTCGGCATTTTCCACAGCTCTTTAAGCATCCATTCTACGGCATAGCCTTTGCCGCGCTGGTTCGTGTTAACCCGTTCGCATGCATACACGCCGTCGTAGCTGTTTACAACTTTAACCGTTCCGTCTGTGCAGTTGTCGCAAATAACGAAAATATCGTACAGCTCGCGAGGATATTTCATTTTCAATAAATTTTCGATCAATGCGCCTACTACCTGTTCCTCATTGTGAGCGGCGACAAGCAAAGCGAATTTCTTTTGCGGAGCATGAGATAAATCTTCCTTTTTGCGGTGCCAGCCGTAAAACGTTAGAAACAGCTGGTACAAGCCGAGCAAAGCAAAAGCGATTTGAAACACAAACATTATCGTATTGAACATTCGGTACTGCCCCCTTAAGACCCCTTTTTAATTGCCCGTTCTAATCACTGCGTCCAACTTGCGACTGCAGCCCCGACAGGCTCTTTATTATATATTTTCTCTACTTTGACGCACTTCGCTTATCTATATGGAAAAACGTCATCGTTGACTTTACTGATTTTCCACACAATGACCAACTTTGTCAAAAGCTTAATTTGCCGCCATTATGCGCAATCCAGCCAGAAAAACGCTTGCATGGCGTATGAATATCTCAATTACCTCCTTTTGCGGCGAATCAGCCTTATTTTCACCTGTTTGCTTTCTTTTTAGCCCTTCCGTCCTTACTAACGACAAGAGACGCTAAAAAGTTTCCCGGGCTATTGCTCCGCATTGTGTCAAAAACGTGAACGATTATGCGGCAAAACTTGCACTTCCATATCAGTTTTGCCAATAGGCCCATTTTGTAATACGGGGCTCCTTTATATAAATTTCAAAATGAAGTTATCTTTTTTTTAAACATCTATATCGCAATATCGGTTATAATGTGTGCGAATCATGCATTCGTTTGCTCCGCAAACTTTAAGCACACGCTTTCGAAGTAAGTTTGCCCCGCAAACTTTTTAGGAGGGACACAGATGAGACGAGTGATAGAAAAACTAAGAACCCGCGAACAACAGTTCATCATCTGGGCCAATCAACGGAGAATGCACAGAAGGCTGCATCGATGGATTGGAAAATGGCTGGCAACGATTACGCATATGGGCGGTGCTACTTTCACTTGCTCGAGCGCTTTGCTCTTCGCGCTTCTTGCGCCCGCGCCTTGGAACATGACGGGGTGGCAATGCTTTACCGCAGTCGTAATCAGTCATTTTCCGGTTTTTATCGTGAAGAGAAAATTCAAGAGGCTGCGCCCTTATCAAGCGCTTGAGGGGATGAATACGGGAAGGAAACCGCTGGTCGATTCCTCATTTCCGTCCGGTCATACGACCGCCATATTTGCTTGGCTAATACCGCTGGTCGCCGCAAGCGGGACCTGGATTGTCATCGCGCTGCCGATCGCTGTTGTCATCGGCGTATCGGTCGGCTGGTCTAGAATGTACCTCGGACTCCATTATCCTTCCGATGTGGCCGTCGGCGCGCTGATCGGCACGCTGACAGCCATTGCGGTCGAATATAATTGGGTAAATCCGATCTAGCCAGCCGCCGCACGAGTCGATAGCCGTTCAACGAATGGCTATTCGTCCTCTTCCCGGCTTGCGAGTCCTGCTGCCGCTGCGGCATCAGCTGCCTCAGCAGCCGCCGCTTCACGGCGGGCAGCCTCGCGCTTGTTGGCGCGATGCTCGGCAAGCACGGCTTCGCCGACTACCGCTTCAAGCCGATAAATGGGCTGGCCCTTGCCCATAAACTTCATTTCATATTCGGTAAATACGAGATCCTCGCGAGGCTCGTCCTTATGCAAATGAAGCGAGATGTTGCGCAAATGCATTTCCACTTCCGCGAAGCTGTTTAACGAAAATTCAAACAGCGATTGCGAATCGGTCTTAAAATGAATTTCACCGCGCTCGTTCAGCAGCTGCTCATATTTCGCGAGAAACCGCGGATGTGTCAGCCTGCGGCGAGCGTGTTTGCTTTTCGGCCACGGATCGCTGAAATTCAGATGGATGCGCTGCAATTCTCCCGGCTCGAACATCGTCTCAATATGCTCGATATTTGCACGAAGCAACGCCAGATTCGGCGGATTGTCTACGCCCTGCTCTTGCCAAATTTCGCGCGCCTTCTCGCTTGCGCGGCGGATCAGCTCGTCATACATATCGACGCCGATAAAGTTGATATTAGGGTTGAGAGCGCTCATATGGCTAATAAAGCGTCCCTTGCCCATGCCAAGCTCGACATAAATCGGGTTGTCGTTGCCGAAAAACTCGCGCCATTTGCCTTTAAGCGGCGCTCCGTCAAGCACGACCAGCTCCGGTTGCGCCTCTATGCTTTCACGAATTCCTTTTCTTCCTCTTAAACGCATGTTGATGATGTCCTCCTACAATCCATTGGATCAATAAACTGATACTTATTTTGCCCAAGTTCCGTCCGGTTGTAAAGGGCTTGGACAAACAAGCGTACACGCTGCCTCTGTGCAGCGGCATACGCTGCGTTTCGCAATGACCATGAAAAAGCCGCAGGAGCAATCCCGCGGCTTAAATTTAGCCAATGGCTAATTATTTTTTGTACTTAGGTAAGCATGCGATAGTCGATCGGAGCGCTGCTCGAATCGATTTCGAACGTTTCTTCCAGCACTTCGTTCAGCTTTCTGCGTGCAGACACCTCAATATGATGATTGTTGGG
This sequence comes from Paenibacillus sp. NEAU-GSW1, assembly GCF_009737085.1. GTDB lineage: Bacteria > Bacillota > Bacilli > Paenibacillales > Paenibacillaceae > Pristimantibacillus. Next base: position 49,396 of record NZ_WOVL01000021.1, read on the forward strand.
GAAACGGACGCCGCTAAGCGCCATCAGTTCTTTCACTGTCAATTCTACCTTTACCAATTCGTCGCCATGCGGAATTTTTGTTTGGCTCATTACAGATCACCTCATCGATTTTATTTACAGCATTTCCAGTTAATCGACGTTCTATGACAATCAGTACGAATAGAGTATGTTAGGTTTTTTTGTTGTCTTGTCGCACTTTTAATATAACAGATCGTGTTAGGTTTAGCAAGCCCAATTTGTGGTGAAAGCGTTATTTTTTCCAGTTGTTTTTTGATCCGCAAATCCCCTTTCGCAGCATGGCAATTGCGGACGGTTTTCGGTAAAATAAAAAGCAATTCATTAGCTAAGGAGTGACTTTGAAGATGCAGAGTGACTTTGAGCTCCGCTCAAAGGTCCTGATGTCATGTTCAAAGATTCTGATGTAAGGAGGTGAACGCATGAACGCTTTGCAGCTATCGCCTGAGCCGCAGCTTTGGGGCGACAAACGATTTCATACCTGGAACTACGAGATGCGGGAGCATTTCGGGGAAAAAGTGTTTAAAGTGACGCTCGACGCCGGCTTCACCTGTCCGAACCGCGACGGCTCGATTGCCAAGGGCGGCTGTACCTTTTGCAGCGCCAGAGGCTCCGGAGATTTCGCCGGCAGTAGACGCGACGATCTCGTCACGCAATTCAATACGATCCGCGACCGCCAGCATTTGAAATGGCCGGACGCGAAATATATCGGCTATTTCCAAGCTTATACCAACACTTATGCTCCATTGGAGGAGCTGCGCGAGTATTATGAAATCATCTTGCAGCAGCCCGGCGTTGTCGGCTTGTCGATCGCAACGCGTCCCGACTGTTTGCCGGACGATGTCGTGGACTACTTGGCGGAGCTGAATGAGCGAACTTACCTGTGGGTGGAGATGGGGCTGCAGACAATCCATGAGTCGACCTCCGCTCTCATTAACCGCGCACACGACACCGATTGTTATCTTGATGCAGTGCGCCGCCTTCGCAAGCGCGGCATTCGCGTCTGCGCCCATATTATTTACGGCTTGCCGCAAGAAACGCATGAAATGATGCTCGATACCGGACGCGCTGTCGCCCAAATGGACGTGCAAGGGATTAAAATTCATCTGCTTCACTTGATGCGCAAAACGCCGATGGTGAAGCAATACGAAGCCGGCCTGCTGCGGTTTCTGGAGCAGGACGAGTACATTAAACTGATCGTCGATTCGCTTGAATTTCTGCCGCCGGAAATGATCGTCCATCGGCTGACCGGAGACGCGCCGCGCAGCCTGCTGATCGGGCCGATGTGGAGCATGAACAAGTGGGCTGTGCTCAACGGTATCGACGACGAGCTGAAACGCCGAGATTCGTGGCAAGGCAAGCATTGGAGGAAGGTTTAAAATGGGATTTCTTTCTGTACTGGGCATGGCGCATAAGTGGATTGCGGAACGGACTCATCCGGGCGATATCGTCATTGACGCGACAGCGGGCACCGGCGTAGACGCGCTTGCTCTCGCCACTCTCGTCGGACCGAAGGGTACCTTGTATGCGTTCGATATTCAGCAGGACGCGCTCGACCGGACGAGGACGCGGCTTGCAGCGCTGGACGCGGACGGCAGGCTTCCCGCCTTGCGCCTGCTTCTCCGCAGCCATGCAGAAATGGCTGCAGCCGTTGCTCCGGAAGCTGCAGGCAACGTAGCCGCCGTCATGTTTAATCTCGGCTATTTGCCGGGAGGCGACGAAACGGTCATAACGGAGCCGGCGACAACGATTGCTGCCCTGAATGCGGCTTTGTCGCTGCTTCGCCCCGGCGGGATCGTCACTTGCGTCCTCTACCCGGGCCATCCCGGCGGAGAGATCGAGGCTGCTGCCGTTGAAGCATGGGCATCGCAGCTGCCAGGCGCGGCCGCAGCCGCGATGCTGTACCGGCAGCCGCAGAGACAAACCGCGCCATACTTAATTGCCGTTGAAAAACGACGGCAAGCTTAAAAAGCTAAGCCCTACATATTGATAACGCTGTGTGACAGCGCTATTTCACCAACGTGCCTGCCGTTCGACCAAATAACACTGTGCAACAGTGCTATTTCAACGAAATTGTGCGCAGCCCAGCCAATTTTGAAATATAAAGCTGTGCCACAGCGCTATTTCACCAACGTGCCTGCCGTTCGACCAAATAACACTGTGCGACAGTGCTATTTCAACGAAATTGTGCGCAGCCCAGCCAATTTTGAAATATAAAGCTGTGCCACAGCGCTATTTCACCAACGTGCCTGCCGTTCGACCAAATAACACTGTGCGACAGTGCTATTTCAACGAAATTGTGCGCAGCCCAGCCAATTTTGAAATATAAAGCTGTGCCACAGCGCTATTTCACCAACGTGCCTGCCGTTCGACCAAATAACACTGTGCGACAGTGCTATTTCAACGAAATTGTGCGCCAACAGGAGTCAAATTACCGTCCCCGCCAGTTCGCGCATGAGATCAACTAAGTTGCAACCAGCATTGCGCTAAACCGAAAAAGACGCCTTCAATGAAGGCGTCTTTTTCGGTTTAGCGGCATTTTTTTGTCGGTTAAGCGCCGGCCGTTTCCGCAGCTCCGTCTTTTAACATGTAGGCCTTTGGCACCGGCTTTCCGCCGTTTCCGTTGTCGAGCGCATACAGGACAGCGAGCAGCGTCCGCGTATCCTTGCGGACTTCCCCCTTTTCCAAGTAAGCTTCCAAATCAAACGGCAGCATCTCAATGACCGCATGCTTGTGCAGCTCCTTCTCCGACAGGCCATGTGCGGCAAACCCGGCAGAAACGTCCTCCGGCCGTTCGACAAGGCGGCGCATCCAAGCGCCCCATTCCGCTTTATCCATCGTAAACGCCCACCACGTTTTGCGCGGCTTGTAGTTGTGATTGAGGAAATAGTCGTATTTCATCAGCCCAAGCACGACATCCAAATCGAGCTTATCCCGGCCTTCCGAAGCCGCATCATCGCGATAAGCGTTCAGGAACGACCATAGACGGGAGAACAAATCCTCCAGCTGATGGCCGATTTTTTGCCAGCCTTGCGCTTCCCAATAGTCGCCAAACGACTGGAAGAACGCAAAAGCGGAAGGAAACACGTTGTCGATCAGATGCAGCAGCGTGCGGTCCATCCGATGCGCGTTCCAATACTTCTCAAGCACGTCTTCTACCCGCTTAATGCGCACGATATCGCCAAACGGCATCAAGTCGTTGCCCAGCATTTCATACGGGGAGTGATCCATATAAATATAGCCCCATTTTTCGGCGTCGCGGCGAAGTCCGGTGCCGCGCAGCATTTTCAGAAAACCAAGCTGCAGTTCCTCTGGACGCAGAGCGAACACGTCGTTAAAAGTGCCCGTAAACGTATCATAGTTTTCAAGCGGCAAGCCGGCGATCAAATCGAGGTGCTGATCGATTTTCCCGGACTCCTTCACTTTCGTGACGGTGCGCACCAGCTTGGACCAGTTCTGTCTGCGCTGGACAGCGAGGTTTGTCGGATCGTTCGTCGACTGAACGCCGATTTCAAAGCGGAATATGCCAGGCGGCGCATGTTCCGCCAAGTAGTCTAGCACCTCAGGGCGCATAATATCGGCTGTGATTTCAAATTGGAATACACAGCCGCGATGGTTCTCGATAAGAAACTGAAAAATTTCCAGCGCATAGTCCCGTTTAATATTAAAGGTACGGTCGACGAATTTAATAAGTTTGGCTCCTGAATCAATTAAATACAAAATGTCCGCCTTCGTCCGTTCCATATCGAAGTAACGTACGCCGACCTCGATGCTGGACAAGCAGAACTGGCAGCTGAACGGGCAGCCGCGGCTCGTCTCGAAATAGACAATCCGGTTCGCAAGCGTCGGCAAATCCTCCTTGAAGCGGTAAGGCGACGGCAGCGTCGCGAGGTCGAGTTTCGGACGTCCGGGATTAATTAGCACTTCAACGCGATCCTCGCGCTGTTTGCGATAAGCAAGTCCGAATACCATATGGAATTTGCCTGCTCCCTCAAGCTCCGTAAGCAAATGGTGAAACGTCTCTTCCCCTTCGCCAACGACGATAAAATCAACCTCAGGGATGCGTTCCATCCAATAGTCCGTATCGTAGCTGACCTCCGGTCCTCCTAGGACGATCTTCAGCTCCGGCTTGATTTTTCGAAGCATATTGATAACCGTAATGGTCTCTTCGATATTCCAAATATAGCAGGAGAAGCCTACGACATCCGGGTTGCGCGTGAAAAGATCGGACACGATATTCATAGCCGGGTCCTTAATCGTATATTCGACGATGTCGATATCGAAATCTTTCGCGCTGTATGCCTTCAAGCAACGAAGCGCAAGCGACGTGTGAATATATTTAGCGTTTAATGTAGTCAATACGACTTTCATAGCGATACCCTCTCTGCCTTCAATCAAGATGCTTCCTATTGTACCGAAAAGCGCCGCAAAAAAGAAGGGGCTCTCCGTCAGCGTACATGCTGAACGGAGAACCCCCGGCATTGAAAACAAATGTATCCGATTGAATGATAATAATTAGGCCCGAACGGTAATAATTGCCTTGTCCTTCACCTGCAAGTTGATGACTGGAAAGAACAAGCGCCATTTGCCGTCTTCTGTCGCGTGCACTTCATCTTCAGTAAAACCTCGCGGTTTAAAGCTGTATTCGCGGTCAAAGTTAATGAGCAGCTGAACCGGCTCGTCCGGCAGCATTTCACTCAGCTCATAGCCTAAATTTAACGCCCATGCGCGCAAATCCGCTTCGATTGTGCCTCCGTAAAGCAAGTAAGCAGACGGGTCGATCGTTGCTGAAATGACGAGCCAGCCCTCAGCGTCGCGCGTTACGTTCCAATCGCTAAATTCTACAAGACCTTCACTCGTCTGCAGATAGGAAAAGTTGTCCGCTATAACTTCTTGTATCCGTTCGTTCGATGCGCCGACAAGCGTCTTTGGCAGCGGCGATTCCAGAAATTTCACGTTGGCAGCCGGTTTAGCCGGCAAACCTGCATAAAGCAATCGCCCGTACGTTACGGCAACGGCAAAGTTCAAATCCGCTTGCGAGGTGTAGCCGGCTGTAGTAATGCCGATTAATTCCCCGTATTCATTAAACAGCGCGCCGCCGGAGCTGCCGTGGTCAATCGGCGCGCTCGTTTGAATATAGCGAACGCCGCCTTCATATACGATATTGCTGATCAAGCCGTCGGAAACCGTGTTTTGAAGGCCTAACGGACTGCCGATTGCTACGACTTTATCGCCTTTTTTAGATGTCAGGTCGGCATAGCCTAACTCAACAGGCGCAACGCCAAGCGATTCTTTCGTTTGAATAATCGCCAAATCATAGTCCTCATCGTAGGCCGCGACACCGGCAACCTCGAAATTGTCGCCGTCAACCGTCAAAACAGTCGCAGAGGCGGCATCAACGATGACATGATGGTTCGTCAGTATCCAGCGGTCACCGATAACGACGCCGCTACCCATCGCTCTGTTGGTTGAAATAAGCACTACGCTATCGTCATATTTATCAACGATTTGCGTCGTGGTCAGCTTTGCCCGTTGCGCTTCCGCTTCTTTTTGCTGCTCATATGCTTGGGTCATAATGCGAACGGAATTCGTCCTTGCATCCCAATTGACCGTTGCGTCAAGTGACTCTGCCACAAACCTCGCCGGCACGTAAGTAACGCCGCTCTTCACAATCGGAGCGGCTTCCAGTTTGGAAGCCTTGCCGTTAATGACCGCTGTTTTGGATCCCACCGTAAGCGTGACGGTAACACCTGGCTTCGATCCGACTATGGTTTGCGACTTCGATTCCCAATAAACAGAAGCTCCAAGCGCAGTGAAAATCGAACGCATCGGCACAAAAGTGACACCGTCCTTAACAAACGGCGGCGAGGACAGCTGTAATTTCTCATCATTGAGATATACCGATATCGATTTCGTGCTTGTGGCAGTGACCGCTAATTTTGCGGCGCTTGCAACTGAAGCAGGCTGCGCCGAGGCCGCATGGGCCGCGCCGCCGGACAATGGGGCAATTAGCAAGCTTCCTGCGATGACGGTGCTTAGCAGAACAGAATTTTTAAACATTTTCACAGTATGAGGACCTCCACATTATGGCTGGACATTATTTCAATATCGTAACATCGCTCCCGTTTATTGTCTATGAAACACTTTTCATAGATTGATGCAATCGGTGCTCGATCAGAAAGCGGCGAATAGTATTGCATTCGCAATCATGATATAGTTGGTGCAGCAAGGAACTCGCAGGAGGTATACAGCAATGTCCAAGAAACCAAAGAGCGCCGGACCGAGGGGAACGGGCTCGCCGGAGAATCGGCTGACGGCGGCGGAGCCGGCGGAGCTGCTCTCTTTTTTGCTCGCGCAGCTGAATCAAGGCCGAAACAGCGTGAAATCGCTGCTGGCGCATGGCCAAGTGTTTGTGGATGGACGCGCAGAGACGAAATACAATTTCATGCTGGAGCCGGGACAAACGGTCATAATCCGCAAGGAGCGCGCGCCGGAGACAGTTCCGCTTGCCGGTTTGGCTATATTGCATGAGGACGAGCACATTATCGTTGTGAACAAAGATTCCGGTCTGCTCTCGATTGCAACGGATAAAGAAACAGAGCTTACCGCTTACCGCCAATTAAATGCCCATGTGCGCGCAGCCGATCCTAAAGGGCGTATTTTCATCGTTCACCGTCTCGATCGCGACACATCCGGCGTCATGATGTTCGCCAAGAGCGAAGCGGTGCAGCAGAAGCTGCAAAACAATTGGCAAGATATTGTCCAAGAGCGTTCTTACGTTGCCCTTGTCGAGGGAACCGTTAAGAAATCGGTCGGAACGGTCAAATCGTGGCTGAAGGAAAGCAGCACGCTGCGCATGTACTCCAGCCCGCACCCGAATGACGGACAGCTCGCGGTTACCCACTATAAGCTGCTGCAAGCAGGCAAGCAATTTTCGCTTCTGGAAGTACATCTGGAAACCGGTCGCAAAAATCAGATCCGCGTCCACATGCAAGATATCGGCCACCCGGTCGTCGGCGACAAGAAGTACGGCTCCCGCGCCAAGCCGATCCCGCGTCTTGGCTTGCATGCGCGCGTGCTCGCGTTCGAGCATCCTGTAAGCGGCAAATTGCTGCGTTTTGACACAGGCATTCCAAAACTATTCTATAATCCGTTCCGAGGAGAGAAATAAACAAATGGAAGCAGAACAGTTACTGACAATTAGCAGTTACAGCGTTGAGTTTATTAAAGATCCGTTCGGCATTCTGGCCGGCAAACGTTATGAATTTCTGATCGACATCGAGCTTGATGAAGAGGACGAGCTATACTCCAGCAAAGGCATCTATCTGCGCGTCGTATATCGGGTAGAGGGCGAAGCAGGCGAAATCATCAAGCATGATATTATTGAGAAGGAATCGGAGAAGCATCTGGACTTCGAGCTTGAGGACGAGGAGCTTCAGGAGCTTGCCGCTTTTTGCGCTGCGCATTACGGCGAGGCCGAGGAATAAACGAAAATATTTAACCGCCATTCAACAGCCTCGGCAGCGAGCATATTGAATGGCGGTTTTTTTTACAGCTTACAGCGGAATACGATAGGAAGAGCGTTCCTCGACAATATGCTCGCCGTTGTTGTACACCCACTTGAATGAGAACTGGGTACCCTCGTACCCGGTACGGCTGCGAATATCCGGCGCAATGACGCTTTCGAGATTGTCCGCAATCGTTTGCTGCAGCGAAGAAAGCCGTACTCGATTTTCCGCGCTTAGCTGCGCGGCCTCTTCCTCCGACTGCGCCGTCTGCATAAAATAAGCGATTCCAATCTCTTCGTCGCTTATATTCTCAGGAAGCGGATAACCGGATCCGCGAAAAATTTCCTTTACCGTATCGTTCCAATCTCTTATCAAATCGATCGTAATTTCGTACAAACCATACAGCTCCTCTAATGATGGTGTAGAAGGTTCTATTTACGTTAGTTTAAGCCACTTGAAGGTCGGGAGCAATGTCAAACGAAAAAAAGCCGTCTCGAAAGCCCGTTTACGACCTTCAAGACAGCCTATGAAACCGATAAAATCAAAGCTCAGCCAAGAGGATAATGGCAAGCCGCAAGGTGATCGGAGCCGACAGCGCGAAGCTTCGGCTCTTCTTCGCGGCAGCGAGCGGTTGCCGCCGGGCATCGCGTGTGGAAACGACATCCTGACGGCGGGTTTGCAGGCGATGGAATTTCGCCGCTTATCGCGGAAAACTGCCTTTTGCGCCCGGGATCGGGCTGAGGAATGGACGAGATCAAGCCTTGCGTATACGGATGCGCCGGACGATGGAACAGTTCTTCGCTGGGCGCGATTTCTACTAGCTTGCCTAAGTACATGACGCCGATCCGATCGGAAATATGGCGGACAATATGAAGGCCATGCGCGATAAATAAATACGTTAAGTTCATCTGCCGCTGAAGCTGCTGCAGCAAATTAATAATTTGCGCTTGAACGGAAACATCGAGCGCCGACACCGCTTCGTCCGCCAGCAAAAACTGCGGATTTAGCGCAATCGCCCGCGCGATGCCTATCCGTTGGCGTTGGCCGCCGGAAAACTCGTGCGGATAACGGCCGCGCCAAGCTGGGCTCAGCCCGACAAGCTCCAGCAATTCCTCCACGCGGGCATGCCGCTCCTTCGAATCGGATCCGAAATTATGCACGCGAAGCGGCTCGCTTATAATATCGCCGATCGTCCAACGCGGATTAACCGAACCGTATGGATCTTGAAACACCATTTGCATGTCGCGCCGCGCTTTGCGAAGCTCCGGGCCGGATAGTCCGGTCAAGCTTCGCCCTTGAAAGATGACGTTGCCGCGCGTCGCCTGCTCCAGCTGGAGCAGCACTCTGCCCAGCGTAGACTTCCCGCTTCCCGATTCTCCAACCAGTCCGAACGTTTCGCCCTTGCGAATCGTAAACGAGACGTCCTCGACTGCTCTAATAGACGAGCCCTTTCGGTTGAACAAGCTGCCGCGAATCGGATAATATTTCGAAAGCCCTTCAATTTGAAACAGCGTTTGAACGGCTTCATGACCCGTATCTTCGAGCGCAATAGCCGCCGATGCCGGATCAGTGCTTGCTTCATTTACCGTCACGGCCCCCGCCGCCTCTCTCCATCTGCCGAATTTCCATTCCTCCGATTCCGTCAGCCTTGCCGAATGCCAGCATGCGGCAAAACGCCCGTTTACCTCTTGCAGCGGCGGGTTTTCCGTCACGCATTGCTCCGTCGCATAAGGGCAGCGAGGGTGAAACCGGCAGCCCGTCGGAAGGGCGGATAAGCTCGGAATGGAGCCGTCGATCGAGTACAGCTTCGCGCTGCGGTCGCTCTCCAGCGTCGTAATCGATTGCAGCAAACCTCTCGTATAAGGGTGATGCGGCTGCTCAAAAAGCTGGACGGCGGTCGCTTGCTCAACCACTTGCCCGGCATACATGACGATGATTCGGTCTGCCATCTCCGCTGCGATGCCCATATCGTGCGTGACGAGCAAAATCGCCATCTTGAACTCCTGTTTCAATTCCTGAAGGAGCTGCAATATTTGCGCTTGGATCGTAACGTCAAGCGCAGTCGTCGGCTCGTCGGCAATAAGAAGCTCCGGCCCGCATGCAAGCGCCATCGCGATCATTGCCCGCTGCAGCATGCCGCCGGACAACTCGTTAGGATATTGCTTCATTCGCACTTCCGGCTCCGGAATGCCGACACGGCGCAGCAAGTAGACGGCGTGCGCCTGCGCATCGCGACGGGACCGCTGTTTATGGCGGACAATCGTTTCTACAATCTGGCTGCCGATCGTAAATACCGGATCAAAGGCCGCCATCGGCTCTTGAAATACCATAGCCATCCGCTTGCCTCGCAGCGTCTGCAAATCCTTTTGCGGCATAGAGGAAATATCGATCCCATCCAGCATAATCGAACCGCCCGAAATGACGCCGTTCTCGTAATCAATCAATCGCATGATCGATTTCGACGCAATCGTCTTGCCGCTGCCGGATTCGCCTACAAGGCATACGGTCTCGCCCGCGCTAATCCGAAGCGTTACGTCCGAAATAGCTTTGAGTAGTCCGTTCTTTGTCGTAAAATCGACCGATAACCGATCGATTTCGAGAAGCTGGCGCATATCGTTTCCCCTCCTGTCCTTAAGCTCTGTTATGCCCGGCTCCGCTTCGGATCCAAATGATCGCGAATGCGGTCGCCCAATAGATTAATGGATAATACGAACAATGTAATCGCTAGCCCCGGAAACGTGCAAATCCACCATGCAACCGTTAAATAGCCTCTTCCTTGAGAGAGCAGCGCGCCCCAATCTGGAATCTCCTTAATCGTTCCGAGACCCAGAAAGCTTAAACCCGAGCCGGTCAATATGGAGGAGCCGATGCCAATCGCAGCCATTACGAACAACGGAGAAAGCGAATTAGGCAGCACATGCCGCCAGAAAATCGCGAAGCCTGACGTCCCGATCGAACGCGAAGCGGTAATGTAAGCACGGCCTTTTATGCTCAAGATCGTGCCCCGCATCACTCTCGCATAGCCTGGAACGGCTGCCGCAGCTACAGACAACACAACATTCGTCAAACTTGGCCCAAGCGCCGCCGCGATAGCGAGCGCAAGCAGAACGCCGGGTATCGTCATCAATACGTCGATAAAACGCATCAATGCCGTATCTACGATGCCGCCGATATATCCGGACAGCGCACCGATCAACCCTCCGGCAACACTGCCAATCAAGACCGAGACTACGCCAATGATTAACGAATCCCGACTTCCGTACACGACGACACTAAATACATCGCGGCCAAAATAGTCCGTACCGAACAGATGCTGCCAAGTAGGCGCCAGCAACACGCGGTCCGCCTTCATCTCCGTTGGCGAGAAAGGCGCAATCCATTGAGGAGCCAGCGCGCAAAGCACGATGAACAGCACGGACGCCACGGCTCCGTAGACGAATAAATCGGCAGCTGAAAGCGTCCTTCTTTTCCAGACTGGGAGACGGAAAAGCTTTTTTCGAGGCAGCGCGACACTGCGGTTCGCTGCAACTGCAGCTTCCTTCATAGAAATGACCTCTCCTTTCAATGCTCCCTTCTAACGCGAGGGTCGATTGCGCTATACGAGATGTCGACCAGCAAATTGACTGCGATGTAGACGATGGCTGAGAAAAAAACTACGCCCTGCACCACCGGCAAATCCTTCGCCATAATCGCATCCGCGATTATTCGTCCGATGCCTTGGCGCGAAAATACCGTTTCAATCACAACCGCTCCGGCAAGCAATTCGCCGACGATCATTCCGATCATCGTTACCGCAGGAATGAGAGCGTTTCGGAGCGCATGCCGGTACATGACGGCCCGCTCCGACAACCCTTTCGATCGCAGCGTGACAATGAAGGGCTCGTTGATAACGTCAAGCATGCTTGTGCGTACCATGCGGACAATAAAGCCCGCTCCGACAAGACCCAGCGTTACTGACGGCAGTATGAGCGATCTAAAGCCGTCCGAGCCCATCGCCGGGAGCCAACCAAGCGAGATGGAGAAAATAAGAATAAGCAGAATACCGGACCAGAAGGTCGGCATTGAAATGCCAAACAGACCAACCAGACGGGCGATAAGATCAATAGGGCCGTTGCGGTGAATCGCCGACAGCACGCCAAGTGCGATGCCGACAGCTGTCGAGATCGCCGCGCTGAACAGGGTAAGCGATAGCGTCGCCGGGAAATGCTCGATAATTTTCGGCAGCACCGGTTCGCTGTTCAGCATCGAATTGCCGAAATCGCCTTGCAGCACATTTCCGAAATACTCGCCAAAACGAATATAGAACGGCCGATCCAGTCCCATCTGATGGCGCATATTGGCAATCATCTCAGGCGTGGCCTCCGCCGGATCCAGCATCAGAAGCGCCGGATCGCCGGGAAGCACATTCAAAATGACGAATACGACGACCATTGTGCCAAAGATGACAAGCAGTGAAGTATAGAGCCGTATAAAAATGGATTTAACCACGGGGCCGCACCCCCTTCGCCGGTTTATTTGGCTATAAACGTATCGTTGAACCGCGGATACGCAAGCGCGTCCAGCTTTAAGCCTTGCACGCTATTGGCTGCCGCAATCGTATACGGGAACACATAGATCGGAATGATGATCGCGTTATCGATAATATGATGCTGCGCTTGCTTGTAGATGTCGATCCGCTTCGCTTCATCTTTCTCTACAGCGCCTTGCTCAAGCAGCTTGTCGAGCTCCGGATTGGAATAACCGCTTAACGTCAGTCTCGCTCCGGCCGCAGGCGTATGATAGAACTGGTAGAGCGCATTCGGGTCCGAATTCACTTGGCTGTTGCCGTAAATATCATAATCGTCATTAACGAATACCTTCGTCGCAATATCTTTCGTAATGTCGACTTGAACATCAATGCCGATTTCTTTCAGCTGTTGCTGGACGATCGCCGCAATGTCATTGCGCTTCTCGCGGTTCGGCGATCCGTCCAAGTAATGAAGCGTCAGTTTTTTCCCATTCTTCTCGCGGATGCCGTCCGCGCCGCGCGCCCATCCCGCTTCATCGAGCCATTTATTCGCTTGGTCCAAATCCGGCTTTACGCCGCCTTCCAGCGATTTGTCATAGCCAAGCGTGCTTGGCGCAAGCGGAGACCAAGCTTGCTCGTACGTTCCCAAGTAAAGCGATTTGACGATTGAGCCGACATCAATTGCCGATTGAAGCGCCTGCCGCACCTTGAGCTCGTTCCAAGGCGCTTTCCGCTGATTAATAAAGAGCGTGTAAGGCAAGCCGCCCGTATTCGTGGACAGCAATTGGAACTTCGAATCCTGCTTGATCGAGACAATATTTTGCGGCGGCACCGTTTCGCCCGCAAGCACCTGGCCGCTTTTAACGCTGCCGATCCGGGTCGCTTCCTCCGGCACGATTTTGAAGCTGATTGTGTCCAGATATGGCGCTCCTTGATTGACCGCCGTTTCGTTCGCCCATTTATAGTCGGGATTGCGCTCGATGACGATTTGCGCGTTCTCCTCCCATTTCACGAACTTGAACGGACCGGAGCCGACCGGGTTTTTACTAAATTGCTCACCGTATTTTTTAGCGGCAGTAGGCGAGACGATGCCAAGCGTACCCTGCCCGAGATTGCGCAAGAAAGCTTGTGAAGGCGACCCAAGCTGAACCTCGACCGTATAATCGTCAATAACTTTTGAAGATTTGTACGGCTGAATTAGCGCGAGCGCATTAGAAGCTTTCGTAGCCGGATCGATAACCCGATCGAAGTTGAATTTGACCGCTTCCGCATTAAACGGCGTGCCGTCATGGAACTTGACGTCGTCGCGCAGCTTGAAGGTGTAAGTAAGGCCGTCCTCCGACACCGTCCACGATTTGGCGAGCCACGGTTTAACCGAACCGTCCGGCAATTGGACTACCAGGCTGTCGAATACGTTATTAATAACTCGCACGCCAACCGCAAGTCCGTTCGTATGCGGATCAAGCGAAATAGGCGAAGTTGCGAGCGCATAGGTCAATTCGCCGCCTTGTACGGGAGCCGCCGTCGTTTCTGCAGCCTTCGATCCGGATTCAGCGCCGCCGCTGCTTCCTTTGGACGAACTGCATCCTGTAAGAGCCACAGCAATAGCCAACACGATGGCCGAATATGAAAACCAGCTTCTTTTTTGAATCCTTGTCATCGTCCATTTCCCCTATCTGTAATTAATAAATGGAGGCAACTTTCGCCAAAGCTACCCCGTTATTTCTTCTCTTTGCCGCGTGTAACGGTTTTGAGGAACTGGAATTCCCAGATGACCGCGCAGCGTATCACGCTCATACTCCTCGCGGAACAAACCTCGCTGCTGCAACAGCGGCACGACCTGTTCAACAAATTCATCCAAACCGTTCGGAACGGCATTGCCGATAATGAAGCCGTCCGCCGCTCCCTCTTCGAACCATTGCTGAATCAAATCTGCCACATGTTCCGGCGTACCGATAAAAATCGGGCGAGGCGTCGTTTCCTCAAGCGCAACCTGGCGCAGCGTCAAGCCTTTCTGGGCGGCATTCCTTTTTATGCGATCCGTCGTGCTGCGGAAGCTGTTTTGCCCGAGCTCTCCCAGATCCGGGAACGGCTCATCCAGCGGATATTGCGAGAAATCATGATGCTCGTAATACCGTCCGAGATAATTAAGCGCACGGTCGATGTCCACCAAGTTCGCAAGCTGGGCGTATTTCGCTTCTGCTTCTTCCGCCGTTGCGCCAATTATCGGCCCGATTCCGGGAAGAATGACAATTTCAGCGCGGGAGCGGCCTTGCGCCTCCGCTCTGCTTTTTACGTCCGCATAAAATTGCTTGCCTTGCTCCAACGACTCGTAATGAGTGAAAACAGCGTCCGCGCCCTTTGCGGCAAGCGATTTTCCGTCCTCAGAGGAGCCGGCTTGAAAAACGACAGGATGGCCTTGCTTCGATCTTGCGATATTAAGCGGACCTTGAACTGAGAAAAACTCCCCTTCATGGTTCAAACGGTGAAGCTTCTCCGGATCGAAGAATACGCCGGACTCTTTGTCGCGAACAAAGGCGTCGTCCTCCCAGGAATCCCATAAGCCGCGAGTCACCTCAAGATATTCAGTTGCGATGCGATAGCGTTTCGGATGATCCGGGTGCTCTTTCTTGCTGAAATTTCGCGCGGATGCTTCAAGCGGAGACGTAACGACATTCCAGCCTGCCCGGCCGCGGCTGATGTGGTCAAGAGAAGCGAACTGCCGCGCAACTGTAAACGGCTCGCTATAGGAAGTGGAAAGCGTGCCGACGACGCCAATATGCGAGGTGACGGCAGCGAGTCCCGACAGCACGGTCAACGGCTCGAAGCGGTTCAAAAAGTGGGGCAGCGATTTCTCGTTTATGTAAAGACCGTCTGCAATAAACACAAAATCGAATTTGCCCGCCTCCGCTTTTTGCGCTTGCTGCTTGTAATGCGCGAAATTAACGCTCGCATCGGCTTTGGCTTCGGGATGGCGCCAGCCTGAAATATTTCCGCCTACTCCGTGCAATGCAGCACCTAGCTTTAATTGACGTTTTTTAGCCATAATGAATATCCTCCTCTATCGCTTTTCTTTTCTTATAATTCCTAGCGGTTTTATCAACTTTATTATGGAAGAGTGTAACACCCCGGTCCGCCTTTACGCTAATAGGGGTTTTCTATTGTGAAATAAAGAAATTCAATCGAGAATTGGCGTTATTCATGATGTGACAACGCAGAAAGGGCCGGTCCAAAAATCATCATCACAGATGATTTCTGGGACCAGCCCTTATTCCTCATACATTGTTGGCCCCCTCGGCGCGTACGCTGCCACAACCGAATATGACCCTGCCGGGGTTTAATTCGATCAAGAAGCGCACATTACAAACGATTCACTGTCACACTTTAGGCCTCCGCGATCTTGTAAAGCCGAAACTGGCCTTACAACTAGCTCAGATAGTCACTTGCAAGGAGATAAAGCCAAATTTGGTCTTACACAGGCTGCAAACAGTCAATCTCGAGGGTATACGCTGCCGGTTAAGCCGAAATTGGCCTTACAGCTGGCTGAGGTGGACGTTTGTAATGTTGTAAGGCCAAATCCGTCCTTACCCGCTGAACTTGCTCTGGAAATCGGCGATCGCCGCGTACTCTTCAGACAGCAGCGCGGATACGCGCCTGTAAATCGGCCCAAGCTCACGGTAAACGGCGGCATTGTCCGCCTCCGGAACGTGCACACGTGACGAGCCGACCATTTCCCCGGCAATATCAAGCGAATCCGCAATGCCCAGACTGTATAGGCCGATCACTACTGCGCCAAGGCATGAGCTTTCATAGCTTTCAGGCACTCGAATCTCGTGGTCAAAAATATCGGCCATGATCTGGCGCCAAAGCTCGGAACGGGCAAAGCCGCCGGTCGCCTGGATGCTGGACGGCTTCCCTATCATCTCTTCAAGCGCTGTCCATACATGATGGAGATTGAAAATCACGCCCTCCATAACGGCCCGCACCATATGTTCGCGCTGATGGCGCAGCGTAAGGCCGAAATAGGATCCTCGGGCATTCGAGTCCCATAACGGCGCGCGTTCGCCAGACAAATACGGATGGAACAGCAAGCCTTCCGAGCCTGCCGGCGCTTTAGCCGCCAGCTCCGTCAGCAATTCAAACGAATCTCTGCCGCTCCTCTGCGCATCCATGATCTCCGTTGCTCCCAGCCGATCATGGGCCCAGCTAAGAATCATCCCGCCGTTATTGACCGGTCCGCCAATTACCCACTTGTTGTCAGCAAGCGCATAGCAGAACGTTCTGCCGGCAGGATCGGTGACCGGCCGATCCGATACGGCCCGGATGGCGCCGCTTGTGCCAATCGTAATGGCAACCTCGCCAGGCTTAACGGCGTTGACGCCAAGATTGGAAAGCACGCCGTCGCTGGCCCCGATTACAAAAGGCGTTCCAGCATCCAAGCCCGTGCGAGCGGCAAAATCTGCTGACAACCCTTCAAGCTTATAAGTAGCCGGTACCGGCTCGGACAGCTGTTCAGACGTAACCCCGGCTATGCGCAGCGCTTCTTCATCCCAGTCCAGCCGCTCCAAGTTAAACAGCCCCGTCGTTGAAGCAATGGAATAGTCAATGACGTAACGGCCAAACAGCTTGTGCAGAACATATTCTTTGATCGAGATAAATTTATAGGCACGCTCAAACAGTTCCTGATGGTCGTGTCGCAGCCAAGCGAGCTTCGAAAGCGGCGACATCGGATGGATCGGCGTTCCGGTCCGCCGGTATACGGCAAGTCCGTTCCATTCGTTTCGAATAACGGCTGTCCAATGGGCGCTGCGGTTGTCTGCCCATGTTATGCTTCGCGTGAGCGGCTTTCCGTCGCGGTCTACCGCAATGACGCTGTGCATCGCCGAGCTGAACGCGGCAAACGCGACTTCGCCCGGCTTAGCGCCGCTCTTCGCAACAGCTAGCTTAATTGACTCGATTACGGCGTCGAAAATTTCATCCGGGTCCTGCTCCGCCGCTGCCGGCGACGGCGAATGAAGCGGGTAGCCAACCGTATGGTTGGCCTTCACTTTGCCGTCAATCGTAAAAAGTACCGCTTTCGTGCTGGTTGTGCCTATATCGACGCCAATGGCGTATTTTTTGCTAATCCCGCTCACTTCCGCACCCCTCCATTGTTTTCCTGAAAGCTTAGCAATTCTTGTTTTAGGATACATTGCTTTCAACAGAGGCGCAATTCAAGTATTCTTTGATAAGGTGTGACTTTGAGCTTCGCTCAAAGATCCTAATCTAAGGAGGAATGAGAATGCCGCAATTACTTTTTCGGGGCGTACCAACAGAACAGCTTCTATCCGTAAGCGAGAAGCTGGCTGTCCGGCTGGCAGCTATTTGCGAATGCGGAACTGATAATTTCACAATGGATTGCGTTCAGACCGTTTCGATCTTTGGCGGACAAAAGGACGGCAGATCCTACCCCTTCGTCGAGGTAGGCTGGTTCGAGCGCGGAACAGAGGTTAGAAACCGATTTGCCGAGGCGGTCACGCAGTCTTTGCAGGAGATCGGCATCGCGGAATCCGAGGTTGCTTTCCGCACCTATCGAGAGGACAGCTACTACATAAACGGAAGGCCGTGCGTGTAAGTCAGCCGCTTCAGCAAAAGAAGCTCAGCCCCGTCGGGGCTGAGCTTCTCCATTTATAATAGACCTGTTATACCGCTCTCGTTTGTTCCTTCGCCTTGCATTCCCGGCAAACGCCTTGGAAATCCAAGCGATGGTCGAGGACGGTAAAACCGAATTCCGACAATACGCGGTTTTCCAGCGGAAGCAGCCAATCCTCTTTAATCTCCTCCACATTGCCGCATTGCGTGCAAATGAGATGATGATGGTGATGCGGCTGGTCAGCGCTTCGCAAATCGTATCGCGCTACGCCGTCGCCAAAATTTACTTTTGTCACGATATGCAGCTCGCTGAGCAGCTCCAATGTACGATAGACAGTCGCAAGACCGATTTCCGGATAAGCATCTTTCACCAGCAGAAAAACTTCTTCCGCGCTCAAATGATCCTTCTCGTATTCCAACAGGACGCGAACTGTCGCCTCCCGCTGCGCGGTCAGCTTGAACCCTTTTGTCTTCAATTGGCGATTAATCGTATCAAGCTCCAATTGCACTTCCTTTTGCATAACTCGAATCTCACCTGCTTCCCGTCCGTATTCCAAGAAATTATAATCATTTTAATCTAGATATAATTATAAACCAGATATGTGCGCAGGTAAACGGTTGTTTCTCAATTTCCGAATTCGCTTCATGTTATAATGGAGTTCATCGACTACTAAAGGAGACTTCCTATGAAATGTCCTATTTGCGGAGAAAACCATGTCTGCAGCTACGAAGAGGCCGGTTTATCCGAAACCTGCTGGTGTATGAACGAGCATTTTTCGAAGCAGCTTCTGGGGCAAGTGCCCGAATCCGAGAAAGGCTTGTCCTGTATATGTAAAAAATGCGTTGAGCGATCCCGTTAAGACAATTCATTCACAAGCTCAATATCCGCGAAATGATCGTCGGAAATGACCTTATCCCCGAAAATTCCGCTAATCTGATTAAAGCCCGCTTGCGTCCAGAAACGAAGCGCCGGCCAATTTTTCAACGAAACGTTCACTCGAAGCTCCGAATACCCAAGCCGCCGCGCTTCAACGACCAGCTGTCTGGTTAACTCCTGTCCGCAGCCTTTTTTCTGGGATGCTGCTCCAAACCCCATATAGGAAATATAAATCGAGCCCTCATTCGGATATCCGTGGTACATACTTATAAAGCCAATAATTTCATTTCTCGCTTCATGGCGTATCGCTTGCATCGAGAAGTTATCCTTCGCTCCGCCGGGAGGCAAATCCCCGTTCTCGAACGAGTTGCGCACGAGCTCGGAGTTATACTCATGGCCCACCCATTCGCCCAGCGATACGCTGGAACGATACACTTCCTGCACTTCTTCTATTTCTCCCGCTTCAAGCTGCTTCAAAAACAAATTTGTCGTTCTCCATGCCGCCGGCATCAGCTTCATCGCAATCCATTTCTCCTCATAATTGAATCCTATAATATTAATACATCGGCGGAAATGCTCCTTTTATAAAGCGGAAATTGGCGAATGGTTGCCTTGCCGAGCGGGAACGATATGGTTGACTGTCGAAATCATCCATTTGTTCCGAATAGGAGTGATTCATCCGATGAAGCTTTATACGGCCATAATTCTTATATTGTTTCTGCTCCTTATGCGGATGCCGTCAGTTCCAGCCGAAACAGCCCTCTCGACCGATGCTCAGCAGGCGCTCGCCGATTGGCTGGAGCCAAGCATCAGCTCTGCCGTCGCGTTTTATTACAGCGAGCGAATGCCCTACATGGTTGAGAGCATATCCCGGCCGTATCCGACACTGCTTACCGCAGTTGTCACAACGTTTCAGCACGCTCACAATCCGCCGTACGGACAGGATCTTATAACGTTCCGTATCGATCCATCCTCCAGCGCTGTTCCGCGGCAAGCCCCAAAGCTCATTCGTTATTTGCATAACGGCGACGATTGGCAGCTCAAGCTGGATCAATTTAAAAACGAGCTGGTCGCAGACGTTCAAGCCGCCTTCCAGCTTGAGCTTCGCCACGCGCAAAAATACGAATTCAAGCAGCTGCTGTTCGCCGCCGAGCGCCGCAAAGAGCTGCTGCCCCTTGTCGCGCGCGGCAAGCTAGCCATCGAGGAGCTTCTACCCGCCAATCCGGATAACGAACGGAAGACGATGTTCAAAAATACCGTTTACCCGATCATTTTTTTAAACGAAAAGAAACGCTTCGGTTACATGCTGCTTAAACAGTCCAACGGCACGAATGTCGTCATCCGACTGGCGCAAGCCACTGGCGGCAATTGGCAAAGCGGGGAGGAGAAGCGTAAGCCCGGAAAGCCGCTCGATCACAGACTTCTCTGGTATATGCAGTAGTTATTTTTTTCGAATCGGATATAGGTAGAAAAATAAGACGGCAAGCAGCAGCGCAACGGCCGGGATAAGGCCGAGCATTGCGCGAAAGCCAAATAGGGCTGCGGAAGTTTGATGCGCCGCATCCTTAACGTAGCCGGTCGATTCCAGCACGGCCCCGGACGTAAGCGCTTGCAAAGAAACGCCCCAGCGAACGATAAAGCCGTTCATTCCGAAATATATCCCTTCGCGCCGTTCCTTCGTTCGCTTCTCGTCCTCGTCAATGACCTCGGACAGCATAATTTCTAGCAGCACCATCAATCCGGCCAGACCGACGCCGACAAGCCCTGCCGTCACAGCTGCAGCAGCCACGCTTGTCACGAACAGAAACGGAAGCAATGCCGCCATGTAGCAGAGGACCGCAACGATAATCGTTTTTCTCGGACCCCAGCGCTGCACAAGTTTGCCCCATATATAGACGAACGGAAGCGCAACAACGAATATCGCTCCGAGCAAAATGGTACTTTTATCTTCAGATGCGCTAAGCACATACTTCGTAAAAAACGGGATCATCGCAGGCAGCATCGCAAAGGTGAATTGAACGAGAAAGCTTCCGATGACATAGCAGACGAACGCTTTATTGGCAAACGTATATTTAATCGCTTGAACGAAAGGTATCGTCGCTTCCGGCGCGGTGCCGCGCTCCTTGCTTCCGGTCAGCATGACGCAGAAAAACACGAGCGCGATCGCCGCGAAAACAACACCCATTACTCCCCAGCCAAGCTCGCTGTAAACGAGCGGAGGCAGCGCAACTCCAATAATCATCCCGATGATGCCGAACATTTGCCGCCAGGAGGATACGGCCGCCCGCTCCTTGATCGTAACGAACAGCTCCGGAAACAGCGCGGAATAGTTAAGCACCACCATTACGAACAGAACATCAAACACTAAGATGATCATTAGAAAATACCAGAATAGCGCCATGCCTTCGCCAACGGGAAACCAGATCACGGTAAACAGCGCAGCCAGCGGCACGATGCCAAACAGCATATACGGAAATCGTCGGCCCCAGCGCGATTTGGTCCGGTCGGACAAGTAACCGAACAACGGGTTAAGCAAGGCGTTTACGATACCGTGAATGACCATGGCTAACGAAATCAAATAGGGTCTGACGCCAAGCACATCCACATAATAAAAAACAATGTACGTTGCAAAAGCCTGCGCGATAAGATTGACGGATAAATTGCCGGCGCTGTACGCCGCTTTTTTCCCGAAGGTGCTCTCGTTCACCTTTGCCACTCTCCTCTTTTTTTGCGCTAATCGACTTCTTCCGCTGCCATTGGCCTTTTCACCATCCGTTTGTACACATGTCCGCTGACCTCAAGCACTCCGTCCTCGACATAGCCCATCTTTACATATAATGCATGTGCCCGTTCGTTGTATTCCTCGACGATTAGCGAAACCAGGCTGTAGCCGGCCTCAATCGCTTTGGCTTCGAACGCGGCCATCAGCGCTTTGGCAATGCCCATTCCCTGATATTGCTCATCTACGGCGATCGAATCCAAATAAAATTCACCGGGCTGCGTTTCCTGCGTAATCGAGTAGCCAATCCGTCCCGTTTCCAGCTCGATCCGTTCGATGAAGGGCCGGTCAAGCGCTGCCGCATCGTCGCCGCCGTAGCAGACCAGAATGCCCGTAATTACGCCGTCATGCTTATCCACTATAACATTCTGGTAACTTATCCGATTTCCTTCCTGCTCGTAAAATACGGCAAGGATGCCCATCGCTTCGGCTTCATCGTCCACCCCTGCAAGGGAGCATGCGATCGAACCGATCGCCGCGTGCAGCAACGGCATCACCTCCGCGCCGTCTTCTTTCTCGGCAGCCTGTATCATTTTCTAGTCAGCCCCTCTCTATTTGCTGTTTATTTTATCCAAGTTTCAAAAAGTGTTGCGCCTTTCGCATCGCAGCCTTGCTTGCCGTGCTATAATCGAGTAGGTGATCACATTATATGACGACGAATCAAAAAGGGACAAACCAGTATACGTATTTCAAACGTCCATTCGGCATTGCAAATAAAAACTACACGGCTGCCGTACAAGCCTCTGCACGCACTAGCGAACAGCTTGTACCGGCTGGGGACAATGACTCCGCCTATTTTCGGTCGCTGGAAGCTGCCGGCATTCGGCTCAATGAGCGGCAAATCGCCGCTGTCCGTCATTCGGACGGCCCTTTGCTGACACTTGCGGGAGCCGGCTCCGGCAAAACGTCCGTGCTCGTGTGCCGCACGGGCTATTTGTTGTCCGTGCGCGGCGTGCAGCCGCATCAGCTGCTGCTCATGACCTTCTCGAAAAAAGCGGCCGAGGAAATGAAGGAGCGGATTGCCCGGCTCCCTCATATTGGCGAGAGCGCAGCATCTGCTATCGAGGCGCGCACATTTCACGCCTTCTGCCTGCTGCTGTTGCGGCGCAACGGCTTCAAACAGACGATTTTGGGCGAAAGCGGCCGCAAACAAATCTTTTTTAAGAAGCTGCTGCGCGAGCGCAATTTGCATGATACGTATCAGCCGGAGACGCTTATAGCAATGCTGTCTGCGTACAAGCTGGAGCTGGTCGAAGTCGGCGAATTGCCGGAATCAACCGAGGAAGAACAGCAACTGAAAGGGCTGTTCCAGCTGTATGAGACATGGAAAAACGAAGCCCATTTGATCGATTATGACGATATGCTGCTCTACGCCTATAAGCTGCTGCTGCAAGACGAACGGCTGCTGCAATCGCTTCGCAACCGATTCCGCTACATCATGATCGACGAGTTTCAGGATACCAATAAAGTCCAATATGAATTGATCAAGCTGCTCGTTGAACCACGCCGCAATCTAATGGTTGTCGGCGACGACGATCAGACGATCTACTCGTTCAACGGCGCGCGCAACGATTACATTTTGAACTTTGAGAAGCAGTTCCCCGGCGCAACGAGCGTCGTGCTGGACGTCAATTACCGCTCCGGCTCCGGAATCGTCGGCCTTGGCAACGCCGTCATCCGCCATAACAAGCGGCGCAGAAGCAAAACGCTGCAAACCGCCAAGCCGCACGGAACGCCGCCTGTTTTTGCCCGGCCGGGCAATTCCGATGACGAGGCAGAGCTCATTGTCGGCACTATACTGGCGAAGCAAGCCAAAGGCGCTTGCCGATATGGCGACATCGCCGTTCTGTTTCGCACAGCGAGCAGCAGCCGGGCGGTGTTCGACCAGCTTGTCCTGCGCCAAGTGCCGTTTATCGACTACGGCGGCGGCGATTCGTTCTACGAGCAAGCGATCATCAGGCCAGTCATCGCGCATCTTCGACTGTCATTGGAGCGCCGCAATTTCGATGCCATGGAGATGATGCTCGCTACGCTTTATGTCAGCCCGGAGCAAGCGATGAACTTCATATGGAACGAGGAGAAGAAGCAGGCGAAAAAATGGCCGCTCATCCATTTGACCCGTTTTCCGATGATCAAGGAGTTTCATAAAGAAAAAATTAAAGAACGGATAAAGCTGATCCGCTCGCTTGAAACGATGCGTCCGGACATGGCGATCCGAATGCTGCGAACCAGCTTTTACGATCAGTTTCTTGAGGCCGGGAGAGGGACAGCCTCATTGACTGAGCATAAGGAATCGCTGAAAGAAATGCTCGACGAGCTGGAAGCAGCCGCCAAACGATTCGAACGGATCGAGCCGTTCCTCGCTTTTATCGACGAAATCGCCGCCAAGCGAGATGAGATGAAGCTGTTGAAGCTCGACAGCCGCAATGCGGACGCCGTTAATTTTATGACGATCCACAAATCAAAGGGGCTCGAATTCCCGGTCGTGTTCGTCTGCGGCTTCTCCGAGGGCATCCTGCCGCACAGCTCCGCGCTGGCCGTCGAGAAGAACAATGACCGCAGCGCGCTGCAAACCGGCGACAACAAAGCCGAAGCGGCGCTGGAGGAAGAAAGACGACTCGCTTACGTCGCCGTCACTAGGGCGCAGGAAGAGCTGTATATCAGCTCTCCGGCCTATTATCGGGGCAAGCCCGCTGCCGTATCGCCATTTCTGATCTCGGCGTACGACTGATTCGCAAATGCCGTTCGGTACACTTGCTGGATCCGTACGTTTGCCCAGGGGGCAGATGGGGTGCTCGGTTCGATCGGAGTGCTCGGGGTACTCGGGGTGCTCGGTTCGATCTTTCCGTCCCGCGATCAGCGAACCCGGTTCGCTGTTTAACGAAACTAATTTCGCTCTTTGTACTCGAATCCGAGACGTACGCGGCATTAACGAAGCTAAATTCGCTATTAAAGAATTCGCTTTCTCGAATAGCGAATCTAGCTTCCCTGCTGTTCTCAACCTGCAGCAAACCGTGCTGTACAACGAATTTCCTTTCGCTATTTTGCGAACAAGCTTCGCTAATGACCAAAGCAACCAAAACTGCAGCCCCAGTTGGACGAAAAACTGACTCACAAGCGGTCTAGCAGCAGCAAAAACAAAAGGAATGGATCCCCAAAAGCGGAGCCATTCCTTTTGTTATCTTGTCTTATTCAGCCGGAGCCACAAACGTGCGCGATGCAAATTCGGCGTCCAGCATGTAGAATGCGTTGCTGTCCTTCTCGATCCGTTTCAGCTTCTGGATGATGCCGTCGAACAATGCTTCCTCTTCAACCTGCTCGTCGATGAACCATTTCAGGAAGTACATCGTCGCATGCTCGCGCTCGTTCAACGCCAAGTCCGCAAGGTCGTAGAAGCGTTTCGTATTTTGTTGCTCGTGCGCGTAACCGTGCTCGAACGCGTCCAGCATCGAATCGTACTCGTTCTTAGGCTCGCCCAGCGCGGTAAGCGTAGCGCGGCGATTGCGATCGTTCAGGAACTTGTATATTTTCATCGCATGAAAACGTTCTTCTTCAGCCTGAATGATAAAGAAATTGGCAAATCCGTCCAGGCTTTCGTCCGAACAGTATGCAGCCATCGCTAGATACACATGCGCCGAATAGAATTCAAAGTTCATTTGATCGTTTAGAGCTTGAGCTAATTTATCATTCATCGCTATGCACCTCTGCTTTCTAGAATTATTCTTATTCTAACACAACTATAAGGGGCGGCAAAAGCCACCCCCTGTAAATTTATCCAATATGAAACGAAATTAACCGATCATTCGTTTCAATTCTTTATACAATTTATCCGCCGACGACGCGCTGACTGTATCTGATTTGATCATGACAAAGCAGGCATTTTTACATGTTTTACAGTTTCCGAGGCAATCTTTCTTCTTCATCTTAACATCGGGAAATTTCGATTTCATCGATTTGTAAACCGGTTTTGTCCCGTTGTTTTTCATATTGCGCGTACAATACTTAATTTTCATTCCATTCACCTCGGAGCCGCTATCTGTGTCGGCGTAATGACCACATCTCAAATGATATTAATTATCATTCCCGATGTCAATAGCTGGGCGAGGGAAATCGTCTATTTTTTTAGCACTTCTAGTCCTTTTAGCAGCTGCGTGTCCTCATTCTCGAGCTTTTCTTTCAGCCGCTCCAAAATGCGATATGCCGTCTTATCGTTGTAGAGGCCGTTGACCGGCAGCATCTCATCAGCTTGGAAGCGGCGCAGCGCATCCTCCGTCTCCGCTTCGAAGAGTCCTTCCCTCCCTGTCGGCGTATAGCCCAGCACCTCAAGCATCGTTTGCAGCGTTTTGACATCTTCTCCATAGCTGCCCGATTTCATCTCGCTGCCAAGCGGCAGCGGACGAAGCGATGCATACGCAGGCAGAGTGACTTCGATATCCGGTGCAACCCCTGCTTTGTGAATCCAGGTGCCGCCGGGCGTTTTCCACTGTGCCTCTGTCAAACTTAGCACCGAGCCGTCTTTAAACTGCTGAAAAGCTTGCACGACCCCTTTGCCATACGTTTTCTCGCCAACGACAGTCGCTCCCGCCGATTCTTTCAATGCCGCAGTCAGCACCTCGCTCGCGCTGGCCGATTGCCCGTTGACAAGCACAACGATCGGGATGGTCCATTCTTTCTCCTGCTTCGACTTATACGTAATGATCTTACGCTCATTTTTGTACACAACTTGAAGAACGGTTTTATCCTTCGGCACCAGCTGATTAGCGATTTCCAGCGTCGATTGCAGAAGGCCGCCCGGATTGGAACGCAGATCAAGCAGCAGCTTGTTCATTCCTTGTTGTTGCAGCGCATCGGCTGCTTCCTTAAACTCGTCGCCTGTTTTTTGAGCAAATCGGCTGATCGTAATATGGCCTACGCCGTCCTCCAGCATCTCGGATGTAACCGTATGTACCGGAATCGCTTCGCGGACCAGCTTGATTTCGATTGGTTCGGCTTGATTGCCGCGCTGCAGCGTCAGCTTCACTTCCGTTCCTTCCTCGCCTCTCAGCAGTCCGATCAAATCCTCGAACGACTTGCCTGCTATTTTATCCCCATCGACCGCGGTAATGATGTCCTCCGGTTTAACGCCGCCCCGCTCAGCGGGCGCTCCCTTCGTAAGCTCAGTGACGACAAACTGGCCGTCTTCTTCTCTTACCGTTGCTCCGACCCCGGAAAACTCGCCCTCGTACCCTTGCGTGTAAGCGTCGCCTGCTTCTTTTATCAGATACCTCGAGTAAGGATCCTCAAGCGAGGCAACCATACCTTCCGACGCCCCGTTTAACAGCTCATCCGGCTCTGCGCCGCTTAAGTAAGCGTCCATAATCGTATTGTAAGATATGGCAAAATTGCGGAAAGCCGGTTCCTTGATCATCGGATACTGCTTGCCCATCCACAGATAGCCAAGCCCAAAACCGATTCCAATACTGAGTATTGCGCCAAGCATAGCAAAAGCAATTACCCGCTGCTTAGCCACATCATTCGTAAAATATTTCACTTCCGTCACTCCCGCTTCCTAAATGTCCTTCTTTACTGTAGCTCATTTGAGGGCGACGGAGCAAACGGACCGGGATTACAGCTCCACACGCGATTTCGTCCGAGCCGATTTCAAGCACGCTTCCAGCACGATCATACCGGCACGCGGATCGTCCTCGCCGACAGCAGGCTCCGCTTCGCCGCGAACGACTTTTGCAAACCGGTCTGCCTGCAGCGAATAGGTATTCAAATCAAATGGACCTTCCACACGTTCCCCATCCTTTGCATAAACGATAAATTGATCGTTTTCGCCAGGAGCGAACGCATTAGGCAATTCGATTCGGCCTTCCGTCCCGAGCACCTCCAAGCGATTGCGCTCGGCAGCCCACATCCCGCAATCGAACGTTAGCGCGATATTGCCGGGAAACTCAAGTATACCCGAGGACATCATGTCCACATTGTCATGCTGCTCCGAGAAAAAGGCATGCATCGTCGCTGCAACAGGCTCTTGGCCTAGCAAAAGGCGAGCTGCGCTGATTGGATAACAGCCGACGTCGTATAACGAACCGCCGCCCCATTCCGCTTTGTATCGCACATTGTTCGCATCGGCAGCATTATTGAATGTGAACGCTCCGGAAATGGCCCGCAGCTCGCCGATTTCACCGGAAGCGATAATTTCTTGTATGCGCGTATAACGCGGATGATGGCGATACATGAACGCTTCAGCGAGAACAACTCCCGCCTTACGGCAAGCATCGATCATTTCCTGCGCTTCCGCAGCGGTCAGCGCAATCGGCTTCTCGCATAACACATGCTTGCCGGCTTCCGCCGCTTTAATCGTCCACTCTTTGTGCATATGATTCGGCAGCGGAATATAGACGGCATCAATATCGGCGTCAGCCAACAACTCCTCATAGGATCCGTAAGCTTTCGCTATGCCAAGATTAGCCGCAGCCTCCTCCGCTTTCGCAATTCCGCGGCTGGCGATCGCCGTGACCTCTCCCAGCTCGGATTGCTGGATGCCGGGAATGACCTTATGTATCGCAATCCATGCGCTGCTCATAATTCCCCATCTTAATTTCATGAATGAATCCTCCTCGAAAAACGTTATTCGCATTGCAACGTTTTCATTATACCCTATTGTTGCCAATCTCTTGTACCTCGCTTTTATTTTCGTTACAATGTGGCTAGTTAAAGAGAGGAGCTAGACTGCAATTATGTATAAATTAATCGCTATCGATGTCGACGACACTATACTGAACGATAAACTGGTCGTAACCGAAGGAACGAAGGCAGCAATGGAGCAAGCGATCGCTCAAGGCGTTACCGTAACGCTCGCGACCGGACGCATGTATGCCTCCGCCCGTAAAATCGCCGAACAAATCAACTTGAACGTGCCGATTATTACGTACCAAGGCTCGCTTGTCAAAACGCTGCTGGACGGCAAAGTGCTTTACGAGCGCAGCGTGCCTGCGGACATTACAAAGCTGCTCTATCAATTCGCCAAAGATAAAGGACTGCATTTGCAATTTTATGTAGATGATATTTTGTATGTAACGGAAGACAACGACCGCGCAAAAGGCTATTCCGCCAATTCCAAAATTCCATATATTGTAGCCGACGATGTTGAAGCGCTGCTCGACAAGCCGAATACGAAGCTTCTAATGATCGACGAACCGGCGTATCTGGATGAGATCGCTGCCGAGCTCAAGCCATTAATCGGAGATACCGTCCATATGACGAAATCGAAGGCGCACTACTTGGAATTTACGCATAAAGAGGGAACTAAGGGCCATGCGCTTCGCTTCATGGCAGAGCACCTCGGCTGCACCATCGAGCAGACGATTGCGATCGGCGATGCTTGGAATGACCGAGAAATGATCGAAGCCGCCGGCCTCGGCGTCGCAATGGGCAATGCTGTGCCTGCGCTGAAGGAGCTTGCCGACTACGTTACGTTGTCCAACAATGAGGATGGCGTAAAGCATGTCATTGAGAAGTTTGTGTTGAACGTTTAATCCTATCAGAAAAAATGGGGCTGCCTCAGAAGTCATTAAATTGACGATGAGCCGGCCCTTCTTATATTTTTGGTTAAATCGCAACCTGCGCATTCAAATGTTCTTCCGATCTCATGATGGCGACATAGGATTAACGTAAGACTTCTGTAAAACAGAACACCATAATCGAAAGCGTATAAGTTAAAATCAACAATACTTTAACCTGAATCCGTGATATAAATTTATGAAAAACGTAGTTCGAAAGAGAAAAACACATGTCCAAAAGAATGCGGATGATTCCATTGACATGAGCCTTCGATACGCGTGGTGCATCATGAACCTGCCGATCCTCGTACGTTTAGATGATGGTAATGATGCTGCTGATAATGTGAATCTACTGTTGGACCAAGAAGCTGACTTTATTATTAAACGGAATCCTCGTAAGGAGTTGCCGGAGCAATGGCTCGATTTTGCTAAGTATGATGGGCGTCATATTGAAATGCGAGTAGGTAAGGATATCTATCTGGGCTCTATCGTTGTTCAACCAGAGCGATTCATTTAAGTCTGTTCGAATGGTCTACCGAGTGACAGTGCGTACCATAGAGCGAGATGGTCAGGCGCTTCTTATCCCTGATATTGAGCTTTCGCTGTATTGGACAACGCTTGAATGTTCAGAGGAACAAGTTGTCGATCTGTACAAAGACCATGCAACAAGTGAGCAATTCCACAGCGAAATTAAATCTGAGCTTGACCTCAAACGTCTTCCCTCAGGCATATGGGGCTTTTTGCTTACAACATGCTTCGATTAATTGGACAAATTGCATTGACTGACTTAGATGCACCGACGAAGAAGAAGGTATTTCGTCAACGAATTCGAACGGTGATTCAAGATCTTATGCTCATCTCCGCGCGGTTCGTAAAACATGCAAGAGGTTTAAAGCTTTGTTTCGGAAGATAGAGCCCTTGGTTCCCGCAGCTACGGCGATTATATCTTCATTTTAGCTAAAGAGAGAACTATTTACGCCAAAGCAGAACCCTTAATAGCAAAGGGTCTGCTTTGAGTTACCCATTACAGCTACATTTATATTCTGGTTCAGAATGGAAGCCAATCCAATGTGCCATGTTGCGATGAATAGTGAGATGTCACGGATTCAGGTTTAAAATTACCACAAATATAGTTGCGGTAAATACTGGATGAAATTACGTTATAATTAATTGTATTGTCTTATAAAATTATCTTTGTAAATTGCGTTTATTAATCGAGGGAGTCTATTTCATGAAGAGAAGATACTGTATTTTGTTAGTAATATTATTTTTTCTATCAATATTTATAATAATGACTCTAAGTGAAGATAAGCAAGACCTGCATTGGATTGAAAAGAAGATTATACAAAAAGACGATACATTTAAGGCTATAATATATACACAAACAAAGAAACCTTATATTTACGTATTCTATAAAAGCAATTCGAATTCTATTGGACTTGGATTAATTGAAGTAAGTGGGAGAAATCAAACTCATATTTTCGGCACAGTACCGATAGATTCAAATATTGGTTTTACATATGGTAGTGGGGAATCTAAGAAACTCAGTCAATATATTTTGTATGGTGCAATATCTAATACCGAAATAACACAAGTTCTTGTTAAAGGTACTTTAAGTAATTTAGTTAAGAACAATGAGTTTTATTTATGGTTTCACATTTCTGAACAACCCTTCAACTCTACTTCAATAATGGCTAGAGATCGAGCGGGCGTAATAGTATTTGAAAAAGAAAAGAGATCTATAGTTAGATTAAATAAAAGTGTACTCGAAGTAAACACCGTTTCTCTTAGATTCACTTGAATAAGAAAAAAAGGAACCTTTTTCACGAAATACTCGTTGTTCTCGTTATCCGTTTTACGCCCATAAAGTTCCATAATGCGATTAAAAACACAAAAAAGCCGGAACGGCCATGACGGCCCTTCCGGCTTTCCCTTAAATCCCCGCCAGCACCTGATACCAGACGCCTCGTTTGGAGTACAGCGTCTCGCGAACTTCCTCCCAGCCGCCCAGATACGTAATATCGAAAAGCCCTTCAGGCTGGGCAAAACGTTCCTTCGACTCCTCCGCCACTTTCTCATCGACTGGACGGAAGCCATAGTCGGCAAATACGCGCT
This sequence comes from Paenibacillus sp. NEAU-GSW1, assembly GCF_009737085.1. Lineage (GTDB taxonomy): Bacteria > Bacillota > Bacilli > Paenibacillales > Paenibacillaceae > Pristimantibacillus. The sequence continues at coordinate 80,375 of NZ_WOVL01000021.1, forward strand.
GCGCCTCCTCGCTCTGCAGGAAGGCGACAAACGCCTCCGCAGCTTTGCGCGTGCCGTGCTTGTCGACATTTTTGTCTACAACCGCAGCAGGATTCTCAATCAATATCGTATCGCGAGGAACGACGATATCGTAGGCGACACCTTGCTTAATACGGCTGAGCAGCTCGTTTTCGTAAGTGACGATAACGTCGCCTACGCCGTATTCGAACGCGGCCATCGAAGCGCGGCCGCTCTTATCAAGAGATTCCACATTTGCATGAATCTTCTCCAGATAGCTTTTCGCAAAAGCGGGGTCCTTCGTCCCAAGCTCTTCCTCCGACTTTTTCAATCCCGCACCGTACATGGCATTAATGTCCCATTGCGCGCCGCCGGATGTTTTCGGATTCGGATAAAGCACCTTAACGCCATCCTTGGTCAAATCGTCCCAGCCGGTCACGCCAAGCGGATTGCCCGCCCGCGTACCGAGTACGACGATCGACCTTGTAATCATGCCCGCGTGATTTTGCGCTTTCCAATCATGCGTAATGAACCCGGCCTTCGCCACTTTATTGATATCGCCTTCCATCGCCAGTACCGCAACATCGGCCTCAAAGCCGCCGGCAATAGCCCGCGCTTGGGTGCCGGACGCTTCATACGATTGCTGGAACACGATTTTTTGTCCCGTTTGCTGCAGCCATTGTGCTTGGAATTGCGGCAAAAGCTCGTCAAAAGCGTCCCTTACGACCGAATATGCACCGATTACAAGCGTCAGATCACCGTCTTGAGCGGAAGATGCGGCATCCTGCCCGTTCGTCTGCGAAGCTTTGCCGCAGCCTGCCGCCGTCATTAGCAGCAGCGCTCCGGCAAGCAGCAAAGCGAGCATGCGCCTGCTTGTTGCTCGATTATTTATCATAGGAGTTACAACTCTCTCTTTTCGTTAAATGTGAATTGGCATTGGGTCAACCTTTAGGCTGTTTTCTGCGATCCAGCTTTCGTTATCATTAAATAAATAAGCGCGGTGGACGAGTACACTGACATAATCGCCAGGCTTAAGCACTTCCTTCTCGAGCGAACGGTAAGTAATCAGCTTCACGTTGCCGACAAGCAGCTCGACCAGCCATTCGCTTCCGCGGAAATGAACGTCCTTCACATTAGCGTCGAGTGTTGCGGATGCCAGCTTAATTTCGCCCGGACGGCCGATCTCAATATACTCCGGACGGATAAGCGCCTTCGTGCCCGGAAGGACAGACGGCGAATCAAAGCCCTTCAGCGCCGACAAATCCTCAACGACGGTAGATTCGCCAATAAAGCTTGCAACGAACGGCGTTTGCGGATTTTTATAAATTTCCCAAGGCGTGCCCTTCTGCTCGAGCTTGCCTTTGCCGATAATCATAATTTCATCCGCAACTTCAATCGCCTCATCTTGGTCATGCGTAACGAAAATGGAGGTGATGCCGACGCGCTCGATCATTTCTTTCAGCCAAGTCCGAAGCTCGGTGCGGATTTTCGCGTCAATCGCCGCGAAAGGCTCATCCAGCAGCAGCAGCTGCGGCTCCGGCGCAAGCGCCCGCGCAAACGCTACGCGCTGCCGTTGGCCGCCGGACAGCTGATGCACGTAACGATGCTCGAAGCCTTTCAAGCCCGTCAGTTCAACCAGCTCCATCACTCGGGAACGAATCTGTTCCTTCGGCAGTTTTTTCACTTTAAGTCCGAAAGCAATGTTGTCAAATACGGTCATATGCTTGAACAGCGCATAGTTTTGAAATACAAATCCGATGCCGCGCTCTTGCGGAGGCAGATCGTTAACTCGTTTGCCATGGAATAAAATATCGCCGGAAGTCGGTGTTTCAAGGCCAGCCAACATGCGAAGAATCGATGTTTTTCCGCCGCCGCTTGGTCCGAGCAGACCGATGAGATGACCTTTCTCGATCTCAAAGCTAACATTTTGCACCGCGTGAAAATCGCCGAAGCTTTTGTTAAGGTTGCGGACTTCAATATGCATATTTAATGCACATCCTTTCTTTTCTTCGCCCATTCCATGAGCAGCAGCAGGCCAACCGAGAATACGGCAAGCACAAGCGCTACGCCATTTGCGGCGACCACGTTAAAATTCTCGACGTCTTGATAGACAAGCGTCGTGGCGGTTTGCGTCTTATTAATAATGTTGCCTGATACGACAAGCACAGCGCCGAATTCGCCAAGCGTGCGCGCTACGGTCAGCACCACGCCGTAAATGACGCCCCAACGGATCGACGGCCAAGTCACTTTCCAGAATGTATACCAGGAATAAGCGCCAAGCGTCGATGCCGCCTCCTCCTGCTGCGCGCCGATCTCTTGCAATACCGGCAGCACCTCGCGCACCATAATCGGGAAAGTGACGAACAACGTTGCTAAAATCATGCCCGGCAGCGCATAGACGATTTTGATGCCGGCGCCCGCTAACAACGCGCCCATTGCAGTGCTCGGTCCAAGCAGCAGTACGATCATCAAGCCTCCGATTACCGGCGATACCGCAAACGGCAAATCGACGAGACTGTTCAGCAGCCGTTTCAGCTTCGGTCCGATCCAATGCGCCCTTGCAAGATATAAAGCGAGCATAACGCCGAACATCGTGTTGATTACAGTAACAATAATGACGATTATAGCTGTCATTCCAAGCGCGTGAAGCGATTGCGGACGGGATAGCGCATCGCTAAAGCCGCCCCAGCCTTCGGCCCAAGAGCCTCTAATTATTTCGATTAACGGAATGATTAACAGAACGATAAAAATAAGATATACGACGCCAATCCAAAGTCTGCGTATCGTCATTGTCCCGGCCTCCTCGATTGAATAAGGTTGACCACCCAAAGAATAATGAACGATAGCGTAAGCAGCAGCACCGAAACGGCTGCCGCTCCTTGCGGATTGTCGCTTTCGATTTCACCGAATATAAAGACCGATGCGATCAGCGTCTTGCCCGGAATATTGCCGGCAACGAGCACGACTGCGCCAAATTCTGCAAGCGCGCGAGAGAAGGCCAGCATTCCGCCGCTCAAAACGCCAGGCAGCATCGAAGGGAAAATAATGCTGAAAAACGTTCGGGCTTTTGTCGCGCCCATCGTATAAGCCGCTTCTTCCTCCGACTTATCAAGCTCCTCCAGCAGCGGCTGCACCGCGCGAATGACGAAAGGAAACGTTACAAAAATCATCGAAATGACGATTGCCGGCTCGTGAAATACAATATCAATGCCCAGCTTGCCGAAAAATCCGCCAACCGCGCTGCCCGGTCCAAGCAGCAGCAAAATCATAAGTCCGGTTACGGCTGTCGGAAGCGCAAACGGCAAATCTACCAGACTGTTCAGCAAATGCCTTCCTGGGAACCGATAGCGAATGAGAACCCAGCTGATCAGCGTACCAATCAATACATTAATTACGGTCGAAATGACAGCCAGCTTAACAGTGAGCAGAACCGCTTTCCAAGCAAGCGGATCGGAAATACTTTCCCAAAGCGGCTGCAAGCCCAAGGATAACGATTGCGAATAAATGCCCAAAATAGGTAGAACGATTAAAATGATGAAGTAGAGCATGACCGTGCTGCGAAACCCGAAGCTCCACAGCTTGCCGCGAAACATTGCATTCACTGTGCCTTAAACCTCCAGACCATCGGCTCGTGCCGTAGGAAGATGCCAGAAACGATTTAATAGAATTCCTATTAATACACTTGGTATTCTAAATTTAGCAGAATACGACGGTTTTAGTCAATGATAAATTAACATTTTTTCAGTCCAGACTTTGCAGAAAATTGGAAAAATCGGTGTCGTCCATAGCGTTTGTCTTCCCTGTTAAAATCATGCACAGCCGTTGCAGCATGCAAAAGCCCCGCAACGGATTCGTTCGCACGAATCGATTGCGAGGCTTTCCATTCCCCTTTATTCACCTTCGATATAATAGACGCTGTCGCCTTCCGTAATAACAGCCTGACCTTGCGTCAAATCGGTTATCCACGCGATGAACGCAGCCGCTTCCGGCTCTTCGGGCAAACAGGTTACGATGACGCGGTCGGTAAACTCAGTTCCGCCTACGCGAGTGCCGCGTCCATGCAGCTCGTTCTCGAGCTTGCCGTACCACGTATAGTCGACATCGACAAACACTTCGCGATGCAGCACGCGAACGATTTCGTCCGCAGCCTCGATGCCTGCGACCGCGCCGTCGGTGTAGGCGCGGACGAGGCCGCCCGCTCCCAGCATAATGCCGCCGAAGTAGCGCGTCACAACGACGGCGACATTTTTCAGCCCCTTATTCTTGATCACCTCAAGAATCGGCTTGCCTGCCGTACCGCTTGGCTCCCCGTCGTCCGAAGCCTTCTGAAACTGGTCGTGCTCGCCGATCAGATACGCCGAACAGTTGTGCGTTGCCTGCTTGTGGAGCCGCTTAATCTCATCAATGAAAGCAACCGCTTCTTCTTCCGTTTCGACCGGCTTGGCGTAACCGATAAAACGCGACTTCTTGATGACAACCTCGGCGCTTCCCGATCCTCTAATCGTCGAATAACGTTGCAGCATAAGTTGACTCAGCTCAGCTGTCGCCTACAGGCGCGCTTCAAGCTCCGCTTTCTCTTTCTCGTAGCCAGGCTTGCCCAGCAGCGCAAACATGTTGCGTTTGTAAGCTTCAACGCCTGGCTGGTCAAACGGATTGACGCCGAGCAAATAGCCGCTGATGCCGCAAGCTTTCTCGAAGAAATAGACAAGGTAGCCGAATGTATATGGGGAGAAGTCTTTAATGTTGACGATAAAGTTTGGAACTTGGCCGTCCGTATGCGCAAGCAATGTGCCTTCGAACGCTTTCTTGTTGACGAAATCCATCGTTTTGCCCGTCAGGAAGTTCAAGCCGTCAAGGTCAGCAGGATCATGAGCGATTTCGATATGCTCCGAAACTTCATTCACTTGAATCACCGTTTCGAAAATGTTCCGGTTGCCCTCTTGAATAAACTGGCCCATGGAGTGCAAGTCGGTCGAGAAATCAACGGAAGCCGGGTAAATTCCTTTATAGTCTTTGCCTTCGCTTTCGCCGAACAGCTGCTTCCACCATTCGGATACGAAATGAAGGTTCGGTTCGTAGTTCACGAGAATTTCCGTCGTTTTGCCTTTGCGGTAAAGCGCGTTGCGGGCAGCCGCGTACTGGTATGCTTCGTTCTCAGCAAGATTCGGATTGCTGTATTCTTTCGACGCGTCCGCTGCGCCTTGCATCATTGCCGCAATGTCGATACCGGCAACCGCAATTGGCAGAAGGCCGACAGCCGTCAGCACGGAATAGCGCCCGCCAACGTCGTCAGGAATAACGAAGGACTCGTAGCCTTCCTCCGTCGAGAGCTTTTTCAGCGCGCCCTTCGCTTGATCTGTCGTCGCATAAATGCGTTTGCGGGCTTCTTCTTTGCCGTATTGGCGCTCCAGCGCTTCGCGGAAAATACGGAATGCAATAGCCGGCTCTGTTGTCGTGCCCGATTTGGAGATGACGTTGATCGACCATTCGCGGCCTTCGATCAGCTGCAGCAGGTGCGTTACGTATGTGGAACTGATGTTGTTGCCTGCGAACAATACTTGCGGCGATTTGCGCTGTTCTTTCGTTTGCAGGTTATAGAACGAATTGGACAGCATTTCGATCGCCGCGCGGGCGCCGAGATACGAGCCTCCGATACCGATGACGATCAGCACTTCAGAATCGGATTGAATCTTTTGCGCCGCTTTCTGAATGCGGGCGAATTCTTCTTTATCGTAGTTTTGCGGCAGGTCGATCCAACCGAGATAATCCGAGCCTGTCCCTGTTCCGTTATGTAATTGATCGTGAGCGAGACGAACTTGCGCCGTCAAATTGTCGATTTCATTTTGTCCCAAAAAAGCGAGCGCTTTGCTATAGTCGAATTGAACCGTTTTACTCATTATAAAGAGGCCTCCCTAGTTCTAATTTTCACAAGTTATTGGCTAGCATTTCATTTAGGATATCGGATTTACAATTCAAAAACAAGGCAATGACCATGAAAACAATATGAAGAAATATTATAATGTTTATAAAAGATTTGTATTGCCTTCGATTAAGTAGTAACGTTATTTAAATAAGCAGTCTTGCTTCGACAAAGAGAAGGAGTGGAGAGAGATGAGCAACAAAATCGGCTTTATTGGACTTGGTGTAATGGGTCTTGGGATGGCAGCGAACTTGCTTCGCAAAGGTTATGACGTCACGGTATTTAACCGTACGCCCGGCAAAGCGGGAGAACTTGCCGCACTGGGCGCAAAAGAAGCTTCGTCGCCTGCGGTTATCGCAGCAAGCTCAGACATCGTCATTACAATGATTAGCAATGACGATGCAATTCGCGCCGTATATTTCGGCGAGAACGGCATTATCGGCGCGCTGCGGAGCGGCGCAACGGTCATCGACAGCAGCACGATCTCGCCGGAGCTGGCCCGAGAGCTTGCAGCATCGGCGGCGGAAAAAGGCGCGCATTTCCTCGATGCTCCGGTAACGGGAAGCAAGCCTGCTGCGGAAGGCGGCACGTTAGTATTTATGGTCGGCGGCGATGCGGATGTGCTGAGCAAAGCCGAAGACGTACTCCTCGCGATGGGCCGTAAAATTTTGCACATGGGCGCGAACGGCAGCGGCTCCACAGCCAAGCTGGCGCATAATACGATCGTTGGCATCAATACGGTCGGGCTCGTTGAAGGCATGGCGATCGCGGCAAGCGGCGGCATTGACGGCAAGGCGTTCCTTGAGCTCGTCCAATCGGGCGGTGCCGCAAGCCGGACTGCCGAATTAAAAGGCGACAAAATACTCGACAGCAACTACGACGTCCAATTCTCGCTTGCGCTAATGCTCAAGGACCTTCGCTTGTCCTCGGTCTTATCGGATGGACTTAAAGTGCCGACGCCGATGCTCGAGGCAGCGAAAAGCCAGCTTCAAATCGGCGACGCGATGGGACTTGCTGATTTCGATATGAGCGTCGTCGCCAAAGCGTACGAGCAATGGATTGGCCGTAAAATCGGCGGCGGCGAAGCAATAAAGTAGTCACCCGCTGCAAGAAAGGTTGATTTCCAGCCGCTGTTGTTTTCGGATTTCTTGAACTATTATGGTACTAGCGATTGAAATCCGAAATCAAAGGCGGACGTTTGCACTCCTCCAACTCAACCTTTCTTTCCGCTGCTTCCTATATTGCTTTTTAAAAAGAAAGTAATAGAGCCCGTTCACTCGGTTGAGATGAACGGGCTTGTTTGCAGTTTTCACCACACGAAGCAAGCGAATTGCCTACGCATAATAAGGCGAAATCATCAAGTAGACGACAACGCCGGTAAAGCTGACATACAGCCAGATCGGCATCGTCCAGCGAGCGATCTTCCGATGTTTGTCCACATTGTTTGACAGCCCGCGCGCGACCGATAGCAGCGCCAGCGGAACGACAACGATAGCCAGCAGAATGTGCGTAATCAGCACGAAGAAATAAATGGCTTTCAGCGCGCCGTCGCCGCCATACTTTGTTGATTCCGTCAAATAATGATATGCCACATAGCAAACGAGAAAAAGCGTTGTCGAAGCAAATGCCGCTCCGATGAACCGTTTATGCATTTTCACATTTTTGTTCTTAATGGCAACTAAAGCAACAATCAACGCAATAAAGGTAAAGCTGTTGAAAATCGCATTGAGAAGCGGCAGCAGCGTAACGTCAAATTTCACTTCGCCATTATAGGCCGGCAAGAAAAACAACACGGCAATAATGAGCACCAGCACAACAGAGAGCACAGCAATTAACGGCGTATAGTTGCGTTCCTTCATTTCAATCTCCTTTTCAAGTCCATGATTATAAACATTATCGAATTTAACGCTGCAATTCAATTCGATAACGTTCGATTATGTCACTATTCATTGACGATTCGTCGTCGAAACGGTGAATGAAGGCTATTGGCAGCACGAAAATAGGGGCTGTCCCAAAAGTCTTTAGACTTTGGTCAGCTCTTTTCGCTACACAGTCACTGCTGAAAGGCAACTGCGCAGGCGAATGTTCTTACGATCGCTGTGCTCTTACGGATTCCTTGAACAAATGGGTTAAGGTTGGAATCCGAAGAGCAAGGCGAACGCTAACGCTTCTTCAGAATCATTCGTCTGCTCCGTTGCTGGACAGTTATTTTTCAAAATGAACAAAAAAAAGAAACAGCTTTTTGGTAAAATGGAGGTACCACCCAACCATTCCAAAGGAGCTGTTTCTTTTGTACATCCAATATACCATGGATCAACTTTGCCTTCCAATGGACCTCGAAGAGGATATTCCTCCGAATCATCTCGTTCGCGTCGTCAACGCTGCTGTAAACCGTCTCGACAACAATATCCTTGCCGATGCTTATCCGGGCGGTGGTCGAGATAGTTATCACCCCAAAATGCTAACCAAAGTGATCGTTTATGCATACACGCAGCGGATCTACTCTTCCCGCCAAATCGCAAAGGCGGTTCGCGAGAACCTCATGTTCATGCGGATCGCGGGCAGACAACGCCCAGATTTCCGCACCATTAACCGCTTTCGGTCCGAGCGAATGAAGACCGTACTTGAGCACGTGTTCACTGCCGTGCTTCAATTTCTCATCGAAGAAAGCTACGTTAAGCCTTCTCGGCGATCGGAACACTCAAAAAAGCGGCAATAGACGAAAAAGACAGAAATGGCGGTGCAGGGATAACCATCCTGACACCGCCATTTTGCTAAAAATATGATATTTTGTTAAGCAAGCTGTCACATCAAGCCAGCGGGATCTACTTATGGGTCAGCCCCTATACTTTAGTTCGAGAGGCGAATATCGTCCACATAAAGGACCGATGTTCCCGTTCCCGCAAAGCCTTCGAGCTTGAAGCCAATGGCTTTCGTATTGTTTCGATCAGCAATTCCGGACAATTTCAGTGTAATCGTTGTGAAGCCGTCAGAACCAATGTCGACCATGCCGCTATCCGACCAGCTCCAGCTGTCTCCTGTCTTCACGTAGACACGCGCTTTTGCCGTTCCGCTTGAAAGCTTCACTTTTGCCGTAAGGGTGCTAACCTCGCTCAAATCGATATTGCCGACTTGTACGAGCTCGAAGTCTGCGCCAGACAAAGCGAATGCCGTTTGCAACGAGCTTGCGCCCTCTGCTGCAGCGTCCTTAGTTACTTCTGCCGCCGCTGCGCTCGCATTGTTTACTTCAACGACCCAGCCTGCAGTGTCGGTCTCGAAGCCGTAAAGCAAGCCTGGCTTAGCACCGCTGCTGTTGCCTGTACCGCTGTCCGTATCCGGCACGCCGCCTGTTCCGTCGTTGAGCACATGAATGTCATCGAAATAGAGCGTTCCGCTAACTGGACTCGTTGCATCCTTCTTATTCACATAGATCGAGAATGCCCGAATATCTTTCAGGTTTTCCTTCGTCATTACTTTGCCTGCATTGGCAGTATCCCATGGAGCAGGAGCAAATTTGCTGAAAGGAATTTCAACCCATCCCGCTGTTTTCGCTGCAAGAGAAGGATACGCTTCAAAAGAAACGCCGCTTGCATTTACTTGGATTACCGATTTGTTGTCGCTTCCGTCCGCCTCAAGCCAGAACTTCAGCTTGTTCGCTTCTGACCAGTCGACATTATTCATGTTTTTCGTTTCGCCGGTGTAGCCTTGGCCGCTTACATTGTAATCGAATTTCAGGCCGTATTTACCGCCGGATTTATGCGTTCCGTCCAGCGTAATCGTATTGAGATCGCCAGCCGGGCTGTATGCGCCGTCAAGCAATTCATTGCTGCCTTTGTATGTGTCGAACGTATCGACGACGTATGGATCGCCGCCACCCTGCTGATCGCTTGCGAAGAGCGTAATCGTCTGCGTAAGTGTCTTGCCATGCTTGGAGTACGCATTCACCGTCAGTTTAATTTCAGTTTCATCGAGCGCAGCTCCAGGCGTCCAGTTCGCCGTGTAATAGAAGCCGTCAGCATCCAGCTTCATCGGATACTCGGTTTTTCCGTTATTGATTAGGAATTTAACCGTTTTACTCTTGTCAGCCGACAGTATGCGAACGCGAATGGTCGATGGCGAAGCCGTCGGCACCGTCGCGTTATTCGTTGGCGTTGCAATATGCAGAAACCCTAGCTCTTCTGCCGCCTTCACCTTGTTGGCATAAGGCTTCGCTGCTCTGACCTCGTCGCTGAAGCTCGTAAATTTATCTTTGTAATAGCTTACAAAGTCAGGCAGAAGCTCGTGATCGCCAAGTCCGTTCGGAGCATTTTTATACGGAACGTAAATGGCGTCCGAGCTAAAGTTAGCCCATGTCAGCATATAAGCCATCCGCCTAGCGTCCGGATCGGATTTCAGCGCTTTGAGCAGCTTAGTGAAAAAATTCAAATCGTTCGTTCCGCTCTCTTTAAGGCCTTTATAACCAAACTCAGTAAATGCTGCCACTTTTCCTTTCTTGTCAGCAATCTTGGAAATAAGCTTGGCATCGCTTACCACCGAATCGAACCAAGTTTCCGTCGTTCCGTCGTAATATGCATCGAAGCCGAGAATATCGACGTACTCGTCACCCGGATACGTTTCAAGATATGTTGCTTCGCTGCCGTTAAACGAGCTGTTCGGCGAGTACGCATACAAGAAATTGTGCACCTTCTTCTTGTCGCGCAAGTACTCAACCGTGTAGCGGTAAATTTCAACGTATTGCTCTTTCGTACGATAAGGCGCGCCCCACCAGAACCAACTGCCGTTTTGCTCATGGAATGGACGGAAGATAACTGGAATCGCTTTGCCCTTATCATCCTTCAAGTTGTTTGCAAAGTCAGCGACCCTATCGAGAAATTTATTATAGTCCGCATGCTTGTCGCCGCCCGGCAAAATATGCGATACGACGTTGCCTTTCGTATCGTAAAAGTTTTCGCCCGTAACAAAGTTTGGCATATGCGCGCTTAACGCCAGCACTCCGCCTTCTTTGTACGCTTTTTTCATTACGCCGATCAGTTTATCGCGATTTTGCTTCTGGGAAGCGCCTAGAACGCCCGGCTTCTCGTACCCTTCCAGACTAAGCGTGTCCCAACCGAACATGCCCGGCAAATCGCCGACGGAATTCTGAACTTCCGATTGCGTGCCGTCCTTCGCCGTAATCGAAATCCCTTCCGTTGTCGCATGCTCATGACCGAATATGACGCTGTTGCCGCGAATCCCGTTCAAATAAGCAAACAACGATTTCGTTTCGTCGGTCGCTTGACGGTCAACAAAGTTTACGACATTCTCTTTCTTCTTGTCTTTGTTGTTGTTCTCCGAACCCGGCGAAGCAAATGCAGGAACAGCTACAGCCGAGGCTATGACTACCGCGAGCAAAGCGCTCAGCCATACCTTTGATTTTCTCATTTTAACGCCTCCCTAATTGATAACGCTTACAAAAAATAGTATAGAGTCGATTCCCTGACGAAAAAATAGACTGTGTTATCTTTTTTAGTCTTGTTTTTACTATTTTTTGATAACATTATGATAACAGTAATTTTTGTTCGATCATAAATAAAAGAAGCTGTTCCAAACGTCATTGAATGGACGATGCGACAGCCCCTTGTTTATAGGGGTTATAAAGCAACCTGCGCAGAACGCAAGCTAACTGCAAGAAAGCTACTTCGAAAGCATCAACTGCGCTTCTCCAGAATCATTCAAATGCTCCGTTTTGCTGAAGATTGCAGTAAACGATCAAAAACGAAAACCAGCTAATGTTTGTCAAGCTTTTAGTATTGGAGCGCGCCAAGTTAATTGGTATACTAATTTCTAGGCACGACAAATAACCTTCATTGGCGTGAAGGTTATGGGTAAATATGGTTTTAGATTT
>NZ_WOVL01000022.1:0-68508 GCF_009737085.1 Paenibacillus sp. NEAU-GSW1
CGCAAAACTAAGCGTATGCTTTCGAAGCAAGTTTTGCTTCGCAAAACTAAGCGTATGCTTTCGAAGCAAGTTTTGCTTCGCAAAACTAAGCGTATGCTTTCGAAGCAAGTTTTGCTTCGCAAAACTATTAGGGGGATTCGTTCTGTGAAAACAGCTGTATGGCTTTATTTGTTTCTTTTCGTCGCCTTTTTCGATCTGCACGCCCAATACCCGATCTTAACCCCGTTCGCGATCTCGCTGGGAGCCGCCCCCTCCTTCATCGGCCTGATGATGGGCATGTATTCCATTACGCATCTGCCTGGCAATCTATTGGCCGGCTATAGCGTAGATCGGCTTGGCAGCCGGTTGTTTATCGTCTTCAGCTTGCTCGGAGCCGGTGTTATTCTTCTATTTCAATCACAAGTAACCGATCCGTGGCAATTGCTGCTGCTTCGCTCCATCAGCGGCTTTGTGCTGGCTTTCCTCTCGCCCGCATGCTTGGCGCTGCTTGCAAAGCTGACGAGCAATCGGACGGAGCAAGGCAAGCTGATGGCCGGCAACGGGCTCGTCCATACGCTCGCGACCGTCGTTTCGCCAGCCGCAGGCGCTTATTTGGTAGCGCAAATCGGATTTGCAACCGCATTTAATGTGCTGGGCTGGATATTGATCGCCACTTCGATTTGCGCTCTCATTTTCATCCGCGACAACCGCTTTGCTGATTTGCCAGAAGCAGATCGGCTCCAGAAAGAGAGCCTCCCTCAAATGAAAGTTCGGGACGAAGGCTCCCCGATACCATGGCTTGTCTTCGTCCTGCCGATTGCAACCAGCTGCGCGCAAGGCATCCTTTCCTTCGAGCTGCCGCTAATGTCCAGCACCAAGGAAGGCATCATGACGACAGGACTGTTGTTCTCTGTCGTCAGCATAGGCGCGCTTATAACGCTCAGCATGCTGTTTCTGAACAAAATATCTGCTTTCTACCGGACGCTGTGGGGAGCGCTGGCGCTCGCGCTTATTTATTTTACGATTGCCGCCGGCACTCCGCTTCCTTTCGCAATCATGCTGCTATTCGTCGGAATGGCGAAAGGAATCATTATTCCGGCCATCCCAACGCTCCTTATCGAGCTTAGCGGCGGTTCCCGTTACGGCCGAACTTTCTCTGTGCTTTCGATCGCCTATTCCATCGGCGCCTTTATCGGCCCGATGCTCGCGGGCCAGCTTCGCGGCCAGCTATCCCCTTACTATATTGCTTTTCTAGCTTTAATGATCGCCGTCACCGTCCTGCCGTTTCACAGCAGACGTCCCTATACGACAAACACCCATTTTTCGCGCAACTAGGTATTCGCACAAGGCCGATGTCTCCCCGGCACATACAATGAGGTATGTCAAGCGGCCAGAGCCAATTGACCTGGAAACCGGCAATTGACTTGCCAAGTACATTCATGAGGGGTGACTTTATAATGTCAACATTCGTAGGCGGAACTACCTCCGGCAACCATCACCACCATCACGGCCATCATGGCACGAATGCAGCTGTCATTCTCGTTCTGTTCATTCTGCTCGTAATCGTTGTATGCGCAATTTGCTAGTATTTCTTAATAAAAAAGCAGCCTTTCGCTCCATGCGAAAAGGCTGCTTTTTTTCATGCCGGCAAATTGATAAACTATATCCAAGCCAGCCAAAGATCCTGATGTAAGGAAGTGATTGCCTTGGATTTCGCTATCATCGTAGAGGGTAAAAATGACAAAAGCCGGATACGCCGCGTGCTGCACGAATCGGTACCGATCTATTGCACCTACGGCACGCCGGGCAGCGACCAAATCGAACGGCTGCGCAAGCAGGTAGGCGGGAAGCAAGTATACCTGTTCACCGACAACGATTCTTCCGGCAAGCGAATACGCGGCATTCTGCGCGACATTTTCCCGGACGCCGAGCACATTTACACGCGAAAAGGCTATCCGGGCGTCGAGCATACCCCTGAAGATTACTTAATCGAGCAATTTGAGAAAGCCGGGCTGGAGGAGCATATTTTGTACCCCGATCCCGCCTCCGAATGGACAAAAGAGGATCAAATATGAAGCAAATAGATAACGACAGAAACCGTAATAATGCTCAGCACGGTTGAAATAAATACCGTTTGCGAAGCAAATTCCGCTTCGTTGTCGAATTCGACCGCAAGCAGCACGCTGCTAAGCGAAGTCGGCACAGCGGAAGACACAATTAACGCGGCGGCCAGCATCCGGTCGAACTCGAGGAAAAAACCGAGGCCCCACAGGATCAAGCCTGCAAGCGCCGGCCCGATGGCTAGCCTCAAGAAATTGGACAGCAGCACATTGGACAGCAGCGAACGGTCTAGCTTCCACTTCATGCTGCCTAGCTGCACGCCAAGCGTAAGGAGCGCCGTGCCGATAAAAGCATCGGCCAAATAAACGATCGGCGTCTCCACAGGTTTCGGAAGCACGACGTTAAACCAGTTAAATAAAAATGCAATCGGAATGACATATATGATTGGCTGGGAAATGATCGTTTTCATAACGCCGCGCAAATTCGTTTTATGCGCATTCACGCTATAAATGCCGTATGTATTCGGAATCAGCGATTGCGACACCATAACGATAATCTGAACGCCAAGCGTATAAGGATTGCCGGAAAAAGCGAGCTGATTAAGCGGTATGCCGTAATTCGCGCTGTTATAGAACAGTACGCTGTTCCGCATCGCGCCGCGCATGCCGCCATTCAAGCCGCGGAGCCTGATTACGAGTTCGACTCCCGCTCCTTGCAGCAAGAGGAAGATCGCGATGAACAGAATGACCTTGCCGATTAATGGAGCGGAAATGTCCGTTGTATACAATAAGTTAAAAATGACGGCCGGCGAAAACACATAGAAGTTCAGCTTGGAGAGCGTCTTTATGTCCAAAGAAAAAAGCCGCTGGATTGTGAAGCCTATAGCTATCATCAATGTCAGCGGCAATACGTTAACCCATAAAATATGCAGTAATATGCCCATCGCTATTCCTTCGCAAGCCGCTTCATGTATGCTGCAAGCTGCTCCGCCGTCAATTCCTCGTCGCTGCCGTCAATCCATTTGCGAATCTGGCCCTTCTTGTCAACGAGCGTAATGACGTTCATATGCGTGTAAGCATTGTTGGCTTCATCCTTCAAGACGCCTACCCCAAAGTCTCTGGACAGCTTTAGAGTAGCCTCTTCCTCTTCCCCCCGCAAAAACAGCCAGCCGTTGCCCGGTTCGGCGAAATTCCGCTTCGCAAAGGCGCGGATCGCATCCGGCGTATCCCGTTCCGGATCGAACGTAATGGAGATCAACTCAACCTTATCGCCAAGCAAGCCTTCCTTATCGAGCAAATCCTGCGTCTCCGACAGCAGGAACGTCGTCGGCGGGCATACGTCCGGACAATTCGCAAAGTAGAAGTATACAAGTCTTGCTTTGCCATTCGTCGATTCAAGCGTTACCTCGTTGCCGTCAATATCGGTTAACGCAAAAGCCGGAGCTGCCATCTGAACCGGCAGCGACTCTTCCGGCTTGGATAAGCTAGTTACCAATAAATAAATGCCCATTGCCAAACAAACAGCCAGAACAGCGATTTTAAAGCTATGTTTTTTCAGAAAAGTCATAATTTCCTCTTCCCTTTCGACGCATTGCACTTATTTGATCGTGTTTGCAATCATCACGATAAAGACGACCATCAAATAGTTAACCGAAATTAAAAAATTCGCTTTTGCCCATTTTTCATCGTCCTTCGCTTTCAAGCCCATAACCGTATGAACCGCCCAAATGACGCTGGCTAAAGCGGAGATGATCAAAAATACAACGCCTGTATATCCGTAAGCATAGAGCAGAATGCATGTCGGAATGAGCAGTACAACATAAGGAATCATTTGCAGCTTGGTCCGTTTAATTCCTTTCACTACAGGAAGCAGCGGATAGCCCGCAGCTCGATACTCCTCAACGCGGCGAATCGCAAGCGACCAGAAGTGCGCCGGCTGCCACAGAAACAGAAAAGCGAACAGCAGCCAAGCTCCGGCATCAACCTCGGTTGTTACTGCGCAATAGCCAAGCACCGGAGGCATTGCCCCGGAAATACCGCCGATCGACGTGCTCCACGTCGACGTTCTTTTCAGCCATATCGTGTAAATAAAGATATAGACGAACCAGCCGAGAAAGCCAAGCCAGCCTGTAAGCGGGTTAACGCAAACAAATAATATGGCAAGGCCGATAATGCCAAGCACGATGCCGTATCCAAGAACGAAACCGGGCTTCAATCTGCCTGTTGGAAGAGCGCGATCCTTCGTACGCTCCATCTTCAAATCGAGCTCGCGGTCCCAATAGTTATTAATGACGCAGGCCGATGCAATCGTAATGGTAGAGCCGATAACGACGTAAAGCAGCAGCAGCCAATCGATATCCCACTTAGAAGCGACACAGAAACCGCCGATAGCAGCAAACACATTCAGTCTGAGCAACCGCGGTTTTGTCAATGCGATTAAGTCTTTAAACACGAAGCGAGCCTCCTAAATTATGCCGCAAGACGCTTGTAAAGCGTCCAAACATTTCATTGATGAATCGCTCTTTATCATACCGAAAAAAGCTAGCGATGACAACGTTCGCCCTCATTGTTCATCATTTCGCCATTCAAATTGTGACAATTATTTTGGAACCTTTTGCCGGGCGCTCAATACACTGTCTATGTAGTTAATGGCCTATGCCCACCGGCTGACGGCAGCAGTCGAAAAGTGAAAGGAAGTGAACAGTCTTACATTATGGGAGTAATAAAAACGAACGCCGGACAGACCAAAATACTTGCCAGACTGATGAGGGCTGAAGCAGAGGGCGAAGGCGATCTTGGCATGCTGATGGTCGGCAACGTCGGCGTAAATCGCGTTTTGGCCAACTGCTTGGATTTCAAAAATATACGTTCTATCGAACAAATGGTATATCAGCGTCCAGGAGGCTTTGAGGCGACAATTAAAGGCTACTTTTATCAAGGCGCAAGAGACAGAGAAATCCGGCTGGCGGAGCGAGTCATCAATGGTGAACGCCAGCATCCCGCATCGAATGCGCTTTGGTTTTTCCGTCCGGCCGGAGGCTGTCCGGGTACATGGTGGGATCAACAGAACAGCGGACGATTTAAAGCGCATTGCTTCTTTATTCCTAAGCAAAGCGACTGTCCGAGCGTCTATTAACAGCAGTAATTGCAAGTTAAATATAGAACATTCAAGATCGAAAGCGAGGAAAATTGAGCATGTCTAAAGGTTATAAAGGCGGAGTTGGCCCAGCGAACACTGGTGGTTACGGTTACGGCGGAGTTGGTCCGGCCAATACGGGCGGTTACGGTTATGGCGGTTACGGCGGTTATGGATACGGTTATGGCGGCGGTTATGGATATCCACAAGCTCAAACGCTTCCGGCAGCATTAGGTCCAAATGCGGCTCCAGTATTGCAAGCTGCCGCAGAAGCTAAAAAAGAAAACATAATGCCAATGGCAGCTGCGCCAAATGCTAACATGATGCCGATGGCAACGGCTCCGAACGCAAATATGATGCCTATGCCGATGGCGATGGCACCAAACGCTAATATGATGCCGATGGCGACAGCTCCAAACGCGCACATCATGCCGTTGGGCGCAAATGCTCCTATGGCTCCTATGGCTCCTATGACGCTTGGCATGCAATCCGTAATGCCTCCTGCGGTAAGCAGCGGTTCCTTCGTTACGCCATCGGGCGGCAACATTGTAGCCGTTCCGGTCGCCGAGGAATCGTACGTAGAAAACATTTTACGCCTTAACCGCGGCAAAATGGCAAGCTTCTACATGACATACGAAAACAACCGGGAATGGAACGCTAAAATTTTCCGCGGCATCATTGAAGCTGCAGGACGCGACCACATTATTATTAGCGATCCTTCCACCGGCATGCGCTATTTGTTGCTGACGCTGAATTTAGATTACGTGACATTCGACGGACCTATCAATTACGAATATCCGTTCCAAGGCGGCACTATTACAAGCGCAACACCGATGACAGCGACAAGCCGCGATTAATCGGAACCTTCATCTGCTGCGCTCTTCTGCAGCGCAGCAGGCTTAAAGGTCCACACATGCAACTTATCCGCTCCGCCAACCACCCACTCGGCGACGCGATACCACGGAGAACGCTCGCTGCAGCGTTCTTTTTTTATTTGCTCCGCTTCGTCCTCGCTGTCGGCGTACCATATTTCTACAAACAAATTGGGTTGATCTGTTCCTTCATATAAGTAAATATTCAATTCCCCGTCTCGAATAAGCCGTCCCGTATACGATAAATAAGACGCCCGATTTTCCGCGGCAATGCGATATTCGGCAAAACAAACATTTTTCATTTGCGGATATCCCCTTTCTGAAGCGCGGAACGAAGTTTCGCCGCCAAAAGACGGCAATGCAGTTTCCGCTTGACCCAAATTATACTTCCTTCATATTCAATGATAAAGTTGCAGTTCTCCGTTGATACTATATCCAATCTGCGGCTTTGCCAGCTTTCGCTTCCCAAAAATATCTAGGAGGATACAACAGTGGATACAGGCACGCATCTTGTTATGGGAATTGGCCTCGCGGGTCTTGCGACCGTCGATCCCGTCGTCGCTTCCAATCCCGCTATACACATGGCTGTATTGATCGGTACCGTAGTCGGGTCGCAAGCGCCGGATTTTGATACTTTTCTTCGATTAAAGGGCAATGCCAGCTATATTCGCAATCATCGGGGAATTTCACATTCCTTGCCGGCGATTGCCATTTGGACAGCGCTCATCACGGGCATTTTGCAATTGATTTATCGCGGCAGTCTCCCCTGGCTGCACATCGGAAGCTGGGTGCTGCTTGCCGTTTGCGTACATGTCTTTACCGATTTATTCAATGCATACGGAACGCAAGCGATGCGGCCCTTCACAGATAAATGGATCTCGTGGAACATCATCCATATTTTCGATCCGTTTATTTTTGCGACCCATCTGATCGCAATTGGACTTTGGGCAATCGGAGCGTGGAATCCCGCCGGCATCTTTATCGTGCTGTATGCTTGCACCGCTGTTTATTTCATTTGGCGGACGATCGCTCAGCGAGCTACGCTTCGATCGGTTCAGCGGCTCGATCAGCAGCATCTTCCGAGCGATATCAACATCGTCATCCCAACGATTTCTCTTGACGGATGGAATGTTGTAAAGCGTGCCGCGGACGGCAGTTTTTTTGTCGGCGATTTGCGGAAAGGAAAGCTGCGCTGGCACGATCAAGTCATTTGTTCGGATCATCCGGCCGTTGCCAAGTCTCGAAATGATCCGGCAATCCGTTCCTTTCTGTATTTCACTAAATTTGCTTGCGCAGATGTGAAAGAGCATAATTGGGGATATGAAGTTCGATGGTCCGATGTGCGCTACCGCCATCGCAAGCAGTATCCGTTCGTCGGTGTTCTGTTAATGGACCGTGATTTCAAAACCGTCGGATCCTACGTTGGCTGGTTAAGCGACGACCGGTTGATGAAAAGGCTCCGCATGAATACCTATTAAAAGCGTATTGACTGAAGGAAGCCCCTGACGGACAATAGAGGGGGCTTTCTTTTTTGCTTGCAGCCGGATTGCTGAACAAGCAAAAAGCTCAAGGTTTCCCTTGAGCTTTTGCATTGTGTATAAGAAGCATTTAGCGGAAATTGCTGGAGCCGGACAATTGTTGTTCGGCGATTTGAACGAGCTTTTTCGTAATGTATCCGCCTAAAGAGCCTGCATCGCGCGTCGAAACATTGCCATAGTAACCGTCCGCTGGAATTTGAACGCCCAGCTCTTGAGCTGCTTCCAATTTCATTTGGTTAAGAGCTTGTTGAGCTTGAGGAACCACCAATGTATTGCTGCTTTTGTTGCTAGCCATGCGGAATTTCTCCTTTCGAAATGGGAACTTTGTGTGTTTTGCAAGCTTGCAAGCTTATTATGTGCACCCATTCAGAAACTATGCTCTAGTCTAAAAATAATTTATGAGCCCGCTATGAAGGAGAGTTTACCAATGTCCAAACCTTTATCTTTGGCGTTCGCCGTCCTTTCTGTCCTATTTATGCTTGGCACCGCTGTCGCGATCTCTTATAACGGATGGCTTGCCCTTCTGCTTGGCATATTGACGCTATTCGTTATCGGAAGCGGCTTTATTGTAAAAGCAAGGCTCCGCCGCGCGGAGCAAAACAATAAAGGCTGACGCATCTATCGCGTCAGCCTTTATTGTTTATTTAGCTTTCATTGCGGCGGCAAGAAGCCCATTCGTTCTTTCACTTCCGCCAGCGTACGATCGGCAACAGCAGCGGCACGCTCCGCACCTTGCTTCAAGATCGCATGGATTTCGCCCGATTTGCGAATCTCATTATAGTTGGCTTGCAGCGGCTCGATAACCGAAACGACATGCTCGGCCAAATCTTTTTTGAACGGACCGTAGCCTTGTCCCTCGTAGCGCGCTTCAACCTCTTGCACGGACATATTCGCGCAGTGCGAATAAATGCTGATCAAGTTGCTAATTTCCGGCTTGCTCGCCGGATCGAATTTAACCTCACGGCCGGAATCGGTCGTTGCGCGGCTAATTTTTTTGCGGATGACGTCAGGCGGATCCAGCAAAGCGATATAGCTGCCTGGATTCGGATTGCTTTTGCTCATCTTCTTGCTTGCATCGTCAAGCGACATGATGCGCGCTCCGACTTTCGGTATATAGGGCTCCGGAATTTTGAAATACTCTCCATATCTTGAATTAAACCGTCCCGCCAGATCGCGCGTCAGCTCCAAATGCTGCTTCTGATCGTCGCCCACCGGAACGAGATCGGAATTATATACAAGAATATCTGCTGCCATCAGCGGCGGATAGACGAAAAGTCCTGCGCCTACCGATTCTTTTCCCGCCGATTTCTCTTTAAACTGCGTCATACGTTCCAATTCGCCCATATTGGATAAAGTCGTCATAATCCATCCGAGCTCCGCATGCGCGCGAACATGCGACTGCATATAAACGTTCGCCTTCAATGGATCGATGCCAGCCGCAATAAACAACGCCGCTACCGCTTCCGATTGCTCCCGCAGCTTGGCTGGCTCTTGCGCGACCGAAATAGCATGCAGGTCCACGACCATGAAGTAACATTCTTCCGTATGCTGAAGCTTAACGTAATTTTGCATCGCTCCGATATAGTTGCCGAGCGTAAGCTGGCCGCTAGGCTGAATGCCGGAAAGTACTCTTCCCATAGTGATCTGCTCCTTTGTATGCGCCATAGACGCAGAAAATCCCCCGCCGCAAGGGACGAGGGACCGTGGTGCCACCCTAATTCGCTATTATCGCGCCGCCATCCTTAATCGGTGAACGGCTGGCTGTGATAAAGCCTTCATTGTTTCCGTAACGGGGAAAAGCCGGAGGAGCATTGACGGCACCGATTATGCCGCTTTCCGCACTCTGCTCCGGGATCCATTCAGTCTCAGGCTTGCGCCGGTTCTCACCACCCACCGGCTCTCTGGACGCATAAACGCCTGCGCTTACTTGTTCCCATCATCGCATTTACAACGATTATACCTGCATTGCCAGGAATGTCAAGGCGGCGAGAAAGTTGTCCTATACCTTTGTTTGCTGCATAGACTAATGATAAATGTAAGTGTGCAGTGGAGAGGTTGTCGAAACCGATGGATGATTTAATTTCCCATTTATATACATTTAAAATTTTGTTTTTAAGCCTTATTTTGGAAACTTTTCCTTACATCTTGCTTGGCGTGTTATTCTCCTCGCTGCTGCAAGTTTTCGTCACCGATGAAGCCATTCGGCGAATAACGCCGCGAAATCCCATTGCAGGCGTTATATTCGGCAGTTTGCTGGGCCTGCTGTTTCCGCTTTGCGAATGCGGCATGATTCCCGTAGTTCGCCGGCTGATCCGTAAAGGGATGCCTTCCTATATCGGAATCGTATACTTGATTGCTGGACCGGTCGTCAACCCGATCGTATTTGCATCGACGCTATCCGCCTTCCGCTCCGCTCCAAGCATTGCCTATTCCCGCATTGGACTCGCATTTGTCATTTCCGTCGTTATCGGCCTGCTGTTCTCCCGATTCATGCACGGCAATCCGTTGAATAACGAAAATAAAGCCGTCTTCATTCATGAAAACGGAACGCAAGACCATTTGCTTGCCGCTCGGCCGAGCTGGAGCGCTCGAATCTCTTCCACCCTCGGACATGCCTCGGACGAATTTTTCGATATGGGCAAATATTTTATTTTTGGAGCGCTTGTTACTGCCATTATTCAAACCTTTATTGACCGCAATGCGCTGGCAGGCGTAGCCGATCACCCAACTTTCTCCTATTTCTTCATGATGGGATTCGCTTTTTTGCTGTCGATCTGTTCGACGTCCGACGCTTTTATCGCCGCTTCCTTCAACGGCTTGTTCGGTCCTGGGCCGCTCATGGCTTTCCTTCTGCTCGGTCCGATGATTGATTTGAAAAATACGATTGCGATGCTGTCCGCTTTCCGCATGAAGATCGTGCTTGCGCTTATCGCGGCAACCGTATTGCTTGTCTGGACAGCCGCATCGCTTTGGGAGGCGATCATATGAAGGAGCACTGGATTAGAGCCGCGCTCTTAAACGCATTCGCATTGCTTATCGTCTATTTGCATCATACAAATCAATTGCTTTACTACATCGAGCCGGGAATGTCGCTCTATGTAAAGCTTTCGTCAATCGGTTTGCTCGCGGCCGGCACGCATCAGATTTACGCCGCCTTGCAGCGGCGTTCCGGCAATTCCACCCCATCGTGCGACTGCGGACACGACCACGAGCATCCGAGCCACCGCTCGAAACCATTATCAAGGATCAAGAAATGGCTCGTCTATAGCTTGTTCTTGCTTCCTCTCATTCTTCCTTTCGTCATGCCGGGCAACGCTCCCGACAATGCTTCCGCCCGTCTGCACGCGCATCAGCATTAGTTTCCGTGATGTTCCTCCTGCCTTACGCTTCCGCGTCTTGATTTGGAAACTCGCGCACCATCAGCGTCTTAGGCTGCTGATAACGATAGCTCCAGTTCGCCGTGTTGTAGTTAGATTCGTAACAGATGCTAGCCGACCAAGTCCCCGCACTTGGCCGAACGGCAAAATCATAAACAATTTCCCCGTGCGTCCAATTGCGCCTGAATTGCAAAGCTTCAATCGCCATTTTGCGAAAGGCTTGCACCTGAGTAGGCGTCATTCCCCGCTCCAGTTTCTCCAAGCTACCGTTTCTGCTTTCAATCGGATTTTGCCGCAAGCCAAATTTTCCAATAGCATTGTTACGGATATGAATCATGACTGTTCCTGCAGTTGCATTCGTTAGCTCCTCTTCTAGCTGGCGAAATACGAAATCGACTTGTCTGGCGAGTGGCATAGCATCCAAATTCATACTTATTTTCCTCCTTTCTAAAATAAAAACCTTTTATTTACATCTAGGTCTCAAGTATGATTATAATTTGACTTGAATAAATTTACAATATAGTAAATAAAGATTATTTGCATAATTCGCTATTATTCGAGAATAAAAATTTGACAGACGCCGTCATTTTTTATTGAAAATCGACTTTTCCGTTTATAGACCAATCGACATGAGGGTGCTATAATATGGATATTCTATTAAAAGGAGCGCTTACATAATGATCCAATGGTACTATTCGTTATCTGTACGAAACAAACTATTGATCTCAATTTATTCCATTTTAGCGCTGTTTACTGTGGCCATACTTCTCGTTCTTGCTTTTACCGGCGGTTCTGTAGTCGCAGGTCTTATTGTCTCGCTTGTCCTTGCAGCCGCGGCATATCCGGTAGCAGCGTTTATTGAACGTTCATTAAGCGGTTCATACGATGAAATGGCAGACACGGCATTCCGGATCTCTAAAGGCGACTTTACACAAAAAATCGACACTTCCAACGCAGCGCTTGGCGAACTTGGTCATGCTTTCAACAGCATGATCGATAAACTTCGCGACATTCTGACTGAAACATCGAACATTACGCGCCATGTTTCAGAGACGAGCCGAAGCATATTCGATAAGAACACTCATATTAAAGAAGCAATGGAGCAAGTAGCCGCATCCTCCAACGAACTGGCTACCGGCGCCAACGAAATATCGGAAGATGTGTCCGATATGAGCGATTCCATTGTAGAAATCGAAAAAATGGTTGCCGGCTATGCCAACTCGACGAAACAAATGAATCAACGTTCCGAAATGACTTTGCAATTGGTTGAGAAAGGCCGCGAAGCGCTGGACTCACAAGCGGAAGGCATGCGCCGCAACGTTGAGGCAACGGAGAAAGTGTCTGAAACGATCCAAGAGCTTGCACGCAAGGCGCAAGGCATCTCGGCTATTACAACAACAATCTCCGATATTGCCGAGCAAACCAACCTGCTTTCCCTGAACGCTTCCATTGAGGCGGCGCGCGCAGGCGAGCATGGACGCGGCTTCGCCGTCGTCGCTCAAGAAGTTCGCAAGCTTGCGGAAGAATCCACGTCTTCGACGAAGCAAGTATTCAATCTCGTCAAAAGCATCGATCAAGGCATCAAGCATACGATCGAGAACATGAAAATCAACGAAGAAGTCGTTCAATTGCAAACAACGCGCATTCAAGAATCCGAGCAAGTATTCAATGACATTGTGCAAAGCGTACAATTCATTACGAATCAAATTTCCGCTTTCGCCAGCGAAAGCGATGCAATGCTCGAAAGCGCGCGTAAAATTTCCGACGCGATTCAGAACATTTCTTCGATTACACAACAATCAGCTGCCGGCACCGAACAAGTATCAGCATCGATGAACGAGCAAATCGCCTCCGTGCAAGCGGTTGTTGACGAGACCGAGCGCATGTTGAATATGGCAACCCAGTTGCAGCGCACGATCCAAGTTTTCAAAATGAAATAATTGTTCGAAAGCTCCGAAGGCTCCGTTCCAAATTGGAATGGAGCCTTTCTTTTTTGGGATCGAAATGCATGAACGATAAGGCGCAAAGGGAACAATAGCGGCACGACTGAATTTGCTTATCGAGAAAGGATGGAACTGGGCATGGCAAAGGATCACTTTACAAAACCCTTTTTCTATCGAAAATTAAGCTGGGCAGCCGCATTGTTAACCATCGCCCTTCTCCTTCCTCAGCCCTCAGTCAGTCATGCAGATGAAATGGCATATTCGAAGCTTAAACCGAAAGTTCGTAAAGAGGAAATGTCCTGGGTGAAGATGGAAAAAAAGTTTCCCGGCGCTTTTATATTAAACGGTCCACGCGGCCAGAAAAAAATTGCGCTTACCTTCGATGATGCTCCCGATCCTCGGTTTACGCCTGAAATTTTGGACGTCCTCGCCAAGTACGATGTATGCGCTACGTTTTTTGTCGTTGGCGCGAGAGCGGCCAAACATCCCGAAATGGTTCGCCGTATAAGCAGAGAATGTCATACCGTAGGCAATCATTCGTATAACCATGCGGTCATGTCTAAGCTTTCGGCTGCCGCTTTTCGGTCTCAAATTGAGCGAACAGATACGATTATTTATCGCATAGTCGGTTATCACTCTCGTTTTATCCGTCCGCCATACGGAGAAATGCTTCCTGCTCAAGTCGGATGGACGAAACGCAACGGTTATATCGTCGTTAACTGGGACGTTGATTCCATTGACTGGAGAAACAATCCTTCAAGCGGCGCCATCTTGCAAAATATCCGAAAAACGCTGCAGCCTGGATCCATTGTATTGCAGCACGCTGGAGGCGGAGTCGGTCAAGACCTTAGCGGCACCATTGAGGCGCTTCCTCGACTTATAGCAACGATGCGGCAAAAAGGCTTCGAGTTCGTTACGCTACAAGAATTGCTCGGCCAATCCGCTTATAAATAAAAAACGGCGATGCGATTTTTCGCATCCCGCTTTCTATTTCTATTTCAAAATATACACCTTTACGTTCTGAATGCCGAAATTGCTTGCTTGCGCAGACGTTCCCGGTACGAAAATGTCAATCCGGTTGCCTTTAATTGCGCCGCCGGTATCGGTCGCTTTCGCAACCATGCCTCCAATCGGCAAACCATTATGATCGTAGCCTGTAATATACACTTGCGTGCCAAGCGGTATGACGTTCGGATCGACCGCAATAGTTCCGACTTTCAGCGGATTTCCGAAATAATCGACAGCGCCCCACTTTCCGTTTTCCGATGCTGCGGCGCTATATGCGGTTGCTTTAACCTGCAATTGTTCACTGAATGTATGGATTTTGCCGTTTGCTGCCGTAACCGTTTGCGCTTTAAGCGTGGTGGCGCTGGCGGTGTTTGTTTTTTTGGCTGCGCTCGAGTGCACAGTTGATGGAATCGTAATCTTCATGCCAGCCCAAATATTAAGCGGATTGATTTTTGCGTTTGCTTTCATTAGCTGCGTAAGGTTTACATTGTATTTTTTAGATAGTTTCCAGAACGTATCTCCTTCGACTGCTGTATGCGTCTTGGTCGCTGCGCTTACCGGTCCTGCTGCGAGAAGCAATGTCAGTCCGATTGCCGCTGTTGCTATCGATAATTTTTTCATAGCTGTAACTCCTTCGTAAGCCGTTGGTTTTATTCTAAGTACTCGTTTTTAACGAATAGGGATATGTCTGCCGGATTTGTTTAGAAAAAAAGACGCCATGCTTGTCGCATGACGCCTCGCCCTTCATTAGCGTTGCAATTAGCCCGTAAATTCTTGTACCCATTTGCCGTTAACATAGCCGACACCGATTTTTTTGAAGTTAGCGCTCAAGATGTTCGCGCGGTGACCCGAGCTGTTCATCCATGCATTCATTACTTCTTGCGGCGTTTTTTGGCCGGAAGCAATATTTTCACCTGCATAGGAATAAGTTACGCCGAATTGCTTCATCATATCAAATGGCGAACCGTAAGTTGGCGACGTATGGCTGAAGTAGTTGTTATCGTCCATATCTTTCGCTTTAGCCGTTGCTACTTTCGTCAAAAGCGCGTCAGTTGCCAATGCTGCCAGACCTGCTTTAGCACGTTCTTGGTTAACCAATGTGACAACTTGCTTCTGGAACTCGCTTTGCGATACTGTGCCGCTGTTCGTGTTGGAATTGTTGCCCGTGCCAGTGCTTGGCTTCGTTGTTGTGCCTGTGCCAGTGCTTGGCTTCGTTGTTGTGCCCGTGCCAGTGCTTGGCTTCGTTGTTGTGCCCGTGCCTGTGCTTGGCTTCGTTGTTGTGCCCGTGCCTGTGCTTGGCTTCGTCGTTGTGCCCGTGCCTGTGCTTGGCTTCGTTGTTGTGCCCGTGCCTGTGCTTGGCTTCGTCGTTGTGCCCGTGCCTGTGCTTGGCTTCGTTACAATAACCGGCAATTGAATCGTAATGCCGCCAAACGTAATTTTATCAAGGTCGATGCCGTACTGCTTCGCGATTTGCGCGATTTGATCTTTATTAATGGCAATAACGTTGGAGTTTGTCTTCACAGCTTCTGCTGCACCTGCAGTTGGAGCCGTTACTCCTGCGCTGATCAAAGCTGCTGCTGCCAAGCTAGCGACACCCACTCGTAATGTTTGCATCTTCATGTAAATCATCCTCCTAAAATGTTGTATATTGTGTTGCTGAATCTGCAATATTTGATAATTGCTAATGACTCTGTGTTGTTTGCTGTGCTCCCTGACGCAAGTTATCGTAACATGGCCGCAAAGCTAGATTCACGACTCAAAAACTGGTAAAACCCGCGATTTCATTGTGTTTTCTGCGTTTTCTCCGCTTTATGAGAAAGCGTTCATTTTGCCGAAAAACGTGCATTTCAGTGCCAGGCTTAAAGGATTGGCTCCTATTTTGATAGATCAATCGTATATCATCGCTGCAAGATTAGAATCCGTTAAGAAACCGTTTTCAAATATACGCCGCTATATGGATCAACTGCTTTCCGCATAGCAAAAAGCCGCAAAACAGCTGATAGAGTCAGCGTTTTGCGGCTTTTCTTGCCGAACCGTAATTATGTATTCCTATGTTTTCGTTCGGCTGTATGGACCGATAATTATTGCACTTTAACGAATTTACCTGTTGCTTGCGATTCAAACGCGCTCAAAATAACGGCGAGCGACTTGCGTCCTTCTTCGCCTGTTACTTCTGGAGTTGTATTGTTTACAATCGCATCGATAAACGCTTCGACAACGCCGCTTGCAAGCTGCTTCTCATTCGTCGAGATTGCGCCTACTTTATGTCTTTCCACTGTGCCGTTGCGCAGTTCCACGATAACTTGATCGTCCGGATCTGTGCCGATTTTCATTACGCCTTTTTCGCACCAGAGCACTGTACTGTTGTCTTCGCCTTTATAGTAAGTCCAGCTTGCTACCAATGTGCCGATTGCTCCGTTGCTCATGCGAACGAGTACAGAGGAGTTATCGTCCACGTCGCCCGGTTTGTCCAGCGTTGCAATAAATGCAGCGACTTCGGATACTTCGTCGTCAAGCAGCCAGCGGATCAAGTCGGATTTGTGCACGCCGAGATCGCCCATTGCGCCCATAATCGCTTCGTCTTTACGGAAGAACCAGCTGCCGGCACCGTCGATGCTCCAGTTGTCCGGACCTGGATGGCCAAACGATGTTCTGAACGTCAGCACTTTGCCAAGCACGCCAGATTTCAAAATTTGTTTCGCTTTAACATGCGAAGGAACGAAACGTTGGTTGTGTCCAACCATCAGCTTCACGCCGTTTTTAGCAGCTGCTTCAATCATCGCCGCCGCTTCTTCGTCTGTCGAAGCCATTGGCTTCTCAACAAGCACATGCGCGCCAGCGTTAGCCGCAGCGATCGAGATCGAAGCGTGCGTTGCGTTTGGCGTACATACGCTAACTGCGTCTGGTTTAATTTCAGCCAGCATCGTTTCATAATCGGCAAACGCTTTGCCGCCATGCTGCTCCGCATATTGCTGTGCACGTTCAATAACCGGATCAACGAATGCAACCAATTCAACGTTTTTGTTATCTACGTACTCTGGAATGTGACGCCATTTCGAAATCGAACCGCAACCGATTACCGCTACTCTTACTTTACTCATTAGAATCATCCCTTCGAATTCTTAATATGAATCTTAATACGCAACTGCAAGAAAGCTTGGCTTCCGGCTTGACATCAGGAGCTTTGAGTGAAACTCAAAGTCACACCTTATCCAAAGGCAGACGCTTTCGCTCCTCCAGCTCAAACTTTCCTTCCGTCGCTTTTAAGGCTTCAGATATAATAATTACTTGTTCAAATAGTTGTTTTTCAGCCAGTTGAGGCTTTCTTCAACCGCTTCAAGCGGCGGATTCGCGCAGTTGTCTTGCTCGACTATTATCCATTCCACGCCTATTTTCTCCGAGAGCTCGATAAGCTCGACTCGTGGCAGTAAGCCTCTTCCAAGCTCAACTGTGTCCATTCCGTTCTCGCCTTTAAGGAAATCTTTAAGATGAAGGATAGGAAGACGGCCTGCATATTTAGTTACATATTCAAGAGGATCTTGTCCTGCATATTGAACCCAGCCGATATCCATTTCAACCTTTAGCAGATCTGGGCCGATACGATCGAACAGCTCGTCGAAAACAAAGTTGCCGTCAAACGAAACGTGAAATTCAAAATCATGATTATGGTATAAAAGCTGAATGCCCGCATCGCGGAAACGCTTACCATACTGCTCGAATTTATCAAAATGCTGTTGCCATGCTTCTGCGCTGCGTTGATCTTCTTCAAGCCAAGGAATGCTCGCATATTTTGCTCCGATCGTATGCAAATAAGCGATTTCCTCGTCAATTTTTTCTTCGAGCAATTGGAGGCCAATATGGCTGCCGATCACTTTCAGATTAAGTTCTTGAAGCAAGTCACGCATTTTCTCCGCTTCGATTCCGCCGTATCCTGCGAATTCAACGCCCTCGAAGCCAAGCGCTGCTACTTTACGAAGCGTTCCTTCCATGTCTACACTTGTTTCATTCCGCAACGTAAATAGCTGCAGTCCGATTGGCAGTTTGCCCATGCTTTCATGCACTCCCTACTCTGTCATGTGTTAATATTTGTTTTTGCTTTTCGAACTTCATTATAAAACCCAGTACCTACAAAAAACAGCTCATTAATTACTCTTTTTATATGCGATTTTGTTATATCGCTGCATTTCGGCAAAAAGAAAGGCGCAACCCTCCGCGGCTATCTAGCTGCCATGGGCTGCGCCTTTCCTTATTACTATTAGCGAATTGTAAGCGTAATATTCGCTTCTTTTACGCCAGCAGGTACGGATACAACGCCGTCTTGAACCGTTACGGATGCACCGGATGCCGCTTCAATAACAGAACCTTTCAACGCAAGCGTAAACGGCTTGCCGCTGCCTTTCACGCTAACCGCAATAGACTGGCCTTGGCGAGCAGCTGTAACTTCAAGATCCGTTGCGCCTTTCACGTCGCGTACCGTTGCGGAAGCGGAGCGTCCGTCTTCCAGCTCGTATACAGTCAGCTTAGCGCCTTCAGCGAAGTCATAATCCGGCTTCACATCGTTTGCGCCGATTGCAACGATGGAGTTCGGGCGGATGAACAATGGCAGGCTGAAGAAATCATACGTTTCTTTGAACCATTTGCCGCCTTCTATCGAAGCGCCGGTCAACAGATGCGTCCAGCGCCCTTCCGGCAAGTAGTAAGTTACTTGACCGTTCTCGCTAAATACTGGGGCAACGAGAATCGAATCGCCCAGCATATATTGGCGGTCAAGGAATTCCGCAGTCGGATCTTCTGGGAACTCCAGCACCATTGCACGCATGGATGGCAAGCCAAGCTCTGTCGCTTGTACGGCCGTATCGAACAAGTAAGGCATCAGGCTGCATTTAAGCTTCGTGAAGAAACGGGTAACATCAACCGCTTCTTGATCGTATGCCCAAGGCACCCGGTACGATTTGCTTCCGTGCAGACGGCTGTGGCTGGAGAGCAAGCCGAACGCGAGCCAGCGTTTGAAGACGTGATCCGGCGCCGTATTTTCGAAGCCGCCGATGTCATGGCTCCAGAAGCCGAAGCCGGACATGCCGAGCGACAAGCCGCCGCGCAAGCTTTCAGCCATCGATTCATAGTCGGCATAGCAGTCGCCGCCCCAGTGTACAGGGAACTTCTGTCCGCCAACCGTAGCGGAACGCGCGAACAGCGCCGCTTCGTTTTTGCCAAGCTTCTCTTCAAGCAAATCAAATACCACTTTATTGTAGAGATACGTATAGTAGTTATGCATTTTGTGCGGGTCGGATCCGTCATGGTACACAACGTCCGTTGGAATACGTTCGCCGAAGTCCGTTTTGAAGCTGTCGACGCCCATGTCAACCAGCTCGCGAAGATAGCCGGCAAACCATTCGCATGCCGCAGGATTCGTAAAGTCGACGATCGCCATTCCCGGCTGCCACAAATCCCATTGCCATACGTCGCCGTTTGGCTTTTTCACCAGATAGCCGTTTTTCTTGCCTTCTTCGAACAGGCGCGAGCGCTGTGCGATGTATGGGTTGATCCATACGCATATTTTCAGCCCTTTTTCTTTCAGGCGGCTGAGCATGCCCACCGGGTCCGGGAATACCCGCTCATCCCATTTGAAGTCCGTCCAATGGAAATCGCGCATCCAGAAACAGTCGAAGTGGAATACATGCAGCGGCAAGTCGCGCTCTGCCATGCCGTCAACGAACGAATTAACAGTCGCTTCGTCATAGTTTGTTGTAAAGGAAGTTGTCAGCCACAGGCCGAACGTCCATGCTGGAGGAAGCGAAGGCTTGCCAGTCAGCGCTGTATATTTGCCCAGTACGTCCTTAATTGTAGGTCCGTCGATAACGAAGTATTCAAGCGATTCCCCTGTTACGTGGAATTGCACTTTTTTCACTTTTTCCGAAGCGACCTCAAACGATACGAGCTCCGGATGGTTAACGAATACGCCATAGCCTTTGTTCGTTACATAGAAAGGAATATTTTTGTACGATTGCTCGGAGCTTGTGCCGCCGTCTTTGTTCCAAATATCAACGACTTGGCCGTTTTTAACGAAAGGCGTAAAACGCTCGCCAAGGCCGTAAACCCATTCGCCTACGCCAAGATCAAGCTCTTCGCGCACGAAGGATTGCTGTTTGCCTTCTGTAATGTAAGCCATCGAACGCTGCGCGCTGCCTGTAATGCGCTCTTCGCCGCGATAGAAATCGACAGCCCATTCCGGGCCTTTGCGAATGCGAACACTCAAGCTGCCGCTCGTCAAAATCGCTGCTTCTTCAGTTTCTTCAATCGTTACATGATTGCCTGTCTCACGGGTAAGCTCGAATGCCGGACCGTGATCCGCAACGCCCATATGATGAATCAGCTTAACGCCGATAACGCCAGGAATCGGGGAATGGAATTGCACCGTCAGAAGCATCGTATCCAGCATATTGGCGCGCGACAAAATCGGACGCGGCGATGCATATGCCGTCAACGTGCCGTTACGCTCTTCGAAATCATGCGCTTGCACTGCGCTCAACACCTGGTACTGCTCGCGAATCATCCAGTTGCCGTCTGTAAATTTCATTGTTCCAACCAGCCTTTCTCTTCTCACATTGGTTTATCATGGACTAGCTCTATAATTTGCATTATACTGATAAAAACCGTGAATAACTAACATCATCATGCTTGTTTATAACATTATTCTGACCTAGTGTGATTGGAGGCGTTGTAGAATGGACATGACGATGCGGCATTCGCTTCGCGAGGACCGCCTGCATGGCAATGTTCAATTTCCGCTAGCCGCTTATTGGATGGACTACGCTCCCGGCGAAGTTAACGTTGACTGCCACTGGCATGACGAAGCCGAATTTCTATATGTGCTTGAGGGACAGCTGCTTTTTCAGAACGATACGGAATACGTTAAAGTACAAAAAGGCGAAGCTGTCTTTATCGACGGAGGCGACATCCATGCCGCTTATTCGCTTGACGGCGCGCCTTGCAGCTTCTGCGCAGTCGTGTTTGATCCGCGCTGGTTGGACAGCGCCGGCTACGATGCTGTGCAGAATCGTTTCATTCGTCCGTTTCAGGAAAAGAAAAAGACGTTTCCCCGCCATATCCGCCCGGATACGCCGTGGGAGAAGCGTCTTCTTTCCCATCTGTCCAACTTGCTCGGCAGCTTTGATGAGGAATCGAATTCCGCATTAAACAATGAGGCCGCCGTTAAAGGATATTTTTTTCTCATGCTCAATGAAATTGAACCGGAAGGGCGTTCTTGCAATCGCTCCCTGTCCGGCTCCGAGGATCAGCTTCGGGCTGAACGAGTCGAACGGCTGAAAAAAACGATTTTGTACATTCAGCAAAACTACGCCAATCCGATTCGCATTAACGAACTGGCTAATCAAATTCCGATGAGCGAAGGGCAATTTTTCCGTTTTTTCAAAAGGATGACCCGCCAAACGCCTGTGGAATATTTGAACGCTTACCGGGTCAGCCGAGCGACAGAGCTGCTCCAGCATACGGAACGCAAAATATCCGACGTTGCGCTTGAAGTCGGATTTGACCATATCAGTTATTTCATTAAAGTATTTCGCAAAACGATGAATTGTACACCGTCAGAATACCGTAAACAAAAAGCATAAGCTGGGCGAGACATAATATTGTAACCAAAAACTAATTATTTTTTAAGAAACAGTTAACCTTTTTCGTATACAATACAGATAGATAAACTGCAACCGAATTAATTACATTGAGAATCGGCTACCGATTTAAAAGTTTGTCTCGGGCTATGAAACTTTTTTACGAGTCGAATCGTATAGAAATAAAATCACGAAAAAAGCCCATTCACGCCGTTAGGCGAAACATAATCAGTCCAAGAGCAGATTGGAGGATATAGCAATGAAAACGATGATTCTTTTTAATAACAGGACGATACCCGTATACTTAACCGATACGAATAAAAAAGCGATAGACAAACTGTCCGACGTTTTAAACCGCAAGCTTGAAACCGGCAAGAACGCTTTGAAGAACTGCATTAAGTCACTTATTAGCGTTGAAATTGTCGGCAGTGAAGCGACGCTTCACTCCTTGTACGAGAAAGACACGCTGACGATATCGTTGTATTAAGGTAAAAAGGCTTATGCCCGATTGCAGATGCTTCTGCTGATCGGCGCATAAGCCTTTTTTCGTAGGTTGTTATGGTTGTGAATTGTGAACGCACGTGTTTCACTCCTAACGAATCTGGTTCGCGATTTAGCGAAGCTTGATTCGTTAAATCGCTCTATTTTTCGGGTTAGCGCACACTTTGCCTGTATCAGCGAAATAGTTTTCGCTAATTGCGAACTGCGGTTCCCGGCTAACGAGCATCGCTTCGCTAAATACTCGAAACCGCCCTTTAAGCGAGTATTTAACGAAGTTAGTTTCCTTATATAGCGAAGCCGGTTCGTTAAAGGCTCAGTCGTGCTTGAGCTGCAACAGCCAACAGTTTAGTTCGTTTGCGTCGTTGTTGCCGCAGCGCCGCCTTGCTGATCTCCCGGCTGCTGGCGTCCTCCGCCCATTCCGCCGCCGCCAAAACCGCCGAACCCGCCGAGACGAATCGCTTCCGCTTCTTGCGTGCCCTCTTTCAGCGTAATGGTTATAACGTCATCCGCTTTCAAATCAGCGAGCGTTAACGTCGTTTCTTTTCGCTCATTATTCTCGAAAGTAGTCGAGATGATCTGGGTAGCATCTGACACCGTAATTTCGGCAGTCTCTTCCGTGAACATGTTTTCCATGTTCATCATGCCGCCCTCGGGACGCTGCGGCCTCTCGCCTTGTACAGCGCCGTCTCCAGCTGGCTTCTCGCCGTCCTGCGGAGGCTGCGGCATTTCGCCATCGTCCATTGCCGGCGCTTGTCCATCCTGCTGACCACCGCCGCCACCATTAGGACGTTCGCCCGGATTAAACGATGAAGTATAAATCGTTATCGTCTGACCGTCAATGGACTTTATTTTGCCCAGCGTTCCGCCCATCATCATGCCGCCTGCCGGACGCTGCTGGTCCGACAGTTCGCCGACTTCCGCCGTTGAAGGGGTGGTTGTATCGGCATTCGCGCCGCAGCCGGTTAATGCAGCAACAATGACTGCCGCACTGAACATAAGCTTCCACTTATTCATGTTCATTATATTTCCGCCTTTCCATCCATGTTTTCACGATTTCGCACTGATTGTAGCAAAGCAATATGAATACCGTATGAACGACGGCATTCCGGGATCTTCCTGCACACAAAAAAGAGACTGCCTAAGATCCGAAGATCGGCAGTCTCTTTCTTCTATAAAACCTCGCTTTGCTTTGTTCTGGCCCTGCGGAAGTTGCCCGCTGCAAACACCAGCGTTCCGATCCAGCCGCAAGCAGCAGCCGCTCCCAGAAGCAAGGTAAGCCCCATGCTTTCATATAAACTAGCGCCAAGCAGCGGACCGATCGAGCCGCGAATGCCGAAAAGCATCAAATGGATGCCGAATACGACAGCCTCCCTGCCTGGAGCAAGGCGAAAAACGAAAGATAAAATGCCGATATCCCAGATCGCTTCCCCGACGCCCTGAATGCCGTTGCCGACAAGCACCGCCGGGTAGTTCCCGATAAAACCGTAAAGCATAGGCACGATCGCATAGGCGGCAATGCCGCACAGCAGCACATATTTTATTTCAAACCGGTCAATAATCCAACCTGCTGCAAGGTAAGTCAGCAACAGCGCGGCAAAATACGAAACACGGGCATAGCCGATTTGAGCGTTGCTAAGATCCAGCACTTCTACCTGAATGATTTGGTATAACGGGTTTGACAGCATATTGCCAAACCCTGCAAACATCGTTGCGCCGAACATAACGGCAAGCGGCCGGTTGTTTCTGACCAATTCCCATTGCTCGGCGAAGGAGAAACGCTTAACTGGACCGGCAGGCTTTGCCATCGCTTTCTTTGGCATCCGCACGGTATTAAAAAGAAATATTGACGCAACTCCGGCGGCCGAAGCGGATATTAACGGCCACTCTGGACCTGAGGCGTCTGCCCAATTGCCGACAAGGTAAGCCAGTGGAATCATGAGCATGCCCATGGCGACTCGCACATAGCCCATTATTCTCCCTCTGACGTCAGGAGGGTACAGACTCGACACGAGCGATGCATAGGCTGGCGCTTGCACGCCCATCAGCAATTGGATAACGAGCGCTGTAACGACGTATACGGCTGGGTCGGCAAAAAAAGCAGGCAGCAACAGCAGCATTCTGCCGATTAAATTCGGAATCATCACGAACGGTTTCGGATTTCCGCTTTTTTCGATCCAATTCGCCCATACCGGGGAAAACAACAGTCCGATCGCCGGAGCGGCGGACAGCAACCCGGTCTGCAGCGAGGTGGCCCCTTGCTGGATGGCAAACGGGACATAAAATTGATTGAATACAACGTTGAACAGGCTGAATAAGATCGACGCTCCAAAATCGATTTTGGAATTAAGCCACACGCGCGGCGTCATATTTAAACCGAATTTATTTACATTTCCTTTGGCTTCCATCGTAATCTCTGTTCCTTCCGGATGCCCGATTGCGGCTCCCTGATGATAGTGTACACGCTTAACTGTTGCTTTCATTAGAACAGAGAACGACGAATACCGCAACACTAAATTCAGCGCGCTACATTATGATCATAATAAGAGCAAAGCAAACGACGGATACGGCCGTGTAGCTCCAGGCAGACACTCGATTGCAATCTTTGCGCGACCAAATCCGATACAAGTACCAGATCGTAAACAGAGCCGATACGACGGTAATCGCAAGAATCAGCGCATCTATAAACGGGTCGTTCAAACTTTGACCGCCATTCTTGTGATTATGTATGCTGCTGGTCAGCGTGGCTCCGCCTGTGACAAGCACTGGAAGCAGCATATGAATGCCGTGCACGATTATCGGAAAAATCAAACCGCCTAACGACAGCAGCGAGCTGCGCGGCAATTTTTTATTGGACAAAACAAAACGCCCCCATTCGCATACAAGTTCGAATCCCTGCATTTAATACTTACTGCAGAGTGCCGACTGAATATGCCGAATGGGCGGCAACTTAACGATCGAAGGCATTTGGATTGGATTGCCTTGTACTTATGCGTAATTTTTCATTCCGCGCCAATAAGCGATCAACGCCTTATTGATGCTGTCGTCCAGCTTCACCGGCATGCCGAAGCCGCCGGCGAGCTCCAACGAGGCAAAGCCATGCATAATGCTGCGCAATCCGCGCACAAGATGAATCGCCTCTTCCTCCTCTAGCGCCTCTCCCCTAATCAGCTGAATCATAAGCGCCACCAGTTCGTCGCTTACTTCTCTCAGTTCTGCTGCCGTTTCAGCATCCTCGCTCGCTCCGTCATGCACAGAAGAAAGCGTTGCTTCATATAGACCGGGATGCTGCCTTGCAAAGCCGATGTACGCTTGCCCGACGGCTAATACGGCATCCTCCCCGGAGCGGCCGACAGCGGCCCGCATCAGTCTGTCGTTGAGACGATTCAAACCGAATACGGCCAACTTGCAGCGCAAACCGTTTAATCCGTTAATGTGGTTATATAGCGACGGAGAACGGACCCCGAGCGTCTGCGACAGCGAAGCGAGCGTCACCTCCTGCATTCCCTTTTTATCAGCGATAGCGGCGGCGGCCTCCAGTATCGTTTGTAGATCCAGTCCTGCGCGTGGCGACATATCATTTCTCCTTTGACGTATTCATCTGTTTCTCCGCTTCGGCAATTGCTTGCCTCATGGCAGCTGCCGGCTCCTGAAGCAAATCTCCATGGCCTACAGCAAGCACGGACGGATTCAAGGCAAGCAGCTTTCGAGCGCTGTTAACGGAAGCTTCCTTATTCCACGTAGCCCAAGCCGGGAACGGGAACCATGGCCGCAGATGACCGCTCACCGCAACCCCGCCCCTTGTCTGGAAGGCGTCTCCGGCAATAAGCGCGCCGCTTCTTTCATCCAAAAAAGCCATCGATCCCGGCGTATGACCCGGGGCGGCTACAGCCAGCAGCGATCCGATTCTGTCGCCATCCTGCAGCAAAGTATCCGGCACCGTTCTAATCGCTCCAGGCTTCGGAATGCCGCCCCTCAGCGGCGTATTCGGTTCACCCGAATCAAGCGACCGTTCGCCGGCGAGCAAGCGGGCATCTCTTGCCGAAATGCAAACAGCGGCTGCGGGAAACCGTATTTTCAATGCGTCCAGCGCTCCGATATGATCCCCATGCGCATGCGTCAGCACAATTCGTGCAACCGGCTTTCCTTTA
Organism: Paenibacillus sp. NEAU-GSW1; assembly: GCF_009737085.1. Classification (GTDB taxonomy): domain Bacteria; phylum Bacillota; class Bacilli; order Paenibacillales; family Paenibacillaceae; genus Pristimantibacillus. Next base: position 26,191 of record NZ_WOVL01000022.1, read on the forward strand.
CCGATGCTTTCCGCCGCTTTGCTAATCGCATCTGCGCTGTTCGGCAGCGCTGCATCTATAAGCGTCAGCCCGTCTTCTTCCTCTACCAGATAACAGTTCACCGGAAATAATGAAGGCATAAACGTAAGCTGATAAACGAAACTGGAGCCAGAACGAGTCAATCTCATATCAACTAACCACCTTTGCATTTAAACTAATATTATTAGTTAAATAATAAACTAATACCATTAGTTTATGCAACCATTTTTTTTAAATGGGCTTGAGCTCGTACAACTGTTCTACGCGGCATCCAATTACAGCGGCAATTGAAATGGCCGCCTTCAACGGCATAATTCTCTTGTTCTCCATATAGTCGGCAATCCGCTCCGGCTTATATTGCAAAGCTGCAGCCAGTTGCAAGGCGGTCATGCCCTTTTCGGCCAACCTTTCATCAAGCAGACAAATGCCAAGCTCAACCTTCATATCGCTCACCTGCGCCGACAAGGGCAATCCGATGGCGGAATTCGCCGAGCTCCGGACTTCTCAACTCAATGACATCGCCAATTGCGCATACTTTAGGATTGCTTGGCGTTCCCGTCAGTATGACGTCGTACGGATTCAGCGCCGTTATATGCGAAATATGCGAAATGAGCCAATTGACCGGATAGAGCATCGAAGCTGTACTGTCCTTCTGGACCGGTTCCCCGTTAACCCGCATTTCGAGAGTAATATTTTGATGGTCGCGTACTTTGTCTGCCGATATAACAGGACCGATCGGCGTCATTTGATCGAACATTTTGAAACGGCCGTTATCCCAGTGGCTGCTTGCCGTCATATCGTTTGCAAGCGCATAACCGGCAATATAGTCGGCCGCTTCCGCTTCCGACACTCGTTCCGCACGTTTTCCGATAATGACGGCCATCTCAACCTCGCAAATAAATTCCGTAATGTCGGGAGAAATAAAGTTCGTACCCGCCGTTACGAGACTGCCCGGCGTTTTCATGAATAAGGATAAGCCGTCCTCCTCCTTCAACCCCTTCTCCTCGCGAAAAAGTTTAAAGTTCGGCCCTGTTCCAATCACTTTGCCTACGTTCTCGATCCACTGCCTTGAGCTAAGTTGTAATGCCATCGACATAAGTGAAGCTTGCCCTCCCAATTATATTATTTGTTCCAATCGAACCCGATTGCGTTCAAAAAGGCTCGCGAAAGCACCATATGTCCCGCCGCTGTCGGATGAACGCGATCCCATGCCAGCGTTGCCGAATAAAGCTCGGTCAGCACTCCATTAAAGGCTGCTTGCGTATCGACGAATAGGCTGCCTGTATCCGCCGCGACTCGGCGAACGATTTCGCCGTAAGCGTCCATTGTTTTGCGCATCGCGTCATTTTCATTGCTTTCGATAAAGAATGGCGTCATGAGCACGATGCCTTTAACTCCCGCTTTCGTCTCCGCAACCAATTGGCGAAGCGTCGCCTCGTATTCGTCGGCGTAGACATGCCATTCTGTAATAAACGGCGTATCGTATTGTCTCCATACATCGTTCGTTCCAATCATCACCGACAGCCAGTCCGGCTTGCGGTCGATCACGTCCTCCTGCCATCTTTCCTTCAAGTCCCGAACGTTATTGCCGCTTGTGCCGACATTAACGACGCGAATGCCGAGCTCTGGATAGACCGCTTGCAGCAGCGCGTCAACGCCCGCGACATAGCCCTTCCCCAGCGCGCCGAATAGCCCTTCGCCTGCAGGCTTTGCACGATCGCAATCGGTAATGGAATCTCCGATGAACAACAGTTTTTGACCTTTTTCCAACAACATGACAACATCTCTCCCTGGAAAATATAATTATACGGACGTTTGCCCGTTCTGGCGCTTGAACTGCTCGGGCGTCATACCTGCGTACTGTTTGAAAAGCCTGCTGAAATGAGCCAAATGTTTAAAGCCGAGCCGAAAGCCGGCTTCGGTCACTGACAGCTCCGGCTCCAGCATAAACATCATTTTGGCCTCGTTAATTCTGCGCCTGTACATATAATTAAAGATCGTAACGCCCGTTACCTCCTTGAACAGCTTCGAAAGGTACGATTTGCTCATGTGCAGCTCCGCTTCCAGCTGCTCCATATGCAAATCCTCTTTATAGCAGCTCTCAAGCCATGTAATGATCCGTTGAACCGCCGCTTCTTTATCGGAGGAAAACTCCCGCCGCTCCTTCAACGGCTGAGCGCATAAACCGTAAATCAAATAGAGCAAATCGACGAATGCAAGCTGCAGCCTGTTTTCGCCGATTGAATCGCGACGAAGCTGATGCTTATGCATCAGCTCCAAAATTCGTTCCGCCTCGGCTTTATCCTCGCCGCAAAGACGCAAACGGTAGTTTTTCAATTGCTGGAACGGCTCGAGCAGATCGACCGCACGGGGCAGCTCCGCGTACGGCTTCACTAATCCAGGATCGAAATGCACAATCGAGCGGATATAAGAAACCGAGGGATCGGCCTTCGGGCAGTGCAGCGTCATTCCGTACATGATGATGAGGTCGCCCGGAGCCATATGGTAAATGCTGTCCCCAATCAGGTAGTTGCATTTGCCTTCGTGAAAATAATAAACCTCATACCTCGTATGCGAATGGAAAATCGGTTCGATGGGCGTATCTGACCGGAAACTGTAATCCAGCATCGCCTCAGCCACGATTCAGCAATTCCTTCATATAGCCGGCAAAATGCCGCAGCATTTCCGCAGAATGCTCAAACTGGCCGCTAAAATCCTCGATGCCAAGGTAGCCGTCGTAGCCGACTGCTTGAAGGTCCTCGATCACTTGCTTCCAAGGCACTGCGCCTTCCTTCAGCCCCAGCCAATCTGTCTTCCAAACTTTGCTGCCGTCTGCGGCAATGCCCTCTTGACGCCATCCTGCGTTTTTCACATGGACATGCGCAAGGTACGGCCCCAGCAGCTCAAGTCCCATTCGATAGTTTTCGTAGCCTTCATGCACCATATTGCCGGGATCGTAAAGCACGCCGATATGGCTCGGATCAAGTCCCTCTACGAGCCGGTATGCGGCGGAAGCGCTGGCCGCAATCGTGTTGTGATGCGTCTCGATCAGCCCCTTCACGCCGTATTGGGCGCAAAGCGGCTGAGCGTCGCGCAAATAGGCGCGGGCCAGCTCGAACAGCTCGCCGAACGGCCGCGAGCGATCATAGCCCGGAACGCCGAGCCGAATCGTCGACGCCCCGATGCGCCGAGCCGCTTTCAACACCTCTTCGGCGGCGGCCAAATCGCCCGCAGTCAAATATGGCGTAACGCTAAGCGATTTAACGCCGTTCGCTTCCGCCGCTTGGCGCAGGCGATCAATCATCGCGTCGCCTTCCGATGGAAGCAGCGTACTCCGATTATTGCCCCAGAATGAAGGCTTCATCTGAGCGGCACCCTCCGGCGCATCTTTGTACCGCCATTCAATGGCATCGATTCCCGCTTCGCTTGCGGCTGCCGCCAATTCCTCAGGCGTCAGCTCAGGCGTAGACACAGTAAAAACCGACAATTTCATTTTTTTCATTCTCCCCTCAAGAACGATGCGTACCGCCAGGTTCCTTCACTATTCCACTCGAATCGCTTGCTTCTGCGCCAGCAAGCAAAGCTCCGCCGCTTTGAACGTATGCGCCTGGGTCATCGCAAGCTCCGTTCCGTTCAAGCAATCCAATATAAGCGCTCCGAAATACGGGAATCCGACCTTTCCCTTAACGTCGATCTGCCGCTCGCCGTCGCCGTTGACGAGAAACAGGTTGTCTCCCGCCGCGCTTCTCGCGATATCCACATATTTACGCAGCTCGATATATCCGTTTGTGCCTACGATCATCGTCCTGCCGTCGCCCCATGTCGACAAGCCGTCCGGCGTAAACCAATCCACGCGCAGGAAGTTCGTCGCCCCGTTGTCGCCGACAAGCGTCGCATCGCCGTAATCTTCCAGCTCAGGATAAGCCTTGTTATTGTAATTCGCTACTTTGCTATGCTGGACGACCGCGTCCGCGCAGCCCGCATAGTAGAGAAACTGCTCGATTTGATGGCTGCCGATATCGCAAATAATGCCGCCGTATTTCTCCTTCTGGAAAAACCAGTCCGGCCGCATATGCGCGTTCAGCCGATGCGGGCCAAGTCCCATAACGTGAATGACTCGACCAATCGCCCCGTCCTTTACCAGCTGCCCGGCAAATTCGGCGCTCTCCACATGCAGACGCTCGCTGTAATAGACGGCATATTTGCGTCCGGTTTCAGCCGCAGCCGTTCGCGCTTCCGCTAATTGCTCCAAAGTCGTAAACGGCGTTTTATCGGTAAAATAGTGTTTGCCGTGCTTCATCACCTTTACGCCAAGCGGTCCGCGCTCGTTCGGCACCGCCGCCGCCGCGATAAGCTGAATTTCGGCATCCTGCAATATTTGCTGCTCCGACTCTGCTGGACGAACTTCAGGATACGTCTCGCAGAACGCTTTCACTTTCGCAGGATCGCGGTCATATACCCATTTCAGCATCGCTCCCGCTTCTCGCAGCCCATTGCACATGCCGTAAATATGGCCGTGATCGAGCGACATCGCTGCGAATTGAAACTGCCCTTTCTCGACGACTGGGCGCGGTTTCCCTTGCGGAGCGTAATTCATGCCGTTTGCTTTTGACATCATCAATCGTCCTTTCCCGCCTCAGTGCGTCCCTTTTACGCTAAAATTTTCATAATGGCCGAGGTCCTTCTGCTGCTTCGATTTGGCAATTTGCTCTTGAAGCTTCTCATAGAACAAATCCTCGTTGATCGGCAGATCGACCCAATTGTCTGTCCATGTAGAGAGGAGCATTGCGTTAGAGATCGCCAATCCTTTAATGCCTTCCTCGCCCGGCGCCAAGAGCGGCGTTCCGTTAACGACCGCATTGACCCAATCCTGCGTAATTTCCTTATGCTGCCCGCCTCCGGCTTGAATCGGAACATCAAATTTCCAGCATTCCGGTTGGCCAAAGCCGCCCTTGTAACGGCTATTGAAATCCGACTCCAGCTCGCGAAGCCGCCAAAATGTCATTTGATCGTTCTCGATAACAATTTTACCGCGGTCCCCGGACACTTCGAACCGGTTCGTACCCGGCGCTTCAAAGGTCGAGGTGACAAATACGCCGGTAGCTCCGTTTTCATACTCAACGTAGGCAGTCACGTCGTTCTCCACCTCGATATTGCGATGCTTGCCGAACTGGCAAAACGCGCGGATGCGCTTCGGCATAAGTCCTGTCGTCCACTGCCACAGATCGAGCTGATGCGGGTCCTGATTAATGAGCACGCCGCCGCCTTCGCCTGCCCATGTCGCGCGCCAGCCCCCGGAATCATAATAGCTTTGCGAACGATACCAATTCGTAATGATCCAGTTCGTCCGACGCACCTCGCCAAGCTCGCCGGAAGCAATCAAATCCTTTAGCTTTGCATAAAGCGGATTCGTGCGCTGATTGTACATAATGCCGAACACTTTTCCGCTGTGCGCCGCGGCTTCGTTCATCTCCCGAACTTGGCGCGTATAGACGCCCGCCGGCTTCTCGATCAACACATGCAGTCCGCACTCCAAAGCGGCGGTCGCTTGCGCGGGATGATCGTAATGCGGCGTACAAATAAGTACGCCGTCTACTGTGCCAGAGCGAAACATCTCCTCCGGCGAACCAAACCGATGGATATGATCGCCCCACTGCTGCGCCGCCTCTGCGAGCCGTTCCGGCCGGACATCCGATACAGCCGTCAGTTCCGCTCCTTTTATGCCTCCTTCAATCAAATAACTTGCGTGTCCAGACCCCATATTTCCTAAACCGACTATGCCGATTCTCATCTTCGCCAAAACCGAAACACCCTCTCTTCGTTCGAGTGATTAAGCTTTCTTTCTCAGTCCATTGTAACATCGATGCTTTGAAAGCGCTTGATTGATAAGAGCCAATATCGCCCGTCATTTAACTGTCATTGTTCTAAATTGAATATTTCCTATGTTCTTTCCGCCATCCTCGACTGGCCTATTCTCCTCCGTAAAAAGCACAATTTGTGATCATCTTGTGAAATCATTCACAAACACCTTGTCAAAATGTTCCCTCTCGCATATGATAAATTCATCAAGAGGTTGTGAATTAAATCACAAGTGGTTGGCGTAAATCTTGTTTGTGAAATGAATCACAAATCAAGGCCGCAACAACTCAAGCGCATGATCCCCTGCTCTGGCCAGCGTCAGTGCACGGAAGTGATCTCACTTTTGTGAATTAATTCACAAAACATCTCAAACCGGTTCACCATCCAAGGAGGAATTAACGATGACAACAATGAAAATCGCCGTAATCGGCTGCACGCATGCCGGCACCGCTGCCGTAACCCAAATGGCTAAATTATATCCCGAAGCGAAAATTACAGTCTACGAGCGCAATGACAATGTATCGTTCTTATCGTGCGGCATCGCTCTTCATGTAGGCGGCGTCGTGCAAGACGTCAATAAGCTGTTCTACGCTTCGCCGCAGCAGCTTGCGCACATGGGAGTCATTATGAATCTGCGCCATGATGTGCTGGAAGTCGATACAGAAAACCGGACGCTAAGAGCGAAGGATTTGACGACAGGCCGCACTTTCGTCGATACCTTCGACAAACTCATCGTGACGACCGGCTCGTGGCCGATTATACCGAACCTTGCAGGCATGGATCTCGAAAATATTCTTCTGTGCAAAAACTACGCCCACGCGCAAACCATTATCGAGAAAGCAAAGCATGCCGACCGCATCACCGTTATCGGCGCCGGCTATATCGGCATCGAGCTTGTCGAAGCGTTCGAGCAGCTCGGAAAGCAAGTTACGCTAATTGACAATATGGAGCGCATCCTGTTCAAATATCTCGACCGCGCATTTACCGATGTGACAGAAGCAGAGCTTATGGCGCGGGATATCCGTCTGGAGCTTGGGCAAACCGTAACCGGCTTCCAGGGGGATGAAGGCCGCGTGACGAAGGTCGTTACGACAGCCGGCGAGTATGAGACCGATCTGGTCGTTCTGTGCATTGGCTTCCGTCCAAACACCGAGCTGCTCAAAGGACAGGTCGACATGCTGCCAAACGGCGCTATCATCGTCGATGAATATATGCGCACGAGCAACCCGGACGTATTCGCAGCCGGCGACAGCTGCGCCGTCTTCTACAACCCGACACACACGCACGCCTATATTCCGCTCGCGACGAACGCCGTCCGCATGGGTACGCTGGTCGCACGCAATTTGCTGCAGCCGACCGTTCGTTATTTGGGCACGCAGGGAACTTCGGGCATTAAAATATTCGACGAGAATATCGCATCGACCGGCCTGACGGAGCAAGCGGCGCTTGATGCCGGGCTAAACGTTAAACAGGTAACGCTTGAAGAGAATTATCGTCCGGAATTTATGCCGACCTATGAAAAAGTGCTGCTCAAGGTCGTATATGAAGCCGAGACCCGCCGCATCGTCGGCGCGCAAGTGATGTCGAAGGCCGATTTGACGCAAGCTATCAATACGATGTCGGTCTGCATCCAGAACGGAATGACGATGGAAGAGCTGAGCTTCGTCGACTTCTTCTTCCAGCCGCACTATAACAAGCCATGGAATTTGCTCAACCAGGCAGGGCTTCAAGCGATGTAATTAACGAGCTATCCGGGAGCTTTCGCCGGCGCATCGCGTTGCGCATAAGAGCTGCCGCCGAAATGACGAGAATCGTCAATATATAGACGATTCCTACCCTTAACGGATGAACGACAGTGACGAGCTCTTCCCATTCCCTCATCGTTGCCGGCAACGTCAGCGCCATCAGCTGGCCGAGCAAGCAAAGCGGATTAACGAGAATACGCTGATCCTTCAGCCGGAATAGATCCGTTACTATCGTCAAAATCGCAAACATCGTAATTGTGCCTTCATTAGCGAGCCTGCGATCATCGACATGCCGATGATCGCTTCCATTCGCTCGAAAATATCGCCAATCTCGATGATTTGAGCCAGCACGAAAAACGGATATTTTTTAATTGACGAAAGCGGGCCCAGCGTCATTATTGTCGCGACAGTTAACATGGCCAAAATGATCCCTCTTAACAGCATGGTGCCGAGAAGCATCCGGCTCAGTTTCTTCGGTGATCCTTTGCGCACATAGGGCAAAAACGGCAATAAACAGAACGACTTCCCCGTAAGGAAAGCCTGAGGTCAAATAGCTGCCAAGAATTAAAGGCTTCAACCCTTCGGGAAACATCGGCTGAAGAAATTCCGGATGATAATTCGGATAAGCAGCAAGATGACGATAGCCCAGAAAAATAAAATGATCACGATCAGGATGTTAAACATCCGAGCGATTGTTTCGATGCCGGATCTAAGCAGAAGCTCAGTTACTATAAAGATCAAACCGGTAAAAATATAAATTGGCGTCTCCGGCAGCATTATACTGGTCATAAAGCCTGCGACATCGATCAAGATGCCGGATGCCATATGAAAGGCCATCGTCAGCATGAAGCCAGCAACCGCATAGGTAAGCCAATTGCCGACCGTCCACCGGCAAATTTCAATGAACGACTGGCCGGGGTACAGCCGGATTAAGTCCAGCATCAACAGCAGCAGCGCAAGACCGCCATGCCGCATTCATCGCCTGTACCTTAGAGAAGCATAGTTACCTTGCTCGTGTGCTCCAACCACCCTTCTAACGTACATTTGTACCTTAGAGCTCCTCAGTTGCAGCTTCCTAACCCATCCAAGGTACATTTGTACCTTAGAGAAGCATAGTTACCTTGCCCGTGTGCTCCAACCACCCTTCTAACTTAGAGCTTCTCAGTCGCAGCTTCCTAACCCATCCAAGGTACATTTGTACCTTAGAGAAGCATAGTTACCTTGCCCGTGTGCTCCATCCGCCCTTCTAACGTACATTTGTACCTTAGAGCTCCTCCGGCGCAACTTCCTAACCCATCCAAGGTACATTTGTACCTTGGAACAAAGACCTGGCAGTTGGCTGCTGAACGGAGCAAGCGAATGATTCTGGAGAAGCGCCAGCGTTCGCCTTTGTATACGGATTCCATCCCATTTCAAATTGATTCGAGGAATCCGTATACAACAGCGATCGTAAGAACATTCGCTTGCGTAGTTTGTGACCTGGCAGTTGGCTGCTAAACGGAGCAAGCGATTGATTCTGGAGAAGCGCCAGCGTTCGCCTTTGTATACGGATTCCATCCCATTTCAAATTGATTCGAGGAATCCGTATACAACAGCGATCGTAAGAACATTCGCTTGCGTAGTTTGTGACCTGGCAGTTGGCTGCTAAACGGAGCAAGCGATTGATTCTGGAGAAGCGCCAGCGTTCGCCTTTGTATACGGATTCCATCCCATTTCAAATTGATTCGAGGAATCCGTATACAACAGCGATCGTAAGAACATTCGCTTGCGTAGTTTGTGACCTGGCAGTTGGCTGCTAAACGGAGCAAGCGATTGATTCTGGAGAAGCGCCAGCGTTCGCCTTTGTATACGGATTCCATCCCATTTCAAATTGATTCGAGGAATCCGTATACAACAGCGATCGTAAGAACATTCGCTTGAGCAGTTTGACCGCCACAACAACATACATTAAAAAAAGGAGTCCCGCGCCATCAATGACGCGGGACTCCTTTTGAACCTTACTTAATGCCTTGCGCCGTTACATACGCTTGCCATTGCTTCGTATACTCGGCTTGGATTTTTTCAAGGCCAGCTTGTTTCGCCTTCTCGAGGAACGTTTGCAAACCTTCATCAACGTTTTTCACGAGACCTGCTTGCAGCGGGAACAGATATTGTTTCTCCACTTGCTCAAGCGCCGCTCTCTCCGCTTGGTATGCGGTGTAATCCTCAGCGAAGCCTGTAAATTTGTCAGGCACTTGGATTTTATCAAGCTCGTCGAAAATCGCTTTTACGCCGTCATAGTTTTTGTCGAACAGCATGTACTCCGGATTACGCCACGCCCAGCCGTTCATGCCTTCGCGAGGGAAACCGTTCGTGTTGGAATCGCCGATCATTGTGTAGTAGCCGTCTTTCACTTCATAGTTTTTGCCTTCGATGCCGTATTGCGTCAACAGGTTGTAGCGTTTGTCCGTAACCATTTTCTCGTAAAACGCCAGAGCGCGTTCCGGGTTTTTGCTGCTTACCGGAATCGCATATCCGTTGTGGATCGGATGTACAGGAGTAGCAATGCCGTTTACTTTCGGATACGGCGTGTACCCCAGCTTCCAGTCCGGATGCGTGGATTGCAGCTTAATAACCATGTCGTTGTAACGATTCGGGTTGTCGCCAAGAATGGCAGCCGCTTTGCCGCTCGTAATTTGATCTTGCAGCGTATCTTTAACGTTCAGCACGTTTTTAGCCATGTAGCCGTTGTCCTGCCAACGCTTCAGCGTGTTCAAATCTTCTTTTTGCTCGTCCGAACCCCAGTACGAATAGATTTCGTTAGGCGTATCGTATTTGATGCCGATGCCGTAAGGAAGCGCGCCTACTGGAGCGTGCGCTACGCCTCTGAAACGGTCCATCAGGTTCGTTTTCACATCGGAGTTCATCGACAGAGGCGTCAACGTCGACTCGTTTTTCTTGATGCCGTCCAAGTATTGCTCGAACGTTGCAATGTCTACCGGAACAGGCAGGTTGTATTTCTCGCGAAGGTCTTCGCGCCATACGAAACCGTCCGTTACGTATTCTTTATAAGTAGCTGGCACTGTGAAAATTTTTCCGTCGATTTTTACAGCTTCCCACATATCCTTCGGAACGAATTCGTTCAGCTTCGGAGCGGCAACCGGAAGCAGCTCGTCGAGCGGCTGAAACGCGCCTTTTTTCGCATAGGATTGGTACTGTGTCCAGTCAGCCGTGAAGATCAAGTCGACTTGCTGGCCCGAACCGAGCAGCAGCTTATATTTTTGATCCCAGTCGGTCCAAGACGTGTAATTGAATTTAACAGTCGCATTCAAATCTTCAAGCGCCATTTTGTTGATTTCTTCTTGAATGATTGCGAGATCTTTAGGCGCGTCGCCCAGCATGTAAAATTGAAGCTCCACTTTTTTCGAAGTATCAAGCGCCGTTTTCTCGCCGCCTTCATCCGGTTTTGCGCTGCTTTCAGTTGTTGCCGCAGGCTCATTCGTCTTGCCCGCATTGCCGTTATTGCCGTTGTTGCCCGAACTGCAGGCCGCGAGAACCGAGATGAACATAATGACGGTAAGAAGTAGAGTGACCGTTTTTGCTGCTTTCTTTGTCATGTGAACCCTCCTAAAAAGTTTTGTTTAGCGTGGCTTTCCGACTGCGCTTCGTAACAAAACTACCATCGGAAATATACGCCTTTTGTTTGATTCTATCTATGTTAGCTAAACGCGGAATCGATAAATCCCTTGTTCAGTTCTAACCTTTCACCGCTCCGATCGTCAACCCTTTGACAAAATAACGCTGAACGAACGGGTACAGGAACAGTATCGGTCCTGTTACGATAATCGACATCGCCATCTTCGTGGACTCGGTCGGCAGATCGCTGCCAAGCGATACGCCGGTGCCTGCGCCCATCTGAGCGACGAAGCTCATCGCGTTAATGACGTTGTACAAGTAGTATTGCAGCTGGTATTTCGTCGTATCGTTAATGAACAGCGACGACGAGAACCAGTCGTTCCAGAAATGAAGCGCGAGGAACAGTCCGACGGTTGCGATGCCCGGCATCGACAGCTGAAGCACGATGCGCGAGTAGATCGTAAAGTCGTTGGCGCCGTCGATTTTGGCCGATTCGACGACCTCGTCCGGAACGGCGGAGCGGATAAAGTTTTTCATCAATATAATAAGGAACGGCGTCATGATGCCGGGAGCAATCAATACAGTCAGCGTATCGGTCAGCTTTAAATACTTCGTCATGAGAATGTACCATGGCACAAGTCCCCCGCCGAACAGCGTCGTGAAATAAATAATAAAGGAGAAAAAATTGCGGTATTTGAAATCTTTTCGCTGCAGCACGTAACCGGCCATCGTCATTAGGAACAGCCCGATAAACGTACCGACAACCGTCGTGTAGACCGTTACGCCGTAGGCGTTCAGCACCTGCTTCGGAAACCGGAATACGGTCTCATACCCTTCTAATGAAAAGACAGTCGGGATAAAATGATAGCCGTCCTTAATGATCGCTTCGTTTTGCGTAAAGGATGCGGAAATAATGAGCAGGAACGGGAACAGGCATGCAATTGTCGCAAAGAAAATGACGGTATACGCGATAAGCCGGAACCATTTCATATATTTATCTTCTTTGATTTTCATAGGTACCTCCTACGGTTACTTACTGTGGGTGGGCTGTGGCTCGTCGATTAGAACAATGCGTACTCGTCGTTGATCTTCTTGATGATGTAGTTGACCGTCATAATCAGAATGAATCCGAAGAGCGACTGATAAAGGCCGGCTGCCGTCGACATCCCGATATCGAACGTCACTTTCAACGAACGGTATACGTAAGTGTCGAGAATGTCGGTCGTATTGTACAGAACGCCATTGTTGCCGATCAATTGATAGAACAAATCGAATTGGCCTTTCATAATGCTGCCGAGCGCGAACAGGAGCAGCATGACGAACGTCGTTTTCAGCATCGGAACAGTAATGTACCATACCCGTTGGAAAATGTTCGCGCCATCGATTTTGGCCGCTTCGTAATACTCATCGCTGATGCCCGTAATCGAAGCCAGGTAGATAACCATGCTGTAGCCGATATTTTTCCACAAGTAAAAAATGATAATAAGAAATACCCAAATCCAAGGCGTATTGTAGACGTCAACCGGTTCCGATCCGAGCTGTTCGAGCATCGTATTAAGGAAACCGCTGTCATAATTGAACACGTTGTAGACAATAACGCTAAGAATAACGAAAGAAACAAAGTAAGGCAGAAACATGATCGATTGCGTAAGCTTTTTAAACCAAGCAACCTTCAGCTCGCTGAGCAGCACCGCCAAAGCGATCGCCAATACGTTTCCTAACAGAATAAACGCGATGTTGTAGCCGACCGTATTTAATGTCAGCTTCCACAAGACGCCGGACTTCCATAAGAAACGAAAATTTTCGAATCCGACGAATTCACTGTTGAACAAGCTTTTAGCGAAATCGAACCGGGTAAACGCGTAGTAAACGCCGACCATCGGTAAATACGAATTAATTAGGAAAAACAATAAGGCCGGCAGCAGCATTAGAAACAGCAGCCGATTCGTGACCAGTTCCTTGAGCAATCCATTTTTTCTTATCATGCAGATAATGTCTCCCCTCTCAGCTTTCAGCGCTTGCTAGTTGTGTGTTTGTATGTTGCTGTCTGATCTGTTTCTGTTCCCAATGTACACGCGGCCTCATTTCCCGAGAAAGAGCAACATTGCAAAAACAGTGAACAATACGGCGAAAAAGCGAGTGAACGAATTAAACTTCTATGCATTTTTAAGCTTTTTCGGCCAATTTGGACTTTAGAAGAGCGCAATCCGCACAGTAAAAAAACCTTGAAAGCTTCGCGTTAATCGCGAGCTGCCAAGGTTTTTTACAGTCATTTCCGCTGTTTTTGCAAAATCATAACGCCATAGGGCTCAAGTTCAACCGTCGATGTTACGATTTCGTTTGCCAATAGGTCGAGGTAAACGTCCTCGCCGAGCTCAACCTCCGCTTTAAAGCCGTTGTGATTAAGCACGAAGTGATAAATGGCTCCGTCTTTCGAGCGCTGCGCGAGCTCCACGCCCTCCGCCGCGCTGAACGGTGCTTTAATGTCACGCTTCTCGCATAGCGTACGAATCAAATCGTTCAGCAATCGCTGCTCCGGCGCAGTCGCCACGTAGTAGGCCTCTCCTTCGCCGTAACGATTCACCGTCAGAGCCGGCATTCCCGCGTAAAAATCGGAGCCGTATGCGCCAAGCGCCTGCGCGCCTTCCAGATGAATCAAGTCGCATAGCAGCCCGCATTCGTAGCTCCCTCGTACGTGGCCGAAGCCATCCCCAATCTCTACGCTGTTGCGCATATCCGGCGTCAGGCTGTCGATCTCTTCAACCCATACGCCAAGAAGCTCTCTTAGCTTGCCCGGATAGCCGCCAAGCGTGACGATATCGTTCTCGTTGACGATGCCGCTGAAGAACGTCGTCACGAATGTACCGCCGTTCTTCACGAACGCTTCGATCCGTTCCGCTACGCCTGGCTTCAACATGTACAGCACCGGCGCAATGACGATGCGGTATTTCGAGAAATCGCTGAGCGGGCTTATGACGTCTACGGGCACCTTATAATCGTAGAACGCTTTATAATACTGCTGCGCCTGCTCCAAATAGTTCAGATCGACGCTAGGCCCGCTAGTCATCTCCACTGCGTTCCAAGTGTCGATATCGAACAGCAGCGCCACGTCGGCGTCGATTACCGAATCCAGCAGCCGGTCGCCAAGCGCTCCCAGCTCCCTGCCCAATTGCGCGCATTCCCGGAAAACACGGGTATTCTCGTGTCCGACATGCTCGATGACGGCGCCGTGGTATTTCTCGCATGCGCCAAACGAGCGGCGCAGCTGGAAGAACATAACGGTGTCGGCTCCGTGCGCGACCGCCTGATAGCTCCACAGCCGCATAACGCCCGGCCGTTTCAGGCTGTTGTAAGGCTGCCAGTTTTGCTGGCTCGGCGTTTGCTCCATCAGCATGAACGGCTTGCCGTCCTTTAAGCCGCGCATATTATCGTGACGCATGGCGACATTGCCCATCGGCTCGTTCATTTGCGGATAGCTGTCCCACGAGACGACGTCCATCGCATCGCCCCATTTTTTCAAATCCAGCCCGTTGAACAGTCCCCAAATATTTGTCGTGATCGGAATACCCGGCGTAATCGCTTTCAGCTCGTCATACTCGCCTTGATAGCAGGCAAGGATTGAATCGGACATAAACCGTTTATAATCAAGCGCCATCGGCTGAAAATTGCGGTTGTCGCCGTTCAGATTGGATGGCGGCACAACTTCTTCCCACTCGTATACGGTGTGCCCCCAGAAGCTCATGTTCCATTCGGCGTTCAACTGCTTAATCGTGCCGTATTTGCCTTGCAGCCAGACGCGGAACGCCGCAGCGCAGTTGCCGCAATAGCAATGGGTTCCATATTCGTTGTTAATATGCCAGATCAGCAAAGCGGGATGCTCCTTGTAACGCTCGGCAAGCTTGCGTGCCAACTGGCGGGACAGTCGGCGGTACGATTTGCTGTTCGGGCAGAAGTTCGTGCGCGAGCCGTGGGTTCGTTTGCGCCCATCGACGTCAACGGGAAGCATATCCTCATATTGGCGAGACATCCAAGCCGGCTGAGCTGCAGTCGAGGTAGCCAGGCAAGCGTATATGCCGTTATCCGCAATCAAGTCCAGCAGCTTGTCCAGCCACTCCAGGCTGTACACATCTTCTGAGGGCTGCAGCTTTGCCCAACTGAACACCGGAAGCGTCACGACGTTAATGCCCGCTTCCTTGAATAGTCTCATGTCCTCCTGCCATATTTGCTCCGGCCACTGGTCAGGATTGTAGTCGCCGCCGTACCAGATCGAAGGCAATTTCGAATTTATCATTGCTTCACTGTCCCTTCTGCCAATATCATTAGAATCGGAGACAGTCTATCGGATACAGACCGCTTTTGTCACTCTTTTCAGCCCGTTTCGCCAATAAGTTCACATAGGTTTAATTTGTTCATTCCGTAATGTCAGCACCGTTCACCTGTCATCATTTGGTGCATTGTACGGCCGGAGAAGTGAAGTCTATAATAAAACCTGACGAAATTGCGATACCGAAGTGAACAATCCGGTCTTTATGGCCGAGGTAAGCAGATCATAGGTAGAAGGGGGAATCATCACATGTCTGCTTTCGACTTTAGAAGCAATGGCAAGTTATTCAGCAGGCTGCTTCTTAGCATCACTTTATGTATCGTATTGACTTTAACGGTTTCCTCCCTTATTTATTTCTTTACTTATGTCCGTATCGATCTGAAGCAGGCCTATCAATCGGACGTCAGCAACTTATCGCAAACGAGCAAGGAAGTTATCGGCATGACCGAAAGTGCGCAAGCGCTTTCCTTCCAAATCTATCGTACATATACGATCTCCAAGCTCATGTTCTATTCGGAGCCGAATATTTATGACGAGACCGCTGCGATGAACGAATTAACCAACTATTTGAGCTCTATGCCCTTTATTGAATCGATCTACGTCTACAATTCAAAAAGCAATCGCTTCTATACGACGGCTAGGGAAGGCGAAAGCGGCATTTTCAACCGGGATGAGCTGCCTGATAAAAAAATATTGGTGGTGCTGGACAACTTTCAGCAATACCGTCCGTTTACGCCGATTCCAAGATCGTATACGACACCGACGCTGGCCGGCGAGAAAACGTATAACGTATACACATATTTAGGCTACGATGCGATCGGACGAAGCCAAACGATCAACTCGGCCGTTATCGTCAACATCTCATCCGCTTGGATAAACAAAGAAATCGGCGCCATCACGAAAGACGATCAAGGCAAATCGTATATTATGGACGATCAGGAACGGCTGCTGTCCGGGGATACGCTCAGTCCCAAGGAGCTGAGCGCAGCCGATCGCGAATTGCTGGAGAAGCAGATTCGCGATCAGGAAACGGGCTACATCGTAGCTGAATTCGAAGGAAAAAAATCGCTTATTTCCTATACGAAGCCCGATTCTTTAGACTGGCAGTACGTTCGGGTCACGCCTTATAAAAATATTACAGCTACCGTCAGCTCGATTCGAAACATGACGATTCTAATTGCAATGGCGATTCTAGTCATAGGCTTGCTGACCTCGTGGCTGCTCTCCCGCATGCTGTATTTGCCGATTCATCAAATCGTAAATCAAATGAATATGCTCGAAAGCGAGAAACGAAACAGCTCCTATACAATTAGACAAAACCTGCTGCGCAAATTTATTCAAGGCGTACAGTCATTGAATACGCAAGCCCAGCTGGATAAGCTGGCCCTGAACGGCATCAAATTCGACTTTCATTCCAATTATCGTGTCGTGCTCATTAAGATCGACCGCTTTGAAAGTCTAAAGGAGTCGCGGGGCGACGATCTGCTCGCATACAAGTTCGCGATCATGAACATTAGCTGGGAAATCGGCCTGACCCATTATCAGGTTGAAAGCGTCGATATGGACGATGACTGCGTCGTTATTTTGTTGAACCCGATCGATCCGGAAGAGCAACACAACGACGAGCTTCTTCGCTCGGTGTTGAAAAACATTCAGCAATCGACGATGGATTATTTGAAAATCGGCGTTTCGATGACTTACAGCGTGGAAGCGAATGCTCCTTCGCAGCTGACCGCTCTGTATAAACAAGTAAAAGAAGCTGCGCTGCACCGCTTGTTCATTGGACACGGCGGATTAATTAGAGCCGAAGATATTCTGTCGTTGAAATCGAAGGAGTATGTCTTCCCGGCAGATAAAGAGAAGCGGATGGCGGATGCGCTTATGGCGTCCAAAACGGAGGATGCAAAGAAAGTATTCATCGACATCGTGCAGGAAACCGCCGATTATCCGTTTCAAGTCGCACAGCTGGCCGTCTCCCATTTGACGATGACGATCAACAACATTTTATCGACCATTCAGAAGAACAACAGCCTGGAATCGGACGCCGCTACAAAGTTTAAAATGCCGACCTTGGATAAGTTCGAGACCATCGACGAGCTGAATGAAATGTTCTTTACGATGTTTAATGATATTCAATCGAGACTTGCGGAAAAACGGACGATGAAGCAAGGCGACTTGATTCGCAAAATCAACGATCTGATCCATAAAGAGTACGCGAATCCGAATATGTGCCTGAACTGGATCGCAAGCGAGCTGGATATGTCTTCAATCTATATTAGCCGAGTTTACAAGCAGCAGACGCTGCATGCCATCGTCGATGTCATTAATACGGTCCGCTTGGACAAAGCCAAGGAGCATTTGGAGCAGACGGACAGCTCGATCGCCGACATTGCCGAGAAGACCGGCTACACAAGCAGCTCCTATTTCCACCGGATGTTCAAAAAAAGCTTCGGCGTAACGCCAGCCGACTATCGCAAAGTGAAGCAAGGTTAATAGCAGGGGCAGTCCTCGGTCTAACCGGCCGTTTGGGACTGCCCCTTCTTTATTTAGGTGAACAGAGCATAGTGAACAAATCATACTGTTATGCATTTTTTACCTATTAATCGCGCCCTCTTGCATGGATATCGCAAGTTCATACCTGTTGGCATTGTTCAGTTGAAGAAGCCGGGCATCTGCTTTATGATCTGAGTTGCACAATTGAAAGCGCATACATAATGGCTGAAAGGAGGAATGCCGGAACTGCATGCACTGTCGAAGTTGATTGAAACGAAGCCAGATCGTTTCGTAACTTGATCCGAATAATCGATAACTAAGGAGGATTATATTGTTCATACCGCTTTCGAAAAAATACGCATTCGCAGCGCTTAGCTGCTTACTGGCGCTGTCGGTCCCTTTGGCCGCCCCTTATGCCTACGCTGCGGAAACGGAAGCTAATTCCGTTAACCCTAATTTGCCGTTCACGAATGAGCAATTGAAAAACAACGACTACATTCTTTACTTCGTCAATGCCGGCGACTCTACGCCAGCAACAGTTGAGGGCATCGATAAATTTGGACTGCTGTCGTCATTAACGGAGCAAGTGTACGGCGCTGACCCTGTAACGGGTCATAACTGGGGGCTCAAGAATGCAACCGTTACCCGAACCAATGTAAGCGATTCAAGCAGCAAGACGGGTTCACTCCGCTATTACAGCGGAACCCAGGTCCGGAATAAAGCGATAACGTACAGCTTTCAGCTGCCTGAGGGCGATTACGATCTAACCTTCGGTTACAAAAACCCGTGGAGCGGCAGAAATGTCAATATGTTTGCCGAGGGGATCAATTTGTCCGGCGATTACGATATCGGCTCCTACAATGCGGAGAAGGAAGTGACCTACAATCAAGTCCATGTATCGGACGGCGAGCTGAACGTTGCGATTCAAGGCCCGGCAACAGCAGCATTGACGCAATATAACGATCCTTTAGTCAATTATGTGATTGTTCGTCAGCATGTAACGATCCCGTTGGCAGACTTGGAGGAGAAAATTACCGAAGCGCTTGGCTATTCGGCAGATACGGCTTATACGCCGTACAGCATAGCTGCATTACACGCGGCAATCACTGCTGCACAGCAAGTCGAGCAGGCGCTGTCCGCAAGCGGAACGGACATCTCGTCTTTAAGCATCCAACTGCAAATCCGCGGCAGCATCGCAAGCTTAAATGAGGCAATTGCCGAGCTCGTCTTATATGAGGCCTATACATCTTTTAATCCCGGCGATGTTTGGACCGATACGAACGGCGCACCGATACAGGCGCATGGCGGCGGCATTCTTTATGATGAACATGCGTCGAAGTACTACTGGTACGGCGAGGATAAAACAGACGGCTATTTGCCTGCCCGCGGCGTTCACGTATACTCCTCCGCCGACCTTTACAACTGGACGGACGAAGGCTTGGCGCTCCGAGCTATTCCTTCGATGGAAGCTTTCGATACCGACCCGCAGTTTGCTCAGCTGTACGCCGGACGGGACGATAAAGCGGATATTTTAAACGATATCGGCACGAACCGGATTATCGAGCGTCCGAAAGTCATCTATAACGATGCAACCGGAAAATATGTCATGTGGATGCATACGGACGGACCGACGGCAACCTCGACGGCTAACTACGCAAAAGCGGAAGCCGGCTATGCGCTGAGCGATTCGCCAACCGGACCGTTCGTTTACGGCGAAAGCTTCCGCATGGACCGCGCACCGGAGGACGCCGAATATAACGGACAGCCAGACCAGCCGGGCATGGCGCGGGATATGACGCTCTTTAAGGATGATGACGGCACCGCTTATCTTATCTATTCCAGCGAAGAAAACTTGACGATGTACATTTCGAAGCTGAACGACACGTATACGGATGTTGTCGGCTGGCACCGGGACGGAAACGCCGAGCGCGATACCGAGTACAAAGCGGTGTACGGCGAGGATTACGTCCGCGTGTTCCCGGGCGCGCAGCGCGAAGCGCCCCAAGTATTCAAATACCAAGGCAAATACTACATGATCTCTTCGGGCGCAACGGGCTGGGACCCGAACGCGGCCAAATATACGGTAGCCGACAACCTATTCGGCGAGTGGAAAAGCTTGCGTTTCTTCGCGCCTGGCAGCACCAACACGTTCAGCTCCCAAGGAACGGCTGTCATTCCGGTTGACCCGGAAGCAGGCAAATTCATTTATATGGGCGACAGATGGAAATCGTCCGATCTCGCGGACTCCCGCTACGTCTGGCTTCCGATCGAATTCGGAAACGATGATGAAATTATTTTGAACGACTATGAGGAATGGGATTTGTCTGCGCTCGATCGCATGGGCAAAATTACAGTGAACACCGAATTGCCTGAAGTGACGATTGTCGGACAACAGCCTGGCCTCCCCTCGACAGTGAGCGTGACGAAGTCGAGCGGCGAAACGATCGATTCCCCGGTCGAATGGAACGCAACTGCGGCTTCTTTCGCCAAACCAGGAGCGATTACCGTAACAGGAACGCTTACCGATTTGGCGGGCAAAGTCATTCATACGACAGTTTACGTTGTACCGGATACGTACTCGTACTTCGTGCATGCAGGCGGAGCAGCGACAAACGATTATGTAACGATGACCTCGTATATGGAAGATGTGCTGTTGAATGCCGTTACGATCGACCAAGCCTACGATCCGGCGAACGGACAAACATGGGGCTTTGTCGGCACGGGAACGAATTCCTCCGGTTCGGCAGGCGATGATATGTACGGCGCGCTTCGTTACCTGAAGGGCAACAGCGGTGACGATTTGACTTACCAGTTCGATCTGGACAACGGCTTGTACAACGTCTATACCGGACTTTACGATCCGTGGTACCAGTACACGAACGGCAGCCGGAAAGCAAACATCATCATCAATGGCGAAACGAAAACGAGCAATTATGTATTTACCAATAAGAAAGACACGCTTGGTTATACAAACGTTCAGGTTACCGACGGCAAGCTGACGATTACAGTTCGCCGTGTCGCGGGCGCGCCTGAGCCGCAAATTAGCTGGATTATCGTATCTAACGCAGAAAAAACAGCCGGTCAGGTAGCAAACAGCGTTATTTCAATTGATGCTCCGGATAAGGATTCAACTGCGTTGACGCTGCCGAAGTTGCAGGATGGTTTTGAAATCGCCATTACGAACAGCGATAGCGATGTCATTACATTAGATGGAACCGTTACGCCGCCTAAAACCGACACTACAGTAACGTTGGTATTAACCGTTACCCGCGCATCCGACGGTTCCACTGCACATACTCGCGAAATTCAAGTGGTCGTGCCTGCAAGAACGGCTACTGCTGCTGACGTTGCGGAGTCCATCACAAGCATTGACCCGCCAGCGCGCAAAGCGAAAATTTTGAAGCTGCCGGCCGTTCCTGACGGATTCGCAATTGCGATCAAAAGCTCCGACAACAAGGTCGTATTGACAGACGGAACGATTGATCCGCCTAAGCTGGCAACGGTTGTTCATCTCGTTCTCGAAATAACGCGCTTGTCGGACGGAACGGCTGCAACCGTAACGATTGAAGTAACGATTCCGTCGCGAAACAACGGCAATCATACTGGAATCGAAGAAGGCAAAAGCAACGAAAATAGCCGGTAAATGAAAAACGCGCGGCAGTCAGAGTTTCGGATCTCTGAACTGCCGCGTGTCTTTTCTGCACAATTATTTCCCCAGCAATATTTTCGCGTACGGCGAATCGATCGGCAGCATAATAACCGGCTCGTTTTGCAGCGTCGTCACGTAGCTTTCGAGCGTCCGGTACAAGCTGTAAAACTCCGGATCTTTGCCGTAGGACTCATTGTAGATCCGCGCCGCTTCCTTTTCGCCTTCCGCGACGATTTTTTTCGCGTCGGCTTCCGCCTGGGCGATTATTTCCGTTGCAGCCCGATCGGCTTTTGATGTCACTTTGCGGGACTCTTCATCGCCTTCGGACAAATATCGCGCGGCAATCGATTGCCGGTCCGAGATCATCCGATTGTATACGCTTTGCTTATTGCTCTCCGGCAGATCGGTCCGCTTGATGCGCACGTCGATAATTTCAATGCCGTAATTGTCGCGCTTGAGCGCTTCCGCTACGTCCTTCGTTATCTCATCGTTGATGTTGCCGCGTTCCGTATTTTCGCTAATAATCGCATCAAAATTGACTTCCGCCAGCTTGCGGCGCACGGAGTTGTACACAGCCTCGTCAATCCGCTGAATGCCGACGCCTACCGATTTCACCGTCCGGTTAAAGCTCGTTGGATCGGTTATGCGCCAAACCGTATAGTTGTCGACGATAATCGGCTTTTTATCCTTAGTCAGCATCGTTGTCGGATTGCTCTCGTAAGTCATTTGATGCTTCGGCAGCGTGAAGACATTTTCTATGAACGGTATTTTGAATTTCAATCCCGGCGATTGCTCAATTCGAACCGCCTCACCGAATTTCAGCACGACCTTGTATTCGCCTTCTTTTACAATGAACATCGAGCCGGACAACAGGATGACAAGAACCGCTATGCCGGCTAAAATAAACCATTGCCGTTTCTTCATTGGGCAGCCCCTCCTTCCGCCGATTGACCTTGCGTTGACGGCTTGCTTCCTCCGTTACGCAGCAGCTCAGTCAACGGCAGGTAGCTCACCGTATCGCTGCTCGAATCGGAAATAAATATTTGCGCGTTCGGCAATATTTTTTCCAGCGTTTCGAGAATGAGGCGGCTCTCCGTAACCGAAGGATTGTTCTTGTACTCGCTATAAATAGCGTTGAATTTCGCAACGTCGCCTTGCGCGTTCAGAATACGCGATTTTTTCTCCGCCTCGGCATTTTCCAGCAGCGCTTGCGCCTCGCCTCTCGCCTTCGGAATAATATCGTTCTCATACTTTGCTGCGTTGTTGATCTTCGTATTTTTTTCCTCTCGGGCGTTCGTTACCTCGCGGAACGATTCCTCCACCTGTCCGCCAGGCGGCTCGATGTCCTGAAACTTGATGCCCAAAATTTGAATGCCGGTATCGTATTTCGTCTGCAGCTCAACCAGCCGTTCCCGCACCTTTTCTTGAATAACCGTTTTACCGTCCGTAATTGCATAATCGAGCTTTTCCGAGCCGATTACGGAACGGATTGATGTCGCCGTCGAATTCCGCAAAAACTGCTCCGGATTATCGATATTGTATAAGTACTTTTCGATGCTGCTTATTTTCCACTGCACGACCGCATCTGCGGACACGAGATTTTCGTCACCTGTTATCATCATCGCTTCTTCTTCGATCGGGATGATCTGGTTGCCATTTTGGCGGTAACCGATCGTGGTGCTCTGAATGAGCTCTGCCGGAACGATAATGACATCTTGAATTGGATAAGGCCATTTGAAATGCAAGCCGGCCGTTTTCTCCTCCGTGTAGTTGCCGAATGTGAGAATAGCGGCGCGTTCTTGCTCTTGCACGGTGTAGAAAGAAGAGAAAACCATCATAATGACGATAATACCTGCTGCTGCGCCGACGATCCATTTTACAACGGTGCTTGTTTTGATCGGCCCTTTACCGCCGATCTTCTTCCCTGCGATAACTTCAAATTCTGACTCTGTGCTGGTCAAATCGCATATCTCCCCTCTTTTGGATAGTTATAGGAGTATACGCATGAGCACGCCTAAAGTCACACTTTATATTTTGAACAGTTTGCCGCGCGCCTTAAAACGATAACGAACGTCCTTGTCCCTCTTCCGCTTCCGGCTTATTCTGTTTTATGCGAAAATCCGGTTCTTCCTGTTTCCAAGGCGATACATGTTTCTCTGCCTCGCGCTGCGCCTTATTCCGATTCCAGAACGATAAAAGCCGCCGCTTCCCTTTCTGCTCCTGCTTCTCTTCTAAAATCCGCTTCATTCCATGCAATAGCAGACGCGAGCGCAGCTCGTCACTATGGCTTACTTTGCGCATTTCTTCGAAAAATTGCTTGTCCATGCTGTCATCTCCGTTAGTCCGTCTAGGCTGTATGTATTCGTTCCATTATGCTTTAGAGTAACATCGTACAACCAGGTCAATAGTCATGTCAAAATTTGTCGTATGAGTCGATGATGAAGGGCAGTATGGGCAGCTAAAACGTGTTGCTTGCGGATGTCTTTTATCGGGTTAGTTTGTTGCAGCATCATCTGTTGGAGATCATCGCATTCAGCACCTTGGTAAGTTAAGGCGTTGGGGCTTGGGGCGTTGGGGCTTGTGCTTGGTGCGCGGTGCGTTCGGGCATGGGGCGTGGATGCTTGGGGCGTTGGGGGCTTGGTGCGCGGTGCGTTCGGGCATGGAGCGTGGATGCATGGGGCGTGGATGCGTTGGTGCTTGGTGCGCGGTGCGTTCGGGCGTGGAGCGTGGATGCATGGGGCGTGGATGCGTTGGTGCATTGGTGCTTGGTGCGCGGTGCGTTCGGGCATGGAGCGTGGATGCATGGGGCGTGGATGCGTTGGTGCATTGGTGCTTGGTGCGTTCTGGCGTGGAGCGTGGATGCATGGGGCGTGGATGGGTTGGTGCTTGGTGCGAAGCTGCTTCGCTAATTAACGAACTAAAATTCTTTAATTCGGGGCAAAACTGGAATTGAACCGCAGATAGCGAACCTAAATACGCTATTTGCGAACCGAGGTTCACGAATAGCGCAAGCAGGTTCGCTATGCTTCTTTTTTCAGTCCACAACCGGATATTTAGCGAATTTGCATTCGCAATAATGCGAACCTGCTTCGCTATTTTGCCCGCGGTAGATTTGCTTCGCAACTAATTTGCCGCAATAGTCGCCACGGCGAGAAATGACGTTGGTGTTGGTTGCTTAGCTAGAAGCAGCTTATCGCAATTTACCGGCTGCCGGGCCTGTTGCTACAATATAAGCAGCTTTATCCGAACATCACTTATAAAATCCAGCAAAACGAATCGTCCCAGCTATGCAGGCTCATCCGGTCCAGAGAAATTGAGCTGGCTATCGTTCGCCTGCCGCTGGAGCTCAATGAATTTTCGGTCATTCATTTACACGGCGAGCCTTTTTATTTTGTAACGACCGACCCGAATGTTGAACAGGACGAGGACGGCACAATCACATATGCAATGATCGAGCTTTACCCGCTCCTGCTGCCCAGCACGAAAGGGCTTGGCGTTTACCACCAGATCGTCGAAGGCTTTGCCAAAGCGAGAATAACGCCGCGGCTTATTGGCGAATGCTCCGACATCGCGCTGCTAATGGAATTTGTCTCCACCGGCTTCGCCTCGTCCATCATTCCCGAGACTGTCCTTAAAATGCATCGCGCACCGATTTATGCGTATCGGATCGAGGTTTCGCCGCAAGCGTCTTCCTCCGGTTTGATCTGGCTCAAAGACCATTATCTGTCTCAAGTGGCGCGCCATTTTATCAAGCTCGTATCCGAACTGCCTCAACCTTAACAAACAAAAACGCAGCCCTCCCCTGAGGACTGCGTTTTTGTTCGTTCACACAAATTAGAAGCTGACAGCCGCTTTTTGCGCGCGCTCAACGCCATTGCCGATAATTTCTGCCGCTTTATCAGAGAATTGGTTATGGCCTTCAACAATAACATCTGTAAATTGCGTTACGCCGAAAAAGCTCATAATGTTTTTCACGTAGTTATGGGACATTTCTGCAGCAGCCGCCGGGCCTTCGGAATAGACGCCGCCGCGCGCGTTCAGCAAAGCGACTTTTTTGTCCGGAATGAGGCCTACAGGACCTTCAGACGTATATTTGAACGTTTTGCCTGCTTGGTAAATATAATCAATATACGTGTGCAGAACGGCTGGAATCGTCAAGTTCCAAAGCGGGAAGCCGAATACGACTTTGTCCGCAGCAAGGAATTGATCGATGTATTTGCCAGAAACCTCTACTGCCGCTTTCTCCGCATCAGTCAGGTCAAAGCCGCGAGCTGCTTTAAAGTTGCCGTTGATCATGTCGGCGTTCATGTAAGGAAGCTCTTGCTTGAACAAGTCCAGCTCGATCACTTCGTCTTCCGGATGGCTTTGTTTGTAGCTATCCAGAAACGCATGGTATAGCTTAACGCTTACCGCTTGCTCAATATCGCGGTCATTGGCTTTAATAAACAGTACAGTACTCATTTCTTATCCCTCCAGGTTGGATCTGTTTTTTTATAGGTCAATCTGCACTTACTAACTTTTTGTAACTACCTTCAGTTTATATTGAATCAAAGCTCTGCACATCGGCAATTAGACGTAAAAAAGAACGAAAAAAGCCCTCCGAGGACGGAGGACCAGTCTTACGACTATGGATGTAGGTCCATAGTTTATTATGATTGCGAATTCATGGCTTGTACCGCATAGAGTGCCGCTTGCGTGCGATCAGATAAATGCAGCTTGCTCAGAATGCTGCTTACATGCGTTTTGACCGTTTTTTCTGCGACGACAAGCAGATTGGCAATTTCCTTATTGCTTAATCCTTTCGCAATCAGCTGAAGCACCTCCTGCTCGCGAGGCGTCAACGTCTCCAACGCGCCAAGTTGCCCGCCGGCTGCCGCTTTGTTCGTCTGTTCCGAAAGCAGCTGCTGCTGCGGCCCCCGCTGGGCAATCAAAGCGGCCGAGATATCCGGATGAAGCTGTATGTTGCCCTTAAACGCGCTGCGAATCGCCTCCGCCAATTGATCCGGCTCCACATCCTTCAACATATAGCCGATAGCGCCGGTCTGCAAGGCAGGCAAAATATGTCCCCGATCGGAAAAGCTCGTCAATACGAGCACTTTTATGTTCGGGTGCCTTTCGGCGATTTTAGCGCTCGCTTCAATGCCGTCCATGACCGGCATATTCAAGTCCATCAGCACAATATCCGGCTGAAGCTCCCCTGCCTTTTCCACCGCTTCCAGCCCGTTGCTCGCCTCGCCGACCAATTCGAAGTCAGGCTGCATATTCAGAAAAAAAGAAATGCCCTTCAGCACGATTTGATGATCGTCCACGAGCAAAATTTTTATTTTCATCACAAATCCTCTTCCCCATTGCATACTTCCAGTTCCGCCGGCTTGATCGGAATTTCCGCTTTCACGATCGTTGGCTTCCCCTTGCCGCCCGTAATCGTCAATTGTCCGCCAAGCGATTCCGCCCGCTCGCGCATCGACATCATCCCCATCGTCAGACCCGATTTTCTTGTTTCCGGGGCAAGTCCTTTGCCTTTATCCATAATTTCAATGCATGCAAACGTTTCCGTTTTAACAAGTCTGATATGCGCGGCGTTTGTTCCAGCATGCTTTCTTATATTGTTTATCGCTTCTTGGCCGATGCGCCAAAGCGCCTCCTCCACTGCGCGGTGCAGCTCCTTCACCCCTTCGACCTGAACAAAAACGTCCAGATTCATCCCTTGGCCATATTGCTGAAGCGCTGGCATCAGCCCGTTCTCGAGGCCTGGCGGGTGCAGCTGCCATATTAAGCCGCGCATTTCCTTGAGCGCCTCTTGCGCTAGCTGTTGAATTTCTTGCAGCGACTGCCTCACGACAGGTTCGGAAGCCGACAGCACCGTTTCAGCGCCTTTCGCAAGAAACGAAAGAGAGAACACTTTTTGAATGACGGAATCATGCAAATCACGCGCCACTCGATTTCTTTCTTCCATTCGCGCCAGCTCCTGACGCTGCTCATATACGCGCAGGTTTTCCATGCTGAGTGTGTAATGATCGCCAAGCGAATACATGAAATCCTCATGGAATTCGTCAAATTGCTTGCTGTTCGGACTGCTCACAAACAATACGCCGATTGGACGGTTTCGGATCCGAAGCGGAATCGCCGCTGAAGAGGCGTAATGAGGAATGCCGACGGAAGCAAGCGAATCGCAAGTAAACGCGTCGCGGCGCGATTCAATCACCAGCTTGTTTTCGCGAAAAGCAGTGCTGACCGGTCCAGCTTCTTCAACGGTTAACGAGCGCAATTCCTTGTTCGCATTCTGATTCGCATTCGTCGCGCGCAGTGAAAGCATACGTTCCTGGTCATAAATAAAGAGCGCCACATAAGGCCAATTAAAAGCATCGCTTATTTCTTTAACCGCAAGAAGAGACAGCTGACGGCTGTCTTGAATCGCATTCAGCTTCTGAATAACGTCTCCGAGCTTCGCATATAGAAGCGCGCTTTGTTCCTGTGCCTGATAGAGCCGTATCCGCTTGATCGCCGTTCCGATTTGAAACGAAATCGCCTGCAGCAACGCCAGCTCCTCTTCGTCAAAATGCGTTTTTCCCGCTTGCGCAACGTTCAGCAGGCCGAAGCGGTCCTTGCCCGCGTTCAGCGGCACGGTCGCATGATGCGAAATGTCGCCTGTATCGCCAAGCTGATGAGACACGGCGTAATTTATTCTTTTGCACTCAATAATATTGACGGCATGTTGAAGCTTTCTCTGCCGGTAACGCTCCACGCACCAGCAATCCTCGCCGCACATGAGCGCGTAATTGCCGACTGTGAGCGCTTCGGGCAAATTAAGCGAGGCTGCGCATGTATTGCCAGGCACATTGTCGTCAAGCAAGAAAATCCACCCTGACGTAAACCCGGTCACTTGCAGCAGCTTCATAAGGGCTTCGTTCAGGATGACATCCATATCGTTAGACGTATTGAGCACTTCCGCAATTTCTTTTAGCGCAATAAGCTCGTTAACGCGGGTTTCCCGGGGCATCCTCATCGACTCCTTTAGGCAACATTATACACCGCGATTCCTTCATTAGAAAATAAGGCTTCGATTGTCGCCCGCATTGCCGGCGGCATCGAAGCCTTATTTGTTAATCGTATAAGTGGCAGCTCACCAGATGTCCCTTCCCGATGGCGCGCGCCTTTGGCTGCTCCCTTTCACAGCGTTCATGCGCATGCACGCATCGCGTCTGGAACGGGCATCCGCTTGGCCGCTCGGCAGCATTCGGGAGCTCGCCTTGAAGTACGATCCGCTCGCGCTTCACTTGCCCGTCTCCTGCGGGAATGGCCGATACAAGCGCTTGCGAATACGGATGCAGAGGCTGCTCATATAAGCTGTTCACGTCAGCCAGCTCGACGATGCCGCCTAAATACATGACCGCAACCCGATCGCTCATATAATGGACGACGTTTAAATCATGCGAAATAAACAAATAGGTTAAAGCGCGTTCGGCTTGCAAATCCTTCAACAGGTTCAAAATTTGCGATTGCACCGATACATCCAGCGCAGAAACCGGTTCGTCCAGCACGATAAAATCGGGATTCAGCATAAGCGCTCTGGCAATGCCGATCCGCTGCCTTTGCCCTCCGCTTAATTGATGCGCGTAGCTGCTTGCATGCGATTCGTCCAACCCGACTTTATGCAGCATTTGCAGCACTAGGCGCTTCCGTTCCTTCGCTCCTTCGCCTATCCTGTTAATCGCGAGCGGCTGCTCTAATATTTGACCGATTGTGTGGCTCGGGTTCAGCGAGGTATACGGATCTTGAAACACATATTGAATCTGCTGACGCGAGCTCCTGCTCCCGCGGCCTCCAAGCTCTGTACCGTTAAAATGCAGCTTTCCGCCGCTTGGCGCCAGCAATTGCGCCGCTATTTGCCCCACTGTCGACTTTCCGCTTCCGCTTTCGCCGACGAGACCGAGCGTCTCTCCCGGCTTGATCGCGAGCGATACGCCGTCGACTGCCCTTACTGCTCGCTGATGGTTAAACCAACCGCCGCCGTACTGCTTCCTAATATCGATTAATTCCATTATCGGTTCAACTGACGACGGCATTCGCTAGCGCTCCTTTCTTTCCTTCCTCGAGCAAGAAGCAGCGCGCCGTATGGCCAGGCGATGCGTCAAGCAAGACAGGCGACTCGGACTGGCATCGCTGCGTGGCAAAGCTGCAGCGCTGAGCGAAGCGGCAGCCATTGCTATGCCGCTCCGCCAACCCCGGCACTGTTCCCGGAATCGAAAACAGCTTCTCCGTTTTTTTCGCAGGCGTCGGTATAGACTGCAGCAACCCAATCGTGTAAGGATGCCGAGGATCATTGAAAATCTCGTCTTTCTCTCCAATCTCTACGATCTGACCGGCGTACATGACGGCGATTCGATCGCTCATTTCCGCGATAACGCCAAGATCATGGGAAATAAGCAAGATCGATGTGTCGTTCTCCTCACTAATTTGTCGCAGCAAATCCAAAATTTGCGCTTGTATCGTGACATCAAGCGCAGTCGTAGGTTCGTCTGCAATAAGCAAGCCGGGATTGCAGCTGATCGCAATCGCAATCATGATTCGCTGCCGCATTCCTCCCGACAGCTGATGGGGATATTCCTTCAGCAGCGCTTCGGGACGGGACAAACCCACTTTGCGGAACAAACCAATGGCCCGCTCATTTGCTTCCGCACGCGAAAGTCCTAAATGAAGCCTCAGCATTTCTGTCACTTGAGCGCCTATCGTAAGGCCGTTGTTCAAGGAGCTCATCGGATCTTGAAATACCATCGCAATTTCGCTGCCCCGAAAACGTCTGACTTTCTTTTCGCCGAGCTTATGAAGCGGATACTCCTCTTTGTAAACAATCTCTCCGCTTTTTACACGCATCGCGTCTGGAAGCAAGCCGAGTACGGAAAGCGACAACACGCTTTTTCCGCAGCCTGATTCGCCTACGATACCGACCGTTTCGCCCTGGGCAATCGACAGATCGATGCCTTCCAGCACCGGAATGCTTTCCTTGCGCGAACGCTGCAGTTCCAGATGCAAGCCGCGGATCTCCAACAGCTGCTTCGGCTTCGTTTTCGACTCGGACGAACGATGATATGCTTTCATCTTCTCGCCTCCGTAGGGTCATTTCCTTCTTTTATTGCCTAGCATCTTTATAGTCGCGCAGGCCGTCGCTGAGCAGGTTAAAGCCAAGCACGGTCAACGTAATAAATAATCCCGGCGCCAGCGTAAACCAAGGCGCTTTGCCAATAAAGCTTTGCGCTTCATTCAGCATCCTTCCCCAGCTCGGATCGGGAGGCTGAACGCCGAGGCCAAGATAGCTTAATGCAGCTTCGACTAATATAGCCGCCGAGAAGCTAAGCGCAAAAGTCGTCAATATCGTCGAGCTTATGTTCGGCAATATTTGTTTAAAAATAATATGCGCATGACCCGCTCCGATACCTTTCGCCGCTTTCACATATTCGGCTTCCTTCTGCTGCAGCACGCCTCCGCGAATGACCCTGGCGAACGAAGGGATCGACAAAATGCCGATGGCTATAATCGTCTGCGACATGCTTGGCTTAAAAATAGAAACGAGCAGCAGCGCCAGCAAAATGCCGGGAAAAGCAAGCAGTCCGTCTATGCCGCGCATAAGCAGCTCATCCGCCCACTTTCCTAAATACGCTGCCGCCGTGCCGATCAAAAAACCGCATGCCAAACCGATTGCAGCCGACAGCGCGCCGACCTCGAACGCCGTTTGCGATCCGACCATTACACGGCTCAGGACGTCCCGCCCGAAGTTGTCTGTCCCCAACCAATGCGCCGCGCTTGGCGCATGAAGCCGATCGGCGATATTCATTTCGTTTGCGTCATGGGGTGTATAAAATAAACTGACCAGCATCACCGCGAAAAGCACCGCGACAAATCCCGAACCTAGAATCAGGTTGAAGCTCATTCTTTTTTTCATATGGCGGCCCTATCTCATTCTAATTTTTGGATCTAATGCACGGTAGGACAAATCGACAATAAAGTTTGCCGTGACGACGATAAACGCAATCAAGATGACCATCCCTTGCACCAGCGGATAGTCGCGGTTGCCGATTGCCGTAATGAGCAGGCTGCCGAACCCGGGCAGCGTAAACACTTGCTCGACGACAAGGCTTCCCGCGAGCAGCTCGCCGAAATTAATGCCAACGATTGTAATGACAGGCAGCAGCGCATTGCGCAGCACATGGCGGAGCAAGATTGTCCGCTCCTTCAAGCCTTTGCTTCTTGCTGTTCGCACGTAATCCAATTGAAGCTGCTCCAGCATCGTCGTCCGCAAATAGCGGACGACGATCGCAACTTGAGGCACAGCAAGCGCAATTGCCGGCAAAATCAGCGATTTCAATGAAAGCAGCGGATTTTCCGACCAAGGCACATAGGTGCTGACCGTAAACCAGCGGAGCGTTAGCCCGAACACAAGGATTAGCGTAATCCCCATCCAAAAAGAAGGGATCGCAAGGCCGAATTGCGTGCCGACCGAGATTATGAAATCCGCAGCCTTCCCTTTCGCCCGCGCTGCCCCAATGCCAAGCGGTACAGCCGTTAGGACCGTTATGGACAAAGCAAGGAGCGAAAGAGTAAGCGTGACGGGAAAACGCTCTTTAATCAGCTTCAGCACCGGCTCCGAGTACCGCAGCGATTGCCCGAAATCGAGTACGGCAGCTCCCTTTAACCAATCCGCGAATTGTTCGGTCAACGGTCTGTCGGTGCCGAGCTTTTGTTCCAGTAGCGCAATTTGCTCATCCGACGCTTCCGTGCCTAGAATGGTAAGCGCCGGATTTCCTGGAATGATGCGGAACGCCGCGAATGTAAGCGTAACGACGAACAGCATCGTCAGCAATAGTGTCAAAAGCCGCCGCGCATAGTAATTCATCCTCGTTGCCCCTTCACTTTTTCACCGTATCATTCAGTGAAATATACAGTCGACAGATCCTGCACATAGAGCGGATATTGCTTATAGCCCGCAAGCTTTTTGTTAAGCGCAACGTTTAGATTCGGGTCCATGATGTAGACGGCCGCCGCGTCCTGCGTCAAAATCGTTTGTGCCTTTTTGTACAATTCCACACGCTTCGCATCGTCGATTTCCAACACCGCCGCTTTAAGCGCGCTGTCGAAGTCGCCGCTCTTATAGTTAAAGAAGTTGTTTGGCGAATCGGACAAATATTTGTTCAAAATTTGATACGGATCAAGCTTTCCGTCAAGCCCGATAATGGTCAGTTCATAATCTCTTCCTTTATAAATGCGCTCCAGCCAAACCGCCCATTCAACCGGTTCGATTTTCACTTTGATGCCGATTTTCGCAAGCTGCTGAGCGATAACTTGCGCCGTGTCCACATGGAATTGATAGTTGGACGGTACCGACAGCGTCGTCTCGAAGCCGTCCTTGTAGCCGGCCTCAGCCAACAGACTTTTCGCCTTCTCAATGTCGGTCGCGTACGTATTCTCAAGCCCTTCCTGGAAGTACTTCGCCAGCACGGGGCTGAGGTTGGAACCCAGCTTCGTGCCTTTTCCGAGCGCTACGCCCTCGATAATCTCATCGACATTAACGGCATAGTTGATCGCTTGGCGGACGCGCACATCGCTGTACTGCTTTTTGTCGATATTGAACGTCATGAGCTGAACCAGGTTTTGCGGCGCGCTGACCGAATTGAACTGATCCGCTAGTTCTTCCAATCTTTCCGTGCCGATTCGCGGATAAATGTCTACTTCTCCCGACTTCAAAGCCAGGAGCGACGCTTCCGGATCCGTAATGATGCGGAACTCGACTTGATCGAGCGACGGAATTCCGGCCACGTAATAATCGGCGAATTTTTCCACGCTGATGCGTTGCCCCGGCAAATACTCTTTAAACTTGAAAGGACCTGTTCCGATCGGGTTTTTATTGCTGTCCTCATAGCCACTCGGAATAACCGCTGCTGTCAGTGAAGTCAGAAACGACGTATTGTTTTCTTTCAGCTTAATAATGATCGTGCTTGCATCCGGTGCTTCGATTGACTGCACGCTGCCAAAAGCCGGGGATAGCGGCTTGCCGGATTCCGTCGGGGCGGCGAGGCGGTCATAGGAATATTTCACGTCTTCGGACGTTACCGGATTACCGTTATGGAACTTGACGCCCGAACGAAGCTTGAATGTATAGGTCAGGCCGTCAGGCGACACTTCATACGATTCGGCGATCGCCGGGTACAGCTCACCTTTTTCGTTCGGCTTGAGCAGCCCTTCAAAAATATTAAACAGCACTTCCTGCGTGCCCGCCGCTACGGCCAAATGAGGGTCCAAAAAGTCCAAATCCTGCGGAATCGCAACGACTACGCTGCCGCCCTCCTTTTTGCCGGCGGTTTTATTGCCTTTATCTTCTGCTTTGGCAGTTTCGGCAGGAGCCGGAGCAGCGGTTTCCTTCGCATTGCCGGAGGACGATTGGCCCTCGCTATCTCTCTTGCTATTGGTATTGCCGTTGCCGCAAGCGGCAAGCGAAAGCGAAAGCATCAGAATAATAGAGATAAACATATAATTTCGTCTTTTTTTCAACATGTACATTCTCCTTTGCATCAGATCTGATCTGATCTTTGTCATTAACTAATCATTTGTTCCGGTTTCAGCAGCAGCTCCGGCAGCTCCTCGATGGAGACAATCAGCCGGTCGTACTGCAGCTCTTCGATTCCGAGCCTGCCGAACCGGTTTATAAGATAGCAATCGATTCCTGCGCCGGCACTGCCGATAACATCGTCATAATAGTTGTCTCCGACATAAACGCATTGTTCCGGCTTCACTCCCGCCTCGCTCATCGCTTTGATGAAAATGCGCTTATCCGGCTTCTCCAGCCCTACCTCCGCTGATACGACAATTTCATCGAAATAGCTGGCAAGCCCGTTGTCTGCAAGCACGTCTCGGCAGCTTTTGTTCCAATTGCTGATTAATCCGACGCCAAAATTATGCCGTTTCAGCTTGCCGAGCACCTCCGCCGCAAACGGGAAAGACCGCCACATGGGCTGCTGCTCCCCTTGCAGCTGAAGCAGCCTTTCGCACTGCTTCCGCAAGTCAAAGCTTACATTAAGCGAGTAATTCAACGTCCCGATATACCAAGGGTAAAAAGAATAAAGCTCTTTGCCTAAAGCCCCCGGGTACTGCCTCATGAATAGCTTATCGGTCATATGATAGGCCTTCTCGATTTCCTCAAGCGGAATATGGTCGATGCCCTGCTCAAGAAGCAGCGTGCGATAAGCCGACTCCCGGTTTTGATAAACGAGCGTGTAGCCTAAATCGAACCAGATAAAAGATTTTTGCATCTGTTCCTCCTGCTGTCGTAATCACCTTATTACAGGCAGCCATACCTTCGATGGGTAGCTGCTGTCGTGATAAATCGTTTGCGTCGCCGTTTCGAAATCGGCCTCCGTCGCCTCTCCCGGCTCAACCAGCGCATTCGGATTGCGGTCGAAGGTCGGAAACAACGAGCTCGTAATATCGATTCGAATCGTATGACCGGGCTTAAATGCATGAGCCGTCGGTCCAAGCGAGAACGAATAGCGAATAATTTCTCCCGGCGTTACGGCCTCTCTCCGATCCAGACCATTCCGGTAGCTGGCGCGGATAATGCCTTCGGCGATATTGTAGGCCTTCCCGTCCGGATACACGTCGATGAGCTTTGCAACGAAATCGGTATCCTCGGCACTCGTCGACGCGTACAGCTCCATCGTAATTTCACCGGCAATCGCCAGCTTCCGGTCAAGCGTGTCCGATGTGTAGACAAGCACGTCATTGCGGATTTCGATTGGCAGCTGGTTTTTGGGGCCCATCGGCGTCAAATCAGGAACAGCGCCCGAACGTCCGCCAAGCGCGGGAACAGCAATCGACGGATGATACACGAACACATCCGGATATTCATGCTCTGGCGGCTGCTCGATGCTCAAACGACCGTCGCCGTTAATTGAATTGGCTCGCTGCTCGCTGCGCAAATAATAAGGCACTGCCTCCGCGCCGGCAATCGGCCAGCTGTCGGACTGGCGCCACCGGTTGCTTCCCATTTCAAAATATTGCACCGCCGGTTGATGAGCAAACCGATTGCTCCGCTTGTCTTTCAACCAGTAATCAAACCATTCGATTTGCAGCGAATCGATCCGGTTAGCCGCTTCCTCGCCGAAATCAAGCTCGCCGACATATCTGGACCAAGGCATATGGAACCATGGCTCGATAAGCAAAAATTGATTTTCTCTTGCTTTAGCTGTTCCGCCCCGTTCCCTAATGCCATTGAAGTTATCAATCGTTCCGTCGATGAAAATGTCATACCAGCCGCCGATATGGAGCGCCGGCACTTCGATCCGCTCGTATTGCTCGCGCAAAGCGTGCAGCGACCAATACGAATCTCTTGTCGGATGGCGAAGCCATTCCAAATAATAAGGCGCTGTTTCCTTGGCAGCCTCCGGCAGATCGGACAACGGCAGCTTGCGATATTGGCTATGTATTGCTGCATATTGCGCTCCAAGCTCAGCAGCCCAATCCGTTCTTTTTCGCCTAAGCGCCGTGTCTTGAGCTGCGAAGAACACCCAAGACTGCGAGAGCGCAAGCGAGAACGCGCCGTTCCGATACGCTTTTCCTTGATAGGAATCTGAGCCGATCATGCCGGGGACGATGCAAGCCAAATGCGGAGGGCGGCTCACCGCCGCCTGCCATTGCGCCGCTCCGACATAAGAAAAACCGTACATCCCGACTTTCGGCTCAGCTCCGGGTAGCGCCGCTGCCCATTCAACCGTGTCGTAGCCGTCTTCGGATTCGTTTGCATACGGAGCAAACTCCCCTTCCGACGACCATCTTCCCCGCGTATCCTGTACGACGACGATATATCCATGTCTTGCATACCACGAAGGATGCGCATAATTCATCGTTTGCGCATCAGCCTTGTTATACGGCGTTCGCATGACGAGCACCGGGTACGGCCCGCCTTCCTTCGGGCGGTAAATATCGGCGAGCAGCTTAACGCCGTCGCGCATGACGACCGGAACGTCTCGGTCAAGTTGTATTTCCACCGCTGCCGCTTGTGCAGTTTTCACTTCAGGCATCGTCCTCAAACGCCTCCCCTAGCTGACCGCACCGGCAGTTGCAGCCGCTGCTGCCTGAATCGCCTGATCTAAATCTTCAACCAAATCTTCCGAATCCTCGATGCCGATTGACAGACGGATCAGATCAGGGCCGATGCCTGCATTTAATTGCGCCTCCGGCGACAGCTGAGCGTGCGTCGTACTCGCCGGATGAATGACAAGTGACTTGGCGTCGGCCACATTGGCCAGATGAGAGAACAGCTGCAAATGATTAATGAACACGTTCGCCGCTTCATATCCGCCTTTAAGCCCGAACGTTAATATCGAGCCCGGCCCTTTCGGATAATAGCGCCGGGACAGTTCATAATACGGACTGCTTTTCAGCCCGGGATAGCTCACCCATGCTACTTCCGGATGGACGCTTAAATAATCGACGATCAGCTTGGCGTTGCTAATATGTTTCTCCAGCCGAAGCGACAGCGTCTCCAATCCCTGCAGCAGCAGAAAAGCATTGAACGGGCTCAATGCCGCGCCGATATCGCGCAAATATTGCACTCGAGCTTTTGTAATATAGGCAAGCTCGCCGAACTTCTCGACATACTTTAAGCCGTTATAGCTTCTGTCCGGTTCGGTAAAGCCCGGAAATTTGCCGCTGGTCCAATCGAAACGTCCGCCGTCTACGATCAAGCCGCCGATCGTCGTGCCGTGACCGCCAATGTATTTGGTAGCAGAATGGACGACGATATCTGCCCCGTGCTCCAGAGGACGAATTAAATAAGGAGTGCCGAACGTATTGTCAACGATCAGCGGAATTCCGTGCTCATGCGCGATGTCTGCGATCGCGCGGATATCCGGTATATTCAGTCCGGGATTGCCGATTGATTCGATAAACAACGCCTTCGTCTTCGACGTAATCGCTTTGCGGAATTGTTCCGGATCGTCCGGATTGACAAAGGTCGTCTTAATGCCTAGCTTCGGGAGCGTTACGTCGAACAAATTGTACGTTCCTCCGTACAAAGTGGATGCCGAAACAATCTCGTCTCCCGCTTCGGCAATATTGATGACGGAGAAGGTGACAGCTGCCGATCCCGAGGCGACGGCAAGCGCTCCGACGCCGCCCTCCAGCGCTGCAATGCGCTGCTCCAACACTTCATTTGTCGGATTGCCGATTCTGGAATACGTATTGCCCGGTTCTTCGAAGTTAATGACCGATTGTGCATGATCCGTGTTTTTGAACACAAAGGAAGTGCTCTGGTAGATCGGCACAGCTCTTGCTCCCGTCGTCGGATCGGCTTGTTGGCCGCCATGCACCTGAATCGTATCAAATCTCCATTCCTTTCGGTTCTGCTCGCTCATGACGCCACGCTCCCTTTCGCAATAGAAATAAAAAAGAGACCGATGGATTCCGGACGGAATCCATTCAGTCTCCAGTTATCTGGTTAACTGTTTCGCCATTATAACCAATTAATCCTAGTGGATAATATGCATTTATCTTAACGGCTATATTTCTACCTGTCAACGATTTTATATTCTGAAGCGGCGGCGTATTTCCGCTTTACTCGCTGACGATGCGGTTTGTCAGAGCGCCAAGCCGTTCAATCTCAACAGTCACGACATCGCCTGGCTGAAGATAGAGCTGCTTCTCCGGGGGATATCCGAAGACGACCCCTTCCGGCGTTCCTGTCAGAATAATATCGCCCGGCGACAACGTCATGCATTGCGACACATAACTGACTAGCTCCGCGCAGTCAAAAATCATATCCGACGTATTCGAGCTTTGACGTACTTCCCCATTAACCGTGCAGGTGATCGAAAGCGCGTTAGGATCGCCTGCTTCTTCCTTCGTGACGACATAAGGCCCGATCGGAGCAAACTTATCGCAGGATTTGCCGGCCAGCCACTGGCTGGTGCGCGTTTGCAAATCGCGGGCCGACAGGTCATTTGCCGCGCAATAGCCGAACACATACTCCAAAGCTTCTTCCTTGCTTACATATTTGGCCGTTTTACCAATCACGATAGCAAGTTCCGCCTCATAATCAACCTTGTTCGTGCTGCGCGGCAGCGGTATGTCTTCTCCATGCGCGGCAAGCGCATTCGAAAATTTATTGAATAAAATCGGAAAGGCTGGAATCGGCATATTCGTTTCTTCCGCATGCTTGCGGTAATTGAGACCGATGCAAATGAGTTTACCAGGCTCGGAAATGCATGGCGCAAACGTTAAACCGGCTTCTGCTCTAACAAATTCCGCGGCGTTTTCACTCGCCATAGCTCGGTCCGTCCATGTACGTAACGCTTCAATCGCTTGACTTCCGCCCTCCAGCGCTTGCCTCATCGTAATTGGAACAGCTGCTCCGACCGTGTCCGGGGCTTGTCCGACTGCCGCTTCGACATCCAAAATGCCTTGCTCTGTCCATACGCCCAAGCGCGTAGTTTCGTTCTCCACAAATTGAATCAGTTTCATCCTGCATCCCCCTTCTGGACTCTATTGTGCCTTTAATGATCGTTTTGCGCAATGTGCGTATCGATCGCCACCGTCAAACCTTAAAGGAATAAATAACCTTTTTAGCAAATTTTACGTACAAGATTAAAGGTTTACTGGTAAAATGATCCTGGAGATAGAGAAAATGTCCGAATAAGGGGAGTTTGTTCAGTTGAAGATTTTAGCTTCATTGTTTACGACAGTCATCGCATTAGCAGTAATTGTGCTCATCTTTGAGTACACCGGATTCTACGCACAAAGTTTCAAAGTGTTTTTCATTTTGCCTGCCGGCGCCGGCTTTGCAGGCGCATTCTGCGCATCCGGTTATTATTTTGTAGCAACAAAAATGAAAAAGGAGCCTTCCAGGCCAATGCTGATCTGTTCTATGATCGGCCTTCTAGGATTTGTTTTGCTCTACGTATCCATGTACAGCACATCCTACGTTGACAGCGACAATAAGGTCAATCATATGTTTAGAGGAGAACACATCAGCAATTTCACATACGAGGATTCGAATGAACCCGTAAATTTCAAAAGCTATATGATATCCGATATAAATAGCAGAGAAATGTCCTTGTTTGTCGGTGCAGGCAAAAAAAGCACGCGAGTTGCAATGCCGGTGGGGTCCATTGAAATCAATTCCACTCTAAATATCATTCTGTTTGTTGTAGAAGGCCTTGGTTTTATTATCGGCGGCTGGGTAGTTGGTTCGAATGTAATCAGTTTTTTCGAAGCGAAGAGAAAAAAACAAGAAGAGCAAGCAGAACAAGAAGAACAAGCATTAAATATAAGCGGTTAAAAATCTATGCCCTTTGCATGGTCAATCCAAGCATCGGGCATTAGTTTTGACAAAAAGAAAAACCCTTGAATATCAAGGGTTTCGGGATTTTTAGGTTATGGTGCGGTAGAGAGGACTCGAACCTCCACGGGCGATGCCCACTACCCCCTCAAGATAGCGTGTCTGCCATTCCACCACTACCGCACATTTAGGGGAAAACCTTTAAAGAAAATGGTGAGCCATGAAGGACTCGAACCTTCGACACCCTGATTAAAAGTCAGGTGCTCTACCAACTGAGCTAATGGCTCTCATGAATGTAAAACGAACTCTTGAGAGCTGCTTCACTTACATTGAGGAAATGGTGACCCGTAGGGGATTCGAACCCCTGTTACCTCCGTGAAAGGGAGGTGTCTTAACCCCTTGACCAACGGGCCTCAGTAATTATTTCATTGACTTTCTTTCAAGCGACATTTGTTATCTTAACACAATTCCGCTCGTTGTACAAGCTTTTTTTTCATTTTCATTTAATCCAATTATTGGTTTGAATGCTTCACGCTTATTCAAGGCGTAAAAAAAAGACCAGCTGTTGAACGGCCTTTTCCGTTTCAATCACTTAGAAAAAATATGGCGGAGAGAGAGGGATTCGAACCCTCGCACCACTTACGCAGTCTAACCCCTTAGCAGAGGGTCCCCTTGAGCCACTTGGGTATCTCTCCATGGCTCCCCGAACAGGACTCGAACCTGTGACAACTCGATTAACAGTCGAGTGCTCTACCAACTGAGCTATCAGGGAATACGATGTGCTAATTATTGTTCTCGTCGTTCGCATCTTTAAATCAGCGGCGACAAGTAATAATATATCACGGCTATTCGACGAGGTCAAGCGTTTTTAAAAATAATTTTCCACGGCATTTTCCGCACGCATATTTAGCCGGATCCAGCCTTCTTCTCCGCATATATTCGGTCCCGCAATTATGGCATACAAGCTTGTACCGAAATGGCGCAGGCTTGCGCTCAGAGCGCTCGGGAAGCGATTGGCAGTAGCGCGAGCCGCCCACTTTCGCGAGCAATATTTTGAAATCCGAATCGCGATGCCTATATCCTCTTTTTCGAATATGAAGGTGATAGTGGCAAAGCTCATGCTTTATAATTTTTTCCGTTTCCTCGATTCCGAAAACTTCGAGCTGATGCGGACTAATCTCAATATGATGCGATTTCGTAAAATACCGTCCGCCTGTCGCCTTCAGTCGTCGGTTAAATGTGGCCCGGTGTAAAAACGGCAGCCCGAACGATTCCAGCGACACTCGCTCTACCCATTGCTGCAGCGAATCATCGCTCATCATTGTCTTTTTTGAATTCATCGCATTCTCCCCCACTACTTGAATTTTAAAGCGTTCATAAGCTACACTTCAAGTAGCAAATTATTATTGGAACGTGATTGATGTCGCCTTGCTTTCGCGCCATGGATCTGCCGAGGGGAGTTTATTTTCAATGCCAACGATGCGTTATGTTGTAATGAAGCAAGACAATAGCCTGTTTTTCGTCGAAATGCCTGAATCCCATGCTTATCAGCTGAGCGCGCTCAATTTGCGCCTTCATAAAGAAATAGACAAATTGACGGCCGACCGCATCCCGCAATTGCCTTATGCTGTGGCGGAATGCGATAATGTCGAGCTTCATGACAGCTCGCTTCAAATCATCTCCGGTCTTGATTACATCAACGCTCTGGAAAGCGACTTTGCCGGCGTGAATGAGTCCGCCTATCCGCTTATCGCCTTGCTGACGGAAATTCGCGCGCTGCAAGCGCAGCTTGAGCAATGGTATGAGGAAGAGATGATATAGGACCTGCACGGATAAACGCCCTCCTCCATATGGTAGTAATACATCACGTTGAGCCGGGAGGAGGCGATCCGAAATGCCGCAATGGCTGTGCAACCAAATGATGCGGGCTTTTTTGAAAAAGGACCGCAGACAAATCAAGCTGTTAAATGAATGCTGGTATTTTTACCGGAATAGACAAATTCCGAAAACCGACGGCGACAGCTCCGAGCTGACGACGCTTCATTGATACTTATTGCAAAGACGCCTCTCACGACCGGCAGTGCTGCCGGATAAGAGGGCGTCTTTTTTACTCGCAACCGTCAGCGCCGCATTACCTGCTGCCTGTAAGGCCAGTTTCGGCCTTTCAAACTTGCAAGTTACCTCGAACCTTCCACTTTCCACTCCTGTTAGGCCAATTTTGGACTTACACGCTCCTTCGCCGCCTTGTTTGCTGCCTGTAAGACCAGTTTCGGCCTTACAGACTTACAAG
>NZ_WOVL01000022.1:68518-89898 GCF_009737085.1 Paenibacillus sp. NEAU-GSW1
CCTGTTAGGCCAATTTTGGACTTACACGCTCCTTCGCCGCCTTGTTTGCTGCCTGTAAGACCAGTTTCGGCCTTACAGACTTACAAGTTACCTCCTACCTTCCACTTTCCGCCCCTGTTAGGCCAATTTTGGACTTACACGCTCCTTCGCCGCCTTGTTTGCTGCCTGTAAGGCCAGTTTCGGCCTTACAAACTTGCAAGTTACCTCCCACCTTCCACTTTCCGCCCCTGTTAGGCCAATTTTGGACTTACACGCTCCTTCGCCGCCTTGTTTGCTGCCTGTAAGGCCAGTTTCGGCCTTATGGCTT
Organism: Paenibacillus sp. NEAU-GSW1; assembly: GCF_009737085.1. Taxonomy (GTDB): domain Bacteria; phylum Bacillota; class Bacilli; order Paenibacillales; family Paenibacillaceae; genus Pristimantibacillus. Next base: position 68,826 of record NZ_WOVL01000022.1, read on the forward strand.
GAAAGATCCCCTCTCAGTGCATGAATGCTGGCGCTACTTCGCCCTCATTTGGTTTTTTTGAGCCTGATTTCCTCCCGCTCCACGATCCTCAAAACAAAAACAGCAGCCCCAATAGAGCTGCTGCCGACTGTCGAATCGAATCGCACGGGATTCGGATTAGATTTTGTTCCAGGACGTAATTTCGCTGATTGGCAGACGGGAAGTCGGACGTCCTTCAACTGCCGCTTTGCCGATCGGCAAAATAATAGTTGGCGCAAGATGTGCCGGAATGTTGAAAAACTGCTTCAGCTTCTCTCGGTCATACCCGCCCATTGGCACTGTGTCATATCCTTTTGCTTTCGCAATGAGCATAATTTGCATTGCCACAAGACCCGAGTCGAATACGGCAACTTCATGCAGTCTTTCTTTCGGCAATGAGGAATAGAGTTTAACGGAGTTTTCTGTAAATTGCTTCGCAAATTCAGCAGCCATGTAACCGGCGTCTACCGCCAATTGGTTAATGTGCTCTGATTTTTTGTACATTTCCAAATCGCCCAGAATAACGATTACTGCGGAGGAGTCGACAACTTGCTGTTGATTGTTAGCGATTGGCAGCAGCTGTTTTTTCAATTCTTGATCGGTAACGACCAGAAAACGCCACGATTGCGTGTTCGAAGACGATGGAGCTTTTGTTGCCAGCTCCAAAATTTCTTGAATTTCTTCTTGCGGAATTTTAAAGTTTGGATCGTAGTGACGCACGGAGCGGCGATCTTTCAGCACGCTGTAAAAATCAGTGTTTGCCTGCGCTTGTGTTTGAGTTTGTGTTGTCATTATGGAATCCCTCCAAAATTGTTTTTGTTCTATCTGTGCAATAATACGCTCAGTTATAAGTAAAAAAAGACATGTACTGAGTTAAATTCCACACAGTTTAAATCGCGAAAATACTGTAATTGATTTAATCACAGTATAGTGCGCAAATTGGTCAATGTCAATCGGGATTGTCAGCCTATTTTTCCGTCAATAAATTCTAGGCATCTAGGCGTACCGTCCCTTTATAGCTGCTGGCTTTTAAGCGCGCAAATTTTTTCAGCGAGCTGTTTGATCGTTACTTGCTGAAGCACTTCTATCGTTTTGCGCTCCACCTCATCGGTAATTTCCACAAAGGCTTGCTTCATTTCTTGCCCAAAATCATGCATTCCCGTCGTATTCAGCATTCCGCTGGAAAGCGGTTCGCCAACCTTAAGCGCCAAATAAACATCGGCAAGCGTTATCGCTTCCGGCCCTCTGCTCAGCCGATATCCGCCGTCTCGGCCTTCCCTCGTTTCGAGCAAATTCGCTTTAGCAAGCTTCGCCAGCACGCGCCGCAGCATCGTTGCTTCCGATTTCAGAGCGCCAGCGAGCTCCGAACTAGGGCATGCGGATGATTTACGCGCCAGAATGACCATCGCCTGCAGCGAAAGACCGAACCATTTATGATTCGGGGAACCGCTGCATTTGTCGATTTTCTCAAGCTGCATATAGGATTCCTCCCCTTCCCGTGTAGGATACTAGAGGTTCGCTGTCAATTTTAATCATTATAAAGGGCTTACCTTGTAACAGGCAAGCCCTTTACTTTCCTTAGTTTCCGCTTTGTTTGCGCATTGTCAGGCCGACGCGCCCTTTTTTCAAATCGACGTTCAGCACCCATACGGTAACGGTGTCGCCGACCGAAACGACGTCCATCGGATGTTTAACGAACTTATCGCTCATTTGTGAAATATGGACGAGACCGTCGTTCTTAATGCCAATATCAATAAACGCGCCAAAATCGATCACGTTGCGAACTGTGCCCTGAAGCTCCATGCCCGGCGTCAAATCCTCGATATTAAGCACATCGGTATGGAAAATCGGGGCTGGCAGTTCCTCGCGCGGATCGCGTCCCGGACGCAGCAAACTGTCAACGATGTCTTTGAGCGTCGGAATGCCGACGCCAAGCGCCGGGGCGAGCGCGGCAGCGTCGACTGTGCCAAGCTTCTCTTTGAACTCATCTGCGCCGATCTGCTTCGCCTTCAAGCCGAGCTCACCCAGCAGCTTATCGACAACGTCGTAGGATTCCGGGTGGATCGGCGTACGATCAAGCGGATTGGCAGCCTCGGGAATGCGAAGAAAGCCGATGCATTGCTCGTACGACTTCGCTCCAAGACGCGGCACCTTCTGCAATTGTCCGCGCTTGGTAAAACGTCCGTTTTCCTCGCGGTATTTCACAATGTTGCGGGCAATCGTCGCATTGATGCCTGCAACATAGGACAGCAACGATGCGGATGCCGTATTGACGTCTACGCCGACATGGTTTACCGCCGACTCGACAACGCCGCCCAAGCTTTCATCAAGCCGCTTCTGGCTGACATCATGCTGGTATTGACCGACGCCGATCGCTTTCGGTTCAATCTTAACAAGCTCAGCAAGCGGATCTTGCAGCCTGCGCGCAATCGAAACAGCGCTTCGCTCAGCGACGTCGAGCGAAGGAAACTCTTCAGCGGCCAGCTTAGAGGCCGAGTAGACGCTGGCGCCCGCTTCAGAAACGATAATGTATTTCAGATCGGCGCCCGCTGCGCCTGCTGATTTACGCTTGCCGATCAGCGAGGCGATAAACTGCTCGGTCTCGCGCGACGCCGTTCCGTTGCCGATGACGATCAGCTCGACCTTGTATTTGTCGATCAGACCATTAATGAGCATCTCTGCTTCCTTCACCTTATTGTTCGGAGGCGTCGGATACGATACGGCAACTTCCAGCAGCTTGCCCGTATCGTCAATAACGGCGAGCTTGCAGCCTGTCCGATAAGCGGGATCGACGCCAAGCACAATATTGCCGCGAATTGGCGGCTGCAGCAGCAGATTACGAAGATTTTCCGAAAAAATCGAAATGGCATGCTCTTCAGCCTTCTCTGTCAGCTCGCCGCGCACTTCGCGCTCGATCGACGGGGCAATGAGCCTTTTATACGCATCCTCAATCACAGCTATAAGAACGGCCTTAACGGCATCCGCCGTATACTGGCGCAACGTGCGGCGCTGCACATAGTCGTGGATGCGGTCAGTCTGCACTTGAAACGACACACGCAAAATATCTTCGCGCTCGCCGCGGTTAATCGCAAGCACGCGATGCGGAGGCAGCTTACGGACGGGCTCCTCATAGCTGTAGTACATTTCGTAAACCGATTCGGCTTCCTTGTCTTTCGCTTCGGTTTTGACCAGCGCATTGTCAAACGTATGCTTGCGTACCCATGCGCGAATAGCCGCATCGTCGGCGATGTTCTCCGCAAGGATGTCCATTGCGCCCTGAAGCGCATCCTCTGCCGCAGCTACTCCTTTATCCGCGTCGATGTAACGCTTCGCTTCGGTTAGCGGCTCGCCTTGCTTCGGCTGCGACCAGATCCAGTTCGCGAGCGGCTCGAGTCCGCGCTCCTTCGCGACGCTGGCACGCGTTTTTCTCTTTTGCCGGTATGGCCGGTACAAATCCTCGACCTCTTGCAGCTTAGAGGACGACTCAATTGCCGAGCGAAGCTCGTCCGACAGCTTGCCCTGCTCGTCGATCAGCCTTATAACCTCGCGTTTGCGCTCTTCCAGGTTGCGCAAATATTGCAACCGCTCTTCAATCGAGCGAAGCTCGTTCTCATCCAACTCCCCGGTCATTTCCTTCCGGTAACGAGCAATAAACGGAATGGTGTTGCCTTCATCCAGCAGCGCAACCGCTGCTTTCACCTTTGTCAACGGAATGGACAGCGCTGACGCCATCGTTTTTATAATGAAATCATTCTCAGCGGCAATCTGCTCCGGCGTTCGCGCCGTTTTGCCCGTTTCCGTTGCAATCTCGCTTTGCACAGCTTTCGTCCCTGCCAAAATCGTTGCACCGCCCTCTTCGTTCAACTATGCGTAATAATCGCATTACTTCGTGTACGGATTGTTCGCTTTCTCGAAGCCGATTGTCGTCTTCGGCCCATGCCCCGAATAAACGGTTACGTCGTCAGGCAGCTTGAACAGCTTCGTTCGAATCGAATCATATAAATCCCGCTCTCTTCCGCCCGGAAGATCGGTACGGCCGACCGACATGCGGAACAGCACATCGCCGGAGAACAAGTCGCTGCCGTGCAGGAAGCTTACGCTGCCCGGCGAATGGCCAGGCGTGTGCATAACCCGGAAAGATAAGCCAAGAAGCTCAAGCTTCATGCCTTCATCCAGCGCGTATTCGGCCGGCCCTGTCGAAAGCGGCGGCGTCGCTTCCGGCCACCGCGTCGAACCGTTCTTCTTCGGATCGGTGAGCCAATCGGCCTCAAAATCATGAACATATACCGGACAGCCTGCCGCTTTCCGGACTTCCTCCACGCCGCCCATATGGTCGAAATGGGCATGCGTCAGCAATATCGCCTCAATATGAACGTCCGCGATCCGGTCGAGCAGCCGTTTCGGATTCATGCCCGGATCGATAATAATCCCTTTTTCCTTGCCGTTCTCGTCTTTAACCGTAAGCAAATAAGCATTGGTCTGCAGCGGTCCGAGCACAAATGTTTCAATACGCATGTGGCAACCTACTCCTATCCGTTAGAGCGATTCGATCAAAGCCCGCAGTTCCTTAATAATCAATGACTGGTATTCCGTACCTTCACCGTAACGGCGCATAATTTCTTTCCGCGTTTCAGCAAGATTGTCCTGATAATCAGCCGCTTCGCGATCCGGATTCGCTTTCTTGAACGCTATCATCGGCTCTTGCACATACGCCGGACGCGGCCCCCATGTGCCAAGCACCTCTCCTGCTTCATTCGAGAAAATGACAACCGGAACCGAACGTCCGCCCATCGTCAGAAATTGGTCCATCGTATCGAGATGCTCTTCCATAATGAGCACTCCAGGCTGAATGCCAGCCGCTTCCAGCGCTTTGAACACGACTGGAATATTGCGTACAACGTCGCCGCACCAATCGGCCATCAAAATATTTACGCGCAAGTCGCTCCGCGACTGTAACGACTCAAAAAAGTCGCGATCGGTTTCATCCGCCCATGCGAATTTCTCGGACCAGCCTAGAAAGTTTTCTTTATTTTTCGTCATTCCGTCGATAAACTGCTGCGGGCTAATGCCTTTGTTTTGTTTTTCAGCGATGCTTTTACTCATAACGTTCATCCTTTCTTTTCTAAAACATTATAATAATTATACCGATTTGCCGCGTGAACGCACAAATTTGAAAATGACATAAACAATCAGCAGCGCCAGCGCAATTAGGATGGCCGGCTGTACATACTGGCCGGCTTTCTCGTCAATCGTCTCCCACTGGTCGCCTAGCTTCATTCCCAAATAAACGAACAATAGCGACCACGGCAGAGAAGCAAGCGCGGTCAGCGTTGTGAAAAGCAAAAACGGCATTTTGGCCATGCCTGCCGGAATCGAAATGACTTGGCGCATAATCGGCACGAAACGGGCGGTAAAAACGATGCCGGAGCCGTACTTGTTGAACCATTTTTCAGCAAGGTCCACATGTTTTGGTTTTATTTTAATATACTTGCCGTATTTCTCGACGAGAGGACGACCGCCGAATCTGCCGATTGCGTATAAAATCCAGTTTTGCCCGACTGCTCCCAGCGTACCGAAAATAACGGCGCCTATGTAAGAAATTTTGTCTTCAGATACTAAGTAACCGCCGTAGCCAAGCACGATCTCGCTTGGGATGACCTCAATCATAAGCCCGATCAAAATGCCAAAGTAGCCGAGGCTCTCGATCCAAAGCAGCAACTCATGCAGTACGTTCGAAATCCAATCCATCAATTCGTCCATCCGCCTCTCTATCAAATGTTTCCCGCCTGTATTCTACCATATCCGCAGACATCCAGCTATCGCCGGGAAGTCATGCCTAGACAAGCAATCGCATAGACTAGCCTTACACCGCTCAAGGGACTTACTCAAAATAAATGGAGGCGAATACAATGCCGAAGGTATGGATCTTCCAAAAAAGACATGCGCAATGGCTGATCGTTGCCGCATTCGCATTAGTCGCGGCAGCGGCCTTAATCAGATGGGACGCTTCTCGCACCGCAGGAGCGTTGCCTGCCGAAGCAAGAACGATAGAGCTCGTTACCGTAGAGTTCAAAACGTCGATGTCCGGGGGCAAGGAACAGGAGTTGTATCGGTGGGATCCAGGCAATATTTCGGTACAAAAAGGTGAAACGATAGAGCTGTGCCTTAATGGCTTTCAAGGCAAAAGCCATCCGTTCGTCATCGAAGGGCTCGGCATAAAGGGCGAGGTTAAAAAAGGCGAAACGACGGTCGTCCGCTTCACCGCCGATCGTGTCGGCACCTATCCCATTATATGCTTGTCCCATACCGATATGCGTCACAGCGGACCGATGATCGGGTATATCGTTGTGCACGATTAGGCAGCTGTGACCTCCCTCCTCTCCCTCGCATACATATGGAATAGAGAGGAGTCGGTTCATTATGAAGCCAAATGCCCAAAAACACGCCTCCGCCCTGCCAACCGCACGAAAAATCCGCCGCGCTTGCAGCAACGAGCTGTACCGTACCGCAAAACGGCTGAAGCTGTGGGTGCCGAAGGATAAAATGGAGCAAGCAGAAGCCTTATATTACAAAAAAGTCATTCTGAATTTGAATTATATTTCCGAGAATGAAAGCAACCGCAAAGTACTATCCGACTGGTGGGACGAAAATGTCAGCGAAGAAATCGCCGAGCTGTGGGCCGTCGATCCGACTAGTCTGCGTCAGGCATTTCGTGAAGCATTCGGCGGGTGAGTTTGACGAGCAAACTGCGCAAGCCTGATAGACAGCAGGTCGGTTAGACCCGCAATCTGCGCAAGCGAATGTTCTTACGATCGCGGTTGCAGCCGGATTCCCTCAATGAATGAAACAAGGTCGGAATCCGGCTGCAAAGGCGAACGCTATCGCTTCTCCAGAATCATTCGCTTGCTCCGCTTGTCGTCAAACAATAATATGGAAAGAAAAGACCGTTCGCTGCAAAAACAGCTTCACTGACACGGCCCCTAATAATTAAAAAAGGTGAGCAGATAGAAAATCCGCTCACCTTTTTCGTTGTTCTTTTTTTCCAAAAATTTGAAAGTGCTGTCCGGCAACGGAGCAGACGAATGATTCTGAAGAAGCGTCAGCGTGCGCCTTGCTCGTCGGATTCCAACCTATAACAATTGTTCAGGGAATCCGTAAAAGCACAGCGCTCGTAAGAACATTCGCCTGCGCAGTTGCCTTGTCACAGTACATTATGCTAGCTGCGGTTTTCTTCCTTCAATCGATCCACCGATACGGTCTGCGTGTTGAGCGGATTAGAGCCCACCTGTACGGTTGCCATGCCGTTCGCCTCGTCCACGTTCTCGATCCAGACCGAATGCTCATCGTCAAGCTGTACGCCGATAATCTGCTTGGAGTCGTAAATTTGCTTTGCGCGTGTCGTGTCCATCGTTCGCTTCCTCCATTCATTCCTTTGAGACAGCTGCCGCTTATTGTTCTATTCCAACGCTGTCAGGATTTTGACGCTCCAAATCCATCGTATCGGTTGTCGAATCCTCAATCAGCCCGTTATGCATCGTTACTTGGCCGCCGCCAAGACCCTCATTCACCATCCGGTCAATGTCCATAAAATAATCGTCGCGTCCTTCATTGCAGTTGTCGCCATTGCAATCGGTCCGCTTATTTGGATTAGCCAAATGCAATCCCTCCTCCCGTCGAAAATGCGCTCCAGCAAAATATACCCTTGGCGATTGGTTTTCATTCATTGAGGCAACACTAATAACAATCAAAGTGGTGTCAAGTTCTGATATGAGGAGAGGATAAAAGTATGCATACCGTTTGGAAAGGCGCAATCAGTTTCGGTCTCGTGCATGTCCCCGTCAAAATGTTCTCGGCAACCGAGGACAAAGATATTTCGCTCAGAATGCTCCATAAAACTTGCGGCAGTCCGATCAATTATATTCGGCGCTGTCCGAACTGCGATGTTGAAACGGACTGGGACGATATTGTGAAAGGCTATGAATACGATAAAGGCCGATTTGTGCTGTTTGAAAAAGAAGAGCTCGAGCAGCTTGCGGGGGAAAAGTCGCGCACCATTCAAATCCTCGATTTTGTAGCGCTGGAGGAAATCGATCCGATTTATTTCCAGAAAACGTACTACTTGTCTCCCGATCAGGCAGGCGGCAACGCTTATCATCTGCTGCTCAAAGCGATGTCCGATTCCGGCCGAATCGGCATTGCCAAAGTATCAATCCGCTCGAAAAGCAGCTTGGCCGCTATTCGCGTCATCGACAATTGCCTCGCAATGGAGACGATCTATTACCCTGATGAAATCCGCTCCATTTCGCAAGTGCCCGGGCTGCCGGAAGCCGTCAACGTCAACGAGAAAGAGCTGACGATGGCCAAGCTGCTGATCGAACAGCTTTCAACTCCATTCGAGCCGGAAAAATACAGCGACGACTATCGCGACAATATGATTGAGCTCATCAACCGGAAAGTAGCCGGGGAAGATATCCGCGTTGCACCGCAGCAGGAGCAAACGAATGTGATCGATTTGATGGCTGCGCTGCAAGCAAGCCTCGAAGCGGCGAAGCTGCCGCCAAAAGGGGCAGGCCTCGATACCGGCGCTGCAGCCAAACCTGCTGCAACTGCAGATGGCGACATTCCGCAAGCCGGAATTGCCGATGCAGCAGCCGAGAGCGGGGGCGAGACAGCTTTGCCGAAGCCGCGAAAGCCTCGCTCGCCGGCAAAATCCAAAGCGCCTAAGGAGACCGTGTCCTAATGGCTATACATCTTAAAGCGGAGCACATTAAGCAGCAGCAGCTTAATGATGAACAATCTGCATCGCTCCCGCTTCCTCTATCAATAGGCGAGCCAATGGCGCCCATTTCAACCGATCAGCTCCCAGTTCATCCGGACTGGGGCTTTCAATTGAAATGGGACGGCGTTCGCATTCTGGCAAGTCTGGCCGAAAACGGCGAAGTTCAACTTTTCTCTCGCAAGCTGCTGCGTAAAAACAATGTCTATCCGGAAATCGTGAGAACATTGTCCGTGCATGCCGCAAAGCTCGGCCAATGTCTGCTTGACGGCGAAGTTGTCTACTGGGATGGAACAAAACCGAACTTTCAAAAGGTGCTTCAGCGCGAACGGATTGGCGGCAACGGTTCGGCTAAAACCGCCGCTATAGCTTCTTCAACAGAGGGTGAGAACCAAGGCAAACTGCTTTATATCGTCTTTGATTTGCTGCAGGACGGCGATGCCGATCTGCGTTCGCTGCCCTTCATTGACCGGCACGAGCGATTGCACGAAAAGCTTGGCCCGCTTCAATCCGACAAATTGCTGACAACGGAGCTTTACGACGATCCTGTCGCATTATGGCAATGGGTCGAGGAGCGGCAATGGGAGGGCATCGTCGGAAAGCGTCTGTCCAGCCCCTATCGGGAAGGCAAAAAACATCGCGATTGGCTGAAGAAAAAAACAGCGTTGCTGCTGGATGTCGGCATTGTCGGCGTCAAACGGCGCGAAGGCCGCGCCGCAAGTCTCGTGATGGCCGATCCGGAAAGCGGCCATTTTATCGGCAGCGTCTCGCTTGGACTGGACGAGGCGATGCGGGATGCGCTCGGCCAAATGCTGCAGCTTTACCGCAGCGATGCTCCGTCATGGCCAATGCCTTTCGCCAGCCTGCCCGCCGAGCTCAAGGGCGAGGATGTGGTATGGCTGCCGTCCCCGATGGCCTGCCGAGTCACCGGTCTGGAAATGACATCGGCAGGCTTGCTGCGCCATCCGAAGCTCGTTTCCTTCGGTGCCCGGGAAGGAACCAGCAGCCGAAATGGAGCGCAGCCATGAAAACAGCCGCCAAATCCGCAGCAGCCGTACTTTCCGTTCATGGCGAACAAATAACGGTAACAAACCCGGCAAAGCCGCTTTGGCCCGAAGACGGCATTACGAAGCTGATCTATCTGGAAAAGCTCGCATTGCTCTCTCCCTACTTAATCAAGCATTGCAAAAACCGCTATTTAACGACGATTCGATATCCGCACGGCATCGGCGACAAATCTTTTTATCAGAAAAATTGTCCGACACCGAAGCCCGATTTCGTTCATACCGCCGAACATGGCGGCATTCATTACGTGCATCTGGACTCGCTGCCCGCGCTGTTATGGCTTGGCAATCTCGCCTGCCTCGAATATCATGCTTCCTTCGACCAAATCGGCAATCCCGATTATGCTGCCGAATGGGTGCTCGATCTGGATCCAACGCTTCAGGATGAGCCGCGCATCATGGAGGCGGCTTCGATTGTCGGCCAGCTTCTGAAATCGCTCGGCATCGCTTCGGTTCCCAAAACGTCAGGTGCAACGGGCATACAAATAATCGTACCGCTAGCGCAGCCTCGCTCTTTCGACGAGCTTCGGCAGCTCGGCCAATTTATCGGCGACTATTTATCCCGCTCCCATCCGCAGCTATTTACAGTCGAGCGGCTGACTAAAAACCGCGGCGACCTGATCTATGTCGATTACCTGCAGCATTACAGCGGCAAGACAATCGCCGCCCCTTATACGCCGAGAGCGCGCAAGGGCGCGCCTGTCTCCACCCCGCTCACTTGGGACGAGGTTAACAGCGGCCGTTGGCAGCCTGCGGATTTCCACTTGCTCAATATTATTGAGCGTCTGCAGACGCATGGCGACCTGCTCGACAGCGCACCGCCGCAGCAGCTCGATCAAGTGCTTGCCTTCATTGCATCTGCGAAGCCATAAATAAGGAGCTGCCCCATTATCATATGAATGACTTATGGGACAGCCCCTTATATTTCATAGTAATGGCGACAGCAGATGTGCCGCCGCTTCGGCCAGCTTTTGCCTTTTAGACCGGCTTCGGAAGCTTTCGAGATGAAGCTCGGTGCTGTCGCGCAAATCCTGCTCGAAATCGCGTTCCAGCCTGGCGATCGTCTGTTCATCGAACAACAGCGCATTTTGCTCGAAGTTGCTATGAAAGCTTCGCATATCCATATTAGCGGTGCCGACCGACGCTAGCATATGGTCGATCAGCATCACCTTAGCATGAATAAACCCCTTCTGATAGCGATATACCTTTACTCCGGACGCAAGAAGCGGTTCAACGTAGGACAACGTCGCCCACAGCACGAGCTGCGTATCGGCGACGCCGGGAATAATCAGCCTGACATCAATGCCGCTGCGAGCGGCGACGCAAAGTGCGGTCAACAGACTGCTGTCGGGTATGAAATACGGCGTTGTCATATAAATCCGCGATTGAGCAGCCGTTGCCGCCGCAAACATCGTCTCCAAAATCGGCGCGCCGTTGCGGTCGGGACCGCTTGATACGATAAGCACAGCCTCTTGACGCATCGCTTTGCGATGCTCTGGCATATAACGTCTGCATGGCAGCCTCTCTCCTGCTGTAAATGCCCAGTCTTTTAGAAACAACTCCTGCAGCCAATAGACGGAATCGCCTTCAAGCTGCAATTGCGTATCCCGCCAGAAGCCGAGCTTTTTGTTTTTACCCAAATATTCGTTGCCGATATTCATCCCGCCGACAAAGCTGATCTCCCCGTCTATCACTGCAATTTTGCTATGATTGCGATTATTGAACAACAGCCCCGCAACCGCTCTTCGAGGTTTTAAAAAACATTGCGTCTGCACGCCTGCCGCCTCAAGCTCCGCAACATACTTCTTGTTTAAACGGATACTGCCAATACCGTCATATAATACCCGAACTTCAACGCCTTGGCGTGCTTTCGCCGTCAACTCGGAAAGAAATCGCTGTCCGATTCCATCGTCACGAATGGTATAGAAATCGAGATGAATGTGATGCTTGGCGCTGCCGATCGCATCGAGCACCGCTTCGAAAAAGTCGTGTCCGTTGGTCAGCACCTTTGTCCGATTGCGCAGCGTAATTTGCCGATTCTGATCCGCAGTCAACAGCTGAAAAAGCTTGCTGTCGCAAGCTAATTGGGCATTGCCGCTATCGCCCGCAACGTTTGCGCACAATGAAGCGCCGCTTGCTTCGCGAAACATTTGCCGTTCATAGTCCCATTGCCTTTCATCTCTGCCGGCTCCCGAGCGTCCGAGCAGCAGCCGGGCCGCAAATCCGATGTACGGAAACAGCAGCACAAGGAGCAGCCAAGCGGCGAGCTTCTCCGGACGACGGCGCTCCAGCACGATAACTGCCGCAAGCTGAATCATGTAACCGATAAGTACGACGGCTCCAGCAACAAGCCATCCTGTCATAGCTGCACCTCATTTAATTTACCCCTGTGTCTGGCAATGGAAATGCTTCTAGTGTAGCCCGGATGCCGGATTACGATACGCAAGCGCGCGAACACTGCTCACTTTGCCAAACAATGCCGCAGCGCTTCCCGCCAATGTCTAAGCGGCGTCAGTCCGTTGGCGGCAATAGCCGTCTGTCCCATTACCGAGTAGAGCGGCCGCGGCGCGGGACGAGGGAACTCAGCGGTTGTGCAAGGATCGATGCGCACGGACGCATCGCCGCTTTCTTCAAAAATCGCTTTGGCAAAATCGTACCAAGAGCATGCCCCGGCATTCGCGGCATGATAAATGCCGTACCTTTCTGTTTGCACGAGCTCTAGCAAAAAGACAGCCAGATCACGCGTATATGTCGGTGAGCCGATCTGATCGGCGACGACCTGTAACCGTTCGCGCTCGGCGCCCAGTTTCAGCATCGTCTTTACAAAATTCGTGCCGTATTTGCCGTATACCCAAGAAGTTCTTACTATAAAATAACGTTCCAGAAGCGACTCGACCTGTCTCTCTCCGGCAAGCTTTGAACGGCCGTACACCGTCTGCGGATTAGTCCGGTCGGTCTCGCGGTATGGCGAGGAGCCCTGGCCGTCAAATACGTAATCGGTGCTGATATAGCAAAACTTAGCTCCAACTTCCTTCGCCGCAGCCGCTGTGTTGCGCGTGCCGGCCTCATTGACGAGAAAAGCTGCAGCCGGATCGGATTCCGCTTGATCGACAGCCGTATAGGCAGCGCAATGAATAACGATATCGGGACGATGCTGCGCCAGCAGCTGCCGGCACATGACAGCATCCGTAATATCGAGCTCTTTTCTCCCGAAGCCGATCATTTCCGCCGTTGCCAGCCCGGATTTCCCAAGCTCCGTCAATTCACGTCCAAGCTGGCCTTCCGCCCCCGTCACGACGATTTTCAGCTTATGCCCGCCGCCTGTCACTCCGCTTCACCTGTAAGGCCGTCCATATGCGCCCGATTGTAATGCCTGTATGCTCCCGATGCTACCTGCTCCAGCCAATCGTAATTGTCGACATACCATTGAATCGTCTGTTTAATGCCCGTCTCGTAATTATGGTTCGGCTGCCAGCCGAGCTTGCTGCGAATTTTGCTTGCGTCAATAGCGTATCGGCGGTCATGGCCTTGCCTGTCTTTGACATGTTGAATAAGCGTTGCAGGCTTGCCGAGCGTCTCCAATATCGTGCCTACCACCTGCAAATTGCTTCGCTCGTTATTGCCGCCGATATTGTATACCTCGCCGTTTTCCCCTTTATGGAGCACAAGATCGATCGCGCTGCAATGATCTTCGACATAGAGCCAATCGCGCACATTCAATCCGTCGCCGTAAACCGGGAGCGGGCTGCCCGCAAGCGCATTGCGAATCATAAGCGGAATGAGCTTTTCCGGGAATTGATAAGGGCCGTAGTTGTTGGAGCAGCGCGTAATGACGACCGGCAGTCCGAAGGTTTCATAATAGGCCCTTGCCATAAGATCCGCGCCCGCTTTGCTTGCCGAGTATGGACTGTTTGGAGCAAGCGGCGTTTCTTCCGTAAACAGTCCGTCTGCACCAAGCGTGCCGTACACTTCGTCCGTCGATACTTGCACAAACTTCGCAACCCCGTATTGTCTGGCGAGCTCAAGCAGCGTCTGCGTTCCCGCAACATTGGTCCGGACGAACAAATCCGGCTGCGAGATGCTCCGGTCGACATGCGATTCGGCGGCAAAATGAATGACGGCGTCTATTCCGTCTGCAAAAAACGGCTCAAGCGCAGCCCGATTGCCAATATCGGCTTTAACAAACGAGTAGCCGGGATATTGCTCAACCGAGCGTAAATTGCCTAAGTTGCCCGCATAAGTGAGCAAATCGACGTTAATGAACGAGTAATCGGGATATTTTCCAATCATATAATGAATAAAATTGCTGCCTATAAATCCGGCTCCGCCGGTAACAAGTAGTTTCACTTCACATTAGTCCTCTCGCAAGCTAGTACTTATATTTTTAAAATACGAAGTTGATTTCCGCATCCGCCAGAAGCGGATGTTTCGCGTCTTTAATCGAAGTGATCGGATTCGAAGTCGGCCAGTCGATCGCCAGCGCCGGGTCGTTCCAAGCGATGCCGCGGTCATGCTCAAAGGAATACAGCTGATCGACCTTATATTGCACCTCGCAATGAGGGACAAGCGTACAAAACCCATGCGCGAACCCTTGCGGCACGAGCAGCTGTTTTTTATTCTCTGCGCTTAGAATAAAGCCTTCCCATTGCCCGAATGTTTTGGAGCTGATTCTGAGATCAACGACAACATCATAAATTTCGCCGGCCGTCACGCGCACCAGCTTGGTTTGCGCTTTCGGCTCCAGTTGGTAGTGAAGCCCGCGAATGACTCCCGCTTCCGCAGAGTAGGAATGGTTGTCTTGAATAAACCGATTCGCAATCCCCTTCTCCGTTGCTTCTATTTCATTATAGCTTTCCATAAAAAAGCCGCGGCGGTCGATATACACGACCGGCTCAAGCAGCTTTACGCCCAAAAGTTTAGTCTCCGTTACTTTCATACCGCCCTCCTAAAAGTTGTCGAAGCAAGCTTGCTTCGAAAGCATTCACTTAAAGTTTGCTTCTCAAGCATCTCCAATTGTATATGTATATTCCAGCAGAGACGCCGTTTCTTAGGTTATTCCTGATTTTGTTCATTTGCCCTCTCATTTTTTTAATGGCATGTTTCGGCCTATCCAAGAATAAATAGCATTAGAACGTTCTGAAACCATTTTTGTAATTGGAATGATATCTTTGACCGGAAGGAGAACGACTATTGAAGCGAACAGCTAGAGCCAGATGGTCGTTTGTGCTGCTGCGCGGCGCCGACAAAACCGTCAGGCAGTTTCAATTTTCTAAACGGTCCGTTGTTGCGGCGCCTGCGGCTGCCGTGCTTGCCGTTTCCGGATGCATTGCGGGTGTGCAGCTGAAATCGCAATTGAAGATCAACCATTTAGAGGACCAGCTGTCGGAGCAAAGCAGCCAACTCTCGCAAAATACAGCCAAGAAGGAAGAAGCGATTGCCGCTTTGCAGCGGGAAATAAACCGCCTTTCCAATCAATCGAAGGAACTGGCAGCAAAAGCTAACGATCTGCAAGCGTTGGAAACGAAACTGCAGCAGTTTATCGAGAAATACGGCGCATTGACTTCCTCCGCCGATCCGGCAGGCGCGCTTGGAAAGTCTTCTGCCGACCTTAAAGTGAAAGCATTGTCTGCTTCTTCGGACGGTGACGGCTACACCGCCTCTCCCTCGCCGGAAATGAAGCTGATGGCCGCTTTGGCAAACGGCTCCTCGCTTGATCTGGAGGCATTGAATGAAATGGTTGATGCGATGGAGCAGACGATGGCCCACTCGTTCCGATTAGCCCAGCAGAGGCAAGCTGAGCTGGACGCAATCCCTTCAGGCTGGCCGACAACTTCGCGCACGATGACATCCGGCTTCGGCTACCGCAAGGACCCTTTTACCGGAAAAGCCATTTTCCATGCAGGCATCGATATTGCCGGAGAATCGGGCGATCCTGTCTTCAGCGCCGCCAATGGCGAGGTTATCGAAAGCGGGTATAGCAGCTCCGAAGGCAATTATGTTGTCGTCGACCATGGCAACGGGCTTTGCAGCGTCTACATGCACCTGAAGCAAATCGAAGCGCGTGAAGGCGAAACCGTTGTGCGAGGCGAAAAAATCGGCTTGCTTGGCTCAACGGGCCGAAGCACGGGACCTCATCTCCACTTTCAAATCATGCAAAGCGATAAGGCAGTCAATCCGCTGCCATACTTAAAACTTGCGAAGTGACAAGCAGAAACGGCAAAACAAATGCACGTAAGGAGGATCATATGGCGATGTTCAAAGACAATAAGCGTTTTTCCGCAACCGACACGCTGATCGGTCAAGGCACGCAAATGGAGGGCAAGCTCATTTGCGAGGCAAACCTGCGGATTGAAGGTGAATTCAGCGGAGATATTGAATGTCTCGGCGATGTCATTATTGGTGAAAGCGGCGTCGCCCGTTCTACCATTCACGCCAAAGAGATTACGATAGCCGGCAAAGTTTTCGGCGACATCGTCGCCAAAGGCCGGCTGACGGTCACGGCTACCGGTCAAATTACCGGCAGCGTAACCGCGCAATCGCTTATCATTCACGACGGCGGCTTAATGAACGGCAGCTGTCATATGGAGCGCAGCCAGGACATCCGGACGAGACCGCTTTCCGAGACGGACGGCGGGATGCAGCAGTCGAAGGATTCCGCCAGCCGCGAGAAGGATAAAGCGCGTCAAGCCGGGTGACCGCCGGACATTGAAGAGCACGCGAATAAGGGGCAGCCCGAAGTCGATTCGACTTTTGAGGCTGCCCCTTTTTAATGGCGCAATTTTCGATCTACGCAGCGATGTCCCGCTTATTGAACACATACCATGTCAACGCGATGAAAATGACGTAGTAAACCGCAAGCACGCTGAGCGAATATCCAAGCGTCATCCCTTCCCTAAACGGCGTCTCGTTCAAATATTGAACAAGATCGAGATGGATGAACAATAAATAATCGACCCATGTATAGTCGAGCATGGCAATAAGCCCAATAAAAGTGTTGATGATCAAAATGATAAACAGCGCGATGCCGATCGCAAGCGCCCCGCTGCGAAACACCGCCGATATCATAAAGGCAAGCGTTGTAGATACGACGAGTGAAATAAACTTGTACGCGTAATACTTCAAGAAATAAAAGGCTGCCGTGCCTTTATAGAACGGAGCGATCGCATCTGCCGCCGCGCTGCTGTCATAGCCGAACAATAAGGCGTTTAACGCGATGACAAACAAGTAGATCAACACGGTCTGGAACAAGGCAAACAAAAGTACCGAAATATATTTCGACAATAAAATGTGGGTACGTGTCCAAGGGCGGATAACCAGCAGCTTAATTGTCCCCGCAGTAAATTCATCGGCAACGCTGCCCGCCGCAATGACAGTCGTAAATACGGTAATAAGCATAAACGAAGCAATGGACTCGGGCTGGACGAGCTCCCACATCGAGAACGGACGAGCGCTAGTCCATTTGGTTACTATTGAAATGCAGGCAATAATGAGAAGCAAGATCCCGATCATAACCCAGGCCCGCGGACGCCGGTATATTTTCATATTTTCGTTCTGGACGAGCAGTGCGAAATTATACAATTTTCTCGCCTCCCGTCATTTCCAAAAATTGATCCTCAAGCGATTTACTCTGGGCAAGAATGCCATATACGCGAACGCCGCCGCGCACAAGCGCCTCATTGAGCTTCGCAATACTTTCGCGATCGCCTTCGATCTTTATTTTCCCCTCATCCGCGCCGTCTTCCCGTTTAACAGACATGCCCAGACTGCCGGCAATCGCCATCGCTTCGTCGATCTTGTCCACTTCGAACAGCACGCTTGCGGTTCCATTCCGCTCTCCGCCTTCCTGAATATTCCACACGTCGATTAACTTTCCGTTCTGAATAATCGCCACGCGGTCGCACATAAGTTCCATCTCCGACAGCAAATGGCTGGAGACGAACACGGCAATCCCCTCTTCCCTTGCCAACTGCCGCAAATAATCGCGCAGCTCGCGGATGCCCGCCGGATCGAGGCCGTTCGTCGGCTCGTCAAGCAGGAGCAGCTTCGGCTTGTGCAATATCGCTTGAGCGACGCCAAGCCGCTGTCTCATGCCGAGCGAATATGTTCTTACCTTATCGTGGATGCGTGCCTCAAGGCCGACCAGCTTAATAACGTCATCGATTCGATCTTTCTTTATGCCGGGAATCATCCTCGCAAAATGAATGAGGTTTTGATACCCGCTCAAATATTTGTACATTTCCGGGTTCTCGACGATCGCGCCTACGTTGCGAATCGCTTTGCGGTATTGCTTAGTAATGCTGTACCCGCCTATTTTGATTTCCCCGGCAGTAAGCGACATCAGTCCGACCATCATGCGAATCGTTGTTGTTTTTCCGGACCCGTTCGGCCCGAGAAAGCCAAACACCTCTCCAGCGGGCAATTCTAGCGACAATCGGTCGATGATCGTTTTGCGTCCAATCCGTTTCGTAACGTCTTGCAGTTGTACGATAGCTTCCAAAAACAATCAGCCCCCCTAGCTGCAGCCTGTTTTTTTCCATTATAGCGGATCATGCTTTTAAGAAGCAAAAAGGCTCCCCCCCGACCGAAATCGGCATGAAGGAGCTCTCGTGCATAATCCTGATCAGATCAGAAGATTAGATTGCCAGAGTAATGTCCTGCTGCGCGGAATTCGGCTGCTTGCCGTTGCATTCCACACAGCATCCCAGCGGATAGACAACTCGGAAAAATCCGGTGCGAAAAAGGTCATATGCCTGCTTGCTCGGCACCATCTTGTCGCAGCCTACACAATAAAATTGCTCTTCTTCTTCTTTCTCCATTCCGATCACTCGCTCTCTTAAAGATGCTACAGCTTGCTGTCCGCTTCGCCGGCGCTCATTTGCTCTTTCAGCAAGTTATGAATCCGTTCTTTTTCTTCATTGCCTACGATGTAATACCAAACCCGGTTTATCGTCGCGCCCGAGCCTTTGATTTCGACCGTGTCGATGCTTTCGAGATCGGTTCTATAGTCGGCTATAAACGTCTTCATTTCGTCGAACGTAATATTCGTTCTTACGCTGCCTCCTAATTGATCAAGCAGCTTTTCGATTTGGGTAAAGCTGTTGTATGTAAGCGCGTTTTTCAACACCTGCTTCACGATCTCCCGCTGGCGGGCATTTCGGCCGAAATCGCCTCTTGGGTCGTCATAGCGCATTCGAGAGTAGAGCAGCGCTTCATTGCCGTTCAGCTTCAGCGGCCCTTTATCAAATTGATGGCCTTCGTAAAAAAAGGCGAACGGATTTTCAACCTCAACGCCGCCAATCAGATCAATAAGCTGGGCGAAGCCTTCCATATTGACCCGAATGTAATAATCGATCGGAAAATCGAGAAAATGCTCTACTGTGGACTTCGACATCTCTGCTCCGCCAAAGGCGTAAGCGTGATTGATTTTATCCAACGTGCCGTGTCCGATAATTTCGGTCCGGGTATCGCGAGGAATGTTAAACATCAGAATCGATTTTTTTGCCGGATTGACCGCCATCACAATAAGAGTATCGGATCGCCCCGCGTCTTCGCCGCGCTCGTCAACCCCCATCGCCAGCACAGTAAAAGGATGCTTCTCGTCAATCAGCTGCTCTGCAGCAGCCGGACGCGTCTCCTTGACCTCCGGGTCCTTGCTCACGTAGGCGGCTGACGTCTGAATCGGTTCATAGATTTGAGCGGCGGTTTGCTTAATCGAATGATAGAGATGCCAAGTGTATACGGCGGCGCCAAGTCCGATGGCAGCAATGACCGAGCCCGATACAACCAGCGTTCTTTTCACCCATCGCTTCACCGTCATCGACTCCTTAGCTTACGGTACAGCTGATGGATCTTATGTTGATTCGGGCTCTGACGAAGCATTTCCTGATTGAGTAATTTGATCAATATAGGCTTCATCCTATTGGGCGGATTGAAAGCTATACCGTATTCATACTGATTATCCCGTTGCTCGCGCCAGACGACATGTCCGCGAAGCTCTAGCGAAACTTCGCCTAACGCGAGTTTAAATTCAACCAAATAGCTGGACTGAACTGGCAGTTTTAATCCGGATAGAAACCGCAGCCCCTCTTGGCTAATATTGAGCAAGAGCACGGTTGCCTTATTCCGTGTGAGCAGCAGCCCTTGATCGTCAAGAAGCCGCAGCTCCGCTTTAATTCCTTGAGTGAGCCGCATCCGGATATGCGACCTTAACTCATCACGATTCGTTTCCATCGTCCACCTCATGTTCAAGAAAAACCGTAGCTGCGTTTAAAAACAAGCGCTTCGGTTAATCCTATCATCAGATACGTTTTGTATCTGTTATACGATCAAGGTTACGATACATTCTGTAACATGTCAACGAAATTTTAAAAAACTCGTTTATTTTGCGACATTTTGTTTCAGATTAATGCTTTTTTAACATTTCCGTATTAATATAGGTGTAGCAGAAATCGGTGATTTTAGGAGGACAATATATGAACATCGGAAACCGAATTGCTCAGTTAAGAGATGAGAAACGTTGGACACAGGAGCAAACCGCGGCTAAACTCGGCATCTCTCGGGCAGCGCTTTCTCACTATGAGAAAAACCGCAGAGAGCCCGACAGCGAGACGCTAGCAAAGTTTGCTGACCTGTATCAAGTTTCTATCGATTATTTGGTTGGCAGATCGTTGAATCCGCAAGCGGCGTTAAGCGAAGACGTGCGTAGTTTTGTGGATCATCTTGAACTGTCGGATGAAGAAATTTTAGAGAAATATAGTTTGAGTGTTGACGGACGCAAACTTACTGCGGAAGAAACGAGACGTTTTATCGCCTTTGTGCGTGCCGAAAGGATGATGAACTAATAGTTCATAGGAATGGGATTGATCAGTTCAGTCGGCCATTTTTCTTGTGGAATATCTAGCTGGGTAAGAATATCTCTAATGCTTAGCTCGATACGTTGCTCATCTTGACTAACCGTTCTCTCCCTATCTACCATCTTATCCGACTCCTATTTAATTATTTCGCAGCAATAATGATATTATACCTAACGGTCAGCTTTAGATACTGTCGGATGGTGAACTCGTCTTTCTTCTATTTTAATAACTATTTGTCGAATAGTTCCCGCTAGGTATCGAGTCAGGGCGTATTTTATACTACTCTCTGTAACATCTTTATATGCCGAGCTTGTTTCAAATATGACTGGGCTATTCATATAATATATAGGGGCGTCCCGCTG
>NZ_WOVL01000023.1 GCF_009737085.1 Paenibacillus sp. NEAU-GSW1
CGCTAATCGTCAGGAGTGCAAGCACTCCATCAGATCCGCTCGACTTGCATGTATTAGGCACGCCGCCAGCGTTCGTCCTGAGCCAGGATCAAACTCTCCATAGAAAGGGTTTTCCGATTGTCCAGCCGAAGGCTGATCGGAAAATCCCGGTCAGAATTTGACTTGCTCATTACTTTGTTTTTATCGCTTTTCTCACGAATGGCGAGCCATTCGTAAGGGCAGTTTCGCTCGTTGTTCAGTTTTCAAAGAACAATTTATTTCGTTCTCGTCGTCGTGTGTTTCAGCGGCGACTTAGATAATATATCACGGGTGCCTATACCATTGCAAGTCTTTTTTTAAAGTTTTTTAGTTTATCTTTTTCTTCATTAATATAATTAAAAAAGGACCTTGCGTTCAACACGCAAAGCCCTTCTACTTCTTCTTCCGTACTATTAGTATTCTTTTGCTGTTGTGTACTTCGAAGCTTCTTTAGCAAACTCATACTTCTTGTTTGCTTTTTTCAGGCCGGCATCAACAGTCGTATCAACGATGACCCATTCGCCGTTCAACATAACTTCGTTCCATGCATGGTATTGTTTCACGTAAGTTGTGTTGCCCATTACCAGCTTTGTAGGAATGTCTACACTGCGCAGCATAGCTGCAAAAAGAGCCGAGTATCCGTAGCAGATATCTTTCTTCGAGCTCAGCGTACGGTCAATGTTAGGCAGGTAGTCAGTTGGCAGGTTAGCTGCCAGATCATAATCATACGAAACATTGTTTACGATATAGTTGTAGATCGCTTTAACTTTCTCGCTATCCGTTTTCTTGTTAGCTGTCAGCTCTTTCGCTTTTTGAATCGCTTTGTTCGAGCTGTTCCATTTTACGTTTTGGATCGAGTTCAAGAATACAGTGTTTGTATCGTCCAGTTCCAAGCTTACTTCTTCTTTGCTTACTACTTTATATTTATTGCCCGACGTGTTCTCCAGAACCGATACGGTGTAATCACCGTTGCCCAGTTGAAGAGGAAAGTTTTCTTTTGCATCCGTCAAGCTGTATGTATATTTCTCATTGCCCTTAGTGATCATCACTTTTGTTTTCACGTCCGACTTTACATCGTACGCTACGCTTACCACACCATTGTTCAGTTTCGAAGTATCCAACCATTTCTCTTCTGCATTAGCGGATGCTGTCGTTACTTGGATCGATGTTGTGAGTACGAATACAGCTGCTAGCATAAGAAAAAGCTTACGCATGAGTAAAACTCCCTTCGGCGGCTAGGCTGCCATCCCTTTCGGAGAAGGCCCTATAGCTTTGCGTCCCTACCTTTCGATAGGTTTGCTATTATCGTATAAAGTTTCGAACATTCGTTCGCTTTTTGTGAAAATAAAAAAAGCTCATTCTTTCGGTAGCTGGCTGCCATCATACGGAAGGCCCTGTAGCTTTGCGTCCCTACCTTTCGATAGGTTTGCCGTTATCGTGATTTAGCTTTATCTAGTACTAGATTACCATATTCTATGAAAATTGCAACACTAAAACTATTAAAAATGCAAAAAAATAGAGAGACTAGTCTAATTGACTAATCTCCCTTGATAATTACGTATAATCTATGCTTTGCGTTTTCTTTGGATCAGCATAAATCCGCCAAGCAATGCAAGCGAAGCGCCTGCAAAGTAAATTGGCAACGAGCTGGATTCACCCGTTTTCGGCAATGCGCCCAAAGGAACTTCTTCCTTTACTTCCACTGCATCGCCACCAACTGCTGTGGTTGGTTCCGCAGATGGTTTCGCTGTACCTTCGCTGCCAGTCGCAGCGCCTTCAGTTACAGTTTCCCCAGTGCCAGTTCCCTCAGTGCCAGTCGTTTCAACTGGACCCAATGGACCTTCTTCTTCGTCAATAATCACTTCTTCGTCAGGCGTAGAAGTTGGCGTTGGCGCAGAAGTAGGCGCTACTGTCGACTCTGGAGTTGCTGTCGCTTCAGGCGTTGGTGTTGCAGTTGGATCAGGTACGAACGTTGGTCTTGGCGTCGTCTGTGGTGTCGGCGTCGACTCAGGCGTCGGTGTCGACTCTGGCGTCGGTGTCGACTCTGGCGGCAATGTCGTCTCTGGCGTTGCCGTCGGTGTTGCTGTTGGCGCTTCCGTTGGTACCGGTGTTGCCGTTGGCGCTTCCGTTGGTACCGGTGTCGCCGTTGGCGCTTCCGTTGGTACCGGTGTCGCCGTTGGCGCTTCCGTTGGTACCGGTGTTGCTGTTGGCGCTTCCGTTGGTACCGGCGTTGCTGTTGGCGCTTCCGTTGGTACCGGCGTTGCTGTTGGCGCTTCCGTTGGTACCGGCGTTGCTGTTGGCGCTTCCGTTGGTACCGGCGTTGCTGTTGGCGCTTCCGTTGGTACCGGTGTCGCCGTTGGCGCTTCCGTTGGTACCGGTGTCGCCGTTGGCGCTTCCGTTGGTACCGGTGTTGCTGTTGGCGCTTCCGTTGGTACCGGTGTTGCCGTTGGCGCTTCTGTTGGTACCGGTGTTGCCGTTGGCGCTTCTGTTGGTACCGGTGTTGCTGTTGGCGCTTCCGTTGGTATCGGTGTTGCAGTTGGTGTTGGCGATGCTGACGGTGTAGGAGTAGCTACCGGTTTTAATTTGTAGTACACGTTCACATGGCTAATATCTGGATATCTGCCATTTTTCAACGGCGACTTCAAACCCGAACCGCTACTTTCTTCGTCTTCGATTGGATAAGATTTACCGTTATCCGCACCCTTTACGAAAACGCAGGTTACTTCATACTTGCTGTTTACTTCAGACCAGTCGATTGATTTAATGTCATTGGAAAAAGTAACATTGGCCACAATATCATTACCATTCTTGATAGGGAATGTTTTGCCGCCATCATCACGGTCTACATCATCAATCTTCTTGTAAGTACCCGAGCAGGCATTAGTTTCGTTACCTCCGCCTCCGTACGCCCATACTGCGCCGTAAGCGCTAAACACCATAAAAACAACTAACAAGCTAGCAAGCAACGCTTTTAGCCTCATTCTTCATTCACTCCCATTAAATAAGATTCTTCTTCAAATCGGCTAAACAACCGACTTGAGAATAGTCATATTCATGGCAATCGGACGATCATAGCATTCACTTAGCAGTAGAGTGAACGCCTTAGACTCCTGACTTTGCGTCCCACCCTTTCGAATGGTTTGCTATTAACATGGCATATGCATTGGTTTCTAGCAGAACCGCTTTTTTCTTCCATTTTCAACCGGTTCGCAAGACCTATTCTACAATTAGTAGCAAATAGAAGTCAACGATTTTCATCGTCTTTTTCAAACCGTTTTTCAGGACTAAAAACCCACCATTTGCTCCCGACAAAATTCAGCACCACCGTTATACAGGTTACGACAATCTTCGCGACAATCGCATGCCATCCAAGGGTGTCTTTCCCCACAAAAAGCAGCGCCAAGCCGACTCCGAGCACCACCATATTCAGCATGACAAAACGAACCGCCTGCGCTTTGTCGAATACAGACTCGACACGCTCAGCAGACGGTTTGCGAAACGTTATTTTCGAATTCATCAAATAGCTGTTTGCCATCCCTGCGAGATAAGAGACTACCTGGCTGGCCATGTAATTCATATCCGCCCACACGAGAAGACTGTACACCGCAAAGTCGACCGCCGTATTGATAAGGCCGACCAAGTTAAAGAGCAGAAATTGCAGCAGCGCTTTGCGTTTTGCCGTCTCCTGCCTTTTAACCTGAGACAGCTCCGTTCTTTTAGCGGACATATTCGCGTTCTCTTTCCACTCCTATATCCTGCTTGCGATCCTCACGTTCGAATCCTTGCGTTTCTCTCACGATATATAATGGCCGATTTTTCGACTCATCGTAGATTCGGCCGATGTATTCTCCGATCAATCCAAGCAATATGAGAATGATGCCGTTAAACAAGAGGTTCGTAGCGACGATCGACGTCCAGCCCGGCTGTGTTGCATTCGTGAACAATTTCTCCACCAAGACAACCATCAAATAAACGAAACTCGATATGGACAATGCGAACCCGATGTACGTTGCGATTTTCAGCGGCTTATAGGAAAACGAGGTGATGCCGTCGAGCGCGAAGCTGATCATTTTTTTGAGCGGATATTTGGTCTCGCCTGCGAACCGCTCCTCGCGCACATATTCAACCATCGTCTGTTTGAAGCCGACCCAGCTGACAAGCCCCCGCACGAAACGATTCTTTTCTTTAAGCCCGCGAAGCACGTCGCAAACCTTCCGGTCAATGAGCCGGAAATCGCCCGTATCCATCGGAATATCGAAGTTGGTCATGCTTCTCATCGTCCGGTAGAACATCATTGCCGTTAGTTTTTTAAACGCCGTCTCTCCTTTTCGCTTCAGACGTTTGCCGTATACGACCTCGTAGCCTTCTTTCCACTTCTCAATCATTTGCAGCATCACTTCCGGCGGATCTTGCAAATCGGCATCGATAATAATAACCGCTTCGCCGTGCGCATAATCCATTCCGGCCGTAATTGCGATTTGATGACCGAAATTCCGGGAGAAATTAATGAGCCGCACGTTCCGGTCATTGCGGCAAATGCCGTCCACAATTTCAACTGTCCGATCCCTGCTCCCGTCGTTGATGAAAATAAGCTCGTACGATTCGCCGTACCCGTCCATAACTTCCTTAAGCTTTGTGTACGTATGCCCGATAACCTCTTCTTCGTTATACATCGGCACGATAATGCTGTATTTGGCCTGCATGCCTATCACTTCCCTTTACATCAGGATCTTTGATCGCTCATTGCTCTAACTAAAAAACACCCATGAATCGAACAAGCTCAAAACCGCCGCGTACCATCTCGCCGTCTCAAAACCCGACAGAACCGGATAGTACATGAAGAATAGCACTGCCGCCCCGGCTACATACAGCCAGCGAACCCATTGCCGGTCCGGATGCTTCTCTTCGTACAGCTTGAACATATAAATAATAGCCATAATCATAAACGGCACCATAGCAAAATAGTGATAAAGGAACGTCAGTCGCGGCACAAGCATCCACGGCAAGTATTGCGAAAAATAAGCGATCCAAATGACATATACCCGCTTATCCCTGAGCTTCCAGCTGAAATACAGCGCGCCAAGCAGTGCGAACAAGCCCGTCCACCAAATAAGCGGATTGCCAAACGCCGAGATGGTCGAAATATAGTCTGGATTAGCCACATCGTCGCCGCTGTAGTACCATACCGGCCGCTTCATGAACGGCCACTCCCACCACTGCGAAGAATAAGGATGCGTGGCAACGAGTTCGCTGTGGTAGTGATACATGTTTTTCTGATAGTCTACCAATCTTTGGGCTGTATATTCATCGCCTTGAACGTTAAGCACAGGAATGTACGACAAACCGTAAACAACAGCTGGAACAGCAACGTAGAAAATGACGCAAACCGCCAATGTGATGATCGTATTTCGCGGGAAAAGCTTAACGATTCGGCGGAAGTTCTCGTCGTCTTCCTGGCCGGAACCAGCAGCAATCGCTCGCTTGGCAGCCGCATATTGCCGGTAACGTTCGAACAACGACCAGAACAGCATGACCGCAAGTCCTGCTCCTCCGTAAATAACGATCCATTTCGATGCCACTCCGATTCCGAACAGCACTCCTGCCGTACACAAAGGAACCAGCGTTTTGCGCAGCGGCGTGTTGTAAAAATTCATCAGTACGTACTTATGCATAAAGTAGAACATCAGCATGATGAAAAAGACGCCGTAAACGTCGATCGTCGCGATTCTCGTCTGCGTGAAATGCATAAATTCCGCAGCGAGCAGCGCTGTTGCAGCTGCAGCATAGCCCGTCTTGCGGAACAGACGCAGTGCAAACAGATACATAATCGGCACCATCGCAATGCCAAACAACGTGCCCATAATCCGCCATCCGAACGGACTTAAGCCGAATATCTTGATGCCGAGCGCGATTATCAGCTTACCGAGCGGCGGATGCGTATTTTCGTACGCCCGAACGCCTTCAATATTCTCAAGCGCCGTCCGGCCATGATAGATCTCGTCAAAATAGCTGCTGTTCATATAGTTTTCCGTATATGCAGCGGAGGACTGCTCATCGAACAGGCGCGCTGGAGCTCTTAGGTTCTTCTTGTCGGCTGTGTCATCGGCTGCGGCGGGTGCGGCATCCAGCTCAACGACTTCGCTAATTACAATTGGACTCTCGCTTCCTTGAGCATAGAAGGCTATCTCTTGTATGGAGAATTCTCTTGTCAGTGCGGTAATCTTGACATAACGCGCTCGTTCGTCAAGCTTATGAATGACCCACTTAAGACTGTCTCCGCCCTTCTGCTCGTACTCAACCGGCTTGTTCCAGCCGTCCGGCGCAACTCCGAATTCAAGTTTATATTTACCCTCTCTCGTTCCGCCAAAGCTGTTCATCCGCTCCAATTGGACCTCTTCGCCAAAGTCAACGTAGAAGCTTTGACCGACCTTTCCAGGCGTCCAGCCTGAAGACAATGTATGTGTCGATCCCAAGTTAAACAACGCAACAACGGCATAAATGAGCGTAATCGCCGACATCGCCAGCCAGTCTTTCTTGGTCAGTCCCAGCTTAACGGATTGCACATCTGCAGCCGTCCCGTCTTCACGCACCTCATCCAGCAGCAGCTTGTCGCTGCGACTTTGTTCATCTGCCGGAATTGGCGGCACAAGCTGCACTCTTCCGCGAATATAGAGATCGTAGCCAATATAGAGCAAATACACGAACAGAACCAAATTGACAATCGCTGTCACGATGACAATGCCGTCCGTCGGCACTCTGACCGTCTGTTCGCTAAACTGCAGCACGTATCCAACATTAATCAGGAACGTAATGCTATACCCGAGCAGCACGCGCAACAGGCGCCGGTCCTGCGAGAAAATGTACGCAAACACGAAGAGAAGAATCGCCGGGAACATATATCTTTCATGCATTTTGGTTCCGAACAGGAACATAACTGTAATAAGAACAGAAGCGATATAGAACGATTTGGACAAGTTGGACTTGTCCTTTCCTGCAAGCGAGTAAACCAAGGCCAGCACGACCGCCAGACCAATAGCCATGGCTCCCCATGCTCTGTAAGGAATAAGAAGCCAAGCTTCATCGATCCCCGCCCAGTTCCCGCCGGTCAGCGTGTATAAATTAAATGCGTTAAGCGTCGCGTACGGATAAGATGCCAGCGTCGTTTTATAAAGATTGATCAGACCGCCAATGCCGCCGTTGCTCCAGAAGAACGGCAACGCAAGCGCGAAGAAGAGTGCGATCCCGTACAAAGCTCCGACCGCCGCACGCGTCCAATCCCGTTTATGCCAAACCGCGAGCAGCACGACCGGCATGAAGATGAGCGCTTGCGGCTTTACTAGTACTGCAATAGCAAACCATAACGCGCCGATCTCGATTTTATCGTCCAAAATACGAAGAATAGATAGGATAAGAAGAAACGTAAAGATGGAATCCACCTGTCCCCACGCAGCGGAATCCAGCCATACGGCAGGGTTCCATACGTAGAGCATCGCAAGGCCAAATGAAGCTGTTACCGTCAGCTTTTTGCGCGCCGTTTGGAAGATTAGCCATGCAGCAGCCAAATCAGCCGCAATAGCTGGAAGCTTGTACAGCATAAAAGCAGCGCGGGACGTCGAATCAAGACCAAACAGCTGTTGAATCAGTGCCAACACGTGCAGGACATAAATATAGCCTGGCGGATAATCCGCGAACATTTCTCCATTGTAAAAGTTGCTTATGCCTTTCTCGACGACGGCATTGCCCCAATAAATGAATGTGTTCATATCGTTTATGTAGCCGGGAATAGCGGCGGACACGCAAACGCGGAAGCCGAGCGCGATGATTAGCCAGCCGATAATCGGCGCGCCCGAGCCGCGTTTGGAACGGGATTCAAGCGGCGAACGCTCTCTAATCATGCGTTGATAGAGAAAAGCGAACAGAATCGCGAACAATGCGGAAAGCGAAAGCACATAAAGCGCGGATACTTGCGGAGGCTTGGCCTCTTTATCATCTTTATTATTTGACGTATCGGCCGGTACTAGCGAGAATGCCTGCACCCCTTCGGGCAAAGACTCTACTTTATTCATCGACAAATCGTCAAACAGCGCCTTGCCGACGTTCAAGCTGTTGTAGCCGCCCAAGCTTGCGGCAACCCGCAACTCCTTCTGTTTCGGGCCGGTCTTGCCGTAAAATTCAAGCTGCTTCCACTCGCCCGCCGTATCTTTCAATTGCGGGAACTCAAAGCCTACATCCATGACAAACAGATTGGCGCCCATCATCGCCGCATCCGTACCGGACACTTTCACCCAGCCCGTCACATGATAATAGGAATCCGGCTCAACGGCCAGCTTTTGCACCCATTTCGCATGATTTGGCTGCAGGTTCTCGATAACGATCGCGCTCCCGCCAGCGTGCGTATCACCGGTTTCCAGACCGAATCGGGTCGCGTCGTCGCCTTGCACCCACACATCCTTCGTCCAATTCAACGGCGCTCCGGCATCTGCTGGATCGGCTTGCTCAAAATCGCTGTTTTGAAGCAGATTCGGGCCTGCGCCCTCGCCGGCTCCTGCAGCATAACCGGAAATCGCGGGAATAAGCACAAATAATAGCAAACTGAATAATAATATATTTCGCAACCGCAACCGCATGTTCCGATCCTCCCATTCAAAATTGACTCTATATCGACAGCAATATACGCCTAGTTTTTCCTAAAAATACATATCAACTTTATACTGAATGCCAGTATAGGTCAATAGACATGCCAAGTAATCCGGCTACTAAAAAAAAAGGGGGTCGCCTCGAGTCTTTGCAGACCTGATGAGACAACCCCATTGCTTCTCTAAGTTTGAACATTGAAGTAGCGATAAAGCTTCGTTCGGCTTATTCGCCTGCGCGATCGCGCATATGCGGGAAGAGCAGCACGTCGCGAATCGATGGCGCGTCAGTCAACAGCATAACCAGACGGTCGACGCCGATGCCGAGTCCGCCAGTTGGCGGCATGCCGTATTCCAGCGCGCGGATGAAGTCATCATCCATCTCATGCGCCTCGTCATTGCCCTGCTCTTTCTCCACCAGCTGCGCTTCAAAGCGCTGGCGCTGGTCGATCGGATCATTCAATTCCGTAAATGCGTTCGCATGCTCGCGAGCTACAATGAACAGCTCGAAACGGTCCGTGAAGCGCGGATCCTCAGCGTTCTTCTTCGCCAGCGGCGAGATCGCAACCGGATGTCCGGTAACGAAAGTAGGCTGAATAAGCGTGTGCTCGCAGAAATGCTCGAAGAATGCGTTCAGAATGTGGCCAAACGTCATATGCGGCTCAACCGGCACTTTATGCTCCTTCGCCAGTCGATGCGCTTCTTCGTCGCTCATCTGAGCGCCGAAATCGACGCCTGTTACTTCTTTAACAAGATCAACCATCGAAACGCGGCGCCATTGCGGCGTCAGATCGATTTCTTGGCCTTGATAAGTAATTTTCATCGTGCCAAGCACCTCTTGCGCAATATGCGCAATCAGGTTCTCGGTCAATGCCATAATGTCCTTGTAGTCGGCATATGCCTCATACAGCTCAATCATCGTAAATTCAGGATTGTGACGCGTCGAAATGCCCTCGTTTCGATAAACGCGGCCAATCTCGTATACTTTCTCCAAACCGCCGACAATAAGCCGTTTCAAGTGAAGCTCGATGGCGATACGCATATACAGCTGCATATCAAGCGCATTGTGATGCGTAACGAACGGACGAGCCGCAGCGCCGCCGGCAATTGCGTGCAGCGTTGGCGTTTCAACCTCGAGATAGCCTTTCGAGTCAAGATAACGGCGCATCGATTGAATAATGCGGGAACGGGAGATGAACGTCTGCTGCACATCCGGGCTCACGATCAAGTCGACATAACGCTGACGGTAGCGAAGCTCTACGTCCTTCAAGCCGTGATACTTGTCCGGCAGCGGAAGCAGCGACTTGGTCAGCACTTCAACCTCTTTCGCTTTTACCGAAACCTCGCCTGTATTGGTCTTGAATACTACGCCATGAACGCCGACAATATCGCCGATATCGAGCAGCTCAAACGCAGCGTATTTGTTCGCTTCAACAGTATCCTTCCGCACGTAGATTTGAATTTTCCCGCTCAAATCTTGAATGTGCGCGAACGCTGCCTTGCCCATGCCGCGCTTCTGCATAATACGTCCGGCAATGCTTACTTCAACCGCTTTCTCCTCCAGCTCTTCCTTGCTCAAGGATTCATATGCGGTCAAAATTTCTTTTGCCGTAGTCGTACGCTCGAATTTGCTTCCGAATGGGTCGACGCCCAAGCCGCGAAGCTCGTCCAATTTGTCTCTGCGAATTTGCAGCAGCTCGCTAAGCTCCTGTTCTTGTACTACACCGTTATTTTCTTGACTCAATTCAGTCATCTCCTCGCAAATCGTAAAACGAATATTCATAAATATAAGCGTATTTATAAGTGAAATACTTATAAAATCTTATATATTCAAAAAGCTTCCGCCAAGGAAGCTTTCCAAAATTCCATAGTTAGAAACCTTATTTCTTAATATCAACGATTTTATATTGAATGATGCCGGCAGGTACGCTAACGTCTACGATTGTTCCTTTTGTTTTGCCCAAAATCGCTTTGCCCACCGGGCTTTCGTTGGAAATTTTGTTTTGCAGCGGATCGGACTCGGCCGAGCCGACAATAGCATATTCCATCGTGTCGCCAAATTCCAAGTCTTCTACTGTTACTGTCGAGCCAATGCTCACCGTATCCGTATCAATTTCGTCATTATTGATAATCCGCGCATTGCGCAGCATTTTTTCAAGGGTAATAATGCGTCCTTCGATAAAAGCTTGCTCGTTCTTTGCATCTTCATATTCGGAGTTTTCGCTAATATCGCCGTAGCCAATTGCCACTTTGATCCGTTCCGCTACTTCACGACGTTTAACCGATTTGAGGTTTTCCAATTCCTCTTCCAGTTTCTTCAAACCGTCCTGAGTCAGAATGATCTCTTTATCGCTCATCTTCCCGATTCTCCTGTCGTGTGACAAATTTTCATACGGTGTATGAAATCACTGATATTTAATATATTACGTTCCACAGTCGTCATGCCTTTAGCAGTCGCTGCGGACGCATCTTTGATGTATATTGCAAGATTATATGCAAAGATATCTCGAATGTCAATCAAAGGGAATTGGCTTTCTGAAAACGCTTTAATTCAGCGCAGCCTATTCATGCGAGCATCTGTCGAATACCGCCGAATCGTCTGTTTAATGAACGGCTTCCGAGCTCGCTTTTCCTTCCGTCCCCGCCAGCGCTTCCTCATTCAAAGAAGCAATGTATTGTTCCAAAATTTCCACGACGCCTTCACGGCCGGTTTCTTCCATAATGACATCCTTTACGCGCGCCGCTCCAGGCAAGCCTTTCAAATACCACGCCAGATGCTTGCGCATTTCACGAACAGCCACCGCTTCGCCTTTCAATGCGGCGAGACGATCCAGATGCAAGAGCGCAACTTCCATCTTCTCGCGCGGCAGCGGATCGGCGAGAAGCTCGCCCGTCGCCAAATATTGAATCGTCCGGTACAGCATCCATGGGTTGCCGAGCGCGCCTCGGCCAATCATTACGCCGTCGCAGCCCGTGTGCTCAAGCAAGCGCTTCGCATCCTCCGGCGAGAATACGTCGCCATTGCCGATGACCGGAATGGATACGGCTTGCTTAACATCGCGAATGATATCCCAGTTCGCTTTGCCGGTATAGAGCTGCTCCCGTGTACGGCCATGCACGCTGACCGCACTGCCGCCTGCGCTTTCAACCGCTTTTGCATTGTCTACTGCAAAAATATGCTCATCGTCCCAGCCAATGCGCATTTTGACCGTTACCGGCTTGCTCACCGCCTCGACTACAGCTGAAACCATCTCATAAATTTTGTTCGGGTCAAGCAGCCAGCGTGCTCCGGCATCGCATTTCGTCACCTTCGGCACTGGACAGCCCATATTAATGTCAATAATATCGGCGTTGGTCTGCTGGTCGACAACTTTCGCCGCTTCCACAAGCGACTCCCGATCGCCGCCGAAAATTTGCAGGCTGAGCGGCTTCTCGCGCTCGTCTACAAACAGCATCTCCATTGTTCTTTTATTGCCGTGCAAAATCGCCTTGTCGCTCACCATTTCCGCGCAGACGAGCCCTGTTCCAAATTCTTTAGCGATGAGTCGGAAAGCTGGATTGCACACGCCTGCCATCGGCGCCAGTACGACTCTGTTCTTCATCTCGATGTCTCCGATTTTCAGCATGCCGCTTCTCCTCTACATCTAAATTACGACTTTATGTCCGTTAATTCTTCATAGCTGACGCCAAGCGTCTCCGCAATGCTGGCCAGCAGCTTTGGATCTACTTTGCGCGTCCCCCGCTCCAATGAGCCGAGCACGGCTACCGAAACGCCAAGCAGCTTTGCCAGCTCCTGCTGAGTATGGCCCTTCAGCTTCCGGAATGCCCGTACCCGCTGAGCCAGTTGATCGTTTTCCATAATGCAATGCCTTCCTTTCCTTCCTGAAGCGCCGCTGCCGCAGCCGTCGAAACCGAGTTCCGAAGAGGATGATCCCCGGCAATGACGTCGCTGAGCGGAACAAGCACAAAAGCCCGCTCCATCATGCGCGGATGAGGCAGCGTTAGCTCTGCCCCATCCATCGTAACGTTGTCGTACAGCAGCAGATCAAGGTCGATGGTACGCGGTCCCCAACGAATATCGCGAACGCGGCCTAACAGTCGTTCTTCCTCCAGCTGCACACGCAGCAGGGCGATAGGGTCTAGCGTTGTTTGTACCGCTATAGCCATATTTAGAAACGCCGGCTGATCCGTAAAGCCAACCGGGTCGGTCTCGTAAAGAGAGGATATGCGAAGCACTTCAATATCGCCACGCTCGTTCAAGCGCTCAACCGCCTGCCGAAGCAGCTCCTCCCTGTCGCCCATATTAGAGCCGAGAGCAATATACGCCGTAAAGCCGCCCAAGTTAGACGGGAGCAATTGTTCCATTGGCATCCCGCTTTCTGCGCAGCTCGATCGTCACTCCGTCGAAATGTATCTCGAACGGCGGATTTGGCTTCGTTACACGAACCGTCACTTCATTTATCATAGTATAAGCTTCTAAAACACGCGATGCAATGCCGCCGGCTAAAGCTTCAATCAATTTGTACGGAGGCCCTTCCACGATCGACTTCGTCAATGCGTGAAGCTGCGCGTAATCAATCGAGCAGGACAAATCGTCCGTTGACGCCGCCTGCTCTAAATCGAGCTTTAGTTCCAAATCGACACCGAACTTTTGGCCTAGTTTATTTTCTTCGGCAAATACGCCGTGATAGCCGTAAAATTGCATGCCCTTCAAAAGCATTGTATCCATCGTTCAACTTCCTTCCCCGATCCCCAGCTTCGTCTATATTCAATTACGCGGATATACGATCGCGTCGGTCATTCGAGCCGTTCGGGCGTTAGCCCGCACGTCATGCACGCGGACGATCTGACAGCCCTGCGCGATGCCGAGAGCGGTCGTCGCCGCTGTCCCCTCGGCCAGCTCCGATACCGGCAGATCAAGCGTTTGCCGAATAAACCGTTTCCGGGAGGTGCCGAGCAGCACCGGATAACCGAGCGCATTAAGCGCCTGAAGCTGTCCCATCAGCTTAAGATGATCCTCGTAGCTCTTGGCAAAACCGAATCCTGGGTCGAGCCAAATATCGCTTTCTTTTATCCCGGCTTGTCGAGCAATGTCGATGCTTGTCTGCAAATCAGCCAGCACATCGGCAACCAGATCGCTATATTCCGAATCTGTCCGATTGTGCGTGATGACAACGGGACAGCCATACTCGGCTGCCACCGATGCCATCAACGGGTCATACCTCAACCCCCAAATATCGTTGATGATATGCGCTCCGGCCTCCAACGCCCGACGGGCCGTTTCCGCTTTGTATGTATCAACCGAGATCGCAATGTGCGGCAAAGCCTTGCGCACCGCTTCGATCACTGGCAGCAGCCGGCGAAGCTCTTCTTCGGAGCTGATCGGCACATAGCCCGGACGCGTCGATTCCGCGCCAATATCAATAATGTCGGCGCCTGCTTCAACCATGGCTGCCGCATGCGCAGCGGCAGCCTCCACTTCGTTATGCCGGCCCCCGTCAGAGAAAGAGTCCGGCGTTGCGTTCAATATGCCCATGATCAGCGTGCGGCTGCCAAGCTCAAGCTGCACTTTGCCGCTTTCGCTGCCCCATGTATAAGAACGGCTCCAAAATACGGGATTATCCGCTTGATTCGATGCTATTTTCATGTTCAATCGTTTCCTTTCAGCCCTGATGCGCTGATTTGGCGCGTTTATGCGCCGCTGGCCGTATCCGCACGGTATGCCTCTAGCAGTCTTTGCGTTATGTTCCCGATTCTGCCGTCACCGACAGTTGCCGCCGAAGCCCTGTTCGAATCCTGTCCCGCCAAGCTAGTAATCGGCACCAGCTCTTGAATCGAATTGGTGACCCATGCTTCGTCGGCTTGAAGCAGCTCGGCCCAGCTGTATCGGCCTTCTTCTACGGTAAAACCCTCTTCTCTCGCCAGCTCGATAACCCGCTGACGGGTAATGCCCGGCAGTATGCCGATATCAATGGACGGGGTGCAGACCTTTCCGTTCCGCACAAAAAAGAGATTGCTCACGATACCCTCGGCCAGCCAGCCTTCCCCGCTGAGCATTAAGCCTTCGGCGTTCGCAGGCGCACCGCTCGCCGCAAGTTCCCGCTTTGCAATTATATTATTCATATAATGAAGCGATTTTAAACGAACGCTGCCCTCCGGCGTGTTGCGCGCTGTTTTAAGCAGCTTGAGCTGTTTTCCAGCGCTGTACAGCGCTTCGCTATAAGGAGGCAGCGCCTTGATCAGCAGGAGCTCATTCGGCCGTTCATAATCATCCGTCTGAAGCCCCAGCTCTCCCGGGCCTGCGGAAACGGTCAATCGGATGTAAGCCTCCTTCAGGCCGTTCGCCTGCAGCAATTGCTCCATTAGGGAGACGAGCTGATCTGGATTCGCCTCATATCGGATACCCAGCTCCCGGCAGCCTTCTGCAAGCCTTCGCAAGTGCCGTTCCAGCAAGTACGGTTTTCCCTTGTACGTGCGGAACGTTTCAAACAGTCCCAAACCGTACAAAAAGCCGTGATCATATATCGAGATCACAGCTTCTTCAGCATTCATTACAATCCCGTTGAATCCAATCTTCATCGCGCCGAGCCGGTCCGAATCTTAAGGAAATTGCGCAGCAGCGTCAAACCATGCTCCGTAATTATGGACTCCGGATGGAACTGAACGCCTTCAATCGGGTACTCTTTATGGCGAAGCCCCATAATCTCGCCCTCTGCCGTCTCTGCGCTAATCTCCAGGCAGTCTGGAAGCGTTTCGCGCTTCACGATCAGCGAGTGATAACGAGTCGCCGTATAAGGGGAAGGGATGTCTTCAAAAATCGTTTTTCCGTCATGCAAAATTTCCGACGTTTTGCCGTGCATCAGCTTCTCCGCACGCACGACGTCACCGCCAAACGCTTGGCCTATAGATTGATGTCCGAGACAGACGCCGAAAATAGGAATGATACCTTTGAAATGCTCGATCAACGACAGGCTGATTCCTGCTTCGTTCGGAGAGCA
Source organism: Paenibacillus sp. NEAU-GSW1 (assembly GCF_009737085.1). Lineage (GTDB taxonomy): Bacteria > Bacillota > Bacilli > Paenibacillales > Paenibacillaceae > Pristimantibacillus. The sequence goes on from NZ_WOVL01000023.1 coordinate 15,650, forward strand.
AGGCCCCGGCGAGATCAGAATATGATCCGGCTTCAACGCTTCAATGCCCGCCAAATCAATCTCGTCGTTGCGCTTGACGACAACCTCCTCGCCCAGCTTGCCTAAATACTGCACCAAATTGTACGTAAACGAATCGTAGTTATCAATGACAAGTATCATCGTTCCACTCCCCCTTATTCTTCTAATGTTCTATATACAGCAAATTCAAGCTTGACTTGTCCGCTCGCTCTCGCGCTCCTGCTCTTGTTCCCGTTCCCGCTCAGCAAAATGCTCGCTAAACTGAATCGCTTTCCATAACGCTTTCGCTTTGTTTAGCGACTCATAATACTCTCGTTCCGGAACGGAATCAATGACGATGCCCGCGCCTGCTTGAATATGAACGAGGCCTTCTTTTATTGCCATTGTTCTAATAATAATATTAAATTCCATATCGCCATTATAGTCAATCCATCCGAGCGAGCCGGTATAGGAGCCTCTCCGTACCGGCTCCAGCTCCTCGATAATTTCCATCGTGCGAATTTTTGGCGCTCCGGTAATCGTTCCGCCAGGGAATGTCGCAGCAATGACATCGTACGCATCCTTGCCCTCCGCCAGCCGGCCCTCAACTTGCGATACGAGATGCATAACATGCGAGTAGCGTTCGATGACCATCAGCTCCTCCACATTCACGGAGCCGAATGCGGCTATGCGCCCCAGATCGTTGCGCTCCAGGTCGACGAGCATAATGTGCTCGGCGATTTCTTTTTCGCTGGAACGCAGTTCATCGGCGAGCTTCGCGTCCTCTTCCTCTGTCTTGCCCCGGCGGCGGGTGCCCGCTATCGGGCGCGTAGCGAGGAAGCCGTCCCGCTGCTCCACGAGCAGCTCTGGCGAAGCGGAGACCAGCTGAAAATCCGGCGTGCGCAGAAAGCCCATATACGGCGACGGATTGACAATACGCAGCCATTCGTAGAGCTCCTCCGGCGACGAATGCAGCGCTCTGCTTTGCCGCAGCGACAGATTGACCTGAAATACGTCACCCTGCGCAATATAGTCCCGGATACGCTGCACAGCGTCCATATAAGCCTGTTTGGAAAATGGCGACGTTATGCCGGCCATTGACTCAATGTCGATCTGCAAGCTTTCATCCTGCATTAGCCGCTCTCTCGCCTCGCGCAAGCCAGCTTTGCTTTCGCCGGCGCCTCTGCCTGAGCCGGCAGCTGGCTGCACTTTCGCGCGCCAATATTCGGCCATGGCTTCCGCCCGCTCGCATGCTTGCTTATACAGCGTCTGCAGACGCTGTTCATCGGCTTCTTGTTCCGCCTGTGTATGAACGGCGCAGTATAATGTCTGCTCTTGATGATCGACGATCCACAGCTCGTCCATTCGCAGAAACAAATAATCCGGCATGCCGAGATCGTCGGCGGCGAGCTCCGGCAACCGCTCGATGGAACGAATAACATCGTAGCTCCAATAGCCGACACAGCCGCCGGTCCATTTCGGGCCGCCGCCGACCTTCGGCGCGATATACGGCGCCATCCAGCGGCGAACCAGTTCAAGCGGCTTCCCGCTCCATTCTTCATGCTCCCCGCCAGCGTCTGTAACGACAGCGCGATCTGCTTTACCGCGAATAACGCCCGACGGCTGTAGACCTAAGTACGTATAACGGCCATGTTTGCCGCTCTCCAGTACAAATGCGTAAGGGGAGGCATCTTTCCATGCAGCTTCCCAGGAATCAACAGCCAGCGTATCAAGCGGCAGCTGCTTGAGCAGCGGAAGCGTCGTATATTGCTGTTCGGCGTGCCACCCGAGCCACAGCTGAAATGCGGTGAACATCACCTTTTACCCCCGATCAATTGCTTATTATGATTTGCTAAGTATACAGAAATGGAAAGCAAAAGAAAAGACTCGAGGCCGCTGCTATAGTGGATTTATCCAATATAGAGTGCTGAATTTAGGCGACTCGACCTAAGTTAGTGGAAAAATCCAATATAGGGCGACGAAATGCGGCGGATAGGCCAAAGTTAGTGGATTTATCCAATATAGAGCACCCAGCAGAGCAACGAAATTCAAAAAGCTCCCCATACCGCGCAAAAGCGGCACGAGGAGCTTCGATAAAAGCGATATTAGTTGTCGAAGTTGAACAGCGGAGTCGACAGGTAACGCTCGCCGTTACTTGGCACGATTGCCACGACGCGTTTGCCTTTGCCCAGCTCTTTCGCAACTTTCAGAGCAGCGAAAATAGCAGCGCCGGAGGAAATGCCGACGAGAAGGCCTTCTTCTTTAGCTGCGCGGCGCGCAACTTCGAAAGCTTCTTCGTTCTCAACTGTAATAACGCCATCATAAACTTCACGGTTCAAGATGTCCGGCACGAAGTTGGCGCCGATACCTTGAATTTTGTGAGGGCCTGGTTGGCCGCCCGACAAGATTGGGGATGCAGCAGGCTCTACTGCGTATACTTTAATGCCGTCGAAGTTCTTTTTCAAAACTTCGCCTGCGCCCGAAATCGTTCCGCCCGTACCGATACCGGCAATAAATGCGTCCAGTTTGCCGTCAAGGGAGTTGATTGCTTCAACGATTTCCGGACCCGTTGTTTCGCGGTGGATTTTCACATTGGCTTGGTTTTTGAATTGTTGCGGGATGAAGTAGCTAGGGTTTTCTTTAGCCAGCTCTTCCGCTTTGCGAACTGCACCGTTCATGCCTTCGGATCCTGGTGTCAGAACGAGTTCTGCGCCATAAGCGCGAAGCAGGTTGCGGCGCTCGATGCTCATTGTTTCAGGCATAACGAGAATCGCTTTGTAGCCTTTTGCAGCTGCAACCAAAGCAAGTCCGATACCCGTGTTGCCGCTGGTAGGCTCAACAATTGTATCGCCTGGTTTCAAACGGCCCTCTTGCTCAGCCACTTCGATCATGCTGATTGCGATACGGTCTTTAACGCTCGAACCCGGGTTTTGATACTCAAGTTTTACATAGATTTCTGCGCTGTCCTCAGGCACCAGACGGTTCAAACGGACAAGCGGTGTATCACCGATAAGTTCAGTTACGCTTTGTACAATTCTAGCCATGTTATAACATCCTCCTTATTCCGACTAAATCAGTTGGTTTTTTCTAATACCATATTATCTAATGATGGTATTGGTTGTCAATAGCTTTTCAATGTAATTTGGCTTCAAACTCGCAAACGCTTTACTAATTATAAGCTGAGCAAATAGCCAGTTAAACTCCGTCTTATAAAGCTAAAAAAATGATGCCGGACAAGCGGATTATTTCCGTTTGCCAGCATCATATTTCAATAGCAGCTCATCTTCAATATCCTGCAGCGGCAATGCGCGCGACAACGCCAATTGTTTGCGCGCGGTTTCCTGCAGCTTGCGTCCGGAAAGCCCCTCCGTCTTTCGCCGTTCCGTCACCTGAATGACCGCAAAGCCTTCCTCAACCTCTAGCGGTCCAGCCATTTCGCCGGTTTGCAATTGGCCTGCCGTATCCAGCAGCTCTGCGTCATAGAAAGGATCGTCGGAATCGATCAGTCCGAGATCGCCGCCGGATTCGGACGTAAATTCATCGATCGAATAGGTTTTGGCAATGAGCGCAAAATTTTCACCGTCCGCCAGCATTGCAAGCACATCATTCGCTTCCCGCTCAGTCGCAGTTACAATCCACTGCAAACGGAATTGCAGCTGATCGGCAAATTGATCGGCATGCTCATCAATGTACCGCTCGACATCCTCGTCCGTTACTTGAACGGTCATCATTGCTATTTTTTCAATCAGCAGCTTGTATCTCATTTCCTCCAGAAGGTCATCCTTGTTCATCCCGAGCTGCTCCAGCATAACTCGATAATACGCTTCTTCGCTCTCGTAGCCTTCCATCGCCACAGTGAGCTCCCGCTCCTGCTCCTCAGCGGTCACGCTTAACTGCTGCGCCTTCGCTTCAAGATCAATCGCCTTGCGCGCCATCATCGTCCGCAGCACCGTATCGCCGTACTGCTTGTACAGCTGCTGCTCAAGCTCACTGACTAAGATTGGTTCGCCGCCTACAGTGGCAGCAATCGCGGACGACTCCTCCATGGAATCGCCGTTGCCTTCTGCTCCGTCATTTAAAGCTGCCTTGCCGCCTGACTCCGGGTCCCGGCCTTCCGGTTCGCTCCCGAAAGGCGACAGCTTGACAATGACGACCGCGCTAAGCGCAATCATGCATACCGCCTGCAGAAGGATAACCGCCTTCAATACCCCGAAATTTCTCATTCCCTTAAAGCCTCCATACGATGGAGCAGCTATGGTCTCGCCTGTTCGAGCAGCTGCTCCAGCTGTTCGCGATCAAAGGTATACGCCTCGTTGCAAAAATGGCATACGATTTCCGCTTCTCCGTCTTCCTCAATAATTTGCTGCAATTCCGATTCTCCTAAGCTGACGAGCGTTTGCGCTACGCGATCGCTTGAGCAGGCGCATTGAAATACGATGTCCATTGTATCGTGAATGTGCAGGTCGTCGCCCACCAGCCTGTGCAAAATCTCCTCCGGCGTCTCGCCTTGCTCAAGGCACGCTGTCACATGCGGCATCGCGCCGATTGCCTGCTCAAGCCGCGTAATTTCCGCATCGGTTAAACCAGGCAGCAATTGCACGATAAAACCGCCTGCATGAATGACGCTTCCGTCCGTGTCGACCAGCACGCCAAGGCCAACAGCCGAAGGCGTCTGTTCCGACAACGCAAAATAGTACGTGAAATCCTCGGCAAGCTCGCCGGAAATTAACGGCACACTGCCGCGATAAGGTTCCTTCAGCCCGAGGTCTTTCGTAATATGCAAATAGCCGTCGGTTCCAACGCCCCCGGCTACATCAATTTTTCCATGCGCATTGCTTGGAAGCAGCACATCAGGATTGTCCACATAACCGCGGACTTGGCCATGCGCATTCGCATCGACAACGATTTGTCCAATCGGCCCGTTTCCCTTCACTTGAACCGTCAACTTCTCTTCGCCCTTTAACATTGCGCCCATAATTGCGCCGGCCGTAGCTGTGCGGCCAAGCGCAGCAGTCGCAGTCGGCAGCGTGCCGTGACGGCGCTGCAGCTCGCTCACAAGCTGTGTCGTACGAACGGCAAAAACGCGGATTTTTCCGCCCCAAGCCGTACCGCGCACAAGCACATCATTCCGTTGTTCCATGCTAGCCCTCCTTACATCAAGGTTTGGGCAGAGCCCAAAACCGCTTGTCTTTTCAATATCACTCTATGTTCCGTTCATAAATAATACGCAATCCTTCCAGCGTAAGAAGAGGATCCACTTCCTCTATCGTTTCCGATTCGGCGCTGATTAACTCTGCAAGTCCGCCTGTTGCGATTACGCGCGGCGATACTTTAAATTCGTTTCGAATCCGTTTCACAATGCCGTCGACCTGACCCGCATAGCCAAAAATAATGCCGGCCTGCATCGACGTCACCGGATTGCGGCCAATGACGCTCTTCGGCTTCACAAGCTCAATGCGCGGCAGTTTCGCCGCGCGTTGATACAGCGCCTCCGTTGAAATGCCGATACCCGGTACAATCGCGCCGCCCAAGTAGTTGCTTCCCGCATCGATATAATCGAACGTGGTCGCTGTGCCGAAGTCGACAATAATAAGCGGTGCGCCGTATTTTTCAATGCCGGCAACAGAGTTGACGATCCGATCCGCGCCAACCTCGCGCGGGTTCTCATAGCGGATGTTTAACCCCGTCTTAATGCCTGGTCCGACAACGAGCGGCGTTTTGCGCAAATATTTCAAACAAAGCTGTTCCAGCGTGCGCATCAGCGGAGGAACGACGGACGAAATAATAACGCCTTCCATCTGATCGAGCTTAAGCCCCGCATAATGGAACAGGTTATGAATGTTCATGCCGTACTCATCGACGGTTGCCGATCGATTCGTGCTTAGGCGCCAATGGTGCTGCAGCTCTTTGCCTTTATATACGCCAAGCACAATATTCGTATTCCCTACATCAATGACGAGAATCACAGCGCTGTGCCTCCCTTTATCGCGTTCAAATCAAGACTGATATCGAGCGCGTTGAAGGAATAGGTGAGTCCTCCCACCGAGATGACATCAACGCCGCACTCTGCAATGCCTTTAATCGTTTGCAGGTTCACGTTGCCGGAAGCTTCAACGATTGTCTGCGGAGAGCGCGATTTTATTAGACTTACCATTTCTTTCATCATCGGCGGAGCCATGTTGTCGAGCATGATAATATCGGTACCGCAAGCAAGCGCTTCTTCGACTTGCTCAAGCGATTCCGTTTCCACTTCGATTTTCATCGTGTGCGGAATGTTAGCCCGCGCAGCCTCTACCGCCTGGCGGATGCCGCCCGCCCCTTTAATATGGTTGTCTTTAATCATAACAGCGTCATACAAGCCAAAACGGTGATTGGCGCCGCCGCCCACACGGACTGCGTATTTCTCCAGCATCCGATGGCCTGGCGTCGTTTTTCGCGTATCGACAAGCCGTACCTTGAGCCCTTCTAAAGCTGCAACGAAAGCGCTCGTCTTCGTCGCAATGCCCGACATGCGCTGCAGAAGGTTGAGCGCGAGCCGCTCCCCCGTCAACAAACTATGCGTGCTGCCTTCGGCAACGATAAGCACGGTTCCTTTTTCCACGTGATCGCCTTCCGCCACTTTCGCTTCGAACGTAATGGACGGATCGACAATTTCAAATACGAGCTTCGCAATCGGAAGTCCGGCGATTACGCCGCTTTCCTTCGCATGGATAACCGCCTTCGACTGCGATCCCGCAGGAATCGTCGTTGCTGTCGTAATGTCGCCGCTGCCGACATCTTCGGCCAGCCAGCTTCGAATTTGCGCTCTTAACGCTTCATTATAGTTGCTCAGTTCATACATGAACAATTCGCTCCTCTGTCATCCCGTGCAAACGATGCAGAACGGTGTGCTTGCGCCAGTTCTCGTCATCACGCTCCGGAAAATCTACGCGCGCGTGAGCGCCGCGGCTTTCTTCGCGTTGAATCGCCGCTTCAGTCGTCAGAATCGCGCAAGTGAGCAGGTTGGCAAATTCAAACTCTTCCCGCTTCGTTAATACATCGTCAAAAATCGGGAGCTGGCGCTTCAATTCCTCCAGCCCTTTTTCCAGCCCTTTCGCATCACGGTTCAAGCCGACATAACGGACCATTACCTTTTGCAGCTTCAGCCGTTTCTCGACTACGGCCTGCATCGGGATACTCGTACGCCATTCATCAATTTCGATCGACGGCTGAATATCCAGATCCGTCAGCTTATTGATCGACTCCACAATACGTCTGCCGAACACAATCGCTTCCGACAACGAATTGCTCGCCAATCGGTTCGCGCCGTGCACGCCAGTCGACGACACTTCGCCGCAAGCGAATAGCCGTTTAATATTGGTTTCTCCGTTTAAGTCGGTTTTGACTCCACCCATCATATAATGAGCAGCAGGAGCGACCGGAATCCAATCCGTCGTCAAATCAAGACCATATTTCAAGCAAAATTCATAAATAGTCGGAAAACGATGCTTCACCATCTCCGGCGATTCATGCGTAACGTCGAGATATACGTAAGTGGCTTTCGTTTCTTCCATCTCCGACACGATCGCGCGGGCGACAACGTCACGCGGCGCAAGCTCAAGCTGCTCATGGTAGCGTTCCATAAAACGCTCGCCCTTCACATTGCGAAGCACCGCGCCCTCGCCGCGAACCGCTTCCGAAATGAGAAAACGAGGCGCACCCGGATAACAAAGCGATGTTGGATGGAATTGAATAAACTCGACGTCTTGAATATACGCGCCCGCGCGGTATGCCATGGCAATGCCGTCGCCGGTCGCAACATCCGGATTCGTCGTATAACGGTACAGCTGTCCCGCTCCGCCGGAGCACAGAACCGTCGCTTTGCCGCGGACAAACAAACGTTGTCCGTCCGGCTTTTGCACAATCGCGCCGCAGCAAACGCCATTCTCAGTCACTAAATCGATGACGAAATGGTCGTCCCATACGTCAATATTCGAATCGGCCACCGCTTTCTCCGAAAGCGCGCGCACGATTTCATAACCTGTCGCATCGCCGTTCGCATGCAGAATGCGGCGCTGGCTATGCGCGCCTTCCTTCGTCAGCGCAAACTCGCCGTTCTCGAGGTCAAACTGGGTGCCCATTGTGATCAGGTTGTTAACGCCTCTTGGACCTTCATGCACCAGCACGTTAACCGCCTCGTCCGAGCAAAGCCCTGCCCCCGCCATAAGCGTGTCCTGGCGATGGTATTCCGGGGAGTCGTCTTCCGAGATTACAGCAGCAATGCCGCCTTGAGCGTATCTCGTATTGCTGTCGAGCAGCGATTTTTTCGTAATCATAAGCACCGAGTTACCGCTGCCGCTCGAGCGCAAAGCGGTAAAAAGACCGGCAATGCCGGCCCCGATGACGATAACGTCTTTATCAACTACTGGCAGATCCTCCAGCTTGATGTCTACTAAATATCTAGGAATCATATCGGTTGGCGCCTCCGGGCTAACATAAGGATCTTTGAGGAACTCAAAGTCCTGATGTCAGGATCTTTTCATGCATCTCTTTACCATTACTTCACGAGCAGCATGCGCTCCAAGGAACGACGAGCTTGATCGGCAACATGCGGCGGAACATAGATTTGCGGCTGCATCGTCTCAAGGCATTTGACCAGCTTTTTCAAATTGTTCACTTTCATGTTCGGGCAAACCAAGTATTTGGATGCAAAATGGAAGGTTTTATTCGGGCTGTCTAAACGAAGCTGGTAGCCTGTACCGTCTTCCGTGCCAACGATAAACTCTTGGCAATCGGATTCTTTGCAGTACTTAATAATAGCTGTTGTACTGCCGACAAAATCGCCAAGCGCCACCACTTCTGGACGGCATTCCGGATGAACGACGAATTGCGCGTTCGGGTATTTCGCTTTCATTTCTTCCACGTCTTTGACCGTCAGCATGTCATGGGTGTTGCAGTAGCCTTCCCAGATGATCATCTTCTTGTCTGTATTCTGCTGCACGTAGTGGCCCAAGTTTTTATCCGGCACCCAAATCACTTCGTCGCCTTCAACCGAATTGACCACTTTCAGCGCATTTGCCGAAGTACAGCAAATATCAGTCTCCGCCTTAATCTCCGCAGAAGAGTTGATATACGTTACGACAGTCGCATTCGGATGCTGCGCTTTCAGCTTCCGCAAGCCGTCCACGTTGACCATATCGGCCATCGGACAGCCGGCGCGCTCGTCCGGAATGATGACTGTTTTGTTCGGAGCGAGAATTTTCGCGCTTTCGCCCATAAAATGTACGCCGCAGAATACAATAACATCCGCGTCTGTCTCTGCCGCTTTTTGCGCAAGCAAGAACGAATCGCCGCGGAAATCCGCCACTTCCTGTATCTCATCCCGCTGATAATAATGAGCAAGAATAATCGCATTACGTTCTTTCTTCAACTGCATTAGCCGTTCACGCAGCTCACGGTTCTGTTCCGCTTTGCGTTCCAGTGCCAGTGCTTCCACAGTAGATCCTCTCCTCTTATGAGGGATGGGCGGTGAGTCCCATTCCGAGTAGGGCCGAACGACTTTGTGAATTGATGCACAAACATTGCCGTTCAAGCGCCTTTTATTTATAAAAACTTATTTGTTAAGGTTTAATTTACTCCAGGCGGGGAACTGTGTCAATGCGAGATTCGCCAAACTTTCGTCACAATTAACTATTTTTTATTTCCACTTGCTTTAGGTCCCCCTCCAGTATTGCCCAAGCACCACGATATTCGTCAAATACGCGTCATCGCCTCACATGCATTACGATAAAAAGGGCGTCCCGCCTGTCGGCCTAGCGCCGACCCGAGGACACCCTTTAGATTTATAACGATCCGGCTTCAACACCGCTACACTATCGCTTCGCCGAATCGTACGGTTCGCCAAGCGCAGCCGGAGCGGAAGAACGCCCGACCGCTCCTGCAAGCACAATAAGCGTAAGCAGATAAGGCAGCATGTAGAAAAACTCATTCGGTATTTGCTGCGCCCAATCGAACAGCTGCGCGAAGTTGCGAAGCGCCTGCGCCATACCGAAGAAAATCGCGGCGCCCGCTACGCCCAGCGGGTTCCATTTGCCGAAAATAAGCGCAGCCAGCGCAATAAATCCTTGCCCGGAGATCGTATTGTGGGCAAAGCTGCTCGTCGTTGTCAGCGTAATCGTCGCGCCGCCGAGTCCCGCCAAGGCGCCGCTAAGCATGACGCCGATATAGCGGTATTTTGCAACGCTGATGCCAACCGTATCCGCAGAGCTTGGGTGCTCGCCGACCGCCCGCAAACGGAGGCCAAAAGGCGTGCGAAACAATACATATGTGCTGATAACCACTAGAATAATAACGATGTACGTCGTCGGGTAAGCGGTAAAAATCGCCTGGCCGAGCAATGGAATGTCTGATAAATAGGGAATCGCCCATTTATGGAATACAACTTCTAGCGTCGGTGTCTGCCCCGAGCCTTCGAACAAGCTTTTGGTTAAATAAATGGATAAGCCCAATGCGAGGATGTTAATGACGACACCGACGACCGTCTGGTCCGCTCGGAAAGTAATGGTCGATACCGCATGCAACAACGAGAATAAAATGCCGTACACTATCGCAGCAATCAAGCCGAGCCATGGCGCCGATTGCTCCAATCCGCCGCGAATCGCATATTCGGTGACGACCGCCGCCGCGAACGCTCCCGACACCATCAAGCCTTCAAGACCGATGTTGATGACACCCGAACGCTCGGAGAAAAGGCCTCCCAGTGCAGTAAAGATGAGCGCTGTGGAAAATACGAGCGTAATGTTGATCAACTGACCGATAATTTCAAGAACGTTCATGCTTTAGCCGCCTCCTTCTCCTTGGCAGCCGCTTTGCGTCGGTTCAAGAACGGCTTCAGGATGTAAAGTACAAGTCCATGGGAAGCGACGAAGAAAATGATGGTTCCAATTACGATACGGACGATTTCCGTCGGCACATCGGCGCCGAAGCTCATCCCTGCAGCGCCGTAGCTTAAACCGCCAAACAGCACCGCCCCGAGAAAGACACCCACCGGCGTATTGCCGCCAAGCAGCGCAACAGCAATGCCTTCGAAGCCGTAGCCCGGCATGCCCGCCATAACAACCTGGTAACCGAAAACGCCCAGCACCTCGAACGCCCCGCCAAGTCCGGCAAAAACCCCGCTGATGAACATCGATTTGACGATCGTGCGGGACACGTTCATCCCCGCGTATAAAGCGGCGTTCGGATTATGGCCGACAGCCCGAAGCTCGAACCCTTGCTTGGTGCGCCACAAAAGCAAATAGAAGATGACAACACAAATGATCGCGATCAAAGCCCCCCAATGAACCCGGGCATGATCCATCGCATCGGCCAGCCAATTGATCGACATGCGTGCCGAATCATGAATAGGGCGCGACTTCTGCTGCCCTTCTTCCAGCAGAAATGCAGCGACAATATAGTTGGAGAGAAATAGTGCAATCCAGTTCAGCATGATGGATGAAATAACTTCGTTGACTCCGCGCGCCGCCTTTAAATAGCCGGCAATCGCCGCCCACAGCCCGCCAAACACCGCTCCAGCCGCAACAGCCAGCGGGCCGTGAATATACCAAGGCAATTCAAGCGATACGCCGACAATCGTCGCGCCGGTCATCCCCATAATAAATTGGCCTTCCGCCCCGATATTGAACAGTCCGGTACGGAACGCGAACGCAATCGCCAACCCTGTAAAAATAAGCGGCGTGACCGCGCGAATCGTCTCTCCGAAATCGTAAGCGCTGCCTAGCAGCTTTTCAACGAGCGAGCTATACGCCAAAATCGGATCATACCCTCCGATCAGCATCGCAATCGCTCCGCACAGCAGGCCTAATACAATGGAAACGAGAGGTACGAGCAGCGATGATTTATTGAACAGCTTACGGACGGTCTCCATCTACGTACTCCCCTTTCCTCTGCTGTTGAATCGTCTCCCAATTACAAGTCATCATTAGTCCAAGCTCCTGATCGTTCCGGTTATGAACATCCGCCTCTCCAGTCAGCTTGCCTTCGAAAATAACAGCAATGCGGTCCGACAGCGCATACAGCTCATCGAGCTCAAACGAAATGAGCAATATTGCTTTGCCTGCGTTGCGCGCCTCGATCAACCGTTTGTGCACATATTCGATAGCTCCGATATCAAGCCCCCTCGTCGGCTGCACCGCGATAAGCAAATCCGGATTGCGCGATAATTCCCGGGCAATAATCGCCTTCTGCTGATTGCCGCCCGAAAGCGATCTGGCCTTGGCTTGAATGCCGGAGCCCCTGACGTCGAATTCCTCGACCAGACGGCTCGCGAGCGTATCCATCGCCTTATAATCAATAAAACCGCGCTTGCCAAATTGCGGCTCATGATAGCTGCCAAGAATCATATTCTCGCTTAGCGTAAAATCAAGCACCAATCCGTGTTTATGGCGATCCTCAGGAATATGGCTAACGCCCGCCAGCGCCACTTGCCGGGGACTGCGGTTTGTAATGTCGCTGCCGTTAAGCTTAACCGTGCCGCTGTCGACCGAGATCATGCCTGTAATTGCCTGTACCAGCTCGCTCTGACCATTCCCGTCAACGCCGGCGATGCCGAGGATTTCGCCTGAACGAACTTGAAAGGAGATGCCGTCCAGCACAGGATGGCTGTGGTCGCCCTTTTTGCGAAGCTCTTCAACTTCAAGGATGACCTGACCTGGCGGTTGAACCAGCTTTTCTACTTTAAAATTAACGTCTCTTCCGACCATTAGCTCAGCCAGCAGCCTTTCGCTCGCTTCCACCGCAGGCAACGAACGCACAACCTTTCCTCTGCGAATGACCGTCACCGTATCGGCCAGCGCCATAACTTCCTTAAGCTTATGTGTAATGAGTATGATCGATTTGCCTTCTGCTGCGAGGCTTCGCAAAATATCGATCAACTCCTCGATTTCCTGCACCGTCAACACTGCCGTCGGCTCGTCAAAAATTAAAATGTCCGCGCCGCGATACAATGTCTTCAATATTTCCACCCGCTGCTGCATCCCAACGGTAATGTCTTTAATCCGCACCTCGGGTTCAACCTTCAGCCCGTACTGCTCCGAAATCGCCCGAACCTTCGCATGGGCTTTCTTATAATGAATAAACGCGCCTTTTCTCGGCTCATTGCCGAGAATGATATTTTCGGCGACTGTAAACGGCTGTACCAGCTTAAAGTGCTGATGCACCATCCCAATGCCCAGCTCAATCGCCTTGCCTGCCCCGTCGATAACCGCTTTCTCGCCGTTAATCCATATCTCGCCCTCATCAGGCTGATAGAGTCCAAACAAAATGTTCATCAGCGTCGATTTGCCTGCCCCATTCTCGCCCAGCAGGGCATGAATCTCGCCTTTCTTCAACACAAAATCAATGGAATCATTCGCGACAAGACCCGGAAACCGTTTCGTAATCCCCATTAATTCGACCACTGCTGCTGCTTCACTCCGGTCCATGCTCTCACCATCCTCCGGTATGTATACGCCTTTAACGAGAACAAGACCGGCCCGAAGCCGGTCTTGTCGGACATACAAGACTAACCAAAACTATTTGTCTGCCGGCGCTGTTGGCACCTTAATCTCGCCGCTGATGATTTTCGCTTTGTACTCTTCAACCTTCTTAAGCACGTCTTCCGGAACGTTCTTCGAGGATGTCTCCGGCAGGCCAACCGCGTCATCCTTCAGGCCGAGCTCAACGATCTTACCGCCCGGGAAGTTGCCGTCGATCAGCTCCTTCGAAATTTTGTATACCGCTTGCTCAACGCCCTTCATCATAGAGGTGAGCGTAATCTCATCGCCAAACTCCAGCGATTGGTCTTTGTCTACACCGATTACCCATACTTCCTTGCCCGCGTCTTTACGCGCTTTCGCTTCGTTGAATACGCCATTTCCGGTACCGCCCGCTGCGTGGAAAATGATATCGACGCCAGCGTCATACATCGTAGCCGCCGCTTGCTTGCCGAGATCCGGCTTGCCGAAATCACCGGTATAGTTTTTAACAATCTCAGCGTTTGGATTAGCCGCTTTAACGCCGGCTTCAAAGCCCGCATCGAATTTATGAATGACTGGAATGTCCATCCCGCCGACAAAGCCGATTTTGCCTGTCTTCGTCATAAGTCCCGCGACAACGCCAACGAGGAACGAGCCTTCATGCTCAGCAAATGTAACGGAAGCGACGTTAGGAAGCTCCACTACGTTATCAATAATGGCAAGGTTGGCGTCAGGATTCTGCGTCGCTACGTTTTTCATCGCGTCGGAGAACAAGAATCCGATACCCCAAGTCAGATCATAGCCTTCTTTCACGAAAGCATTCAGGTTCGGCTCCATATCAGCGTCGCCTTTGCTTTCGAGGTATTTCGTTTTTGCGTCTGTATCTTCCGTAATCTTCTGCAAGCCTTCCCACGCGCTTTGGTTAAAGGACTTGTCGTTCACGCCGCCGACGTCAGTCGCCATACCGATGTTGAACTTCGCTCCTGCGCCGCCCTTCTCGCCCCCGCACGCCGACAGTACAACCGTCATTGCAAGAACCATTGTCAGAATAAATGCCAAATGCTTGTTTTTGCTCATAGACCCATACCTCCTAAAAGTTTTGCGAAGCAAAACTCGCTTCGTAAGCAGTGAATGGCGCCCTGCAATCCTGATCATGATGACATGTCTCTGGCCGCTGTTTCTATCTATTATAGTGACAAAAGGCCAAACGTCAATCATTTTATGTTAGATTATCTAACATAAATCAACTAACTCCTAACAAAAAATTAACTGAACCGTCATCCGAAGACATGTTTCTGAGCAAAAACTTACACAAACCTATCAAGTTTCAATTTTCTGTATTTTCTTTCAATTCATATTATAGGCAAAATCCGAACATTGTAAAGAGCCCAAAACAACTTTTCCCAATTGATCGGACTGCTGCGTTATTTCTACAAAAAAAAGCAGTCCGTACAACGTTTATCTACAAAACGTCATACGGACTGCCTCATCTGTCAGACCTTATTTCGGGTCTTCTTCGTTGTTTCCGTCAGCCGGCTTCTCTTCATTCAGCGCCGGCGGCGTAATATCGCCTTCTTCACGAGTTTGAATTCGCACCTTCACACCGCCAATTGTATCTACAATTGGCTCGGAAGTCGATTCCACAACAGCACCGTCTCCACCTTCGGAAGAACCTTCGCCAGTGAGCGATCCTGTCTCGATCAGTTTCTTAATTTGTTCAAGCTCCAACGTCTCTTCGCTCAGCAAAGTCTGTGCAATAATATGCACCTCTTTGCTCTTCTCGGTCAAGAGTTTCTTCGCGCGCTCATAGCTTTCGCTGATCATGCGCTGCATTTCTTGATCGATCTCATAAGCGATCGCGTCAGAGTAGTTCTGCTCGTGACCGAGGTCACGGCCAAGGAACACTTGGCCTTGCGACTGGCCAAATTGCATTGGACCAAGCTTGTCGCTCATGCCGTATTCTACGATCATGCTGCGAACGATGCCTGTCGCTTGCTTGAAGTCGCTGTATGCGCCAGTGCCGATTTCGCCGATGAACAGCTCTTCGGCCACACGGCCGCCGAGCAAACCGGTTACTTTATCAAGCAGCTCTTGCTTCGTTACGAGCATACGGTCTTCCTTCGGCAGCATGATGACATAGCCGCCAGCGCGTCCGCGCGGAATGATCGTAACTTTATGCACTTGATCGGCATGTTCCAGGAAGTAGCCGATGATCGTATGGCCCGCCTCGTGATAAGCAACAATCCGCTTCTCGCGATCGCTGATTACGCGGCTCTTCTTCTCGGTGCCGACGATGACGCGGTCAATCGCCTCGTCAACCTCGCGCATGCCGATATCTTTCTTGTTGCGGCGAGCGGCAAGCAATGCCGCTTCGTTCAACAGGTTCTCCAAGTCAGCGCCCGTAAAGCCTGTTGTACGCTTCGCGATAATATCAAGCTTAACGTCTTTATCCAGCGGTTTGTTGCGGGCATGAACCTTCAACACCGCTTCGCGTCCTTTTACGTCTGGACGGTCTACCGTAATTTGACGGTCGAAACGTCCCGGACGGAGCAACGCAGGGTCGAGAATATCCGGACGGTTGGTCGCCGCCACGATAATGATGCCCTCGTTCGCGCCGAAGCCATCCATCTCAACGAGCAATTGGTTGAGCGTCTGTTCGCGCTCGTCATGTCCGCCGCCGAGTCCGGCGCCGCGCTGACGGCCAACTGCGTCAATCTCGTCAATGAAAATGATACATGGAGCATTCTTCTTCGCATTCTCGAACAGATCGCGGACGCGGGATGCGCCGACACCGACGAACATTTCGACGAAATCCGAACCGGAAATGCTGAAGAACGGCACGCCCGCTTCGCCTGCAACAGCTCGCGCGAGCAATGTTTTACCCGTACCCGGAGGACCTACAAGCAGCACGCCTTTCGGAATGCGAGCTCCGACTACGTTAAATTTACGAGGATCCTTCAAGAAGTCGACAACCTCGACGAGCTCTTGCTTCTCCTCGTCGGCGCCGGCAACGTCCTCAAACGTAATCCGTTTCTTCTCTTCGTTGTACAAACGCGCACGGCTTTTGCCAAAGTTCATCACTTTGCCGCCGCCGCCCTGCGCCTGATTCATTAAGAAGAAGAACAGGACGAAAATGATGACGAATGGAATAATGGAAGTAAGGAGCGTAAGCCAGATGCTCGGCTGTTCCATTTTCTTATAGCTCAGCTTGAACGTATTTGTTTCTTCCGCATTGATAATCTTCTCTCCGGCCTCAAGACCGATTCGAGTTGTGAAAGAGAGAACATCAGTCTTTGCGCCTGTTGGCTTCTCCCTATATTTACCAGACACGGAATAAGTATAACCTTCGTACCTCAGGCTCAATTCCTCGATGTTGTTCTGGCTAATAGCCTGGCGAAACTCATCGTATCGAATGCTTACGGTGGCCTCGTTGGACTTGCTGCTAATAAATTGAATGATCCCGACGGTTACCAAAAAGATGATCAAATAAAATCCAGTATTGCGGATGATCCGATTCATCCCCTACCTCCTCTCAAGACGCTTCGTATATTTTACCATAGCATGACTTTCCATCTCAATAGAACCTAATCAGAGGGGAGGACATGCGCTTGAAACGCTTATTTCTGGTAAACTTCCGGCTTGAGTATGCCGATAAACGGCAGATTGCGGTATTTCTCCGCATAATCAAGTCCGTAGCCGACAACGAACTCATCCGGCAGCGAAAAGCCCGTATAGTCCGCTTCCAGATCGACGGAGCGTCTGGCCGGCTTGTCGAACAGCGTTGCGACCGTCACCGACTTGGCGTTGCGCCTCTCCAGCACATCGATCAAGTAACTGAGCGTCAAGCCGCTGTCGATAATGTCTTCTACAATAAGTACGTCACGCCCTTCAACAGAAGCGTCCAAATCTTTAATAATTTTAACGACACCCGACGATTTAGTCGCAGCCCCGTAGCTGGATACGGCCATAAAATCGATCTCAAGCGGAATGTTCATTTCTTTTACCAAATCGGACATAAAAATAAACGCACCTTTAAGGATACAAATAACGAGCGGATTGCGTCCGCCAAAATCGCGGCTCAGCGTTTCGCCCATTTCCTTTACTTTCGCTTGAATCTGCTGCGCGTCGTACAAAACCTCTTGAATGTCGTTTAGCAAAATAAAAATCCCCCTACACCAATGCTTATATTTATGAGTATAACTGCGTTTCTTATTCGTTCTCCAAACGAATGAAAAGAAAATCCGTCGTATCCGCTTCGGCAAGCGCATGACTCGACCTGCGAATGCGCGGAATCCACAGCAGTCTCCCTTCCGCGTCAACAATTAGCGGGTACTGTTCTCGCGCTGACGGCGCGATCTTTTCGTCAACGAACATATCTTGCACTTTTTTGGAGCCGTTTAATCCTAATACCGAAATTCGATCTCCTGGCCGCCGATTGCGCACCGTCAACGGGAATGCGACTTGACTTGCGTCAAAGCAAGCCTCATCTCGGCCTTTCGCCCTTAGCGCATCGCCGTTCCTGCGATGCTCGAACACGATCGACAAGCCTCCCGCATCTACGCGTATGCAGTCCGCAAACTCATGGATTTCGAACGCATATCCATCCTTGCTCGGATCTGTTCCGCTTGCGCTGCCTGCTTGCTTCAACCATCGCATGACGCTATATTCGCGAACGCAACGTATGCCTGCTCCGGCATCGAAACGCCAGGTGCTCGGAGCTTCCGGCGCGGCTGCGAGACGCATCGTCTCGATATGCTCGAATGCAGCCGAATCCGCTTCATTAGAAAGATAATTTAATATTAGTTTAATCAATCTCCTTTGTAAAGCAACATGAAGCCCGTACAATTCGCTGCTCGGAATCGCGATTTCGCCGGGGGTTAACGTCGCGAGCTCCGCAAGCCGTTCTTCAGCCTGACGCTCCAGCAAATCGTCCTCAGCCCCCGCTACGTCGGCAAGTCTGCGCAGCGATTGAGACAGCTGAGGATTGAATTGCGATAAATACGGCAGCACATCCAAACGCACTACATTGCGAAAATAATACCGCTCATTATTGCTGCTATCGACTTCGTAAGGCACCTCATGCTCAGCACAATATTGCAAAAGGTCTGACTTGTTTATACGAAGCAACGGCCTAATGAGTTGCACGTTTTTTTCTTTGCGCTTAAACGCCATGCCGGAAAGCCCGGTCAGGCCCGCGCCGCGAAGCATTCGCATGAGCACAGTCTCCGCCTGGTCGTCCCCGTGATGAGCCAGCGCTATCGATGCCGCCCCGTACTTGCTTGCAATCTCATGAAGAAAGGCATACCTCCGCTCTCGCGAAGCAGCCGACGCATTCATTCTCGTTTCTTCTATATAAGCAGGCATTTGCAGCTCCGTCATCTCGAAAGGAATCGACAAGCGCGCTGCATATTGTCGAACTAGCTCCGCTTCAAGCGCCGACTCCTCGGCGCGAAAGCCATGATTGACATGCGCGACGACAATCGACAGCTTCTGCTTAGCCGCTATCGCATGCAGCATATGCAACAAGGCCATAGAATCGGGGCCGCCGGATACGGCCGCCACGATTGTATCGCCCTTCGTCCATAGTTTTTCCTGCACCGCCGTCTTCTCCAACTGCTGCAGCATTCCAGGCATACCATTCCCCATTGCTACTAGACCTCTCCAATTCCCTCAAAGTCGCACCGCTTATTATGTATGACGCAGGCACCAGGCCATTCTCGTTCTTGCCGTGAATTACAGCCCGGATCGAAACAGCCAAAAGATTGAAATGCCAAGAAGAACCGCGGACAGCGCCGCCAGACCCTTTAGCCAGCCTGGCGTCTCGGACTTTCGCCGCCGCGTATCCTTGCGATGCAGCAGCAGACGCCAGGCTTCGGCCCCTTGAGCGGCATCCCAGAAGTCTCCCGTCAATGCGCGCTGCATCCACCCGGACACCGGACGAAGCGTCTCGCTCTCCCGGGCAACCTGAAGCAGCTCCTCGATCGAACGGTTTTGCGGCAGCCCCGCGCTTAGCTGCTGCAGCCGTTTCGGCTCCAACAACTGCAAGCAGAGCACAGCAAACGAGAATAAATCATACTTTGCATCCGCTGACCGCGAGCCGGCGTTCCAATAGCCGCGATCGTAAATTTCCGTGAATTGGCGGATGCCTTTGCCCGTTGCCGTAACGCCGCCGTAATCGACAAGCTCGACGTAGCCGTAATCGGCAACGAGTACATTTTCGACTTTCAAATCGCCAAAAACCCACCCCTTCTTATGAAGCAAAGCGAGTTTGTTCAGCAAATTAAGTCCGACAAGCGGAAACCATTCCGCGCCGTTTTGCGACAAATAGTCAGAAAGCGTAACGCCTCTGACATATCGCATGATATAGAAGGAATATTCGCGGCCGTCAGGGCCGAGCAAGTCATCGACATCAATGAGGAAAGGCTCCTTGGCGGCAGATTGTCCGCCTGATTGTCCGCCCTGCTTCGCCAGCGCTTGAAGCACATTAATCTCGGATTGCAAATCGACCGCGTCCGCACCGACTTTCATCGCATACCAGCTTTTATCCCGCTGCACCAAATAAACTTTGCCGTTCGCCCCTTCTCCCAGCAGGCGTTCTACCCGGTAACGGTTATGCTTCCATTTGCCCGTCACCTGCATGCCGCGGCGAAGGTTGATTTTAAACGACGTAGTCACTCATCATCCCATCCGTTTCGTCTCTGCTCTTCTTACCATAATCCCCTTGCCGGTAAAAATCAATGACATGCATGATCGCCGGTCCCGTAGGCGTTGTCCCGTTCATCTGCAGCTTCGGAAACAGCGATTGCATCCCTTTTAAATTATCGGTCCAATCGAGGTCCATCGCGCAGTCATCCCCGTATTTGGAGCTTGGGAAGTGGAATACTGAAATTTCACTCTTGCCCTGCCTCGCCTGCAAGCTCAACATGAGATCGTGAATCGCTTCTTCCACAGCCCTCAGCTTCGGCTTCATGCTGGCGCTGGCATCGATCAGCAAAGCAACTTGAAGCCTAGACGTCTCGCCAAGCTCGTCTATGACACGTACCACCTCGCTCCGCTTTTCTGGCGGAAGCGCCTCAATCGAGCCGTTGCCGAGCACTTGCTTCAATTCCTTTTGCACCGCCAATTGAATCGACTGCACCGCTGTTTTACGCGTAATCATCTGCACCGTCTGCGACAGCTGCCGCATATTGACCAGCCTGCTCAAGCCGCCGCCCGCTCTCGCAATCTCTTCGATCTCCGCAGCGCCTAGCTCGCCTACATCGCCATAATCGAGTACGCCAACGACATTCACCGCTATTCCTTCCGCTTTCGCATGCGCCGCCGCTACAACCGGACTAACCCCAACATTCGAGCAGCCGTCCGTCACCAACAAGATTTGCTTCATCTGTCGCCCTCCTAAAAAGTTTGCAAAGCAAACTTACTTCGTAAGCCTTGGCCTAAAAAGTATGGCTAGACTGTTTCTATCAGTTTTGCCCTTTATTAGAAGAGATAAACGACTAGACTCGCAAAAAATATTAGAGAGCGACGCCACCAAATCCGCTCTGCGACACGCTGCCTTTATATCTTCTTTCGGAATCTAGCGCCCCCGATCTTACCTTTATAAGCAAATAAGACGCAAAAAGACTCCTTCGACAGCAGCTTCTAAGCGAGCTGCCTGTCGAAAGAGCCTGCCTGGGACCAACTTCCCCGTAGATAGCCTCCATTTGCAACCTCCAAGCGGCCGTTCTTTCCCTCAGCTTACCGTGCGCGGGCGCTCCAGCCGATTCGTCCCCGGCCAGCGAAACGATGCCCATTCCGGCAAATGCTTGTCCACTCTCGCAACGAGAACCGTCATATCGTCAATAATTTCCCCCTCATGGTAGCGAACGACCGTCTCCAGCAGCGCATCGGCCATTTCTTGCGGGTCACTGGTCCGCAGCTCATGAATAATCCGCTTCATCCACATTTCCTTATTCACGGCATGTCCCGGCGCATCGTATATGCCGTCGCTCATCATAATGAGCGTGTCGCCGGGCTGCAGCTGCATCGAGAACGTCTCGATATCGATATCTTGCAAAATGCCGATCGGCAAGTTGTTCGCCGTCACGGCGATCACCTCGCTGCCCCGCTTGATAAAGCTTGGGGTTGAGCCGATTTTCATAAACATCGTTTTCGCCGTGTACAAATCGATAATCGCCAGGTCGACGGTCGCGAACACTTCATCCGAGGAGCGCAGCAGCAGGATCGAATTGACCGATTTTACCGCGAGCTGCTCGTCCATGCCCGATTGAAGCAACTGCTGCAGAATGGACAGCGCCGCACTGCTCTCCTCCCGCGCCCGCTCTCCGTTGCCCATGCCGTCGCTGATCGCTACGGCGAATTTGCCATTGCCAAGCTCCAGCATACTGAAGCTGTCGCCCGACAGCAGGTCGCCGCCTTTGGCTGCTCCGGCAATGCCCGTCTCGATTTCGAATTCCTTCGCCGATCCGAACACAACAAGCGTCGCATCGCCGTTCTTGCTTCCGGCCCGCTCCGATTTCACCGCTACTTGCTCGCCGAGAATATCGGAGAGGAGCGGCGCGATAATTTTTCGGCACTCGTCATAGCCCTTCGTGAAATGATGGTACAGCTCAATTTCAATATTGCCCTCCTCCAGATTGATCACTTCGATATCTTGAATCGACAAGCCAAGTCCCTCCAGCGCTTCGCGGATCTGCTCTTCCTGCAGATGAAGCGTCTGTCCCTCGCGCTTAATTTCTCCGGCCAGATCCTCCATCACTTTGGAGACGCCGGACAGCTGTTCGGCAACAAGCTGGCGAGAGTCGAATATTTGCTTTTTCCAGTGCATATTATTTTGATATAGCTCGTACTGCTGCTCCATCACGCCAAGCACCTGAGCAGGCTTCACGCAATGGGAAACCCATTTGCGCGGCATCGTTTTCGCGGAAGGCACTCGCCCTTCCTCAACACTCGTAATCATATCGGTCATCATTTGATGCGTATGATAAAACTTGCTCTCCCAGCAAGCATCTCTTCGATGGCAATCGATGCAGCTGCGTTCGGCAACTGCATTCATGAAATGGCTAATTTCTTCCTCGCGCTTCACCGCTGCGGCCGCACCGCTGAACTGGCCGAAGCTGCGCGACAGCTGGCGGAACACTTCGGAATATTGCGATACGCGCTCAGCCGTTACCTCGCGTACCCTTTTGGCATAATCATGCTGCGACTTGGCATGCTCGTTGGTGCCGGGCACGTATCTGGCGATCGTACGGATCATCACTTTCGGCGTCAGCATTAGGAGAATCGCAGCCGCGGCCGACTCCCAAGTTGAAGACATGACATCGGACTGGCTTCCGACGTAAATAGCGAGAATCGAAGTGCCAAGCAGCATTCCGAACGCTACCGCTAATTTGCCCCCGTCACGAAGCAACCCGGCAAGCAGACCGGCGAAAGCAAGCAAGCTCATCTGCACGATTGCCGTCAGATCGGCCAGGCTCAGAATCAAGCCTGCTATAACGCCGACAGACGCGCCAAGAGGCGCTCCGCCCGCTAGCGCAAACAGCACGAGCATATACCGGGACATCACATGCTCAACGGACATGCCATAAACGATCCAGCCGACCGCTCCGGTCATGACCGATGCAAGCATAATCATTAGACAAATAATTTCTTCGTTTTTGAGCGAAGCTGTTTTCTTCGTCATCGTCAGCACCGGTATCGCCTGAATGAAGACGAGCGTAAGCACGAAGCTGAGCGCCGCTTCGACGACAACCATCATGAAGTTGTACCAGCTCAGCGCATCGCCGATAAAGATCGAGAACAGCTGTACAACAAGCGTCGAAGCAAATACGAGCAGCGGCGCCGATGAAAGCTCGGCTTTCTCATACGTCTCCAGTCCTTTAAAGAGCAGGAACAGCGCGGCAAGCTCCATTGCGATCCACATCGGCGACGGCACGGCGGCGAACCAGCTTCCGGCGATAAGCGATACAGCTACCCACGGGTACGCATCGCGGCGCAAAAAGTAAATAACGGCGAAATAAGCGGCGGCGAACGGCATTAATGACTCCAATATGACAGCCCGTCCGAGCAAGAAGCCGACCATTACAAGCAGGAACGTCCACTTCTTCGCAAGCAGCAGCTGTATGAACGTCCTTGAGACCGCCCATTCCCTCCCTTGATTGATCCATGATCTCCCTCGACCGGCCTTCTTGCCGTCTCCACCTGGAAAAATGACCACGTTCTCCTTATTCACTTACGACACCACCCATTCCGAGTATATTGTGTAACTCATTATAGGAGGTTGTCCGTATGAAGTTTGTCACTTGAAGGAATCGCGGAAAAAGTTTTTTCCGACAAATGGCTCGGTCGCCGCTGCACCCTTGTCGTCGCTTTGCAAACGCATACGCCGCAAGGGTTTGAACGGCCCGCCTAGTCCATTAGACTGCCGGAGCTTCAACAAAAACCGTCGACGTCTGTTCGATTCCGTTGGCGAATGCTGGCTTGCCGCTGTCGGTAATGCTGGACTTCCGCCGACACCGCTTGCCGAACATGACGATGGATAGCGGGTTGTATGGCGGTTCAGCGATTGGTCAAGATTACTCTTGAGGCATTAACGTACTTTTGTACCTTAGAACGGCGGATTCCAGCTCGACTCGGCTTTCTTAGGTACATTTGTACCTTGCATGCACCAACCGCCTTCACCCCAAATCATGCAAATAAAAAAGCAGAACCGCCAGGTTCTGCTTCGTTCCGGATTATATAATCCAATCTATACCCGTTTGGCGCCGCGTCCGCCGCGTTTGCCTTCGGTGTTTTTCTTTAGGGATGATATGCGTTCTTCGCTGTCTTTCAGGAAGCGCGACATTTTATCTTCGAATGACGGTTTTCCGTATGAAGGTCTGCCAGAAGATGGCTTGTTAAAGGGACGTCCGCCTCGATCTTGTCCGCCTCCGCCGCCTCCGCCGCGGTTGAAACGTTCTCCGCCGCCGCCTCCACCTTGACGTGGTTCGCGTTGCGGCGCTTGTTGGCCTTCTGGCCGATCAATCGCTTGTTTAATAGAAAGTCCGATTTTACCGTCCTTATCGACGTTAATCACTTTTACTTTGACGATGTCATCAATTTTCAGGTGATCTTTCACGTCTTTGACGTAGTTATCGGCAATCTCCGAGATGTGAACGAGTCCTGTGACACCTCCCGACAAGTCGACGAATGCTCCGAAATGCGTAATGCCTGTCACTTTACCCTCTAACTTGGCGCCCACTTCAATTGCCATAAAATAAAATGTTCCTCCCTAAGATATTTGCTAAATAGCCTCACTATCGTGATTATAACCGAACCGTCAAAGGAAGGTCAACAGACGTTCACCCTGTAGGTGCGTCTATTTAATGACTTGGATCGGCTGCTGGCCGTCCTTAACCATTCCTTGTTCCTTTGTCGCCAGCTGCTCAATATATTCCGGATCGTTAAGCCGATCAATCTGCAACTGCAGCTGCTTCGTCTCAACAGATGCTTCTTCTAGCTGTTTCTGTACCGTCGACAGCTTCGTTTCCATCGCTTTATGCTCATTCCACTGTCCTATGAAAGTATAAGCCGCCCAGCACATAAATAGAACACACCCCATTCCCCAAATCCGAAGACGGCGTCTGGTGCCTTGGTTGAATGTTGAGTTGTTCGCTGCTGCTGAGGCTGTTGCCATAAGCTTGTACCCTCCTAAAAAGTTTTGCGAAGCAAAACTTGCTTCGTAAGCATAGACTTTAAGTTTTGCGAAGCAAAACTTGCTTCGTAAGCATAGACTTTAAGTTTTGCGAAGCAAAACTTGCTTCGTAAGCATAGGCTTCGTTTTGCGAAGCAAAGCCTCTATTCCCGCTTAAACAATCGTTTCCATAGATTCGCAATACGCGATACAATCGCACCCCATTTGGCCGGCAACTGCCACCGTTTAATCATCGGACCAAGCTTCCGCCACAGCGGGCGAACCAAAGGACGAAGCATCCAACGGAGCAAAAGCCAAAACGGACGAACCAATTGTAACACAATTTTTAGCAGGAAAATAGTGAGTGCAGTCCCAAATCCAACAATCACCCGAATCAATTTGTATAGCAAAATAATCGGCTTTACGATAAGCACGTCCACACATTTGATTATAAATCGAATGAGCTTTCTTACTGCCTCGATCACCCATTTTACGATTGCGATGACGGCTTTGCTGAGCAGCCAGTAATAGCCGAGTACGCCGATCAGCAGTCCAACGAACACATACGCCCGCACTTCGCCGTAGTTGCTGGCGTATAACACTCGAAAAATGAGAAGCGCTGCCGCTACCCAGTACATCATATCAAGCACGGGAAGCCACCATTTCGGAAATCGCAGCTCGTTCGACACGACCCGATATCCGTCGAATACCGCCCCCATGGCGATGCCGGACAGCAGCATCGCGGCCATGGTGAACCATTGCATGCCGAGCGTCATTTAAACAGCTTCCCGAACAAGCCCTTGGATTTGGAGGTGCTTGTGCCGTCCAAATAGGCGAGTGAATGGACGAACCCCTCAATGGCGACGAGCCCCTGCTCCAGGTTGAGATGCTTAATATGCAGATTTTGTCCTTTGATTGTCAGGAAGCCCAGCTCTGTCTCCAACAGAAACTCTTCGCTGTCGAAGCTTTCCACGTTCAATACGCCGGATAATTCGAGCAGCTTACGGTTTAGCATCTTCACTTCCTGACGCTTCTGTCCTTTCACTTGATCATTCATCGACTCGTCCCTCCATCCGCTTCGAATACATCGAAACATCGCTTGAGACCAGCCTATGAGAAAAGGACAAACATTAGAACTAATGCTTCGCCGCAGACTCCAAATGCTTCGCGCAATTGAAACGTTCGCAGACCCAGCCGCCACCCTCTCCCGTTTCACTGCATATCGTCGAAATCGATGTATTAATCAAATGCTCATCGACATAGTCATTCGGCACCCAAGCCTTCATGCATTGGCCGATCAGCGCGCCATGGCTGACAACAAGAACATTTTGCCCCGGATGGCGTTCCGCAATTTCCTCCAGTACTTTCGACCCTCTGCCGACGACCGACTCCGGCGTTTCCCGCTTAAGATCGAGTTCTCTCCAGTTCGCGCCCCACTTCACAATCCGCTCCGCTTCCGTCGTCCCCTCGGTCAAGCCGCCGCTCGCCTCGCGCAGCCGAGGATCAATGTTCACCTCGCCGATACCCAGATGCTTCGCGACGGTCTCAGCGGTAACTCGCGCCCGCATCAGGTCGCTGGAATAAATGACATCCCATTGCTCCCCGCTTAGCCGTCTGCCAAGAAGTTCTGCTTGTTCCAATCCCTCTTCATCAAGCGGGATGTCGGAGTGGCCTTGTGCCCGCCCTTCCTTGTTCCACGCGGTGCTTCCGTGCCTAATCCATCCGATTTTCGTCGCTATCGTTGATTTCATTCGCCGCTACCTCGCTATCCTTTTGTACTGTTTTTATATGCAAGTAGATTACGGTTAACAGAACCGTATATACGAGATATAAATAGTCCATCAATACATCATAAATGAAAACAGCCAGCCGTTCATCGGGCAAAATAAAGCTCAGCCCTTCGCTTATCCCATAGAATGCTGCAAAACCTGCAGCCGTAAACAACACCACATAGCCCAAAAAAGGCCAAAAGCGTCCGATCGACATATTGCGCCCGACCTCAAGCGGATTCATTACCGACGTGTTCTCTGCTGAAACGACCACAGGCAGCAGCAGCGTCCTCGTTAACATAAGCAATCCGGGTACGACGAGCAAAATCAAACCCGCCGTTACGATAACGCCTTGCAAAAAATGATAGACAATAATGCGCGGCCATTTGCGCACGCCCCACATATACGAAGCCCAGACGCTGGCGCTTCCGTCTCGCATTTTACCGATTAAATAATAGACGACAACCGGCGTTAGTAGACTTAAAAATACGGCAGAAACAAATGTATCTGCAATCAGCGACGCGGGCGCTTCTCTATCTCCCCAAAAATACGCGTAATTTTTTATGATTTCGACCGGGACGGCCGTTACAGCCGCTATGAGCAGCAAAGCTCCGGCGTTGCGGAAGAATAGCGATAGCGTTTTGGATATGACGCCCCTTCCGTCTAAACGAAGCTCTGGCAGATGTTCAATCGACGATCTATTCACCCTGATCTGTTCCCCCTATGCAAAAAAAAGGCTGTCCGTACGGGCTCAGAGCCTGCCGGACAGCCTTATCGTTACCAGCCGAGATCGTTCTCGCGCGGGCGCTGTTCTTCTCTCAATAACGTGTAGAGTTCACCGGCTTCATCCTTACGGGTCGTTTCCGCAATCCGCTCGACGCGAACGGTTACGTTCTTCTGCCCGTATTGAATTGTGAGCTCATCCCCGATCTTAACGGTGCTGCTCGCTTTCGCTTCGCGGCCGTTGATCCAGACGCGTCCTTGCTCGGACACATCCTTAGCGACTGTACGCCGCTTGATCAACCGGGACACTTTGAGAAATTTATCAAGTCTCATTGAAACTACTTGATAGCGTCTTTCAGTTTGTTGCCTGCTTTAAATGCAGGAACTTTGGATTCTGGGATGGAGATTTCTTTACCCGTTTGCGGGTTGCGGCCTACGCGGCCGGAACGTTTACGAGTTTCGAAAGTACCGAAGCCGATCAATTGTACTTTATCTCCGCCGGCAAGAGCTTCTGTAACTTCACCAAGGAAGCCGTTCAATACAGCTTCTACGTCACGTTTAGTCAAGCCGCTTTTTGTTGCAATGTTGTTGATCAGGTCTGTTTTGTTCATTATTAATTCCTCCTAAAAGTTTTGTTTGTAAAGCAAAACTCACTTCGTAAGCCTAAGCTTAGTTTTATAAAGCAAAACTTACTTCGCAAGCTTTGAATTTGCCCTTGTCTCAAGCCGGTTCGGATATGCCGCCACCTGAAGCCGAGTGGGAAATTTTACTGGTAAACATGTTATACGAAGAATAGATATTCTGCTCGGCTGCAAAAAATCCTGCTGTCGTTCGAAATTTTTTAACGAATCGTATCGGAAATCTTCGATTAGTGACGAATAGCGACAGCTATTGTCGCTTCGCTTCCTCCCACCAACGATCCATTTCTAGTAGATCAGTCTGGTCAAAAGTTTTACCGTTTATACGAAGCTGCTCTTCGATATAAGAGAATCGCTTTCTAAATTTCGCGTTCGTGCGTGAGAGCGCCTCCTCCGGATCCGCCTTAATAAACCGCGAAGCGTTCACCGCCGCAAAGAGCAAATCTCCAAGCTCGGAAGCCTGCTGCTCCGCATCGCCGCTATCAATCGCTTCGCGCAGCTCAGCGAGCTCTTCCTCGATTTTGCTGAGCACCGGACCGATCTCGTCCCAATCAAAGCCGACCTTAGCCGCTTTCTTCTGAATGGCGTATGCTTTCATCAGCGCCGGGAGATCAGCCGGAATGCCGTCAAGCTTCGAAATCCGATCCTTGTCGGTCCCTTTCCGTTTCTTCTCTTCGGCCTTCATTTGTTCCCAATTCCGCAACGCCTCTTCCGCATCGTCAGCTCCACGATCGCCGAACACATGCGGATGGCGGAAAATAAGCTTCTCGTTCAGCGATTCGATTACGTCATAGACGGAGAATGAACCGTTCTCCTCCTCCATTTGGCTGTGCAGCATCACCTGCAAAATAACGTCGCCAAACTCCTCGCGCATGCCGTCCGGATCGTCGTTGTCGATCGCCTCCAGCGCTTCATACAGCTCTTCGATAAAGTTTTTGCGGATCGATTGATGGGTTTGCTCGCGGTCCCAAGGGCATCCTTCCGGACTGCGAAGGATCGAAACAACCTCATGCAGCCGGTCAAACGAACGATTCAGCACGGCGTCGTCATCCGTTCTCGGCACCCAAATGAGCGACAAGTTGCCGTAGCCGGGCGTGCGGTCCAGTTCGTAAAGCGGCACGCGCAATATTTGCTCTTCGCCCGGAACGCCAAGCGCATGTCCGACGACAACTTCATAATCGTCAGGGTAGCGTTCCATGAGCGCCAGCTTTACATCCGACGCGGTGAAAGCGTCGTAGACTTGGCCAAGCAGCGTATGTACGCGAGGCTGAAGCTGCGCCGGCTGAAGCTCAGCGGCATCCAGCAGCGCAAAGCCTTCAATCGGATCGAAGCCAAGTCGGATAAAGGCTTGGTCGAGGAAGCTTTCGCCGCCGATAATGTCAAGCGCGACGCCTTGCTCCGGGCACCGCTCGCGCAGCAGCTGTACCGTGCGCTCCGCCACCATCGGATGGCCGGGAACGCCGTACAGGACAGGCTCTGCGCTATCTTTTGCCTCCTGGATTAATTGCTTAGCAATCGCGTCGTAGACATCAGGAAACGTATCATGCTGTTCATAAATCGAGTCAAATGAAGTAAAAGTCAGCTTTTCGTCGCGCAGCAGCGATATGACCGGATGCTGTTCCGTACGCACGCGAATGCGCGGCGCCGCTTGCAGCCGCCGCCATACGCCAAGCGTCAATTGGCCGGCGTCGCCGGAGCCGAGGCCGACAACGGTAATGGATGCTGTCAATTCAGGTTCCTCCTTGTTTTACACATTAACGGTAGTATACCATTGCTGCGCCGCAATTCGAAATTTGGAGAACCCAAATGAAGACTTGTACATAAAAAAGCTGTCCCATCGCGTTCGATGGAACAGCCTTGTGTATTATTTATAAGCAGGCAGCCAGCTGCCATGAGCATCGATCAAGTCGTCGCAGAGCGAGACGATATCGTCCATCGAAAGCTCCGCCGATGTATGCGGGTCAAGCAGCGCCGCATGGTAGATGTGCTCTTTTTTGCCCGTAATCGCCGCCTCGATCGTCAGCAGTTGTGTATTGATGTTCGTGCGGTTAAGCGCCGCCAATTGCGGCGGCAAATCGCCGATATAGGTCGGTGAAATGCCGGAACGGTCCACCAGACACGGCACCTCGACACAAGCTTCCTTAGGCAGATTCGTGATCAGCCCGTTATTCATGACATTTCCGCCAATTTTGTATGGACGGTTGGTCTCTATCGCCTCCATGATGTACGATGCGTATTCATGGCTTCGCGTATGCTTGATTTTAGTATCCGAAAGCAGAGAATCGCGCTGCTGCTCCCACCCTTTAATCTGCTCCACGCAGCGGCGCGGATACTCATCCAGCGGGATGTTGAACCGGTCGATCAGCTCCGGATAGTTCCGTTTGATGAAGTACGGATGGTACTCCGCATTATGCTCCGAGGACTCCGTGACGTAATAGCCGAATTTCAGCATCAGCTCGAAGCGCACCATATCATGATGCTTTTCCTTTTGCTTTTCAGTGGCACGACGCTTAATTTCAGGATAGAGATCAACACCGTCTTTTGTCGCTTCAAGCAGCCAAGCCATATGGTTAATGCCGGCGATTTTCGTCTTGATGCCCTCTGTTTCCATACCGAGACTCTCGAACAAATGCGGTACGCACACTTGAACACTGTGGCATAAACCGACTGCATTCACCCCGCCATGCGTCGACAGCACGTTGGTCAATACCGCCATCGGATTCGTATAGTTCAAGAACAGTGCATCCGGGCACACCTCTTGCATATCCTTCGCAAAATCCAATACAACCGGAATCGTTCGCAGGTTGCGGAAAATGCCGCCGATGCCGACCGTGTCCGCAATCGTTTGGCGCAATCCGTATTTTTTAGGAATTTCAAAGTCAGTAATGGTGCACGGGTCGTATCCGCCCACTTGAATGGCATTTACGACATATTTAGCGCCGCGCAGCGCTTCTTTACGGTCGGTGTACGCTTTGATCGTACAGCTACTGCCTGAAGACTGTTTCATATTGAGCAGTAATTGCTCCGATTCACGCAGCCTGCTGCCGTCTATATCAAACAGCGCCAGCTCGAAGCCTTGCAATGATTCGGTCAGCATCACATCGCCTAGAACATTTCTTACAAACACGGTGCTTCCTGCGCCGATAAACGTAATTTTGGACATGCAAATTTCCTCCCTGCTTCTCATCTTCTGATCTGGATTTGACTCCTTAACTATACGATTTACCGGCAGGGGAGGAACATGGCTTAACTCCTGATAAACCTGTCATAATTCCTTTACATCTTCTGATTTCATCCGTATTATAATCATAATTCCTGTCATAATTAAGCAACATGAAAGGCGGTTCCCGACATGGAGTTTTTCAACAAAAATGATTCGAAACAACGTCAAATGGAGCTTCGCCTGCGCTTTTTCGGTAGCGAGCAATGCGCGCCGCTGCACAGCTGGGGACCGGGTCTTCGCGACATCTATATTGTTCATTACGTGGTAAACGGCAAGGGGCAATTTAGCACGGGAGGAGAGACGTATCAGCTGTCCGAAGGACAGGGCTTTCTCATAACGCCGAACACGCTCGTTCATTATGCCGCCAATGAAACCGATCCTTGGACATACAGCTGGATCGGCTTTGACGGACTGCACGCTAGAGCCTTCATGCAGCGGGCCGGCCTAAGCGTTTCCCAGCCTGTTTTCAACGCTGCCAAGCCGCCTTCAAGCCCGCCAGGCACAGGAGCCAGCTGGTTTGATGACGCTCACCGTCTTCTGATGGTTGCGAACGACGACAACGCAGCGGATGTGCTTCATCAGAGCCTTCTGTATCGCTATATAGCAGAGCTGATAAGCTGCTCGGAACAGTCCGGCGCTTCCGATGCCAAGGACACCAAACGCAGCGGCTCCAAAGTAGCTTACCTGGACAAAGCCATTTCCTTTATCGAAAACCAATACAGCCAAAAAACGACTGTACAGGACATCGCGCAAGCCGTCGGCCTCGACTCCACCTATTTATCGGCATTGTTCAAGCAGCACTTCGGCCTTTCGCTCCAATCCTTTCTGCTGCAATTCCGGATGAATCGCGCCGCGGAGCTGCTCGCCAATAAAGCATTGACGATCAGCGATATCGCGCGTTCCGTTGGCTATACCGACCCCTTCGTATTCAGCAAAATGTTCAAAAAATCAATCGGCTCCTCCCCCCGCGCCTACCGGGAAAATCTGAAATAAATAAACTGTATTTAGACTAACAGAGCGTTCGTCCCCGGCTCAACTGTAAGGGTGTGCTTGAGCACTTCACTGAAAAACCGGCTCGGCACGTACAGCATTCCTTTAATAATCACAGGCGCAAAAAGGCGATTTGTTCGTCATGGCAGTTATTCCTCCGGCAGGATCAAAATGATGGAATAATTCTACGTCCCGTCAAACTTATAAATGCTTAGAATTCAAAAAGGCCCGTCTCCGCATGCGTGTCTCGTACGCATCTCGAAGCCGAGGCCTTTGATTAGCTACTGTTCCATTTGCTTGGCGAGGAAGCCCGCAGCTGTCTCCGCCATTTTCGTTTCCATTTGCGACATTTTCACTGCTTCATCCTTGCTTAGCAAAACGACTGTGCCGATGGGATCGCCGCCCGCTACGATCGGAGCCGCCACATACGCTGTGTAGGCGTCATGCACATCTTTCACAATCTCGTACGTACCGGAACTGCCTTCAACCGTTTTGCGGTTCTCCATGCAATTTTCCAGCAGCGAGCCGATCTGTTTATCAAGCAGCTCTTTCTTGGATGCTCCTGCTACGGCGATGACCGTATCGCGGTCCGTAATAAGCGTGACATGATTGGTGCTCTCGAACAAGGATTCGGCATATTCCTTGGCAAAATCGCCGAGCTCGCCAATCGGAGAATATTTCTTGAGTATAACTTCACCATCGCGGTCTACAAATATTTCGAGCGGATCTCCTTCACGGATACGCAACGTACGGCGGATTTCCTTCGGAATCACCACACGCCCGAGATCATCGATGCGACGTACAATTCCAGTTGCTTTCATTTCATGTTGCCCCACTTTCCTAGAGGATTTTGAGTCGACTGGACATTACGGCTTTACAATGCACAAGCTGCAAGCAAGTCCCGCTTTATGAGCGGAAAAAATACGTATAGTAACGGAAACGTTGTGTCGTTCGGGCGAGGAACAGCGTATTGCGTCGTCGGCTGTTTTCCATTCGAGCGAGTTCGATAACGAATTCGTTGTGAATCTGACCATAGTATTCATCGGCTCCCATTTTCTTATGCACATTCCATTACAGTCGCCAAGCACTAATATCCTGCTATTGAACTTGTCCGCCTGTTCTTCCAGCTTTCCCCCCAAAATCAAAAAGCATCCCGCCTGTCCGCTAAGCGGAAAATAAAATAACGGTGCCAGGGAGGTCGCTCCCCGCACCGCTATTTATAATTTTCGATTAACCTTCAATGTATTGAAACAGCTTATCTTGAATGCGGTAAAGCGCATGCCGGCGAATGCCAAACGCCACCTGATTTTCTCCTTCAATATACGAGGTAATCAAGCCGGCGCTGCGCAAATTAAACAAATGATCATGCGTAATACCCTTCGACAGCTTCAAATGCTTGGAAATTTCAATAAAGGTTCGCGGTCCCGCGTTCAAGTATCGCAGTATTTTGAGACGGCTTTTTTCGCCCAGGCTGCGCAAAATCCGCAAATCCGGCGTCGGAATAACATCCTCGTCGCCCAAATAGAGACGCGTATTGTAATGAATCAGCAGCGTATCGTCATAATGATACAGGATCGTATAGGGCTGTGAATGGTATTGCGGAATAAGCAGCAGCTTATCCATCCCGCTGATCGGCTTAAAGATCAAGCCGTTCGTCGTCTCGTCCAGAAATGCTTCCTGCTTCATTCCGGTCAGCTTTTCCTGGCGGATACGCGCCTCCGTCCCTAACCCCGCGTCAATCGCTGGGTCCGCAAAACGGAAATACTGCTCGTTCCACCCTGTAAACACCGTTAGAAGCCGGGAACGAAACGCCTCCACATCTTCAGGAAACGGGTGGCTGTAGCCTGCGAATCGCTCCGCCATATCGGATGCGCTCATCTGCTCCAGCCAAGCCAGAAAAGATTCCGGACTGCTTGCTTCAGGCAGAGCGAGCATGGCAAGCAAATACGCCGATTTCCATTCATTGTCTACTTTCATCTCTTTGATCTTGGCTGCCAGCTCCGGGGTCAGCCTGGCTCTGGCCTCTTCTACCCAGGGCGTAGACAGCTCGATTCTTTTGTGATATTTGCTGCAAATATACGTATGAAAGCTCATCACCAGCTCAAAATAAGGCTCATACTGCACCTCTAAGCGCCAATTCAATGGTTGCACCTCATTCCATTCCAACAGTCTATCTCATTATTATGGAGTTGGACAGAACAGTCAATCGGAGACTCTTATTCCGATTCCGAAGGCGGCTTATTGGCAAGAGGAGACTTTGGCAGCCTTCCGGCTTTTCCAAGCGCTTCCCTTAGAAGAAACTCAATATGGCCGTTGACGCTGCGGAATTCATCATTCGCCCACTGCTCCAGCGCGCGATGAAGATCGGGATCCAGACGCAGCGCGAAAGCTTTCTTTTCTTTCCCCATAACCGGTTCCTTCTTCCTTAGCTATACAGCGATCCAGTATTGATAACCGGCGTCGCCGAACGGTCGGAAACGATCGCAACCATTAAGTTGTTAACCATCGCCGCGCGCCGCTCGACATCAAGATCGATCCCGCTTTCCTCCAATTGCTTCAGCGCAGACTCCACCATGCCTACAGCGCCTTCCACAATTTTTTGCCTAGCCGATACGATCGCAATCGCCTGCTGGCGCTGCAGCATCGCGCTGGCGATTTCAGGTGCGTAAGCCAGGTGCGTAAGCCTCGTTTCCAGCACTTGAACGCCGGCAACCGACAATCGCTCCTGCAGCTCCTTCATCAATTCCTCAGCCACTTCGTCGGCATTTCCCCGGAGCGAGAATGCGCTCGTATTTTCGAATGTATCATAAGCATATTGCGCCGCAATGTGCCTGATTGCCGTCTCGCTTTGAATTTCTACAAAGCGCTCATAGTTGTCGACGTCGAAGGTCGCTTTAGCCGAATCAGTAACTTTGAAAACGACGACAGCGCCAATCTCAATCGGGTTGCCCTCAGCGTCGTTTACTTTCAGCGTCTGGCTGTTAAAGTTGCGCACTTTCAGCGATACGCGAACTTTCTTTGTAAACGGAATGACCATCCACATGCCGCTCTTCGCTACCGTTCCAATATAGGTGCCAAAAAACGTAATGATCTTGGACTCGTTCGGCTGAACAATAGTCAGCGACGAGCTCGCAACGATACCTAACACCAGAATAACTGCGCCAAGGACGATTTGCGTTGTATTTGCAGCCTCCTCCTCAGGCATCGAGCCCAGAGCGATCAGGGCAGCCCCGCCTATAATAGCTGCCAGCACAAAGACAAATGCCAAAAAACCATTCATATACCAAGCTTGTTTTTCTCTCATATTCAGCACCCCTTATATTATTTTGATATTTAAATGATATCACTTTTTACAGTATTAGTAAACCACCAAAATTTAAAATGCGCATTTCATAAAAAAATAACCCGCCGCAATTTCGCGACAGGCTGTTTTCATTGCTTCTATGTTCGTGTTTTACACGACCGAAAACCACGCTCGAACAGACGAGCGGACCGTCAATTGTCCGGGCTCAATCGGGGTAACCTCGCTCGCTAAAGCAACGGCGGCTTTAAAAGGCACAGGCTCCGATGAAGCTTGAAGCTCGCGGACATAAGTAGGAACTGAAGCAATCGCCACGCCTAAAGTCCCTGCAATCGTCGCCGCTTTCACCTGGGCGTCCTTAACGGCCCGCGATAGCGCCTCGTTCGTTGGCACAGCGCCGCTTTGCAAGCCGAAGCGGATGCTCACAATCGTATTTGCCCCATGCAATATGGCAGTATCGACAATCGCCCCCGCCTGATCCACTTTATCCGTCGTGATGCGGAGCAGATGAACAACTTTAAATCCGCGAAACACCTGCTGCCCGTCCGGGTAATCGTACTGCATCTCAATCCGATAATCCGACGTCTGAATTTGATCGCGCGGCACGCCCTCTTCAATTAAAGCGTCAATGATGCTGACAATGGCTGCGTCATTTTCCTCCTGCGCTGCGCTCAACTCCTTGCCCTCTGTCTCGACGCCAAGCACGATCACCGCCTGATCGGGCGCAACCGATACGCTCCCTTCGCCGACTGCTTCAATGACCGCATGCGGGCGCGAATAGTAGGAATGCTGCGCCGCGCTGCTATTTCCGTTGAAATTTCCGCCATAATAACCGTAGTACATCGCCGATCCCCTCTCCATACTTGCATACTATCATTGTATGGGGAGCCACAGTCGGACATTCGCCAACAATTACAGACTTGCATAACCGCCTCTCCCTCGCCCCTTTCAGCTGAACCCCTGTCTTTGCGAAGCTGTTTCGCAATTTAACGAACCAATTTTCGCTGCTGAGCCCCGTCAGCTCCCAGAAACTCGTCATAGCGAACAATTTATCGCTAATAGCGAAACAAGGATCTCCAACAGCGAATCCCTCTTCGCTATTCGGTCAAAACAGCCCAGACCCTAATTGACAGCCCAAATTTATGAAGAAGCCTTCGCTGTATAGCGAACCAGGTTCATTAACCAGCCTAACCTAGCCGCAAATGAAAAAAAGCTGTCCCCAGACAGCCATACGGCCGCCGAAAACAGCTTCCTCACCATTATTGTTTCGTAAGCTTTTCTTGCGCCAGACGGATCATCTCACGTACCATCGAACCGCCGATGCGGCCGCCAATATGACCGGCATCCTCCGTTTTCAAATCGCCGTTATCCCCTTGCTTCAGCGTTATGCCGAGCTCTTCTGCGACCTCATACTTCACATCATCCGGACGATTCGGATTCACATTATATCCTTCCTTGCGCATCACTTCAGTCTTAAATTGCTGCATCGCCTGTCTTGCCTCCGGCACAAGCAGCTTTCGATTTCTTCTCGCCATCTTCGCACCGCCTTCCAAACGCCAAATATACAGCTTCTTATAAAGCATTTCCTCGCAGCTGCACATTTATGAAGATGAAGATGTGAAGAGACTTAAGCTATTTCCCAGCCTCCTGCTGTTTCCAATATTTCTCCTCAAAATATTCCAACAGTCTATTTGGATCTTCGGTTTGCAACACGATGTCTTTGCTTTCGAATACGAATATTTGAGGAAAATCTCCCAATTGAAAAATGTCTTTATAATTAAAATCATGGTCATCCCTCACATCTATGAAGGAAACATTCGTTACTATATTTTCCGGCATAAAAAGGTTGTTAATCCGATTTATATTCCCGTTCAACAACGTTACGAATGAGTTTTCCAGTGATTTATCTGTAAACACGATGATAGAACCATTATGTTTCTGGTTTTCTAACAATGTGTCGATCGCCCGCTCCTTCTGATCAGCTTTTGAACAACCTGCCACTACTAATACTGCGGCAAATATAATGGTAATAATTTTAATTTTGTGCAACCCTTTACCTCCTGCCATGTCTTACTCATCGGACACCTTTCATTATACTCAATAACGAGGAATATCTAAATAGTTCCAATTCGCCTTCTTTTTATAACAAAAAAGCCGCCCGCAACATGGGCAGCTCTCAATTTCCAACTCAAACCGTCAAATACTTCTTAATGACTTCTTCGCCAAGCGCCTCTAAGCCGCCTTCCCACGCGACAGCTCCTTTATCGAGCACATAGAAGTAATCGCCTACGCTTTTCACAAAATCGAGACTTTGCTCTACCAGCAAAATCGACGTCTTGCCGTCCGCTTTAATCGACCGGATAACGTCGCGGATATCGTCAACGATCGACGGCTGGATGCCTTCGCACGGCTCATCGAGCAGCAACAGCTCCGGCTTCGACGCGAGCGCACGGGCGAACGCCAGCTGCTGCTGCTGCCCGCCGCTCAAATCGCCGCCGCGCCTCGTGTACATCGTCGGCAGCACGGGAAACTTCGCGATCGCTTCCTCCGGTATGGATCGTGACCGCACGCCTTTCTCGCGGGAAGCTTCCAGTCCGACCATAATGTTCTCATATACGGTCAGCTGTCCGAAAATCTCGCGCCCTTGCGGCACATAGCCGATACCGCTCCGCGCGCGGCGGCCCGGCGCCGCCTTCGTGAGCTCCTGCCCGCCATAGAGAACCGTACCTTTGCGCGCCTTGAGCAAACCCATAATGCTTTTCATCAGCGTCGTCTTTCCGACGCCGTTCCGTCCCATCAGGCAGACAACCTGCCCCGGCTGCACCTTTAACGAAACATCGCGCAAAATGACGCTTTCTCCATATCCCGCTTCAAGCTGTTGAACGGCTAGCATCCGCATCCCGCCTTTTCCCCAAGTAAACCTCCGCTACGCGGTCATCCCGCTGCACCTCTTCCATCGTCCCTTCCTTGAGCAGCTTCCCTTCGTGCATGACGGTAACCTTGCTCGCGAAATTGCGAACAAACTCCATATCATGCTCGACCACCACAATTGAGCGGTGACGGGCGATCTCAATGAGCAGCTCGCCCGTTTTGTCCGTCTCTTTATCCGTCATGCCGGCAACCGGCTCATCAAGCAGCAGCACCTCCGGCTCCTGAAGCAGCATCATGCCGATCTCCAACCACTGCTTCTCGCCGTGCGACAAACCGCCCGCCCGCCAATCGGCTTTATCCTGCAAGCCGATCATGACGAGCTGCCGCTCAATGCGCTCCCGCTCCTCCGCTTTCATCCTCGCGAACATCACCGTGAACACGCCACGCCGCTGGCGCATCGCGATCTCCAGGTTCTCGAACACCGTCATCGACGGAAAAATCGACGGCGCTTGGAACTTGCGGCCGATGCCAAGCTCGGCGATCTGATGCTCTTTTTTCTTCGCGATATCGATCGATTGCTTGAAGGTAACCGTGCCCGCCGTCGGCTTCACTTTGCCGCATATGACATCCAGCATTGTCGTTTTGCCTGCCCCATTCGGGCCGATCAAGAAACGAAGCTCCCCTTTCAGCAATTGCAGACTCATGCCCTGGATCGCTTTGAACCCGTCGAATGCGACCGTCACATCGTCACACTGCAGGATACTCGATTCTTTCATGGTTAGCGCCCTCCTCACATCAGGATCTTTGAGCGGAGCTCAAAGTCACTCGTTTTCCCCTGCTGAACTTGATTTTGCTTGCCAGCCCCGCAATACCGTTCGGCAAAAATACAACGACAATGATAAATACTGCGCCAAGGAAATAAGTCCAGCCTTCCGGATACGTCGTGCTGAACTCGCTTTTCGCCCAGTTCATCAGCACTGCTCCCAATGCAGCGCCAATGAGCGTGCCGCGGCCGCCGATCGCCACCCACAGCACCATCTCGATTGAAGGAACGATCCCCATCATCGAAGGGGAAATGATGCCGACATGCAGCACAAACAGCATCCCCGCAATTCCCGCCACAGCAGCAGACACCGTGAATACAACCATTTGATACACCGCCGGATTATAGCCGATAAAACGAACCCGGTTCTCGCCGTCGCGAATGGCACGAAGCACCTTGCCGAACCGGCTTTTGACGATATAGCGGCATAGAATGAACACAGCGATCAGCACAGCTGCCGTCACCCAGTACAGCATTCGTTTCGTGTCGGGCGAAGCGATCGATTCCCCTACTATTTTGCTATACCCCGTCACGCCATTCGTACCGCCCGTATAAGCCTGCTGGCCGACGAGCAACGTAGTCGTAATAATGACAAGAGCCTGCGTAAGAATGGTGAAGTAAACGCCGCGAATCCGGTTACGGAACGTGAAATAACCCAAGAACAGCGCTAAAGCGGCAGGCATGAGCACACCCATCAATACCGCAAAGCCAAAGCTTTCGAACGGCTTCCAAAAAAACGGCAGCTCGGAAAGTCCGCTCCAGCCCATAAAATCGGGCAGCTTCCCGCCGCTTGCCTCCAGCTTCAAGTACATTGCCATTGCATAAGCGCCAAGGCCGAAGAAGATGCCATGCCCTAAGCTAAGAATGCCGGTAAAACCCCATATTAGATCCAAGCCTAGCGCAACAATGGCAAAGGCAAGAAATTTAGCAAGCAGATTCAACCGGAAATCGCTCAGAAACATCGGGGCCGAGAAAAGCGCAGCCGCCGCTGCAGCATAGCCTGCAAGCAGCCAAATGCGCTGGGGCGTCATTTTTTTAAGCGTCAGCATCAGGTCTTCACCTCTCTCTATGAGTCAAGCGAACGCGAGCGCATCGCGACGAATCCCATCGGTCTCCATTGCAGGAAAGCAACGATACAGAGGAATACGAGCACCTTGCCGAGCGAAGCATTCGTCCAATATTCGAACATCGTATTGAATATGCCGATCCCCGCCGCGCCAAGCACGGTGCCAACCAGCTTGCCGACGCCGCCGAGCACAACAACCATAAAGGCATCGACAATATAGTACGTGCCAAGAGACGGTCCGATCGGACCAAGCAGCGTTAGCGCGCAACCGGCTATGCCGGCAATACCTGAGCCTATCGCAAACGTCATCGCATCCACGCGGCGCGTCGATACGCCAAGGCATGCGGCCATGTCGCGATTTTGCATAACCGCTCTCATTCGGCGCCCCTCTAGGCTGCGATAAATATAGAAATACATCGCGAGCAGCGTAATGAAGACCAGCCCGATAATAAACAAACGCTTGTAAGGAAGAACCGCGCCAACTATACTCACTCCTCCGTCGAGCCAGCTTGGGCTTGTGACCGCAACGTTCGGAGCGCCGAATATCGATCTGGCGAGCTGCTGCAGCACGAGACCGACTCCCCAAGTCGCAAGCAGGCTGTCAAGCGGTCTGCCGTAAAGAAAACGAATCAAGCTCATTTCAAGGAAGAGACCGAAACCGAAAGCAATTAGAAAGCTGAAAGGTATTGCAAGCACGAAGTACCAATCGAACATCGACTTCGGCAAATAGTCGTTAAATAAATTTTGCGTCAAGTAGGTGGAATACGCGCCGATCATAATGAGCTCGCCGTGCGCCATATTGATGACTTTCATCAAGCCGAACGTAATCGCAAGCCCAAGCGCGATCAACAGAAGGATCGAACTAACGCTCAGCCCGTTGAACAACTGCAGCGTGAACACTTCCATATGCCTTCAACTCCTTCATGATTTGCGCAACGGATAACAAGAGAGGGAGTATCCGCAGCCAATTTCTCCGAATACTCCCTCATCTTTAGCCGCATGACATGTCGCCATTAGCTGCTTTCCGCTTACGCTACTCCGTCGGCTTGATGCTCGCCGCCCACTCGTAGCCCTTCAAGTAAGGGTCCGGCTTCACCGCGCTTCCGGAATTCCACAGCTCTTTAAATTGTCCGTCAGCTTGAACCTCGCCGATCCGAACGGTTTTGTAAATATGCTGCGTCTCACCGTCGATTTTCACTTTGCCTTCCGGAGCATCCCACTCGAGATCCTTCGCCGCTTCTTTCACTTTCGCTACATCAGTCGAGCCGGCTTTCTCCACTGCCGCTTTCCATAAGTACACCGCTGCGTAGCCCGCTTCGATCGGATCGGCCGTAACGCGGTCTTCGCCGTATTTCTTCTTATAGTTTTCAACGAAACTTTTGTTCGCCGGGGTATCTGTCGTTTGGTAATAGTTCCATGCCGCCAGGTGGCCTTGCAGCACATCGACGCCGATGCCGCGAATTTCTTCTTCGGCTACCGATACGGACAACGTCGTAATATCTTCCGCCGAAATGCCCGCGTCTTTCAACTGCTTGAAGAAAGCCACGTTGCTGTCGCCGTTCAATGTGTTGAATACAACGTCCGGCTTGGCTTCTTTAATTTTGCTGATAATCGTACTGTAGTCGGTGTGGCCGAGCGGCGTGTATTCTTCTCCGACCATTTCTCCGCCCTTCGCTTTTAGCTGCTCTTTAATGATGAGGTTAGCCGTGCGCGGGAACACATAGTCAGAGCCAAGCAGGTAGAACTTCTTGCCGCGATTCTCAAGCAGCCAGTCGACAGCCGGAACGATCTGCTGGTTCG
Source organism: Paenibacillus sp. NEAU-GSW1 (assembly GCF_009737085.1). Taxonomy (GTDB): domain Bacteria; phylum Bacillota; class Bacilli; order Paenibacillales; family Paenibacillaceae; genus Pristimantibacillus. The sequence goes on from NZ_WOVL01000023.1 coordinate 58,015, forward strand.
TAGTAGCGCCTGTATAGAAAATGTTAGGGGAAGCTTCAAGACCTTCATATTGAACCGGATACCAGAGCAAGCCGTTCAATTCCTCGAAGACCGGCTTCATCGCTTTACGGCTGGAGGAAGTCCATCCGCCGAATACGGTAGCGACTTTATCCTCGGAGATAAGCTTGCGCGCTTTCTCCGCGAAAGTCGGCCAGTCGGATGCGCCGTCTTCTTCGACCGGAACGATCTTCTTGCCGAGTACGCCGCCGGCCGCATTGATTTCCTCGATCGCCATAATCTCGGCATCGCGTACAGAAACTTCGCTTATAGCCATCGTTCCGCTTAACGAATGTAGCACGCCGACTTTAATAACGTCTTCTGCTGCCGCCTCCGTACCGCCCGTTTCTGATGTGGTGGATACCGGTTCCTCATTGTTGCCGCAAGCCGCCAGCAACATGCTAAGCATTACCGTGACCAAGCCCATCTGATAAAACCACTTCTTTTTCATCTCTCCACTCCCCAACGCCTCTATATTTTTGTTTAATTCACGAACATTTACATGGAACTTGTTGGTAATGTTCGTATCATTATTATAGGGGGATTGAGTTTTTTGTGTCAATATATGTGACATTAAAAATCAAAAATCGGAACAAAAAGGGATGAATCAGCACAATCCCTTCTCTTTTTCGCCAAAATATATGAATATACATCACATAATAATGACACAAATCAACTATATATTACATATATATAACATAACTAGTCATAGCAGCCCCTTTCTTAACACCTCAAGCTCTAAGATCATCTTCGACCTTACATTCCCTCGAAACAGCCCAAAATAAAAAGCTGCCCTCGACCGGCCATAAGAGCCGGACAAGGACAGCTTTAGTTATTCGTGAAACGATTGCTAATGCAGCCAACGGGCAGCCTAGCTCGTTTACGCTCGATTGTTCATTACTTTGCTTCAGCAGATGGCGAAGGAGAAGCCGACACTTCTGGCGATGCAGACGCTTCCGGCGACGCCGATGCGTCAGGAGCTGCCGACGCGCTAGGCGACGGAGACGGCTCAGGAAGCGTAATTTTCACTTCTTGCTTCGGCATTTCTTCCGTCATAAACGTATTCATGTGCGCGTAAGCAACCGCGCTTTTCACCGATTCTTTCGTCTTTTCATCCAGATCGGCGTACGCTTTCATGTCGCGCTTCTCAACCAAAATGACATGATAGCCGTACTCGGTTTCAACAGGATCGCCAATTACGCCAACCTTTTGCTCCAGAGCCGCTTTCTTGAAGCCTTCTACCCAGTCGCCAGCATTGGCATTCTCGTATAGACCGCCAGAATCCTTCGAACCGGTGTCATCGGAGTATTCTTTCGCGATTTCATCCCAGCTTCCGCCGGCATCAAGCTTCGCTTTTGCTTCTTTCGCGCGTTTCAACGCTTCCTCGGACGTGCGCTTCTCTTCGCCCGTCGAAGGGTCCGTTGTCGCAACAAGCACGTGGCGAACCGTTACCGGGTTGTAGTTCCCGCCGTTTTTCTCGTACTCGGCTTTCATTTCGTCTTCCGTAACTTTCGAATTCATATGCTCAACGACGACGAGCATCAAGCTCAGATACGCCTTTACATCCGCATTCGTTATTTCTTTTTCTTCAAGCGTTTTCTTCAGTTCGGCTTGCTCTTCAATTGCCTTCTCGAAGTCCTTGAATTGCTTATCTACTTCTTTTTTAGCTTTCTTTAACGTCTCTTTGGAAGCCTGTCCAGCAAGAATTTTGTAGGATATAAACTGCTGCAGCAACTGTTCCTTGAATTGAGGAATTTCTAAAACTTGCTCATACCCAGGCTGCATAATGTTGAACACGCCCAAATATTTATTCAATTCGGGTTCCGTTACATTGCCGTCTTTATAGGTGGCGACCTTCGTTCCTTCGCCTGCGCCGGCAAACGTATAATTAACGTTCGTACCGCAACCCGCTAGAAGCGTCATGACAAGCACTGCAATGACAACAAGCAGCGCTCTTCTGCGCCATGCCGATCCTTGTTTAATCTGAAACATGTTGAATCCCCTTTCAATTTAAGAAGTTGTTTGTATTGTAACAGAAAACGACTCCGCATTGCGAATTTTCTAACCCGATGTCGCATCCTGCAGCGTTTCCGCTCCGATCCGCGCCTCGCTGAACGACTTCAAAAACCGCTCAAGCAGCTGCAGCTTCTGATCCATCTCCAAACCCTTGCCTCGCAACAGCAGCGACGGATATTCATCCTTCTGGCTATTGCTCAGACGGAACCGATTTTCAAACTTCAGGCACAGCTGATCGCCTTTGGACGAATCGATCCGTTTATGCTCCCGCTCGGCGAACCGCACGATAAGATCGTCCTGTTTTTGGCTGATCTGTTCAATGCCATATAAGCTGCCGTATACCTTCAAGCGGGCAACCGACAGCAAATTGTCGACGGCCTGCGGTAAATTGCCGAACCGGTCGATCATTTCCTCGGCCAAATCATCCGCTTCGTCGAAGGAACGAACCGTAGCGACCTTTTTGTAAATTTCGATTTTTTGAATGCTGTCGTAAATGTAGTCGGACGGCAAGTACGCATCAACGCTCACGTCGATCAACGTGCTGACAGCGCGCTCTTCCTTCACTTCAACGCCGTCCATCGACGCTTTCCGCGCGGCAATCTCATCGGCCAGCATTTGCGAATACAGATCGAAGCCGACGGAGGCAATATAGCCATGCTGCTCGGCGCCAAGCAAGTTGCCCGCGCCGCGAATCGCCAGGTCGCGCATCGCAATTTTGAAGCCGGAGCCAAGCTCGGTGAATTCCTTGATCGACTGCAGCCGCTTCTCCGCGACTTCAGTCAGCACCTTGTCCCGTTGGTAGGTGAAATAGGCATAAGCGATCCGGTTTGAGCGGCCAACCCTTCCGCGCAGCTGATAAAGCTGGGACAGCCCCATTTTGTCCGCATCATGCACAATAAGCGTGTTTACGTTCGGAATGTCGACGCCGGTCTCGATAATGCTTGTGCTGACTAGCACATCGGATTCGCCGTCCAGGAAGTCGAGTATCGTCTTCTCCAGCTCCTGCTCCGACATTTGGCCATGCCCTACCGCTACTTTGGCGTCCGGAACGAGCGAATTGATCAGCTCTGCCATTTGATAGATGCCTTGCACCCGATTGTACAAATAGTAGACTTGCCCGCCGCGGGCAAGCTCGCGTTCAATCGCTTCCCGCACAAGGGAAGTGTTGTATTCAACGACATAGGTTTGCACTGGAAAACGGTTCTCCGGCGGCGTCTCGATAACGGACAAGTCGCGCACGCCGAGCATCGACATGTGCAGCGTCCGCGGAATCGGCGTTGCCGTCAGCGTCAGCACGTCGACATTGGTTTTCAGCTTTTTCAGCTTTTCCTTATGCGACACGCCGAACCGCTGCTCCTCATCGACAATGAGCAGTCCCAAATCTTTAAATATAATATCTTGCGACAGAAGGCGATGCGTCCCGATAACCACATCGACCGTTCCCGCCTTCAGTCCCTTCATCGTTTCGTTCTGCTCCTTGCGGGAGCGGAATCGGCTCAGCACTTGAATGTTGAACGGATAGCCGGAGAAACGCTCGCGGAACGTCTCATAATGCTGCTGGGCCAGAATGGTCGTCGGCACGAGAATCGCGACCTGTTTGCCCTCGATTGCCGCTTTAAACGCCGCGCGGACAGCCACTTCGGTTTTGCCGTAGCCGACATCGCCGCACAGAAGCCGGTCCATCGGCTGCGACTTCTCCATGTCCTTCTTAATTTCTTCAATCGCTCGAAGCTGATCGCGAGTCTCGTCATACGGAAACATCGCTTCGAATTCGTTCTGATAGGCTGTATCCGAGCTAAACGCGAAGCCCGGCGCCGATTGGCGTTCCGCATACAGCTTGATCAAATCGTCGGCGATGTCTTTAACCGACGCGCGCACTTTATTTTTCGCCCGAGTCCACTCGCTGCCGCCGAGCTTGTTGATCTTCGGCTCTTTCTCCTCCGACCCGACATACTTCTGAATCATGTCGACCTGTTCGATCGGAACGGACAGCTTATCTCCGCCAGCGTAAATAATATGCAAATAGTCTTTATGGATGCCGGCAATTTCGAGCGTGCCGATGCCTACATATTTGCCGATGCCGTGGTTCTGGTGGACGACATAATCGCCAACCTTGAGCTCAGTATAGCTTTTAATCCGCTCGGCGTTGTCAATCTTCTGATCGACGCGACGCGCCTTGCGCTGCTTCTGCGAGAACATCTCGCCTTCGGTAATGACGACCAAATGCGAGGAAGGCAGCTCAAAGCCGGATTGCAGGTTGCCCTCAATCAGCGTTGGCGGTTCGATATGATAGTCTTGAAGAACGCGGCGCATCCGGTCCATTCGCTCAGCATTGCCTGCCAGCATCATCACGTTCGCGCCAGTCTTGCGCCAGCGATCCATCTCCGCCTTGAGCACGTTCATCTGACCATGGAAATTTTGCATCGCACGGCTTGTCATGTTCAGAATATTTTGCGGCTGCGTATGCGGAATTTGGCGCAGGAACAGCGACAAGAACAGCGTCTGGAAAGGGCGGTGATGCAAAACTTCATCCGTCGCCCGCGCCAGCGTAAAGCTTGGCAGCGACTTGCCGTTCGAGAGCAAATGCGTCGCCCATTCCGCTTCATCCCGCTCCAATTGTTTTGCCGTCTCAATCAAACGGGTCGGTTCATCGAGAATGAGAAGCGTATCTTCAGGCACATAGTCAAGCAGCGTCTGGCGCTCCGGATATAGCAAAGAAATATATTTATAGATTTCTGCAAAATAGACATGCTCCCGCAGCTTCTCAATCTCGCCGCCAATTTCCGTACGCAGGCGGTCTTTCGCCGTCCGGTCCGTCATTTTGTCCAATTGAGCCTCAAGCAGCGACGCTGCATGATCGGCAGCCGATTTGAACCGGCGCTCATCGGCCAGCAGCTCCTGGCAAGGCGGCACAATCAGCTCTTGCAGATTGTCCTGCGAGCGTTGATCGGCAGGATCGAAGGCACGAATCGAATCCACATCGTCGCCAAACCATTCGATCCGATACGCGGATTGCGACGTAAGCGGATAGAAGTCCACAATGCCGCCGCGTACGCTCATCTCGCCTCGGGATTCTACGCGGTCAGCGCGCACATAGCCGACACCGGCCATTTGCCGCAAGAACGCATCCATCGACCGTGATTCGCCGACACGCACTTCAATTCTCGCTCCGGACATGACGCCCTTAATCGGCTGATAGCGGCGGACGCCGGAAAAGGGCACAACAACAATCCCGCGAAAGCCTTCGGACAGCTTGATCAGCACATCCATTCGCTGCGCAAGCGTCTCGGGACTCGAGATCGCCGCTTCAGCAGCTACAAGCTCATTGGCGGGATATAAAAGCACTTCTTTAGAAGAAAAGCATTCCTGCAAATCTTCGGCGATTTTTTGCGCAGCGTACATATTGTGAGTCACAACAAGCAGCGGCCGTTCAACATCCGCTTTAACAGCGGCGACAAGCACTTGTCTGGAAGAGCCTGCGAGCCCCGACACCATCTGCTCCCGCATCCCTTTTCGAACGCCGGCAATAATAGACTGCACATCCGGATCGGCGGCAAAAGCCTGTACTAACGCTTTCAAAACAGTAGGCACCTCGTTTCTATGCCGCCCATAGGCGACAAAAGCCCATTATATATAATAGACAATAATGATGAACGGAGTATGTATAACTCCTATCCAAGCAGAAACGGCTTCGCCGTCCTGTGGAGGCGAAGCTTCGTTTGGGTTGAACTATAAACATGAAATCGTTATTGCAGCGGATTCGTTACAAGCAGCAGCTCCGGATTTGCTTCCAGCGCCTCGCGGCAGTAGTCGCAAATCACTTTAACCGTCACGTTCCCGTTCGGGTCATACGCTATTATATCGCTGCGTTCTTCGGGGGTCAAGAAATGGAAACCGAGTTGATGTTCGGTAATTCCGCTTTGTTCAATTGTCCCCATTGACGTGCGGCAGTGCCTGCAAATATAGTTTACAGCCATATGTATGCCTCCTGAAGAGTAGTTATACCCTTCAGTATGCCCGGATTAGCCGCAGCTTAGGCGGCGCTATCGGTTAAACTTTGCCATCGTATTGTCAAAAGAATTTTTGAGCGAATACTCAATCGCATCGCAAGACTGCTCAATCATCGTTTTCAACAGCTCATGTTCGCTCTTCGGAAAATTGTCCAGCACGTAATCGGCGATATTCCGTCCCGGCTGCGGGCGGGAGACGCCCATGCGGACGCGGTTGAATTGCTGCGTGCCTAAGTGCTGGATTAGCGATTTGATGCCGTTATGACCGCCCGCACTGCCTTGATAGCGCAGCCGAATCTTGCCAATCTCTGTATCCATATCATCATAGACAATCAGACCGTCATTCTGATCCGCTTTAAAATAATCGATAAATGCCCGAACCGATTCCCCCGACAGGTTCATATAAGTCATCGGCTTAATAAGAACGACCTTCGTTCCTGCAACGTTCCCTTCGCCGATCAGCGCTTTGCATTTATTTTGCGTAACGGAAATGCCCCAGCGCTTCGCCAGCTCGTCGACGACCATGAAACCGACGTTGTGCCGGGTTGCTTGATAAGCGGCGCCGGGATTCCCCAGCCCTGCAATCCACTTCATATTGGTATTCTCCATTTCTTACATCAGGATCTTATTCTACGCCTTTATTCTACGCCATAACTGACGTTCCCTGCTAAAAAAGGAAAACGGCATCCTCCACGTTACGCCACAGGGCCATGGAAGATGCCGCCTTACTCAAATTTACGCGAAATCAACCTCGTGCATTTGCGCTTCCGTCGATCTTGCCGCCGCTTCCTTAAGCTCTACCGCTTGCGCTTCCGCTTCTTCCTCGGTCAGGTCTTTCTGCGGCGCCAGCACCGTAACCACGACCTGCTCCGGATCGGCAAGCAGCTTGATGCCGGCAGGAGCAATGACGTCGCGAACAAGCAAGCTTTGGCCCATTTCCAGATCGGCGACATTGACCTCAATCGCGTCTGGAATATTCGCAGGCAAGCACTCGATTTCCAGCTCATGCAGCAGCGCCTGCAAAATGCCGCCCTCGCCGACGCCGTTCGCTTCCCCGACAAAGTCGACGCGAACCTGCGTTTTGACTTCCTCATTCATATTGATCTGATGCAGGTCAATATGAAGAATGCGTCTCGTCAGCGCCTCGCGCTGCACGTCGACGATCATGACCGGCTGCTTGCCTGAGCCTGGCACATCCAGATCAAGCACCGCATTCGGATGAGAGCGCAGCAGCGCCAGCAGCTCCTTTTCTTCAAGCGCAATAGCGGACGGCTGCGCCAGCTGCTTGCCGTATACAACACCCGGCACTTTGCCGCTTGCTCTTAACTTTCGAATCTCGCCTTTAGTCCCGATCGTTCTTTGCTCGGCAATCATCGGAATAGACATCTATCGGAAACCTCCCAGTAAAGTCAATTTCCGTATAGCTTTTCCCTTAACTGCCGATTATTAATCACGGAATGGGGCTTAGCCCTTCTTCGCATTCTCTTTCTTCGCCTTTGCGCGGGCACGAATTTTGTCCGCATAGCCCGATTTGTTCACTTGACGCTCGCGGGCAATCGCCAGATCGCCGGATGGAACGTCATGCGTAATCGTCGAGCCTGCGACAACGTACGCGCCGTCGCCAAGCTTCACTGGCGCAATGAGGTTGACGTTGCTGCCAACAAACGCATTGTCGCCGATTTCCGTCACAAATTTATTGTAGCCGTCATAGTTGACGGTAATAGCTCCACAGCCGATATTAACGTCTTTGCCGACTTTAGCGTCTCCTACATAACTAAGATGCGATACTTTGCTGCCGTCGCCAAGCGACGCATTTTTCAACTCGACGAAGTCGCCGATTTTACAGCCGACGCCAAGCTTCGAGCCAGGACGTAAATTCGCGTATGGGCCAACTGCGCTCTCATTGCCGATTTCCGATTTATCTACGACCGAGTATTTAACCGTTGCGCCGTTGCCGACTGTCGAGTCGCTAATATCGGCATTCGGGCCGATGACGCAATCCTCGCCAATAACCGTCTCTCCGCGCAGTACGGTGCCCGGATAAATAATCGTGTCGGAACCGATCCGAACGTCCGCCTCGATATAAGTAGAAGCAGCATCGATCAGCGTTACGCCTTCGATCAAATGCTTGCGGTTGATGCGCTCGCGCATATAGCCTTCAGCTTCCGCCAGCGCAACACGGTCATTAACGCCGATTGCCTCAGCCAAATCATTCGTGCAATAGGCTTGTACAGATTCGCCCGCGCGGCGGAAAATACCGATCACATCGGTCAAATAATATTCGCCTTGCGCGTTGTCGCTCTTCACTTCGGCAAGAGCGGCAAACAGCTTCTTATTGTCAAAGCAGTACGTTCCCGTATTGATCTCTTTCACGGCCGCTTCTTCCGGCGAGCAATCTTTCTGCTCGACGATACGCTCTACCGCGCCGTCTGTTCCGCGAATGACGCGTCCATAACCCGTCGGATTATCGAACGAAGCGGTCAGTACCGTCGCCGCAGCGCCAGTTGAACTGTGCAGCTCGATCATGGCGCGAATCGTCTCCGCTCTAACAAGAGGCGTATCGCCGCAAACGACGATTGTCGTTCCCTCTTCCGAGCCGAGCAGCCCTTCTGCTTGACGAACCGCATGGCCCGTCCCGAGCTGCTGCTCTTGCAGCACATATTCTGCTTGGTCGCCCAAATAAGCTTGAACCGCTTCCGCGCCGTGACCGACGATGACAACCGTCCGTTCGCTCGCCGCTTCCTTCACCGTATTCAGAACATGGCCTACCATCGGTTTGCCCGCTACTTGATGCAGTACTTTATATAATTTCGATTTCATCCGCTTGCCTTGACCTGCTGCAAGCACAATCGCCATCACTTTCAACCGTAATTCCTCCCGCTAACTTTTCTTTTGAATATATCCCATAATAGGCAAAAAGAAAAGAGAGCCTTACGGCTCCCTTTCCTGCGACTCCCATACAGAAACGACTTAGTCGTCCCTAATGGGACGAACGTTTCTTTCAAATTATAGGAAAGTATAAAGTTTTCTGCATACTTGACCTATAATTCCCGGAATGAAACGTGCTGCGCGGCCAAATGACAACGACAGCCGTTTCACCTTGTGAGATAGGCTTATGCGCCTTCTTCGATTGCTACTTCTTCCGTTGCTGCGCGCTCGTATTCAGCGAGTACTGCAGCTTGGATTTTCTCGCGAGTCGTCGAAGAAATCGGATGGGCGATATCCCGGAATTCTCCATCAGGAGTACGTTTGCTCGGCATCGCCACGAACATACCATTGTTACCGTCAATGACACGAATATCGTGAACGACGAATTCATTATCAATGGTAATGGAAGCAATAGCTTTCATACGTCCTTCCGAATTAACACGGCGGAGTCTTACATCAGTAATTTGCACTTGTGTTCACCACCTTTGCCTATCTGAGACTTGGTGTATACTTCCACGTTTTTGTGCAAAATCCTTCTAATTTTTTGGGAAAAATATGCTCTATTTAAAATATTTTTTTGTAATTAAATGTTTTTCGTTGCTATTCGACATTTGTCGATGCTATGACTTCAATTTCGACAAGAACATCCTTCGGAAGCCTTGCCACCTCTACAGCGGAACGGGCTGGCTTGTGGTCGCCAAAGTAGGAAGCGTAGATGCCGTTAACCGTAGCAAATTGATTCATGTCTTTCATGAAGACCGTTGCTTTCACAACATCTTGGAATGTTGCTCCCGCTTCTGCAAGAACCTCTTTCAAGTTTTGGAACACTTGATGCGTTTGCTCTTCGATTCCGCCCTCGACCAATTCGCCGGCAGCGTTCAACGGAATTTGTCCCGATGTGAACAGCAAGCCGCCAAGCTTGATCGCTTGCGAATAAGGACCGATTGCGGCAGGCGCCTTATCGGTAGAGATCACTTGCGGAGTTTGTTTCTGCGTCACGTCAATTCCCAGCCTTTCATAACTATACTTTGAAATAATTTCCCGGCTCAACCGTCGCTTGCTTCGTCTTCATATCCACTGCTGTCAATTTCGCAAGCGATACGTAATCCTCCAGCAGACGTTCTTCCAATTCCACTTCCCCGGACTCGACGAACACGCCGACGCCCGCAACGGTCGCCTTGAACTCATGCAGCAAATCCATCATCCCTTGAATCGTGCCGCCTGCTTTCATGAAATCGTCAATGATCAGCACTCTCGACTGCTCTTTCAGCGCGCGGCGCGCCAGCGACATCGTCTGTATCCGCTTATTGGAGCCGGAAACATAGTTGATGCTCACCGCCGAGCCTTCGGTTACTTTGTTGTCGCGGCGTACGATAACGACCGGCAGGTTCAAACAGGAGGCCACAGCATACGCCAGCGGAATCCCTTTCGTCTCGACCGTCATAATGACATCAATGTTGCTGCTTGCAAATGCTGTTGCAAACATGCGGCCGATATCAGCCAGGAGCTCTGGTTGGCCCAGCATATCGGTCATATACAAATAGCCGCCCGGCAGCACTCTTTCCGGCTGGCCCAGCTGGCGGCAAATATTTTTCATAATGGATAGTGCTTCTTCCGTATGCATCTTAGGCGTAAACTTAACGCCGCCGGCAGCGCCCGCAAGCGTGTTCAATTCACCGAAGCCTTCTTCTTCAAAAACTTCTTTAATAATGGCTAGATCTTCGCTTATGGATGATTTCGCAGACTGATATCGGTCGGCAAAAGCTGTCAACGATATTAACGTGTGAGGACGACTAAGCAGGTACTGCGTCATTTCTACCAGTCTTGCGCTTCGCTTCAACTTTTTCAAAGCCATCTCCCTCCCACTAAATCCGAATAATATAATGACAATATAACATTTTTATACGGATTTAATCAATATAAACGTCAATGCTATGTAAGCATTCTTACCACGTACACTTCTTTGCAAAAGCCTCTAAGCCCGTTGTAAATGCGCGCGAGCTTCGCTTCTTTGGAGACAAGGCCAAATACGGTCGGCCCGCTTCCAGACATAAGCACGCCGTCAGCCCCCAGCCGCTGCATGCTTTCTTTCAATTGCAGCACTTCCGGATATAGATCCAGCGTCACTTTCTCCAACACATTGCCCAGTCCGTCGCAAACATCGCCAAACGAACCGCGTTCGATGGCCGAGATCATGCCTGCTGTCGATGGATGATCGGAAGCGCTCAGCTCGTTGGCTCTGAGCTTGCCGTAAACGTCCGCCGTCGATACGTTTATCGGGGGCTTGGCAAGGACGACCCAGCATTGCGGCGGGCTTGCAATCGGCTCAAGCTTCTCGCCGCGCCCGCGAGCAACAGCTGTTCCGCCCGTTACGCAGAACGGTACGTCAGAGCCGAGCTCTGCGCCCAGCCGGCATAGCTCGTCCTCCGGTATTTGCAACCCCCACAGACGATTCAATCCGCGCAGTGCGGCTGCGGCATCACTGCTGCCGCCGGCAAGGCCTGCTGCGACCGGTATTTTTTTATCCAAATGAATGTATACGCCTTTTCGCACGTCATAACGTTCTTTGATGAGCTTGGCCGCTTGGAAAGCCAGATTTTTCTCATCCAGCGGTATGTATCCGGCTTGGCTTGAAATAATGATCGTATCCCGCGGCAGTTCTTCCATCTCGAGACGATCCGCAAGGTCTACCATCGTCATAATCATCTCGACTTCGTGGAAGCCGTCTTCGCGCTTTCGGAGCACGTCGAGCAGCAGATTGATTTTGGCCGGCGCTTTCTCATATATTTTCATCATTAAGCTCTCCCGTTCGTATCATTAGCTTAAACAATATTATAGCAAACGGGCACAAGAAAAGCTAAGAGGTTGACGCGCCCGAATTCAAGCGCCCGCTCTTAGCTTCTGGTTTGACCAATGCGTGCTTGAGCTCGCGCTCATTACGGCTGATTGGTTTTATTCGCAGCGGCTTGCTCGGCGAGCTGGATGGCTCGCTTCACCATGTTTCCTGCTTCTTTCGTCGTAATGGCTCCCCAGCCCTCCTTGTCCACCTTTCCGGAAAAGCCAAGGTCTTTGGCAAGCTCATATTTCAACTGCTCCGACATTACATTTCTTCTGCGGCTCATGCGAATCCCTCCTTGAATCGAATCGATTTGCTGCGCTTTAGTATGCGCCTCGCCGAAGGATGCGATACGCTCAGCCGAGCGTATAAAAAAAGAACGCGAATGGGTTGTCCATTCGCGTCTAAACTCATTTCAAGCCTTAAGGCTCCAGATGGGTAATTCGGACTTGACCTTCATCATTGCACACGGTCACTTCCACCGACTCCGTCAGTATATCCGCATAACTGTAAGAGACACGCTTAAAGGCGTGAGACTCTTGATCCAGTTTCACAATGAAAACAGAAGGGTAGATTTCTTCCAATGTTCCGGTTCGTTCGATGGTCTTGCGACGACCGCCATTTGCCCGAAGACGGATTTTGGAACCAACGTGAGCTTCCAAGCTTCGCTTTATTTCCAATAGCGTATTTTTTGCCATTGTCCACTACCACCTCTTTCCTTGTCCATTATAACCAAAAAGAGGGATGTTGTCAAATGAAACAAAATATTATAGCAGTCAAGCGTTTTACTTGTCAACGGTGATTTTTCTAATTTTTTTGGTTCAGTGCATAATTTATAAAAAACAGGGTAGAGCCCCTATAGAGCCCATACCCTGTTCCTATTATCCGTTCATTAATTTCAAGGAAGCGATCGCTGCCGCCTTCGGCTTTGGCAGTCCCTTCCGGCATCTACCTATCGTTTCAATGCCGCCTACACCGTCGATCCCGCTTATCGTGCCATTTACAACGTCAGAGAGGTTTATCGTTTCGCGAATCGACGTATAGCTGGCCTTGATCGCAATGTAGACCGGATCAAGGGCATGGATCAATATTCGTCCCGGCGAGCTGGCGAAGTTGGAACCCGCTTGAAGCAGCGCTTCAAAATGCGATTGGCATGCGCCCGCCACCACGATCAGACCATCGCGGCTTTTCTCGTATGCTCTTGCGACGCGAACGGCGTTTACGAAGCTTTGCGAATTTTTATAGCTGCCCAGACTGTACAAATCGCCGTTTGCTTTGCTCTTCAGCACGCCATCATGTCCAGTGATGACCACAATGTCCGGCTTCACCTGCGGCAGCAGCTGATAAAGCAAGTCAGCCATTTGCGACTCGTGCGCGTGCACGCCGTGCGCAGGCACTTTCATCGTTTCATATAGCTGCATGCTTTTTCGCAAGTAGTTGCCGTCGCCATCGAGATGTAACACTTTACCCGGCAGCTCAAAATACTGCTGAGCTTGCGACTGCGTCTGCGCTTGCTGTGCGGCCAGCCTGATTTCGGCATTTGCTTGTATCGCTTGTTGCTCTCGCTGCTGTCGCATGCGTTTCAAGGAATCGTTTACTTTTATACGCACTTGCTGAGTCGCTCTCGTCGATTCGGGGTCGCGTACAACCGACAAATCGGGAATCGGCGCATCCGCAAGCAATCGGTAGTCCGTGCCTTTCAACAACGCTCGCTCGGATCGAACATCTTCAACTCGGAACAGCACGTCACCGCCATACGATTTGCGGACGACCAGGTCCCCTTGTTTCATGGGTAAATCACCTCTTCGTCTATCGTATGGGTGTTTACGGTGGAGTGTGCCTAATCGGATGAATTGTTGCAGAGTCTGACCGCTGCTGCGAGAAAGGTTGGCTTCCGGCCTGACATCAGGATCTTTGAGCGGAGCTCAAAGTCACTCATTATCCAAAGGCGGGCACTGTCGTTCCTCCAGCTCAACCTTTCTCTTCACATCTCCTCAGCTCTTATCAATTCAATTACCCTGCCAGCCCGCTTCGATGAAGGCGCGGCTGATGCGGGCGAATTCTTCGAGCGACAGCGTCTCGCCGCGGCGGACCGGATCGATTCCTATGCTGTTCAGCAGCTGCGTCAGCTCCTCGCGGCGCTCTTTGCCCACGAATGCGGTCAAATTGTTCGCGAGCGTCTTTCTGCGCTGCGCGAAGCTCGCCTGAACGATGCGGAAATAATGCGCCTCGTCCGTCACATCAACCGGCGGCTTATCGCGCAAAGCAAGCTTAATAACAGCCGAATCGACGTTTGGCTGCGGGATAAACACCGTATGCGGCACTGTGCACACAATCGACGGCTCGCAATAGTACTGCACGGCCACGCTCAAACTGCCGTACTCTTTGCCGCCTGGCTTAGCTGCCATCCGCTCCGCCACTTCCTTCTGAATCATAACGACGATATTCTCCAGCGGCAGCTTCTCTTCCAGCAGCTTCATCAAAATCGGCGTTGTTACATAATAAGGCAAATTAGCCACGACGCTGACGCCGGACATGTCGGCAAAACGTTCTTCGAACAGCTTTTTCAGATCGAGCTTGAGCACATCTCCGTGCACAACTTCTACATGCTCTTCCGTCTCAAGCACGTCCCGCAAAATCGGGATTAGCCGCGGATCGATTTCGACGGCTGTCACTTTGCCCGCTTCGGCAGCCAGATGCTGCGTCAAAGCGCCGATGCCCGGCCCGATCTCAAGCGCGCCCTTCGTCTTATCCAATCCTGCCGCCGAAACGATCTTATGTAAAATGTTCTGATCGATCAAAAAGTTCTGACCTAAGCTTTTCTTGAATGAAAATCCGTATTTCGCAATAATCTCTTTCGTCCGCTTTGGTGTTGCGACCTCAGCCGCCTTCATTATGTCCGCCACTTCTCGTCACTCCTGTCCCTGTTCCATTTGGCGCAGCGCTTCATTAAATTCCTCGCGGGAAATACGGAAGCTTGCGCACCGTTTGAAAAACGTTTTGCCATTCGCATAGCCAATGCCCAGCAGCTTGCCCATCGCCAGCCGCCGGTTGGCCGCATCGGGATGAACGATAAGACCTGCAGCCATTAGATCGTCCCAGACGATCTCTCCGCCGTCCTCGCCCTCCGGGCTTTCCGTGCGCAGCTCGGAGAGCGCTTGGCGGATGGCTTCCGGACTCGCGTTCTCAACGCCGATATCCCCCTTATACAACGCCTTCTCTTGCGGCAGAAAAGCATGTTTACAGCCCGGCACCCGCCTGGAGACGATTTTACGAATACGTTCTCCCGCATGATCGGGATCGGTAAAAATAATAACGCCGCGGCGTTCCATCGCAAGCTCGATCCGGCGCAGCACTTCCTCGCCGATGGCAGAGCCGTTCGTCTCGATCGTATCGGCCTCCACAGCCCGCTTAACGGCAACTGTATCGTCTTTTCCTTCTACTACGATAATTTCCTTAATCAAGGCCTAACATCCCTTTCTTTATGCAACGGCGGCCGCCTCTCGGCTGAACAAGCCAGCAGGCGCGTCCATATGTAGAAATAATGCTTGTGATTGTCATTTCAAACCGCAACTTTACACCCGTTGCAGCCGTCTAACTACATGAAAAAAAAAGAAGAGGCTGTGCCTCTTCCCTTATCATTGCATATTCGTACCGACTTCACAACTTGAAGCGGTAAATGCCATGTTCGACTAGCTTGCCGATGGCTTATTCGGTCCGAGTACGTACACGGTGTACCCTTTCTTACGACCAAACTTATTAGCGATCTTCGCGCTGTCGAAATAAACGTCGATTTTATTGCCTTTTACGGCGCTGCCTGTATCCTCAGCACGGCGGAAGCCGATGCCTTCGATATAGACCCACCAGCCGATTGGGATGACGTCCGGGTCAACCGCAATCGTGCGGCCTTCCTGCACCTTCGTTCCGGATGCGGTAATGCCGAACTGCGGATGGCTTTCATCCTTGCCTGTCGACTCCACGTCGGCGGTATAAGCCGTCAACGTAACATTATTCAAAACTTTCTTCGCTTTGAACGTTACGCCGCTCTTCGTGTAGGAAGCGTTGTTTGCCGACAACGTCTGCACTTCCGGTTTTTTCGTACCAACGGCAACAACCTGATTAACTGCAGCTGTCTGCACAACCTTATTGACAATCTTCTGAGATACGAGCACGCCGTTCTCATACTTTTTCTCCACTTGCTCGACGACAAGGCCCTGTTTGCCGGTTTGCACCAGCTTCTCCTTGCCTTCCTCAAGCTTCGGATCCTGTTTCTTCACGACCGAGAATGGAGTCACTCTCTCTGTCTCAGACACTTTCGTATCGACTCGCGTGACGGTAACCGTCATCGCGCTAGTCAACGGCGTGCCAAGAGAAGGCGATACTCGATCCTGATCGCGTACAGCAATATTTAATTCATCGATCGCTGCTTTTACAGTCTTCTCCGTCGTGTACACCGTTGATGTATTGCCGTCCGCTATTACAACGATCGGAACTGCGAAATTAATCTCGATCCGGTCACCGTCTTTGATCGACCCATTCAGAGGCTTCGAGACCTCGTCATATGGGCCAATCGTAATAGCTTGTTCATCCAGTAGGCGTTGCAGGACCCATTGTTTTGTTTTCACAACGGTTTCTTGTCCATTCACTACTACGGATACGCTTTTGTCAGCCGTTCCGTACAACAACACCAAAAACATGAAAGTCATAGCGATTGAAATAATTGCACTTAGAACAATCAAACGCAAGTTTTCATGCTTCCATCGCAATGCGAAAGACATAATGGATGATCGTTTCCCATGGGGTTCCTTAACCTGGATCATTCCCACTTCAATCGGTCCTCCTTCATAGCCCCGTCGCCCTTGTGTGACGCATGATCATAATTGACGTGACTATTAAGTATATTGGCGTGCTGAGCACGCTCCAGTGTGTTGCCCCGTGCGCCATGCCCTTAACGCGCCCAATGCCGACTTTTCCAATTCGTTAGCCAACTGGAAAATAAAAAGAAGCCATCGACAGAGGATCTGTTTCGTGGCTTCCCAAAAGTCAAATAGACATCAGGAATGGTAAATGCACGAGATTGATCGCTCTCTATACACGCTTACGAGGTTAGCTGTCGGATTCGGGCAAGAGAGCTGCCCTATCGACGGTCGAATGCTCATGGCAAACGCCGCCAAATTCACCCCATTGAGAATTCAAAGCCTCATCCCTGCATTCGGCCATTTATCGGCTGCAGTTCAGATGCCTGGTTCCCCCGCTTTCCATTTCGGAAATTAAGCGTCAACTGGAAATCCAATACAAAAATTTAAAGCTCTGAAATGAATCATACCTTCACGGAGAGCCAATTGTAAAGAACGGATAAAAGACGATTTTAGCTAAATTTCAGGATTATTACGGAAAAGACTGCCGATTTTCGGAGGTAAAATCAGTTTTATCGCTTCAAAGGTCGCTCATTCTCCCTTTTTTAGCCGTTTTTAAACAATACCAAAACATTTTTTACCGTTTTCCATTGTAATTTTTGCAATTTCATCCTTACTTTTTCCTGTTATTTCTGCTGCAGTGTCCGCTACATAGGAAACAAAAGCGGTCTCATTTCGCTTCCCTCTGAACGGATGAGGCGCCAAATAGGGGGAGTCCGTTTCGATCAATAATCGGTCTAATGGAACCCTTTCCAAAACCTCTTTCGGCACTCTGGCATTTTTGAATGTGACCGGTCCGCCAAACGAAATATAGAAGTTCATATCGAGGCATTTTTTTGCCGTTTCCCAGCTTCCGGAAAAACAATGCATCACGCCTCCGACCTCGGAAGCGTTTTCTTCCTTCAAAATTTTCACAATATCCTCATGCGCATCGCGGTTGTGAATAACGATCGGTTTCCTTACTTTTCGGGCCAGTCGGATCTGCTCGCGGAATACGCGATGCTGCACCTCTTTAGGTGAAGTATCCCAGTGATAATCAAGGCCGATTTCGCCGATGGCGACGACCTTTGGATGGGCGCAAAGCTGCTCGATCCATTCCAGATCGCCCGGCTGCATTTCGATGCTGTCGACCGGATGCCATCCGACTGCCGCGTAAATAAAATCATACTGCTCAGCAAGCGCAATCGTCGTCGGAATCGTCTCCCGATTGAAGCCGATATTAACCATTAATTCGACTCCCGCTTCGCGCGCTCTGGCGATTGCCTCAGCGCGGTCGCTGTCGAATTTCGGTGAGTCCATATGCGTATGTGTGTCGAATAAATTAGCCATTGAAATACTCCTTTTTTTTCATACTTCTTCTATTATATATAGGGTTTGTACAATCATTATTTTAGCCGTTTCGCAAACGCTTTCTTACAGCTTAAGCGTAAACGGCTTTCGCCGTCCTTTGGCGGCAAAGCTCGTTTCGCGATGAAATATAAGCGTATTTATAAATGTAAACTTATAAATTCTTATATTTTAAAAAGCTCGCGCAGCGCAGGGCTCAGTTTGTCCTTCGATCCGATCAACGGCTCTTCCGGATAGTACAAATGATATTCCCCCTGATGAAGTCCGGTAATCGATCGTACGATGTCGGATTTAGCGGATATTTCGATTAAGCTTTCCTGTTCATCCAACAGCAAAATCGGCGTTTTCTCCTCTTTTCCAGCTTTTTTCGAGTCGGGGCGATAAACGTCATACGGCTGGTCGAACGGAAAATCGATCTCCATATGATAGGCGGGATTTAAACCGATTGCGATGAACTGCCGACTTATTTCTTCTAATAAAGATTCGTCAGGATCCGGGATCGTTATGTACTTATATAAACGGCGATTTAAGAACCGGCTGCACAGGTCAGACAACAGCGTATCCGGCTCATCCTCCCAATGAAGGAATGCGGCCTGTACATAAGCTTCATCGAGCTTTAAATAAGACTGTACCGTAATCGTTCCGTCCAACAGCTTGCGAATAGGGTCAGGCATCCAATCGAATGCATGGCCTTTCTCGTACAGCTCCTTCGCTCTGCGGAAAATTTGCCGCAAAATGATTTCCGAGCTTCTTGTCACCGGATGGAAGTAGATTTGCCAATACATTTGATATCGGGACATCAAATAGTGCTCGATCGCATGCATCCCGCTTTCCTTAACGACAATTTTGCCCTGAACTGGACGAAGTACGCGCAATATACGTTCCAAATCGAAATTGCCGTAATTGACGCCTGTAAAATAAGCGTCCCGCAGCAAGTAATCCATACGGTCGGCATCCATCTGGCTGGAGATTAATCCCGCAACGATCGGATTTGGATAAGTTTTGCGAATTACAGCTGCTACTTTCTCTGGAAAATCATCCGATACTTGTCTAAGTATGCGGTTCACTTCCGTATCCTCAAGCAAAATGCTGCACGTCCATTGTTCATGATGCGTGTCGAATACTTCCTCCAGCGAATGGGAGAACGGCCCATGACCGACATCATGAAGCAGTGCCGCACAAAGCGCAAGCAGCTTCTCTTCATTCGGCCACCCTGGATATTGATTGCGCTCGAATTGAGAAATAATTTTCCGCGTAATTTCGTAGACGCCAAGCGAATGAGAGAAACGGCTATGCTCGGCTCCATGGAAAGTTAAGTAAGAGGTTCCCAATTGACGAATTCTTCTAAGCCGTTGAAACTCTTTCGTGTTGATCAAATCCCAGATCGTTTGATCCTGTACATAGATATATTTGTGTACCGGATCCTTGAACACCTTTTCCTCGGTTATGTTCAGATTCATTCGCCATTTCAACCCCTTTTGTTCATATTTTCGACACAAAACCTTGTTAACATGTCGAATAGTGTCGCAAATTAGTTTCCAAAATGTCGAAGCTGTTGTATTCTATAGTAAGATTAATATGACCCTTACTATATAGTCAAATTCCATATTTCCAATAGATATCCCAATAATGATGGTTGACTATTCTGGTAATCGTTGGTATTATAGTAAACACAAATAGAAAAAATATGTCGAATAGTGACGAAATCACTTTTTGAGAGGGGAAACACTAATTATGATGAAATCTACAGGTATTGTTCGCAAGGTCGATGAACTGGGTCGTGTCGTTATTCCAATCGAATTGCGCCGTACTCTTGGTATCGGCGAGAAAGACGCTCTCGAAATCTATGTAGATGGAGAGCGCATCATGCTGAAGAAATACGAGCCTGCTTGTATCTTCTGCGGCAATGCAGAGAACGTTTCGTACTTCAAAGGAAAAATTGTTTGCCATATTTGTCTATCAGAAATGCCTACTCCTGTGACAAAATAAAAAAAATAGGTTATAATAGAGTTATTCACATGTTAATTCTAACCTTTTTTATACTCCTTGATGCCTTCCTGTGCTAGAACCCGGCCAGGAAGGTCTTTTTTTTGTCCACAGAAAAGATAACGCAGCGATTATCGGTTCACTGCGTTATACACATCCCGTTTCGACAAGCCGCGATCGGCTGCCGCTTTTTTGATCGCTTCCTTGCGTCCATGCTCGCCTTCATAATGAGCGACATGCGCTTCTAAATCAAGCGCCGTCCACCAAGCCTCGGCAGCTTCTGCATCGCCTGTAATTCGGCCCGCTTCCGCCGCCGCATCCGCACCCTCGATAATGAGGCAATACTCGCCTAATGGCGGATGCTCCTCCAGATGCGCCAGACACTCCGTAATCGTACCTCGCGCAGCCTCTTCATGCCGTTTTGTCAGCTCGCGAACCATTGCTATTCGTCGGTCACCCAGACACTCCAGCATCGCTTCAAGCGTTTTGCGCAGCCGATGCGGCGATTCGTAAGTCATTAATGTATAGGGCAGTCCGCTTAGATCGGTCAGCCAGTTTTTGAGCGGCTTTTTGTCGCGCGGCGGAAATCCGGTAAACAGAAACCGTTCTGTTGATACTCCAGAAATAATGAGCGCGGACAGCGCAGCATTGGCCCCCGGTATCGGTACGACTTTAATACCGTTTGCAACGGCTTCCGCAACGAGATCAGCTCCCGGATCGGACACGGCCGGCAGACCGGCATCGCTGACGAGCGCAATGGATTGCCCTTCTTCAAGCAATCGAATCAGTTCGCTGCCGCTTGCCTGCTTGTTATGCTCATGATAGCTGACAAGCCTGGTCGCAATCTGAAAGTGAGTGAGCAGCTTCCGCGTCTGCCTCGTGTCCTCCGCTGCAATAAGCTGTACTTCTTTTAACGTCCGAATAGCGCGAAAGGTCATATCCTCCAAGTTGCCGATCGGCGTTGCAACCAAATACAGCGTGCCCGCTTCATGCTGCGATTGTTCTTTAAAGCTCTTCTGTATGCTGATCATCGGCGAATCACCTCCCTCTACTCATATACCATAATTGGCGGCAGCACGCGCAATTCCGGTTTTCCGTCGCGTATTGCTTCTATTAATACCATATTGGCCTCGCCGCGAGCATTCGGATGAATGAACTGTACCCGCTTCGGCTCCATTCGGTATTTGCGCATCGTTTCCATAATGTCGATAAAGCGGGACGGACGATGGACCATCGCCACCTTACCGCCCGAACGGACAAGCCTTGCGCTCGCATGAATGACGTCGTCCAGCGTACAGTAAATTTCATGCCTTGCAATCGCATAATGCTCATTCTCATTATGATCTCCGTCAGGCGCCGCCATATAAGGCGGATTGACGCTTACAACATCATATACGCCGTTGCCAGCCTCCTTCATATAGTTGCGAAGGTCGGCTTCAATGATATTGACTTGTCCGCCCAGCCCATTCATCGCTATGCTGCGGCGCGCCATATCGGCCAGACGCGGCTGTATTTCAACAGCGTCAATTTGCGCTTGCGTGCGCGTTGTTAGCAGCATCGGTATGACACCGTTTCCGCTGCATAAGTCGACAATTTTGCCCCGTTTCGGAACCGTCACAAATTTAGACAGCAAGACGGCATCAATCGAGAAGCTGAACACTTCACGGCTTTGAATAATTTTGAGTCCCGTCTCAGTCATTAAATCATCGATCCGCTCATTCGCTTCAAGCTTAATCATTTCTTCCACTTTAGCTTCTGCTCCCTTTACATAAAGATGCCGTCCTCTTTGCAAGGACGGCAGCCAATTTTACTAGTGCTATTTGTTCAAGAAGGAAAGACAGAATAGGCAATCTCCCTCTGTCCGCAAATGCCCGTAGTACACGTTGCAAATGTGGAAGCCTTCATGATAGAGCCTTGCCAGATTATCATGGCCTTCACTGACGCCATGCTGCGCTGATGAGAACGGATCGTCGTAATCGTGATTGTGATCCTCGGTTGCATAAGATACGGATGCTGCCGCTGCTTGAGTTTTCTGGCGTTTACTCTCGGCATTCGACGTAACGCTGCGCGAACTCGACGCCTCTCGCTGCGTTTCCCGCTTCAATATCTTGCGCAACTGGCTGTTCTCAAGGCTCAATTGTTTATTTTCTTCAAGCAGCGCTTTAACCTGCTGCTTCAAAGCGCCAAGCTCGGAATGGAATTGTCCCATCCGATTATCCAGCGCGTCCATTTGTTCGAAAATCTCTTTTTTCTCCAAGTTTTCACCCCAGAGCATTAATCATAGTCTAGCGTAATCGCAACGTCGTCTATTTACTTTACGACGACATCATCCATGGACATCTCTTTCGGTTTGCCGGGTACATCAAACAGCTGTACATAAACCGACTTCGAAGCAGCATTAATGCCTGTTACCTTGCCTTCACCCAAAGAGGTAATGACAATTTTGCCGATGGACGGAAGCTCTTCCCGCACACTTTCGTAATTGTCATGCTCATATTTCAGGCAGCACATAAGACGTCCGCATAATCCCGAAATTTTCGTAGGATTCAACGATAAGTTCTGGTCCTTGGCCATTTTGATCGATACCGGCTCGAAATCTCCCAGCCACGACGAGCAGCAAAGCACTCGTCCGCAAGGCCCGATGCCGCCAAGCATCTTCGCCTCGTCGCGCACGCCAATTTGCCTTAGCTCAATGCGGGTACGGAATACGCTGGCCAAATCTTTAACCAGCTCACGGAAATCGACACGGCCTTCAGCTGTAAAATAAAAAATGATTTTGTTGCGGTCGAATGTAAATTCGACGTCAACGAGCTTCATTTTCAGCTGATGATCCTTAATCTTGTCCAAGCAAGTGGCAAACGCATTCTTGGCGGCGGAACGATTCTCTTCCACAACCTTCGCGTCTACATCGCTTGCGATGCGGATCACTTTTTTAAGCGGGAGGACGACATCTGCTTCACCGACGACCTTCTGTCCTACCACCACTTTGCCGTACTCGATTCCTCTTGCCGTCTCGACAATGACATGCTGGTCCTTGTCCACCGGGTGTAAGGCCGGATCAAAGTAATAAATCTTGCCCGCTTTCTTAAAGCGGACGCCGACGACATTATACAAGGGTTTAGCCCTCCTGTAGGTTTACCAATAATTGCTCTACTGCCAGCTGAGGCGCTACATTAGAGCGAATGCGTTTGCCCGCTTCAAGCGTATGCTCGATGCACGCAATCCATCCTTCAATCGGACGGCTGAACGCATGCTTGCTTATCCATTCCAACTGATCTATATAAACGATGCTTTCTTGTCTTCCAGCTTGAAATTGAATCATATCTTTGAACCATAACGCCAATAACGATAACAGCAGTTGTGGTTGATTGCCTATATCTGTCTTGAAAAATTGCTGTTGTATGGAAATCATTGCCGCGGTGAATCGGGTCAGACTTTCCTTTCCTAATTGTATCACTACGTTTCTGATTTCTGCAAACTGATTCTGTTGGATGATTTCTCTAGCTCCATCCAATCCTGAGCTCAACTGCACCGCAGCGCGAGCAAGCGTCGGAGGATGGCCTTCGTCCACTAAAGCTTTCAGCATTTCTGCAGGTGAAAACGGTAAGAACGGCACCAGCTGCGAACGCGAGCGAATGGTCGGAAGCATGGCTTGTCCATTATCCGTGATCAATATCGCAACAACGGGAAATGAAGGCTCCTCCAAAAATTTAAGCAGGCTGTTCGCGGCCTGGAGCGTCATTTTGTCAGCGCGCTCGATTATATAAATCTTCCGGCTGTCGCCGCTGCCGCGATAGGCAAGGCCCCGCTGCAGCTCTCTGATTTGATCGATCTTGATCGATTGGCCGTCAGGCTCGATCATAATTAGATCCGGCTGATTGCCGTTATCAAACTTTCGGCATTCCAAACATTCTCCGCAAGCGTCGTCGCCGCCCGCCGTGCAAAACAAAGCTTTGGCGAACGCTCGCGCTAATGCAAGCCGCCCCGTTCCGGAAGGCCCGCTAAATAAATAAGCATGCGACACTTTGCCGCTTTGAAGCGCGTGCTTCAAAATTCGCTTCGCTTTCCATTGACCGGCTATTTGTTCCATGCTCATCGTTGCTCGAATCCTTCCTTTAAAAGAAGTTCAAAAAGTCTGCTTTTGATCACGAAGCTTTACTGAAAGTAGACTCGGCATCGAATCTTGCCTACGCTCCGATCCTCATTCCCGGCTTCATCCAACCTTCTAAAGCGTTTTAAATAAAACGCAGCTTCGTAAGCATTGCTTTTTTGCTGAAAACTAAACTTTTTGAACTCTCATGCTTGTTAAAACAGTAAATTAATGAGCATGCCGCGAATTTCGCCAATTCGTCCTAACAGCTCAATTCTTCCCTGCTCGCTATCGAGCAGCTCCTCGGCCATTGCTACGAGCGCTTCATCAATTTCTTCCAGCAGCTTGTAACGTTTAGTCCGCCCTCTTCGGTCGAATCCGCGCAATTCCTTAAGGCCGATGCCTCGGCGCACCGTATCTTCCAGAAACCGCTTAACCATCTGGCGATACAGCTTTAGCTCGCGGACGGTCATCGTCCTAGCGAGCCTCTCGCCTTGATTATGAATGTCCTGCAGCTTCTGCTGCAATTGCTCTTGCGTCCGTTGCGCGTCCTGCTGCACCATTGCGTCTGAGAAACTTTTCATTTGCACCGGTTTATTCGTCGTATCTGTGCTGGCGCGGTTTTGCCCTAGCGGGCGAAATCCCGGATCTATCTTCATCGTTTCACGTCCTTACATCATGACATCCGCTCATTTTCAAATCAGAAATGTTCGAACCGTTCCACCGGTACGACGAATACCGCTGCGCCGCCTACTTGCACTTCCACAGGGAATGGAATATAAGAATCCGTCGAGCCACCGATCGGCGATACAGGAGTAACCAGCTGGTCTCTTACTTTGCAATTGGAGCCAATGACTTGAAGCACCTCATGAACACGCTCATCCTCAATCCCGATCATGAATGTCGTATTGCCTGCACGAAGAAAACCGCCCGTACTTGCAAGCTTGGTCGCTCGAAAACCATCCTTCACCAACGCATTGGACAACCGATTGCTATCCTTATCTTGCACGATCGCAATGACTAGCTTCATCCTCATACCTCCCATATATGAATACCTTTATTAATTCGTATCATTCGCAAAAAATCCTTTAAACCTAGCATCGACAACAGCCAATACATCGGCAAAAACCTGTTCTGGCGTTCCCTCTGCATCAACGCGTACTATCCGCTCTGGGTAACGCTTAAGCAATTCCCTATAGCCTTCCCTGACCCGCTTATGAAATGCCAGCGATTCCAGATCGAGCCGATTCACTTCTCGCTCGGAAGCCCTGCTTATGCGGTTCAGTCCGACGGATGGATCAATGTCCAAGTAGACGGTCAGTTGCGGCATCCAATCGCCAATCGCAAAACGGTTGATCGACCACACTTCCTCCATGCCAAGCTCGCGCGCATACCCTTGGTAAGCCAAGCTGCTATCAACGAAGCGATCGCAAATGACGATCTGGCCGGCTTGCAGTGCTGGCGCTACTTTCTCAACCAAGTGCTGGCGTCGAGCCGCCGCGTAGAGCAGCGCTTCGGTTCGGGCATCCATACCGGTATGGCTCCGATCGAGAATAACCGAGCGAATTTGTTCGGCAATTGGAATGCCTCCAGGCTCTCTCGTCGTGACGGCGATCTGCCCCCGCTGCTGCATCGTATGCGCAAGACGCTCGATCAGTGTTGTTTTGCCTGAACCCTCTCCGCCTTCTATCGTTATAAAAATACCATTGTTCACTTGTCTAAGCTCCTACTCTATCCATCTATATCAACAACAAGCCGTTGTACTACCATTCTAGCAAAGCCTATATTCTTGTACAATGAAGATTTACTTATCTTTCGGCAGGATCAAGTTAATGAAGCACTTCTATCGTACGCATGGACGGATCGGCAGCTCCTTGGAATTTGGCACGATGAGCCGCAAGCTGCCCAATGTAGCGAATGGAAGCAGCCGTTAGCCGTTCGCCGGGATAGACGATTGGAATGCCAGGAGGATAAGGAACGACCATTTCAGCCGCTATGCGGCCTTCTGCCTCCTCCAGCGGTATACGAATAGAAGAAGCTGCTGCACGCGACATTATAATTGGAGCCCCAACTCGGATCTCATCGCTTTGTGCATCAGCAGCCAAGTGAAGACTAGGAGTCGTTGCTTCAATAGAGTAAGCTTTCGTCGTACTGCTTATATTTTTTGATGCTTCTGCAATTACACGCTCCAAATGCTCGCAGGCTTCCATTAATCGTTCGGTGTCCGATGGGCTGGCCTGAATGCCAAACAACAAAACAACGTGACGCGGATCGGCCATTTCAGCCCAAACATTGTGCTGCTCCAGCACGTTCTGCAGCTCGTAGCCCGAGCGCGACCCCGTTGCGTCAGACAGTAATATACGAAGCGGATCAAGCTGATCATACGCGTTGGAACGTTCATGCGAATGTACCGTTTGCAGCAATTGAGGCTCCCGTGAAGTCAGCCATTGACGGAAACGGCAGGCTTCGCTTATGGCGGGCTCGAACCATGCTTCACGGCGGCTTTCAATCATTGCTCGGGAAATATCGAGTGACGCCATGATCGGAAAAGACGGGCTGGAGCTTTGCACAACCGCCAGCGCTTGGCGAACCGCCTCCCTTGGCAGCCGCTCTCCCTGCATATGGAGCATCGCGCCCATCGTAAGCGCAGTCAACGTTTTATGCGTCGACTGCACTACGGCGTCAGCACCGGCTTGTATTGCCGATACAGGCAACTGCGGATGAAAGCCATAGTGAGCGCCGTGCGCCTCGTCGACCAGCAGCATTTTATCCGATTGGTGAATCAACTTCGCGTATGGCGCCAGATTAACGCTCATGCCGTAGTAGTTTGGATTAGTCAGAAAGACAGCCTGAGCTTCCGGAAAACGATCTAATGCCTCCTCAACCGTCTGCAGTGACGGAGACGTCGCCTTCCCTGTCCGACCATCTATTTGAGGCGAAATAAATACTGTGCGGGCGCCAGCCAGCTTCAATCCGTTTATAACCGATTTATGTACGTTTCGCTGCACGATAATCGTATCTCCCGGTTGGCACACTGCCAGAAGCAGCGCAATATTGCCTGAAGTACTCCCGCCTACTAGAAAGCAAGTTTCATCCGCCCCGAAACATCGCGAGGCTAATCGTTGAGCTTCTGCAATCGCTCCTTCCGGATGATGCAAATCATCGGTTGCTGAAAGCTCCGTCACATCCAGCTTCATAATTGCAGCAAAAGCTTGATTGGCCTCATCTTCAATATTATAAAGAGCTTGACCATAACGGTGTCCTGGCACATGAAAGCTCGCCGGTTTCCGTTCTGCCAGCTCTTGCAGCATTTCGAATAATGGCGCATGTATACGATTCATAGCGTAAATGATTCCTCTCTGCCTAAGTATTATCTCTATTGTATCGTTTTTTACGCCAAAAAAAGAGCGGCTTCTGACATCAGAATCCGCTCAAGCATTTTTTTCAATAAAGATTTGTCTCATTTGATGGATGAAAAAAGGATATTTGGCGTCTTGAACATCCGTGCGGACCATCTCAGCCTCACAATTGTCGCAAATAAATTCGGTAATAATACAGATCCCTTCGCCTTCAGCCTTATGCTGTCCGCAAATGATACAATGCAGCCTGCGATCTTCACTCATTTCGCTACTCCACCTTCCTGCATTTCTATATACCTACCAGTATGGCAAATCATATAGCGAATTATACTTCTTTCATAGTCAATTTCAAATATTTCTATATCGTATGCGGCATTCGCCCATTTGGTGAATCGATTTTTTGCTCCTGTGCTATGGACGTAAACTGAGAAAACGCCGATATAATATGAAATGGAGTTATTTGTGAGAAGGAGTGTTTTCACTTGCATCAACCTTTATCAGAGCAAAAAGCCGCCACTATTTATCAATATAAGCTGATCAAAAGAAAGCTGATTCGTCCCGAACTCGTATCGAGTCATCTTCTAACCGCTGCAATTTTGCTCGGATTTCAAATGCTGATCTATGGGATGACGGGGCTGTTCAGTTGGCTTTTCGGCTTCGCAGTCATTCAAGTGATCCATCTCATTATATTGCTGCTGACGTTTATTCGCGTGGACGAGGCCGCCGATCGAAAATGGGTGTGGGGCATAACGCCGCCATGGTTCGGCTTCAAGCCGGCTAACGATATTCGAATGCATCTCTTTCGCAAAGTTCACCGCCATCTGTTCTGGATCGGCTTATGTGCTTCTTGCGTACTGTACCCTTGGGTGCATGAATCGCTCATGATCAGCATTATCTTCTGGCATTTTTGGCTTATCACACCACGGCTGCTGCTGTCTTTTACTTTTCGCAAAGAGGAGAAAGAAGGCGTGCTCCGATTACAGAAGTTTGAAGCATCGTATTACCAAAGGTAACATAAAGATAAAGGCTAGACCTCTTGGAGGTCTAGCCTTTGCTTGCTTATCCTAACTGAAAATAGCTAACAGAAGAGTCAAAATACCGAGAACACCTGCAATCGGTCCCCAATACTGCATCGGTACAAAAAACAGACTATGCTGTGTTCCCATACGATATTGAATGCCGGTTTGAGGATCAACTAACACTCGATTGGATCCGCTGTTTAATTTTTTACCGAGAAACCAAATAGGCAACGCCGACACTAAAAAAGCAATACCAAACGAATTTGTACCGCTTTCATTTTCCAAACCGATAGAACTCATAATCAAATGGAAAACAACAAACATAAGTCCTACAATTAGTACATTTAAAATGCCAAATCCCTTCCAGACGATCATATATTCACCTCATATAGTCGTAATATCCTATATATCGTCAAAATATTATTAATACTTTAGTCGTAAGCATTTTTATTGCTAGTTTCACTTTTCTGCTGAAAATTACTGCTCATCAAGCTTCGCGCGTGGCTCATTACCGTTAGCGAGAACCTATGAACAACAAAAAACCTGCCGCATCACATGCGGCAGGCTTCTCGTGCTTGGCGACGTCCTACTCTCCCAGGACCCTGCGGTCCAAGTACCATCGGCGCTGGAGGGCTTAACGGTCGTGTTCGGTATGGGAACGCGTGGTTCCCCTCCGCCATCGCCACCAAACGGTCAAGGTTGTACCTTGAAAACTGGATGCGAAATGTTTGAACTCTTTAGCAAGTTCGGGGTCCCCGCAAAGGTATCGGAATTAACTCCGGAAGCATTCGCTTCACTTTGTGGGGCTCCATTAGGATAAGCCCTCGACCGATTAGTACTGGTCAGCTCCACACATTGCTGTGCTTCCACCCCCAGCCTATCAACCTCGTCGTCTTCAAGGGGTCTTACGAATTGGGAAATCTCATCTTGAGGGGG
>NZ_WOVL01000024.1 GCF_009737085.1 Paenibacillus sp. NEAU-GSW1
GTAACAGATGAGCACCATTCACTCCCCCCTTCAACGTATGGTCGAGGCACACTTTAGGATGCTGGTTAGTTAAAGTAAACGGCTCTTTGACCTGCTTTGATTGGCTAGCAGCTGCCGATTGGCGGCGTCGAACAAATAGCGAAGCTGCTTCGCTGTAACAGATGAGCACCATTCACTCCCCCCTTCAACGTATGGTCGAGGCACACTTTAGGAGGCTGGTTATTAAAGTAAACGGCTCTTTGACCTGCTTCGATTGGCTAGCAGCTGCTGCTTGGCGGCGTCGAACAAATAGCGAAGCTGCTTCGCTGTAACAGATGAGCACCATTCACTCCCCCCTTCAACGTATGGTCGAGGTACACTTTAGGATGCTGGTTAGTTAAAGTAAACGGCTCTTTGACCTGCTTCGATTGGCTAGCAGCTGCTGCTTGGCGGCGTCGAACAAATAGCGAAGCTGCTTCGCTGTATTGCGAAGCCAAGTTCGCTGTTTGAGCTGGTTTGGAGCTGACTTCTGCGATTAACGAACCGAATTACGCTGTTCGTGAACCTCAGTTCGCTAATAGCGCAACTCGGTTCGTTGCTAGTTCGAATCACGAGTTTCGAGCCTCATTAGCGAAATTTCATTCGCTAATTTGCGAGGCTGCTTCGCTAAATCAAGTGAAAGGTATACGAAGAATCGAGATTCTTTTCTTTTCCCAAAGCATGTACAAAATCTAATTACTTCCATATGAATCTATGGTAATATAGGCGCAACACAATGCAAGGTACCGCTTAGGAGGCAACACAATGAAATTCATATTGCTTTTTGGACGGCAGGCAGTAGGTAAAATGACCGTAGGTCATGCGATAGAAGCACCGATTTAACTCCCGAAGAAGTGGCGCAAATGATTAAGGACAAGTTCGACCTGTAGACAAAATCAAAATAATGGAATGAGTTGAGCATCGTGCATGAGTTGTTCATCCGAGGCAAGAGAGGGAGTTTTTTTCGCGTTACATTTGATGAGATAATCGGATTTCCAAATGAGACAAGCATTTGGGGAGGCTATGATGTTAATGGAACCGTTGAAATTAAAAGCGGAAATTATTATGTTAAGGGTGAATTATGGTTTTCTACTGGCGAGATATACGAGTTCCATCAGCAGTTGATCCGATGCTGGTCTGAATTAAACGGTTCGGCATCATTTCGTCCATCAGCGGACCGCTGCTTGGAACTCATTGTTGTATTTAATAATCGCGGACAAGTTATCCTAGAGGGTACATACACAGAATTTGCAAGTGAACAAAATGAATTAAAATTTGAGTTCGAAAGCGATCAGGGTTTTTATGAAGAAACAAACGATATGTTGCTCACTATCACCAAACATTATGGCGGACTTAAAGGCGTACGCAAGGATTAACTCATAAACGGCAATATAAAAATGGCGTGCAAATTCTTCATCAATTTGCACGCCATTTTTATTGTTACTTCACAAATATAATTACCAGTGAAAACAACAATGAAAAGCCTAAACCAAATAGAAAAGCTATCCATTCTATTTTCAAGATTTTTTTCCATGCCGCCTTATGTCCCTCAGCCTTCGCTGTCTTTATATAGGTAATTAATTGCGGAATGCGAATAAGTAAAGTTATAAAAACAAATCCGCCCAGGCCTTCTGAAGAATCGCTATGTGTAGTGTTTGGAAGCAAACGGCCAACGATTAAAAAATAAATGCTTATGTAAAATGTTGAATATACCCATTCCCAGCGGCGGTGTTGACTCATAGTCAGCAATATGCATCCTTTCCATATAAAAACGAGAGCCAGATAACTGACTCTCGTTCGTCGTATTAGAACAGCTTTGTCTTGCTCAAAATCAGCCGCCAGTACGAGCGAGCTCTTTCATGCTTTCTTCGAAAGCGGCAAGCAATGCTTTATCGCCATTGAGGCCGGACTCTTCCGCTTTGCGGATGTGCTCCAGCATTTTCTTGTAATCCTTCGGAATGACTTTGACGAATTTGCCAATCGAACCTTCCCAATCGTTCAGGACACGGGAAGCAACGGCGCTCTCTGTATATTGCTGATGCTTCTCAAGCATGCCTTTCAACTCAGCGATGTCCGCTTCGTCTTCCATGCGCTCCAGCAATACCATTTCGATATTGCAGTTGTTGTAGAAGCTTCCGGATTCGTCGTAGATATAGGCGATACCGCCGGACATACCTGCCGCAAAGTTGCGGCCTGTAGCGCCCAGAACGACAACGCGTCCGCCTGTCATATACTCACAGCCATGGTCGCCTACGCCCTCAACAACAACCTTCACGCCGCTGTTACGGACAGCGAAACGTTCGCCGGCAATACCGCGGATGTAAGCTTCGCCGCTAGTACCGCCATACAGCGCCGTGTTGCCGATAATAACGTTCTCTTCGGCTACAAATGTCGCTTTCGGCGATGGAGCAACGATCAGCTTGCCGCCGGAAAGGCCTTTGCCGACATAGTCATTCGAGTCGCCTTCGAGCGAAAGCGTAATACCGTTCGGAACGAATGCGCCAAAGCTTTGGCCGGCAGTGCCGACAAAGTGGAACTGGATCGTATCCTCAGGAAGTCCTTTCGCTCCGTAACGAGTTGTAACCTCGCTGCCAAGCACAGTACCGACTACACGGTTTGTGTTCACGATCGGGAACGTGCCGCGAACGCGCTCGCCGCTTTCCAGCGCAGACTGTGCTGCCGGAACAAGCTGCTGTACGTCGAGCGAAAGCTCCAGGCCATGATTTTGCGATTGCACATTGTGGCGTGCAGCATCCTGCGGCACATCCGGCATATGAAGCAATGGCGCAAGATCAATACCTTTTGCCTTGTAATGGTTCAGAAGCTGTTTCGTTTCCAGAACGTCAACGCGTCCAACCATTTCTTCGATCGTACGGAAGCCAAGCTCAGCCATAATTTCACGAAGCTCTGTTGCAACGAACTTCAAGTAGTTTACAACATGGCTTGGATCGCCCATAAATTTCGCACGAAGCTCAGGGTTTTGCGTAGCTACGCCGACTGGACAAGTATCCAGCTGACAGACACGCATCATAACGCAACCGAGTACAACGAGCGGTGCTGTGGAGAAGCCGTATTCTTCAGCGCCGAGCAATACGGCGATTGCAACGTCGCGTCCGTTCATCATTTTGCCGTCTGTTTCAATAACGACGCGGTCGCGCAAGTTATTGATCATAAGCGTTTGATGCGTTTCCGCAAGGCCAAGCTCCCATGGCAGACCCGCGTGGCGAATCGAGTTCATTGGCGATGCGCCTGTACCGCCGTCATAACCGCTGACCATGATCACATCGGCGCGAGCTTTCGCAACGCCGGCTGCGATCGTGCCTACGCCAACCTCGGAAACGAGCTTAACGTTGATGCGAGCGCGCGGATTGGCGTTTTTCAAGTCATGGATCAGTTCCGCCAAATCCTCGATCGAATAAATATCGTGATGCGGAGGAGGCGAGATCAAGCCTACGCCAGGCGTAGAGCCGCGAACCTCGGCAACCCACGGATAAACTTTACGTCCAGGCAGCTGGCCGCCTTCGCCTGGTTTAGCGCCTTGCGCCATTTTAATTTGAATCTCGTCGGCATTAACCAAGTAGTTGCTCGTAACGCCGAAACGTCCCGAAGCGACCTGCTTGATCGCGCTGCGGCGGGAATCGCCGTTAGCGTCCGGAATAAAGCGCGCAGGATCTTCGCCGCCTTCGCCCGTATTCGACTTGCCGCCGATGCGGTTCATTGCGATCGCAAGGCTTTCATGCGCCTCTTTACTGATCGAACCGAACGACATTGCGCCCGTTTTGAACCGTTTCAGAATCGATTCAATCGACTCTACTTCTTCAACCGGCACGGATTGCAAACCGTCCTTGAATTTCAACAGCGAGCGAAGCATCGTATGCTTCTTGTCTTCGCCTTGAACGAGAGCGGAGAACTTTTTGTACAGCTTGTAATCGTTCGAACGGGAAGCCATTTGCAGCGTATGGATCGTCTGCGGGCTGAACAAATGCTCTTCGCCGTCTTTGCGCCATTGGTACTCGCCGCCGGAATCCAGCTCTTTCTCGCCGCCTTCTTGCTCAGCGTACGCTTTGTTGTGATATTTCAACGCTTCCTCGGCAACAACATCGAGACCGATGCCGCCGATCCGGGATGGCGTCCATGTGAAGTATTGATCGATCAGCTCTTCTTTCAAGCCGACAGCTTCAAAAATTTGTGCGCCGCGGTACGATTGGATCGTCGAAATGCCCATTTTGGACAATACTTTCGTTACGCCTTTCGTCGCTGCTTTAATATAGTTTTTGACCGCTTTCTCGTGCTTGATGTTGCGGAGCAAGCCTTGGCGGATCATATCGTCAAGCGTCTCGAACGCCAGGTACGGGTTAACCGCATTGACGCCGTAGCCAAGAAGCAGCGCGTAGTGATGCACTTCGCGCGGATCGCCGGATTCAAGCAGGATCGCGACTTTCGTACGCGTGCCTTGGCGAATCAAATGGTGATGAAGTCCCGATACGGCAAGCAGTGCCGGGATCGCCGCATTTTCTTTGTCGACGCCGCGGTCGGAAAGAATCAAGATGTTGTGGCCTTTTTCGATGACGCGGTCAGCCGCTTCGCACATCAGATCCATTGCGGAACGAAGTCCTTCTTCGCCTTCCGATGCATTGAAGAAGATCGGCAGCGTAATCGACTTGAAGCCAGGACGGCGCACATGGCGCAGCTTAGCGAATTGTTCATTCGAGAGAATGAATGTATCCAGCTTGATGTGGCGCGCGCTTTCCGGTTCCGGTTTGAGCAAGTTGCGCTCCGGACCGATCGTCGTCTCAACAGCCGTAATAATTTCCTCGCGAATCGCGTCGATCGGCGGGTTCGTTACTTGCGCAAACAATTGTTTAAAGTAGTTGTACAGACGCTGCGGACGCTCCGACAAAATCGCAAGCGGCGCATCGTAGCCCATCGACGAGATCGGCTCTTGACCGCTGCTCGCCATCGGCTCCAGCACTTTGCGCAAATCTTCGAACGTATAGCCGAATGCTTGCTGGCGCTGCTGCACGGTAGCATGATCCGGTTCCGGCAGCTCAGGCGCATCCGGCAAATCATCCAGACCGACAAGATGCTCGTTCAGCCACTCGCGGTAAGGATGCTCAGCCGCAACTTGCGCTTTGACTTCCTCATCCGGAATAATGCGGCCTTCTTCGGTATCGACAACGAGCATTTTGCCCGGTTTCAACCGGTCTTTATAAAGGATCTCTTCCGGCGGAAGCTCAACCGTGCCTGCTTCGGAACCGAGAATGATATGATCGTCTTTTGTCACATAGTAACGCGCAGGACGAAGACCGTTGCGGTCGAGGTACGCGCAAATTTTCGTTCCGTCCGTAATTGCCATCGCGGCCGGTCCGTCCCACGGCTCCATCAGCGTGCTGTGGTATTCGTAGAACGCTTTTTTCTCGTCATCCATGCTCTCGTCGTTTTGCCATGGCTCCGGCACCATCATCATCGCTACGTGCGGCAGCGAACGACCCGACAGGAACAAGAATTCAAGCGTGTTGTCCGTCATCGCCGTATCGGAACCGTCAGGGTTGATAACCGGCTTCACTTTTTCAATGTCTTCGCCGAACAATTCGGTTTCGAACAGTGTTTGACGGGCATGCATCCAGTTCACGTTGCCGCGCAGCGTATTGATTTCGCCGTTGTGGATCAAATAATGGAACGGATGCGCGCGCTCCCAGCTTGGGAACGTATTCGTACTGAAACGGGAGTGAACGAGTGCCATTGCAGAAACAACCGTCTCGTCATTGAGCTCAACATAGAACGATTTAACTTGCTCTGTCGTGAGCATCCCTTTATATACAATCTTTTTGCTCGACAAGCTTGGGAAGTAGAACATTTCTCCGCCTTCTTTGCCGGAGTAGCGAATCGCTATCTCCGCGCGTTTGCGGATCACGTAAAGCTTGCGCTCAAAAGAAAGAACATCTTTAAGCTCTGCATTTTTACCGATAAATACTTGGCGAACAAAAGGCTTAACGGAAAGCGCCGATTGACCGAGCTTGCTATCGTTCGTTTGAACGTCGCGCCAGCCGATTACGGATTGGCCTTCTTCTTTAATGATGCCTTCAAGCTCGCGTTCGAACGCCGCGCGAATTTGCGCGTTATGGGGCATAAACATCATGCCGACCGCATATTCTCCTTCTTGCGGAAGCTCGATTTCTTGTTTCTTCAATTCACGCGCAAAAAAGTCATGCGGAATTTGAAGCAAAATGCCCGCTCCGTCTCCCGTGTTTGGCTCGCTGCCTTGACCGCCGCGATGCTCCATATTCTCCAGAAGCGTCAGCGCTTGGCGAATGACGGTATGCGATTTTCTACCCTTGATGTTTGCAACAAAACCCATGCCGCATGCGTCTTTCTCAAATCGCGGATCATAAAGTCCTTGCTTCGGCGGTAATCCAAAAATTTTCTCTTTCATCCTGTGCTACCTCTCTTACAGAAGATTTTTGGGCAAGCATTGTAAAACCAAGCCATTTCAACAAGCGAACGGTGCGCTTATAAAGGACCACAGATCCTCATGTAATGGACTTCTTACAGTCATTGCATGTAACGCCGCAAGCGAGGCGCATCGGCCAGCCGCAGGCGTTACCAGTTGTCCTTGGCGATATCGCACAAATTTCACAATTCTGCCGCGAATCCAAACTTTCTGACTGGATACAAAGGAAATTGTTCGTATCGCGTTGAATTGATGTATTTATGCGGTTGTCGACGAAGGTTGACCTTTTCCCGAGCGGTATCATGCCATTTCGGCTTACGATTTATATTAACATCATGCCAAAACGGAAGCAATTTAATATTTTTTATGATCCCGATAAAGATTCGTTTCGCGTGGTATTGTTCGGTTATTGACCTTCTTCTTCAACTATTTTAACAAAAGGAAGTGTACGCAGTGTATAGAAATTACAGGAAAAACAAGACTCGGATCGCTGTTCTTCTGCTTACGGCAACAATTACCGTTACCTCGCTTTGGACAAGCGGCTCCGGATCCCGTCCTGCTCATGCAGCCGGCGAACAACAAACTGCAAAAACGGAAGAAAACTACCAAATTGTTGCTCTTGGCGATTCGCTGACCGCTGGTTACGAACTCGGATTTTCCGAACAATCCGTCCCATACGGTTATGTAGAACACGTTTTTGAACAAGCGCTTTTCCATGGAGAGCGCGCATCCTACGTCAACTACGGAATTATCGGCTTAAAGAGCGCCGGGTTGCACAAGCTCGTACAGGCTGCGGCCGACGGAAATACCGTACATGCAAGCGACGTGCAGGAGCAGCTGCCCGATCCGCGCGCCGAACGAATTGTCGCCCAAACGAAAGAGATCAAAGCCTCGATTGCAGATGCCGACCTCATTGTAATGACAATGGGCGGCAATGACCTGTTGTCGATGATGAACGTGCTGGCTAAAGATACTCCGCTCACAGAAGCTACCGAAATACTTAACGAATTGCTTGATAGTTACGAGCAAGAGCTGAAAGCTGCCCTGCAGACAATCGTCAAGCTTAACCCGAAGGCTCGCATTGCGATTGCCGATCAATATTTGCCCGTCCCGGCGCCAATCAAGGTAGGCTCGGCCACCATTGAATGGTACCCTGAGGACGACAGACAGTTTCTGCTAGGCGGAAGCGACCAGCTTCGCAATCGTTTAAACGGCATCGTTGCCGAGCTGAACAAAAACGGCGGCGACGCGCTTGCCGTTAACATCAGCACCGCTTTTCTCGGCAATGAAACTACGTATACAACGATTGCAAAAGGCGATATCCATCCCAACTATCTTGGATATGCCGCTATGGGCCGCGCATACGCGGAAGCGATCTGGGGCGATTACCGCACTGTTCGCCAGCGCGCAGCCGGAATACCAATCTCGGTCGTCGTAGAAGGCAATGAATTGCCTGCCTCGGCAGCGCCTCCTGTGCTTCGCAGCAACCGCACGTTCGTCGCTATGCGCGACATTACCGATGCGGTCGGCGCAAAGATCAGCTGGAGCACCGCTAAACAGACAGCAACGGTCGTCTA
Source organism: Paenibacillus sp. NEAU-GSW1 (assembly GCF_009737085.1). Classification (GTDB taxonomy): domain Bacteria; phylum Bacillota; class Bacilli; order Paenibacillales; family Paenibacillaceae; genus Pristimantibacillus. The sequence continues at coordinate 8,047 of NZ_WOVL01000024.1, forward strand.
CGGCGGACACCAAGTCGAAATTACAATTGGCTCCGAGTATTACGTTATTGACGGCCAGAAGAAGAAACTAAGCAGTCCTCCGGCATTTTTGCTCGGGAAGAAGACCAAAACCTATTTACCGCTTGCCGCTTTATCCGAAGCGTTGGGACTTCAGGTTACTTATCGCCAGCCACTGCAAACTGTCTTTATCAATAAGTAGTTCCCATTTACCATCGCCATTCGAATGTTTTAACCACCATTATGCAAAAATCGACAGCAAGAGTCCATGCACGATTTGGCGGTATATTTGCACCAATTTCATATTAAACAGAAAAAACGTCTGGAGTTAACATACACTCCAGACGTTTTTTATACTCATGCGGACGCTAATTGTCCCTCTTGCGCTTGCTTGCGATGCGCAATAACAAAGTAAGCGAGCGTCAATACGCTAAAGACGGCAAAGAATACGAGCAATATGCCGGCGTTTGACCAAAGAGCTGACGTGTCCCCGCTGGAAATCACGTCTTTAAAGCCAGAAACCGAGTAGCTCATCGGCAGCCAAGCGTTAAACGACTGCATCCAGTTCGGGATCAGCTCAAGCGGGAACGTGCCCGCCGATGTTGTCAACTGGAAGATCAGCACAACAATAGCGATAAATCGTCCCGGCTGATCAAACACCGTTACTAGAAATTGAATCAAGCTCATAAAAGTGATGCTTGTAATGAAGCTAAACAAGAAAAACTGTCCGACATTGGTCACTTCCATATTCAGACCGAGCAGCAGCACTGCATCAACGATAACGGTCTGAATAAGTCCTACCGCGATAAGAACGAGCAGCTTGCTTATAAACCAGCTCCAGCCGTTCGCGGGCTGCACGGCAGGTTCCCGTACGGAAAATACGATAGTGAGCAGGAGCGCGCCTACAAACAAGCCTAGCGAGACAAAATACGGCGCAAAGCCTGTGCCGTAGTTCGGCACGGAGTTGGCAACGACCGTTTCGACATCAATCGGGCTTGCGAACATATCGAAGAGCTCATCTCCCGCATTCAACGATGATGTCGCATCCGCAGCTTCGCTCAGCTTGCTGGACAGCTCGCCCGTACCGTCTGTCAGCTGCGCCAAACCGCTGCTCAACTGATCGGCTCCTGTTGCCAATTGGCTGGAACCATCCGCTACTGTTGCCGCGCCGGCAGACAGCTTGTTTAATCCTCCATGCAGATCAGTCGCTCCCTTCTCAAGCGAACCGGCGCCGACAACCAGCTTCTGACCGCCATCAGACGCTTCATTTAGTTTCGTTCCAAATGTAGTCAGTCCTGTGCTGAGCGAGTCCAAGCCGTTGTTTAAAGTTGCTGCACCAGCTTTTAGCTTTTGCTGGCCGTCAGCCGAAGCTTTGGCGCCAGCCGCAACTTGCTTGCTCGCTGCAATCAGCTTCTTAAAGTTTTCATCATCAGCCAAACCTGGCACCGCCGCCGCATATTGCTCAAGCGAATCCGACAGCTGCTCCGCGCCAGTCGCAACTTGCGAAGAGCCCGCAGCCGCTTGCTTCAAGCCTTCCTCCAGCTGTTTTGCGCCTTGGCCTGCTTGATCGGCGCCGTCTTGAAGCTGCCCTTCAGCAACGGTCAGCTGCTTTAAGCCGGCAGCCAGCGAGCCCATTCCGTCGTTCAGCTCCCCCGCTCCCTTCTCAAGCTTGGCGCTTCCCGCTGTCAATTGGCTTACGCCGTCCTTCATCGTCGCCGAGCCTTCGCTCAGCTTAGCCAGATTGCTTGCGATCGTTGCAGCGCCGTCATTGGCGGTTACGGTTCCGTCATTGATTTTCGAAGCTCCGTCGCTTGCATCCCCTAGACCGTCGGCCAGTTCGGTCACCTGATCAAAAATCGTTCTTGCGTATTCCTTCGTTACTTCCTTATTTAATTGTGCCTTCATCGTCTCCACGGCCGTATTCCCGATTTGCGCGGACAAAAAGTTCAAGCTTTCATTCGGCAAATAACGGATAACAGCTGGCGAGGGATGATCAGACGTGAGCGTTGTCGCCTGCTGAGAGAAATTTTCCGGAATTTCAATCGCCATGTAGTAACGATTCTCTTCTAGACCTTGCTCCGCCGTTTCCTTATCGACGAAATCCCATTTGAATTTCGGATTATCCTTCAGCTTCTGAATGAACTCTTCACCGATTGCCAACTGCTTGCCTTCCATTTCTGCACCGGCGTCGGAATTGACGACTGCTACGGGCAGCTCATCCATTTTGCCGTACGGGTCCCAGAACGCTCCCAGGAACAATCCGCTGTAAAGCACCGGCACCATTAAAATAGCGATAACCGGTATGAGCACCTTTCGGTTTTTTACGATAGCAGCAAGCTCGCTGCCGAATTGGCGTAATCCTTTCATCTATGAAGCACTCCCTTTTAACTTTATGACCATTATAGTCATTTGGTCAATTCATTCGAAAAATAAAACCGTCATCCGCTGTTGCAAGCGTAAACGGTCTCTTTCCTATGCAACACCCCATACGATCGGCTCCTCAATCATGCTCGCTCAATCCGAATCGGAACAAATTCGTCATATGCTCGCTGATCGTATCCTTGCTTAGCGGCTCGCGCGTTCTGCTCCATTCCACAGCCATCGCGATATACGTCCGGAACAGCAGATAAGCCGTCAGCTCAGGATTGTCGCTCCGCAGCTCGCCTTGCTCAATCCCGCTTCTCACTTCATGCTCGATAAAGCTGACTACCGCTCTCTCAATTTGGGCCAAGCCGTCCTGCACCGTCGGAGTGCGTACGTCCCATAGCTCCTGATTCAGCTTCACGAACAGCTCATGCTGCTCCCGGAACTGCAACACGCCGTGAAGGACGCTGTTCAAATTTTCGAAAAACGGCTTTTCCCGATCAATGCAAGAATTCGCTACCGCTTTTAGCTCGGCTACCATCTGCCGGACGATCTCATCAAACAAATCTTCCTTCGTGGCAAAAAAGGTGTAAATCGTACCTTTGCCAACGCCGGCCTGCTTAGCGACCAGCTCCATCGTCGTCGCCTTGTAACCAAACGTAGCGAAAGATTTCGAAGCCGCCTCGATAATTTGCCTGCGTCTGTCGATTGGTTTGCGTTCTGCCATTCCGCCCCTCCTGTGACCAAAAAACCAATTTGGTCATTTGTTCATATCGCCACTATATCACTTCTTATAATCGGTTTCAAGCTCTTTCAAAATTTCGATGCTTTTTTCAATCCAGCGGCGAAGCCGGTAAAGTTCTTCCAGTCCTTGAGCCGTTGCTGAAAGCAGCGTTTCCTTATAAGGAGGTATTTCGGCGCGACGATACGGAGACAAAGCGCGCAGCAGCACCGTCGTTTTCTCTGTAAAGCTTAACGCCCTCCGTTCATGGAACATCGCCACATCCGGATTGTACGGCTGATGCAAATCGCCCTGCTCGGGATGCTTGAGCACCGCTACGATTTTCACAAGCGCACGCGGCCCGTTAATCTCCATAATTTCCGCTATGTATCGACCCGAGCGCACTTCCGCCTCAACGATCATCCCTGCTTCAAATCGATCTTGTTCTTGATTCATCGCCCAATTCACCTGTTCCTTCCAAATGTGTTAGAATATAAAAGCCACGTCAAACGCTATCGGACATTTCGAGGATGTTCGACCGCTTTTAAGCGTAATTTATTATCGCCAATCTGTATAATCTCCTTTACATTTTATCGCTGTCAAGCGCTTAAGCATTTTGTAGTTATAAGTGAACTGATAAGGCTTTATTATTTAAAATAAACTGCCGCCGCGAGGCAAGCTAGTCTTAAAATGCTGTTTTTACTAATAAAATAAATACAAGCGCATGCAGAGTCTTATCTAATAACTTGTGTAAAGCTCACTTGCATCGTAATATGGAATTAGAAAAGTAGGTGACATTATGCGTAAGAAAAGAGTGCTCCTGCTCTCCGAAGGATTTGGATCAGGACACACGCAAGCCGCTTATGCGTTAGCGGTAGGCCTGCGCCAGTTGGACCACAATATACAGACGAAGGTCATAGAGCTGGGCAGTTTTCTTAATCCGATATTAGGCCCGCTGATCATCTCCGCTTATCGCAAGACGGTTAGCAAACAGCCCAAAGTAGTTGGAATGATGTATCGCAGCAATTATAAAAAATCGCTTAACCGCTTCGCACAGCTTGCGCTTCACCGCATGTTTTATACCCACACTGCGCAGGTCATTACGCAATTAAAACCCGATTTAATCGTATGTACCCACCCGGTTCCAAATGCCGTCGTCAGCCGGATCAAGCGGCTCGGCCTTGATATGAAAATATGTACCGTCATTACCGACTACGATGCGCACGGTTCCTGGGTTAATCAAGAAGTGAATAAATACCTCGTATCTACGTCCGTCGTAAAGAAGAAGTTGACCGATCGCGGCGTTGCGGCAAGCCGGGTTGAAGTAACAGGCATCCCTGTTCATCCGAATTTCTGGACAACCTACGACAAGGAAGAAATCCGCGAGCAGTTTCAATTGAAGCCGCTGCCGACCGTTCTTATTATGGGGGGCGGCTGGGGACTTATTGAAGATCATCTGCTTGAGTACATGACCAAGTGGCGCGAGACAGTTCAACTGCTGTTCTGCGTAGGCAACAACGAGAAAGCGCGGGACAAAATGCTTGCCCATCCCATGTTCCAGCACGAGAACATTCGAGTGCTTGGCTTCACGAAAGAAATCAGCAAGCTGATGGATGTTGCCGACGTTCTCGTCACCAAGCCAGGCGGGATGACATGCACGGAAGGAATGAGCAAAGGCATCCCGATGCTGTTCTACGAACCGATTCCAGGCCAAGAGGAAGAAAACTGCGAATATTTCATCCAGAACGGATTTGGCGAAATGCTCGATTCGACCAAGGTCGTCGAGAAATGGTTCACTCTTATCCAACAGCCGTTCGAATCGGGAAAATATCGCAACGAATTGCTTACAAAGCGTTATCAGCAATATGATCCGACCGATTGCCCAAACGCCGTACTGCGACTTATGCAGTAACGGCGTTTTTTCTATAATATAAACCCATGCGCGGACAGCCTTGGCCGATTAACCTTGGCGAATAGAGTTCACCTTTATAGGTTATATATAGTTAGAACGATATTCGCAGTGTTCTTTGCTTTGAAACTTGCGCAAGGGAGCGATTCGCAAATGTTGGAACGAAGCATGGATGGCAAAACGCTCATTCTTCGGCTGGAGATCGACACGAATCAGGCTCAATTCGGCAAAGCGGCCACGGCAATCGAGCTGACCGGAGGCGACATTATTGCCATTGACGTCATCCATACCGATAAAAACTACAGCGTTCGGGACTTGACGGTCAAAATAAAGGCCGGCGGCTCGGCGGATCAGCTTACTGTCGCGCTGCAAGCGGTGCCGGGAGTCAAGCTGATTCACACCTCCGACCGTACCTTCTTGCTCCATCTCGGGGGCAAAATTACGATTCAACCGAAAACGCCGATTCAAAACCGCGACGATCTGTCGCGTGTCTATACGCCGGAAGTTGCCCGCGTATGCGAAGCCATCCACTCCGATCCGTCCAAAGCCTACACGCTGACGATCAAGCGCAATACGGTAGCGGTCATATCTGACGGCAGCGCGGTGCTCGGGCTCGGCAACATCGGCCCTTATGCGGCTATGCCGGTAATGGAAGGAAAAGCGATGCTGTTCAAGCAATTCGCCGACGTGGATGCCTTCCCGATCTGCCTTGACACGCAGGACACCGAACAAATCATTACGGCGGTCAAACAGCTCGCCCCCGGCTTCGGCGGCATCAATCTCGAAGACATTTCCGCACCGCGTTGTTTCGAAATCGAAAGCCGTTTGCGCAACGAGCTCGACATACCGGTATTCCATGACGATCAGCATGGCACGGCCGTCGTGTTGTACGCAGGCTTGCTCAACGCATTAAAATTGACAGCCCGCAACATTGAGGACGCTCGCATCGTCATATGTGGCATAGGGGCTGCGGGAACCGCCTGCACCAAAATGCTGCTGGCCGGCGGCGCCAAGCATATCGTCGGCGTCGACCGCGACGGTATCTTGACGGCGGATCGCACATACAGCAACCCGGTGTGGCAATGGTATGCGGAGCATACGAATGCGGAGCGCAAAAGCGGCGGTCTGGCCGAGGCGCTTAAGGATGCCGACGTCTTTATCGGCGTATCGGCAGGCGGCATTTTGACGAGGGCGCATATCGAAACAATGGCGGCTGATCCGATTGTGTTTGCTATGGCTAATCCGGAGCCGGAAATTCGCCCCGAGCTTGCCGAAGATATTGTGGCGGTGTTCGCGACCGGAAGATCGGATTACCCGAATCAGATCAACAACGTGCTTTGCTTCCCCGGCATTTTTCGCGGCGCGCTGGACAGCAGGGCGACAACGATCAATGAAGAAATGAAGCTTGCCGCAGCCGAAGCAATCGCCTCGGTCATCGGCGAGGATGAGTTAAACCGCTTATATATTATTCCAAGCGTATTCAACAGCCGCGTTGTCGAAGAGGTTCGGCGCCGCGTCGTGCAAGCGGCTCGCGAGAGCGGCGTCGCGCGGCGCAAGCCCAGAGAATAGCGGAATTTATGCGCAAACAGCGGCCTCTCCGCATCCGAAGCGGATTCGAGGCCCTTTGCGCTTATTTGCCAGCTTAATACATATTGTGCCATAGAGGACGTTTATACTATAATGACTAAGTTGCTAGAGAAAAGCGGCTTTGCAGCATTAATCTGCTCTATATTTTTACAAATCGCAAAAAGAAGGTGTTAACGGCTAATGGCTACTGCCGCATTGCAAAAAAAGGAAAATATTCCTGAACTTCAGCTTGTCCGGGCAATGGCGATCATCGGTGTGCTTTCGGTCCATTCGACATCTTATGCCACGCTCGATATGGTCAATTCCAACTATTTTTTCCTGTATAACTTCTTTAATATTTTTATGAAGTTCGGCACGACAACGTTTATATTTCTCAGCAGCTTTGTTCTTTTCTACAACTATTATTCGCGCCCGCTTACGAAGGAGCTAGTAGGCGGTTTTTACAAAAAAAGATTGCTCTATATTATCGTTCCTTATGTCGTTTTTTCTATTTTCTACTTTGCTATCTTGCATGTGACGCATTACCAGGGACGCTCGCTGCCCGACACGCTGGCAAGCTTCTGGGACAAGCTATTGCACGGGAAAGCGTACACTCATCTTTACTTTGTTTATATCAGCATTCAATTCTATCTCATGTTCCCGCTGTTTCTGGCGCTGCTTAAGAAGTTTCCTAGCCTGGTTAAATGGACGATTCCTGCAGGCATCGCGATTCAATGGGCGTTTATTCTCATTAATAAGTACGGATTGGCTGAGCCGGTTCAAAACCGCGGCAGCTGGTCGCTATCTTATTTCTCGTACTATTTGCTTGGCGCCGCTCTAGGAATCTATTATCCGAAAATAAAAGAGTGGGTCATCATCGCCAAAGAAAATATTACAAAAGGACGGGCCGCCTCCTGGATTATTCTCTGGGCATGCTGGCTGGCTGCAGGTCTTGCCCACGTCAATTTGTATTATATGCAGCGCCAGAAGATCTATGTCGCCAACTCGACGATGTTTGACTTAATCTGGAACGTTCACGCGCTGTTAACGGCATTGGTGCTGCTGCAGCTCGCTCATTTGCTGTATCGCAAGCTCCCTTCTCTGCCCAATAAACTATTAGCTAGAATTGGAGCCTTATCATTCGGCATTTATTTGATTCATCCGTTCTTCCTTCTGTTCTATCGCGAATATCCGCCGCAAACCGGCACCGCATGGCTGCTCCACCTTTGGTATTTGGGAGGATTCCTGCTCGCGTTAGTCGCATCGTGGATTGTCGTTGCTTTAGTAGCACGCTTTATACCATTCTCTTGGGTCATTTTCGGCAATCTTCCAAAGCCGAAGAAAAAGCCGTCAACGCCGGTCGTGCCGGAAAGACAATTGGACGTTTAACCATTACACGATAGCGAGGGATCCCTTGTGAAATTGAAAGCTCTGGCCGCACTTCTCATTCTTGCGATCGCAGTCGTTTGGCCGGTATCGACCGCCGGCCATTTGACCGCTTCGTCCTATTACTACAAGAATAAAGTAATCGTCTTGATGTATCATCATATCGATTCGAAGGAAAGCGGCGCAACGATCTCGCCCGGTCGCTTCGGAACGCATATGAAGCTGTTGAAGGAACGCGGCTACAACGTAATCAGCGTCGAGCAATTCGCCGATTTCATGCTGAACAAAGGCACTGTTCCTGAGAATGCGGTCGTTATAACGTTCGATGACGGCTACGAGAGCTTCAATCAATATGCTGTCCCGATTATGAAAAAATATAATTTTGTCGGCACCCACTTCATCATCGGCGCCAGCAGCGACAAAAACAATGTTGCGACAAAGCACCTGACGTGGGAAACGATGCGAAAGCTGAAGCAAGAAGGTCATAGCTTTTATAGCCATACATATGACCTCCATAATTACGGTCCACTGAACAAAAGCGGCAGCAAAACTGGCCCTCTGCTTAGCAATCGCATTTATTTAAAGGATAAAAACCGGCTGGAAACGCAAGAAGAGTACGAGAAACGGGTAACTGACGATGCTATAAAAATGGAAGCCCGCTTGAAGGATGAGCTTGACAACGAGTATCAAATGATCGCCTTCCCGTTCGGCGCTTTCAATTCCACCGCCAAGCAGATCGAAAAGGATCAAGGCGTTTCGCTCTTCTTCACTACTCGCCCTGGCATTAATAAGGCTGGTTCCGACGAAGTATTCCGCCTCAATGCAGGCGCTCCGAAAGTGACGGCCAACAAGTTTGTTGAAATGCTGGAGAAATACCATTGATAGCATAAAGGGAAGCCTTCCGCCGAAGGCTTCCCTTTTGTTTGGCATTACAATGCGCTGCCGCCATACAGGAAACGATGCTCCCAATGCGTTCCCGCAATGCTTGTAATCTTCACCCCGCCGCTTTCTTTCGAGTAGGTATGCAATATTTTTCCGTCGCCCAAATAAATTCCGTCATGCGTAATCGTCGCTGTCGACTTATTGACGCCGGAATACGAGCTTGCGCTTGTCCCTTTGTAAGACATGAAAAACATCAGATCGCCGCGCTTCAATTGCCGCCAATCCGTCACCGCATTGCCTTTGTTCTTCACATATGTTCCTTGACCCCGCGAATCTGCCGGCAACGTTAAGCCGACCCCGTCGATAAACGATTGCCGAACGAAGTCCGAGCAATCGAATGTCGTCGTTGTGCTGCGGCTTGATCCATATTCATAAGGGGTTCCCAAATATTTCATGCCGGCCGCAATGACACTCTCTACCGAGCTGCTTGAAGGCTGCGTTGCAGCTCCGCTGCCGGAGGAACTTCCGGTCCCTGACGATGACGAGGAAGATGAGGATGAGGAGCCGCTAACTTTTACATATTCCGATTTCGAGCTAATATAGCCGACCGTTCCATTTGAATCCTTTACTTGATACCAATAGCTGTTCGGTTGGGATAGTATCGTAACCTGTTCGCCTTTTTTCAAATAACGTATTCGCGAAGCCGAGGTTGATGCAGCAGTACGGAAGGAAACCGACGATTGGATTGTACCGATAGTTGCTGTGCTTGCCGCTTCTGCCGTTTGAGCGTTCCAAAAAACAGGTGCAGGCACCGATGCCGCGCTAAACAGTATTGCAGTCGACAGCGCGGTCATCACAAGCTTGGTGCGAATCCTCTTGTTCATAGTTGACGCCTCCTATGTTTTTTAAAATAAAAGCTGCGGTCCATTCGAACCGCTGTCCTCATTGTAAAATCGCAGGAATCGACAGGCATCGACCGATACTCCTAATTGAACTGTTCATGAATATAGGCACATCGAATTAGCAGTCATTTCGCGGCAACGCAAAAAAGCGTTCCCTCGAGAGGAACGCTTTTTGCCGCAACCCTTGTCTCTGCTTTATTTTCACCCGTGTTTTGCCCATGCCGCACGCGCCTTCCCGCCGCGATTGGTTATATGCGCCTTTTGCACCAATTTATTGGCCAACAGGAAATCTTGCCAACATTTACATATGGATTATGTCATCCTTATTTAGAAATTTCATCTAGTTTTTCTAGACCGTGAGGCTCAACATGAACGTGCACGCTCATAATATTATGTTTGTGCTCCAGCTGTTTTTCGATATCATCACTGATCTGATGGCTTTCAATGAGCGTCAGCTCCGGGTCGACTCCGACAATAACATCGATCAGCACGTTGCTTCCATGAACGCGGGCTTTCATGTCTTTTATCGATTTTACTCCATTCGTCCGTTCCACGGTTGCCCGCAGCGTCGACAGCTCATTGGCGTCAAAGCCGTCCGTCAGCGCATGGGTGGAGCTGTAAAAAATGCTCCATGCCGTCTTGCATATAATGAGGCCAACGACAACCGCCGCAACCGGATCGAGCCACGGCATGCCGAACTGCGCGCCGATTATGCCGACTGCGGCGCCGATGCTGACGAGCGCGTCTGATAAATTGTCCTTAGCTGCCGCCATCAGCGCCTGGTTATTAATCCGGTTAGCGAGCCGGCGGTTATACATGTAGACGACTGCCATACAAGCAGCCGCAAACAAAGCCACCCATGCCGACGATAGCGATGGAGCATGTCTCTCGCTGGAGAACAGGCTGCCTCCTGCTGTAATCAATACTTGAATGCCTACCGTCGCCATAATAAAAGAAGCGATCAGGGCAGCGATCGTCTCCGCCCGAAAATGGCCATACGCGTGATCCTTATCCGGCGGCTTTTGCGAAATGCGCAAGCCGATCAATACGGCGGCCGAAGCAACGATGTCCGTCAAATTGTTGAAACCGTCAGCGACGAGCGCTCCTGAGGCAAACCAATACCCCGCGACAAGCTTTATGGCCGAAAGCGCCAAATAGGCGCCGATACTGACCCAGGCCCCTTTTTCGCCCTGCCTGATTTCTTCGTACTGATTCAGCGCGCGTCCCTCTCTCTCGTTTCATTTCCTATTAACGAAATTTATACTTTATTATATTTGACCAAATCCAAGTGAGTCTAGAGAAACAGTGTTTACCTCAGGCGCACTTTTATGCATACATGCAACAATTAATAATGGTATAATATGACTCACGGCCTAATTCGAGATTGATTTATAGATAATAAGGGGGATATTCGGCTTCATGTTCACGAACAGTTTGCTTGCAAGAATGTTTATCTTTTTCTCCAGCTTGCTGCTGGCGGGCGGCGCAGTACTTGGAATCACGATTTACAATTCGTCCTCAGCGCTCGTCGAAAGCTCAATGGGCATGCAAGCGAAAGCGGTTGCAGAGAACGCCCTCAGCCTTATCGACCTTGAAGACTACTCCAGTTTAAACGCAAACTCCGGCGAAACCGAATATTATAGCAAGCTGCGCGAGCAGCTCAATTCCATTCGCGAAGCAAACGGTTTGAAGTATTTGTATACGCTCAGCCATTCGGATGAGCTTGGCTACTACTATGTTGTAGACGGCGCTCCGCAGGACGTTGCAGAGGATGATTTCTCGCCGATCGGCACAGTCGAAGACAATGCCTACCCCGGCATGATTAAAGCGTTTGCCGAAGGCTCTTCGCAAGTAGGCGAGCTTTCTAAGGATGAATACGGCGCGACGATCACGGCCTATGTTCCCATTGTTGCGAAAGACGGCAAGCTGCTCGGCGTCATCGGAGCAGATTTGGACGCAACAGCCGTCTACGAGCTGATGAGCTCGAACCGCATTACGATGATTTGGACGGCGCTGGCTATTTTCCTGATCAGCTTGCTGCTCATTTATTTGCTCGCCCGCTATTTGACCCATCCGTTGAAAAAGCTGAAAACGCAGGTCGCCAAAGTCGGCGAAGGCGATATGACCGTTGCAGTGGAACTCAAACGCGGCGACGAAGTAGGACAGCTAGCAGACGCGTTCCGCAAGCTGGTAGCTGATACGCGCGAGGTCATCCAAGGCATCCGCGACAGCTCCGACAAGCTGTTGACAGCAGCCGAGGGCGTGTCCTTAAATGCGCGCAGCACGGCTGCCGAAAGCACCTCGATCTCCGGAGGCATCCAGGAGGCAGCGCAAGGCGCAAGCGCGCAAGTGATGCGCTCCTCGGAAGTTGCCGCGGCAATGGAGGAAGTAACGATTAGCATGCAGCATATCGCGCAATCGACTTCGATCGTTGCCAACGTATCCCAGCAAACGGCAGATAATGCCGTTCAAGGATCGGCAGCCATTGATGCAGCCGTAGCGCGGATGGAAGCGATTCAGACGTCCTCTTCACGCGTTGCAGCAGCTGCATATTCGCTTGAAAACTATTCGGAGCAGATCGGCGGAATCGTCTCCATGATGGCTGATATCGCGACGCAAACGAATCTGCTTGCATTAAACGCAGGCATAGAGGCTGCCAGAGCCGGCGAGAACGGGCGAGGCTTCGCTGTCGTCGCGAGCGAAGTTCGGAAGCTCGCTACACAGTCGCAGCAGTCGTCGCAGCAAGTGAGCGAGCTTATTGAAGCGATCGTCCGTCAGACAGCCGAGCTAACAGAAACGATGTCGGCGAGTACCCGTGATATTGAATCCGGCATGGTTACGGTTAAAGAAGCCGGCCAAGCCTTCGCTATTATCCGCCAAGGCTTGGAGAAAATTAACGAGCGGCTGCATGACGTATCCGCCGCTTCCGAGCAGCTGTCAGCCGGTTCGGAGGAAGTATCGGCCTCCGTCGAAGATATGGATTCCATCTCGCGCAAATTCGCCGAACGGTTCGAGCAGATCGCTCACTCCTCCAACACGCAGCTTGCTGCGATGAATGAGGTGAGCGCATCCTCCGAATCCATACGGCTCATGTCCGGCCACTTGAATACGCTGATCGGCCGCTTTAAAGTGTAATGTTAAGCTATTGGGAACGGGAACAGGTAATCGTTCATTTCCCGAAATAGCGAAGCAGGTTCGCTGAATAACGAACACAATTTCGCTATATAGCGAGTTTAACTGCAGTTAGAGTAGAATAAGGAACCGATCTGCGCTATTTGCGAACGAACGTTCACGAATAGCGTAGATCGGTTCTCTATCTGTTTCAGGCAACTCCAACCTTGCTCCAATAGCGAACTTGGCTTCGCAATATAGCGAGTCAGATTCGCTGTATTTTCACAAATCAGTGCGAACCGGCAAAAACCATCCCTCAAAATAACGAAAGAGGCTGTCTCATCAAACGTTGAGACAGCCTCTTTCGTTATTTATTAAACCGCGTACATACGCTCGCGGAGCGCTTTAATTTCGTCGCTCTCCAGGTACTCGTCGTACGTCATCATCCGGTCGATCAGACCGTTTGGCGTAATTTCCATAATGCGGTTCGCGATCGTTTGTACGAACTGATGGTCATGCGACGTGAACAGAACCGTACAATCGGTATCCGTCAAACCGTTGTTGAGCGCTGTAATCGACTCGAGATCCAAGTGGTTGGTAGGCTCGTCGAGAATAAACGTATTCGCGCCGCTGAGCATAATTTTGGACAGCATGCAGCGAACTTTCTCGCCCCCGGACAATACGCTTGCTTTCTTCATCGCGTCGTCGCCGGAGAACAGCATGCGGCCGAGGAAACCGCGGATGAACGTTTCGTCCGGGTCCTTCGAATACTGACGCAGCCATTCAACAAGGTTCAGCTCAACGCCGTCGAAGTAAGGCGCGTTGTCTTTCGGGAAGTAGCCTTGAGTCGTCGTTACGCCCCATTGGTACGAGCCCGCATCCGGCTCCAGCTCGCCCATCAGCAGCTGGAACAGAACCGTTTTCGGCAGTCCGTTCGGTCCAACGAAAGCGATTTTGTCGCCTTTGTTGATCGTCAGCGTCAAGTTGTCGATCACTTTCTCGCCGTCGATCGATTTCGTCAGTCCTTCTACGAGCAGCAGCGATTTGCCGGCTTCACGCTCGCCTTTGAACAGAATAAACGGATATTTACGGTTCGACGGACGAATGTCGTCAAGCGTAATTTTGTCGAGGAGCTTCTTACGGGAAGTTGCTTGCTTCGACTTTGATTTGTTGGCGCTGAAACGTTGAATAAACGCTTGCAGCTCCTTGATTTTGTCTTCCTTCTTCTTGTTCTCGCCGCGCTGCAACGCGAGCGCCAGCTGGCTCGACTCGTACCAGAAGTCGTAGTTGCCGACGTACATCTGGATTTTGCCGAAGTCGATATCCGCGATATGCGTACATACCGTATTCAAGAAGTGCCGGTCATGGCTGACAACGACGACAGTGCCTTCGTAACGGGACAAGAAATCTTCCAGCCAGCGGATCGATTCGATGTCCAAATGGTTGGTAGGCTCATCGAGGAGCAGAATGTTCGGATCGCCGAACAACGCTTGCGCCAGCAGGACGCGGACTTTCTCGTTGCCGCCCAGCTCCGACATTTTCTTATCGTGCAAATCTGGCGTAATGCCAAGGCCGTTCAGCATCTCAGCCGCTTGCGACTCCGCTTCCCAGCCGTTCATTTCAGCGAATTCCGCTTCCAGCTCGCCTGCGCGCATGCCGTCCTCGTCGGTAAAGTCCGCTTTAGCGTAAAGCGTATCTTTCTCCTTCATGACGTCATACAGCTTCTTATGTCCCATGATGACCGTTTCCAATACAACGAAATCATCGTATTCGTAATGGTTCTGTTTCAGCACGGCAAGACGCTCGCCCGGAGTAATATGAACTTCGCCGTTCGTTTGCTCGACTTCGCCGGACAATATTTTTAGAAACGTCGATTTGCCGGCGCCGTTCGCGCCGATCAAGCCGTAGCAGTTGCCTGGCGTAAACTTAATATTTACATCTTCAAAAAGCGCGCGCTTCCCAAAGCGAAGCGTTATGCCACTTGTACTAATCATTGTTCGCAACCCGTCCTTCTCTTCCATACTCAAATATTCTCGCACTATTATATCACAGTCTTCACCGGAAACGAACGCCGTAATCCGCTTTTTAGGCGAAAAAGATCGCTTACGCTATTCCGGCGTGGCCGCCGATCCTGCCGAACGATCCGCTGAAGCATGCAGCCGGCTGCTTCGGCTCGCACGAAAAACAAGAACAGCGCTCACTCCATACAATAACGCGCTCGCATAAAACAAAGCGTTGATCGTCAGCCAGTCGATCAAATAGCCGCCGGCGATAACGGCAAAACCGGACGCAATCGTCGTCCAGAAATGATAAGAGCCGATTGCCGCGCCTCTTGATCCGGGCTCCGTATTGTCGGCTAACAGCAGCCGCTCGCTCATTTTTTGCATGGCGCCGCATGCGCCCATCAGCAGCTGCAAAGCTAATACAGCCACATAGGACAGCACCCACGGAAATACCAGCATCGATGCCATCATGCCAAACGAGCTTAGCAGCAAAATACGCGGGCTGTGCTTATCAAGCTTCGGCCCGAGCCATTGCGACGCGACAGCCGAACTAATCGTAAATACAGCAAAGGCCAGACCGTACTTCGAAAAGCTGTTGCCTAAGTTTTTAAGAAAAAGCAAGTAATAAGGATAGATCATGCCGACGGCTAACGTCACGATGCTCTGGGATCGAATCAGCCATTTCATATTCATCGGGCGAATTACCACCCTTGCCTTTTTTTAAGCGAAGTGATTTGCGCGATGTGATGGCGTCCGTGCCAAGCAAACCGCTGAAGCGCTTCATATAAAGTCATTGTTCCATATGAAGGACTAACGACCGTCTTGTCGAGCTCCGACAGGCTCAAGCTGCGAAATAACGCCGTTAACCTTCCGCGCAGCCCTTCCAGCATATGCAGCGAATGCTCGACCGGCATATTATAATCAGCCAGCTCCGCCCACAGATTTTCCCGATAACTGCTTGCCGTCGGCGCATCCTCAGTAAGGCCCCGCTTGAAACGAAGCGTCGCGTTCATATCGTTGTCGGCTAGATGATGCACAACCTGCCGGACGGTCCAGCCGCCCGGACGATACGGCGTATTCAATTGCTCCTCCGTAAGCCCCTTTATCGTGCTGCGCAGCACTTCCGGCATTTGCGCGATTTCCTCAATCCATTGCTTCCGATGCTCCGATGTAGGGTTAGCAACTGCTTCGAATTTTCCAAGCGGATAACGCAAATCTTCCATCTCTCATTCCTCCGTCTTTAGCAAATAGTTTTCATAAAAGTAGTTCATAAACAGTCCGTCCGGATCGTACAGCTCCTTCTTTTGCCGGAACAGCTCGTAGTTTGGATACGCCTGCTGAAACTGTTCTACGCTCGGATAGGCGAAACTTCCACGCCGCGCGCATCGCATTGTTTCGGGTAATTAGCTCCCCGGATTGTTCTGTAAAAAACCGCGTCTGCAAATCCCACATCATCGTTTTTCCCCAATCCGTCGAACGATTCAACTGGAACAACAGCTTGCCGGGCGCTACCCATGGTTCTCGCATAGACAATTTGTTATACGCTTGCAGTGATCCCTCTCCTTCTGCAAGGCCGTAGTTTTTCGCGAACATTTCAGTCAGGTAGCTGTCAGGGGCTACGGACAAACGAGCGATATGCATGCGGATCCCCGGATCGGCGGCCACTTTTTGCTGAAAATAGGCTTTATAGTCCTCCGTTGCCATCGTTTCTGTCGTCACGCTGTATAGCTCGTCATCCGTCAAAGACAGCGTCACGTCCAAAATAATGCCAAACAGCCCATAACCGCCAAGCGCCAACGGGAACAGCTCGGCGTTCTCCTCGCGGCTGACTGTTTTCACTTGTCCATCTGCCATAAGCAGTCTAAAGGATTCCACGCTTTTAATCATGGAGCCGTTACGAATATCCCGGCCGTGTGCGTTAATGCTGATCGAACCGCCTACCGTGAACGTATTTTGCGATTGCATCGTCTTCACCGCCAAGCCGTAGCGGTTGGCTTTATCTTGAATTTGCTCCCAGGTCACGCCGGACTGTACCGTAATCGTCTTCCGTTCCGTATCCAAATTGAGAATGCGGTTATAGGCGGTCATATCGACCACAATGCCGTCTTTGTAGTAAGTGTGTCCGCCCTGGCTGTGGCGCTGGCCGGCAATGGACACCGTCAGCCCCTTGTCCTTCGCTTCCTTCAGCAGCTTGACGAGCTGCGCTTCTTCTTTCCCCGCGACGACCCGCTCCACCTTGACCGGATGCAGCCGGCTATAATCGGTCACCAGATACGGGTCCTGGTCGACGGCTGATGTGCGGACGAAGCTGTAAATGCTTAGCGCCACCAACAGAAGCAGCGCCGCCGTTTTTTTCATCCCCGGCTTCAACGCCTTCTCAACTCCCACTGTTTCCGTACATACGCATCGTGTACCGCAAAATAACGGAACAAAGTTTAACAAAGTTCCGTTATTTCGCCAAATCCCTACCTTCGACACGGAATAGCGGAACAAAGTTAACAAAGTTCCGTTATTCCGCCCACCCCCGCAGCAGCAACGCCTGCTGTGGCCGTCCTTCGGCGGCAAAAAAGCTCCCAACAGGCATCGTCGATATCTTATACCTGATTGAGAGCTTCATCTCTTAACGCAATTCTATCTTTAGCTCGAAAAAGCCAACAGCTAGTCCCAGTTCAGCTTCACTTCATTGCCAGTACGGGACGATTCGTAAATGGCATCAAGAATGCGCATGTTCGTATAACCGGAAATAGCCGGCGCAATTGGCTGCTTGCCTTCCAGCACGCATTCGACGAAATGCTTGCTCAGCAGCACGCGATCCTCATCGCCTTCAAGCGGTTCTACATCCGATTGCACGACTTCATTGTCCGCATGCGTAACGAACGAACCTTTGTCGCCAACGAGCGACACGCCGCCGTCCGTACCCATCAGATGGATAAAAGGATCCTCGCTAACCGATGCGGAATGGGCCGCCCAGCTGACGTCAAGCGACAGCGTCGCGCCGTTGTCAAGCTTGATGAGCGCCGAGGCCAAATCCTCGACATCGTAGTAGCCTTCCCAGTTCGGCGTTCCCCAGTTGCCGATGCCTTCTTTTTTCGGGCCAAATTCGGCATAAGTCGAGCCGTAGACGGAAATCGGCTTCGGATTGCCCAGCAAGTAGAGCGAAAGGTCCAGCATATGGACGCCGATGTCGATGAGCGGACCGCCGCCGGATTGGTCGCTGCGCGTAAACCAGGAGCCCCAACCCGGAATGCCCTTTTTGCGCATCCAGCCCGTCTTCACATTATAGATGCGCCCCAGATCGCCATTGTCGATACGCGCTTTAATGGCGCGGCTTAGTCCGCTCCAGCGCATTTGATGAGCCATCATCAGCACTTTGCCGGATTGTTCCACAGCTTCAACGATAGTACGAGACGCTTCGGCGTCAATCGCCATCGGTTTTTCCAGCAGCACATGCTTCCCTTGCTTCAATGCTTCGATCGCTAGCGGCGCATGGAATTGGTTCGGCACGGCGATGATGACGGCGTCAAGCGACGCGTCCTCCAGCAGCGCTTGCGGATTTTCATGAACAACGGCGATGCCGTGCTCCTCCGCCCGCTGCTGCGCAAGCGGCAAGTATGCGTCGGTAACCGCCGCAATTTCAGCGTTATCCAATTTTGCAAACGTATTTAGGTGAACATTGGCAATGGCGCCTGCGCCGATAATGCCAAGACGAATCGATTTGCTCATTAGTACGGAATGCCTCCTTACAAGTAGGTGTACAAGTCAGGCTAAGTATATCGCTCATTAGAGCAGCTGTCATTTCTCGCATTTGGCGTCCCGTTGTACTCTTTTGTCATTTTAGGATCGGCCGAAAAGCTTCCATGTCTCGCCATGCGGCAGCACGACGATACGTTCCGACTCGATGCCGCGCTCAACGCGTCCTGCTTCGAGACGGCACAACGCCTCCCGCGGCGTATCGTCCGCCAGCTTGAATGCGCCGTAATGCATCGGCACAAACCACTTCGCCCCGGTATCTTCGAACGCTTGAAGCGCCTGCTCCGGCGTGACGTGCTGAGGACCCATGAACCATTCCGGCTCATAAGCGCCGATCGGCATCAGGGCGACATCAATGTCGAACCGGCTGCCGATTTCGCTAAATCCTTTGAAATAGCCGCTGTCGCCGGCGAAATATAGCGTCGGAGCCGGCGAGACGACAGGTCTGTACGTATTTCCCGAAGTCGCTTCGCCACACTCTGCTTGCCATGCAGCCGCGTCGGTATGCTTCTTAGGCTCGATAACCCAGCCTCCCCAATGGGAGCTGTTCATATCCCAAGGCGTGCGGCGGGTCCAATGCTGGGAAGGAACGAACGTAAACCGGGCACCGCCGATTTCAACCGATTCCCACCAATGAAGCTCGCGGACGTTGGCAAAGCCTTTCATCCGGAGCTTCGAGCTAAGACCTGCAGGAACAAGCAACTGCCGTTTACCCTTTAATTGGCGAAGCGTTTGGATGCTTAGATGGTCATAGTGCGAATGCGAGATTAGCACGATGTCGACAGGCGGCACTTCGGCTATCGGAATGCCCGGCGGCGCAAGTCTTTTTTGAAAAGCCATTTGCGAAGCCCACACCGGGTCTGTCATGATGCTTAATCCGTCCAATTGAATAAAAAAAGTAGAATGCCCTACCCATGTAATCGAAGGCTGCTTATGGCTCTGTCCGTTATGCAAATAATCGAGATCCGGCTGTACATTCGGCACCTTATAGGAAAAATCCTTATTTTTAAGCCTGCTCATCCGTTCCTGACGCCATCTGGTAAACTGCTTAAATGATTGTTGCTGTTTAACCGGCTCCGCGTTTTCGAATTTCTTAAGCCTCAATGCAGCATCCCTCGCTTTTCGAGTAAGTTGTGCGACGACTCTTGTTTTAAGATATCAAACTATGCGGGGAGGAAGCAACAAATGGAAGTTTGGAGTGAAAAATGGCATAAACTCGCGTCGAACTGTTATTTCATGTACACTAATTAGTGTATATTACCGCTTATTGAATGGAACGGAGGTATTCAGCGAATATGAAGCTGATTTCGATTGAACCGACACCAAGTCCAAATTCGATGAAGTTAAATGTTGACGAGCCGCTTGCCAAAGGCTTGCAGCAATCCTATACAACAAAGGAAGCGGAGTCCGCTCCTGAGCCTTTGCGCAGCCTCCTCGCCATTGAAGGGGTGCGCAGCGTTTTCCGCACCGCCGATTTTATCGCTCTTGACCGCATTGCGAATGCGGATTGGGCGCGTATTCTCGCCGACGTTCGCGCGCTGCTGTCCGGCGGCTCTTCCGTCGAGGCGAACGCGGAAGCGGTCCCTTCTGCGGAAGGATACGGCGAAGCGCACGCACTCGTGCAAATGTTCCGCGGCATCCCGATGCAGGTGCGCGTCAAAACCGGCGAGCGCGAAGTTCGATCCGCGCTGCCGCCGAAGTTTTTCGCCGCCGTATCCGATGCGGCCGGAGCGACTATGATCCGCGAGCGGAAGCTGGAGGATCTCGGCGTCCGTTACGGCGAGCTGGAGGAAATCGCCGCCGATATCGTAAAGGAGCTCGACGCGGCCTATACGGATGAGCGGCTTGGCGCTTTGATCGAAGCAGCGCGGGCGCTTGGCCCTGGCGACGAGCTTGCGCTGCCAGCCAGACTGGCGCCGCTGTCGCCGGAGGAGCTTGCGGAGCAGCTGGACTCGCCGGATTGGCAAGCCCGATATGCCGCGCTTGAACGGATCGGCTCCGCCGAGCCCGAGCTGCTGCCTTCGCTTGCGAAAGCGCTGGGCGACGACAATATGTCCGTCCGCAGGCTTGCCGTCGTCTATCTCGGCGATTTGCGCGATACGCCTGAGGCGATGCCTTATATGATTCAGGCGCTGCGCGATAAGTCTGCAGCTGTCCGGCGCACAGCCGGAGATACGCTCTCCGATTGGGGCAATCCGGCTGCGATCGGCCCAATGATCGAGGCGCTGCGCGATTCGAACAAGCTCGTTCGCTGGCGCGCAGCCCGCTTCTTGTATGAGATCGGCGACGAAAGCGCGATCGAAGCGCTGCGCGTCGCTGCGCAGGATGCCGAGTTCGAGATCAAGCTGCAAGCGCAAATGGCGCTCGAGCGAATCGAGCGCGGCGAAGAAGCCGCCGGCTCGGTCTGGCAGCAGATGACCGCAGCCCGCGCCCGCGAGCAGCAATAGCGCTGACGAAACAAGGCCGATTACAGCCTTGTTTGCCCCCGTCTCGCTCGCATACAAAAAGCACCGTCCTATCTCCATCTGGATAATAGGACGGTGCTTTTATCAAATTTAGCGGCTATAGCTCAGTTCGACCTTTACGAGTATCGAGCCGTCGGTGCCGTACGGCTCATAGGTGGCCGAATAGCCAACAGCTACGCCGGCTGCAGTGAATGCTTCCTTCAGATCCTCCGCCAAGCTGTCACCGCCTTCATATCGGAAGCCAAACTCCCCGCTTTTCTGCGACAGCTGTTTGCGCACAAATTGCGCAAGCTCTCTTTTATCAGCAACAGTACGATCCGCTTCGAGCCAACCAAGGCCAAGCTCTTCCTTCAACTGAGCAAACGCTTCTCGCGACTGTTCTCCGCCGCTGCTCCCGAGCATCTTCAACTCTTCCGCATAGCTCCGATCTGCCGCAGGATACGTTTTCACCCAGGTATGATCGGCTCTCAATTCATCGTCCGTCTTTAAATAGTAGCTGTACCGAATCGGCTGAAGCGCGGAAAATGATGCATTGCCGCCCTCGCTTTGGCTTGCGGTTTCAATAATCGGATCATCCCAAGTGAGATCCAGATGGTACCAGTTGCCGTCGAGCTGCACCATGTTCCACGCATGATCGCCTGATTTGACCGACCCTTCCGCGATCCGCACTGGAATGCCGGCTTGCTTCAGCATCGAATAACCTAACAATGAATAACCTTGGCAAACGGCTCGGCCTGTCGTCAAAGCTTCGTAAGCGGTGTAACGGGTAAGCGACTGGTCATATTCAAGGCGGCCCACAATCCAATCGTGAATCGCTTTTACTTTTTGATGATCGTTCATTGCCGGGGTAATAATGTCCGCCAGTGCTTGCCTGACAGTTTCCTCCACTTTAGCCGTCTGCTCTTGCGTCTCCCGGTACCTTGCTTCGATTTTGATCGACGACCTTCCGCCCCAGCTGCGAATCGTATACAAGTAAGAATCCAATACATAAGCAATATAATCGTCTTTGGCCAATGATCGGCGAATCGACGTCTGCAAATTGTCCGCAAGCTCCTGCTTATTGCCATCATACTGAATCGTGAAATGTTCAGCTCGCTCTAAAAAATGCTTCGACATTTCCTGCTCCAGCTGTTCCATTGTCGAGCTTTGGCCCGACTCCGCAAGAACAGGGAACAGGTCGAGCTTTATCTCCAAACTAAACGCGGCGATGACTACGACTGTCAAAGCCAGCAGCTTGCCAGCATGTTTGCGCATAAGGCCCTCCCTCTCCGTACCTTGCTCCCTATTGGAAAAGCTTTCTATTCATTTCTATTCTAACCGAATATTCGAGATGCTAACTAGAAGCCCAATAATAAAAAACAATTACCATTAATATTGCCGGCTAAGAGCATTAAAGAATGAAGACAATAGCCAAGTACTAAAATTCGCAACTTCGGAGGATGAACGGATGTACCAGCCTAACTTTTCAAGTCAGATTCATCAATGCGAGCAAATCGCTCAGCAAATGATGCAGCAAACTCAGCAAGCAACGCAAATGTATCAGCAGCTGCTGCAGCAGGAACAGCAAAACGCAAGAACGTTGGAGGATATTGCTCAAAAAGAGCAAAAAGCAGCTCATATTATACAAACTGCTTTGCACGGTCATCAAATGGCCATGCAGCAATTGCAACAAGTGACCAATATTTGCAGGCAATTGGAGCAATCCGCCCAAACGTTTACAATGACTGCTTTTAACCAGCAGCAGTTGCATCAGCCGCAAAATCATTTTAGCACACAAAACCATTTCCAATAAAAGAAGGGGTAAAAACCAAATGATCAAGAAAAAAGCTGGCTTGCTGCTAACTGCCGTTTGCCTGTCGCTTTCATTATCGTCTGCCGCCTATGCCAACCAAGGCGTTGCAAACCGAACGGAGCCGACACCTTTCGCAGATTCGCAATATCGTGGTACAGGAACGTATAACAACGGCACTTATTATAACGGAAACACGTATAATGGCACCTTTAGAGGCGCAGGAGCTCCCAATAATAATATGGGCATTCTCCCCACCGGCACTGATCGCACAACAAGAGACGGTTACGGAGCGCAAAGCTACAATAATCGCTCTGTCGGCTTGACAGATAAGGCAAATCGTTACCGGACGACCGCCGCAGACGATAATGATATGGATTGGGGCTGGCTCGGCCTTTTAGGATTAATCGGTTTAGCCGGACTCCGCAATCGCGGACGAGAGAGAACTTAACTTTATTTGCCGTTCGTCAGGCCGTTCGATAGAGCGGCCTGATTTTAAACGGTGTCATTGACGGAACTACATGATCTTTCCGAAATCTTTAAACTTTGAATTTCAGGTTGCAGCGGATCTTACTACCTTTGAAAAACCGAGCTGCGAACAACAAGCGTAGGCGGAATATACAAACGCAGCATCTCCCGATTACGATTCCCCTTCAAGGAAAGCAGCAGTTCAGCCGCAGCTTCGGACATTCGCTCTTTCTCCACGCGCATCGTCGTCATGCCGAGGCCGCTTTCTTCCTCATATTGAAGATCGTCAAAGCCAATGATCGAGATATCCTCCGGCACCTTCAGCTGCCGCCTACGCAGCTGTTTGGCAAGCAGAAAGGCGATTCGATCGTTCCCGCAAAAAAACGCGCTTGGCCATTCTTCCAACCGGTTCAAAAACTCATCAATTTCCCGCTCTGTATCGTGAAAGCCTCCGGAATACGTCAATACGCATTTCATATCTAATTGAAGCCTGTGCTCCTGTAATGCGCTCCAATAGCCAAGCCAGCGCTCTTCATGGCTGGTCGTCAAGTTGGCAGGGCCGATAAATCCGATGCTGCGATGTCCAGATTGAATAAGAGTTTTAACTGCCTCGCAGGCCCCTTCCGTGTTCGCTGAAGCGACAACCGGACAAGGCAGCTCGCGATGGTACGAGTCCAGCATAACGAGCGGCGCATCCAGCTCCCAGACAAGCCTTGCATAATTTTTCACCACAATCCCGAACAAAATAATGCCTTCATAGGAAAGCTCGGCACAATGTCTCGGCAGCTGAAGCGAGGCTTCCATTTCCTGATCTATCGGCGCAATAACGGCGTTTAGCCCTCTTTTTCGAACGCTCCTCTCCAGTCCCCAGATCATATCATGGTAGAAGCGGAAATGATCGTTATCCTGATAGCTCATAATTCGCTCAGGCACCAGCACGAGCACATTCCCGCTTGACGCCGTCTTATCCGCATATTGGCCATAACCGAGCTCCTTGGCTGTCTGCAAAATCCGGTATCGCATTTCATCGCTGACGCCTTTCTTATCTTGCAAGGCAAGCGATACGGCATTTTTCGAAATATGTAAATGGTCTGCAATATTCTGCATCGACACTTTCTTTTTGCTGCCCATTGTTCTTTTCAATCCCTTCGAAACATGATAAACTAAACCCAACTTTACTTTACTTATTATTATTTTGTCAAGTTTGTCAAGTGAAGCGGTATGAAGGAACAGGAGGGAACGGCTAGTGAAATATGCAGTCGGAATCGATATCGGCGGCACAAAAACAGCTCTTGGCCTCGTCACATCAGACGGGCAAGTGTTGTCCAAAGCATCACTTACTACAGATCTGTCGCTTGCGCCGTCTGATATGGTTGACAAAATAGCGGAAGCAGCCCATCGCCTGCTTTCTGAGAGCAGTCTGCAGCAGACTGACCTTCAAGGAATCGGCCTGGGCGCACCCGGCCCTCTGAACACGAAGCTTGGGCAAATCGCCGAGCCTCCCAATCTTCGCAGTTGGTGGAACTTCCCTGTCGTAGAATCGTTTAAGCGCCATTTTCAGGTGCCGATTGTACTGGAGAACGACGCGACTGCCGCAGCCTTGGCGGAAAAATGGATGGGAGCGGCCAAGTCGGCGGACCACTTCGTATACATCACGATCAGTACCGGCATCGGAGCGGGAATTTACAGCCACGGAAGACTCATTACCGGCGCGACCGGAAATGCTGGTGATATCGGGCATATGGTCGTTGATCCATCCGGCGGCGACTGTCCGTGCGGACAACGCGGGTGCTTCGAACATATCGCCTCAGGTACGGCGATTGCTAGAGAAGCCAGCTCGCTGTTACAGCGTCCGGTTACATCCAAAGAGGTTTTCGAGCTTGCCCTATCCGGTCAGAATACCGAAATGAAACAGCTCGTCGATCGCGTGTTCGGCAACATTGGCGTCGGTTGTGCAACGCTAATTAACACTTTCGATCCTGAGCTGCTTGTTATCGGGGGCGGCGTCTCCCAGGTAGGAGAGCCTTTATTCGAAGCCGTTGGCGCATATATCAAGCGCAATGCGCTGAATCCTTCCGGGCGGAATACGCCTGTTGTTCCTGCTGCGCTTCAACAAGAAGCCGGCTTAATCGGCGCAGCCGCACTTATTCATACGAAGTATTAGAAGAGGAGTGTTACATGATGAATCAACCAATTTATTTGCAACCGGTTTTTCAAGAACGAATTTGGGGCGGAACCAAGCTCAAGGAGCTTTTCGGATATTCCATTCCAAATGAGCGTACTGGCGAGTGCTGGGCTGTATCGGCACATCCAAACGGCCAAAGCATCGTCAAAGACGGGCCTTATCAAGGCATGCCGCTTGGCACGCTTTGGACGGCGCATCCTGAGCTGTTCCGTTCCAACTCGCCGGTGTTCCCTTTGCTCATCAAACTGCTTGATGCCTCCGACGATTTATCGGTGCAAGTGCATCCGGATGATGCGTATGCCGGCAAGCACGAGAACGGCGAGCTCGGCAAGACGGAGTGTTGGTATATTGTTGACGCGGAGCCCGGTGCCGCAATTATTTACGGTCATGAGGCTTCTTCTAAGGAAGAGCTGGAGCAGCGGATTCAGAACGGCCAATGGGATGAGCTGCTTACGAAGGTACCTGTAAAACCGGGCGACTTCTTCTATGTGCCAAGCGGCACGATCCACGCTCTCGGCAAAGGCATCGTTGTGCTGGAGACGCAGCAAAGCTCCGACACGACTTACCGGGTATACGATTATGACCGCCGGGACAAAAACGGTCATTTGCGCGAGCTTCATCTGGAGAAAGCGATCGATGTGACAACCATCCCGCAGGCATACACGCCTGCAGCTTACCAGACGAAGACACATGAAGGAACTGCTGTTACGACATTCGTATCCAACTCCTTCTTTAGCGTTGAAAAATGGGACGTATCCGGTAAAACCGGCATGCCTGCACATGACCAATACACGCTCGCAAGCGTCATTAACGGCAGCGGCAAGCTCCGCACCCCAGACAGCGAATATTCGCTGAACAAAGGCGATCATCTCATTCTTCCGGTTGGCTTCGGGCCATACGAGCTGGATGGCGAGCTTATGCTCATTACTTCGCGCGAGTAGCCTCGCAAACAAAACAAACGCCCGAATCTTCCCTGCGGGGACGATCCGGGCGTTTTAATTTTCAACTTTTCAACTTTTCAACTTTCAAACGAGATTTAATGATTGAAAACGCTCCACTTTTTGTAATACAACTGTAATATTCCACTCAGCTTCGCTTCATCTTGGCCTTCTATAATAAACCTATGACCCCCCTTTATTATATAAACTCTCTTGCGCCTGCGGCATTTGCCGCAGGCAACTTTGTTTTCATAGGGTCATTTCATATGTTTATTGATAAAAGGAAGCACATGCTGCCAGAACTGCGGATCTTTCTCGGAAGCGCTGTGGCCGCTAGAATCGACAAACAGCGTCTCCATCGTTCCGGACGGAAGCTGTTTCTTCAGTTCTTGCAAATCCGATACTGGGATAAAATCGTCTCCGAGCGAGTGCACCATATAGACCGGCGTTTTGCCAGCGCCAGCTCCTCCCTCATCGTCCGGCCTTTTCGCGTATTGCTTTAATAACTTCGGAATGCTGGCCGCCCGATATTCGGCGCGTGAGATGCCGGCCCTCAGAAGCCAAATAAAAGGAATGAGGTAGCCAAGCGGAAAATAAGGCAGCTTCTTTATTTTTAATTGCGAACGCATCATCGTATCGAATTTCACAGGCATCGAATCCGTTACAACGGCACGGACCTTTAGTCCTTTGGCAAGCGCCAGCAACGTGCCGAAGCCGCCAAACGAATGTCCGAGCACAACAATACGCTCCTTATCCGTTTGCGGCATGCTCTTCACCTTCGCAACGGCGGCAAGCACATCATCGCGAAACATAAATGCGGACGGCGCATTTATACCTTCGCTTTCCCCATGACTCCGCGCATCATAAAGGAATACGGCATAACCGGCTTCATATAATGGCTTGGCATAACGAAGCACTCGATACCGATTTGAACTCCATCCGTGAGCAATGACGACAGTCGGCAAGCTGCCGGTTTCAACCGAGCGGGCCTCCGGTTTATACATAAACCAGCCAAACAGCTCCGAGCCCCCGCTCGTAAATTGGACATTCTCGACGTGCACAGTTGCGTCGTCTACTGCCTTAACTTCTTTTCTGCTCGGGCGTTGGCTGAGCGCTCCAATTTTCCATACGCCTGCCGCCGCAGCGCCGATTATTACGAATGCAGACACTGCTCCAATTGCAGCTGCTCCAACCATCATAACGCCTCCTTTGGCTTACAATGCTCTTACCGCCTCGACAAATTGCTTCGCTCGCTCCGTTACTTGCTCATGACGGCCCTCCCGAATCCATTCCAGGTTGACCAGCTTGCCGCCCATGCCTACTGCATTCGCCCCGGACTTAAAGTATTCGGCAATATTGTGCAAATCGACGCCGCCCGTCGCAATCATCGGAATCTGATCAAGCGGCCCGCGTATTTCCGCCAAGTATTTCGTGCCTAAAGTGCCCATCGGGAAAATTTTCACCGCGTCCGCGCCTGCTTTCCACGCCTTTACAATTTCCGTCGGCGTCATAACGCCCGGCCATACGGATAATCCCCGTTCCCGGCCGTAAGCAATAACCGCTTCATCCAGGTTTGGCGAAATAAGAAACTGCGCGCCTGCATCCGCTGCCGTCTTCGCCATATCCAAGTCAAGCACCGTTCCGGCGCCTACCCAAGCTTTTCCGTCAAAATTGGAACGCCATCTCTCGATCATAACGGCCGCTCCAGGCGTATTCATCGTAATTTCCATCAGGCGGATACCGCCGTCGATTAATGCTTGTCCTGCCGCATCTGCATGACGATCCTCGATTCCTCGCAGTATCGCTACAATTTTATGCTCAAGCAGCTGCTCCAGCATTGTGCTCATCGCTATTCCTCGCCCTCTTCTATTGAATCCCAATACTCACGCAATATGCGCAAAAATAAATTCGGAAACGCCAGCGTCTCCATATCCTCCGGCCCAATCCATCGATAAGGCGAACGAACCGCACTCGCTCCTGGCGGCAGCGTTTCATACGCGGCGGCCGATTCAGCCGCAATGTCCGACTTTACACCAGCTTTCGCTTCTTCCCCCGCAGCGCCAAGATCGGCCAAATAAAACCGCATCGTCCAATGGATATGGCTGAACACATGCTCAGCGTCCATGAACCAGCGACGCGGACGAATGAGCAGTCCGGCGTCCGCCTCGACCGCTTTCGTCAGCAGTTCGCCCATTGCTTCCTGTTCTTTTGCACCGCTTTCGCCAGCCGCTAGCATAGGCTCCTGTTCCTTCGTCAGCAGCACATGCGGCAGCTCCCACATTTGCGCGAGCAAACCCTTCTCCGGGCGCTGGCGGACGAGCACTTTGCCTGTGTTCGCGCCTGTACCGGCAACAATCGCGGCAACTCGCAATTCAGGACGAGGCGGCTTCGCCTTCGTCTTGATCGGCAGCTCCTGTTCTCTGCCGGCCATTCGTCCCGCGCAGTGCTCCATTACCGGGCAAGGCAGACAGCTTGGCGACTTCGGCGTACAGACAAGCGCACCAAGCTCCATCAGCCCTTGATTGAAATCGCCTGCCGCGCCTTCAGGAATGAGCGATGCCGCCAGCTTCTCAATGCGTACCCGCGTTGCCGGCTTCGCGATATCATCCTCCAAACAGAAGTAGCGCGATAGAACGCGCATCACATTGCCGTCAACCGCAGGCTCGGGACGATTAAAGGCGATGCTCATAATCGCGCCGCTCGTGTACGGCCCTACGCCTTTCAACCCGGCGACCGCCGTTTTATCATCCGGCACCGTGCCGCCGTAAAGTTCCATAACCATGCGGGCTCCGGCCTGCAAATTACGGGCTCGCGAATAGTAGCCAAGCCCTTCCCAGCATTTCAGTACGTCTTCCTCCGGCGCCCCGGCGAGCGCCTTGATCGTTGGAAAACGATCCATAAACCGCTCGTAATACGGAATAACCGTATCTACTCTCGTCTGCTGCAGCATAATTTCCGACACCCATACTCGGTAAGGGTCGCGGTTAGCCCGCCAAGGCAGCGTCCTTTTATTCGCTCGATACCAATTCAGCAGCTCTCGGCTAAAATGCCGCTCCGCTTCAGTTTTCAACATTTACTCGCACTCCTTCTCGGCATCCGTCACTTGCTTGAGAGCGGATGCCCTCTCCTGCATAAGACGGCGATACTGCATTGGCGTAATTCCTGTCTTCCGTTTGAACAGCCTCGACAGATAATGGCTCAGCATGCCGACGCTTGCGGCAACCTCCGCAATCGGAAGCGTCGTTTCCGCCAGCCACTTTTTCGCCGCTTCCAGCCTTTGCTCGGTAACATATTGGATCGGCGCGCAGCCCATGAGCACTTTAAAAGCCGTTATAAAATAGTTCGGGTGAAGATAAGCAACCTTAGCCAATTCCTCAATCTGAATGTTTCGATGCAAATTTAGATCGATATAAAGAAGCACGTCATGCCATTTATCCATCTCAGGCGAATCTGGAATGAGAGTCTTGCTAGAAGCGCTTTCATCAAAAAAATGAGCCAGCAGCTCCAGCAGTGCCGCTTGCATGCGCAATCCTTTAGTCAAGCCGGGAGTTGACTGGGCTTCGATCATTTTTTGAAACAAGCCGATTACCGGACGCTCCTTAAGCACCTCGACATAAAGCGGCAGCTGAATTTTATAGGCAGGCGGCCGCTCCTGGCTCATCAGGCGAAAATGGCTCCAATAAGCAACAAGCATCTCATCGCCGACAACGGCGATCGTTTGTTCCGAGCCTGGAGTAAGCAGATACAGCTTGCCCGGCTCCAGCAATACCGGCTGACCGTCAATCGTAAACAACGCCTTGCCTGCTGCAATGTACACTAATCGATAAAAATCATGATCCGTCCGGCTCTCCGACCAAGGCGACGCCAGTACGGATCGAGCCGCCATAATGACTTCAGCTTGATATTGAATGAATTGATGTTGTACAATACGTTCGTTTATTAGTTTCATTACTTCTCCTGTCAAATGCGTGCGGGTCATACGCTCGTAATATAAACTATTATTAATTATATCGGATCAAGCTTGAAAATTCATATGGAAAAGGTGATAGGCTATGACAATCTCTCGTTCGCTTACAAGCTTTGCCGCATTTGTCGCACTAGTCGCGCTTGCAGTCATGCTGACAGGCTGCGGAGCGACAAGCGATAACGGCGGCGCCTCGAAAGAGAACCATATGGACGCGCCGGAAAGCACGGCTGCCGTTTATAAATCGAATTGCGTCAGCTGCCACGGCTCCGAGCTTCAAGGCAGAATCGGTCCCGGCACCAATTTGCAGCAAGTCGGCTCCAGAATGTCGGAGCAAGATATCGTTGCGCAAATTGAACAAGGCGACGGGGGGACGATGCCAGGATTCAAGGATCAGCTAACAGACGAACAAATTGCCGGACTTGCCGCATGGCTCGCCGGGAAAAAGTAAACCTCCCCAGCAATACGCCATCCCCAATTCCAAGTCCAATTTCCTCCATTCACTGTCCGATGCCTTCCTCCAATACGGCCTGTAACTGTAATGGTTTCGGATAACGAATCCGTTTCGCAAATTAACGAAGTGAATTTCGCTATTGGCGAGAAGAATGATGAGCTGGAGCAAGAGAACGAATACCATTTCGCTATCCGCGAACTTCTATTCGCAATTAGCGAAGCAAGCTTCGCTCTAGCTCTCAATAATTCATTTTCGCCCTGAAATAAGGAAAATAGCTTCGTTAAACTGCGAATCCGGTTCGCTAGCCAAGCAACAACATTCGATTCTACCTCTGAATTCGCTCTGCGATCGCGACTGCCGACGCCATAGAGCGGTCATGCGTAATCGTCACATGAATCCGCAGCTCCGTTGGACTTCGCTCGAGCCGCCGCCATGCCGCATCTGTCAACTCGCATACCGGCTTGCCGCTTTCATCGCGCAAAATATCGATATCCGCAAATCCAACTTTCCCGCCGATCCCGCAGCCAAGCGCCTTGACGACCGCTTCTTTGGCAGCGAACCGCCCTGCCGCAAACTGTATCAATCGCTGCCCTTCATAGTCGCGAGCAAGCTCTCGTTCTCGACTCGTCAATATTCGCTGCAAAAACCTTTCACAGTGCCGTCCATCAATCATGACGGCAATTCGGTCCATGTCCGAAATATCATGTCCGATGCCAGCTATCATCGCCGCACCCCTTTCTTCCGCTCGCTGTCTGCTTGCTTTCAGCTTTATTACTGCTAAACTTTGAAGTTTTGGATAATCAGAACAAACGAACCCCGCTTTCGCAAGCATGCAAAAAAGGGACTCTCGTTCCAATCGACGAGAGTCCCTTTTCCGTTTAAATCCCTGGGATCGGGGAACGTTTATGCTCTGTTTTCAAATATTGCTTTTCGAGCTTTTCCTTCGCTTCAGCGCCGATTTCTTTGCCTTCCAAATAAGCGCTGTTCTCATCGTACAAAATGCCAAGCTCGCCTTCGTCCGTTTGGCCTTCCCACAAACCGGCGGTAGGCGCCTTGTCCAGAACGCTTCTCGGCACGCCAAGCTCGGCGGCCAGTTGACGAACCTGACGCTTGTTGAGCGAGCTAAGCGGCGTAATGTCGACCGCGCCGTCGCCCCACTTCGTATAGAAGCCGGTGATCGCTTCGGAAGCGTGGTCGGTGCCAACAACGAGCAGATTCAAATCGAATGCAAGCGCGTATTGCATAACCATACGCGTTCTTGCTTTCACATTGCCCTTGCCGCCGCGGCTAATATGCCTTGGCATTCCAAGCGATTTGAAGCTGTGCTCAACTTCAATCGCGATTTCATCAACGGCTTCGCCTATATTCGTCTCTGCGCGATGCTTCAGTTGGAACGCTTCCGCAACCGCATAGCTGTCGGCAATATCGGATTGCTCGTTGTAAGGCTGAAATACGCCAAGCGTCATATATTCCTTGCCGGACTCGGCCGACAATTCATCTGTCGCCAATTTGCAAAGGCCAGTCGCAACGGCACTGTCAATGCCGCCGCTAATGGCAATGAGTAAGCCGGTTGTGCCCGATTTTTTCACATAATCCTTCAAAAAATCGACGCGTCGACGAATTTCGGCTTTCGGATCAATTTCAGGCTTTACGCCAAGGCGTTCGATGATTTCACTTTGTAAACTCATAGATCCCCCTATTATCGCATGCAATTACTTGCAGAATCGGTCAAATGCATCGGTAAGATCGTCGGCAATCGCCTCTGCGGAACGGTTCTCGATTTGGTGGCGCTCGATGAAATGGACGAGCTCTCCGTCTTTCAACAAAGCGATGGATGGCGAAGACGGCGGATATGGAGCGAAATACTCGCGAGCTTTAGCTGTAGCTTCTTTGTCTTGACCGGCAAAAACCGTATACAGGTTATCCGGCGTCACTTCATGCTGCAAAGCTTCCGCCACTCCTGGACGGCATTGACCTGCCGCACAGCCGCAAACTGAGTTAATAACAACGAGCGTAGTGCCTTTTGCGTTAGGAAGCGCTGCTTCAACCTCTTCCGGTGTGCGAAGCTCTGTAATTCCGATACGAGTAAGATCATCACGCATTGGTTGCACCATATCTAACATATATCTTTCAAATGACATCGACATATGAACACTCTCCTTTAAATTACTTTATTTTAGTTACTATTATACCCCCCGATTTTATAAGTGTAAACGGCTAGAGCAATCATTCGGGCGTCCAATCGGTCTATCAAACAAAGCAACCGGAGCGAAATCACTCCGGTTGCTCGATAGAACGGATTTCCGCAGCATCGTCCGAGACAGGCTGATGCTCAACCGCCCGATATGCCGCATTTTTATCGGGATGCATAAAAAGGCCGCCTTGCGGCGAAATTCCCCGCTCAAACAGATCGCAGTTTGCAGCTGTTTGGAAGCCTACGTCCTTAAAAGGATGCACCCACTGATCGCCCGCCATGACAGCGGGATCAGTCTCGACGCTCCACTCGCTGAGCGGGGAATGGGATGATTCGTACTCATGGTCGCCAATTACGACGCCATACTCGTTGACGAATGGCTCACGGCTTCCTCTTCCTTGGCGAAACTGGGGAAGAAAATTAATTTCAAACGGATCGAGCTCCGGATCATCCTTGAAAGCCATCCTCCGGCTCCTCTAGGTTGCCGGGCGATTAGGCCCGTCCAATTTCTTGTCAAAGCCGGGCGCTTCAGGGGCAGCGTTCGCCCTTTCTTTGCCGCGCGAAGCCGATGGCGCCGTTTTATTGCCTGTTTGCCGCTCTGTCATCGTAATCCCTCCTGGTCATCTAAGTTTTATCAACGATAGTATGCTCAGATCGGAATCACGATATGACTGGTCAAGCCGTTTTACGGTTAAAAGAGACAATAAACGTCGTACCTTCACCTTCTGTCGATTCCACTTCAATTTTGCCGTTATGCCTTTCAGCGATGCTTAGGCAGAGCGGCAGGCCAAGACCGGTTCCCCGCGTTTTGGTCGTAAAAAACGGTTCAAACAGCCGCTTCATCTGTTCCTGAGGGATGCCGACGCCGCGGTCCTGTATACGGAGCTCGATTCGCTCCTTCTCCTCGGAATAATTCGTCTGCAGCTTGAGCACGCCTTTATCGCCCATCGCTTCCATGCCGTTTCTAGCCAAGTTGAGCAGCAGTTGCTTAATTTCTTTATTGTTAAGCAAGAGGAGCGGTATGTAATCGCAAAGCTCCAGCTCGATCGTCTGTCCCCTCATGTTGGCATCCGCGTCCAGCAACGGGCTCAACTCGAGAATGATATCGTGCAAGGAGCCCATCTCCATCGTGAGAGCCCTGTTCTGCGCCAGTGACAAAAAGTCGCTAATAATCGAGTTCGCCCGGTCGAGTTCTTCTATTATAATATGGTAATATTGCTGCTGATTATCCGGGCTTCTTTCCTTCAAAAGCTGAACAAAGCCGCGTATAACGGCCATCGGATTGCGAATCTCGTGCGTAATGCTGGCCGCCATTTGTCCGACGAGGCTCAGGCGCTCCATTCGATCGACTTCGCTTCGCAGCAAGAATAGCTCCGATACGTCTTGCGCAATGATTGCCGCGCCCGTAATAATTAAACCGTCCGGCATTTGACGGATCGGGAAAGCATTTTTAACAAGGGTCCGGCCGTCTTCAACAACCGTTTCAAGCTGCGTATTGTTGCCTTTCAACGCTTCGCGCAGAAGCTTTATGTCCGTTTCCTGATGTGTGCTGTGAAAAAAGGCGGTGAAATATTTGCCGACAATTTCATCCCGTTCATGGATATTCGACTGTGCATGGAATAAGCGATAGCCCATTTCATTAAGATGCGTAATCCGGCCATGATGATTAACGAGCATGACGGCGAAAGCGGTCTCATCAATAAATTGCTGAAGCTTTTCCACTTCACGGCGATGATTGACGGAAATGCGCTTCAAATCGAAGTGAAGCTGACGATTCTCTTTCAAGCTTTCGATAATAAAAACGGATACCCACACGGCCGCAATCGATCCAACCATTTGCAGCAAGCTGGTGAATATCAAGTTATCAAGAAGCGGCAAATCATAAATAATCAAATAAGCCAGGCTCGTTATATAATAAAGAATAACGAACGCGCCTAAGGATAAAATGGCTATTCGTTGTTTGGATTCCCGCCGCGCGCGTTGAAACGACTTCATAATAAGAAGCATAGCAGGAATGTACGATAATATAAAAATGACCAAAATAGACAATTCAAAAAAATTGTCGATATTTGGAATTCGGAAGCATATGTAAATAGAAATGAGACCGAACATGGCATATGGACCGCCATACAATGTACCGATCACTAAGGGCACCATCCGAAAATTCAGATCATAGCCGTTTAAACGAACGGAAACAAGCATGCAAAATACCATTGATATGCAGCTGACAATGGTTAGAAAGGCCGGAATACCGCTCCAGCTTCGTTCTCGATTATGCCAAAGTTGAAATGCAAAAACCGGCATTAAGGAAATGATGAATTGAATCAGCGTTTCTTTCAGCACGGACGATCAGTCTCCCTCTAACCGTGTTCTGGTGGGCTGCCTGCATTCCCAGCTGTTGTATTATTAATAGACTTACTGTTAGTCCGATTAAAACATAAACGACCTTTTTTTACAATTGTTGATTCATCCAATCGATAATGATCGCAATGACCCGTTCCGATTCCAAATCATTATGAAGCTCGTGATATCCGCCTTCGACGCTCACGAATTGGCAGCGGTCGCCGAGCACTGCCGCAATCTGAGCGCTTGCGTCATAAGATGTAACGAGGTCTGCATTTCCATGCAGCAACAGCAGCGGCGCTTCAAGTTGTTCGATATGTCTAATCGCCCAATCCCCCGCAGCGTCAATGTTTAGAAAAGTGCGCAGCGTTATCCGCTTATGGGATAAGCGGTCCCCTTCGATCGGCGATACGCCGGCGCTGCCGGGACGATAAAGCTGCGATTCCTTCAGTCCTGTCGATTGGGACAAGCCAGGAGAGAGCCGCACAAGCATTTTGCCCAGCCATAATTGAATGGCGGAAGGCGATAAAGCAAGCTTTAGCCACGGGCTTGCAGCGATGACGCCTTGAACGTCCGGTTTCAGCCGCAATGCGGCGTTTAGCGCGACATTGCCTCCCATGCTGTGCCCGTATAGAAAACGAGGAATACCGGCATGCCGCTCAGCCGCTGCAGCCAGTAAAATTCCGACGTTTGCGGCTGTCGCCTCTATGGAGGACATATGCCCTCTTTTTCCTTCCGTTTTCCCATGGCCTTCCTGATCCATAGCGAGCACCGCATACCCGGCAGCTGTCAATCTCTCGGCTACATGAGCATATCTTTCTCCATGCTCGCCCATTCCGTGCAATAAGCAGACGACAGCGCGAATGGCAGGCGCCCCGCTGGAAACATCCGAATCGGCTACCCATTCCCGGACATACAGCCTGGAGCCTTCCATACCATTCAAGTGCCATTCCGAACGTTTCATCCCCATCTCCACCCTTCGTCTCCGTTCAATATAGTTATTATAACGTAAGCGCTCTCATTGCAATGCTTGTCTTTGTAAAATTTATGATGAAATCATGTTACAATAGAGGGCAGTGATCAAGCGAATGAAAGGCAGAGTGAACAATGTTTGATGTTATTATTATCGGCGGCGGCCCCTCCGGGCTAATGGCAGCCGTTGCCGCAAGCGAGCACGGAGCAAGAACACTGCTGATCGACAAAGGGGACAAGCTTGGCCGCAAGCTCGGCATCTCAGGCGGCGGGCGCTGCAACGTTACGAATGCGAAAGAACTCGACGAGCTCATCAAGCATATTCCTGGAAACGGAAGGTTTTTATACAGCGCCCTTGCTCAATTCGGCAACCGGGACATTATTTACTTTTTCGAGGAAATGGGCATTGCGCTGAAAGAGGAAGACAACGGCCGCATGTTCCCTGTTTCGGATAAAGCAAAGACGGTTGTGGATGCGCTCGTAGGCAAAGTCCGCGATCAAGGCGTCGAAATCCGTATCAATATGCCTGTCAAGGAAGTGCTTTATGAAGAAGGAGCCGTGAAAGGCGTACGGCTAGCCTCCGGCGATATCATTGCCTCCAAAGCTGTCATTATCGCAACGGGCGGAAAATCCGTCCCGCAAACCGGTTCTACCGGCGACGGCTATCCTTGGGCGAAAAAAGCCGGTCACACCATTACGGAACTGTTCCCGACCGAAGTGCCTCTCACCTCCAAGGAAGCATGGATTCAGAACCGGCAGCTTCAAGGCCTGTCGCTTCGCGATGTAACGCTGACCGTGTGGAATGCCAAGGGCAAAAAGCTCGTATCGCATAATGGCGATATGATAT
Organism: Paenibacillus sp. NEAU-GSW1; assembly: GCF_009737085.1. Taxonomy (GTDB): domain Bacteria; phylum Bacillota; class Bacilli; order Paenibacillales; family Paenibacillaceae; genus Pristimantibacillus. The sequence continues at coordinate 45,257 of NZ_WOVL01000024.1, forward strand.
TTACCCATTTTGGCCTGTCGGGTCCAACCGCGCTTCGATGCAGCCAGTTTGTCGTGAAAGAAATTAAGAAAGCATTCGAAGCTGGCGAGGAAAAGCCTACCGCGCTCGTCACCATTGACTTGTTTCCGGATCGTACCGAAAGCGAGGTTTACGAAGAGACGCTTCATCTTGCCCGACAAGACCCGAAAAAAGCAGTGAAAAACGTATTGCGAACCTATTTGCAAGAACGCATCCTCGAGCTAATGTTGCAGCAGTGCGGCATTAGCGGCGACGTGACCTACGACAACATCCCGAAAGGCCCTTGGCTAGAGCTGGCTAAACGTATCAAGCGCTTTCCGGTTGCGATTGACGGCACGCTTTCGATCGAAGAAGCTTTCGTTACCGGCGGCGGCATCCATCTCAAAGAGATCGATCCCGGCAGCATGGAATCGAAGCTGATGCAGCGATTATATTTCTGCGGCGAAGTGCTGGATATACACGGATATACCGGCGGCTATAACATTACAGCCGCATTCAGCACCGGCTATAACGCCGGCAAAAGCGCGGCCGAGGCCGCATTGAACGATTTATTTCGGAGCTAATCATAAAAGTATGCAAAAAGCCTGCGCAGGAACGAGTCCTGCGCAGGCTTTTTCAAATTGATTACACGATAAAATGATCGTAGCTGCCGTCATCGGGCTCGAAATCCTCATGATTATCGTCATTCCAATTGCGCAAACCTTCCGCTTCTTCATCCGCAGCATTCCAGTCTTCATTGACGACATGAGCCGGTATTGTAATCGCATTAAGCGAATAGGCCGTATCGGTAACTGCTTCCGAGCCGATAGCGGCCTGCTCCACCAATCGCCCGCCATGCGCCTGCGCAATTTCAAGCGCAGACGTCAAGTCCGCCCCCTCTACATGAATATGTACCCGATTCGCTTCATGCATCATCGGCTCATAGCCAAGCTCCTGCAGCGTATCGCATGCAATCGCCGCGCTCGATGCGTCGGCAAAGTCGAATAAAATAGCTGAACTCATCTGCACTCATCTCCTACATAAACTGATTTGCTTCGTTCACTCAACTAGTTTGTCCTAAAATCAGCCACATCTATATGCGAAAACATATTGTCATTTCATTATTTTCCACTATAATTTAATGTAACCGATTGACGTTAACTTATCTAACATAACTAGTGATTAATATTACCATAACTTGATTTTATATTCCCTCAAAGGTGGTGTCATCCAGATGTACAACATTTTCTACATGCTAAATGAGCCGATGATGATCGTAGAATTTGAGCATAACCGCTGGTACGTTCGCGACGTGAATCATTCATTCACTCTGCTAACCGGCTATAAGAAAAGCGAGCTGATTGACATTGATCCGAACGGCCTTCTCAAAGAAGGCCTGTCCTTTCACCAATTAACCGCAGCGCTTGCCGAGGATAACGCTGACAATTCCGCCGAATGGGAGCTCGTTACGCGCCTGACTCGCCCCGTTCCCGTCAAGCTGACGTGCAGAAGGCTGCCGCAAGACAATATGTCCGGCTTTGGCTATATCGTCAACTGCATCGATTTGTCCGAATCGAATTGGATCGACGATTTCGCGCAAGACAATCAAATCGTCATGACGTTGAATGTATCCGAGCAATTCCGAATTGTTGACGCCAAACGCTACTACTCTCCTCTCAAGCAGCGTACTTCCAGTCTCGTCAATCAGTGCATACTTGATTTCATTGCGGAAGACAGCGTATTGCCGCTCCGCCGCGTGATGGATAATGTCCGCAAAACCGGCATAGCCGAGCAAATGGAGCTGCGTATGTCGATTAACGACAAAGCTTATTTGGCTTCGGCTATCATCAAGCCGTTCTACAACGGCAATAAAAGCTTCCGCTGCTTCTCCATCATTATTACCGAACTTAACTTGCACGCGCAGGACGAAGACTCCTCTTACAAGCTGCGCATGCTTATGCTGAATAAAAACATTTCAGCCACTTCACTCGCCCAATCGACGCTTATTTCCCTTACGACCATCTCCAAAATACGCAACGGAAAAATAAAAAAGCCTCAACGCCTCACGGCGGAATTGATTGCCGGAGAGCTGGGCGTTAAGCCGGAGTCGATCTGGAGCAGCTTTAAACGATAACGTTCCGCTGCCGCAGCAAGCCCATACGAAAAAAAGCCGTTCCTCCAAATAAGAGGAACGGCATCAACTCGCGATTATTCCATTGTATTGCCGATGTTCTAGTTCCGGTAAGGAACCAGTGCTTCATTCAATCCGCGCGTTTGCGCGTAAACCTGCTGATACACACGGAACAAGCCTTTGTAAGCTTCAACCGCTTCAGCTTGCGGCTCGTAAGAAACCGCGTGTTTCACATATTGTTGTGCGCATGCCTCCAGGCTTGGATACCAGCCGCAGCCGTAAGCTGCCAGCATGGCCGCGCCAAGGCCAGGGCCTTGCTCATTCTCAAGCGCAACGACGTTGGCGCCAAAAATATCGGCCTGCATTTGCAGCCAAACCGGATTTTGCGCGCCGCCTCCGATCGAAACGATCGTATCGACTGTCTTGCCCGCTTTGCGAAACATATCAACCGATTCGTTGAGCGAGAACGTAATGCCCTCCATAACCGCACGTGCGAAATGGATTCGCTCATGCGAGCCGTCTACGCCGATAAAGCTTGCGCGAATGGCAGGATCGGCATGAGGCGTCCGCTCGCCGACAAGATACGGCGTGAAGAGCAGACCGTTCGCGCCAGGCTTTACTTCGTTGACGCCTTGAAGCAATTGATCGAACGATTCGTTCGGCGCGAACGTCTTTTTGAACCAGCTCAGGCTGTAGCCTGCAGCCAGCGTAACGCCCATTGCATAGAACGAATCTTCTTTGCCGTGATTGAAGAAGTGGACTTTGCCGCCGAAATCTTTATCCTTGTCATTCTCATAGGAGAGAATAACGCCGGACGTTCCGATGCTGCAAAGCGTCAGCCCTTCGCTCAGGATGCCTGCGCCGATTGCGCCGCAAGCGTTGTCCGCTCCGCCGGCAAACACCTTCGTCGAAGGAAGCAGGCCGGAAGCAGCCGCCGCTTCAGGAAGCAGCGTGCCGACGAGACCATGCGATTCAACTAACGGCGGGCAGAAGCTTGCCGGAAGTCCGAAAGCAGCAAGCACGTCGCTGCTCCACTTCTTGCCGGCTACATCGAGAATGAGTGTGCCCGCCGCATCGGAGTAATCCATGTGAAGCTCGCCGGTCAACCGGTAGCGCACATAGTCCTTCGGCAGAAGGAACAGCTTCGCTTCAGCGAAAGCTTGAGGCTCGTATTGGCGAACCCACAAAATTTTAGGAAGCGTGAAGCCTTCCAGCGCCGGATTGCGCGTTACGCTAAGCAGCTTGTCGCCAAGCGTCGCTTCAATCTCACGGCATTGCGCCGTCGTGCGCGTATCGTTCCACAAAATAGCGTTGCGGATCGGGTCGCCCGCTTCGTTCAACAGCACGAGTCCGTGCATTTGACCGGAGAAGCTGATGCCTTCGATCTGTTCGGCGGATACGCCGGCTGCCGAGGACAATTCCTTCAGCGCTTCCAGCGTCGCATCCACCCAATCATCCGGCTTCTGCTCGCTCCAGCCGCTATGCTCATGGAAGAGCGGGTAGCTGCGCGATGCTTCCGCAGCTACCGTGCCTTCCCGGTCAACGAGCAGCACTTTAACGGCGCTCGTACCAAGATCTACACCAATAACATAACTCATAGGAATGGGATCCTCCCGGATTAAACGCTGAAAATAACTTCGCTCAGCATCAGTTTGATCCGCTCTTGACGGCCGGACTCGACTTTAATCGGATTGTTTTGCAGCGTGTATTGCTCAAGCGATGCAAGCGTAGCTTTGCCGGAAACGATGTCCGCGCCAATGCCTTCTTTGAAGCTGCGGTAGCGGTTTTCTACGATGCCGTCGAGAATTTTCTCCTCGATCAGTTTTGCAGCTGCTTTCAAGCCCCAAGCGAAGCTGTCCATGCCTGCGATGTGAGCAAGGAACAAGTCTTCAACTTCGAACGAACCACGGCGTACTTTAGCGTCGAAGTTTACGCCGCCACGGCCGATGCCGCCAGCTTTCAGCACTTCATACATCGTCAAAGTTGTCGAGTACAGGTCAGTAGGGAATTCGTCTGTATCCCAGCCGAGAAGCAGATCGCCTTGGTTCGCATCAAGCGATCCAAGCATGCCGTTGATTGCAGCAGTGCGGATTTCGTGCTCGAACGTGTGGCCAGCCAGCGTTGCATGGTTCGCTTCAAGGTTCAATTTGAAATGATCTTTCAAGCCGTATTTTTGCAAGAATGCAATTGTTGTAGCGGAGTCGAAGTCGTATTGGTGTTTCGTTGGCTCTTTCGGTTTAGGCTCGATCAGGAATTGCGCGTCGAAGCCGATTTCTTTCGCGTATGCGATCGCCATATGGTACAAGCGTGCAAGGTTGTCGAGCTCAAAGCCCATATCTGTGTTCAGAAGCGTTTCGTAGCCTTCACGGCCGCCCCAGAATACATAGTTTTCTGCGCCCAGCTCTTTGCCGACTTCCAGACCTTTTTTCAATTGCGCGCCAGCATATGCGTAAACTTCAGCATTTACTGCTGTACCTGCGCCGTGTACAAAACGCGGGTTGGAGAACATGTTAACTGTATTCCACAGCAATTTTTTGCCGGATTGTTTCATATGATCTTTCATCATCGCTACGATGACGTCAAGGTTTTTGTTCGATTCTGCAAGCGTGCTGCCTTCTGGAGCGATATCCACGTCATGGAACGCGAAGAAAGGAACGTTCAATTTATCAAGGAATTCGAAGTTCGCTTCTACGCGAGCTTTCGCGCGGTCCAGACCGTCGAATTTATCCCAGCCGCGAACCATTGTTGCGTTGCCGAATGGATCAGCGCCGTTAGCGTTGAATGTATGCCAGTAAGCAACTGCGAAGCGCAAATGCTCTTCCATCGTTTTGCCCAGAACAACTTGGTTTGGATCGTAGTGTTTGAATGCAAGCGGATTGTTGGAGCCTTTGCCCTCGAATTGAATTTTGCCGATATTCGCGAAGTAAGTCATGAATAAATGGCCTCCCTTAGAATAGTAAAATGGTTGATTTGGTTTTCTTGAAAACGTTCACCTAGAGCATAACATGACTAGACTTAGTTTGTCTATTAAACAAACAAAGTTTTGTGGTATCCTTATTTTAGAACAGCTTGTGTTACAATGACATAGAACGGATTAACGGACGGAGGCTATTTTCATTGAAGGTAACAACCACTGGCGACTTGACGCTCATTAAAAAAATAAACACTTCCATCGTGCTGGACGCGGTTCGTAAAAACGCCAACCTCTCTCGCGCTCAAATATCCGAGTTGACGGGTCTCAACAAAGCAACGGTCTCCAGCCTCGTGCAAGATTTGATCGACAACGATCTTGTGCTTGAGATTGGACCGGGACAATCGAGCGGCGGCCGAAAGCCAGTTATGCTGCTTTTTAACGGACAAGCCGGCTATGCGGTTGGCATCGATCTAGGCGTTAATTATATTCGCGGTATTCTGACCGACTTGGACGGCAATGTTGTAGCTGAAATTCAGCGCCGTCTCAAAAAACACCCTTTTGAGTATACCCTCGAACAACTTGTTCAATGCATTTCCGAGCTAATTCAGCAAGCCCCGGACAGCCGTTACGGCATTGTCGGCCTCGGCGTCGGCGCGCCCGGCATCGTCGACGACAAGGGCGCTATGCTGTTCGCGCCCAATCTGGATTGGAAGCAGGTCGAGCTGCAGCGTTTGCTCGAAGAACAGTTTCAAGTTCCTGTCACCATCGACAATGAAGCAAATGCAGGCGCGCAAGGCGAACAGAAATACGGAGCAGGACGCGGCATTGCGCATCAAATCTACGTCAGCGTTGGCATTGGCATCGGTACCGGCATCATTCTAAATAAAGAATTGTATAAGGGCGCGTCCGGCTTCTCCGGCGAGCTTGGCCATTTATCTATCGCCTATGACGGCAAGCCTTGCCGCTGCGGCAATGAAGGATGCTGGGAATTGTATGCTTCGGAGAACGCGCTGCTCGAGAGAGCCGAGCCGCTCGGCTTCGACAATCTTGAGGATTTGCTTCAAGCGGCGGAAGACGGCAATATCGAGGTTCGCCAGCTGTTCCATTCGATCGGCGATTATTTGGGCGCGGGCATATCGAATATCGTCAACGTCTTCAATCCCGACGTTGTCATTATCGGCAATCGAATGAGCCGGGCTAAAACATGGCTTGAAGCAGCGGTGCAAGCATCCGTCGCGCGCCGCACGCTGCCTTATCATCGCGAGAGGCTGCAGCTTCTTTTCGCCGAGCTTCAGGATCAATCAGCTGTTAGAGGTGCGGCTTACTACGCGATCAGCAGCTTCATCGCCACCATGAGAACCAGCTAGATGAGGGATTAGGTTAAAAGCAACCTGCGCATTTGAATGTTCTTCCGATCGCCATAACCTATAAAATAAAAAGCCATTCCTTGATAAGATGTTGGTACCACCAAACACCAAAACAAGGGATAGGCTTTTTTTACAAACAATAATGAATCACTATATTTATGCCTCTATTACTTCACGCGATGAATTTGATAATAATCGTAAATCGTTCCGGCGATTTCAACGACGGCCGTATCCGTCTTTATCGTGCCGTTGCTGTAATAAACCGTAAACGTAAAGGTTAACGGCCCGTCCTCCAGCTTCTCAAATGAATCGTCCCACATCTCTCCTGTCCACGAAGTACCCGCTTCATTAACAGGAACAAGGCTGCTTTGGAAGCCGTTCATCTCCGCCTCTACCCGCTCCGCGACCGTATCTGTTGCCGTTAACGTCGTATCCGCCTCCAGCACAAACTTCTCGCCGGCCCAAAACACATTCTCTGCTCTTGGCAACGACGCGCTCCCGCTTTGCCCCATGTTATAAGCGATACGATTCGCCTCCCACTTCGGCGTATGCTTGACGAAGCCGTCGATGCGAAGCGGCAGCACCGCAATCGTTTTCGCAATAGTGACCGCCGAAGCCATTCCGTCGCTGACGGTCATTACAACCTTCCAAGCGCCAGTTGACTTCAATTGAAGCGTCGGAGGATCTAAGGAATACGGCTCGCTCACTTTATACGAATAGGTTCGAACATTGTCCCCATTCGCTTCAGGGGGCGGAATCATTTTAAAGGTTACGTCCAGCGGATCGCCGTCGGGATCGGCAACCGAAGCGCTCAATCGCACTGTATCCCCTTCATATACCGGCTTTGGTGTCCAATCGAAATCGCCAATCGGCGCGCGATTGAAAATCATATATTTCGCAACCGACCAGTTCGACCAGTCTGTCTCATCTTTTACCCGCACCCGGACAGCGAGCGGTTCTCCGCTGCTTAATAGGACAGGTATTCTCCAATCTCCGTTGGCGGCTGCGGTATGCTGACTCTGAATGCCGGAATCATAAAGCAGGCTAGTCATCGTCTGATCCAGCACTTGCACCTGATAGGCGGAAAATTCCGTTCCCGCATCCTCATCGGACTGTACCCATTCAATCGTCGGCTTCTGCGCTGTAAGTGTCGGATTGTTCAGCGTCCCCGTCGGAAATGTTACTGCAGCTGTTGGCGGACTGTTTACAATCTGCAGCGTCCGTGAGTAAACATTAGACCATAGCGGCATGCCGACCTTCGGCTCGTCTTTCACTTCTAGTGTAATGGTGTATATCCCTAATTCAGATAAATCGGCCGATGCAGCGGCACCCTTAATCTCGGAGAAGGTTGGCGGAGTCTGTTTGTTCTTCATGAATATGACATTACCGTTCCGCTTCACTTTCCATACCCATTCGGCTATCGGATCGTCATTCGGGTCACTGGAATAATCGACAATGGCTATGCCGCCATTCTTGCTTGTTACGGACGGTTCAATTGTAAAGAGCGCAACTGGCGGCTGATTGTCAGCGCTGGTAAAGATGCTCTGAACGACTTCATCGGACCAGGCGTTATCCGTATCGCGAACGATCAAAGAGATGTAATACACTTGATCCGCCGGCAGCGTACTCGGAATCGGCCCCGGCGTCCATTCCGTATCATTGGCGCCCTTCCACTTCCACCGTTCCTCTGCGATGCCGCTGTTCTCGGTCGATAAACGATCCAAGTCATAAGATGTTTCATTCACTTTGATATCGAAATTGCCGCTATTGCTTTCAGACGGCGTTGTTTTAACCGTGAATCGGGCAATTGGCCGGCGATGTGCATAGATGATCAATTTGGACGCCAGCTCATTACTCCACTTGCGATATTCCTCGAACGTGTCTATATCCTTCGGATTATCCTTACCCTGCCAGACGATCGTGTACTTGCCCGGCTTCGTAAAGTATTCGAGCGGTTCGGCAAGCTCCATCCCGCTTTGCTCAAAGGTGCCAAGCGAATTCTCGTAATAATCGGAATCGTGATCGAACCGCCAACGGTCTGCGATTTTCACATCGCTTTCTTTGTCCTCATACGTTGTTTCGTATATCATTTTGTCTGAAGAATAGGACGATGTTTCCGGATCGTATTCAAGAACCACTTTGCCGACGCCTAACGTTCGCTTCACGCCTGCTTGCTCAATTAAATATTGGGCGAGTTTGGCGAGTGCCAAATCAATGTCGGTGCCATCGATGTACGTTCCATACTTTACTGTTTCAACCATTGATTCTGTTTCTTCTTTGATTGCTCCGGTTCCCATTCCGATATAGGAGGCTTCGTACGAGAATAGCTCATCCTCGACTTGATAGCGCTTGACCTCATCCGCTAGATCGTCGCTCGTCGTATTGGTCAGATTCACGTAGAAATGGTCAGCCCCTGTGCGCCAGGAATGCTCCTTTAAATCCTGCAGCAAATCCATCTCATCCGCCTGATAGATCGGAAGGCCTTGCGGGTAATTCACCACACCGTCGATAACGGCGCTTCGCTTAATCGGCAAGTTGCCAATGGAGACGACAGAATCGGTCTCTGGATCATAATATTTGTACGTACCCGCAGCGTCTTTATAATACATTTTACCGTCTGGGGTTTCTGCAAAAAGGACTTCGGTATTTGAGGTTGCTGTCCAAGTCTCAATATACTTGGAAATATTCCGGACCGGATCCTGAATATAAATGCCTTTATTCGCCATATAGACTCTACTGTCAAAACGAGACGTATAAGCGTAAGCAAAGGAGTTGTTTTGGACTCCGGTTGGATTATCACTGAATGAGCCTAGAATAAGCGGCATGTAAGCTGGGCCTAAACGTTCATATCCGCCGGTAGACCCGCGTATAAATTGACCGGATTCGTTATTCCATGATGCAGCTGAAATTTCCAACACTTGTCTTAGCAGCTGCTCAACCTGCCCTGTTTTTTCGTTAAAGGTCATCAGCAAATCGAATCGCCAATCATCCTCTTCCGTCTCGCAGCGGAACATCGGCTGGCCTTTATAATTCGTCGAGAACACCATTGTGCTTATGCAGGCCATATTTAATGCCGTTTCGAGACCTGTGTTATTGTCGATCTTGTAGATTTGATTATAGGCGGCGTAGTAGACGTTGCCCTTAAAATCAAGGATAAATTTCGAAGGCCTGACACTGCTGATTTTCGTGTTCGTCATCTTGTATTCATCGTACTGGTACAGCCCGGTCGAATCGCTGTAAATGATGCTGCCGTCTTGCGCGATGGCAAAATTTGTGATCGGCTTGTCCAGATACAGGCTGCTCTTGGCTGCTGCCGGATCATAAACATAAAGCTTATTGTCTGCCGTCGAAACATAAAACAATCGGCTTTCCGGATTCGCGACCCCTCTGTTGATCGTCATATTTGCATCGATCCCGTAGGTTAGCAATGCCGGCCTTACGATCTGCTCGAACTTTTCTTCCAGACCGATATATGTGTCTCGTTGTACAACCTGCATGTTGAAGTGGACATCGATCGGCGTGTTTTTTACGATATAGGTCCCCATTCGTTTGAAGCTTGCCGTCAGATCTGCGGTGTCGAAATACAGGCCTTGATTATTGTTCGCGTCGATCATCTTGCGAAGAATCGATTCGGAAGCGTTCGATCCGACGCCAATCAAACGAATGTTTTTGTCCAGGAAGACACTCATCGTCTGCGCAAACAGCCGATCGTCCATCATTGTATATGGCGCCTGCTCGTCGAGGGCGATGTAATATTTATCCGAACCGTCTCGCCATGCGTGGCTGCCGATAACGTCTTTATATTCTTTAACCGTGCTTCTCCAATTCGTAAAAGAATCCGTCGCTTTGCTGTACACTTGGCCAAGAGTAGCATTAGTCGAAACGACATAAGTCGTTTCATTCACTTTCACCGTTCCGGTCGATACATCTGCAATGCCATCTTCTTTTCTTATCCCATAAGCAAACAAAACGTTGTGCGGTCCTATTATGGCAACACTGTTTCTTACCGAAACGGCTTTCGCGACTGTTTCCAGCAATGATTTTTGCGGCACGTTTGATGAAACTTCTCTTTCATGAAGAGGATTGCCCCACGCCCACATCTGATGATTGGCATCAATCGCAACCGCCTGACCGTTGCTAATAGAAATGCTTTTAATGTTTTGCAGCCCAGGAATGATGATTGGGTTCTTAGAGGTAGCTACGGACTGACCAAACAGCATATAAGAGCTGTACCCCCAAGCATATACTTCTCCATTTTTGAGTACGGCCATAGCAAAATTTGCAAACGAGGTATTTCTTACATAATCAAAATCCGCTACATCGGCTATTCCGCTGAGCAGCACTGGCGTTAATTGCCTTACATTTGCCGCAACGCCGAGCAAAGTAATATACGATTTGTCTTCATTCAATCCCCAGCCGTATAGTTCACCTGCTTTCGTGACGGCAAACACTTTATCGTCACTGGGCACGATTTTTACAATTCCGCTTAGCGTCTTGATTTTTGCGGGTCGAGTAAAGTCTTTATACCAAACTTGTTTCCCCTCATATTGCCCGAGCAATCCGTTTACATCCACATCACCGCTCTCGCGTACGCCAACAAAATCACTGCAACTCGAACAAATCGACCACGCATAGACGTCTCCATTTTCCAGAACGGCGTACACGCGATTATCGAAGCCGGTAATTTGTTTCACGTCTTTCAGCCCGATTTTTATTGGCGAGCTTGTTCGTTCACCGTCAAAAACAGTACCCCAGCCGTACACATCGCCATTGCGATCTATTGCAAAATCCGTATAAGGCGTCGAAAATACTTTTTCGATATTGATTATTTTATTATTCGTGCGCAAATCATAAGCCTCTTTAAATTCATCGCCTCTCGTTCGAACGATTAGCGATCCGTCCAGCGCAACAAACGATTGCCGCTTTCCGTCCGGGGAGATTGCAACGTCTTTGACGCGAATCGGCTGCCCGGCTTCCGGCGTTGTTACTCCGTTCGTATAACGGAGAAATTGCCCTTCCATAGACGAAGCCAATACGTCCGCTACGTTCAAAAAGGATGGTTTTGTGCTCGCTAGCGTCGTGCTGTCGGTACTTACATAAACCTCATTATTCGTGCTCAAAAGAACCGTTCTCAGGTAGGTGGAAAACACCTTTTTGTACGTCAACGATGTATTAACTTTTTTGATTTTTCCATCGGATTTGTCTTGCGCCATCCAAAGACCGCCGTCCGTGTCAATGAAATAACTCGCAAAGCGATAAGGCGGAGTGTTTTGATTGAGCCCCACGCTCAGCGTTTCGATTTTAGGCAAACCCTCTATTTTAACTGGCACCTTCTGATCAACCAATGTTCCGATTCCTAATGTGCCGTTCGTGTTCGTTCCCCACGCATAAACTTCACCTGTATCTGTAAGTGCCATAAATGAAGTTTTGCCAGTGGTGGCTCCATTCGCAAACAATTTAACGACCTTTTGAGGTATAGATGAAATTTGCGTGAATTCCGCAGCTGATGTAACCGTATTGAGTCCGAGTTCAGCTGCCGTTCCCGTTCCTTTCACCCATAGTTCACCTAAGTCATTCACGACAAAAATCGCTCTTCCGCTTGATGATATTTCCATCGACTTCACGTTGCTGATGCCATTCAATCGCACAAAGTCCGAATCATACAAAAACCCGTCTTGATCAATGTAGTACCTGTACGTGCCTATGCCATAGGCTTGTACTACATTGACAGGCGGGTTTAGATGAGTCAATTTCACATCGCTATTGTCACTGCCGACCGCTTCATAAATGCGGCCTAGTCCATCGATCATAATGAACAAATCATGACGGCCGTATATCCAGCGGTAATCTTGTTTGACAGCTTCATCTTGAGCGACATAGCTGATCTTGTAATCCAAATCTTTGTTTTTCAGCTTCGGAACGACTTGCTCATTAATTAACTGCTCAACCTCTGCCTTCTGCAACTCCGTATTCCGCAGATCAACGAGCAAGTCTGTCTTCCGCTGCTTTTTCTCCGTCTTATAATTGATTCGCGTATCTGGCGCCAGATTATTCACATTGACGTCGGAGACCTCCTTCGATATTAACGCGAATACCGAAGGATTTCCGATCAAAAAGCAAATTAATAAAGCTGCCGCCATTTTACTCCTGTGTAATTTCAAGTACCCCTTCACTCCCAACTGTTCGACCGTCTATAATCGGCGCTTGTTATAAATTCCGGTATGGTAGGCTCCCCGAATCCCTCAACCACTTCAAGATAAATCCGATACTTGCCGACAGCAGCAACATCTTCCTTCATCTCGGTTAAATTCGTATCGTCAATTAACACTTTCGTCTCGTCATCAAAGCTGCCGTCATTATCGGAATCGTATTTATAGCTCCATATTCGCTGCGCGATATAGTCGCCGTCCGGACTGTACGATAAGTCCGTCACTTGAAGCGTCGCTTTCAGATCATTGTCCGGATCGCGCAGCACTTCTTTTACCGCGCTGAAATTGACGATCGGCTTTTCGTCCGGCTTTACAGTAAAGCAAGTTTGATCTTCTGCCGTTGCGCCGTACTCATTCTCGACAGTTAGAATCGCGCAATAGCTGCCTGCTTTTTTGAAAAGGACATTTTTCGTCCTCCCCGACAGTTTACCAGCAAATCGGATTGAGCTTGCGTCGGCGCTGCCGCCGCCGTTCTCGATCACTTCCCACGTATAAGATTTAATTTTTACGTTAGCATCCTCGTCCTCGCTGCCGCGACTTTCGGAACCGTCAAAAATGATAAGGCGATTTTCTTTCAAGCTGCCTTCGACGAGCGCTTTTGCATAAGGCAGCGGCTTGCCTACGGAAATAGCCTTTTCAGTCGTTCCTTTACAGCCTTCACTATCCGTGACGGTCAGCGTTACTTTCTTCTTGCCAACGCTGTCCAGCATAATGTCTCCGCCTTTGCCGGTAAGAGTCGTAAATCCGCTCCAGTTTCCATCCCACTCGTAATTCGCAATGGATTTCCCGCCCGTTGCATTAGATCTTGCTCCGCTAATGCTGATCGTTTCTCCAGCCATTGCAGAGCTAGGAGCGTCAATAATCGGAACCGGAGCATCGACACAGGTTACTATTGGAACTGCTTTCTGATAAACATCGGAGTGCAGCGGTACCGTAGCTTCGGCTGTTGTTCCATCTGTAAAATGCACCCTGGCGGTTAGCACGTAATTTTGAACATATGGATCTTCAACAACATCGCCGGACGAAATCGTGAAATTGAATTTCGTGCTGGCTGTTTTGTTATTCCCGGTAACGGTATTGCTTTTGGCTGAGGCGGTTTGCTCCGGACGAGAGTAGAACATCCACTTGGAAATGATCCGATCTCCTACGTTCTCTACCATTGCTGTGCCGTTAATTTCAACCGGAATATCGACGCCGCTGAATTCGGTTGATGTAGGAGAGATCGTGCCGGTCAGTTTGACGTTAGGATCGGGACCTATGTCCAATTCGTATGTTATCGTTCCTTCTATCTCGAAGCGGCTCATCGGAAGGGTTTCTGCTTCTAAATAGTAGTCAACTGTAACGTAATACAAGCGGCCTTCAACGATATTGGCGACATTGGCAATTGGTTCTTGTTCTGTCCATCCAGTACCTCTCGAATTAGGAAGAGTAAACTCAATTCCATACCAATTAGCTTTTCTCAAACTCTCTTTTGTCGGTTGAGTAATATCAATAATCTTATTGGGAGAGTCTTCAGAATCTCTGACATTCCCCATCTTTGCACTACTCAGATCAACTAAGCTTTTGTCGATATAAACCAATGTTTTTGTATTTTGTTCAAATACATTTCCTTCTTCTTTCATAAACCATGCTGCTTGATCTATTCTTTTTTGTACATCCGGCTGCCAAGTAGTAATGAGTGTCTCTCCATTCGGTAGCTTTGGCGCCCATTGGTACTGATCTTCACTAATTTTAATTTTTTGCCCCCCAACTATTTTTGCAGGTCTTATCTCTTGAAAAGTAGTTGAAGAATAATCGTTTGCTTGCCAGTGTACTCCATCCGCATATAACCAAATGGAATTACCTGGATTCCCTTTAAAAAAATCTCCTCTTGTCCTTTTTCCTATTACTTTAATTGAAGGTTTCTGATCTTCTCTTCCTATTATGGTGACAGTAAGTTTTCCATCCGCAACCGAAAGTGAGCTACTTTTTAATATTCCATTACCTGAATATTTAATGGATTTCGGATCAATTTTATCAGCATTCTGAACGGAATACGTCTTTGTGAAAATCTTAGAAGAAGCAGTTACGTCACGAGACGCAACATAACTGCTTTTTTCATTTGCTACCTTTATTGTTTTTTCTTCGACGCCAGCCGCAGAAACATTTGAAACTAGGAATAAGCCTATTAAGACTGCAATAATTAGAATCGATGATAGATAGTTTTTATACATATTCCATCATTCCTATTCAGCAACATTCAGGGTAGATGTGTAATTATCTCCTAAAAATGCTGCTACATTTACGTAATCAACGCTATCACCCCGAGCGCCAAATACAATATTTGAAGTTACTGATTCTCCTTTATCTAATGCCCATTGATATAAGTACTTTTTACTGTTAAATTCCTTAATCATGGAAGTATTTGAAGGAGTAATACTATAAGCTGTGTTTCTTCCTCCCAACGTAACACGATATTTCATAGAAACATCACTCGCTGAGAACGAAATTTTATTTGTTCCGGTATTCTTAATGGTGATTTTAGACTTTACATAGTATTTATAAGCACCATCACTATTGTTGAGATAAAACTCCTTTTCCATTGCCTTTCCTTCAACAGATTTCACCGGATAAATATACATATCGTGATAAGTCAGCTCAAAACTACCCGCCTTCAACGTCACCGGAAACTCCTCCGTCTGCACTAACCCGTACCGAGCAAAGTTATTATCCTTCGCCGACAGCACATAGATCGTTTTTTTCCCCGAATCAAATTCGGCTCGGTAGCCAAGCGCTTCGGCGATGTAACGGACAGGCAAATACGTAATTCCTTTTCTCGTAATCGGCAGCGTGTCAATCTCGACCTTTTTCCCATTGACCAGTATGTATTTATGTTTGAAATACAGCTCAATCAGCTTCGTCTTCGCCTTAACCACAACTTTGCTGTTTGCTTTATCGTATTCGAGAGACTCGATCTGCGGCAGCGCGAGCTTCAAATGTCGAAGCGACACAAGCGTCCGTCCGTTGGCGTTAATATACGGCGCTTCCGCATCGTTAGCGGCGGCAACAGTTTCGGTATCGACCTGCAATTTTAACGTCTCCTGCGCAGAAGCCGCAAACACGGTCGTCACCTGCCCAAGCAGCAAAAGCAAAGCTAGCGATAATAGCAATCTCTTTTTCATCTACAAAACTTCCTCCCCAACATCGAATAAGATACAAAAAAAGCACGCGAAAAAACCGATTAGGCTTTTAAGCGTGCTTCGCTTGCTAAATTATTTACATTTTACCTTATTTTATCATTTTATGTCAATTATTATCGCGCAGCTTCATTGACCTCGGCAGCAGCCGCATTAGCTTCTTCTCCCGGCGGTCTCAGCTTGAATATAGGAACCAGCAGCGGAACGCAAAGAATCATAACGAATCCCGCAAAAATATAAATGCCAACCAACGGGAATGCCGACTTCAGAACACCGGACAAGCTCATCATAATGACCATCATCCCCATGAACATTGGGCTTAGCGCCCCGTTTACCCGGCCGATATATTCAGGCTCCGTCCATTTCAGAATCATCGTGCTAATCCCGATTTGAATGCCCGGCATCATCAGGCCCGATAAAAATTGCAGGACAAGCGTGAGGGTAACATTCGTCGAAATGCCCATTCCGGCGATCGTAACGGCACTAACAACAGTGCCGGCTGCGAGAATGACTTGCGGCTGCACTTTTTTGGCAACAGCCATAATCAATCCGCCGCCGATAAGCATCGCAAACCCGTTCACCATCAGCAAATATTGCAAGAAGTCTTTCGATTGATCGAGCCTTTCAATAACTAGAAATATGCCGAGAGACTGAATGGTGCCAATCGCCGTACCGGCCAGCGCGAACGTACCGCCAAGCGGCCTCAGCACTTTGCTTTTCCAAACATAACGCAGTCCGTCGGTAAGCTCCTTCCAGAATTGCTTATCGCCTGCTGCTGCCGCAGCCTCTTCTTTGTCATCTTTCGGAATACGGAATAAGACGACCGCTGACAGGAGAAACGCAATACCCATAATCGCAATCGAGATTTCAATGCCGTAAGTTTGATAGACGAAAACGCCTAGCGACGGTCCAAGCACCATAAAGATGCCGATTAACGACTGGAACAACGCCATCGCCGACTGCAGCTGGTTTTCCGGAACATGCTTTTTGAACAGCTTCATGGATGACGGCTGTGAAAACTGCGATAAAATCGCCGATACGGCCGTCGCAAGATAGATTAGCTGCCAAGAGCCAATCATTAACGATCCAAGTACGACGAATACCGACGCTGCGGACAGAAAATCGCACCAGATCATCGTCCGCCTTGGACGCCACCGGTCCGCGAACGTTCCTCCGATAAACGCAAAAATAAAAATAGGCGCAAATTCCACAACCGAGATTAACGATACCGATATCGGATCGTTATTCGTTTTGTCGGTAACAAACAACAAAATCGCAAAATTGCGCACCCAAATGCCGATTTGCAGCAACACATTAGACAACAATACCGTTTGAAAAAAACGATTTTTAAAAATAGACTCCGGCGGCGCCGCCGCCGTATTGGTAGACATGATTAAACGACTCTCCTCTTTCTTATTAAGCGTTTCCTTACAGCATATCAGGACGCTTTTACAGGGGGATCAACTGATTCTATAACAGACGTCGCCTCTCGTAAACAAGTTGCTACTTGTTATAAACATTTTTACCTTGCTCGCGAAGCAGCTCCAGCCACTTCTCCTCCAGCTTTATCGCATCTTTGCGCAAATCGCGCATCTTCCTCGCCGCCTCACCTTCGCCCGTCAAGTCCAGCACATCCTTGTAATCGTGGCGAAGCTTATCCTTCAGCTTCAACTGGTCGGCCACTTGAAATTCAAAAGCGTCAGCACCGTACGTTTTCCAATCGCTTTGCAGCTCCTTGTTCGGATGTACGCCGAAACCCAGCTCGAAACGCGCTCGGCTCCACGCGCCGTTCATATTCGACGATGAACCGACGAACACGCGGCCGTTCTTTGTATTCGTTACCTCATAAACGCCGATGACACGCTCCTGCTCCATATATGCGGCAGTCAGTTGTTTTCTCTGTTCTTTGTTTTTGCTCATATCAAGCACCTCCACTTTTCACCTTCAGCTATTGCTTCAGCCAATATTCGCTGCAATCATCCTTGCGATCCAAATAACCGTATTCGATCAAATAGCGGCGAAGCGTCACGTAATCATCCTCGAAAAATGCCTTCAGCTGCTCGTTCACTTCTTTTTCCTTGTACTTGCGGCCAGGTTTAAAATACGAAGCGATATGCCGCAAAATAACGATTTTTTTCTTTTCCTTGCGCGGGAATTGCGTCAGCGGGCCGTTCGGACCCTTCGGAAAATATTGCTTCATTACCGCATCATGCTCTTTCTCGGTAATCGCATAACGCTCATCGACCTGCGTCGCCGTACGATGAACCGGGATAAACCGCGGAGTGTCCGCCGACACGCCGGCCTCCATCAGCTCCACGATCGCAAGCAGCAGCTTCGCTTGCTTTGCTTTTTCCTTCAGCACAAAGCGATGGTTGCGAATCGTCGACGCACTGCCTCCGCCCGCTTTTTTAACAATATCGGCATCGGACAACCCGGCCGAGAAGTCACGGATTAGCTCCTTTTGCAAGTCGGTCAAGCCATTTGTCTTCTTATCCAGTCCGAGCAAATAAGCGAGGATCGAACCGTGCTCGCGCTCAACGTGAAACTCGGCATACTTGTTCGCATCGTACCATTTATTTTCTTTAGGCAATTGGAATACTTGCCCCCCCTCGAACGTCTCCCCGCATACGAGACAACGATAGCGTTTATTCGCGGCCTCGTATATATAACCTTTCTTCATTTCGGAAAGCTCCGCCGACCAAAACAGCTCATTCAGCTCCATATATCAAACACCTCTTTATATTGTTTGTTTATTTTATAGACATATTATCATTACGTTTATTAAATTTCAATAGACACACAAAAAAACTCCATCCCGTTCAGGATGGAGCAGCCGTTGCAGCTTCTCTTGCAGTCGTCGTTTCGTATCGACTGACTCGATCGTCATGACCAAACAAAATAATAAGTTGTTTGAAATATACATAGCTTTCCGTTTCTTTTTCAACTCCCATCCGATAGACGAACCGGTCGCCCTGCTCGTAATCGTACGGCTCATTAGGAGCGCCGAGCAAACTTACAACCCGTTCCCGGTTAACGCCGACAAGCGGCTGCTTCCGCAGCAAGCCCTTCAGCATTTCTTCGCGGTATTCATATTCGCTGACCCAACGGTTATACGTATACGTGACGTCTTTGTTATTCTCGTACATCGCGCCGAATGAAGGAATCGGAAGGACGACAAGCCAGAACAACAATAGGATGAGATCCCTTTTTCGCAGTTTAATGAAGGTACGTTTCTTATAAATAAAGAAGATGGCGATGACATAGATCAGAAACGGCAAGGCTGCAGCGGCGATGAAATACCATTCCAGCGTTGCATGCTTCGCCGTGAGCCACTTATAAATAACGTTGCGATACAATATCCAATAACCGATCAGCGCGATTAGCAAAATGACAAAACGAGCGCTCCATGACCCGCCAGACGGTGTTTCCTTCTCCATAGCCGCCATTCTCTTCCTCGCCTCCTGTCCTTATCTGCGATCCTTCGGCAAAAAGACCGAAAGCATGCCAAGCACCGGCAACGCGCTGCATACGATCATCACATTTGACAAGCCGTAATGATCAGCCGCCGTACCGACGACAAGCGCTCCAATTCCCCCCATGCCAAACGCAAGCCCCGTAATGAGTCCTGACGCCATGCCGACGTTGCCAGGCATAAGCTCTTGCGCATAGACGACGCTGACGGAAAAGCCGGACAGAAGGATAAAGCCCAGTATAACGATAACCGGATATACCCAAAATAACGGCAATTGCGGCAGCATCAGCGCAAACGGCGCCGCACCGAAGATCGAAAACAGCATCATGCGCTTGCGGCCAAAGCGATCGGCCATAATACCGCCGACAAAGGTGCCCGCTACTCCGGCTGCCATGAACAAAAATAACGGCAATTGCGCCTGGCGGATCGACAGCCCATATTCATCCTGCAAGAAAAAGTTATAAAAGCTTCCGATTACCGCCGCATAGCACGATCTTGCAAATACAAGAATAAGAAGCAGCAGCAGCGCAAACGTGATAACTCGGTTGCTATACGCGGGAAGCTTCTGAACGGTTGCGCCTTCAGCCGCCGGCTTGCCCTTTGGCGCAGGCCTTCCTTTCTCTGCAAGCTGATTTCTGTACCATGGAACGACTCTATACAAAATAATAAGCGCCGTAATGGCCAGCAGCGTGCCGTATACTGCGCCGCTTTGGCCGAGCGGCACGAAAATATACATCGTCATTAACGGGGCAAGAGCCTGCCCGAAGTTGCCTCCGACCTGATAGATCGACTGCGCAAGTCCTCGCCGCGCTCCCGCCGCAAAATAAACGACGCGCGAGCCTTCGGGATGGAATACGGCGGACCCGAGTCCGACAAAAACGACGGCAAGCAGCAGTACCCAAATATTCGGCGCGTACGCAAGTCCGGCCATTCCAAGCAAACTGCAGGCCATGCCTGCCGGAAGCAGCCATGGGGAAGGTTTTTTATCGGACAAAATACCGACGACCGGCTGGAGCACAGATGAAGTCATGTTCAGCGTAAATGCAATCCAGCCGATCTGTCCGAGCGTTAAGCCGAGCGAATCCTCGACAATCGGAAACATCGCCGATACGACAGATTGCATCGAGTCGTTCAGCAAATGAACGAAGCTGATCGCGATCAGAATCGAGAATAATGTGTTTTGCTTAATCGTTTTGTTTACCCTTGATGCCGCAGAGGTTGGTTGCAGGGACATCAGACGTTACCCCCTGCCGAATGCAATGCAAACCGGAGCATTCGCTTCCAGTATCGTTGTGCGATAGGCAATGCGCCCGCTCTCCTTATCAACGGAGAACAGCGCGATTGTGCCCGTCTTTTGATGAGCGACAAACATGTGTCCGCCGTCTGGCGCAATCGCAAAGTTGCGCGGCGTTTGACCGCCGCAAGGCTCGGTCTGAACAAGCGTCAGCTTGCCGCTCGTTTGATCGACCGCAAATACGGCGATGCTGTCATGCCCTCGGTTCGAGCTGTACAAATAACGGCCGGAAGGCGCAAGATGAATGTCGGCTGCGTCACTATAATCGGCATATCCTGACGGCAATGCCGATACGGTTTGAACCGGCTCCAGCGCTCCGTCCGTTCCCCCCGTCTTGAATACGGTAACAGTCGAGTCGAGTTCGTTGACCGCATACGCGTACGGCAGCGTTTCGTGAAAAACGAGATGGCGGGGACCGGCGCCCGCATGCAGCTTGACCGCTCCGCGATACGACTGCGATTCGCCCTCCTCTTGCTCATAAATATGAATTGAATCCGTTCCAAGATCGGTCACATAAACATATTTGCCGTTCGGCACAATTGCATGCGCGTGAGGCGCCTCCTGCCGTGCTGCGTTAGGTCCGAGCGGCGCTGAACATGCCGTGATTTGGAGTTCCTTCCCGATCGAACCGTCTTCGTTCAACTGCAGCGTCGCCGAATTGCCGCCCGTATAATTGGCGATATAGAGCCGTCGCCCCTTCGCGTCCGTACTTACATAGCAAGGATGCGCGCCGCGCGTCAGCCCGCGATTGATCTCGGTCAGCTTGCCGCTTATCGGATCGATCCGATAGGCAATTGCCGAGCCTCCGATACTGCCTTCCGTATATTCCGTTTCGCTTACTGCGTACAGCAGCTCGCCATTCGGATGGAGCGCGAGGTAAGACGCGTTCTCCGCTTCGTTAATTTCTTGTATCACAGCAAGCTTCTGCAGCTCTGAATCATAGCGGCAAACGCGAATCGTCGTCTCGTCTGCGCTTCCGTAGGAACCGATATATACAATTGCTTCGGATGACTTTGCGGACATCGTGAATCAACCTCTCTGCTTTGGTTTAATGCAACACAATGACCTTAGCATACGCCCGCCTGGCGCTTAAAACAAGAAATTCGAATGAGATCAAAGAAAAAATCTTTTCAACCGCAAATGGCTATGTTATAATGTAAGCGCTACCAAGTCACCCAGTTCACATTTCAAAAGGGGGAATCGGAATGATGAATGCGACGCTGAGCGAAAAGAATGTGTATGAGGATTTTGAATTGGAGTCGGACGTGCTTTATTTCAGAATCGGCTCGTTCGGGCTCGTCAGCTTTCACGGCAGAAACTATAATATAAAGAAAAGAATGACTGCCGATGAAATTAAACAGCTCACACAGGAGAAAAGCTTTTATCAAGTAAATTCCCATTGCTACATTAATATCGGCAAAATCAAGTCAATTGCAGGCGGCGTCATTTATTTCGGAGCGGAGTATTCCGAATCCAAGCAAGTGCCGGTGCCGCGCAGAAAACAATACGTCATCCAACAGCTGTTCATGCAGCGCACGATTGACAGCGAGCTTCGGATTACGCCTTAATCGTTTGGGCGGACCTGCCGCCGCGTTCCTATTGGAGCGCGGCGGTTGTTTGTTTGAGTCGATCCTGTTATTCTAGGCTTTGGATCGTAAATATATGAACTAGTGAACATATCCATTTAGGAGGATTACAGTGAGCAATAATGGACAAGCATATGAGCAGTCGTACAACGGCGAGAAAGCGGTTTGGCTAACATGGGGCAGCTATGAAGCAGCCGTATTGCCGGAAATCGGCGCCAACCTGATCGCCTTCCGCGACACGGAGAAAGGCTACCGCATTTTGCACGAGCCGGCTGCAAATGAAATGGAAGAGTTTAAAGCAAACCCTGGCATCCACGGCATTCCGGTGCTTTTCCCGCCGAACCGTTACGAGGACGGACGATTTGATTGGAACGGACGCTCGTACGAATTTCCGGTGAATGAACCGGCTACCGGCAACCATCTTCACGGCTTCGCCCATACTGCGGTATGGAATGTCGAAGATTACGGCGTAACCAAAACGGAAAGCTACGTCGTGCTTCAATTGTCGGTTGATGAAAACCATGACATTTACCGTTTCCTGCCTCATCGCTTCTCGATTAAGCTGCGCTACTCGCTGAACGGCGACGGTTTGCTGCAGCATGTATCGGTGCACAACGAAGGCAACGACGCGCTGCCTTGCATGATCGCGTTCCATACGGCGATCAACGCGCCTTTTACGCCGAACAGCACGAAAGAAGACTATACGATGAAGCTTACGATCGGCAACCGTTGGGAGCTTAACGAGCGCATGCTGCCGACAGGCAAATTCCAGCCGCTGTCCGCAGGCGAAGAAGCAATCAAGTCGATCGGCGTGAACCCGTTCTGGGAACCGATGGACAACCACTATACAACAGAGCCGCGCAACGGCCGCAACCAAATGGAACTGACCGACAGCCGCGAGAACGTTACGCTCGTTTACGACGTCGGAACCAGCTACAAGCAATGGATGGTATGGAACCAGCATCCGTCAGGCAAGTTCTTCTGCCCGGAGCCGCAGCTTAACCTCGTCAACGCGCCAAACGTTGATTTGCCGGCCGACGAAATCGGCCTTGTTACGCTCGAACCGCAAGGCATCTGGGAGCAATCGAGCCGCATTTATTTGAAGCAAGGAAACTAAATCTCGGAGATTAACGATGTTTAAGAAAAAAGAAGCGCCTGCGCTGAAATCAAAAATAAAAGGAAATGTGCTGCTCGTTGAGCGCGTCTTCGACGCTCCCCGCGAGCTCGTTTTCCAGGCTTATTCGGAAGCGGAGCATCTTGTCAAATGGTGGGGTCCCGCCGGTTGGAGCCTCAAAGCATGCAACGTCGACTTCCGCGCCGGAGGCGCCTGGCATTATTGCCTTGAAGCTTCCGATGAGCAGACAAGATCATGGGGCAAATCGGTCTATCGCGATATATCCGTCCCGGATAAAATCGTATACGGGGACTACGTTTCCGATGAAGACGGCAGCGTGAACGAGGACAGAGTCATTATCGTGACGCTTGCCTTTGCCGAAGAAAAAGGCAAGACTAAATTGATTAACCGGGCCGAATTCGTTTCATCCGGCGCGCTCAAGCGAACAGTCGAGCTGGGGCTCGTCGGCGGAATCAGCCAGACATGGGATCGACTTGCCCAATATTTGCGCGGCATTCAAACAAGCTAATCTGCCAAAGAAAGAGGAGTCATCCCTAATTGGGACAACTCCTCTTTCTTTGCATTTCTAATCGTTAAACAAGGAGATGCGTTCTTTCAGCAAGCCTTCAAATTGCTTCTCCAGCTCGTGAATGCCCGCTTTATCGAGCTCGCCTTGAAAGCTTGTCCATATGCCGTCGAACTGCTCCGGTTTAGCCATAATCATTTCTGGATTTATCCAGTAACTTTCGCTCGGACGCGCCATTTCGGGGCTCTATGTTGGATCAATCCATTAACTTTCGCTCGGACGCGCCAATCCGGGGCTCTATGTTGGATTTATCCAGTAACTTTCGCTCGGACGCACCATTTCGGGGCTCTATGTTGGATTTATCCACTAACTTTCGCTCGGGCGCACCATTTCGGGGCTCTATGTTGGATTTATCCACTAACTTTCGCTCGGACGCACCATTTCGGGGCTCTATGTTGGATTTATCCACTAACTTTCGCTCGGGCGCGCCATTTCGGGGCTCTATGTTGGATTTATCCAGTAACTTTCGCTCGGGCGCGCCATTTCGGGGCTCTATGTTGGATTTATCCAACAACTTTCGCTCGGACGCGCCAATCCGGGGCTCTATGTTGGATTTATCCAGTAACTTTCGCTCGGACGCACCATTTCGGGGCTCTATGTTGGATTTATCCACTAACATTCGCTCGGACGCACCAATCCGGGGCTCTATGTTGGATTTATCCAGTAACTTTCGCTCGGACGCACCAATCCGGGGCTCTATGTTGGATTTATCCAGTAACTTTCGCTCGGACGCACCATTTCGGGGCTCTATGTTGGATTTATCCAGTAACTTTCGCTCGGACGCGCCAATCCGGGGCTCTATGTTGGATTTATCCAGTAACTTTCGCTCGGACGCACCATTTCGGGGCTCTATGTTGGATTTATCCACTAACTTTCGCTCGGACGCACCAATCCGGGGCTCTATGTTGGATTTATCCAGTAACTTTCGCTCGGGCGCGCCTGTGTGCAAAACGGAAAATAAAAAGCCGGGCAATGGAATGCAATATGCATTTCATTGCCCGGCTTCTCCATTTAAACCCCGCGGAAAGCGAAACGGTACGCGTAAGAGCGGTTCGCATACAGCATGTATTGCCGATCCGGCAGCGCTCCCCAGCTGTCGTCTCCGCCTACGCCCATCTGCTTATGATTAATGCGCACGACAGTTTTGCCGCTCGGCGGCAGCAGATGCACATGATCATGCGCCTCCAGCTCGGCTGGCGTATATGCGAGCGCATTCAGCTCAACCTGCGGCAAGCCGCGCAGCGCCAGCCCTTTGCCTTCGCTGTTTGTAATCGCAGCGGATCGGACATCGGTCTTGTTGCCGCATTCCTGCGGACGAATATATGGCACGAATTGCTCGCTGACTTTTCCGAAAAATTTGCCCAGTCTCGCTCCCGTCTGGCGGTCCCAATAGCTTTCATGCGGACCTTTGCCGTACCAGCTGATTCCGTCATACTCGCCCTTCAGCTGCACCATGACGCCAACCTCCGGAATTTCCGGCAAACCTTCGCCCGGCACAAGCTCTTGGAACACTCGAACTTCACCGCTGCCGTCGATTTCATATTCCATCGTCAAAGCCGATGCGGCCGGAACTGTCGGCAACTTCAATTCCGTCCGCACAACGACCGAATTGCCGCCTCTCTGTTCCCAACGAAGCTCGCAAAGCTCGCGGTTCGCGCCCGCTTCGCGCCAAGTCGCGCAACGTTCATGATGCTTGTTGCCTCGGTCGTTGTCGGTATATGCCCGCCAGAAATTAGGGACAAATCCCGTGCCGTACACAATATCGCCGCCGCCAGCTTCCAGCTCACTTTCTTGCAGCAGCAGCTCCGCTCCATCTACCGTGTAGGAAAATAGTGTACCCGTCGTTTTCCGGAACGAAACCGAGAATCGCTCTCCATTCACCGTCAATACATCAGCTGTGTCCTCTAATTGCAGCTCACCGCTTGCTGTTGCAGCGGCAGCCATCGCCCCTCCGACAACCGGTTTAGCGTTCACCGGAACAATAAATTGCTCAAACGCAATCTCATGACCGGCAGCAGCCCACTCCTCGTTCTCCTTGGTCAATAGCTGCAAGGTAACAACTGCCTCATCAACGGCCTGGCATGAGGCCGGCAATTTGTATGGAACGGCTATCTCAACCGTCGACTCCGGAGCAGCCTGCACCTTTAGCTCTCCTTGTTCCGCCAGCTCGCCGTTAACGGCAACCGTCCAGACAAGACGGTATGCGCTAAGGTCAGTAAACAAGAAGCGATTGGTAAGCGCAAAACGCCCCTTCGCCGCATCAACCGCTTCGAACTTCGCATTCTGGTAACATTTTTTCACTTCATACAGCTTCGGAGAAACGGTACGATCGGCAAAAATAAGGCCGTTGCCGCAGAAATTGCCGTCATGCGGAGATTCCCCGAAATCGCCGCCATACGCCATCATCTCAACGCCTTCAGACGTTGTAATCCGAATCGCCTGATCGATCCAATCCCAAATGAAGCCGCCCTGCAGCACCGGATATTTCTCGAATAACTCCCAATACAGATGCAAACCGCCGCAAGAATTGCCCATTGCATGGCTGTACTCGCATAAAATGAACGGTTTAGACGGATTGCTCCTCGCATAACGCTCTACATCGGCCGGTCGCGTATACATTTGGCTTTCTATATCGGAAGCGGCATCCGACTCCCGCCAATGGAAAATGCCTTCGTAATGGACGATTCGGGTCGGATCCAGCTCACGCAAAAAGTCATGCATTTTCAAAAAGTTATCGCCGCCGAACGATTCGTTGCCCAGCGACCAGATGACGATGGACGGATGGTTTTTGTCTCGCTGGAACATCGAATTGCAGCGATCCAGCACCGCATCCGTCCATTCCGGCTTGCTGCCGGGAACGGCGTCGCCAAGCGACTGCTGGTCGTAGCTCCAAGAGCCGTGCGTCTCAAGGTTAGTCTCGTCGATTACGTACAGGCCATACTCGTCGCACAGGTCGTACCAGATCGGATGGTTCGGATAGTGCGAAGTGCGGACCGCATTAATGTTGTGGGACTTCATCAGCATAATATCTTCGCGCATATCGGCTTCGTTAACCACCCGGCCGTTGTCGCAAGAAAACTCATGCCGGTTAACGCCTTTAAATACGATCCGCTTGCCGTTAATTTGCATGAACCCGTCCTTCAGCTCGAAACGCCTGAAACCAACCTTATAGTCCGCTTCATCAATGACAGCGCCGTCCGCCGATTTCAATACGACCGTTAATCCGTATAAATTCGGATGCTCTGCACTCCATTGCAGCGGCGAAGCTACCGAAGCGCCAAGCTGGAGGCTGACCGAGCCTTCTGACGTCTCTCCGACTGCGATCGACAGCGGCTCCGCAAACACCATTTTCCTTTCACGGTCCGTCAGCACGGCTTCAACGCGGAGACCTGCTAAATCCTCGTATCCGTAATTAAGCAACTCGACGTCAACCGTCAGCTTGCCGTTCTCATACCGTTCATCAAGCTCGGCGCGCGCAAATACGTCATATAGCGATACGTTAGGGACCGTATACAAATACACATCGCGAAAAATGCCGCTCATCCGCCAAAAATCTTGATCCTCAAGCCAGCTTGCATCGCACCAGCGGTACACTTCTACCGCAAGCTTGTTGTCGCCAGCCTTCAAATATGGCGTTAGATCAAAGTCGGCTGGCGTGAACGTATCCTCGCTGTAACCGACAAATTCCCCGTTCAGCCATACGTAGAAGGCGGACTCCACGCCCTGGAAGCTAATAAATACCGGCTGTCCCTCCCACGCCTGCGGCACCTCGAAATTTCGCACGTAAGAACCTACAGGATTGTACGCGGTCGGCGCAAACGGCGCTTTAATGTCCTCATTGCCGTCCCACGGATATTTGACGTTTGTATACTGCGGGTAATCATAGCCTTGCAGCTGCCAATGTGCAGGTACCGCTATTTCTGCCCACGTTGAGCAGTCATACTGCTCGCTAAAAAAATTAACGATGCGTTCCTCTGCATTTTTTGCAAACGAAAACTTCCATTGCCCGTTCAATAAGAGCTCGCTCCCGCGATCCGCTCGACGATTCGTTGAATGTACTTTCATCCGATTGAGTTCAAAGAGCTCCGGATTGTTGTTCCACTCCGGATAGCCGTTAGCTGGCGGTGTGTACTGAAACTTGCTGCGCATCGGTCATGTCACCTCGTATGAAAAAATATGAATTCTTCGTTCATTATAAAACAGCTGTTAATTAGGGGGATATCATACGATTTTCACATCATCTATCAAAATATGAACAAAACAAAAAAATATTGCATCACATAAAAAAGCCGCCCCGGGCAAAGGACAGCTTCTGTTGCCTCATCTGTTAAATCGTCGGCATTACATTGCCGCCGTTGACCGGAATGAACGCTCCTGTGATGAAGCTGGACAAATCCGACGCGAGAAACGCAACCGTATTGGCAATTTCCTGATCGGTTCCGCGCCGCTTCAATGGCACCGTGCTTTCATATTGCGCGTTTCGCTCGGTCTGTGTTGCGCGGTCCCGGTCGCTGATCGTCCATCCCGGCGCCACTTGGTTAACCGTGATTTGATGCTCCCCGACTTCTTTGGCAAGCACGCGGTAAACGCCGTCCATCCCGCGTTTGCCGGCAACGTAAGCCGACTGGGTCGAGAAGTTTTGCATCGCGCATTCCGTGTTGATGCCGATGAACCGTCCGCCTTGACCGCGCGCAATCATTCCCGGCACAAACGTCTTAGCCAAATAAACGCTTTGCATAACGCAAGATTCAAACTGGCTCGTGTAATCGTCAGCCGATTGCTCCAGCACGCTCGTCCATTGATATTGAATAACCGCATTCGCGACGACGATATCTACGGTTCCAAGCTGCGCTTCCGCTTCCGCCTTGATTCGCTCAATATCGGCTTGCTCCGTTACATTGCCTTTAACCGCAATCGCCCGCCGGCCCAACTCCTCGACCTCGCGCTTCAATTCCTCTGCTTTGCCGGCATTATTCAAATAATGAATAACAATATCTGCTCCGCATCCGGCCAGCGTCCGGACCATGACTCTGCCTAAATCGCCGGTGGCTCCCGTAACAAGCGCAATACGCCCCGATAAATCAATATTCAACACGTTAATGCCTCCCCCTACCTGTCTTTTCCATTTACCTAACCATTTTGCTCCAATCGCGTTCGTTTGTCCATCCTGCAATTAATTTTACAGACGATGGATGATTTTTGAGAAATAGGAAAAACTTTAGTTAACCAAATGACAAAATTATGCCTGATGTAAGGAGACGAATATGGCCGACCGCAATAACGGTAACAGAATCAGCAAGGACCAGCCGCAGGACGCTTCGCGCCGCAATTTCATGAAATATACCGGCACCGCCCTCGGCGGAGCCGTCGTCGGCGGTTTAATCGGCGGCGTTATCGGCAATTCGATGAAAGGCAAAGGAACGGCGGAGACGCCGGCGCCAACCGAAACGGAAAAGCCGACTAAAAACTTCAACGAAGCGCTTATGTTTTTGACGCAAGATCAGTTTCAAGTTACAGAGGCCGCGGCGGAGCGCATTTTTCCGACCGACGATCTCGGACCCGGAGCGAAAGCGCTTG
The DNA here is from genome assembly GCF_009737085.1 of Paenibacillus sp. NEAU-GSW1. Lineage (GTDB taxonomy): Bacteria > Bacillota > Bacilli > Paenibacillales > Paenibacillaceae > Pristimantibacillus. Next base: position 74,680 of record NZ_WOVL01000024.1, read on the forward strand.
GCGTCGCCTTTTTCATCGATCACCAATTGGCGGGTGCGTGGGGCATTAACGCCCGCGATTATATGATGGCGCCTTTCTATGAAGCTGACGCGGAGCAAGGCTATCAGCTCGGCTTTAAACGCAATGAGCTGTTCGCGCTCGGGCTAACCAAAATAAACGAGTACAGCCAAACGAAGTTTAGCAAGCGTTTTATCGAGCTGATTGCCGAGGAACAGGATACGGTGCTGACCGCCTTTGAGAAAAGCGACAAGTCGCTGAAAGGCGTTCCCGCCGGCACCTTCTTCAACCTGCTTCGCCAGCTTACGATCGAAGGCGTATACGCCGACCCGCTGTACAGCGGCAACCGCAATATGGACGGTTGGCGGATGCGCAGCTATCCGGGCAACCAGATGAGCTACTACGAAACGATCGATAAGGATGAATTTCAAAAAATCGAGCCGCTCAGCCTGCATGACCATCTCAATCTTGGCTAGCGCAAGAAGCGAGTTTTGCTTCGCAAAACTTAAGCTCATGCTTTCGAAGCGAGTTTTGCTTCGCAAAACTTTAAGGAGGATCAGATATGGCAACGAAATTGCCTAAAGTGCCAATCGTAATCGTCGGTCTAGGCTGGATGGGCGGCATCATTGCCGCTGAGTTGACGAAAGCAGGCCATAAGGTCGTCGCCCTTGAACGCGGGAAGACACGCAAAACCGAGGACTATTTTCACGTTCATGACGAACTCCGCTATGCCCAGCGCTATGAACTGATGCAGGATTTGTCCAAAGAGACTGTTACCTTCCGCCATAACGAGAAGGTCCGCTCGCTGCCGATGCGGACTTACGGCTCCTTCCTCATGGGCGACGGCGTAGGCGGAGCAGGCGTTCATTGGAACGGCCAGTACCACCGTTTTTTGCCGTATGATTTCGAAATCTATTCCAAAACGGTCGAGCGCTATGGCAAGAAGAAAATTCCCGAGGGCATGATTTTGCAGGATTGGGGCATTACGTACGACGAGCTTGATCCGTATTTCACTCAATTCGAGCAAATGGCAGGCATTTCCGGCGAGCAGGAAACCGTCGAGTTTATCGGCAAAATGTCCAAGCCGTTTCCGACGGCGCCGATGAAAAAAACGCCGGCAATAAAACTGTTCGAGGAAGCATCCAAGTCGCTCGGCTATAAGCCGTACATGATCGCCTCCGCCAACCTGTCGGAAAACTATACGAACCCGGACGGCATCTCTCGCGGCGCATGCCAATATTGCGCGTTCTGCGAAAGATTCGGCTGCGAATACGGCTCCAAAGCCGATCCTGTCGTTACCGTCATTCCCGTTGCGGAGAAAACCGGCAAGCTGGAGGTGCGCACGCACGCCAATGTGACCCGAGTGCTTCATACGGGCGGCAAAGCGACCGGCGTCGTATATGTCAACACGCCGACCGGCGAAGAGTTCGAGCAGCCAGCAGACTTGGTCATCTTAGCTGGCTATGTATTCACAAACGTCCGTTTGCTGCTGATGTCCAAGCTCGGCAAACCGTATGATCCGGCAGCCGGAACCGGAGTGATCGGGCGCAATTACGCGTACCAAATTGTCGGCGGTTCCTCGACCGCATTTTTCGACGAGAAGGAATTCAATACATTCATGGGAGCCGGCGCGCTTGGAAGCTCGATTGATGAATTCAACGGCGACAATTTCGATCATAGCTCCGTTGACTTTCTGCATGGAGCGAACATTCGGCTAACGCAGGCGGGCAACCGTCCGATCGCCACCAACCCGACGCCGAAAGGCACGCCTTCCTGGGGCGCCGATTTCAAGCAAAAGTCGATCCAATACGCGAACCGTACGCTGAACGTCGGCATACAGGGCGCGAATCTTCCGTATCGGCATCACTATCTCGATCTCGATCCCGTCTACAAAGATATTTACGGCGATCCGCTTATTCGCCTGACTTACGATTTCGAGGATCAGGACAAGAAGCTCGTCACTTACATCGCGGAAAAAACGAAAGCGATCGCCGAAGCGATGAAGCCGAGCTTTGTCGAGACAGGCAACCAAATTTCCAAGTACAGCATCGTGCCGTACCAATCTACCCACAATACCGGCGGCGTCGTCATGGGCAAGGACCCTTCGACTTCGGCAGTGAACAATTATTTGCAAATGTGGGATGCGGAAAATGTGTTCGTCGTCGGCGCCTCCGCCTTCGCGCATAACAGCGGCTACAATCCGACGGCAACGGTCGGCGCGCTCGCTTACCGCGCTTCGGAAGGCATCCTCAAATATTTGGACAAAGGAGGATCGCTGGCCTAGATGGATATGCAGCAGGATGTCATTCTTCACCTGACCGAGCTTCGCAAGCGGCTCATTTATGTCGCCGCCTGGTTTCTGGGAGCGCTGTGCCTCGGCATTTACTTTTCGCCGTACCTGCTGCGCTTTATCCAATCGAACCTCGGATCCTTGAACGTGCAATGGAGCGTCTTCGCCCTGTCCGACGGGCTGCTCGTCTATATGAAAATAGCGATGCTGTTCGGCTTTGCCGTGACGCTCCCGTTTCTGCTTTATCATCTATGGGCATTCGCGAAGCCGGGCCTTACAGAACGAGAGGCAAAGGGCGCGCTCTGGTTCGTTCCCGCCTCCGCCTGTCTGTTTCTGACCGGCGTGCTGTTCGGCTACACGGTCGCGCTGCCGATGATGGTTCGCTTCATGATCAAGCTCAACCATGCGATCGGAGCCAACGAAGTGTACGGGCTGCAGCATTTTATCTCGTTCCTGTTCAGCTTCCTGTTCCCGATGGGTATCGCGTTCGAAATGCCGCTCGTCATGCTGTTTCTGACGCTGATCGGCATTTTGACGCCGGGACGCGTGAAGTTTGTGCGCAAATACGCTTATGTTGCGCTCGCCGTTGTCGGCACGTGCATCTCTCCGCCCGACTTCGTCTCGCATCTGTCCGTCACCGTGCCGCTCATTCTGTTGTTCGAGATTAGCGTGTTCGTCTCATGGCGGTATACCGTTAGAAAACGGAAGAAGCTTGCGGACGGAACAAGCGGAGGAGCCGGTCCGCTGCCAAATCCGAACCCGTCATAGAACGGGACGACGGACAGCAGTACGTGCATCCGATAAGAAAGGAGACCTTAAGATGTTCAACAATATTGGCATATCCGGGCTGATTATTATTTTCGCGATCGCGCTCATCGTTTTCGGTCCGGCGAAGCTGCCGCAGCTTGGCCGGGCTTTCGGCGATACGCTGCGCGAGTTTCGCAACTCGACGAAAGGGATCGCCGACGATCCGCAGCCGTTGCCTGTTCAAGTGCAGCAGGACGATCAGCTGTTGAAATAAGCGCAACTGAAACAAGGCGGCGCAGGAACCTTTCCTGCCCGCCTTGTTTGTTGTTCACCTCGCGGCCTCGTTTCGCTAGTCCAGCAGCTTGCCTATGCCCATGCGTTCGGCTTCGGCGGCATAGTAAGCCGCAATGGCGACGTCGAATACCGCCAGCCCCATCGGCGCGAACAGCACGAAGCCGTCGCCGGACATACCGGCAAGCGCTGAATCGGGCCTTTTTAAAGCATCCGCAAGCGCAACCGTCTGCTTCTCCTCCAAATGACGCGCTTGATGAAGCCGCTCGATATCAGTGTCCGCGCGGCAAACTTCCTCCCAGCTGTCGACGATGACGGCTCCCGCTCCTTCAAGCGCAGCCGGTGTATAGTCGCGCAGCGATACATGCATAAGAATGCTGCCGGGCTTCGGCGGCTCATTAATATAACGCTCCGGCGCAGCCGTGCAAGTGAATACGATATCGGCGCTCCGGTATGCCTCCTCCCAGGCAGCGACGCGTTCGATCGGGATGGCGCCGTCGCCTCTCGCCTCATCTTCGGAAAGCCAGTCGCTGCAGCCGATATCCCTATTATCGTAAACGCGTATGCGGGAAATGCGCTCGCTGCCGAACAAAGCGTTCAGCATTCGCGCATGTGTTCGACCGATCGGGCCCATGCCGATGATCGCCGCTTCAAGCGGAACGCGTTCTCGATGCAGCTTCGCTTCTAGCAGGCTGCCGAGCAGCGCTCCGCTGACCGCAGCTGTGCGAATCGCGCTAATATAGCTGCCTTTTATAAACGCCGTCGGAACTCCGCTGTCCGGATCGTTCAGCACAGTGACGCTGTGCGCGCGCGGAAGCCCCGCCGCAATGTTGCCGGGATAGCTCGCAATCCATTTAAGGCCTGCGGTGCGCAGCGGCTGGCTGACATAGGCAGGCATAGCGATGATCCGGTTGCGCGCATCGCCAAACTTCAAATAAGGCTTGATCGGCTGCGCGCATTCGCCTCCAGCGTATGCCCCAGCCGCAGACCGAATGACTTGAACGAGCGCTTCCCAATCGACGCCAATAAGCTCCAAGTCCGCTTCGTTTAAATATCGCATCTGCCTCATCGCTCCTTCCGGCGCAGCGTCTCCGCAAAATCGCAACCGTACGTTTTGGCTGCCCATTCGTCATCGTAAACGGTATCCAAATATCGCTCGCCCCTGTCCGGCAAAATAACAGCGCATTTCGCCCCGGCTTCGATCTGCTCCCGAAACTGCTCCACTGCCGCGAGCACGCCGCCGGATGAGCCGCCGGCAAGTATCGCTTCCTCTCGCACGAGGCGGCGGCAGGCCATAATGCTATTCCGTTCATTTACCGTAACGACGCTGTGCACGCCCTGCTCCGGGCAAAGCTCGGGCCGGCGGCCGGCGCCTAGCCCCGGCAAATGCCGAATGGCGCCGGCATTGCCAAAAATCAAGCTGCCTTCCGCGTCGACCGCCACCACCTTCGTCTTCATCCCGTTCATCTGAACGAAATCCAGACAGCCGCGCAGCGTTCCGCAGGTGCTGACACCGCAGAACAAATAGTCGAGCTGAGGCAAATCGGCAGCCAGCTCCGCCATCGTCGACAACCGATGAGCAAGCGAATTGCGCGGATTGGCGTATTGATTCGGCCAAAAAGCGCCCGGAATTTTGCGCAGCCAGCGGCGTACCCGATTCAGTCTGGCGGGAACAAACTCGCCCGTCTCCGGTTCCGGCTTGCTGACCATATCGATGCGCGCGCCGTAAGCGCGCAAAATGCGCAGATTGCTTTCTGTCGTTCGCGGATCGACAACACAAATAAAACGGCAGCCAAGCAAATTGCAGAGCTGAGCCAAGCCAATCGCCAAATTGCCCGAGCTCGATTCAACGACCGTGGAGCCGGGGCCGATGACGCCATCACGCACAGCGGACAGAAGCATCTCCTTAGCCGGCCGGTCTTTAATGCTTCCGCCAGGGTTGAGCATTTCCAGCTTCGCATACACTTGAAACGATTCTCCTTTAAACATCCGCTGCAATTGTACGAGAGGCGTTCGTCCGACTGTCGCCAGCATATCGGGATAGACGGTCATTGCTGACCGCTTCCTTCACGATTGCCGCTCTCTTCTTTTTTCTGCAAATAGAGCTTTTTCCGCTTGATTGGAACTGCCCCCTGCAAACTCTGATCCTTAGCTGCCGCGTCCGTCTCTGATGTCGAATGGATAAATGCGATCTTCATCTCCTCCAGCAGCCCGCCGCGAATCATGGCGCCGATCTCGGGAATCGCGCTGTGCACCTCTGCCCGCACTTCAGCCGCTTTTGCTCCGTCCACTGACTCGGACGTAAAAACAAGCACCTCCAGCCGATTTCCAGTGACCGCAACGCGCACCTCAGCTTCGCCAATATGTTTGAATACGGCGTTCTCGATATCGTAAATGCTTATTTTTTCGCCGTGCTTGAGCTCGGAGCCGACCCGCTTTACAATCGCCTCAAAGGTCGTAATCGTTCTGCCGTCCGCGTCCGTCTCCGATCGAAGATCCCGCACGACATCATAAGTAACGAAACGAAGCGCGGGAAACCGCCGCCGATGATAGGACGTCAATGCTAATATGGCTTCATCCTCCGGCAGCGCCAAATCCGCCAGTCCCGCTTGACCCGGACTTACGCCTTCCGCCGCAAGCCCATCGAGCAGCACATAGCGCTCCAGCAAATGATCATAGTACGCAATTGTCCCGATCTCAATGCTTCCATAGGTGTCCATGATGAAACGTTCCGAAATGCCCAGCCGTTCTGCAGCGCGCTTGCGCCACGCGGGCGGAGCAGGCTCGCCAACGAGTATGACCTTCTCCAGATTCCAAGCGAAATCGGCAGGGGCCGCTCGAAAAAGCCCGTCAAGCAGCGACGGCATCGTATACAGCACTTGTGGCTTAAACTGCTGGAAACGGAGCAAATGCACTGCGGCAGGCAAACCGAACGGCACAGACTCGCATTGATAGCCTAGCCGATCGAAAACCGACTTCGCGGTAGCTTCCGCATGCCCTGTCCCCATGTCGCTTAACACTCGTTTACCATTGCCGGCTGCCCGCCCGCCATCAGCAAGCAGACGGCCAAAAAGCGCGGCCTTCTGTGCAACGTACGCCTCCTCGTCTATCCAATCGTAATAGATCGATTTGCGCCTCCCGCCGCTTGTTCCCGATGTTCGGTATACATTCCACTCCGGATGATTGGCGCCGTCTCCGCGCATGTAGTACTCGTTCATTCGGTCTTGCGTCAGGAGAGGAACTTCATCCCCATCCCCGGCCGCCTCCAACCCATCAATCAGCTGGTCGTAAAACGGATACATCCGCCGCATCTCTTCCATTTTTGCACGCACCATTTCATCCTTTGCCGATATACGCATGCTCTCTCCCCCGTCCACCCATCATTGTTCCATCGTATGCCGGCGGTTTACGATGCGTCGCTCTCCGCGCTACACTTCCGCATCTATCCTGTTCGCCTGGCCGAAGGCAAGCATATGGTAATGAAAACATGGTTACTAACTGCCATCTCTAGGAGGGAGCCTCTACCGAAATGACCGGCATACTGACCAAAAAGCAGTATCGAAAGGCATCCAGCAAATGGAGTAAAACGAAAATACTTTCGCGAAAAAAAACGATTCGGCGCTACATTCCGTCTGCAAAGCGCTATGGCAAGTCAGCGCTGAATACGATGCTTACACGCTATTCTATCGTCTACGTAAAGCCCGTTCGCGGCTCTCATGGCAACGGCGTTATGCGCGTCATGCGAATCGGCGCCCATTACTCAGCTCAGATCGGCGCTGCGATAGTTAAGAGCTCAACGCTTGCTGGGCTGCATGCCTTGCTTTCCAAACGGATCGGCAAAAGGCCTTACATGATTCAGCGCGGCATCTCGCTGCGCCGATTCCGCGGCGCAATATTTGATTTGCGCATCGTCACTCAGCTGCGCCGCAGCCGCAGATGGCAAGTCACCGGCATGCTTGCGCGCGTCGCCAAACCGGGAATGGCGGTGACGAACGGAGCGCAGGGCGCGTCAATCCACACCGTCGAAACGGTGTTGAAAGCTTACTCAGGCATTCGGTCCATAGCCGGAACCAAGGAGCGGCTTCGCCAGCTTTGCTTATCGTCCGCTTATCATTTGCAGCAGTCCTATCCGTTTTTGAAGGAGCTCGGCTTCGACATCGCCTTGGACGCCAAGCTTAAGCCATGGATCTTGGAAGTGAATGTTCGCCCGGAAGCGATCCCCTTCTCGAGGCTTGCAGACAAAACGATGTACAAACGCATCTTAAGCTACCGCCGCGCCAACAAGTACTGATACAGCCTTAGGTATACAAACAGAACGGCCAGCAAAGAAGTCGTAATTGACGACTACCTTTGCTGGCCGTTCTCCGTGCAATTTCGGCTTACCCGCTTCAAACCTGCATATGTGCAGTTATTTAACTATACATAGGATAGAAAACACGAAAAACCTGCAAAAGTGCAGGCTTTTCGTACTCTTCGGCCAAAAGTGGCGCGTATGAGGTAAAAAAAATGTATTTTTGCAGGTTCCCCCACCTGCGGTGATTTCGGCTCTTTAAAAAATGTACTTTTGCAGGTTTCCAGATTCAATCTCATTTGATGCGATCAAAAGGTAGTGATCGTCCGGTCAGCTTATCCGAGTGATCAGCGATATTGCGGAGGGACGTCAACGTCGAATCAAATTATCCACTGCCGCATCAATCCTACTCGCGCTGCATAGCAACAATCGTCCGACCGCGGACTTGGCCTTCGAGAATTTGCTCTAAGGCGCCAGGCAGCTGCTCCAATCGGATCTCGTTGGCGAGTCCGCCGTCCAAATGGCGCGGCTTCAGATCGGAAGCGAGCCGTTCCCAGACGCGCAGCCGCGTCTCCATCAGACACTCGACCGAGTCGATGCCTAGCCCAGCCCGTTATCCTCCAGCCGCTGCACAGACAGTGCTGCTGTAAAACCCGCTGTTCCGATCAGCATCGCTTCCCGCAGCGTCAGCCCTTTCGGCAGCGGCATGACCCATGCGGCCGGTACGCGGGCCAGCTAGCTAAAGCCGCCGTGTCTGGAGACGCCAAGACCGTAGCTCGTGACGATTACCGGATCGCCTGCGCGAAACCGCGAGTCGGACGACCGCTCAACCGTTCCCGCAAGGTCGATGCCCGGAATATGCGGATATTTATCGCTTATTTGATTGGCAGCGCTCTGCTGCTTGGCATGATTGCATGGATCGGCAACGCTACGAGAACAGAGGTGCTGCTTGCTGCCGTCAAATGGTGGTCGATCATTACCGTTATCGATTTCGCGTACAGCTTCAGCTTCACGCTCTGGCCCCGCAAAGCGAAACGAGACAGCTCGCCTGACTAATTTAGCCTGCAGGCATAGAAAAAAGGGGGTGTCCCATAAGTCATTTAAATGACGATGGGATACCCCCACCTGTTTTATTTGGGTAAAACAGCAAACTGCACATTTAAATGTTCCGTTTGCCATTAACCTGTCAATTAATTGCTTAAAATACAAACAAAAAGAAGCCATCTCCTTGTTAGAATAGAAGTACCACCAACCATTCTAGAAAGAGAGGCCTCTTTATGTAC
>NZ_WOVL01000025.1 GCF_009737085.1 Paenibacillus sp. NEAU-GSW1
AGGGTAGACGGAGCATTTAAATGATTCTGGAGAAGCGTCAGCGTTCGTTTTTGTGAAGGGATCCCAACCTTACCTCGTTGATTCAAAGGAATCCCTGAGCAATGGCGATCGGAAGAACATTTAAATGAGCAGTTTACTGTTTAACCCAGATAAAAAAAGGGGTATCCCATCGTCATTTTCATGACTTATGGGACAGCCCCGTTTTTTTTGCTATTTTACCGCCTGGAAGCGATACACCTTGCTCTCATAATCGCCGTGGAAGTGCGGCATCGGAATTCCCGTATACAGCAGTTCATCGCCGCCGTACGCTTCGCCGCTTGCCAGAAGCGTATATTCGCGTGCCGGATCAAGTCCTTTCAAGCGGAATCGGGAAAGCTGCGGATTAGGTTCCTTCAGTACCGACGCATAAACGACAAGCGCCTCCGCTTTATCCTTTGATACGAACATCCACGCGGTATCATTGCCTTCGAATGGACTTTTCAGCCTGTAAAAATCGCCAAATTGCACCAGATGGCGAACTTCTTTGTAAAGCGCAATTTGCGCTTTTACCGTCTCGTTATCCTCTTCGCTAAACTTCGTCAGGTCAAGCTCATAGCCAAAGTTGCCGGACAACGCGATATTCCCGCGTGTCTCAAGAGGGGTGATGCGCCCGACCTGATGGTTCGGTACGGCAGATACGTGCGATCCCATCGAGCTGATCGGATAGACAAGACTTGTTCCGTATTGGATTTTGAGACGAGATACAGCGTCGGTATTGTCGCTTGTCCACGTTTGCGGCATATAGTACAGCATGCCCGGATCAAAACGGCCGCCGCCGCCCGAGCAGCTCTCGAACAGGATGTGCGGGAATGCGGACGTTATTCGTTCCATCACCTCATACACGCCGAGCATATAGCGATGCGCCGTTTCCCTTTGCCGCTCAGCCGGAAGCAGCGCCGAGCCGATCTCGGTCATATTGCGATTCATATCCCACTTCACGTACGTAATCGGCGCGCTTGCCAAAATGTTGGACACGCTCTCGACGATATAGTCGCGCACGTCAGCACGGGAGAGGTCGAGGATCAACTGTCCGCGAGCCACCGTTCTTCTGTGTCCTTCCACATGAAGGCACCAATCCGGGTGAGCGCGGTACAGCTCGCTCTCCGGCGATACCATTTCCGGCTCGAACCAGAGCCCGAATTGCATATCGAGACGGCGAACCCGATCAACCAAATCTTCAAGTCCGTTCGGCAGCTTTCTGCGATCGACAAACCAGTCGCCAAGCGAGGTCGTGTCGTTATCCCGCTTGCCGAACCAGCCGTCGTCAAGCACAAACAGCTCAAGTCCAAGCGCTTGACCGGCTTTCGCGATCGCTTCGATTTTGTCTGCCGTAAATTCGAAATAGGTCGCTTCCCAGTTGTTGATAAGAATCGGCCGGCTCTTATCGCGGAATTGGCCGCGAATAAGCCGGGTGCGATACAGATCATGATAAGTGCGCGACATGCCGCCAAGGCCTTCCGAAGAGTGAACCAGCACTGCCTCCGGGGTTTGGAATTGCTCTCCCGGCTCCAGCCTCCAGCCGAAATCGAACGGATTAATGCCGATTTGCAGGCGCGCATCATGATAAGGATCAACCTCTACGCCTGCGAAAAAGCTGCCGCTATAGACAAGATTGACGCCGTACACTTCGCCATGATCCTCGTCCGCCCCTTCGCCAAGCAAGGCGATAAACGGATTTTGCACATGGCTGCTCGAGCCGCGGCGGCTTTCTACGGATTGCATGCCCGGCACCAAAGTGCGGCGGTGAATATGGCGTTCGCGTCCCCAAGTGCCGGAAAGCTGCAAGAGATCGTACCGGTCATGGGCAAAATCAAGGCTCATGCTCAAAGCGCGGAGCAGCTGCAGCGTCGCTGTGCCGTTGTTAATGAGCTTCGCTGAGCGCGTTATCGCGTTTTGCTGCTCGAATACCGTGTAGGCAAGCACGACCGTGAGCCCTGAGACAGCGTCTTTCAGCGTGAGCTCCAGCGTCTCTGCCTCATCTTCGCTTTCGATATAAACGGAAGGCAGTCCTGCAAGAGCCGGCTTGCCTTTGTGAATCTCGTGCGATTCATAACGAAGATCGGTCACGGTCGTTCCGTTTGGAAGCTGCGCCTGATAGGCCGGCGAGCGGAAATCGGAGTTGCCGTATGCCGGATATTCATGCGGCAGCGTATCGAGCGAAATTTCCAAGCGATCCGGATCCGTCGAGGGGCTGAAAGAAACGCGGGTTGTCAGCTCCAGCATCCGCTCAAGCCGCGTTCCGCGAACACGGCGTCCCCAATATACATGCGCGGGATAACCGCCTTCTACGATTTGAATAACATAGCTTGTATCCAGCGATTGTAAGTGGAATATTTTACTGCTTTCATCATAACGAATTCCCATTGTTGCAGCCTCCAATTCAATTGTTATTCGGATTTGCGGATGAGGCGGAAGGAACTCCCCCGCAGCTTTCACGAACGATAAGCGCCGTGTCCATCGTCACTTGCATCGGCGCTTCCCGTCCTTCGATCCGCTCAAGCAGCAGTTGTACGGCCGTTTTGCCCATTTGTTCGGGATAGGCTTTCACCGTTGTCAGAGGCGGGCTCACGAATGCCGACATTTCAATGTCATCGAAGCCGACAATTGCCATTTGCCCAGGCACCGCGATGCCTTCCTCATGCAAAGCCCTCAGCGCGCCGATCGCCATCGGATCGCTGCCGATAAAGCAAGCTGTAGGCCGATTCTCGCGCTGAAGCAGCTGGCGCATTTGCTCGTAGCCGCTATTCGTCGACCATTCGCCCGTTTGAATGACAAGCTCAGGATCGAGCATACCCTTGTCACTCAATTGCTGCTTGAAATACAGCAGCCGCGGTTCATATTCGCCATCGCCGCTGCCGCCGATAAAAGCGATTCGCTTATGCCCGAGCGACAGCAAATGCTCTACGACTTCCTTCACCGCCTGCTCGAAATGCAGATGAATCGAGTCGTAACCGGCAATACGCCCGCGATGATCGACGAGCACGACCTTATCATTGTCACCGATGAGATGTCTGATCTCTTCCTTGTTGAAATTGCCGACCACAATTAACCCGCTTAGCTGCGGCATTGGATGCAAATCCATCGCGCTGTTGGAGCGCCAAACCTTGCCGATGCTAAGGCTGAGTTCCTCGCAGCGGTGCTCGATTCCTCTTCGGATTGAAGCAAAGTAAGGGTCGCTGCTTTCGTAATCGAGGGAGAAACCGAGCAGCATGCCAATCTCCCGATTGGACAACATGCTCTCCTGCTTCAGCCGCTTTAATCTGGCAGGCTTGTATTGCAGCTGCTCCGCGATTGCAAAAATGCGTTCTTTCGTATCCTCGCTAACGGAAAGAGAAACGTCATTATTCAACACGCGAGAAACAGTTGCGGACGATACGCCTGCTTTTTGCGCAATGTCCTTTATGGTTGCCATCGCATTCACCAACTAATTTTAGTTAATAATTTTACTAAATATATCGAAATTCATTTTATCAAATCGATACCGGACATGCAATCAAATATTGTTTTGCCCAAGAATGCAAAAATAGGCTGCATGCTCGCAACAATACCGTCTTCTTTACGTCAGAGTGGTTACTATAATAATACCGATACTTTCTATCCAGAACGGAGTGATTGTCTTGATGACGATGTCCGCCATGTTACGCAGTATGTCCATCATGCTTCTAATAGCGATCATTACTGCCGCGTGTTCAACGGCCGGGAATGGCCCAGCCGAAAGTGTTCCGCCGTCTGCCTCTCCATCGTCTGCAGCGCCAAGCGCCACCTCGTCGCCGTCACCTTCTGAGCCATTACCGACGACGGTATCTCCATCGCCTGAGCCCCCGGCAGAGCCTCAGCAGGCGCTGTCCGCCGAAGAAACAGCGCAAAGCATCATCGCCGCGCTCAAGGAAAAAGACGAAGAAACGTTGGTCAGTTTCATTCATCCGGTTAAAGGGGTATTGTTCTCCCCCTATGCTCATATCGATTCCGCCAATGTCCTGACCTTTCAAGCGGAAGACTTGCCGACTCTAAACGATCAGACCGTATACCAATGGGGAAGTTATGACGGTTCGGGTGAGCCGATTGGACTTACCTACGGGGAATACTATGACAAGTTTATTTACGACCGCGACTTTGCCAACGCCGAATCGGTAAACGTTAACGCTTTTGTCGGAAAGGGAAATACGCTCGTGAATATTACCGATGTATTTCCGGAGAGCACAACAGTCGAGTATCATTTCAGCGGCTTCGATCCGCAGTATGAGGGAATGGATTGGGAGAGCCTGATTCTTGTGCTTGAGCAAGAAGGGGCAGCTTGGTATGTCAGCGCGATCGTTCACTCCAGCTGGACGATCTAGCCGGCAATCACCTGCACTCAAACAAAAATAACGGCTGACCCATAAGTAGATCCCGCTGGCTTGATGTGACAGCTTGCTTAACAAAATATCATATTTTTAGCAAAATGGCGGTGTCAGGATGGTTATCCCTGCACCGCCATTTCTGTCTTTTTCGTCTATTTCCGCTTTTTTGAGCAGATTATGGGCAAGCGAAAGCCAACCGACCTCGAGGCTTAAGCCTCGAAGCAGAAAACGCCGGAATCCCCGGTTGTTCTTCAATTGTCCAAATACGCTTTCCGGTTCGATCATTCTTCGAACCGACAACGCATACCCTTCCTCGCTCCTTAGTTTCTCGCGCGCTTGGTGCTTGTAATGCTGATACTTCAGACTTACGCTAATTTCTCGATTTCCTTTTGCTTTCGTACACGCTTCTCGGAGTGGACACTCTTTACAGTTTTCGCTTCGGTAGTGCCGCTTTCGAATTTCATATCCGCTTTCCGTTGTCTCTTTACTTTCATAACGAAACAATAGCTTGCGTCCAGCTGCATATGTCCATGTATCTTCGGCTTCGTCATACTGCCAATTGTCCAGCTTACTTATATCTTGCTGCCAATTCTTCGATTTTTCCTTGTGGTACGTGCTGTACTTCACGAATGCTTCCAGTTGTTCGCTCTCCAAATACGCGTAGTTTTCTTCGCCGCCATATCCTGCGTCGGCAATGACGTTTCGTGGCAAACGAAGGTGTAGCGGTTCGCGTTCGCTTCGATTTTGGTTTCGTCGACGAAGTAATGCTCCAGCTTAACGTAGCTTTCTTCGATGAGAAATTGAAGCATGGCAGTGAACATGTGCTCAAGTACGGTCTTCATTCGCTCGGACCGAAAGCGGTTAATGGTGCGGAAATCTGGGCGTTGTCTGCCCGCGATCCGCATGAACATGAGGTTCTCGCGAACCGCCTTTGCGATTTGGCGGGAAGAGTAGATCCGCTGCGTGTATGCATAAATGATCACTTTGGTTAGCATTTTGGGGTGATAACTATCTCGACCACCGCCCGGATAAGCATCGGCAAAGATCTTGTAGTAGAGACGGTTTACAGCAGCGTTGACGACGCGAACGAGATGATTCGGAGGAATATCCTCTTCGAGGTTCATTGGCAGGCAAAGTTGATCCATGGTATATTGGATGTACAAAAGAAACAGCTCCTTTGGAATGGTTGGGTGGTACCTCCATTTTACCAAAAAGCTGTTTCTTTTTTTGTTCATTTTGATAAATAACTGTCCAGCAACGGAGCAGACGAATGATTCTGAAGAAGCGTTAGCGTTCGCCTTGCTCTTCGGATTCCAACCTTAACCCATTTGTTCAAGGAATCCGTAAGAGCACAGCGATCGTAAGAACATTCGCCTGCACAGTTGCCTTTCAGCAGTGACTGTGTAGCGAAAAGAGCTGCCCCAAAGTCTAAAGACTTTTGGGACAGCCCCTTTCGATTAAAAATCTTTCTTCTGAATGACGAGCAGTCCCGCCAGCAAGATGACAACGGTGTAAATGGCCGCGTAAACAAGAAACGTATTAGACGGCGGCGTCGCCATCATAAACAAGCTGAGCGCGGAAGAGCCGCCAACATCTATGGCGCCGGCCAGGTCGCGGACAGAGAGCAGCTCCCCCAGCATACGCTGCTGCAGCGCATCTGAAGGCATAATGAGCGTTATTATACCCGTAATCGTCTTTAATGAATGTAAACCTTCTTCAGTAGTGAGCCCGGTATCCGATACCCGCTCAATCATGCTCCCGAGCCAGCCAAGTCCGTACAGCATCGTCATGCCGATGCCATTCCCCAATGCAGACAAATAGCAAGAGCCAAGCATCGTAAGCGATACAAACAACGGAACGACAGAAGCAAACAGCAAATACGCTTTAAACATAACGAACGCTTCCAGCCTTAACCCTGTCTGCAGCCAAGCTATATACACAATTGCGATAAACATAATAGCCGTATAACCGATACCGAACACCGTAAACCCGAACCAGCGGGCAATATACCATTTCCAGCGCGGCAGCGGCCGGGCCAGCACCGATTGCAGCACGCCATGCTCCGCTTCTCCCATAACAGCCGATACCGAGCTGAAAATAGCAAGAAAGGCAACCGCAAATGCGCCAAAGAAAAAGCCCAACGACAATATGACCGAGCCAAAGCTAAATCGGTTAAACAAATTATCTGCGATCGACAGTTCGTTTTGCGGTCCAAGCTGCTCTCCTACAATGGCTCTTGAGACAAACCAGAACGCGATCAAAAATATAGCTGTCATCACAATAGTCATCAATGTCACACGCTTACGAAGCAGCTCCGTCCAAGTAAGTCGCCATACCGCGTTCATCGTCTTTCCCCCCTATGCTCCAGGCCGGAAACCGCTTGGACAAACCATTGATCCAATCGAGAGGCGTGTTTATGCGATTCGTACAGCGTCAGTCCCTGTTCGATCAGCCGGAAGTTCAGCAAGCCGACTTGCTCGGCATTGTCGATCGCCGCTTCCAGCCATACTGTTCCGTCATCCTGCGCAGCCTCTTCCGCGTCAGGAACGATCTTAACGGACAGTCCCGTGGTTTCGGCAAGCCAATCAAGCACGAGAGGCGTAAAGCCGCCAACGCGTACACGCCAAACGTTGCGAGAGCAAAGAACGTCCTGTATAGACCCGTTCGCCAAAATATTCCCATTGTTCAATAAAGCAATGCGGTCACAAAGCATCTCAACGTCTTCTAGCAAGTGAGAGTTGAGAAAAATCGTCTTGCCTTTTCCCCGCAATCGCATAAGCAGCTCACGCACCTCATAGCGTCCAACCGGGTCAAGCGCAGATGCCGGCTCGTCCAAAAAGACGATTTCCGGATCGCCGAGCAAGGCGCTAGCCAATCCAAGCCGTTGCTGCATCCCCTTCGAATAGCCTTTGATCCGGTCCTTGCCGCGGCTGCCGATTCCAACTTCATCCAGAAGTCGAAAAATGCGCTGCTTGGCGGCAATACGGTCCATGCCGCACAGCTCGGCATGAAAACGAAGCACTTCTTCGCCGGTCAGCCAATGCGGATAGCGGAACAGCTCCGGCAAGTACCCGATCACGCGCCTAGCTTCAACGCTCCCGGCTGCCATGCCGAGAAGGCGCGCGGAGCCGGCCGTCGGCTCGATCAAGCCGACGAGCATTTTGACAAGCGTGCTTTTCCCCGCTCCATTCGGTCCAAGAAATCCGAATGCTTCGCCCGCTTCAACGCGAAGAGAGACGCCGCGAACGCCGCGGCCGTCTCCGTAATCTTTGGTTATTCCGTTTGTTTCAATTGCTGCATTAGTCATGGGCAATAATCTCCGCTACGATTTGTTCAACATCCTGACGATCTTCAATGCCGTTCGAATATACGCTAGTTTTCATGCCGTCTGAAATCCAGAAAGCGCTCCACTCTTCCAAGTCGGCATTGTTATCAAATCGTTCAAAATAAACATCTTCCCCGTTAATCGTCACTTTCTCAAGCTGTCCATTCGTGAATTGCGGATACGGAAGCTTTCCTTCCTCAATTCTAGCCGATTGTACGATCGCTGTGCGAATATTGCCCGGAAGCCCCGGCAAGCGAG
Source organism: Paenibacillus sp. NEAU-GSW1 (assembly GCF_009737085.1). Classification (GTDB taxonomy): domain Bacteria; phylum Bacillota; class Bacilli; order Paenibacillales; family Paenibacillaceae; genus Pristimantibacillus. The sequence goes on from NZ_WOVL01000025.1 coordinate 7,963, forward strand.
CGACCGTATCGAGCGCATCCTGTACGTCGATGGAAGGATCCACTTTTATCGTCGGAAGCTGTTCATAATAAACGCTTACGCTCCGATTGATTCTTCCGTTATCTTCCGGCTCTTCATGATAGTACAAGTTAAGCGTCTCGCCTGTGGTCAGCTTCAGCTCCTTGCCGTCAACCGATTGCGGCAGCAGCTTATCCGCTCCCAGCTTTCTCATCGTGCTATTTAACTCATCGACATTCAGCTTTAACGTATACTCGGAAGATGGACCTGCGCCGTTCGAGAACTGCGTTTTTCCCACTCCTTTTAGATCAATGTCCGGTCTGACGACTCCGAATTCCGCCAGCATTTGTTCATTCGTCAATTCATCCCGATAATCGCCGTTTGTCTTGTACGTAAATGTACCGAATTTATTGACCACATTGTTGTCGCCGAAGAACATTCTCTGCAATTGCTCCAAGTCGCTTTCTTGCACGACGACGACCTCTTCCATCTTAAAATGGTTTAAAAGCGCTGCCAAAGCTTCATTCGTAGACGGAATAGCAATAATAGCCGCAAGTACCGCCGCTGCGCTTGCCGTACCCACTTTCAACATATGGCGCTTCATCCAGCTCCGTTTTCCCGTACGCTTCGCAGCCTTGTTATTCCTGCCAGCATGAATGAACGGTTCCGACGCCTCCGATACAGAAGCGGTTTGAACGGCTGGAGATTCCGTTTCTTCATTTGCATGCGCGAAAGGCCTTTCTTCCGACCGGCTCCGCTCCGCCTCAGCCCATTCGGCCCATCGCGGTGACGGCTCGGCCTCCGCAAGCTTAGCTTCCAAACGCAACCAAGCTTCTTCTTTCCGCTGCCGTTCCAATTCCGCCGACTCCTCGTCATAGTTTGTCATCGCAAGATCCTCCTTTAGTTGTTGCTGATTAATGTCCAAAAATCCGCTTCATCCATTTGCCCTCAATCATTAGGCACTGCGCCTTCTGTCTGCAGCGCTTGCCGTTTGAACCGATCCCCCGCTCGCTTGAGCATCGTGCCGACCTGCGGCTTTTGCAGCTTGAGCTTATCCGCTATTTCCGAATAGCTGTAACCGGAATATCTGAGCAGGAGCAGCTTGCGATCCCTCTCCGGCAACAATTCCAAAAGCTGCTGAACTTGTTCCTGCTCATCCTTGTCTATAACCGTCTGCTCATTCGACTGATAGGCTTGCGGCTCAGCCATCATCTGGCGCTCCGACTTCTGGATGAGCGCTCTCTCGCGCGCTTTCTTGTCCATATAATCATAGGCTTGTCTCGTCAATACCCGATGCAGCCAGGCGCCAACGGCCTCCAACTGCTCAGGCGGATTGCGATAAAGCTTCAAAAACACTTCCTGCGCAATATCGTCGGCTGCGGCTTCATCTCTTACTAGCGCAATAAGCTTCCGTCGAACCGACGGGTAATGCTGGTCAAACAGCTGTCGAAACATATCCGGCGCCGAATGTTCCACTTGTGTAGCCTCCTGACATCAGGATCTTTGAGCGGAGCTCAAAGTCACTCCTTGTTTATAATGAAGCGGCAACCGCTTCGCTTAAGCTATACGTAAGACGGACCAAATCCCTTGAATGTAACAGTTCAATCAACTTTGTCTTATTTTATATTATTTTCCGCGCAAAAAAACCGCCCTGAGCGGGCGGTTTATAGCCAGACATTCAAATGATCCTTTCGTTACTCGCTCTGCTCCGCTGCGGAAGCGGCAGATTCAAAAACGGTTACAAACGCGTCCGGGGGCACTGGCGGACTGTAATAATAACCCTGCACCAAATCGCATTTATGCTTACGAATAATTTCAAGCTCTTCCATCGTCTCGACGCCTTCCGTTACGACCTTCATATTCAGGTTATGGGCGATGACGACCAGCGATTTAAAAATCATTTGCTTCTTAATATCCGAAACGATCTCATGGATAAAGCTTTTGTCCAGCTTCAAGTAATGGAGCGGAATGCTTTGCAAATAGCTTAGCGACGAATAGCCCGTGCCAAAATCATCGAGCGACAGCTGAACGCCAAGCCTTTGGAGCTCATGCAATATTTTTAGCGTATGCTCCGGATTGTCCATGAAGATCGACTCGGTTAATTCGAGTTCAAGCTGCTCCGGCCTGATTCCCGCTTCGGAAATAATGCTCTCGATCGTATGTACGATATGCTTCTGCTGAAACTGGATCATCGACATGTTGACGCTGATCGGCAATGCGGTAATGCCCGCCTGCTCCCATAGCTTGATCTGCTTGCAGGCTTGACGAAGCACCCATTCGCCAAGCGGAATAATAAAGCCTGTTCTTTCCGCAAGCGGAATGAACTCAAGCGGCGACACCATGCCAAGCTCGGGATGCTTCCAGCGAATGAGCGCCTCCGCGCCGTATACGCGTCCGGTGGACAGCTCGATTTTGGGCTGATAGACGAGTGTAAATTGATTGTCCTCCAGCGCTGCGTTCAGGCTGTTCTCCAGCACGATTTCCTTCTTGGGCACATCATTTAGAGACGGCGTGTAAAGCGTGCAAGTATTGCGTTGTTTTTTCGAAATGTAGAGAGCGATATCCGCTTCCTTCACCAGACGATCTCCGCTTCCTTGCTCAAGCTCATGGTGGACGCTCATTCCGATACTTGCCGTAATATAAAACAAACGCCCCTTCGATTTAATCGGCTCCGCAATCGCTTGTAAAATATCGTCGCCCGCCATTCGCGCTTGATGCAGATGGCTGATATCCTCCAGCAGCACAACAAATTCGTCTCCGCCAAACCGGAACACTTTGCCGGAATAGCCGGAGTGCGCTTGCGGGCTGCTTGGGCTGACGACTGCAGCAACCCGCTTCGCGATTTGCTTAAGAAGCAAGTCGCCCATCGAATAATCGAGCGTATCGTTAATAATTTTAAACCGGTCAAGATCGATGTACAGAAGCGCGGTATGGCTTTGATAATCGCCATCCCGCATAGCAGACGCGACCTTCCCGTCCCAATAACGCGTAAAGCCGTAACGGTTGGGAATTCCGGTCAGCAAATCATGCGTCGCCTGAAACTCAATGAGCTCCTCGGCTTCCTTGCGGTATTCGATCATTCGGTTAAACTGATTAGCCATATGTTCAAATTCGTCATTGGAACGGATATCGAGCTTTTGCTTCAGGTCGCCCATAGCAAGCGCTTCAGAAACATGAGCAACCTTCTGAATGTTTTGCAGTACGATTTTCCGAAGCAGCAGCACCATCAATACGGCAATCGCCGCTAAAGCGGCAACCGAGATCGCTATCGAATTCCACAAGCTTCTGCGATACTCTGTCAGCATATTCTCCTTCGGTATGACCACTTCGAAATACCACGTATAATCTTCAATCTGGATCGGATAGAACATGCGAAGCACAGTGCCTGAACCATCCAAGTCCTTGGTGTAAAACGGCTTTTCCGCTTTTTGCTTAATCTCGTCCAAGCTTACTCCGCCCGGCCACATCTCATAGGGTTGCATTGCCAGCTCCGGATGCTTGCCGTTGACTAAATAATGGTTATTTGACGTAATAATGCTTGCATAGCCGTCCAGAGGCTGCACTTTCTCAACCTCTCTTTGAAGCATTGGCAACGAGAAATCGGCGCCGACAATACCAAGAAAATGACCGCTGTCATCAATGATCGGCACCACAAGGGAAGTCATGATCATCGGTTCGCCGTTCACGATATATGTATAAGGATCCAGCAAGGTGAACCGATTCGTTTGTTTCGGAATTTGATAGTAATCGGATGTCGGCAAATCGTAATCGACGATCGGCATGCTCTGAATCATGCCGTTCATACGAACGACATAAGGAGCGAATCGTCCGGTCTCGCTCTCATAAGTTTCAACCCCGTGGTAACCTGCGTCATTTTGATCAAATGCATCCGGTTCCCAGATCGTAAAGGCGCCAAGCAAATGAGGATTTTCAACAACCATAACCTCAAGCATCGTTACAACCGAGTCTCTGTTCGGCTCATCATTCAGACGCATATGAAGCATAGCCGTGCGCATCGACTCAAGCTGGGTTAACGTATCGTTCACATTTTTTGTGAAACTTCCGATATATGTAATAGACTGCTTTTGCGCAAGCAGCTCTCCTTGCTTTAAATTGGCATCGTAGAGCTTAACCAAATGGAACCACAAGAGCAAGGTGAAAGACAGCAGCATGAGCGCTCCCAATGCCGTAATAAGCTTCTGTGCAATGCTGAGCCTCAATTTCCTCAAAGTTGTTTCCACCCCCTGATTTGGACCGGCACTTCCATTCGACTATTTATGTCAAAATATGATCCATTTCTAGTATACTTGACAAATTAATATAAATTCAATTGTTAATATCATAATTAAATAGAAGTTAAAATCAACCCAATCGACAATATTTGTCGAAATTTATTATAGTAGTTCCTTCTCTATTCCTCTGTAATAATAAGTAAAGGCTGGAAACGATGTCTTCACCTGCGTTGTACACGCAGGTGAAAAACATCGTTCCAGCCTTATTCATATCGAAGGTCTGCCGCTTACGTCTTGCTTTCCTTCGCCGCATTCGATTCGGTTTGCTTCTTCTCTTCAGCGCGGCGCAGCTTGCGAAGCTCATCCAGCAATTGATCCGACGTTTTCCCTTCCGTCGCAATCCCATGCTCGCCGGCTATACGGCGCAAATGTTCCAGCCTTTTGGCTCGATGCTCGGCTTTAAATGCTTCCCATTTCGCCTTGTCCTTTACTTTAGCCGCTTGAAGCTCGGTCTTAAGCTGTTCGACTGTCTTGCCCTCCGTGCTGATGCCGAAATAGTTCGCCATATAGCGCAGCTTCGCCAGCCGATGCTCTTCTATATTGGCCGCAGAAGGCGGATTTCCATGATGATGCTTATGCCCTTGCCCAAACTGCCAGCCGTCTTCCGATCTCGATTGCTGCGACTGATCGCCGCCATCTTTGCCGCTTGGCTGCTGCTTTTCGGTTTGTGCCGCCTCAGGCTGAGCCGCGTATGCCGGTACAGCTATAATCAGCAAGGCGCCGGCCAGCGCCGCAGCGAACTGTTTTGCTCTCATGATGCTTGCCACAACCCTTCCATTCCTTCATGATGTGTTCGTTAAGAAGCATCGAAACGCTTCTAATGGGTTATTTTTCCCAACCATCATGACGAATAGACATGCGTCCTAACAATTGTCGCCGCCGCTCTCCAGCCGGTTCAATTCCGCGAGAAGCCCATCTTTGGAGAAATGCTCGCCGATAAACACGGCAACGTCATTCACTTCGCCTTGCGGCGTGATACGCATAAAGTCCGATTCGCGATAAGCGTATTGAAAAAGAAATCGGCTCGCCGTATCCGAGAACGTAACGATTCCTTTGGCGCGGTAAATATTGTCCGGAAGGCGTTTAAGCAGCGCTTCGAAAGCTTCGCTGTCGACCGGACCGCGCAGATAATGCGTCAGCGCCATCACATGCTCATGCATATGATGGTGATCGCCATGATCATGTTGATGCCCGCACCCGCAATCTGCTGAATGGTCAGCGTGTTGCGGCGAAGCCTCATACGGCTTCTGGTTTGCCAGCAGCCAGTTCCAATCATCCACCGCGCAGCGAATCGTAGCCATAATCGGCGCATGCTCGTTCAAATCTCTGAGAAGCTGCTGCGCTTCGACCAGCTCATCCGGCTCCAGCTTATCCGCTTTGTTCAACAGCAGCCGCGTTGCGCAGCGAATCTGCTCCTGCATCAGCTTATACGTCCGGCCTTTGCCGCTTCGTCTGCGTTGCAGCAGCTCGGGTCCGTCAACGACCGTAATTACCGACAGCAGCTCGATTCGGCAATACATGGCCGCTTCCGTAACGCCGTCCAATATTTCGATCGGATTGGCTGCGCCCGTAGATTCGATAAATATAATGTCAGGCTGATGCTCGTCCATCAGCGCTTTAATCTCCATGCTCAAATCGCCGCGGATCGTGCAGCAAATGCAGCCGCTTAGCATTTCCGACATCGGCACATCGCCATCGACGAGCTGTCCGTCCAAATTAATGTCGCCAAGCTCATTCATTATGACGGCCGCTTTTAAACCATCATTGCGGCAATGCTCCAGCAAAGCCGTGAGCAGCGTCGTCTTGCCGCTGCCAAGGAAGCCCGACAGCAAGTGTACCGGTATTAATGCTTTCGTGTTGTCCATCGCTTTCTAACCCTCTTTATATTCGAAGTTTATTAACGCTCGCTGTTGATGCTATTATATCGTAATTGTTACGGCTGTTACAGCGGGATAATCGCTTCGACGCAAACAAACCCCCAAGACTGCCAGTCTTGAGAGTTTGTCTTTATCTATAATTAGATTGTGGCGGCCACGCCATATTGCTCCCAGCTAATCGCTAGCGACTAGCACAAGATGGAACGGCTGATAATGACAAGAAGAATAAAGAGGACAAGAATGACTCCAACGCTTGTAAAAGCGCCGCCAACGTGTCCGCCGCAGCCAGCGCCGGCGTTACCTACTCCATAGCTCATTTGTTCATCTCCTTTGTGAAAAGAAATAAGGGAGGAAAAAGGTTAGGGTGTGCCTTTCGCATTTAACCCCGTGATCTGTAACGGATGTCTGTTTGTACGGAAGCTGTTTGCGAAGGTACATATGTATCTTATGTGGAAAAACCTACAGCGAATGGGCTGAGGAAAAAAATGTGCGCATGCTGGGGAGAGGGGAAAAAGTGACTGTTGGGAGTGATAAATAGGATGGATTGTAGAAGGGGATGTTTAGCGGGAAGGGGCAAGTCAGCCGACTGCTTGCTTGCCAAGCAGCCGGTATATGCTCTAGCATTTCAAATCAACGCGGTTTTTGCTTCCATCCCATATCACAGCTGCGCCAAGCGCTTCTGCAATAAGACGCACAGGCACATAAGTAATGCCAGTCTTATCATCGTATAGGCCGTCAGCGAGCTTTTTCCCGTTCACATAGGTATCGACTGGCTTCAACACAGATGTCTGTACTTCGGCTTCCCTTTTGTAGACGGTACTAAAAAATTCGCAGATCCCGCGCGCCAGCTCTTCCGCACACTCCGATCTGTACGCTTCGGAAAGCAATAGTTGCGCATCTTCAAGATTCGTCATGAAACCTGCCTCGATCAACACCGCAGGCATGTTAGTCTCACGCAGCACATGGAAATCAGCAGACTTCACACCGCGGTTCGGAAGCGCCGTGCCTGCGATCAAGTGCCGATGCAAAATCTCAGCTGCTTTTTTGCTGGCTTCGGAACTGGCGTAATAATACGTTTCCAATCCGCGCGCACTATTCCATTCAACGCCGGCTGCGTTGGCGTGGATGCTAACGTAAAAATCTGCATTAGCTTCATTGGCCGCATCAGTACGCGCCTTAAGCGGCGTATCGACATCGGCAGGAGCGACGAGCAGCACCTTAAAGCCGCATCGTTCCAAATGCTTGGCCAGCAGTTTAACGACGCGTCGATTAAATTCATTTTCTTTCATTACTCGGCCATCAGGAAACGTTGGCGTGCGTTTTCCCGCTGTTTCCATTCCATGCCCGTCACATAATGCAATTAGTTTAGGCCTCTGCATCTGCGGCTACCACCTCCTCTTCAGCGCTTCGCTTTGCATCGACATGCGCCTCAGCCAAGATGTACACGGCGACGCTGCCAACTGCCGAAATCAAACCTGTAATCTTTACGGCAGCCTCTTCGCCAGCTCCTACCAAAACAATAACGCTCGTAGCCACAGCAGATACGAGCGCCCAAAACTTGCGACTTGCCAGTTTGCGTTTCCAGCTGATCATTGTCGCACCTCCAATTTATCTACACGCTTATACACGGATTTCAAGCTCTCGTCCAGCCTAATGACCTTCTCCGACAACTCGTTATAATGCTGTCCCTGCACCTTGATCTCAACACGCAGATCGTCGATGCCCCGCTTAAGATAAGCCATATCCGCTTGCAGCGCTGCATCCTTACTTACATCTGCCACTGTGTCTTGTTGGACTGAACGAACCTTCCCGAGCCATCCCAGAGCGATGCCGCTGAGCGTACCTACTACTGCAATAATAGAAATAATATTTTGATCCACGCGACTGCCTCCTCTGTAAAAATTAAAGAGGCGCTCCCCGATAGAGAACGCCATAGATTAATCATTACAATAATTGTCGCATGACTTCGCTTTTCAATCGCGTGTCGATCGCTTCCTCGACCAATTGCGCGATAAAAGCATCCGCCTTTGCGGTCGCAGTTTGAGCGTCCATAGCAACGAATCCCATTTGCTCCGAATCATGCTTCTGCATAAATACGAGATTACCGTCAATGTGAATCAAATAAACCTCGCCGCCGATTGGCACGTCCGCTCCGACAACGTCAGCTGGTACTCCGTTAATTGGCGAAACTTTATCCCACAAACTGACCTGAAAGCGAGTCCTTTCCGCTGTTCTCAATGCCGGGTAGTCGTACGCTGCCAAAACCGCGTCCACCTCAGCCAACGTTTTCGTCGCGCCCAGTTCGTTTACTTCTTTCAAAATTTGAATTGCATCCAACATATAAAATACCTCCAGTAATTGTTTAATTTATTTTTAAGAAGCGGCTAACCACGCTTTTAACGCCCCTGTGTCAGCCGCAGCGCCGCCGTACACTTCTAATTTCTTTTGTGTAGCACCGATATTGTTTCCCACAACATAGATTTTTCCGTCATATTCAATAGCTGCCGCGCTCTGTCTGCCTGTTATTAGCATCGGCGCATGATCCCATACATTCCCGACAGGATCATAGGTTTGCACCCTCCTATCTGAATCATAGTTGGACTGACCACCGATTATAAAAAGATTGCCTTCCACCCCTGCTCCATTTAACATACTACCAGCGACAGGAAGGGCAGCTTTCGTTGACCACACGTTACCCGATACAGAATAGGCGTAGTTAGTCGCAAGATAGGCCGTCGCATTCGATCCTCCCGTTGCATAGATGCTCCCACCGACCTCTGCACAAGCGAACGTATATTTCCCGCCTGTCATTGCCGTTCTAGTTGTCCATGAGTTTGCAGCAGGGTCATAGGATTGGTTTATTGTAAGGTAGGACGACCCATTATAGCCTCCGATTACATACAGCAGTCCGTTATACACAGCCGCACCAGCATATGACCTCGCCGTTCCCATAGCTGCCTTCGTTGACCACGAATTTGCAGCAGGATCGTATGCATAATTGGTAGTAAACGACGAGGACGTAGAGGCCGCAAACCCACCAACCGCATACAAAATTCCATTGATGGCGCCACCGAATCCGCCTATTTTGCTCTCAGGCAGCGCGGCTTTAGAAGACCATGTATCAGTAGCAATGTCATAAGCGCGTGTTGCTGTCGATCCTCCAGAACCTCCCACAACATATAGCACCCCGTTAATAGCGTCGATTATATCGGTAGCACTGATATTGGTAGGTGCATCGGCCTTAGCTGTCCACGCCGCCACAGTAACATTACCAGCTAATGCGTACCCGATAGAGTCGTTGCAGACTCCTTCGAGGTAGGCCATTAATGTTTCCTTACTGGAAACGGAGGCCGGAGTTAGTTCCTCATTCACCCCGGAAGCAGAGCCTGTCCAACCGCCGAAAGTGTAAAACTTCCCGTTAGCCGCCGCCCCGGCAACGGATTGTCTAGCGGTAAGGAGGGATCTGTCTGAATCCCACGTATTGGAAATGGGATCAAATACTTGGACGGACGACATGACTGTCGAATTAGTAGGCTGACCGCCCGAAACGTACATTTTACCGTTGAGTACGCCTGAAGCCGCTAACTTCCTTGGTGTTGGGATATTAGCCGCCGCTGCCCACGTATTTGCAACAGGGTCATATACTCGATTAGACGTTGGATAATAGTCGGTATCGTAGCCACTAACTTGATACACCTTGCCGCCTATTGCCTCCGTTACTGCGGAAGCCACCGTACTATTTGAGGCTGCTTTTGTTGTCCAGGAGTTCGCAACGGGATCATAGGCTTGGTTAGTCCCTAAGTAACTACCGTTATAACCGCCGATTACATATATGATGCCATTAACAACTCCAGACGCAGGAGGAAGACCTCCCCTAGCAGTAGGCATAGCGGCTTTTGTCGTCCAAGAGTTTGCGACGGGATCATAAGCCAGGTTAATAGCCAGCCCTGCCGGACTCCCTACGTACCCTCCAATGACGTATAGGATGCCATTGACTACAGCAGCGGTCGCCTGTGACCGACCAGTTCCGCTTGCGGCCTTAGTTGACCACGTATTTGATACCGGGTCGTATGCTTGATTAGCGGTTAGATACGACGAGCCGCTTTGTCCCCCGACAACATATATGATTCCGTTTATTTCCGTAGCTGTGGGAGACGATCTCGCGGTTGGCATTACTGCCTTTGTCACCATAACCCCTTCGGTCACGGTTATCGTATTAGCCATAGCATAAGCAACGCTATTCATCAACTCACCGCCTTGCTTACACCTGTCAGCGTGCCGCTAGTATAGGAGAGAGTTGTTGTCACCGTAGTTCCTCCAGCTGCTTCGACCACGCTTGTCAGTATGCCGCTTGTGTAATTCAACGTCGTAGTTTTGACCGGCGTTCCTCCGTCCGATTCGACAACGCCAGTTAATACACCGTTCGTATACGTTAGGGTAGTTGTGCGAGTATCGGTTTTTAGCTGCGCGGCTTTAATTTTCGTTACAGACTGGTTATTCGCGCCACTGAGCGCCGCCTGAACAAATGCCGCATTCGCGATCTGCGTCGTATTAGTGCCGGTCGCAGCTGTCGGAGCCGTCGGAGTACCCGTTAACGCAGGCGAAGCTTTTGGAGCTAACGTGCCGAGCAGTGTAATAATCGACGAAATCGTCATCGAAGGTAAGGTGTACCAATTCGCCGTACCCATCAATCCTTTTAAAACGTTTCCGAGTTTGCTCCAAAGCCGCGCAGGCGTATCAGCCCCTGCGGCTGCCGGGACGTTATCATCAATCGTTCGTGTTCCTATTTTCGCATCCGAGATGTTTCCGTCACCGAGTGCGACATCAATCTTGTCCCAATTTTCGTTCAGCATCGTCTCGATGTTAAAAGTATCGTTTCCGTCTATTGCCGGGTCTTTTTTTAACAATCCGAGATTCGGTGTATTAGACGCCATTTCAAGCACCTCCTGCAAATTTTTTTAACGGAATGGCCTCCAAATCGCTCAAGGTCACCATTCCGTGGATTTCGTTAATAAGCAAATACGAAAATGTATAAACGACATCAAGATGTGCAGGAATTATATCCCGAAGCACATTTTTCAAGTCGTCTAAGTTCGGCGGTATGCCAACCGAATCTATAAACTTAATCGTTACCCGGTATAATTCAGGATGCGTCGAAACATCAATCTCGCCACCATGGAAAGCTTCAGCCACCGACCTTATAAGTTTGATCGTTATCATGCCCGTCCCGCGCATCTTCGAACGGATCGTCGAACGGCGTTGTTCAAAGGGCTGACCGGCAGGAGGCTTGATCGCAAGCTCCTTTTCCCACCGAGACAGCCCCCAAGTCGCAGTATCGACGAAAATTTGATCCAAATTGCTGTTTGTCGCCTCTACTAGATCATCGAACTCAACACCTTCTGAATCATAAAGTTGTTGAAACTCCTTAATCCTCGAATAATATCCGGGTAAATATTGAAGCAGTTCCTGACCCCTCGGGCTAGAAATCTCACTCACTGAGAATCACCGTCCCAAGAACTGCGACTTGACCGGGCTCGATGGCCACGTTAAGCGTCTCATCATTAACGAGCAGTCCGGAGTAATCTTGTACACCCTCCGTGTCAAGCAGCATTGAACCGATACGAACATATTTCGGAGAAGGATCCTCTGCAAAAGCAATCTTTTTCAGGTATGCGGCAACCGCCGCTCTAAAGTTATTTTGTACCGTTTCAATCGTAGCTGTTCCCGAAAGATTAATCGTCGCCGATACGTTTACAGCAACCCCTTCTCCCGCTACAACCGTTACTGCAGCGCCGACCGGAGCTATTCCTTCACCGGTTCCGGACACGGGGCTAACGTAATATTGAACATCTTCTACAAGCTGACTGGAAGCAGGCTGCATGCTGCTGTCCAAGACGACCACTTTAACCGTCCCCGGACCATCCCATAAAGGGGCTACTTGAACCATGCCTACACCGGATACAGCGAGCGCCCATTTCATATAATCGGATATATTGCCGCTCGTTCCCGGGCTTTGCACATGCGTACTAAAACGCTCCCGCAGCATGTCATCCGTCTCGTCATTCTCACCGGGAATCAGCACATCAGACAACTCTGCCCGGGCAAGCCCCGCCACGTAGTCGACCGGCAGCAGAACGCCAAAATCGGCATTGCCCGCCGCTCCCGCCGTCTCGGATTCCAGCTCATAACGTCCGGTCTCCAGTCTTTCTACTACTGCGTAATTAAGTTCACGCAGAGAGAAACGGGTACCGATAGGAACATCGCAAGGCGCTTCCTCCTCATCCCAGAACAACCCCAACCGCCGCGCCCGCGTCGCCTCCTGCCACATCACGCCGAAGTCTGCGGCCCGCCGCCGCAAGTATTCGCCGCTGGATGTGTCGGCAAAGCTCAAATTAAGCTGGATATCCAGCTGACCGTACAGCTCAGCCATCTCGGCAGCGGCAGGAGCCAGCGCATCGTAAATGATGCTGCCTTCCCGCTTGTCTACGTCGTTTGGAACGCGAGCAAGCATCCGCTGCATAATCGCTTCAAACGTTTCCGTTTCATACATTCGTGTTCACCTCCAAAGACGATTGAAAATCGCCAAAAATCGTTTGAACGGCAAACTTGGCCAAAATAGCATCTCCGTCTGCCGTAAGCTCGAACTCGTTGACGCCCGTAATCCTTTCATCCTGAAGCAGCGCTTCCTGGATACGGCGCTTCAGCTCCGACTTCACAAATCCGATGTCGACGCCAGCGAGGCTGACCGGCTCGAAACCGTAATCGGAGCTGTATACAAAATGCTCATAACGAACGGTCTGCATCATTTTGAACACCGCCTGCCGCATCGCTTCCAAACCGTCGACGGTGCCTGCAATTCGCCCCGTTTCAACGTGCAGCCCATACGTTTTGCTCGTTTGGATGGACTCCGTATCGGTGCCGTTTACTAACTGAACGCCATTTGTCGGTATCGTCATGTGACCACCCTGTCCAAAATAATGTATTGCTGCCCGCCCTGCACACGCAGCAGCAGAACGGCGTCTCCCGCTTCTAGCCCGCGTCGAATCACCGTTTTTCCCGTCAACGCTTCCCCCGAAACGCCGCCCCCAGTACCGTGTACATGCGTCAAGTCAAGCTCTAGACGGGTCATGCTTTCCGGCACAATCAAAAAATCCTCCGGCAATGTAAAGCGCTGGTCGACGCTTACTTCCAGAGGATGGGTCTGAACAATTTTTCCAGCCAATACGGCCATCGGGTTGCCCGACGCATAAGCGGCGGCTCCCGCTTGCTTGATCAGTTCCAATAAAGCCATCAGATCACCTTCAATTCCAATTTCATCGTATGCATGTCCGCATCAAGGGAATGCGAGCACTCTTCGACGAGAAAATATTGCTTCAGACCTAGCTCCTCAATCAGAATCGGAACGTAGCAGCCCGCTCTGATGCGCATGTCGCCGACCGCTTGAATGCTCAGACTGCGCTGCTCGCGGTTTTTCAGCTTCATTAATTGATCCAGCTGTTCGTTGATTTGGGCGCTGTTCATATTCTCGTTCGCCTGCTGGTAATGCTGCAGCCTTCCCCAACGTGCGATTTTGGCGCTGTCCTGGGCGAGATACACTTCCCTTTTGCCGGTTTCCTTGTTGTCTTTGACGATTTTCACCCTATTGAACGTGTCGGAATCGATAGAGCTTTTATAATCAAAGCCGTACATCAAGCTCCAATCGCCAATCGCCACATCGACCTTCCGGTCGTCCAGCTTCTGCACCGACAGCACTCCGAAATCGTCGAACAGCATATAATTGCCCTTGCCGTTGATCAGCGTCAAATCCAGCGCTTTGCAAACAATATCGAGCAGCTTTTTATTGTCTTCAATCATGGATGGAATGACGTAGCCGGTATTCGCGATTTTGCCGGTTTTCATCCCTAAATCGCCCGCGATTTTTTTAACGATTTCGCTTGCGGTTTTGTTTTTGAACACATACGTATCATTCCCCAGCAAATAGCGGATCTGATCGTACGCTTTAACCGTCAGCGTCTCGTCCTGCCCCCTGCCAACCTCGAACACATAGCCGTAGAAAACGTTATGCTTGTCCATCCGCACCCGAATGACGTCGCCGTTGTTGACCGAAAACGCGCTGTGCTGGTACGGCGCTGTTTTGATTATCGTCAAATCAAGGCTGGAAGCTGCGCCGATTCGTTTCGTTTTGTACGTGAGCGAAGGAACGATGCTTGTGATGTCCCACATCTTGCCGTCGCGGTTATCCAAAATAATTTCCAGCATCCCGCTCACCTCGGCAGCTTAAGCACCATGCCGATTTGCAGCTTCTTTAAGGCTGCATCGCTGATGCCGTTTAATTTTTGGATTTCCCGCCATCGCGAATCGTCCCCAAGCTGTTTTTTTGCGATCTTGATCAGCGTATCTCCGGCCACCATTCGATACGTTCGCTCCGATCGGATCGCATCGGCGGGCCGATTGTTCTTCGCCGTTCCTACGGAATTTTTCACGATAACGGGCCTTGCCCCGTAGAAAACATACTGCTTCAGCGACAGGCTGTACTCAATATCGCCGGAACCGGCGTTTTCCTTCCAATCGAACTTTTCAATGCTGACCGGAAGGTTCAAATCAAAGGAGGCACCGGTGAAAACGAACCGGACAGGCCTTTTTTTCATCATCCAGCCGCGAATCGCCGAAATGTAATATTCCGGAGGGCGCAGTGCTTCCTTTTTAACGATAAAAGGATACTCCGCGCCAGCAGCGGGAAAGAAGCTTTCGAACGATATGTCCATCAGCTTCTTGTTCTGAATCGCATTAATTTCGCCGAGTCCGGAAACCTCGAAGCTTTTGCCTCCTCCGGCTTCGTTGATCTGAATGGTTGGAGGATTGACTGGGAGCACGATGGTTTCCTTTTGATTGTTGTAACTAAGCCACATCGTATAATCCAAGCTGCGATTTACGCTCATTAGCGATACACTCCTTCCGCCGACGATGCGATCTCATTGGTAAGCGACTGCTCCATCCTCCGGATCACCGTATCGATGTCGTAGCCGTTGTTGATGTCGCCTGTCTGCACGCTGATCGAAGGCTGCAGCGTAACGAAGTTTTGAATGTTTTTCATCTCCGCCAGCTCGCGCATCGTTTTGATTTCTTCGCTGGAGATGTCGACGGAATCATTGATTTTGCCTACCTCTCCGACTCGGTCGATGTTGGCCCCTTTGGCTTTTTCGTCTTTAGTCGCGAAGCCTGCTTTTCCGCCGTTGAGCTCCGTTTTAAAGTCTTCCAATCCGCCGCCGATTTTTGAGGTCCAGTCTTTTCCTTTATCCTGGCCCTTCATAAATTCGTCGCCAACATCTTTAAATTTCATTTTATTACTTGAAAAATCCGCAACGTCCTTACCGGCCTCTGGTTTCAATTTATCTAATAAGCTTGTATCCAATTCGGGTATGATCGATATGTTTGCCCCAAAAAATGCATTGAATTTTTCGATGAGCTTATTTAGTATCCCTCGTACTGAATCGTACATCGAACCGAACTGACCAACGATGGATACCAATAGATCATAGACCAGCTTTCTTATCGCATAGACCGGATTATTAAATAAATTGGCGAAAAATTCAGCGAATGAAACCAAATTGTTCCACAAAAATGCAATGCCGTTATAAATAAAGGCAAAAAAAGCATAGAACGCTCCCACTATAGCGCCGACAATCTGACTTGCCGTGCCTCCAAAAGCAAGAAACATTCCAATTAATATTCCAACCAATAATATAATTAGAAGAATCGGCCAGTTTATCATCAACCATGCTGCAGCCTGCATAAGCAGCGGCGGAATCATTGCCCATAGAGGCGCCAATAATGACCAGAGCGAAGCCAGCATCATAGGCAATAAGGCAACAGCTACCGTCATAAGTATGGCTAGAATGGTTGGCCAATTTTGAATAAACGCATCCGCCAGCCAAAGCGCCGCATCTCCGACAATCGAGAGCAGGTTAGCGACAATCGTCAATCCGCCGCCAAACAAATCAAAGAACGGTTGGAATTTGCCTGCCTGGAACGCCTCATTGATTTTCGTCATTAAGGGCAAAATGGCTGCGACGGCTCCCGCTCCAGCCTGTGCAAACGAGTTTTGCACGTTTTGCTGCATCGTACCGAACTGCTCCGTAGGGCTTTTCGATAAAGCCTCGGATGCGGACGCTCCCATATTCGCCTTCTCCATCATAGCGGACAACGACTTAATAGCCGCCCCCATATCTCCGCTCTTGCTCGCTTCCGCAATGCCTTTCTTTAATTGCTCCGCTACGGCGGGTGCAATATTATAACGTTCAGTCAGCTCTTTGACATCTCCGCCGATTGCTTTCTGGATCGCATCGGTCGCTCCCTTTAAGCCTCCTCCGGTAACATCAAACGCTGACAAGTCAATTGCCATCTTGGTCATTGCCCGCAGCTGGTCGGTATCTTGAACCACCGGCATAAACTCCAGCGCGGTCGTTTCTGCCGCCTGGACACTTGCTCCCGCTGCCGCCGCATCGCTGCGAATCATGTCAAAGATGCGGGTCCCTGTATCCTCGCTTCCGCTGCGGGCGATGAGCATTTGTTTCAAATGGCTTTCTTCGGCTGCCCCTTTGATCGACATCTTCGCCGCGCTTACGATTGCCTCGCCTAAAGCCGAAGCGAATTTGCCAAGCGCCGTATTCGCAGCTTTTAACTTTTCGTTAGCCCCGCCAAAAAGGTCTTTAAACCCGGAAAAAATCGTTACTACCGCAGCAATCGACTCCAGATCCAGCATCTCAAGAAATTTATTGGATTTCTTTTTCGCGGGAGGCTCTTTTTCATCTTTACTTGATTCCTGAGCATCCCGATTGGAGGAGTTTGCTGAGTTAGTTCTGTTTTTCACCATGGGCGAATTCTGCGTAAACTGAAGCATATTTTCTGCTCGGATGAAGACAACAAGAGAGCCTGCTAGCGATGTCAGTTTTGGACTAACAACAGCTTTCGATTGTGTTACCGCTAATTGATCACTCACTCTCACACCTCCCTTTCACGAACAGAAGGCGCCCTTCCCGGGCGCCTTCTCCTTATTTTCGTTTTGCCTTTGCACGCTGCTTGCGCTCGCTTTCGACGCGAATGTCGATCATGCCGTAGATGGCCGCGCGCTCGCGGCGGCTCATGCGCATCAGCTCATGCGGCAAAATGTTAAGCTCGTGGAGGGCGTAATAGGCATAGTTCGCTTCGCCGTCGCCCTCTTTGATTAGTTTTTTACTTCATCCGCCAAATCGTTGATCGATTGGTTGAAGCCGTTAATGTCCTGCACTTGCTGCACGAGGGCCGCATATTCGCCCGGACGCAGCATTTTGCGCAGCAAAGTTTCAGCGCCGATGACGCCGTAAGACTTTTGCAGCTCCGCATTTTTCAAATCAGGGAAATGAATGCTGCTGACGACGAGCTTGGCCAAATATTCATCCGTGTTCGTCTCGGACGTATAAACGCCATTCTTGCCCTTCACTTTGCGGGTTGCCGATTTGCGGCATTCCTCATTTTCCGACTCCGTCATGCTGCGGAGCTCCCAGCTAACGGGATTCCCCTCTTTATCCATAAAGCGCTCCGATACAGCGAATTTTACCGTCGACTCGGATGCCGTATTTTGCGCGAAAAATACGCTTAAATCGCTCATTTTCAATACCCTCCCCTATTATGATTAAGCCTGCGCCGGCGCAGAGAACGTATCGGAAATATCGACGCCAGTGAATGTGAATTCAAGCTCTTCCTCCAGCGCCTCGCTTTCCGTATCGAGCTTGCCCATTACGACGCTGTTCAGGTTTACGTTGTAAAGCGTAACGATCTGCTTGCCGATGGTCGACGTCGGATCCTCGTTCGTAATTTGGATGTCAAAGCTTTTGTCCACACCCGTTTTCACGTAATCCAGCATCAGCTGGCGGAATTTCGACGTTACGTAATAAATCGTCATGCTGCCCGTACCGGACCAGCCGGTCGCCTTATGCTGCAGCCCGCGATGGCCGAGTGTCTTAATTTCAGCCTTCTGCTTTTCAATGCTCGCTTCCAGCGTTTTAATATAAAACATTTCCTCGTACTTGCCGTCCAAAATCGTGTATGCGCGGCCCTCTTGGCCGGAAATCGTATCGCCTGCGTTCAGAAATGCCATCTTACTTCACCGTCACTTTCATGTATACTTTTTCTACGCTATCTACCGGTTGGATATGAACTTCAATCACGATCGCATCGCTTTCCTCACCCGCAGCTACGGTCAGATCCGCTTGAGAATCAAAGTTTTGAATCGCATTTCGGCTCTGCAGCTGCTCCAAATATTTCACAACCTCCGAGCGGAACAAGCTGCGGCCGTCCGCATTGTTGTCGATTTTGCCGATATAAGAGGTTTCAAAAAGCGATTTGAGATCGTTAGCGATGCCGTCAAGGACGCGCACCACGCGGTTTTTCGAGAAGGAACGGCTCTTGCCTGTGCCGTAATCGGTGAGGCTGTTGATATCCTGCTCGACGATCGCGCCGCCTCTGCTTGGGGAAAAGACGAATTCGCCGTTTTGCAGCGCCTGTTCAATTTGAGAACCCGTGTAGCGGATATCGGTATCGACCGCATCTTCATAAACGGAATAGGTTAACGATTCGCTAATCCCGGCTCCTGCTGTAGCTGCGGCTACCCACACAACAGCTTGCTCGGCATGAACAGCCGTTCCGTCGGCAAGCTTGACGCCATTTTTGACGCTAATGACGCCTTCGTGATTGGCTGACGGGTAATTCGCCAGCACCACTTGAATTTTACGTCCTTCTTCTTCACGAAGACGACGGGCAAAGGCGGCATAGACCGGCTTCAGCGAAGCGTCGTTGGACGGCAGCGCGATCGTGTTGAACTCATGCAGCTCAATCGCCTCCAAATAATCGGCATGCTGCTGGTTTGTAACGGAGCCGTTAGCGCCGCCGGAAAGCGAAATGCCCGCCGTAGCCGACAAAGCGCCTGTACCGCTGAAATCGACATAAGCATTGGAGATCAGCGCGGCAATGTCTTCAACCGTTTGCAGATCCACCTTCTCGCCGGCCAAATAAGTCGCAACGTCAAACAGCTGCTCATCGTCGACATTTTGCTGAATCGTAATTTGAATCGCATTGCCGCGCTCGCCGCCAAACTTTGCCGTTGCAGTCAGGCCGCCGAGAACAGCCGAAGCTTTCGTGCCTGTGTTCAGACGATAAAGCAGCAGCGTTTTTGCCCGTTTAAGCGCTTCTTTGACAAGCAGCATTTCCGGCGTGTTCAGATCGTAGCCGAGCAAGCTTTTCATATCCGAGCCTGCTTGAATCGATACAATAGTATTTGGCGCGCCCCACCCGAGTACGAGCGGTACTGACACGATGCCTCGTTCGCCTAAAGCCGATTGCTGCTTTCTTTCAACCGTGAAATTGATATATACGCCTGGTCTTACTTTGTTTTGGGTTGTCCAAGTTCCTCCTGCCATGATCTACATGACCTCCTTTTTCAAATAAGCGGCAAGCATCGTTTGCGCCTGCTCGTGAGTGGTGCCTTGTCCATCGTTTAAAATGGCGGCTAAAATGTCTTTCTCCGTCGCCGAATACTTTTTCGAAGCAAGCAATTGCTGCTTGCTATGAATAGCGGCGGTTGGCGTTGCCGTCTGTTCGTTGTTCCCCATAGCTTGTATCCCTCCGTATCGTTTCCCTGCTCCTCATTGACGACCAACGTTTAACCCGGACCTGACCGTTACATACGATCACCCCCTCTTCCAAAATAAAAAGGACGATCGGCTTGTTTCGCCGCTCGTCCCCGCTGCTGATGAAGTATTTCACAATATCATAGTAGCACGGTTTTTAGAGCGAAATCGGACAAGCCGCGGACTTCATTCGGACAAAAACCGGACAAGCTCCAGCGATGCCTTTTGCCGCCATCTGCGGAAGGTTCGGTCTACAATCCCAAGCTCGGAAGCGACGAATTCCGCCGGACGCCCTTCAATATAACGAAGCCTCAATAATCGTTCATACTCAGGAAAACAAGACTGCAGCGCCTCCATCGCCTGATCGATCGCTTTCAGCTGCCTCTCCAGGTCTTGCAGCTCGCTGACCCGGTTAATAACGCCTTCATAGCCTTCCGCTGCGGCTCCGGCTCTTGCTTCAATTACTTTCTCGATCTTGCGGCTTAACTCGCGGAGCAGCTTCTCATCCTCCGGGGCTGCGGATTGCGCATGGAGGGCAGCCTGCTTTACTTCTTTCATCTGCGCTTTCGTGCCGGTCGGATAGCTGGTTAAATGACTATGCGCCGCCTGCTCCATTTGCTGCTCCCTTTTGTTTAAGTACATATAAGAAGGCATGGACCGCAGCTGGCGGTGCAGCTCTTGCAGCTTGTCGTCTTCGTAAACGGAGCTGACTGTCACTCCGCTGCCGACCGGCTGCTTTTCAATCCATTTTTTCCGCGCAACGAGACGCTTGTAACCTTTTAACTGTTCAACGACATCCTGCTCCAGGTTTAGTTCCATGTTTTTGTTCATATAAAAGCCTCCATTCGAGATTGTTTGATGATAGGTATTTAAAATACCCTATGAAGTGAAAAAAAGATGCTTGTCTGCTAATGGGTCTCCGGTGATATTGACATTACCCTTTGATCTCAATAAACTGGTTATAGAGTATTTATAATACGATTTCTCTTTACAAGCCCATTATATTTGGTAATATAAATACCGTCAAGTGTATTTAAAATACCGTTTCGATAAAAATGGAGGATGAAGACAATGACGATTGGGGCAAGAATCAAGGATCTGCGGACAAAAAATGGCCTAACGCAGCAGGATATTGCGGAGAAGCTCGGAATGGGGCGTTCCAACTTCGGCCACATCGAAAATGACCGTGTCGTGCCGTCCAGCGGCGACTTGCAGAAGATTGCTGATATTTTGGACACGACTGCCGACTTTTTGCTTGGCCGGGAGCCGTCTCCCGAATCGATTCCCGAGTGGGCAACGTATAAAGACAAGCGGGATTTCAAAAAAATGCTCGAAGAAGAAGGCGACCTCATGTTCGACGGCGTGCCTTTAAGCGATACGGACAGGCAGCGCGTTATGGATGTGCTGACCGGACTGTTCTGGGAAGCCAAGCAAATGAATAAACGCCCTAAAAAAACGGAACCAGAGGATCCGACTAACCAAGACAAGTAGGTGATGCCATGGACAAACTAATCTTGCGGCTTATCCGAAAATTCCAGACGAACGATCCTTTTGTCATCGCAGAGGGGCTTGGCATCCATATCCGGTATGCCGATCTGGGCGATGCAACGAAAGGACTCTACTTTAAAAAGCTGAGGCGGCGCTTTATCGTTATCCACGAGCTGCTGCCGGATGATTGGCGGCGTTTCGTCTGCGCGCATGAACTCGGTCACGATAGGCTGCATCCGGGATTCAACCGATTTTGGCTCGACGAGCAATCTTTTTTTAACGTGGGAAAGTATGAGCGGCAAGCCAACAAGTTTGCGGTCCGGCTGCTCACATCCGGGGATACGCTGGAATTGAGCGAGTCCGTAGGCGAGCTTCTCGCCCGGAACGGCGTCCCGCGTGAGATGGAGAAGTTTTACTTTTAGATCGCGGAGAAAACAAAAAAAGGCCAATCGGCCTTTTTTGTTTTCAGGTACAGTTTTGTGCCAATTAGCCTCCTGCACGGTGAAACCTTTCAATTGTGCAGGCTTTCTCCTACACATACTTCCCAAGAACATCAGCAAACTCGGTCAAACAACGCGCATCCGTCTCGTCGAAACGCGCAAACTCGGGGCTGTCGATGTCAAGCACGCCAATGATCCGCCCATCGCGCCGCAGCGGAATAACAAGCTCCGAGTTCGAAGCGCTGTCGCAAGCGATATGTCCGGGAAATTGATGCACATCATCGACAAGCACCGCTTCGCCCCGGCTGACAGCCGTCCCGCATACTCCTTTGCCGACCGCAATCCGCGTGCATGCCGGTTTCCCCTGGAATGGGCCTAACACGAGCGTATCTTCTCCTTCAAGCATATAAAACCCAACCCAATTAATCCGCTCCAAAAAAACGCCCAACAGCGCCGATGCGTTCGCCAAATTGGCGATTCGGCTCGGCTCATCCTCTATTAATGCGGTCAGCTGCTTAAGCAGCATCCCGTAATTTTCCTCTTTCGATCCGCTGTAGGATTCGTTCGCAAACATGTCCAGTCGCCTCTTTTCTATTCAAACCAGTAATCATCTATTACAAATCGATAGATTCTGAATAGCATATCCTATTCGATAACTATAATGAGCTTATTCATTCGAAGCAAGTTTTGCTTCGCAGAACTTTTTGGGAGGTATAGAATGAACAAAAAAAAGGTCGCTTCCTCTACTCGGAAGCAACGCGCAAGAAGCTTGTCCTCTTCGACGAAGCGAAGACATAAAGTCACTCGCAAATATCGGCTGATTCTCGCCAAACGGCGAAGGGCGCGCATTAAGCAGCTGTACGCTGACGACGTGTTCAGTTTGACCAATAAGGAACGGGTTGCAGCCGGTCTTCTCCCTCTGCAGAAGCTGTTCATTACGGCTGATTTGCCGAACGGCGAAATGCTCACCACAGATCAGCTAAACGATATTGCCACACTGAAGGCAAGAGATATGCGTGACAACAACTACTTCTCCCATACGTCCCCCACTTACGGATCGCCCGGACAAATGCTGACAGACTTTGGCGTGGAATGGACCGCCTACGGCGAGAACATCGCTGCCGGACAGCTCACTCCGGAAGCGGTTATGGAATCGTGGATGAACAGTCCCGGCCATCGCGCCAACATCTTAAATCCGAACTTCACCCATCTCGGTGTCGGCTATGTGCCCGGCAATGATCAAAATGACTACAAAACCTATTGGGCACAACTATTCGTCCGTCTATAGGCCTCTCCCAGTTCTCGAATAAAACCATCGCCTATCCAGCAGCAGCGATATCGCAACGCTTAGTCCAAAAAGCCGACAACCACATTCAGTTTTTCCAGATCGGTCGGGGCAATCTTTAATGTCGACATCGGATCTCCTGAACCTCCGTAAATATAAGGATATCGGTAAAGCTCTCGGTCCACGATACAGGGCAAAGAAAGCGCAAGAGGGACGCTGCCGACGGCATATCCGGTTATTTGCTGAACTTCCTTAGGACTTGCCATTTTTAATGGGCCGCAGCCTATGAGTTCCGACACTTCCTCAAGATTTACGCGCCCTCGATTTCCGGAAGCAATCAATGCGTAAAATTCTGTTTCTGATTTGAGAACTAACGCAGGGGCCGTCTGTCCGGCTTCAATCCCAAAATAGATGGCTCCTTCTTGTGCTGAGCGAATCTGCTTCTCATGGCGGATGAGATCATACTGAACTTCGTTTTGTTGCAAAGTCGTTAAGACGTTGTTCATTTTCAATCAATCTCCCTGCTCGTTTGAATTTCTTATTTCTACATTGCGTTAACACCATTCGACTTTTACTTGGATTATCCTTTATTTACATTTATTCACTCAGACATAGTACAGAACTCGTCAAAGCGTCAGAAACCTTTCTTCCTCTCACTGCGTCTAACCAATCGCGGCAATTTTTTCAATATGCAATGAAAGCGGTCATTCAAACTCATAGAGGTGAACTAACGTGATCATTTGGATTAACGGCGCATTTGGGGCAGGAAAATCGCAAACCGCCTATGAGCTTCATAGACGACTGGCCGGTTCTTTCGTTTTTGACCCGGAGAACGCAGGCTTTTATATTCGCAAGCAGCTTCCAATGACGATGCTGAAAGCCGACTTTCAAGACTATCCGGTATGGCGCGAGATCAATTATGCCATGCTCAAATACATAAGCAAAGAATACAAGGGTCATATTATTGTCCCTATGACAGTTGTATCGCCCGCTTATTTTCTGCAAATCATTGGCCAGTTAAAGCTTGACGGGCTGGACGTCCGACATTTCACGCTGTGGGCGTCTAAGCCGGTGCTGCTCAAGCGGCTGCGCAGCCGGGGAGACGGAGCCCGCTCTTGGGGAGCCGCGCAAATCGATCGCTGTATGCAGAGCTTGTCGGGCGAGCTGTTTCAAAAGCATTTGAACACCGACGAGATGACAACAGAGCAAGTCGTACAAGCGATCGCAGCCGAGCTTGATTTAACTCTCCTTCCCGATAACCGGAGCAAGCTTCAGAAAAGCTTCGACCGCATCGCTACTCAGATTAAACAAATTCGCCTATTCAGCTGATATAAAAAAAGCTCCTTTCCCTATTTCGCATCGATAGCGAATCGGAAAGAAGCTTTTTTTGCGCTTGGGCGCTATGTCAATTTCACTAGGCTGTAGTTTTTCTTGCCTTTGCGGATGATGATGAAGCGTCCGCCGATCGCGTGCTCCTCCGTTACTTCAAGCTCCAAGTCCCCGACGCGTTCGCCGTTCATCGAGATAGCGCCTTTCGTAATATCTTCGCGAGCTTGGCGTTTCGAAGGCTCAATGCCGAGCTCAACGAGCCAATCGACGATGTTCTTCGACTCTTTGCCCGCTTCAAACGTCGGCATTTCTTTAAAGCCTTGCTCGATTTCATCGGCTGTCAGTGATTTGATATCTCCGCTGAACAAGGCCGCCGTAATGCGCTTTGCCTGCACCAGCATTTCTTCACTGTGGACGAATCGCGTCATTTCCTCGGCCAGCGCTTTTTGCGCTTCGCGCTTATGCGGCTCCGTTTGCACTTTCTCAGCCAGTCCGTCGATCGTTTCCTTGTCGAGAAACGTGAAGTATTTCAAATATTTCACGACGTCGCGGTCGTCGGTGTTCGCCCAGAATTGGTAGAACTCGAACGGCGTCGTTTTGTTCGGATCGAGCCAGATCGCGCCGCCTGCCGTTTTGCCGAATTTCGTGCCGTCCGCTTTCAGCATGAGCGGTATCGTCAGGCCGAATGCTTTCGCTTCGGAGCCTTCTTTTTTGCGAATGAGATCCAAGCCGCTCGTAATGTTGCCCCATTGGTCGGAGCCGCCGATTTGCAGCTGCACGTCCTCGTGCTGGTACAGATGCAGGTAATCGAGCGATTGCAAAATTTGGTATGAAAATTCCGTGTACGAAATGCCGCTGTCAAGACGGCTCGACACAACGTCCTTCGCCAGCATCGTATTGATGCTGAAGTTTTTGCCGAAGTCGCGCAGGAAGTCTATTACGTTAATTTTATGCGTCCAATCGTAGTTGTTCACCATGCGCACGCCAGTGTCGCCTTCGGTAACAAACAGCTTTTTCATTTGCGCCGTCAAGGCGTCAACGTTCGCTTGCACCTGCTCCATCGTTTGCAGGGAACGCTCCGTTTGCCGTCCGCTCGGATCGCCGATTGTGCCCGTAGCGCCGCCGATCAGAATGACCGGACGGTGTCCCGCAAGCTGGAACCGTTTCAGCACCATAAACGGAATCAAGTGTCCGATGTGCATCGAATCGCCTGTCGGATCGACGCCACAGTAAAGCGATACCGATTTCGTATTCGTTAATTCGCGCAGCCCTTCCGCGTCCGTCTGTTGGTTAATGGCGTCGCGCCATTCGAGTTCATCAATAATGTTCATTTCTGTACAACCCCTTCTATCGAATAGATATACGTTATAGATTCCTATAAAAAACAAAAATCGCCCCTTGTCTATTGTAGACATAGGGACGATTGAATAACCGTGTTACCACCCAGATTGCACCAATGGCTCTATGCGCTTTACGCGCGCCATTCATGCCGCTTTCAGCGAAATATCGTTCGCTACTCCGCTTGGCATTACCCAAGATACTCCAGAGTGTAATTCGCAGTCCTTTGTTTGTCCGGGTTTCATCACCCCCGGCTTTCTGGAACAGGGACAAAAGCTGCTACTGGTCTCTTTCAACGTATGTCAGCTATAAGATTACAGACAGTATATCCGAATCGGAAAACGAAAGTCAATACGCAATAGCGGCAGGAGCAAGCTTGCCCGACATCAGCCTCGGAATGAGCGTATCGCGGAGAGCGGCGCAAGCTTCACTTTGCCGCTTGTTATTCTCGACCCGCTCGTACAGAACGCCTGCCGTTTGTTCGAACAGCGCTGCGGTTTCCGGATCCGGAAGCGCCAGCTTCGTATTTTTCACATCGGTTTGCGTGATAAGCGGCTGCGTCGACCCTCGGTTTAACGACGGGTAGTCGATATGCTTCAACACCTGATGGACGTACTCGTAACCCTCGCTTTGGATAACCAGCGTATTGTCCGAGGGCCAGCATTCGGTTTGGCAGCGCTGGACAACGCCATGCGTTCCTACGCGACCAATGACCAGAATCGGCTCATTGTACAGGGCTTGATTGACATACCCCATCACAGAGCTTGCGCCAACGAGCGGAATGTTATATTCCTCGCTTCTCGTCTCCGATTTGCCGGCTGGACGCTTGCCGCTCGCAATGTCTGCAATGTCGTCGAGACAGCCAATGGACCACCCCGACGGAATCGGCCTGCCCAGCTCCTCGCTCCACACCATCTCGCCGCCGCTCGCTTGATAAGGCTCGCCATTGGCGTCCGGGAAGTTAAAATCGACAAACCATTGCTTGTAAATTGCTTGCGCCATCCGCTCCAGCACAAAGTTCTTGCGGATATTCAGCTTGATTTTGTCGTCAAATGCAGAGAGAATCGCCGCTATCTCCAATTGCCGTTCCTTTGGAGGCAATTCCATTTCGAGATCTTTAATGACCGAAGGCGTAATCGCCGGGAACGTTGACGTGCTCGTCTCGGCGATCGCAGACAAATAGCTCGTAATCTCTTCTTGCGTCAAATAATAATACAAATATTGCGGCGACACCATTTCCTCATTGGCGGATATCGTTGCAAAACCGCTTGATGCGATCATATTGGGAACCGGTTGCTTAATAATGCCATAATGCTTCTGATTAGGCCGAACAGTCGAGATGAGAATATCGTTGGCCGATACGACCCTTTGCGCTCGGCTTGGAATGGCGTCAATACCAACCGTTAGCTTTTTCACTTCCGATATGATGCCAGTCGTGAGACTTGCCGTGTCCAAATACTGAATATAGTCTAAGCTATGCTTTTTGGGCAGCGTGACCGCATTGAACGCAGCCAGGTCTGACACTTTATATTTTGCCATTCGTAGAACGCCTCCGTTGTTTGTTTCCTGCTCGTGCTCGACGCCCGCGGTGACTACGACTACATGCCTATTTGGACCTGACCGTCTCGTCTTCAACAATAAATGGCGCCGTCCCGTCCTCAAGCTTGGTCAACGTTTCATACAAGAATCGTCCATCTTTAGAGTACCTGAGCTTAGCCAGCTCGGAGAACAAATCCTTGAGCGCAGCCTTGCCTTCGAATCGAAGCTGCAAGACGTGTGCGATCCAATCCGTCTCACTCGGAATAGAGCTGTCGTTAGCATGCGCAACAATGTTGCCGAACGAACCGAACAATTTGAATTTGCCGCTTTTGCGCAAGCAATCGATTAACAAATCATGCGTCCATTCCAATCCGCTCTCGATCGGCGGCAATTTCGTTTGATCCAGCACTGAATCCACCGTAACGAAATATTGCGACGCGGCAAGCTTGTCGCTCAGTTGAGCTGAAACATACTCCACAAGGCAGTCTTTCTTCTCCTCTGACCAGCCCAGCCTATCGCGGTGAATATACTCCCCGAATTGCCCGCTGCGGTAGTAGTAAATAACATCGCTGTTCGACAGCGCAATATCGAGCGTCGTTTCTCTTGCCCCGACTTCTTCCGTCACCCAATGGTACACCAATTCTCTAGGCACTTCCGCTTCCTGTTCCGCAAGGTATTGCTCCACCATCGTTTGCAGGGTTAGTCCCTCAAGCGGATGATCATCCGTGGAAATGAGCGGATATCTGGCAAAGCGCAGACGATCGAGGCCAAGCCCTTGAAGCAAATCGTAGAGCAGATAACCGGATGCAATGCCCATGCGATCGCAAGCTTGCTTCGTCGTCTCATAAACCCGGTTAATATGAACGACCCCCGTATCATCCAGCAATGCGTGCAACTGCTTCGTGATCGGCTCGAAATCGTTCTCCGCATAAGGGTAAAACTCCCTCAAGCCGACAATGCCCAAATCCGCGCTGACAAAATCGGAATCCGTCGAAATGGAGAACTCCAGCGTGAACTTTTTCCAGCCCCGCTTCACAATGAATTCATCCCGCAAACTGTCCAGCTTCTGAGGCTCTTGACGCTCGCGAATAAACATTTTGATCTGTTCCCCGTTGCTAAGCTGGAAGGCGTCATCCTGATGCCAGATATGCGGGAATTTATTGGGAGCCAGCTTGTCGGAGCCCAGTTTGCGAAGCATCGTATACAACGCGTACTCATTCGGCATGCCGCCCTGTACGAGCTCGTCCTCGAACAATTGGAAGAGCCTGCCTACGGATATCGGGCTTCTTCTTTCCAGCAGCTCGAGCGCTTTGTCCGAAACCGCAGCGATGAGCGACGGATTCACCTGGACATAGGAATGATGAATATATTCGCCCCTCCCCCAGAGATAAGCGGTATCCATAAATTCATCACGCGCAAATACCGAAGTAAAGTCCCGTTCCCTTACAAATTCACCGGGCCGTACAAGATTGGCTCTTGCAACCAATTCATTCGCGCGTTTATAAATTTCCACGCCCTCCGGATAGAGGCGCAGCACCATCTCGACCATTTCGTACTTTTTGGAATTTGCCAGAATATAAAGGCTGTCCGCTGTAAGCTGAAGCTCTTCATGGACAATTCGCAGCGCAAGCTCATCGGGCATTGCGCCTTCGGTCAATTGCGGAATAATCGCCTCAATTTGTCCGATCGGCACCATTCGGCCTCTCATCCATTCCTGGAAAGACTTGCGCAGCTTCAAGGCATCCGCCTCGAATGTTTCTTGCTTCTCAATGGTCCACCATCCATACTGCTCCAAATATACAAGCCCTTCATACTCCTCGACGACTTGCTCCAACAGTCCGTGCGAGAACTTCTCGTCTATGGCCATCGGATAGCAATAGTATTGCTGATGCTGAAGACAAGCCTCCTTGAGCGCCCGTTCGACTACAGCTACGTCTGGATGCAGCTTCGTAAGCAATTTGCTAATAATTTGCCGAACCCGTTCTCTCGTTAATTCATAACGCTGGCCCAGCCATTCCAATGTCGCCCTGCGCCCTTCTTTGCGCTCCGTCCAACGCAAATGCAACATTTGCAAATTACGGTTGCCGGCAATCGCCTCATCTGACAGCTTCTCCAGCCATAACGACTCCAGATTTTCGATGGCAAAAGCAATTCTCTCCGAAACAGACATGCTATGCCACTTCTGCTCCTGCTCCCGCCCTGATCGGAACGCTTGTAGACGAATGGCCAACTGTGCCGCAAACTTATTGACGACTGTGCGGCCTACACCGTTTATTTGCTGAAGATTTCCAAGCATTGTCGGAAGCTCGCCGAGCTTATAAATATGCTGGCTCTGCAATTCATAAATCAGCTTTGGCACGGTCGGATAGAGTTCCACCGACAGCGGCATATCCATATCTTCGTTCTGGAGCTCAATCGTCGTGTCTTCCCATAAGATCTTGCCGCTTTCCTTGGCGCTTTGATTCAAATAGGAAAGAGGGGCGACTGTGGAATGAGACAGGCCTTCCGCTTCTCCTCCGTTCACAAAAGAAGCCAGCTGTACAAAAAACTTCTGAACGGCCCCTTGCCCGACTCCGCTGATTCGCGCTGTCAAATCAGACAGATTTACAGGAAGATCACGGATGAGGTCAATATTATATTGCCGCTTAATTCCAGTAAGAAGAGCATTGCAGCCTTGAATCGACAGGTCATCGATGCGGGTATCCAGCAATTGAACCGGAACTTCCAGCAGTCCCTCCTGGAACGAGAGCAAGAGCGGCTGCTCATCCGCATTCTCTGCGTTTTCCTCATCGACACTTGCGATTGCCGATTCTTCCGGCTGTTCCTCCGGCTTAAACTGTTCCAGCGTTTGCAGCATATCATCCGTACGTCCGCGCAGCAGCCATTTGATCGAAGCGACCGGAATGCCATTCAATTGCCCGGTCGAACGAATGCCGAAGCGCGCCAGCAGTCTGGACACGTCAAGGCGTAGCACATCCTCCAGAACGATGTCCGGCTTCAACCCGTTAATATACGCTTCATCCGATTCGCGTTCCAGCTTAATAAAACGGCTAAGCTCTCCCCGGAACTCCACGCCGAGAAACCATAGCTGGACGAGTACATCATGCAAATGCTTGGGCTGCTGACGGTATAGCTCCTTGAGCTGCTCCTCGGTCCATTCTTCCAGAGTAACAATGCCCAGCTGCTGCGATATTTCACTTAAGCGGCTCGGCTCGTAGCTGTCGAGACGATGGAGCCGAATCGCTTGCGGAATAATGACGCCATTATCTCCGCGATCCCCGGCAGCATCAACAGCATCTTGCTCGGGCTGCTCGAAGGGCTCGGATAATTCGCTCTGCTCGATCGCCGGCGCAGCTTCTCGTTCAGCGATGGCTTGCACAGCTTCTGCAGATGGAGCGCTGGCCGCTTCTTCGCTCTCGGCAGCTGCAAGCGTGTTCTCCTCTTCCGCTGTCTCTGCCGTCTCCTGAATGAACCAGCGTTTGGCCGAAGGGTCTTTGCCCATGAGGAACCAAGCCGGTTTGCGCTTGGTCGACTGGCTGCCGTTGCGGGCGAAGCGGAAATTAAAGCCTTTTGGCTTTAGCGCGAACAGCGTATCCTTTAGCTCCCAGCCGCCGATAATCCATAGCGCGCCGCCGTTTTCCCGCTTGTCCACAACATCCAGCGACAAATCGATCATATATTGTCCGATCTCGATTTCGCTGTTCTGTTGGGCTTTGTCCGAATCGGTCTTTGTGTCCGGCAGCTCTTCTGCATCGGCTTTGGCTTTGGCTTCGATTTCAGCCTCAGCTTCCGCCGATTTAATCGCAGCTGGCACTGGCTCCGCTGCAACCGCAGCGTTGCCTGACGCAGCTGTGTTGCGCGCCCATTCGTCAACGCCGCTTGCGAACTTGTTCAACATTTCTTGCATTTCACGAAACTTATCGTCAATTGAGATCAGCAGCTTTCCAGATACTTGATCCTCGATCAGCTTTTTGATCGTCTCGCTTATATCCGTCGCTGCGGTATTTCCGGCTGCAGCTTCCGGCAAAGGCATGACATAGTCCGGCGCCTCAACTTCAATCGGACCGTACAATTCGGTATACCATGCGCTCAGTTGATAGAGCTGCCGATGCGCAGTGAGCGCAATATCGATTGGCGTATCCTTCGCTTCATGTACGGCGATATTGCCGTGGATGCGCAGCCATTCGAATGAAGCGCGGATTTCCGGCGTAATCAGCTGGTTTTTTTCCAATTTATCGATTCGTTCTATTTGTTTAATCGGATAGACAGGCTCTACCTTTTCTCTCTTTGCTACGTCAATCGCCAATTGCTCCGCGAACAATCGTCCCTGAATGAGCATCATTCTTGGATTGGACCAGATGAGTTCCTCAGCTTTTTCCGCAAGCTTGGCCAGTTCCGTATGAAAGGTGTTTAATAAAAGAAATGAGGAAGACAATGCGCTAACCTCCTAAATTCGACTACATGCCGCTTCTCCAGATCCTCTCAGGACTTTATGCAGCCATTTACATAACCAAAAGCATTGCGAGCTCACGAATGAGTTCGCAATGCCAGCAGACTTCTCTTTTTTAGATGGTATAAGGACGGTTATTCTCGGCAGCTACGGAGTAGTTCGAAACGTTTCGCTTGGAATCGTAAGCATTATATTTCATTTGCAGCTCTGCCTGCTTGATGACAAGCTCGGTCGCCTCCGGAATTTCATCAGGCGGATATTTGAATTGCTTGAGCAGCCTTTTGATCAGCGAGCGCATATTCGCTTTCGCGTCATTGCGTTTATGCCAATCAGGCGTTTGGTTGTCTGCAATGAGCTGAAGCAGCTTCTTCGCCATCTCCCGCAAAACATCCGATTGATAATGCGCCTTCACCAGCTCCGGCTTCGCCAATGCGTCATAGAATGCCTGCTCCTCCGGCGACAGCTGAAGGTCGATCCCTTCATTGATCGCCGATTCGATTTCCTTGGCGAAATCGATCATCTGCGTAATGAGCACATCAATATCTTCAGCCTGATTGTACCGCTCTACGATATGCTTCAGCTTCTCGGAGAAAAATCCGGCGCGGACGATATTCGTCTGCTCGAACCATTTGATTTTATCGTCAATCAGCTTCTTAAGAATCGTTGCGGCTACATTTCTCCGTTTCATCGCCATAATGCGCTCTAAATTTTCGACGGACAGCAAGCTCTTCTCTTTCTTTGCCGTAATGGATACGACCTCGTCGCCGTCCTTAATGATCGCTTGCTCGATCATTGCCGTAATTTTTTTCTTGAACGCCTCTACATCCGGCATGCCGTCGCGTTCGACCTTGACGATAAAGGATTTGACCGCGATAAAAAAGCTGACCTGCACGCGCACCGTAAAATCCAGCGCAGTCGCACAAATGTTATACGCGCTCTGCATTCTCGCGACATGCTTCATGAATACTTCCTTAGCCCGTTCTTTCAGCACATGCTCCACGCCGTCCTGGATCAATTCAAACCGTTCCTTCGGCGTTGCATTCATATATTTTGAGAATTCGAAGCCATGGAACATATCTTCCAGAATCTCGACTTCTGTCATGAGAATTTCCTTGGCCTTCTCAATCTCCGGGATGCTGTTCTTATCGCGATTGGTGTACGTATTGAGCGCTTCCTTCAAATACTTGCTGAGCCCGATATAATCGACAATCAAACCGGCCTGCTTGTTTTTGTACACCCGGTTGACCCGGGCAATCGCTTGCATCAGATTATGCTCTTTCATTATTTTATCGATGTACATCGTATCGAGGCATGGCACGTCAAATCCGGTCAGCCACATATCGACGACAATGACAATCTTGAGATTGCTTTTCTCGTCTTTGAACTGGTTCGCAAGCGTCTGCCGGTGCTGCTTGTTGCCGACAAGATCCCGCATCTCCTGCTCGTCTTTGTTGCTGTCCGTCATAACCAGCCCCACTTTATCGGCAAGCTCGGGCGATTTTTGCTTGATGAGCTGGTACATCTTATAAGCGATTTTGCGGGAATAAGCCACAATCATCGCTTTTCCCTTCAACATATCTTTGCGAATCTCATAGTGAGCGAGAATATCGTCGACAACGAGATTAAGCCGATCATCATCGCCGATCACTGCCTCCATCGTCACGAGATCCTTTTTCAGCTTCTCGATTTTCTCCGGAGTAAGCCCCTGAGCTTCAATGTTTGCGACTTCGTGATCGATTTGATCGAGAATGCCCTCATCCAAATGCACCTTGGCGAGACGGTTCTCGTAATGCAAATCGACCGTCGCCCCGTCCAGCTTCGCCTGCGTCATATCGTAGACGTCGATCAGCTCGCCAAAAACGCCAATCGTCGATTTGTCATGGGAATCGATCGGCGTCCCTGTAAAGCCGATAAACGTCGCATTCGGTAGCGCGTCCCGGAGATATTTGGCGTAGCCGTAGACGAGCTCGGCTTCGAGCGTCTTCTTGTCGATGCGAATATCAGGGTCGATTCCGTATTGGGAACGATGCGCTTCATCGGCAATGACGATAATGTCGGGACGGTTCGAGAGCAGCCCCGTCTCCTCCGTAAACTTCTGAATCGTCGTGAAAAAAATACCGCCAATCGAACGATGCTCCAGCAGCTCGATCAGATTTTCACGGGACTCGGCGCGAACAGGCGCCTGGCGGAGAAAATCGGCCGCGCTGCTGAAGGTGCCGTGGATTTGCTCGTCAAGATCGTTGCGATCCGTTACGACGACAATCGTCGGGTTATTCAGGCGCGAGATTAAACCCGCAGACAGAAACACCATCGAGAACGACTTGCCGGAGCCTTGCGTATGCCAGACGACACCGCCGCGCTTGTCGCCGTCAACGGCGCGTACGACGCTGTCGATCGCCTTGTTCATCCCGAAATATTGATGATAGCCGGAAATGATTTTGGCCTTGCCGCCGGCAAAAAAGCTAAAATTGCGAATAATATCGAGCAATTGCCCTCTGTTGAGCAGCCCCTTCATCAGAGTGCCGATCTGGGCGATATGCGGTTCATCGACGATAGGCGAATAGCGATCTGCCTGCTTCCACTGCATATAGCGGTCATAATCAGCTGTTATCGATCCGAAACGGGCATTGACCCCATCGCTAATAATGCTGAAGGCGTTGTATTGGAACAGCGGCTTGATCATGTCCTGATACGTCTTGATTTGCAAATAGCCGTCATGGATCGTCGCATCCTCGCGCACCGCCGATTTCAGCTCGATCACGACGATCGGCAAGCCGTTTACGAACACGACAACGTCCGGACGCTTCTCCGCTTTATGGATGACGGTATACTGATTGACAGCCTTAAAGCTGTTTTTGTTCGGATGGTCAAAGTCGATCACCCGGACGATCCGGGAAGGAACATCCTCCCCGTATACCTCGATACGCACGCCCTCGATCAGATAGCGGTGAAACTGCTGATTAGCGCCAACCAGACTGGCATCGTCGATATAAAGCAGCTTGCGCAGCGCAGCTTCGATCACTTCCTCGGACAAGGATGGGTTGAGGCTGTACAGCGCATCGCGCAAGTCCTCTTCCAGCACAACCGTATGCGGGTCACGGGCAAGCTCGTAACCGTTCTGGACTTTATAGTTAAGCTCGTCTTGAAGCAGCTCCAGGACGACAGCTTCCAAGCTATCTTCGTTAAACAAAGGCTTCACCGCCTATCTGTTGTTAGAGTTCGATCTCCGACACGTCGATCTCCCCGGACATGAGTTTGGGGAGGAGGGTGTCTCGGAGGGAGGATAGGTTACTGTTTTCTTTTTGAGCGCGAATCATCTTTTCTGAAAAAGAATGATAGATCTCCGAAAAACTTTTAATTAATTTTGCGTCTGGAATTAATACTTTCATTTGTTTAATCACTTCGCGACCTAATTCTGTTTGTCCGGTACTTCCAGTCCCAGCATTTTCAAATGTTGATTGCATATTTTTCAACATACAACCTAAAAAACCGATACCATTCTCTAAATTCGGACGGATAATTGTTACATGAGAATCAACTGTAAAATTCACCAAATGCTCGTACACTTGTGCTACTCTGCCTAAAGTTCCCGTGCCAGTAGAGTTAACTAGAATATCACCAAACTGAACTATTTTTTCTAAACTAACCTTACTTTCATGTGGTCTTGCAAGCGATAAAGTAAGTGCTCCAGCTCTTATACACTTCTGATTTATTACCCATCTGTCCGAATCAACTGCGTATTTAGGAGCAATACCTCTTGATACAAAACTAGTTACATTTTCAATAGTTTCTATTTTCCAACCAGGCGGTATCTCTTTATCTATTTCCTCGCACCATACCATCTCGCCACCACTAGATTTATAAGGCTCACCGTTTTCATTCGGGAACTCAAAATCAACGAACCATTGCTTAAATATGGCCTGAGCCATTTGTTCGAGGACTTTGTTCACGCGGATATTGAGATCGATTTTGTCATCAAGGGTTGACAATAATGAAGTTATTTTTTTTTGTATCTCCATTTGCGGAAGCGATATCTCAAAATTCTCTATCATCGCTTTTGTTAGGGCATTTCTTGTCCCTCCATGCGAAGCCAACGATAAGAGACTTTTTTTTGCTAAAGGATTCAATAATGCATACATAACAAATTTTGAATCTGCAAGATCAGGATCTGTTCTAATGATTGCTACGTGCTGATTCACTCGTGCAGGAACAACATTTTTATCAGGCATGCAACATCGTGCTACTGAATCACCAGTTATGTTAAGTAGAACATCATTCACTTCAACAGTAACATTTCTTAAATCATGAGCTTGATTCTCATCAATAAATGCTAAGCCATTATGACTAAATTGAAAATCCAGTACATTTTGACTCCTTAAAAACGGAATACCCGTACTATAATAAGCTTCTTTTCCTCCTTTAGGTGTCGCACCACTTCCGATTTTAGTCGTTACTTCGCTTAATTTTTTTAATTCAAAACTCATACCCAATTGCCCCCAAACTCCGCTTTATCTTCTCATCCAACTCAGAAGACTCCGACATGAGATCGGCAAGCTCGGCGACAAGCTTCTCCATCTTTTGTTCGAACGGCTCGCTATCCTCGATTTCCTTCACGCCAACATAGCGTCCCGGAGTGAGCACGTTATCATGCTTTTGAATTTCTTCGAGGCTTGCCGACTTGCAAAAGCCCACTTCGTCCGCATAACCGTCGTTGTTCAGCCACTTATGATACGTCTCCGCTATCGAAGCGACATCCGTATCCTCCAGCTCCCGCAATCTGCGGCTGATCATCGAACCTTTGTCGCGCGCGTCGATAAAGAGCACCTCGCCCTTCCGCTTCTTGCCGCGGCGCAGGAACCATAAGCAGACCGGTATGCCGGTCGTAAAAAATAATTTATCCGGCAGCGCCACGATGCAGTCGACCAAATCCTCTTCAATAAACTGCGCGCGAATATTGCCCTCGCCCGACGTTTGCGACGATAAAGAACCGTTCGCCAGCACGATGCCGGCAACGCCTTTGGACGGCTTCAGCTTGGTCAACATATGAGACAGCCAAGCATAGTTGGCATTGCCCCGGGCAGGCATGCCCCATTTCCAACGCGAATCATCAAGCAGGCTGTCCTGTCCCCAGTCGCTGATGTTAAACGGCGGATTCGCCAATATATAATCGAATTTCTCGTCCTTGAATTGATCGCCATGGAACGTGTCGTCATGCGTGTTCCCAAGATTCGCTTCGATGCCGCGAATCGCCAGGTTCATCGTCGCCAGACGGCGCGTTTCCGCATTCAGCTCCTGACCGTATACGGATAGGTTGAACGCATTGCCGCCATGCGCCTTCACGAATTTCTGCGCTTGCACGAACATGCCGCCCGAACCGCAGCACGGATCATAGATCGTGCCCTCGAACGGCTCGATCATTTCGACGAGCAATTTCACAACGCTGCTTGGCGTGTAGAATTCACCGCCGCCTTGGCCGAGCATAAAGGCAAACTTGCCGAGGAAATACTCATAGACGCGACCAAGCGCGTCCTCTTCAATGAGCGACGTATCCGAGTTTTCGAACACCATAACCACTTCGCCTACGCGGCGTTGGTCGATATCGGCTCCCGAATATATTTTTGGCAATACGCCGGCCAGGTTTTTATTTTCTTTCTCGATCGCAATAAACGCCTCGTCAATCACTTGGCCGATGTTCGGCTTGGTCGCATGCTCGATGATATGCTTCCAGCGCGCATTCTCAGGAACGTAAAACACATTGAACCGCTCATATTCATCGCGGTCGTTCTCAAAGCCGTCGCCCTCCGCCACCAATTCGTTGTAGCGCAGGTCGAAGCGGTCAGAAATATATTTCAGAAAGATGATGCCGAGCACGACATCTTTATATTTGGATGAAGCGATGCTGCCTCTCAACTTGTCGGCTGCCGCCCATAGCTTATCTTCCATGCTGGTCACTAAATGTTCTTTTGCCATTTCGCAGAATGCCTCCGTTATAGGTTTTCCAATTTGCATATCACTCTATCTAGTCATTATAAGGCTCGAGTCCGCAAACCGACAATAATGCCTTCGTTCATCGAAGGCGTTTGGTTGAATTTAACGTTTGCGAAAGAAAGTGTACAATCCAAACAATCCAGAAAAAACGCAAAATACAGATACGAAAGGCATAGCAATTTTCAAATAGGTTGGATCGTCAGGAGACATGATGAGGTAGACCAATACACCTAATAAAAGAGTAAGTATGCTCATGAATAAATTTCTGTACTTCATCATTTTATCCCCTCCTTCAGATCCGCCAGCCCTACATTCGTCGTAATTGCGACGTATACCGTTTGCTCCATTCTCAGTTCCATTCCCGTCCAGTTGTTTCTAATGATTATTATGACGGTCGGAAGTGACAAGTGATTGTCAGCGAATGTACGTTCTGCAATCGTTTATTTGTTAACGGCCTTTACGGTGCCGTCAGCCGATTTTACCCGATTAAAAATTTGCATCAGCGGCACTGCGAGAAGCAACGAGGCGACGCTGGCGAAAATAAACGGAACATGAATCAATCCCGTTGCCAGATAGCCGACGATCGAGACCGCGCCGCCACCCTTAATCGAAACCTCTCTCGCTACGAGACAACCGGCAAGATCATTTGTCCCTTTACTGTCCTTAATAAAATTGGCGAATACCGGAATGGTGAAAAACGGCGCTAGAAATCCGCCAAGCGCAGACAATGCAAATACGCTGAGCGGCTCCATCGCATAAGGCCTAATAGACCATATGATTGCATACGCAAGCAATGGGAGGAGCGCCGGCAGCAGCCATTTTCGGATATCCGTTAATTTACCGATTAACAGGTTTGCGCAGAGCACGCCCACTTGTATAAATACAGCGACAAAACCGACATCGATAAAGGCGGCAGATACGGAAAAGACGTACAGCGACCAAAAAATGTCCGCTGTATCGTTAAATCCCGAAAGCACGGATGACGCTATATATACCCGGAGCGCCGACAAGCGGGATTTCCAATCAAGCGGCTTGATCGGCTCGGCCGATACCTCTACCGATTCCGTTGCCGCTTTTTCCGGCACAGCCGCAGACATTCCATTCTGTCCGTTTTTCAAAATGGAGAAAAGCAACACTGCAATAGAGACGACGAAGAAAGCGACCGCAACGACGGAAACGGCTGCAACTCCGAAGTAGGACAGCACAATGCCGCTAACGCCCGGCCCGATAATTTTGCCCGCTACAGATGCGGCGCGAAAACGGCCCGTCGCTTTTCCGACTGATTTGCCTGCCGATACCGCGAACAAATAGTTCAACGGAATCCAATAAAAGGCGTTTGCGAGTGCGGTTGTCACAATCAAGCCGTATAAGAGCACGTACCCCTGACCTTCCAACAGCAAATATTGCGTACCCAGTACGGGAAGGAGCCGGAGCAATATGAATACGATCGGCTTGGCTGTCATAAACCGGCCCAGCACCATATTAAGCAAGGATTGAAGCAAATAATAGCCGCCCAAATAAGCAGCCGCATAGCCGATGCTGCCCATTTCTTTGTAAATCATAATCGGAATGAACACTTTAAGCAGACTGTCTGCAAGTTCATTCATCACTCTATGAATTAATAATGATTTAGAATCTACCGTTCCCACTGCACTTCCTCCGATAAACATTCTTCCACAATCTGATTTCTAAACCGTCTGAACAGTTCATCCTTAGATTCAAATGACGTAATCGCTTGATACAACGGTTCATTATCTAATGACTCCTGGCTGTGCCGGCCCATTCGTTCATTCGCAACTTGCCGCAGTATCGCGTTCTTCGCAATCAGAACAGGATAGCTGGGCACCTTGCGCCGTTTCAAATATTCATTCGAACGTTCGGCATACTGAATGGCTTGTGCCGGATCGCTCTGCTTAAGCGCCAAAATCGCATGGTGATGGAATGCGAAGGCGAGGCCCGACCGATAGCCTGCATTTTCAAACAAGCTAAACGCCTGCTCCATGTGCTGGCGCGAAAGCTCGAGCTGCCCTTTTCTCCGCGCCGCAATAGCCAAAGCCTCGTAGCTCTTGCCCAATTCCAGCTTGGCGGACAGCTCCGTATTCAGCTGAAGCGCCAGCTTGCCGAACGTTTCCGTTTCTTTCGGATCGATATAGGCGAATGCCAGAGCAAGGTTGTTGTAGATTCTGCCCAAGCGGATTTTATCGTTCAGCTTGCTCACTAACGCTAACGCTTTATTGAAGCTGTCTCTGGCATTTGCGAATTGCTCCAGCAAATAATAAATTTGCCCCTCGAGCCGCAGCATGTCCGCCTCTTGTGCAAGCAGCCCCTTCTCCCTTGCAATGGCAATATCCTGTTGCAGCTCCGCATGGGTTTCGACGAACAGACTTCTTACATATTGCCCATCATTCAAAAACTGCTTAATATCCAAATACTTGTCCGGGTCATGAATGACCGAGCACAACTCTAACGTTTCCTTATACAATTGCGTCGCAACGTCCGGAAGCGCGAACTCTCGCGCGGCGTTCGCATGCTGCATGCCAATTTTAATACGGAAGCTATGGTCAAGAACATCGGAAATATTAGCCTGAATCTCGTTGAACGTATTGTAGGCTTTCTCCAGATGACCCTTCTCGCGATCGATCCATGCCAGCTGGTAGAGCAGCTTTATTCGAAGCTCCGGCTCCTCGTCCCGCGTCCATAGACGCTCCATCGTTTCTAAATGCGGCACGCAGAAATCGAAACAGCCGAAAGCAATTACCTGCTCGAAAGCGTCGATCACAATGCGGTACAGCTCCGAGTCCTTGCTCTCCGCAAATAAACTATACAGCCTGTCCGTTCGCGACCTAGCCTTGACGGGCGATACGCCATAAGCCAGGGCAAGCTCTACAAGCAGCGCTGTAATCGCATCGCGGAAAAGCTCAATATCTTCCCTGAGCTGCAAAATGCCCTTCAAATCGCCAATCGCATGAAAGTGAAACGGCAAATAGCGATAGGCGTAGTCGCTCTCCTTCTCTTGATAAGGCATGCAATAATCGATAATCATCCGATGGTATTGCGCTATTTCCTCCTCATCGAACGCATACTCGTCATCTTCAAGCAGCACTTCTACAATTCTTTTATGAAAAATCGTAAATTTTTTACCTGTTTGAGCGAGAAAACCAGATAAGCTTCTCATCGTTGCATGCACATGATGCCGCGTAACGCCAATCATCTTCGCCAGCTCCGGAATGCTGAGACCGTTGCGAGCCGTTACGAGCAGACCCATAATGCTCAATTTCGCCTGGTCCTCCGCATTGCGCAATTCGATCATCAAATTCCGGAAAAACAGATCGAGCGAATTCGGTATTTTGCCCATGTTGTCCTTTAAGTCGCCGCCGCCTTTGATGCTTTCTACGATACATTGCAAAAATAACGGATTTCCCTTGCAGCTATTATAGATTTGCAGAATTAAACCGTGGGAAGCCGAAGGAATCGAGGCCAGAATAATGCCTTCTGTCTCCTCATAGGTAAGCTCGTCCAGTTCCAATTCCTTGTTTATTCTCGAATGAAGCGACTCCAATCCCTGTATCGATCTTGAACTTGCCAGCACATAAATATGCTGCGGCAAATAATCCGGAAAATACGCGAGCTTCACGCCGTTTTCCACCCCGCTGAGCTCGTCCAATCCGTCAATCACAATCGCTTCTTTCCTGCCGTTCGTTGCGCAAAACGCCGAGAATGCCGCAAGCAGATTAATGAAATCCCGCTTCAGCTCCTCGGGATCGTCCTGTATATCGTCGACTTCATGACCCATTTTGCCGCTAATCTGATAATAAAGCGATTGAATCATCGCTTTCTCGTTATTGCATCCGCCGTTGCTCGATACGAAATGATGCACGTATTGCTCTTGGTCGGAAACGCAAGCCATTACTGCCGTTTTGCCTTGGCCCGGCGCCGCCTTTAGCAGCAAATAGCCCGAAGGCTGTTCTTCCATAAACGTACGTACAGACTCCAGGATATGACCTCGACCGATGAATCTTCTGCGGTAATTGACGATCAAATCTATCTGATTCGCGAAATAATAGTTTCGGCGGGGGATGCGAGCCGGCTCTTCCGCAAAGGTGCCGCGTTCTCCGCCGAGAAGAGGGAACAGCAATTCCCGGAATTGCCGATACAGCTGGCGCTGCTCGTCGTTATCTTCCACAGCGTGCGTAGTATACTTTGTCGCTCCTGCAACGCCAAAAAACATAAACTTGCGGATGACATCCTTCTTCCGGTCGACTTCATCGTAGAAATAAACATAAGACTCCTCGTTCTCGTACTGCGTGTCAAAATACGAGAAAGGCGTCAACTTAAGGCTGTTGTATACGCCGTTGTTCTTTTTCAGGTAAAATATTTCACCCTCCATAGCCGGCTGATCCATCTTTAACGAATCATATTTTACTGCAATGTTCTCCCCATTAAGCACCTGATAGCTGGTTACCGATTTGCCGTCCGTTCCGATCGGCGAGATGAGGTCGTAGCGGTCAAGAAACTCAAGCTTTTGCAAAATGCTTTGCAGCATTAGCATATTTTCCCGATACAAGCTCTCATATTCGGCAAGCGCGCTGCCAAGCGTATGCCCATATTTCTTATTGCGGATTTGGAGCAGTGAGGCAAACTGCTTCAGCGTTGCATTCTCTTCAAGCTTGCCGTTCGGCTTCACTGTGAACAGAAATTCAAGCAACTCCGGCATGAACAGCTTTTCCCGGCAGTTCCCGAACGCCCGCACCGTCTCTCGCAATATTTCCAGCCAATCGCCCATGGACAGCTTTTTCGTGAGCTTCTGCGCCAGCCTCTGGTTGAGCTCTTGAGAGAATGCGCCCTCGTGCACGTAATTGCTAAGCGCCAGAACTGCAAGAAAACGATTCATCATATCGAACATATAGATGCTAAAGTCGAACAAAACTTTGTCATTCGCTATCCCGGCCTTCATCCGTTCCTTTTGCAGAAGACTTTTGTAATACACTGCAATGGGAAATGGATAACGCTGCAAAATCAAATTTTTATATTGGTCTTCCATCTCGACTATCCCTCCGACTAATATGCAAGCGTCTATTAAGACAGCATGGCAAACAGCTGCTGCGCCGTGAACAGCTCCACATTCCAGAACGACGAAGCCTGTTTAAGCTTTTTCTCAAGCTTGTCTGCAAGCTCTAGCTTTTCCCGCCTATCGATTTCATTCGATTGCAGTTGCTTCGAGTACCGCACCGTATCAACAATTAGCGATTTCGCCTGTTCAAGCTCGCGGTAAAGCTGCAAATCCGCTTGAAAGCCAGCGGCAAGCTCTATCGGCAGCTCTCGCTCCATCAGCTGCAGGAAACGCGCCTCTTCCTCCGGGAGATAGTCCATTTTATGCAAATGAACGGAAATCTCATAGACCGGATCTGCAATCAAGGCCAATTCCCAATCGAGGAAAATGACCTCGCCTTCGCGGAGGATACCGTTTTTGCGATGAATATCGCAATGCGCGAGCACAAATGGACGGCTTTGCAACGAAGCGGCAGCAGTCCGAAACCGTTCGAAAGGCTGTGCGGGCAAGCCGTATCGTTGGAACAAATGTCCGTATTCAGGCCAGAAAGCAGCATAGGTATGCTCAACCTCCTCAAGCATGCGCAGGAAGTAGCTCTCCGTATCGCCATCTGCAGGCCACTCCGGGAACCACGCTCTCAGCGAGCTTGAATCCAATGCGAATAACCGGACAATAAAATTCACCGTTTGAGGAATGAAATATTCCGGCAGCTGCGTTCCCCTCGGATAGCCATCGTTAACCACGATGCCATCTATATATTCATGCACCTGATAGTCCGGATTGCTGTGAACCTCCAGCAGCTGCGGAACAGGAAGCCCTCTGCCGGACAGAAACTCCAGCACATATTTTTCAGGGATGATTCTTAAATCCATCTCATCGCAATCGGCAATCGGCACTCTTACGATATACTTGT
Organism: Paenibacillus sp. NEAU-GSW1; assembly: GCF_009737085.1. Lineage (GTDB taxonomy): Bacteria > Bacillota > Bacilli > Paenibacillales > Paenibacillaceae > Pristimantibacillus. The sequence goes on from NZ_WOVL01000025.1 coordinate 51,613, forward strand.
TATCTCCGTCTGCAACAACATAATTATTGTTGTAATAACCGCTTTGCGGCGTCAAACCGATTGTCTGCTTCAGCTTGTCCATCCCAATTCCCCTTCTATAAACCTAAATAATTACATATCGAAAAATAATTAATAGTCCTTTAGACTTATTCCACAAAAGAACAATAATCCCTTCATTCGACATTCTATTGGAAATTCATTGAAAACGACTGAAAAATCATTTACAATTTGGTGACGATATGAAAAGGAGGATTCACGATGCCAGCAACTTTGTAATGGTTGATAGCCTATATTTTTTTCACTATTACAAGGATGCAAAGCATGGTGTGTCTTATCGCATGATGCAGGCGGATCCTTGTGATCTCCTGCTTAGCTTGCGGTAAGCCTGCTCTTATATCGCTTTGTATACCTTCTATTCCTAGGAGGATATAAATAAATGAGCAATTTACAGCAAAAACGCGAGAATATCTTTACGATAGAGTGCGAAGATATTATTTTGAGAGAATATTTGGTTGAAGATTTGGACGCCTTGCACAATCTAACGTGGCAACCCCATTTTCATGCGTTTTTAATGGACTGGAATGTTGCCAAGGAACAGCGTGCAGAGTGGATCAGCAATTATGAAATACCTGAAAACAAGCGATTTCTGGATGCTGTATCCTCTAATGAAGATATTGGAGATTTGCGTTTGCGACTAGCGATCGTCTCCAAGCGTACAGGCCAATTTATCGGCGTTTGCGGCACGGGAATCAAAGATGAATTGCCTTCTCCAAACCGAGAAATTTACTTCGGCATTTCAAGCGAACATCGCAATCAAGGCTACACAACGCAGGCTGCCAGAGGATTAATCGATTATTTATTCGATCATGTCCGCGTAGAGCAACTGGTCGCAATCGCGCAGATCACTAACGTTCCGTCGAATCGAGTGATCCAAAAATGCGGGTTTGCGTTTCAAAGCGAAATCGAGCTGGACAATCGAATTTACCGCTATTACAAGCTTAGCAAGAACTAGTTGAAACAATCAAAAGGGGCTGCCATTAGGCAGCCCTTTTCATTTGCTATCGATTCAAATTGTTCGTTGGATCGCCGTCCGGATTGGATCGCAAGTAACCGCCTGTTTCGTCTCCTCGCATATGCCCTTCGACAAAAGTGCCGTCGGACTTTACGTAAGCATGTACATAATGCGGCTTTACGACGTGGACATGATTCCAATCAATCGGCTGCATCTGATAAGAATGCGACTGGGACAATGGATCCGGGCACTTCATCATATCTGAAAAATCGAGCCCTTGGCCTGTTCCGCTGAACGTATTGTAGGCATGCGGTTCAAAATGATGCTCCCCCATATGATAAACCGATCCATCATGATGCGAATGACTGGAATGGTCATGGCCCGCGAACGAATGATCGCCGCTGTTCACACCGTTATACTCGCTCATACTCTGCTCCCCTTTCGGCTGCAATTCGTTTCAGTTCGCCAGCCATCAGTTCCGTTTCAAGCTTGGCATCTCGCAATTGTCTCGCCAGCTCTTCTCCGTTAGTAGCCGATCGCTCCAGCTTGGTCAGCTGCTGTTCCATCTCAGCAGTATAGCTGTCCAATCGCTTGTCGAACTGCTCGACTGCCAACCTGTGAATTCGATTAATACAGTCCGTTACATAACCGAGCGTTTCTTCCGCAAAACGAATCTCAACTAGTTCCAGCTGTTCTCGTATAGCTGCCGTTAACTTCGGCTTCTGGGCTTTATAATCACGATCCCTTATCGTTTTTTGCACCAGCGGCAATCCGCTTAATGTAATGATGGGAACGACGATTGGACCGCCAAGCAAGACGGCTAACGCACTGACGCCGCCTACGATAAGCCCTGATTTCACCATAGGGTCAGTGCGTTTCTCCACAGTGACATCCGCATCTACCCTGACGTCAGACAAATCGATCGTTACCGGACGAAGCCGAATATCGCCCCCAAACGATTGGGATAGGCCAATCGACAATTGATCGGCGAGCTTGCCTAACAGCTCGTCTATTCGATAGCCGTACTGCTCAATCCAGCCCTTCAACCGGCGCTTGACGGTAAGCGGCACATCCACAGACACGAATTTAGCCAGATCCCCGCCCTGATAGGATTCCGTCATTTCCATCAAATCTTCAGTCATGCTTTCGAACATATAAAGAATCGATTTACTAACCATCTGTTTAAGCTCGATTCGGCGGTCCTCAACATAACCTTGAAGCAGTTGCTGCCGCTCGGTCCAACCGTTTCTCCAGCGGCGAAGCTCTTCGAGCTCAGCCTGAAGCTCGTCGCGATTGAAGAGCGCGGCTTTACTCCTCGCCTCCAATACATCAATGACATCATGCAGCAAACGCTCTGCGCTTCTGCAACTGCTCTTCCACCGGAGATCGGCTGCGCTCCCTTTCTCGGAAAGCCGCTGAATTTCTTTTACAAGCAATGCCATTCCGCTCGATTCCCATAATGCATCGTTATCGTCCATGCGCGCTTCGAAGCCTTCTAAAGCAGACACGAGCAGCGGCTCTGCCTGTGCAAAAGAAGGGATAGATTGCAGTCTCTTCCTCGCCGCGCTTAGCGCTTCGACCTCCGCTCCGTCCGTCAAATCTGCAAAATTGAGAACGAACACGATACGGTCGAGCCCCGCCTTTAGCAGCGTTTCTTCCAAAAATTCGCGTTCGGTTGCTCTAACAGGCTGAAGCGCATGAAGAACGACAATGACAACGTCAGCTCTCGGAATATACTGATAGGTAACATCAGAGCGCATCTCATTCAAATCATTTAGTCCCGGCGTGTCGACGATGACAGTTCCCTGTTCGATTCCGCGCATCGGCATGTGCAATTCGATTCCCGAGATACCCGCTGTCGAACCGCTGCTGTCGTCCCCGTCAGCAGACCAATGCTGAAGCGATTGTTCTGTTGCCTCGATGGATTGAACCGTTCCGTCTTCGTAGTGAATCTCAGCCCGACGCGCTTCTTCCGTATTCGAAACCATCCAATGAATTTGAGCCGTTGTCGGCGTAACGTCCATTGGCAGCAACCGTTCGCCAACTAATGCATTAACAAGCGTAGACTTGCCATTATTGAACTCCCCGACGACAACGATACGCAAAGATTGCCACTCCAGCTCAGCCTTCAAACGTTCTGCCGCTTTCGCATTGCCGCTTAACTCATGCTTTGCGCATATTTGCTGAAGCCTTATCAACCATTCTTGCAGCTCTAATGGATGTGTGGAAAAGCTTTCGTTATCATTAACGTTTAGCATGGTTGCTGCACCTCCTCATTGAGCACTTGCAGCCGAACGGCAATATTCTTCAACGCCTGCTCCTGCATTTCCAGCTCTTCCAGCTTTCGCTTTGTTTCCTCTTCGCTCAATTGAAAATTGCGGACAACGCTGTCCAGCTGCTTGCGGCTGTCGTCTGTGCTATGCTCGATTCCCTGCTCATAGCCGTCCGTTAATTTCTGCGTTCGATTCGTCCAGTATTTCTCAAGCTGCTTGCACTTGTCTGAAATAGGCTTATTGTAGCGATTATCTACTTCTTCCTTCAATTGCTCATAAGGAGAAGGTTTGCTGCTGCCGAACAGCCATCCAAATAAACGGGCGGCCCCCTCTACAATTGCCCCTGCAATTCCTATTCCGATCCCTGTTACCCCGCGCAGAAAACCGCCCCTATCAAGCAGTTCATCCGCCTTGTCAATCATCATATTGGCCAGAGGAGAATGGAAGCCTGATAACGGTACGTTATCCATTCCATTGCTATAATCGTTAGAATCAGTACCGGCGCTAAACTCGCTGCCCAGCATTCCGCCAAGCAAGCTTTCATAGCGGCCGAGCTCCGCCTGCATGTCCTTGTTCGCGCGAATAATCGCTTGTTCTTCATAGGACCGCATTCGCTTCTCCAGCTCGGTCTGCAGCTCCTTCTCCCGGACTGCCGTTTTCTTTTCAATCGTCTCTTTCGTTAACGCAGTATTGCTATGATGCCTATATACTCGTTCCATCTCTTCTGATGCAAAGGAAGCGACTGCTTTCAGCTCACCCTTATACCATTGCTGCAGCTCAACCCCGTCCGCGCTCAGCCGGTTTCTCATCGCCGCAATCGCTTGAATGCCTTGACTGCGCGTTCGTTCCAGCTGCTCGCGAAGCCCGCCTATTGATTGCTGCGCGTCTGTCATCCGATTCAACAGCGTCCGTCTTTCAAATTCGATGTGATACCGAATCATATCGTTAATAATCCGTATTCCTCTGCTGATCGGCTTGCCTAGCTTTGCCGCGCCGCGATCAACCGCCAAAAAGCGTTGAAGCCCTTCTTCAAGCTCGCGGAATCCCGTCTCCTCTTGCTTGAGAAGAGGCGTGCGCATCGTCGGCATGCCTAGTCCTCCGGGATACTGCTGATTCAGCAGCTCATGCCTGGAAGATACGAGAAATACATGCTCTGTTTGCATAATATCATTAACCTCATTGCGCACTCGCTCTAACACTCTTATTCTGTCGCTGTCCGTCCGCAGCATATCCTTGAACGTTACGACGAAGAAGATTTTGCTAATATCCGCATCTTTAATCCGGTACAAGAACGATTTCTCCGATTGAGTCAACGGCCTCATTCCGTGAATAACAAAAATCGCCGCATCGCTGCTCGGAATGTAATGGTTTGTAATCGCCTCTCTGGCGGCATCCATATCATTCGTACCGGGACTGTCGATGAGAATAACGCCGTCGCTGCCTAATGAAGTCGGCATTTGTACGTCCGCGTAAGCGATGCTGGCGATGCGCTCCGCCTCTCGTCTGGCTCGCAGCCGATCCTCTTCGTTGTCATCGGGAATATCAGGGGCAATTAATTGACGGAATGCCTCTTTCGACAATCGTTCTTCGCCGCCATCGCGCTTAATAATCCGAATATTTTGCTCAGTTCCGTACGCAATTCGGGTCAATAAGGCGGTACAAGGCGTAATCGCAGTCGGCAGCACATCCGTACCGAGAAGCGCATTAATGAACGTAGATTTTCCGCTGCTGAATTCGCCGACAACCATAACCTCGAATTGATCGTCCTTCATTCTTTTCACGGCTGCGGATAAATCCTCCGCTTTGCGATTGAATTGCAATCGAATTGCCGCTGCTTCAAGCTCCTCCAGCAAATCGACTGCCTGCTGACGCCTTTGGTTATATAGGTCGATAGTGCGCTGTTTGCTCGTGCCCGCTTCTTTCAAGTTCATGAAGTCTACTCCTCCAGTTGCGTATACTGAACATATTTGTCGCTGCCGCTGATCCATTCGTTCTTCCCGATCTGCAGCCATCCGTTCATTTCGCCAATAATATCGACACGTTCCTCCTGCTGCAATGTACGGACGACCTCTCCTTGAGTAGAATACGTCGTTCGTACGTTCAATTCCGCCGCTTTAACGACAGCGTATCCGATAACTCCATCGTCCGCTTGCTGCTGCCCATCGTTCTCGCTTGCCGGTTCGTCCATCGAGCTTTCCACAAATACAGATTCGAACCATTCCGACACTTGCGACACCGCATGATCAAATTTCAACTGGGCTTGTTCGCGGTCGTTTGTGAATGTGACGAATAGAAACACGGCTGCTGAAAGGAGAAGAACGAGACGGAGCTTGCCGAACCAATAAATCGGCCGCCGGATTTGAATGTCAATCTCTTCAGGCATATCGCGGTCGCGCTGGAGCGCATCTCTTGCGATCGCTTTCCATTCCGCTGGTACAGCGCGCTGAACCGTGTTCGGATCAAATGCATCGGGATCCTTCTTCTTTAACCGTCCCCTGATACGCTCTGCCAAGTCTGCATATACATCCATTTGCCGCAGCTCAAGCAGCGCTTCATATGCTGCGGCTGCTCCGGCCGTATGTGTCTCCGCTTCTTTCAGTTCCGATAAATGCTCGCCCAATGTCAATTGGAATCTTCGAATTGGTAAAAAGCGATCCAGAAGCCGGAGATCTCCAGCAACTGCCTTATCCGTTTTCTCAACCTTTTTGCGATATTCGAATGTCGCAGCAATTGCTCCATTTAGAAGCTGCTCATACTTTTGCTCCAGCATGCTGTCCAATTTTGAAGCCTGCTCCTCGAAATCCATTGCAAGCACTTCAAGAGCCGTCGATAAATCCGCTCTTGATGAGAGGTATTTCCCATAATGCGTCTCAACGGATTCCCATAACAGTCGAACGCTTTTTACGGCCCTTTTGCGAGCAAACAACGCTTTCACCCGGCCAGCCCCGTATCCCATAACTTCCCGATGCTTGGCAAGCGCTTGGCGGCGTTTCTCCAGCAGCGCCTTCTCATTGGCTGCGAGCTTCTGTCGCTGACGCGTTACTTCACCCGACCCCGCAGCCAATCTATTTAATGCAGCATTATAAGACTCTTTAGCTGTCATCCATTGCATCCATTGCTTCACGAACGAATCTTTAGGTCTCGTCAGAAACTCATCCAACTGGCTTGCGCTGTCATTGATTTCAATCAGCTTTTCGATTAGAAGCGTTTGCGACTGATCCAGACCGCTCAATTGCTTCTCTCCATCTACCGTGAGCCTTAATATACATGAACGAATGCCGTATGCTTCCATCTGTTGTTCAAGCTGCACTTTAAGTTGATTCGTAAGCTCTGCCATTCTTTCCAGTCTCTTAGTGAGGACTGATGCGCGGCTTTCACGGTGATCTTCCGCCAATCGTTCCAGCAGCAGACCAAATCGGCTTAATTCCCACCAATGCGCTGAATCTTCGCTATCTGCAGCTTGAAGCGCGTCCAAAGAAGATACGCCGATCATTCCGCGAACATATTCGGATAATTTTCTTTCCTCCGCCCGTGCATACTTGACCGGATCCAACGGTTCAGAAGAGTACTCCTCCGCCTTATCAATGCCATTAATAATGCCGAGCGGCATGATGGAAGTCTGTTCGCAAAGCGACTGAATCGACTGCCGTTCGGTTTCCTTGCCGACAAGTCCGAACATGAACAGCCACATCGCGTCATCTAATCGCTCCAGTACCCGTTTGGAGCGAGCGGTATGCAGCTCATTGCCTGCATTAAATCCCGGCGTATCGACTAACGTCATCGTTTGCAGCCGCTCATTCGGCAATTGGAGCTCGATATAATCGAAAGTGCTGCGGAGATCGTTTCCTTCGTCACCCTCAGCTGTTAACACGTCTAGTATAGATAGCGGATATTCTGCAGCTTTGCCTTCATTGTCATAGGCTACAACCTTCTCCTGCTCGCCATATTTAATGAACGTTACAACAGCAGTCGTAGGAAGAATATCTGTCTTTAAAATCTCAGTTCCAAGCAACGCATTAATAAACGTTGACTTTCCTGCGCTGAACTCGCCCATTACTCCGATGATCGGAACATCTTTAGCATCTGAAGCCAGAGTCCGCCATTCTGCTGTATGAATGAAAGACGACAACTCTAGCAGCACATCTTCCGATACAGCCGATATCACTTTGTATAAATCGTCTTGCTTCACCATCATGATGTCACCCTATAGTTCAAATGTCATAGTTCTTCATTTCAAATATATCCCATATTAACTTCGTATGTAAACGAGAGAATCATATAAAAACCCAATCTATACCTTATGAGCCCCTTGCACGCAGAAAAAAAGCTCGCAAACGTTCATAGAACGTATGCGAGCTCCTTCGTTAACGATTGCATTAAGGCTTAAATGGTATTCCAGTTCCCCAAATGACCGTACTTCCGTCTTTCTTTGTAACCAACGTACCTTTCGATAATGGGAAAATTTTATCGACATTCGTTATTTTGGATGGATAATAATAACCTCCGTAATCAATTATCGTTCCGTCCTTGCAATAGATTACGAAATGCCCGTTTGCGCCTGTAATGGATATCGCATTTTTAATATTAGTCGGCGAATCGCAGTATACTCCCCAGCACTCAACTGTACCGTCATTTTTCAACACCATTGTTTCCGAGCCTGTCGCTGCAATCGCCTTTACATTCGAAAGGCCTTTTGGCATTTTCTCTCGGTCGGAATCTCCCCATTCTACGACAGTACCGTCCTTTTTCAAGGCTACAGCATGATAAGTCCCCGCGCTAATGGCTTCGACGTTTACCGCATTTGCCGGTACTTTCTTAACCTCTGGAGGGTAAGTTCCCCATACCTTTACTTCTCCATCCTTTGTTAATACCATCGAAAAATCATTTCCGGCGACGATATCCTTAACGGCTCCCAAACTGGACGGTATTTTGGCCTCAGGTCTATATGTTAAATCTCCATTGATGTGCATGCCATTGACCCCGCCCCAACCTACAGCCTTTCCCTGTGTCGTCAACGCTAATCCGTGACTATTGGAAACCGAATACTTTGCAATGTTCTGTATATCGCCAGGAAGATTATACAAATAATCAGCATAGCCTTGAATCGTTATACGATTATCTTTGCCTACAATAAAGCGGACATTTTCGTTCACAAATAAATATTTTATCGCATTCAATTTCTTCAATGAAACGAGACTGCTATAATCATCGAGACCTAGTTTAACGGTATCGCCATTTTGGGTGACGCCCATATTTCTTATTATTTGCTTTAGACCCGTATTTTCGTAGCGCTTGACCTCAATGCCAGTTCTCCAGTCATAAGCAATTGCGGTCCCATTGTCCAGCAACACCCATAATTCGGTGAAATATCCACTGCTTATGGAGGTAATTGCATTTTTACTATTTTGTAAAGCTGTAATTCTAGTCACATGATTGAATTCATCCCACAGCGTGATTGTATGGTCATCATGTAATACAGCCGAATATTCATCATCACTTGCAAGCGCAACTGCGGCAGGCATTTGTAGAGGCAGCGATTTCGCATTGTACCCCCATGCAACGACCGTCCCGTCCTTTTTCAAAGCCAGATTAGGCCCTCCTGCCGCTATAGCAATGACATCCGTCAATTCTTTAGGAATATCCGTATTCCCAAATTTCTTGTTGCCCCATCCAACAACCGTCCCTTGTGCAGTTAATGCCAGCGAATATTCATATCCGGCTGCAATTGCCTTAACATTGCGTAAATCGGACGGTACATTGGATTGTCCATAATCATTGTTACCCCATGCAATGACGGTCCCGTCTTTTTTTAAAGCCAAAGCATGGTCATCCCTCGATATAGATACCTCTGCTATGCCTGTTGCTGTTTTCGGGGCTTTAGCCAAACGAGGTTCATACGGCCAAAACTTCGCCCAACTTACGACTGTCCCGTCCTCCTTTACGGCTAAATAATCATTATCATTTGCAGAAAGAGAAGCAATGGATGTTGTTCCTTCTGCGGGGATGAATGGTACTGTGCTCATCATGTCTGGACGTACAACAGAGCCATCCTGGCTCATGCCAAGCAATCCATCCTCAGAATAACGCGACACTGCTGACAATTTGGTTGATTCAATGTGCGCAGCATATTTATCCTCTAACCATTTGACTACTGAACCGTCAGATCGAAGAAGATATATTTCATTTGCACCAGCGGAAACCGCCACAATGTCCTTGTAGGGCGCGACTTGCATCTTATCGGTTTTCATGCCGCTCCCCCAAGCTACTGCAGTGCCGTCTTTTCGCAAAGCAACCGATACGCTCCACCCAGCTGCGACATCGACGACATTCGTCAGCCCTTTCGGCACGAGGGTATTTCCCATTTGATCCTTGCCCCATGCAACGACCGTTCCGTTTGATTTCAGAGCGAGCACATGATAAGGACCAGCTGAGACGTCGGATACATTCGTTAATCCTTTCGGAATCTTGGTCTTTGCGTCCCCTCCGTCATCGGTATAATGATAAAAGGAAATTTTACCGGTCTTATGTACCATAAACAGAGTGCCGTTATTTGCTGATATGTTAACGACATCTTTAGCTTTAGCAGGATTTGTGCCTTTTAAGGAATCAGCAATATTATCTTCTTTTCCCCATTTAGCAACCGTTCCGTCTTTCTTTAACGCGAAGGCCACGTTTCCGGAAGATGTAACGGATATGACGTTACGCAGTTTATCTGGAGTTGACGGTTCTCCGGACAGCTTTGTTCCCCACACCGCTACTGAACCATTTTCCCGGACAAACATCTTATGACCATCTCTACTATAAATTCTTTTTTGGTTGGATCTCGCTTGTTCAATAGTTAGCGTTGTTGCCTTCTCAGCAGCGTCCGCAGTGGTTGCGGCTCCATAGGAGTAAATAACCGCTGTAACAATAAATGCTGCTAAAATCATTATTGCTGATCTCGTATTCCATAAATTAATACGCACTATGCCAACTCCTTATATTAATAGGTCAACATATATTCTAGCGTTTGGAAAAGAGTCCATCAATAATTGTTATTTTCAACATTATGTATTCTTAACACAAATTGATCACTAGCCTATCAGCTTCTTCTTCTGTACTTCAAACTCATCCTCGCTTATTATTCCTTCATCTTTTAGTTGAACAAGCTTTCTAATTTCATCAGCAACAGACATATTGCCTTGATCATTATTGCTAATTATTGAAGTCTCTTTTCGCTTGTCCTCCTCATCGGCTTGTCTGATAAGAACTCCAATTAATTGATGACAATGATACGCTGTATTGTAACCGTCTTTATATTCCGGACTGTCCTTTGCATATGCGGAAAATTCAGAATCTAAAAAGGCAATCTTATGTACCGGGTTAGCTGCATCATTGACAATTACGTTCAATTCAATCTTCTTCACTTTTTCTTGGCTTGTCGTCGAGCCGGAAAGTCCTCCAATTAAAGCCCCGACGCCGCCAGCAAGCAAACCGCCCAATAAGGCGCCGCCCAATTGGCTTCCCCTGTTCGTAGACGTAACGCTTATACCATCAGTCACAATCTCTGATTTTAAAATGTCTTGATAGCTGTATACTCTATCTTTGAATGAATGAAGGGATACGAATGAGATTTGCTTGTTCGTCTCATCGATTGACAATGTAACATCTCCATTTGCTGATGTATATCTCTGAGAAGATTTGTAATTAGGAATGCGCTTTAACCTATCATCCGTCTCATGCCGCTTCTGTTCCATTTTTTCTTCTTCCATTTCTTTGTTTTTCTTATAGAAATACCACGAACCAATTCCAAATCCAAAAAACAGAACCCATGCTACAATTGGATAGTCCCCGCCACCGCCAGTTGCAAGAATGACAATAAAGAAAATAAATGCGATGATAGCTGTAATACCGCCTAGAACTACATACATGTTATGACCTCCAAGTTGTTGTTGTAAATTCCTTTTATAATAGCGTTTATAATAAGGGTTTTCAATGAAAACCCTTATGTGTTAAACGTTTCCTGAGACCTATTGTCCATAATAAACATAGAGTACAGATTTCAAATGCATCAAAACTCCAAGGTGGCATTAGCTCGAATAGAAAAAGCCGTTGGTTTCTCTCCCAACAGCTCAAATAGATTGTTTTTCAACTTTGTAATATTACAAATAACTTCTTTATCCTTTCAAGTTAGCTAAGTTGTAGAACATATTCGTAAGCCTTCCAGATTTATTCAATCGTTTGAATTCATATTTAAGATAGAATGCAACACAACTTTCAAACGACTCTAGAGTAAGAAAGTTACATCCGCTTAATTCAGATACCTGGATAGCTGTATCAAGTGCTTCAAAAAGCAGAGACTCACCGATTCCTCTATTTCTATATCTCTCATCAACTCCTAAATAGTGGAGTTTAATGGCAGGAACCATTCTTACGTCAACCACATTATCAATCTTGTGTTTTGTTCGCTGCCCATTACTAAGTTCCATAAGGTCGTTATGTAATGTAAAATACCCGATTAGATTTTGACTTTCGTCAAAATACAATCGGGTAACTGCACTATTCATGTACTGCAGTTTTAATGCTTGCTCCTTTAGGAAGTTCTCTACGCTTATCTCGTCAGAACATTTAAAATTTCGTACTTCTTCCATATGTTCATCAGAAATAACCTCACAAGTAAGCAGTTGCATTTACCTTTTCGTCCTTTGCTCCCTATGCTTCCGCATCATCTCACGCATGCGGTCGTTTTCCTTATTATTCTTAGATGGGCGCATCGCCTCATCAATAAAGTTCTGCATCTCACGTTCGTTTTTAAATTCAACCTTGGTTGCTCTAATGGGTTTGATCATACTAACCATCTTTGAACGACCCCCTTTAGTGGAGTTCATGTAAATCACCTCAAATGGTTATTATTCACATTTACCATTCAGGAAATTCACCTCTATGGCAAATATAACATAGGAAAAATGTGTAAACAATAGCATTTCCCACGGAGATGAAAATTGTCTTTAGCAAATTACGAAAAAAAGAGGCTCGCGCAAGTTCGGAGAACTCATGCGAAACCTCTAATTTCACTCGAACGTGGCCAAAATGTGACCATTTCGAGTAATCGAATCCCTGAAACCCTTATATATCAAGGGATTTCGGGGTTCCTTACATCATGCCGCCCATACCGCCCATGCCGCCCATGTCAGGCATGCCTGCGCCAGCGCCCTTCGGTTCTGGTTTGTCCGCAACAACCGCTTCAGTTGTCAGGAACATAGCCGCTACGGAAGCTGCGTTTTGCAGCGCGGAACGCGTTACTTTAGCAGGGTCAACGATGCCCGCTTCGAACATGTTTACCCATTCGCCGGAAGCTGCGTTGTAGCCTACGCCGACTTTTTCGTTTTTCAGACGCTCAACGATTACAGAGCCTTCTTGGCCTGCGTTCGCAGCGATTGTGCGAAGCGGCTCTTCGAGGGAGCGCAATACGATGTTAACGCCTGTTTGCTCGTCGCCGCTTGTTTGAACGGCAGCAACTGCTTTGTATACATTGATCAGAGCCGTACCGCCGCCGGATACGATGCCTTCTTCCACCGCTGCGCGAGTGGAGTTCAGGGCGTCTTCGATGCGGAGCTTGCGCTCTTTCAGTTCAGTTTCAGTAGCCGCGCCGACTTTGATAACCGCTACGCCGCCAGCCAATTTAGCCAGACGCTCTTGCAGTTTTTCTTTGTCGAAGTCGGAAGTTGTTTCTTCCAGCTGCGCGCGGATTTGGTTCACGCGAGCCGCGATGTCGGATGCGTTGCCTGCACCGTCAACGATGATCGTGTTTTCTTTCGTTACGCGCACTTGACGAGCGGAGCCCAGTTGGTCAACTGTAGCGGATTTCAGCTCAAGACCGAGTTCCTCAGTGATCACTTGGCCGCCAGTCAGAGCAGCAATATCTTGCAGCATTGCTTTACGACGGTCGCCGAAGCCAGGAGCTTTAACGCCTACGCAAGTGAACGTGCCGCGCAGTTTGTTGACAACCAGAGTCGCTTGAGCTTCGCCTTCAATGTCTTCAGCGATGATCAAGAGCTGTTTGCCGGATTGTACCACTTTCTCGAGAACCGGAAGTATCTCTTGAATGTTCGATACTTTTTTGTCAGTGATCAGGATGTATGGGTTGTCGAGGACAGCTTCCATTTTATCCGTATCGGTAATCATGTATGGGGAAACGTAGCCGCGGTCGAACTGCATGCCTTCAACCACTTCAAGCTCCGTAACGAAGCCTTTCGACTCTTCTACTGTAATAACGCCGTCGTTGCCGACTTTCTCCATCGCTTCTGCGATCAGTTGGCCAACTTCTTCGTCAGCAGCGGAGATCGATGCTACTTGCGCGATCGATTGCTTGCCTTCGATTGGTTTTGCGATTGCTTTCAGCTCTTCAACAGCCGCTTTAACCGCTTTTTCGATGCCTTTGCGGATAACCATAGGGTTAGCGCCAGCTGTTACGTTTTTCAGGCCTTCACGGATCATGGCTTGAGCCAGAACCGTAGCTGTAGTCGTGCCGTCGCCCGCTACGTCGTTTGTTTTCGTCGCTACTTCTTTAACGAGCTGAGCGCCCATGTTCTCGAACGCGTCTTCCAGTTCGATTTCTTTCGCGATGGAAACGCCGTCGTTCGTGATCAACGGGCTGCCGAATTTTTTCTCAAGTACAACGTTACGGCCTTTAGGACCGAGCGTTACTTTTACTGCATTTGCAAGGGAATCAACACCGCGAAGCATCGCGCGGCGAGCGTCTTCACTAAATTTAATCTCTTTAGCCATTTCGTATAACCTCCTGAAAAATAAGTATAATGTTGCAGCTCTATCGTTCTTCTATATATCCCTAACGGGGCTTATCCAAAGATCGCGTGAATGTCGCTTTCCTTCATAATCAAATACTCTTTGCCTTCATATTTGATTTCTGTTCCCGCATATTTGGAGAAAAGAACGCGGTCGCCTTCTTTTACTTCAAGAGCAACACGAACGCCATCTTTCAACGTGCCGCTGCCAACAGCTACTACTTTGCCTTCTTGCGGTTTTTCTTTCGCCGAATCCGGCAGTACGATGCCGCTTGCAGTCGTCTCTTCTTTCGCGATCGGTTCGATCAGTACGCGTTCACCCAAAGGTTTGATCATTGAAAATAGCCTCCTTGAAAAAATTGTCGCATATTGTTTTTTATTAGCACTCGAATGCGTGAAGTGCTAACAACCATATTTATCATACTCATTTTTCATATCAATTTCAAGTGCTTCATGGATGTTTACCTGTTAACCTCGCACCTTACCCATTATTGCCAATCTTTTTTACGATTCATCCCCATGCACGGCGATCATTTTTTCAACCTTAAAGGAATGTTGGATTTGTTCTTCGCCCTTCTTTGTGTAAAAATCGGCAATGGCTGTGAATGCATACTCGCCTTCCGGCAACCCTTCGCCCTTGAGAAACTGCTCTATAAAAGCTTTGTTCACATCTTCTTCGCTATAAACCGCTTGCTTCACATAAGGAAATTCAAGCCACTCGCCCTTCTTCATTTCGGTTGTGAGGAGCGGCTGCTCCATTACATAACCAATATCGATACCGCGCGTCTTCTCTGATACGCCGATCGCTACCGCATGCATGGAATGATAGATAAGCTCCGACTGTTTGTCACCGTCATACTTTAGCATCGCTTTAATACCAAGCGCTTCCCCCGTTGCGTAAGACGATTTAATCGTTTCCAGTCTCAATACAAACTCGCCGTACCGTCCCTCACTATAATTCGTTGTCGCCTTCTCCGTTTCGTTATTGACTGGCAGTTGTTCGCCTCCATCGGGAACATTTTCCGCCCCGCTGCATCCAGCAAGCGCCATTACGAAAACGAATAGAAGGATTAGCTTCTTCATTCTGATCATCTCCTTGCATCTTTAGACGCAAGCCTCCCGCATATAGTTACAGGCTCGGTCCCATGCATCCATTACGGAGCATGAAAACGAGCCTGCGAATATTGTTATCGATTTATTATGATTCCCGTTCTACCAGAAAGACAAACGACTGCCCCTCAGCTTTGCTAATCCTTCAACAAAAAAGTAGTCGCCGTAAATAAGCGGCACGTCCACATTTTGCTGCGCCGGAAAGTGGCTCGTCCCATGCAGCACGAGTCCCTCTTCCGCTTCATCGTTCCAAGCGCCGTAATTCTCATACAGCGAGCGCAATATCCGTTCGCCTGCTTGACGATAGAGCTCTGCTTCAGGCGCAGGCACGGCTTCGGCAATCGCCAGCAAACCGCATGCCGCGCATGCTCCAGCCGATGAATCGCGATAAGGCGTCACAGCTTCAGGAATGCGGAAGTCCCATACAGGAACCGAATCCTCAGGCAAATTGGCAAAGAAGAAATGAGCCGCTCGTTTGGCAGCCTCCAGATAGCGAGCTTCGCCCGTATAACGATGGCTAAGCGCCATGCCATAAATGGCCCACGATGTGCCGCGCGACCATGCCGATTCCGGAGCATAACCTTGTCCCCCGTGCACCGTCAGCTTCTCGCCGGTTTCCGCATCGAACTCTACAATATGATTAATCGAACCGTCTGCCCGTACGAAATGCTCCAGCACCGTATCGGCGTGCGCCATCGCCAAATGCTTGTAACGCGGATCGCCAGTCGTCTCCGACGCCCAGTAAAGCAGCGGCAGATTCATCATGCAATCAATAATCGCAAGTCCTTCGTTGCGCTGTCCCTCGCCCCAAGGATTCCAAGCCCGGATATAGCGGCCCTTTACATTAAACCGCCCGCACAGCAAATTGGCCGCAAGCAGCGCCCGCCTGCGCGACTGCTCGTCGCCCAGCAGCTTATATCGCGCTACGCTTGTCAGCGTCCACATAAATCCGATATCGTGATCGAGCCGATCGTAGCCGATGATAACCTCATCCAGCTGACGCTCGCAATCCTCGGCTATTTCACGGTAACTATCGCTTTTTGATGCTTCATCGCCATAAAGAAGCCACAACAGCCCCGGCCAAAATCCCGCCGTCCACCAATGCGCTGCCTCCATGACATAGCTTCCTTCAACGCTCGCATGCGGAAATCGTGCGCCGATCCGCGCACTCGTTCTCGTCACCTTGCGGTGCACCTGCCCCCATGCCTCATCTGCCCAAACTCCGTTCTCTATCATCCTGCGTTTCCTCCTTCCTGAACTTGAAGCGCATTCATAATAAAAGTCGTATAATCCTCGATTAACTCCTGGACGGTTGGCCTCTCGCTGATCGCCGCACTCCAATAATCTTCCTGTCCCAAAAAAATGAGTATCCCGGTTATCGATATGAAGGTAGTGTCCAGCGAACGAAACCGAAAGACCCCCTGCTCTTTTCCCTTTTCGAGCCAATACCGCAGCATCCCCCACATCGGCATGATATACTTCTTGAGAATTTGCGTTCGTTGCGAGTTAAGCGTAATTTCCTGCTTAATGATACGAATGAGCTCTGGATCTCTGGTTCGAAATAGCGTCATTTCCCGGATAATGAGCTTGACGCCCTCCAACGGATCAAGATTGGGATCAACCGATGCAATCTCCTTATTAGGAAAAAAGTTTTCAAAAAGCGCGCAGAACAAATTTTCTTTCCCGCCAAAATGGTAGGAGACGAGCGCAACATTCGCGCTCGCCTCTTCGCAGATCTGCCTGACCCGTGTTCCATCAAAGCCTTGTTCGGCGAACAGCTTCTTGGCCGTCAGCAATATTCGCATTTTAATATCCATATTGTCCAAGCTGTTCATCCTTCTGCCCCCAAGGTTTGATTATTGGTCATCTCGTTCAGTTTTGGTTTGCCAAAGCCCCCGATAATTGTTGCGCCGCTTGGCGCTTTATCCCCACGGCCGCCGCGCTGATCACGCATGCAATTGCCGCGATCAATAGCAGTACCGAAACATCGCTGCCGATTCCTGGTCCGCCGAACAGAAGGTTCATTCCGCCTTCAACCGCATAGGTCGCCGGAAGCGCATTGCCAAGGCCTGTGAAAAAGTCCGACATCAGCTCGCGCGGCACAACTGCTCCCGAAGAAACAAGCTGAGCCGACAACAGCATAATGTTGAACAGCATGCCTGCGATGCCGAAAATATACAGAAACATTTGCGACACAAACATAAAAGTAACCAGAACGACAAATTGGAATAGCCATAGCTCCAAAAACCCTTGTTCGATTTGGCCGCCGAAAGCGACTAGGAGCGACGCCCCTACAAGCGATACGAACACGGCTGCCGCAACATTTATTATGCTCCTCGCGCCAAAACGTTGCCAGCGTCCGACACTTGCGCTTAGCGCCATCGCCGATTGCTCGAGATTCATTCCCATAATCATCGCGCCTACATAAGAAGCCAAAACAAGCATCATCGGCACCATTTGATTGTTCATGCCGTCAACCTTGTTCGAAGATTGAATGTTCGCTTCAACTCTTTCAGAGAGCGATGACGCCGCAGCTGCAGCCTGCTCAGCCGGAACATTCGCTCCGCTAAGAGCTGCTTGAACGCCTGCCGTAACTGCTTGGCTGTTGATTTCAGCCGTCACTTGATTCGCCACTGTGCTCATAATGCTTTTAATTAATGCCGGATTTGACTCATTAATAAAATATTGGACCGCCGCTTTGCTCTCAGGCGATGAAGCCTTCTGCGTAAAATCTGCCGGCAAATAGATGATCATCTGCAGCTCGCGTTCATTCAACAGCGTCTTCGCCTCATCTAAGCTCGATTGCTGCGACATCGCGAACGGCAAATTTTTCACAAGCCCTTCTGCGATCTGCTTGCCGGACTGCTGATCCTCATTCACGACAGCAATACGCAGCTGATCGGTACGATCTGTAACTCCATTATAGCCTGTCATCCAAATGACGGCGAAAATAATTTGAAACATTAAAGCCGTAACAATGCCGGTAATTGTCGTCGGACGTTTCATGAACGCTTGAATTGCTTTTCCCACAAGATCCACTCCTTTTTCTCTTTAAACGAACGTTTTAAACATACGTTTAAAACAACTGTTTAAAATATATCCGAATTACCAGCCTCTGTCAACAACAAAAAAACCGTCCAATTTCAAAGGACGGTTTCTTCATTATATTCCGCTTCTCGTTTCATATCCGCTTCAAGCTGCTTTTTAAATACGGCGCCGGATAAAAATACGCTGAACTCATAGAGCAGGATAAGCGGTATAGCGACGAGGACATCGGATATAAAATCCGGAGGCGTTACGAGCACGCCGATAAAAATCATTAGGAAATACGCAAACCGCCGCATTTTACGCAGACGAATCGGATTAAGCACGCGAATGGCCGTCAAAAACATAATGACTAGCGGAAGCTCGAACAAAAGTGAAATCGGAATTAGAATATTAAACATGAAGCTGAAATATTGCGTAATGCCGATCGTTTCCTCTAAATTCAAATTGGCGGCTACGCTCCTCGTAAAATGGAATGCGAGCGGAAATACGACAAAATACGAGAAAGCAAGGCCGACCAAAAACATAATTAGCGCAAACGGTATGTACTTCATCGTTGCCCGCTGCTCGTTCACGAGCAAAGCCGGCTTTACAAACGCCCACAGCTGATAGGCAGCAAAAGGAATCGCCAGTATAAGCGCAATAACAAACGCGAATTTCATATAAATGCCGATGCCGTCCCACAATGAGAAAGCATGCAGCGGCAAGCCGTTCGCAGGCTCCTGCTGCATCAAGAAATTATAGGCCGGCTTTGCAATGACAAGCCCTATAATCATGCCAAGTACGATGATGATGAGCATATATATAATTCGTTTGCGCAGCTCGCCAAGATGCTCGAGCAAAGGCATCAGCCCTTCATCCTTCAGCCGAGCTCTGTCGAAGGACGCTTCTGCCGAATCGCGCTCGTTTTGTCCCACAGATATAGTCTCCTTTAAGGTCAAATGATCCCTAATAGTTAAAAAAGCGGGCCCGGTTAGTCCGGAAGCCGCTTATTGTTCGAATCGTTGACGTCCGCTTGGATGACGTCGATTCTTTTGGTATCCTTGTTTTTATTGTCATCGTCGCCCATAATGTCCTTCGCGCCCGCTTTAAATTCTTTCAGCGTACGACCGAAAGCGCGGCCAAGCTCAGGAAGCTTGTTTGGACCGAAAAGCAGCAAAGCGACAAGCACGAGCAGAATAATGCCCGTAGTACCAATACCTGACATATTCATTTCCCCCTCATAAAATATAATTCCTATAATTCAATCTCACTACGTAAGCAAACCGCCATACCCCATGCCGACAATATCGTCTTTCACAATAGGTTGACCGGCAAGAATGCGCGGCAGCAAAGCGTCAAATGATGTATATGGATCATGCATGACACAACCGGGCAAGCCCATAATCGGCACTTCGCCTATGTAACCCATCAACAGCATGGATCCGGGCAGCATCGGTGTCCCGTAGCTGACAATTGTCGCTCCCGACGCTTTAATCGCACCCGGAGTCCGATCGTCAGGATCGACCGACATCCCGCCTGTTACGAGTATCATATCATATTGCCGCTCAAGCAAGTAGTGTATTTCATTGACAATTGTTTGACGGTCGTCCGGGGCAAAACGCTGCTCGGCAATTTCGGAGCCAAACGCCTCTACTTTGCTCCTTACGGCAGGGCCAAACTTATCTTCGATACGTCCGCTGAACACTTCGCCGCCTGTTGTCAGCAAACCGATGCGCAGCTTGCGGAACGGCTCTACGCGAAGCGGCGAAAGCCCTCCGTTGGCGGTGCGATATTCATTGGCCAGTTTCTCTACCGCTTCTACCTTCTTCTTGTCGACAATAAGCGGTATAACCCTAGTTGCCGCTATCGATTTGCCGGCTTGCAGCACCGCATTTGTCTTGACGGTGGCGAGAGCAACTTCGCCAATATCGTTGATCGCTCGCACAACGGCCTCGTCAACATGCGCCAAGCCCAGCAGCTCCGACTTCAAATTGACCTTACCTTCATGCGGTTCGGTCAGCTTCAAACCGGAGCCGGCCAGCGCCTTTGCCATACGCTCGGCGGCATCGTCCTCATGCAGTTCATTTTCCCCAAGCTGCATCACGTAAATATGCTCTTTGCCGATATCGAGCAAAAGAGGGATGTCCGCCTCAGTCACGATATGCCCTTTTTGAAACAGCCGGCCTTTAAATTGCCCCGGCAATATTTGCGTCAAATCATGGGCCAGCCGCAAGCCGATTGCGTCCTTCGCTTTTACTTCGCGCAGCACGGTGCCGCCTACTCGATGCACCGCACCTTCGATCGCTTCAAACGCTTCATTGTTCTCATTGCTCATTCGTTGTGTTCCCCATATCTTCCGGATACGATATCAAGGGCATGGGGCAGCTGGTCCATGATCGCCATCAATCCCTCATGCACCCCTTTCGGGCTGCCAGGAAGGTTAATGATTAACGTTTGTCCGCGAATGCCGCATACGCCTCGCGACAGCATCGCTCTGCGAGTCTTCTGCAGCGCGCCGATTCGCATCGCTTCAGCGATACCCGGAACGAGTCGATCGACAACCTTCAGCGTCGCTTCGGGCGTAACATCCCTTGCCGCCAATCCCGTTCCTCCAGTCGTCAGCACTAAATCAGCCTGGTAATATTCCGTCATTTCAATAATTGCGGCCATAATTTCATCCTGCTCGTCCGGAACGATCCGGTAATCGACAACTTCCCCGCAGAGCTCCTCTTCCACAAGCTCGCGGATTACTTGCGCGCTCGTATCCTCGCGCTCCCCGCGCGATCCTTTGTCGCTTGCAGTCAATATCGCAACTTTCCACTGAACCATATTCATTCCTCCCATCCCCGGTTCTTTCTTGTATCTAGCCGAGCATTATTGCCCGTTTCCAGCTTGGTAATCGCCGTTTTTTCCGCCTGTTTTTGAAATCAGGTAAGTCGGGCCGATGATCATATCCTTTTGCAGCGCCTTACACATATCGTACACTGTAAGCGCAGCAGCGGAGACTGCTGTTAATGCCTCCATCTCGACTCCCGTTTTGCCGGTTGTTTTTACAGTTGCTTCTATATAAAGCTCGTCCGTACCGTTATCGTCAAACCGGACGTCGATGCCCGTTAACGGAAGCGGATGGCACATTGGAATCCAATCCGACGTTTTTTTGGCCGCCATTATAGCTGCAACTTGCGATACAGCAAGCACATCCCCCTTGCCAATCTTCCCTTCCTTAATCCGCACAAGCGTCTCCGCATGCATCGTTACCTTCGAACGGGCGACAGCGGTGCGCGACGTAATCTCCTTGTCGCTTACATCGACCATTTTCGCCCTGCCCTGCTCATTGAAATGCGTCAGTTCCATAACTGTCCCCTCCTTGCTGTTATTTGCTTCCATTCATCATGTTAAAAGAAGAGTAGTCCATTCTCTGTCAGCAAGCCGTCCATACGCTTATCGTGGCTTTGCATCGGCAGTTCTTCGCCCGCTATCTGCGACTCAAACGCAGCGCCGATCCAAATAGCGCGGCTGGCGACTTCCATTTGCTCCACACGCTCAGCGAAGCGATCATAGTAGCCTCCGCCATAGCCCAGCCGTCCGCCGGAAAGGTCAAATGCTGCACCCGGCACAATAATAATATTCGGCCATTGATCCGCCGGAAGGGCCGTCGATACTTTAGGATCAGGCTCCATAATACCGTATGAGCCGCTGACTAACTCGTCCCAGCTCTTAATGCGATGCAGCGTCATGGAACGGTCAGTTACCTCGCATTTTGGCATAATGACGTCCACTCCGCTTTGCCAAGCCCATTCGACAAACGGTGCCAAATCCAGCTCCGAGCGAAAAGAAGCATACCCCATTACCTGCGAAGCACCCTGTTCAATCAGCCATTGCGATAAATGGCCGCAGGCCGCAGCCGAATATTGTTCTCGCATTTGCGGATTGATTGCGTCTCTAGCCTCTAGCAGCGATTGGCGAAGCTGCTTTTTGTCGACGCCTGCTGCTGGCCGAACCGGCTCGTTCATCGTCCTTCAGCCTTTCCATTCTATCCATTTCGTTACTTGTAGTTTACCATTGTTATGCAACTTTCGCCAATGGCTGTGTCGGTTTGTGGTAATATAGTATGGAACGGCAAGCTTGCTCGCATCTTGCCATTATATTCCTGAAACGCGCTGGCTAATCGCGCACAATACGGAAATTTTGTCGGAGGTATTTTTGTATGCTGCTTCAAGTATCTAATATTAGCAAAAGCTATGGCATCGACGTCATATTATCCAATATATCACTGCAGGTGCTCGAACGAGAGCGGGTCGGTCTTGTCGGCGTAAACGGCGCAGGCAAATCAACGCTGCTCAAAATTATTGCAGGAGAGCTGTCCTACGATTCAGGCGCTATCCATAAAGCGAAAGAAACCCGTATCGGCTATTTGGCACAAAACAGCGGACTCCAGTCCGAACGCACCATAATTGAAGAAATGCGCGCAGTCTTCGCTCACTTGCTCGATGCAGAGCAAGAGCTTCGCGACTTGGAACAGCAAATCGCTGATCCTGAGCTGCATAATCAGCCAAAGCGTTACGAGGAAGTGCTTGAGCGTTACGCCAAACGCTCCGATTGGTTCCGCGAGCAAGGCGGCTTCGAAATCAATACTCGCATTAACAGCGTTTTGCACGGCATGGGCTTTGGCAGCTTCTCGCACGACACTGTCGTTTCGACACTTAGCGGCGGTCAGAAAACCCGTCTTGCGCTCGCTCGTATTTTGCTGCAATCGCCTGATTTGCTTATGCTTGACGAGCCTACCAACTATTTGGACATTCCGACGCTAACTTGGCTGGAAGGCTACTTGCGCGGCTATTCCGGGGCTATTCTCGTCGTCTCTCATGACCGCTATTTCCTCGACGCGCTGGCTACGACCATTATCGAAATCGAGCGCCATGTCGCTAAACGATACACTGGCAATTACAGCCGCTATATCGATCTGAAAGCTGCCGAGTATGAATCGGAAATAAAGCAATACGAGAAACAGCAGGACGAGATTGCAAAAATGGAGCAGTTTATTCAGCGCAACATCGTTCGCGCCTCCACGACCAAACGTGCCCAATCCCGCCGCAAAGCATTGGAGCGGATGGATGTACTCGACAAACCGCTTGGCGATTTGAAGAGAGCCAGCTTTTCTTTCCAAATCGAACGGCAGACGGGCAAAGATGTGCTGGATGTTGCCGATCTCTCCGTCAAATTCGAGCCGAGCAGCGAGAAAACGCTGTTCCGCAACGTTTCCTTCCAAATATCTCGCGGTGAGATGATTGCGCTGATCGGGCCGAACGGAATCGGCAAGTCGACGCTGCTCAAAGTGCTTGTCGACCAGCGAAAGCCAACTGCCGGCACAGTACGTTGGGGTTCCAACGTCAAGCTTGGCTACTATGACCAAGAACAGACTGGATTAAATCCGGCGAATACCGTACTTGAGGAAGTGTGGAGCGAGTATCCTCATATGGAGGAAGCGCGGATTCGCACGGTGCTTGGCAGCTTCCTGTTTAGCGGCGAGGATGTGAAGAAACGAATTTCCTCGCTTAGCGGCGGCGAGAAAGCGCGTGTTTCGCTCGCAAAGTTGATGCTGCTTCAAGCCAATGTTCTGATCCTTGACGAACCGACCAACCATTTGGACTTGTTTAGCAAAGAGGTGCTGGAATCGGCGCTGCTTGATTATGACGGAACACTGCTATTCATTTCCCATGACCGGTACTTTTTAAATAAAATGGCCGAACGTATCGTTGAATTGACGCCAAACGGCACCGAGCATTTCCTAGGAAATTATGACGAAATGTTGGAGAAGAAAAGTCTGCTCGAAGAAGTCCGTAACGAAGCTGCAGCAAAGCAAGCCGCTATTGCGAGCAAGCAGCCCGCAGCCGAAGCGACATCTTCCTATGAATCGGATAAGCAAGCCAAACGAGACGAACGAGCAAAACTCCGCAAGCTAGAGCAGACCGAGCAAACGATAAGTAAGCTCGAGGAACAGATTGCAGAGCTTGAAGTCCAGTTAACGGACCCCGCCGTTTTCAACGACTATATGCGTATTCAAGAAATTCAAGCGCAGATCGATGCGCACCGAGCATCATTAACTGCCGCTTACGAAGAATGGGAGCAGCTAAGTGAATAGAAAATGATTTGAAACCGGAGGTTCGCGGCCAGCGAATCTCCCTTTTCTTTGTTATTAACCCCCTTTCAAAAAAAAGATGCTTACGCCATGATGAGGGGCGTAAGCATTGAGAGGGAAACCATTGTTAGGGTAAAACTGGTGTTGCAAGTCATACAAGTATTGCTGATGTTGCATGTATCACGGGATATAAAAACCGGCGATAAATAAGCCGCCTATCCCGATTAGAATGTCAGCCGATCTGTATGAACAGACGGATGAACGAATTCTCGCGTGTTAAAATTGCTCCATCCGGATAAGCCCCAGTCGTTTCGCTTCTACGATCGCTTCGGATCGTGAACGTACGCTTAGCTTTTCAAATATACGAGTCAAATTGTATTCCACAGTTCGTTGACTCATATGAAGCTTCGCAGCAATATCCTTATTGCTGTTGCCATTTGCAACTTCTTGCAATATATCTTGATCGCGTTCGTTAATCGAAATTTCTTCAATTGCCTTTTCTGCGCGCGTAATTTTAACTTCATTGCGGCGCAGCTGCTTCAATAGTGTAATCGGAATAACCGCTTCGTCGCGCATCGCGCATCGAATCGTATTGTGAAGCTGCTCTCGCGACACTGTCTTCGAAATAAAGCCCGAGACGCCGCATTCGATAAGCAAGTTATAATGAGTGCTAATTTCGTAGCCGGTATAGATTAGCACCCTTCGGTCCGGATCCTGGGAGATTAGACGTTTGGTCAGCTCCAGCCCGCTTATGCCCGGCATGTTCAAATCGCATAAAATAATGTCGAATGGCTCGCTATTAACGACTTCGAGCGCTTCCATCGCCGATAGCACGACGGTTACTTTCATTTCTGAATCTTGTTCAATCATCGTCTTCGTACCTTCGCCTACCGAAGGATGATCATCAACCAATAAGATACGAATCACGCATTAAACCCCTTTCCGACCTGCCTGTCGTAATTGTTTCAGGCAAACTAATTACGACTTCAAGACCGTTGCCGAGCTTCGATCGGAATGAAATTTCTCCTTCAAGACTTGTGACTCTCTCTTTGATGCCGGATAATCCCATGTGTTCAAACGAAGCTTTCATATAATCAACATCCATCCCCTTACCGTCATCCACATAGCGGAAATAGATTTCATCCTTCCGCTGTTCAAGCTCGAGCGTAACCAGATTCGCTTGCGCATGCTTAGCGGCATTTCGCAGCAATTCTTGCACGATACGGTAAATCGCCGTTATTTGCTCCTCATTAAGCTCTCTGTGGAACATCTTCGGACGGAAATCGATCGCGAAATTATCGCGCATTTGCGAATGCTCTACAATCGATTCTACCGCTTCAACTACGCCCATTTCTTTCAGTAGCGGCGGACGCAGCTCGTTGCACGTTTCACGAATTTGATGAATAACGTCAAGCAAACCTTCTTTTATATCTTCCAGCTCTTGTCCAAGCTTGTCCGAGAGCGGATGATCCATAATTAGCGATTCCAGCTTGCGATACCATAGCAATTGGTCTTGCAGCGCAGAATCATGCAAATCGGCTGCCAGCTTGCGGCGTTCGTTCTCCGACAGGCAGAACAACAGCCTCAATACCCAAGGCGATGTCGTTTGTTCTTTCTGAACCTCCGACTCCAAGTCCTCGATAAGCCCTTCTATTAAGTACAAGTTTTCAAAAACAATGCTGGCATAATTCGCCATCGTCTTTAACCAACGAAGCTCGTCCGAGTTAAAGCGCGTATGATTCGTTTTTGAACCGATCCAGACGATATGATATTTGGAACGCTGGCGTCCCATTACAAGTCCGAGACCATGAGGAAGCTCGACCATCTCGCCTACCTTCAACGTTTCAGACACTTGCAGCAAAAAGATTGCCGTTCCTTGCTCTTCTGCCGTCTCCCCAATTGGTTTGACGACGGCTTCCGCTTGATCAACGAGCAAAAAGTCGATTCGATTAACAGGAAGCAGCTCATTTAATTCTTGTTTCAAAACCTCTTCCAAATCGGCTCGTTTCATAACTCTCGCAATTTTGCGCGAGAAACGATCCAGACTATCCTGATAGCTGTACATCGATTTGAACAGCTTAGGACGGAATTTATGGTCAATCTGTTCCTTCACGTAGAGAAACAAGGTAATGCCGATATAAACAATCGTAAAGATTTGAAACATCATAATCCAGGAAATACTGGACTGGCTTTTCATAATCGCCGTTAATACGAACGTGATTATTATCGCCGGAATGATTGCTAACGACGTGTAATATCTGAAGCGTGACAGAATAAAATCAATGTCGAACAATTGATTCGAAGTCAGCAAATAGAAATAAACGACCGGCAGTACAAAGAGGAAGGGCGCTGTGAAAGCAGCCGGCAATATTTGCGAATATCCGAAAAACAAAGGCAGCACATTCATAACCGTAAACGGAGTAAACGCCACGATATGAGAGGTGAGCGTAATTTTGAACAACGAATTCAGCTTGGTGTTTCTGTAAAACAAATATTTCTTAATTAACAGAACAATGCATAAGAAATTGCCCACAAGCAAAGTACCGTAATAAATCATGCGAATAAATAAAAAGATTTTACCTGGAATAAGATCAGTCCAAACATAAATCAAACAGCCTAATTGAACGATTCCCGAGATGCCAAACAGCCCAATCATCCAGGATTTGCTAATAAAATCGACATCATATCTTTTAAGATAGCTGTTCATGAACAACAAGAAAAGAGACGGTATGAAAGGAAGCGCTACATACATAATCGAGTAGCCTACCAAATCGCTCCTATATGACGCTGCAGATGAATAATAGCTCAAGCCGATAATGACAAAGAACAGCATAAGCATTAAAGCGGCGCGATCATCTTTGCGTTTGCGGTATAAAAAGGTAGAAAGTCCCGTGAACAATACGAGTGAAATCAATGGCAAATATAACTGTATGAGCAATTCCGAAGCCGAATGTTCTCCGTTCCAGCCTTTACTGAATGAGACCAGCGCCGGCGTGCCGTCATTATGCATAACTAATACGGTCTGCGCCTTTTCGACGGAGAAAAATTTGTTCAAATAGTGGTATTCGTCAGCGGCTTTGCCGTTCACTTCTACAATTTCATCGCCGATCGCAATTCCTTTGACAATTGCTTGTCCCGCAGGTTCAATCGCTTCGACAAAGTATTTCCCGCCATTCTCGCGGACTTCTAATCCGATAAACGGCTCCCTGATAATTGTCAGGGTTAAGTAAAGCAACACGGCCGATAGGATGAGCAGGAAGAGAGAAGTTACTATGCCTTTGATATGTATGTTCCTCATGCTTCTCCTCCTGCATCGAACCTAAGTTATTCTGGGGATTACGCCCAGAATGCCATTTGATAATTGTCTTTCTTCTCTTGTTGATTCTTAAGCGCATCTTGGAGTGCGTTGTGCTGCGACGCGGATACACCTGCCAATTGAGGCTGCGCGTTCAATACAAAACCATTACCTGCCAACGTACGGATAGCTTCTTTTAACATATTAACTCCTCCTGCTATATTAGAATCAATTACTGATTCTAATATAGCAGGATTTGTTTCGACAGCAAACGCTAATCTAGTTCGTATTTACCGCAATGGTCATTGCGGTGTTTCGACCTGATTCGTTCTTCCTGCTACAAGCCGCAATATATCGTCCGAACGTCTTGCTGCTTCGGGTACCCCCGCCAACAGCTCCATGAATCGATTAAAATGAAGATTGAACAAAGCGGCTCCATACAGCATCGCGCCGGATCTTTCGCAGAGCTCGCTAAAGTCATTCTCCCTGCCCTCAATGCTGGACGCAGGCAAGCGTCCCTCGTAATAATCGGCGACCCATCGATCCTTCTCTCCTAGGTCTTCTAGCAAATAAAGCGTAAGCGCCGTTTTTTTTCGTTGCAAGAAATCACTCTTCTCATCCCAACGGAGCAGGTCTCGTCTATCATTTTCAATTTGAGCCGCAATGCCCAGCTCAAGCGCATACTCCGCAACGCCGGCATGCCAAGATCTTCCCGACAGCATGACTCCCGTCATGCATGCAAGCACGAGAAGCGCCGCAGATTTCTTTTTAACTACATCAAAATAGGACTCTTCATCTATTACCGCGTCGAGAATATCTGCCATTTGTCCGTTTGCGGCAGTCAGCAGCTGCCTGTTCATCATTTCCATCGTGCGCAGGACAATTGCCGGCTCTTCCCCGCATGCTGCGATCGCCTGCTGCGACAGCGTCATAAATGATGCTGCCAAATGCAGAGCTACAGGTAAAGGCGCCCGGGACCAAGGCTGCTGAGGCGCATCCTGATCCTGGAGATCGTCTAATATATCCGAAGCAAGAACGAACAGCTCGATCGACGATGCCGCTAGATAGACGGCTTTGCCCTTCCCGCCAAACATATCATAATGGAGCACGGTCAGCGGTCCGAACTTCATTGGTTCCGTAAACTTATGCTCAATGAAGCAATTGGCATATTCGAGCATGCTTCCGTCAGTCAAATACGTCGTCGCTAGCGACCGCATTTCTTGCTTAATAAGAGATACATGATCTTCCACGGATCGTCCTCCGTCTTCTAAATAATGACTTCATTCTACACGATGGAAGAAAATGCCGGCAACCGCTTGTCTAATTTTAAACTTAATTCCCTCCCTTTGCAGAAACGATTCCTTATTATTTTCCTTCACGATTTGCTGTTCCGCACTCGCCTCCTCATTCAATTTATCAAACAATGCCGCAAGCATCGCCATTCGTTTCTCAATGACTTCGCTGCGGTTAGTCGGCGGACTTTTGGTGTCAGTTCCTTGATCCATATTCAGAAGCCCTCCTCCAGGTTTTGGAAGCCCTTACACCTCTGCATATGCAAAATGTACGTAAACGGCCTCCATCGTCAAACCTCCTGCAGGGATTTGCGATATCAATTTGCTCGGCGTATCGCATTTCACAACGCTGCCCTTGCGCAATACAGCAATTCGGTCGCAGTTTCGCTGCATTTCTCCCATATCATGAGAAGACATCACAATCGTTCTGCCTTGACGTTTCAATTCCAATACCAGCGACCAATAATCGGTTCTCGCTTGTCTGTCGAGTCCTGTCGTAGGCTCATCCAGAAAAACAATTTTCGGATCATTTACAAGAGCGATCGCAAGCGCGGTTCGCTGCTGCCATCCTCCGGATAAACGTTTAACTGCTTTATTTACATAAGGCTCTAAACCAAACTGATGGATAAGAACGTCCAAATCCATTTTCCTGGTGTAAAAAGACTGAAACATCTCCAAAGCTTCGCGCACAGTCAACTTGTCCACCAATGAAGTGCTGTGCAAATAGATGCCGATATATTCCTTCAGTCTCTCCGCTTCCATTATGGCATCTACGCCTAACACATCAATCCGTCCATTGTCGGGCTTTCGGAGACCCATTAACATTTCCAGCAGCGTCGTTTTGCCTGCTCCGTTAGTCCCGATAATCCCGAACATCTCACCCTCATTAACTTGAAAGGACACCTGCTCGACCGCTTTATTGCTGCCGTAGCTCTTGCTCACCGAGCTTACTTGAATGACCGTCTGCTTTCCCACTGTAGTACCCTCCATTCAACAGATTTAGTGCCCGTCGCTTCTAGTAACTCTACCATAACCGATCATTCAGATCGTTGCACCGAAAACTTGTATGCAAGTTCACGCAATTGATTTGCGGTGCCGCAAGTCTTTTGAAAAAATGTCCCTGTTGTCCACAGGTTTATCCACATAAGCGCGTAAATTGTTAGTTAATTCTGTATATATCGACATCAATAAACAAAGGAATTGTAAAGCTTAATGTCGCTAATTATTGGAAATCGACGTTATCACTCCATAATTATTCACTTTATACACATTATCCACAGTCGCCTGTGAAAAAACTATTCACTTTTCACACACATTTTTATTCACAGAAAAGAACGCGGCAGACAGCCATTTTTTTGTAGTTATCCCCAAAACAAAACCTCCATGGTTTTAGAACCGCAGCCCCCACATGAAAAGTTAATCATGTTGAGGTTAGCGGTTCTTTTGCTTTTCCATACTGGTAAGGAACGTAATTGGAATAAATACGCAGCTTTTTATG
>NZ_WOVL01000026.1 GCF_009737085.1 Paenibacillus sp. NEAU-GSW1
CGCTAATCGTCAGGAGTGCAAGCACTCCATCAGATCCGCTCGACTTGCATGTATTAGGCACGCCGCCAGCGTTCGTCCTGAGCCAGGATCAAACTCTCCATAGAAAGGGTTTTCCGATTGTCCAGCCCAAGGCTGATCGGAAAATCCCGGTCAGAATTTGACTTGCTCATTACTTTGTTTTATCGCTTTTCCGTTATTTTCTAACGGGGCAGTTTCGCTCGTTGTTCAGTTTTCAAAGAACAATTTCTTTTTCGTGTCAACCGCGTTTTTCTCAGCGGCGACTTTTATAATATATCACAGACGCCCAGATGATTGCAAGTACTTTTTTAAAAAACTTTTTTGAAGCTTTATTTCCTTGCTCTCTGTTGCTCTTTGGCGCGAGAACTAATGTAGCATACTTTTATCCGTGGCGTCAACCCCAGAGTCTAATCCTATTCAATAAGCCATCTTTTACGCTGATCGTCCCCGCCTTAATTGCTGACTCCGATCGCAACGAATCGCTCTGTTCGCCGCTTATACAATAAAATACTGGACGCCTGCAATTAACGCGATGCCGGGAACTCCCAGCACAACAACAGTGCCAATCGTCGCGGGATTAAGCGGAATGTAGACATTCGATATCATACCTGAAAAGTTAAGCAAATATAACACGCCGGCTGCAAGCGCTAAATGAAGCGCGAATCCTTTTACCCAGCTCCAGGACAACCTTTGGCGTACTAACACCCCGATTAACAGCAAAGACGAAATAATAAACAGCGCAAGCCAAAAAACATTCATCGTAAAGTCCCCCTCCATTCCGGCCATTTCTGGCACGTTCTTTTTGCTACCCGCAGGAGCATTTCATAACGCTTTTCCGCTGTAATAATCGAATAGATCGCGTAATCAACCTGATCCTGCCCCTCGGCTACATCAAAAAAGCGATTCGCATTAACCCACTCTCGATGCGCTTCTGCAATTTCCTGCCGCAATTGATCCGTCCACTGTACCGTGTCCATTTCTCCCGCAAGCCCCAGTCCGATCTTCTCGGCCTTTCTTCCCCTTGCCATTTCTTCTCCCGCTGCCCGCCGCTTCAGCATCCCCATTGCCGAGCCCTCCTTCGCTTGTCCATTTCTATCAGTCCTCATTACTCCATATGTATAATCAATAGGACAAAAATAGAACCGAAGAAGCCTCGTGAAATGAGCCGGTTGCCCGCTAATTTCATTAGATCTTGAGGGACCATTTGTTCTAATAAAAAACAAAACTGCCTCACCGGACCTCAATAACGAAGTCAGTAAGACAGCCTTTTTCATCTATAAATCAGCTTAACTCTCTGCGGCCTTCCAGCGCTTTGGACAGCGTCACTTCATCCGCATACTCCAAATCGCCGCCAACCGGCAAGCCGTGCGCAATCCGAGTAACGCGAATGCCGAAAGGCTTCACGAGCCTCGATATATACATCGCGGTCGCTTCGCCCTCAATATTCGGATTGGTCGCCAAAATCAATTCCTGGACTCGCTCATCGCTTAGCCGCTGAAGCAGCTCGGCAATCCGAATCTGATCGGGACCGATCCCTTCAATCGGGGAAATCGCTCCCTGCAAAACGTGATAATAGCCTTGGAACTCTTTCGTTCGCTCCATCGCCACCAAATCCTTCGATTCCTGAACGACG
The DNA here is from genome assembly GCF_009737085.1 of Paenibacillus sp. NEAU-GSW1. Taxonomy (GTDB): domain Bacteria; phylum Bacillota; class Bacilli; order Paenibacillales; family Paenibacillaceae; genus Pristimantibacillus. The sequence goes on from NZ_WOVL01000026.1 coordinate 1,652, forward strand.
CAAATAATGGAGCCGTCACGTGTTTTGTCCTGACAAATCCGGCATGGATCGGTATCGGTAATATTGCAGCAGACCGAACAATACGTAAGATTTCTTTTTACGCTTACCAGCGCTTTAGCGAAATCGATGACATCGTCTTCCTTCATTCGCAGCACGTGAAAAGCGAGCCTCGCGGCCGTCTTGGGGCCAATGCCCGGCAGCCGTGTGAACGCATCAATTAATTTCGCTATCGGTTCGGGGTAATACAACAAGCGCAGCTCCTTTCAAGCAAACAGAAAAAACGAAGCAAAAGCAAGAACAACGCTTGGATCAAGCTCAAGCGTTGTTCGTTTGCAAAACTAGAACAGGCCTGGGATTTTCATGCCGCCTGTGAATTTGCTCATATCTTGGTTTGCGACATCGTCGACTTTAGTCAACGCATCGTTTACTGCAGTCATAACAAGGTCTTGCAGCATTTCAACGTCATCCGGATCTACCGCTTCCGGCTTAATTGCAATGCTAAGAATTTTCTTATGTCCGTTTGCAACGACTGTAACTACGCCGCCGCCAGCTGTACCTTCAGCCGTTTTGTTTACAAGCTCTTCTTGAGCTTTCATCATTTGCTCTTGCATTTTCTTCACTTGCTTCATCATTTGGTTCATATTGTTCATTACTATTCACCTCATAAATGTAGTTTGGTTAGTCTTCTTTCACAACGACGAGATCTTCGCCAAAAAGCTTGACCGCTTCCTCAACCCATTTGGGCTGAGAAGGCTCGCCTGCGTCAATCGCATCGGGCGTAAGCTCAATATCAGGCGATGAACCGCCTCCCCGTTCAGCTGCCGCCTGCCATTCCTTAAGCATGACAGTCGCCAATCGAACAGGCTTGCCGAACGTATCCTGCAGGACACGTTCAATAATTTCGCGATGGGCCGGTTTCTCCGTCGTCTCTCGATGCATCGTGTTCTTAAAGCCTACGAGCACCGAATCCTCCGTCATTGAAACAGGTTCTCCATCAACGAGCCAAGCATGAACCGTGATCTTTGCCTCTTTCACCCGCTGCAGCACTTCATTCCACTTCATGCGAGCTTGGCCTGTCGCGGTATTGCCGGCAGCGGCGATATACGGATCCAGCTTAACTGTCGCCGTTCTTATGCCGCCCCCTGCCGCGCCGCCGCCCCGCCCAAACGGTTGGCGAACGGCGCCGCCGGATCTGCCTTGGCCGGCGTCGCCTCCCGGCGCGCTCGCTCCGCCGGCTGCTGCGCCGTTCTTCAGCAGCTGCTCGAGCTTGCGCTCCAGCAGCTCGACCTGCTGGCGCAGCCTGTGCAGCTCCGCCGAATCCGCAGCCGGCGCGCCTCCTTCGGCGGAAGCCGCCCTGCCTGCGGACGACGCGCCGTCTCCGCTGGTGCAAATCTTCATAAGCGCGACTTCGAACAGCGTTTGCGGCTGGGAAGCATGCTTCATCTCCGATTGATAACGGTTCAACGTATCGATCATCTGAAACAGCCGTTCCGCAGACAACGACTCCGCCATCGAACGGAACTGCTCGGCATCGACAACCCGCTCCGTTGCAGCGCCCTGAGGCGCCAGCTTGAGCACGAGCAAATCTCTAAAATAATAGATTAAATTTTCCATGCATTTGTCCGCGCTTTTGCCTGCCTGCGTCAAGCTTTCTACCAAAGGCAGAATCGCTGCCGCATTACGGTCGCGAACCGCTTCCGCAAGCTGATAAAACTGCTCAGCCGCCATGCCGCCCGTAACGTCAACCGCTGCTTCAAGCGTAATTCTCGAGCCGCCGAACGCCGCTACCTGCTCTAACAGACTTATCGCATCGCGCATGCCGCCTTCCGACAGCCGAGCAATATATGAAATCGCATCCTCATCGGCTTCAATGCCCTCTTCCCGGCATATTTCCGATAATCGTTCCGACTGTTCTTCTAACGATACCTGACGGAAATCGAATCGCTGGCATCGCGATATAATGGTTGCAGGCAATTTATGCGGCTCTGTTGTCGCCAATATGAAGATGACATGTCCCGGCGGTTCCTCGAGCGTCTTCAGCAAAGCATTAAACGCTTCGGCGGTAAGCATATGGACTTCATCAATAATATATACTTTATAACGTACTTCCGATGGGGCATATCGCACTTTATCGCGAATATCTCTAATTTCGTCGATACCCCGGTTGGAGGCGGCGTCAATCTCTACCACATCCATAATATGTCCGGCCGTAATGCCTCGGCAAGCGTCGCATTCATTACAAGGCTCAATTGCAGGGCCGCGTTCGCAGTTAACCGCTTTCGCCATTACTTTCGCCGTGGTTGTTTTCCCGGTGCCTCGCGGACCGTTAAACAAATACGCGTGCGAGACGCGATTTTCGCGCAAAGCATTTTGCAGCGTTTGAATGATATGCTGTTGCCCGACCATATCCCGAAACGTCTGCGGACGCCAGGCACGATACAATGCTATATGTGTCACGCGGACCGTTCCCTTCAGCTTTCCGAATTCCCCTCTATTATACAACATCAACTGTCCGATAAAAACAATAGTCCGAAAAAAACAAAAACACCATCTTCCGCGGCTCCGAGTAAATCGAAACGCATCTTTGGTGTCATTCGCTTGCCTATCTAATTGTTAGAACCGTGCACCTGCCCTCGATACATGCAGTCCAGGCGGCATTCTTACGACTCAGCTCGAGCCAGGCACTCCCCCGGCACATGAACTAACTTGCTTACGGCTGCTTCCTTCCGGACCTGACCGGGTTCACAAGCGTCCATTGCGGAGGACCCAACTGTCAACACTGATTGTAAGCGCCAAACCCTGCATTGCATAACCTCAAACAGGAATTCAACCTCGCTAAAGCGGATTGCGAGTTACAGGGCACCGCTATCTCCCCATCTAGCACGGCAAAAATAAGTATAGCCCATTCAAACCTAAAGCGCAACTCATGGGTGAAATTTACATTTATGCGGCAAATCGCATCTATCGAACCGCTTCAACGGTCACTTCATAACGAGGCATATTCGTTTGAAGCAGCTTTTGCGCTTTTTGACGAACATTTTCTTTCTCTGCGTCAGACATATCGTCTCTGACATTGACAACAGCGCGAAGATGTTCTCCGTTGAAAAACAATTGATTGCTTTCCACGCCGTCGCCTTTCAACCCGTCCAGCACTTGACCGGCAAATTTGCCGTCCGACTTGTAATTCAGATAGGAAAAATTGTTTGGTATATTCGGGTTGCTGTTGGAGTAGCCCAGATAGCCGTCATGTCCGTAGGTTTTATTTTCCTTCACACTCGGATTGGCGCTGCAGCCATATAAACTAAGCGAGCAAGCCGAAACAATCGCGGCCCCCGCCAAAAATGCTTTCACATTAGCCATATAAAAAACCTCCCTTAACCATAGGATGGCTGAGGGAGGTTCTTGTATTCTGCCAAATAGTGGCGGAATTAGATGCCGTATTTCTTTTTGAAACGATCGACGCGGCCGCCGGCATCCAAGAACTTTTGCTTACCCGTGAAGAACGGGTGACATTGGGAACAAACCTCTACGCGCAGGTTTTGTTTGATCGAACCTGTTTCGAAAGTGTTACCGCAAGCGCAAGTAATATTGGAGACGTGGTATGTCGGATGAATACCTTGTTTCATCTCGTTCACCTCTTTCTGCCCTGAATCACATGCGGATTCAGAGTTAAAATCACACATATCGGATTATAGCATGACGTTATCCGCCTTGCAATGTAATTGTCTTTTCCAATTGCACAGGGCTATTTGCGCATCGCTGCAGGAGGCAAGTGCGTGTAGGAGCCGATCACGACATCAGGAAGCTCCTCGCGGAATATTTCCAGCATTTGCTTCATTCCGTAAATTTCGCCTTGCGCCGGAGGAATGAGCTCCAAGTAGCTCTCGGGGTCAATGTTCAGGTTGCGCATTTGAATAAGCTTTAGGCCTGTTCGCTTCGCGAAGCCGATCATCGCCTCGATTTCTTCTTCACGGTCGGTTACGCCGGGGAAAATCAAATAGTTGATCGAAGTGTATACGCCCTTGTCGGTCGCATATTTCAACGATTTCTCTACGTTAGCCAGATTGTAGGCGCGCGGCTTGTAATAAGCGTTGTAATGATCGTCCAGCGCGCTGATCGTGCTGACGCGCATGAGATCAAGACCCGCGTCGACAATGGCGCGGATGTGGTCGGTCAGTCCGGCATTTGTATTGATGTTAATGTAGCCTTGCGACGTCTGGCTGCGCACCTCGCGCATCGCTTCCACAATAATTTTCGCTTGCGTGGACGGTTCGCCCTCGCAGCCTTGACCGAAGCTGATAATGGACTCCGGCGTGCGCAGATGCTCCAGCATAATTTGCGTTATTTCTTCAACCGTCGGCTTGAAATTCATCCGCGTCTGCGGCGCGACAAAGCCGCTGTCGTCCGGTTGTTCGGAAATACAGCCGAAACAGCCCGCATTGCACGAATACGATACCGGAACCCCGCCTTCCCAGCGCTGCAGGAACGTATTCGACGACGTCAGACACTCGTAACCGAGCGCACAGTTGGAGAGATGTTTGTACAGCCGGTTTTCCGGATATTTGTTCAGCAGCGTCTCCACTTGGCTCTTTACTTGTTTGCGGTCGCAGTTAAGCGGATCCCACTTGTACGGATCATCGCTTTGCTCCGCAGCGACATAGAAGCCGCCGTCTTTCCAGACAACTGCCGTATAGCCGAACAAAGGAAACTTCTCGTTCTTGTCGGTCTTCACGTAACCGGGAAGCGCAAGTCTGGTGTAGCCTTGCGGAAGCAGCGCGCCAACGGCCTGCACGCTGCCGTCGAGCAGTTTCATTTCGCCCGTGTCGGGATCCATGCACGTCGGTCGCGTGTGCGGCAATCCGACCAGCGTCGCTCCGCTTGGCAGCGGAATCAGTTCGTCTTCCATCAGTTCGACGACTATGTCCCCGCTGCGGCCAAGCGCTATATATTCAGGATGATCAAATACGTTGCCATTATCATCCGCATAGACCAAATTCATCTTTGATGTCCTCCTTCAAGCAGCCTATGTGCTATGCGTCGACGATTGCGACGATGCCGAGCGCGGAGACGGTCTTCTTCCAGCCGAGCCCGTTCCTGCCGAAGACTGCGACGATGCCGATGAGCTGGAACTCGCAGCAGATCCGCTTCTTTGCGGCGTCCGCTGTTGAGGTTTCTCCTCCGATGTATCCAGAGCCGTCAAAAACTCGCTGTTTGACTTGCTGTCAGCCAGCTTCTTCAAGAAGCCGTCGACGAAATCCGGCGTATCGGTCATATTGCGGCGCACAACCCAAATTTTCTCGAGCTCTTCCTTTGACAGCAGCAGCTCTTCCCGGCGCGTGCCTGAACGACGAATATCAAGCGCAGGGAAAATACGGCGTTCAGCCAGCTTCCGGTCGAGATGCAGCTCCATGTTGCCCGTACCTTTAAATTCTTCATAAATGATATCGTCCATACGCGATCCCGTCTCGATAAGCGCAGTTGCCAGAATGGTCAAGCTGCCGCCTTCCTCGACATTGCGGGCCGCGCCGAAAAACCGTTTCGGACGGTGGAACGCAGCCGGATCGATACCGCCGCTGAGCGTACGGCCGGACGGCGGTACAACAACGTTGTAAGCACGGGCCAGACGCGTAATGCTGTCGAGCAGAATAACGACATCCTTCTTGTGCTCAACAAGGCGCAACGCCCGCTCCAGCACGAGCTCCGCGACTTTAATATGATTTTCCGGCAACTCGTCGAATGTCGATGCTACAACTTCGCCCTTAACCGAACGCTGCATATCGGTTACTTCCTCCGGCCGCTCGTCGATCAGCAGCACAAAAAGCTCGATATCCGGATGGTTCGTCGAGATGCTGTTGGCAATTTCCTTGAGCAATAGCGTTTTGCCCGCTTTTGGCGGCGCTACGATAAGTCCGCGCTGTCCAAGACCGACTGGCGCCAGCAAATCCATAATTCGGGTCGAAATTTTATTAGGAGCCGTCTCCAAAACGAGTTTCTTTTGTGGATAAAGGGGAGTGAGTGCGGGAAAATGCAAACGCTCTGCCGCGGTAGCCGGATCCATTCCGTTTACGGCGTTTACTTGCAGCAATCCGAAAAACTTCTCTTTTTCCTTCGGCAGACGGCATTTCCCGGATACGAGATCGCCGTTCCGCAGATCGAACTTGCGAATTTGCGAGGCTGAAATATAAATATCTTCTTTGCTTGGCAAGTAGCCGATTGGACGCAAGAAGCCATAGCCGTCCGGAAGCACATCCAATATGCCTTCCATAAACATAAACCCGCTTGTTTCCGCTTGCGCGCGTAAAATAGCAAAAATTAATTCCTTTTTCTTCAACTGACCATAGTACGGAATCTGATACTGCTTCGCCAGCTTGTACATGTCGGTCAGCTTCATCTCTTCCAGATCAGCGATCTGAAGATCCGTCATATTCTCACCACTTTGTTTAATGTTTTAAAAGAGCCGATTTATCATTATATACCGAATTCGGTGCCTTCTATTCGCAAGTAGGCACCGAATTCAAGATTAATAGATGTTTTAACTAGGAAGGATCGTTCTCACGCCACACATCTGCGCCAAGACGGCGCAAGTTGTCGACGAGGTTGTCATAGCCCCGGTCAATATACTCGACGCCGGTAATTTCAGTCACTCCCTCTGCTACGGTCAAACCGGCAATAACGAGGGCTGCGCCCGCGCGCAGGTCGGTTGCGCGGACCTTGGCTGCGTTAAGCTTGCCGCCTTCAATTATGGCCGAGCGTCCTTCGACGCGAATGTCCGCGCCCATGCGCGTAAGTTCCGGTATATGCTTAAACCGATTGCTGTATACATAATCCGTAAGAATGCTGACGCCTGTCGCTTGTGTAAGCAGGCTTGTCATCGGAGACTGCAAATCCGTCGCAAAGCCGGGATAGACGAGCGCTTTAACGTCGATCGGCGAATAATTCTCGGCGCCGATAATGCGAATCGCTTCATCCTGCTCCTCGACGATTACGCCCATTTCTTCGAGCTTGGCCGTCATCGCTTCCATATGTTTCGGAATAACGTTATCAATCAATACATCGCCGCGCGTTGCCGCAGCGGCAATCATATACGTGCCCGCTTGAATCCGGTCAGGAATGATGGAGTGGCGGCAGCCGTGCAGACTGTCCACGCCTTCGATCCGGATCGTTTCCGTGCCTGCTCCTTTGATTTTTGCGCCCATGGCATTTAAAAGAGTAGCTACATCTATAATTTCAGGCTCTTTCGCCGCATTTTCGATAATTGTAGCGCCTTTGGCCCGCGAGGCCGCAAGCATAATATTAATCGTCGCTCCGACGCTGACTACGTCGAGATAAATTTTAGCTCCACGCAATTCTTTTGCAGAAATCCGCATCGATCCATGTTCATTTGTAACGGTAGCGCCCAATGCTTCAAAGCCTTTAATATGCTGGTCAATCGGCCGCGGCTCGAAGTTGCAGCCCCCCGGCAATCCGATCGTCGCTTCGCCGAAGCGCCCCAGCATCGCACCCATTAAATAATACGACGCGCGAAGCAGCTTTACTTTGCCATTCGGCATAGGCTTGGCCTCCAGGCGGGAAGGGTCGATCTTCATCACGTCGCCCTGCCAATCGACAACGGCACCGAGATCCTCCAGAATTTCACTTAGGACAGCAACGTCGCTAAGGTGAGGCAAATTATCCAAAACAACTTCCGATTCTGCTAATATAGCGGCTGGAACCAATGCAACCGCACTGTTCTTTGCTCCGCTTATCTGAACGGTTCCTCGCAGCGGACGACCGCCGCGTATCATCAATTTCTCCATTAATGGTTATCCTCCCGCATAGTTGGAAGGGAACATAGGAAAAAAACGCCTCCATTTGGCGATCCTTGACCCGTGCTCCGTTTATTGCATTTCATTATTGCTTCCGAACCGGGTAACGGCTTTCAATGCCTCTTAAAATCATCAAGCTCGCTTTCGACTCGTCATTCTGAGCCATTATACCATATTGATTAACAGAATGGTAAAACCGTAATATACTTTTGCCTGAATTAGAGCTTTCTAACACGCCTTTCAGAATCAGCTCCTTCCTTCTCATAAATACAGCCGTACAAAGTCTCGTGCATAAAAAAAGAGGCCCTTCTCAGGACCCCACTGCGAATCGGCTGTTTGAGCTTCCGCCTTGAAGCTGCATGTTGACCGCAATCCGCATTTCATCAATATCAAAAGGCTTCGTAAAATGCATGAGCGCCCCGAGATCAGTCGCTTCTTTAATCATATCCAGCTCACCGTAAGCTGTCATCATGATAACTTTAATATCACGATTAATTGTTTTTACGTGCTTCAAAATCTCGAGCCCGTCCATCCCGGGGATTTTCATGTCGAGCAGAACGAGATCCGGGTTATCCTTCTTCACAATTTCAAGTGCCAACTTACCGTTAGAAGCTTGGAAAGTGTTGTACCCTTCATTGCTGAATACTTCCATCAAAAGCACCCGGATACCGTTCTGATCGTCAACGATCAATACCTTTTTCTTCTCCAAATTCATTACCTCCTACGACCGAGCACCAATTGGTCAACTCTTCCATAATCGTTAATATATTCGCGAGAAGAACGCTATTATCCTTCTGACACTTTATAAAATTATTAGAAAAACCTTACATTTGTTGTAAGAAAAGCATTTATTGACCCGAGTAAGCTACTGCCGCGCGCACAAATCCGCGGAATAAACGCTGCGGACGGTTCGGACGCGAAGTGAATTCCGGATGGAATTGCACGGCCAAGAACCAAGGGTGATCCGGCAGCTCGACCATTTCAACCAGTCTGCCGTCCGGCGACGTACCGGAAATGCGCAGGCCTGCTCCTTCAATCCGCTCGCGGTATTCATTATTGAATTCATACCGGTGGCGATGGCGCTCATAGACGAGCTCGTCGCCGTATTCCGTTGCCGCAAGGGAGCCTGGAACCAGCTTGCACGGATAGAGGCCAAGGCGCATCGTGCCGCCCATATCTTCGATATCTTTCTGATCCGGCAGCAGATCGATGACCGGATACGGTGTAGCCGGATTGATCTCGGAGCTGTTGGCATTGTCGAGACCAGCAGCATTGCGCGCATATTCGATAACGGCAACTTGCATGCCAAGGCAAATGCCGAAGAATGGAATGCGCTTCTCGCGAGCATAGCGGATAGCGGAAATTTTGCCTTCGATACCGCGATCGCCAAAGCCGCCCGGAACGAGAATGCCGTGCACGCCTTGAAGGTTCTCCTCCACGTTCTGGTCGGAAAGCTCTTCCGCGTTGACCCAGCGAAGCTTCACTTCGGAATCCGCATCAAAGCCGGCATGGCTCAGCGCCTCAACGATACTGAGGTAAGCGTCATGCAAGGCAACGTATTTGCCGACGATAGCAATTTCCGTTGTTTTGCGAAGCGATTTCACGCGATCGACGAGGGCGATCCATTCCGTCATATCCGGTTGATTCGTCGTCAATTTCAAATGGTTCACAACGATCTCGTCCAGCCCTTGCTCTTGAAGCATCAACGGCACATCGTACAATGTCGATGCGTCGCGGCACTCGATGACGGCATTAGCGTCCACGTCGCAGAATTGCGCGATTTTGCGTTTCAAGTCTTCCGCAAGCGCATGCTCGGTGCGGGTAACGATGACGTTCGGCTGGATGCCGATGCTGCGAAGCTCTTTTACACTGTGCTGCGTCGGTTTCGTTTTCACTTCGCCGGCTGCTTTAATGTAAGGAACGAGCGTTACATGGATGTACATCACATTGTCGCGGCCGATGTCGCTCTTGATTTGACGAATCGCTTCCAGGAACGGCAAGCTCTCGATATCGCCAACGGTGCCGCCGATTTCGGTAATAACAACGTCGGAACCGGCTTCTTTGCCCGCGCGGTAGACGCGTTCTTTAATTTCGTTCGTAATGTGCGGGATAACTTGAACCGTGCCGCCCAAGTATTCGCCGCGGCGTTCTTTGCTGATGACGTTGGAGTAAATTTTGCCGGTCGTTACGCTGCTGTGCTTCGTCAGATTAATATCGATAAAGCGCTCGTAGTGACCGAGGTCAAGATCCGTCTCCGCTCCGTCGTCGGTTACGAATACTTCGCCGTGCTGATACGGGCTCATTGTCCCCGGGTCAACGTTAATATAAGGATCGAACTTCTGGATCGTTACCTTTAAGCCTCTGTTCTTCAGCAAACGACCAAGCGATGCGGCTGTAATCCCTTTACCTAAGGAAGAAACAACGCCTCCGGTTACAAAAATGTATTTCGTCACTGTGTGAAACCCTCCAAGCTCCTATGGTTATGTTTAGGTTTGCCCATTTTTCCGATAAACATGGATATTGTACAAACAAAAAAAGTGACACCCGTGTTCACGGGGCACTTTTCGTTTAGCATATTATTAAAATACAACAGCACATAAGGCAAACCCGCTTATGCTGCTCTTATATTTCACCGCAAAACGCTAGCTGTCCGCCAGACCGATTGGAGCATTTATTCCACGTTGGCTGTACGGCGCTGTTAAGCGAATCTTAAAGCCCATGCAATAGTTTACATGGTCGCAATTGCCCCTGTCAAGCGTTAAGCTATCGTAAATGGGCATCTCCATCTTTTGGCGCGAAATTCCTGGCATAGCCGCTCCTTACACCATAAAAGGCCGCCTCCAAATGCGTAATCTACGCTTTGGAGACAGCCTTTACGGGTCGCTAACAGAAGAGCAGACAACTATTTGTCGTCGTCATCCGCATCTTCATCGTCGTCATAATCTTCTTCTTCGGAATCGGCATCTTCATCATCTGCCAGCTCCTCATCGGCGATTTCCTCATCGATCTCTTCTTCGTCGATGCCAACTTCTTCATCAACCTCGGACTCTTCCTCGGCTTCCTCGAACTCGCGATCCTCATCGTAGGAATCGTAATCTTCATCCTCGGCTGCATAAGAATCATCTTCTTCGTCCGCAAACAGATCGTCGTCTTCTAATTCATCGTCGTCGTTAATAATACGAGGGCGTTTCGCGTTCGAGATCGGATCCTCGCTGCGCTCAACCGGATACCACCGTTTCAAGCCCCACATATTGCTGCCTACACATGCAAAACGGCCGTCGATGTTAATTTCCGTATATACTTGCGCAATAACCTGATTGATCTCATCGGCGGAAAGCCCGCGGATTTTCGCGATTTCCATCATCAGATCACGGTAGTAATAAGGTGTATTTGCCGCTTTCAGTACTTCAAACGCCAAATCGACCATAGGCATTTCCTTCACACGCTCAGGATCAAGCTTCAATGCAAAGCTGCCGCTGCTCATATGGACACGTCCTCTCTTGCCATCTTCTAAATTAAAGGCGCATTCCTTTATCACAGTATAGTAAAACCTATTTCCATCAAAAAAGCAAGCTCCCCTCCGGCTCCTATTATAGCGGCAGGCTTGGACACACAAGCAAAAAGCGAAGGGCTGGTCCCTTCGCTTTGACTGTATCCATCCGGAACTCAATCCCCTAAGGAACGATCCGGAGACGTGAGAGCCCCTAAGAGCTCTTACTTCATCCTATGTCCTGCTCCACGTTTTGACACGGCAATCTGCCTAATTATATGAAAAAGGGCAAGTTGCTCACGCGGCTTCCTTCACCGGTTCATACAATAGTTCAGCATCGTCCGTCGGGAGGGGACGCGAAATTGGATACAACCGCCTTTCTCCATTGGCTGCAGGATACGGTGACGGCCAAAGACCAAGCGACCCACAAGCGAATCATTCGCTTCGAGCAGCAGAGCGACTATCAGCGTTTTCTGCACGAGTGGGCGGAAGCGTCAGCCAATTCGGCGCAGCTTAAAGCCGTCAAGCAAATTCAGCTTATCCGAGCAATATCCTGCCGTCTTCCTGCTTTCGAAACGCTGTCGCGTTTCGCCGGTCGGGTATGGATCGAGAATGATCGCCGCATTTCCGTACACGCCGCTCCGCAAAAATCGTTTTCGCTCGAAAAAGGCATCCCCTGGGGCGTTCAGCATGTAAAAGCCCCTCAAGCCTGGAGTACCACAACAGGCCATCGCGTCAAAATCGGCGTTATCGATACCGGCGTCGATTTCAGCCACCCGGATCTCCGCCATTCGCTGTCCCGCGGCATTAATCTGCTCAATCGGAGCATGCTGCCGCATGACGATAATGGACACGGCACCCATATCGCCGGAACGATTGCCGCTGCCAATCAGGTACAAGGCATGATCGGCATCGCTCCCCGCGCGCAACTATTTCCGGTCAAAGCGTTTGACCACAATGGGAGCGCTTTTGTGTCCGACATTATTCTCGGCATCGATTGGTGCGTGCGCAACCGGGTGCAAATCATTAACATGAGCTTTGGCATGAAGACGCGCAGCAAAGCGCTGCTTACCGCCATTACGAACGCCTATAATGCAGGCGTTATTGTTGTTGCCTCATCCGGCAACGACGGCAAGCGCCGATCGGTCGACTATCCGGCCCGCTATCCGCAAACCGTATCGGTCGGAGCATCCACCCGCTTGCGGCGCGTTGCGCCGTTCAGCAATCGCGGATCATACATTGACATCTATGCTCCCGGAGACAAAATTGTCTCTGCTTGGCTGCGCGGCAAATACCATGAGATGAGCGGCACCTCTATGGCCACTTCTCATGTGAGCGGAGCGATAGCCCTTCTGCTCGCCCATAAGCCGGGACTTTCTCCCGCCGAAATCAAATCGATTCTAAAGCGATCCGTTCAGCCGCTCCGGGGAACGAAAGCGCCCAAGCTAACCGGCGAGCTCGATATTATGCGCATGCTGCAATCGTTGGAGCGATAGCCTAAAAAAGCAATTAGAAGTTGTTTCTGTTGGTCGCTGTTACAAGAAAGATTGGACTTCCGGCCTTACATCAGGATCTGTGAGCGGGGCTCAAAGTCACTCATTTTCCAAAGGCGGACGCGTTCGCTCCTCCAGCTCAATCTTTCTCTCCACAGCTTTTGCATCAACATCAAAAATAGCTTCCAGGGAGTTGAGCGTCCCAGGAAGCTTTTTTATTGTTACGGAAATGTAGACATTACAGCGTTACATGCGCTCTGGCGCCGATACGCCGACAAGGCGAAGCGCGTTCGCGATAACGGTGCGGACAGCGCCGAGCAGCGCAAGGCGCGCTTGCGTTTGCGCCGCGTCTTCAGTGATGACGCGCTCCGCTTTGTAGTAGCTGTGGAATTGCGAAGCAAGCTCATATACATAACGCACGATACGGTGCGGCGCATATTGTTCCGCTGCGTCTGCCACCTCTTGCGGCAATTCGCCGAGCTTGCGCAGCAGATCGAACTCGGCCTCGGTCGAAAGCTTGCCGAGGTCGATGCTTTCGAGTGCGGCAAGGGACAGCCCTTGCTCCTCCGCCTGGCGGAAAATGCTGCAAACGCGAGCATGCGCATATTGCACGTAAAAGACCGGATTTTCGTTCGATGTCGAAATCGCCAGGTCCATATCAAAATCGAGATGCGAATCCATGCTGCGCATCGTGAAGAAATAACGGATGGCGTCAACGCCGACTTCGTCCATCAAATCCTGCATCGTAACGGCTTTGCCGGTACGCTTGGACATTTTCACTTTCTCGCCGTCTTGGAACAGGCTGACCATTTGCGCGATCAACACGACCAGCTTGTCCGGATCGTTGCCGAGCGCAGCCATTGCCGCTTTCACGCGCGGGATGTAGCCGTGGTGGTCAGCGCCCCAAATGTTGATCATTTTGTCGTAGCCGCGGCTGAATTTGTCGCGGTGGTAAGCAATGTCCGGCGTCAAATAGGTGTACGAGCCGTCATTTTTCACAAGCACGCGGTTTTTGTCGTCGCCGTACGGCATTGTCGACAGCCACGTTGCGCCTTCTTCCTCATACACTTGGCCTTTCGCTTTCAGCGCGTCGAGCGCTTGCTCGACTTGACCACTTTCGTACAGCGACGTTTCGCTGTACCAAATATCAAAGCCGACGCGGAAGCGGCCGAGGTCGCGCTTAATTTTGTCGAGCTCTTTCTCCAAGCCGTATTGGCGGAAGAAAGCGAAGCGCTCTTCATCGGAAAGCGACAGCAGACGATCGCCTTCTTCTTCGGCAAGCAGCTTGCCGAAGCCGACGATGTCCTCGCCGTGATAGCCGTCCTCCGGCATTTCAGCCTCTTGGCCGAGCGCCTGGCGGTAACGGGCCTCGATCGAACGTGCCAGGTTGTTCACTTGATTGCCTGCATCGTTAATATAGTATTCGCGAGTTACTTCGTAGCCTGCAAAATCCAGCACGTTGCACAGCGCGTCGCCTACAGCCGCGCCGCGGGCATGTCCAAGGTGAAGGCTGCCCGTCGGGTTCGCGCTTACGAATTCCACCTCGACGCGTTGGCCTGCGCCAGCTTGGATACGGCCATAATTGTCGCCTGCCGCTGTAACTTCGCCAACAACAGTGTACAAGTAGCTTTTGTCCATACGGAAGTTAATAAAGCCCGGCCCTGCGATTTCAGCCGATTGAATGCCAAATTTCTCGCCGTTCAGGTTCGCGATAATCGTCTCTGCGATTTGGCGCGGATTTTTTTTCGCCAGCTTCGTCAATTGCATCGCCGCGTTTGTCGCCAAGTCGCCATGCGCTTTATCCTTCGGAACCTCCAGCACAAAGGCCGGCAGCTCTTCGCGCGTCGCCAAGCCTCCGGCTACCGCCGCATCGGCGATCGCCTCTTTCACCTTGTCATACATTTGATCCAGTACATTCGAACTCATCTGTCCAACATCCCCCTTATTTATCATCAGTTGCGCTTCTAAATGGCTGCTACGTGCAAGCGGTTTTGAAAACGGCCGGTTATTTCATCGTCGATCCAAATCTCATATTTCCATTCTATCGTAAAAGGCGGCGTTAAATCCGAGTTGTCTCTTCCGCCCCCGGCTCTTACAGACAGCTTCTCCGTCAGCGTCTCCATTTGAAACGACGTATACGGAGAACGATATTGCCCCGGCTGCTTTCCGCCATCCCGCAGAAAAAGCTGATCAGAATCCACCGCGCCTCGCCGCGTAATGAGAAGCTCGCCTTCCCGGATACGAATAATCGTGCGTACCGCTTCAGCCTCAGAGCCGCCGCCTTCTTCATAACGTATGTACACGGATCGCTCTTTGCGGAACCATTCGCCGGTGTACGTGTGCCGAGTCGATTCACTCCCCTGCTTGCTCTCCAGCGTAATCGACACTTGCCTTCTATCCGATGTTGCTGATGCCATAACACTGCTCCTGCTTCCAGTCTTCTCGTATGTTACTACTATATACAGGTAGACTCGCAATTTCAACGATTGCCGGGCAATTCGCCGCATTGCCCCCTTTGCCGATGCTTGGCTAAGCGCTCAATCCTCCTGCTGCAAAAAAGGCAGCAGCACGCTCCATGCCTCAATGCGATCCTCCAGATTGCGCATTTTTTGCGTGGGGATCGGGCTTGTCGAGGGGAGCTGAACGAGCGTCAATTGCTCAAAGGCGGGATGATTGCGGTAAAACTTGCGGAATGTTGAGAAGGCTTTGCTTCCATTAAAAGCGAAGCAGCGTAGCCCCGGATATTGCGCAAGCAATGCCGGAAGATCATTCGGCCTCTCATCGCGAATGTTGACGTCGAGGCTGCCCTCGCGCTCACAGGACTCGATCACATCAAACACGGCGAGCCGATGCTCTTGCAGGAAGGCAAGCCGGCTTCCATAATGATCGTTCGGCGCACCGGCTCCGAACAAGCCGTATACGACGCCCCAGAAATAATTGCGTGGATGTCCGTAAAACTGTTTATGCTCCAGCGATTTCACGCTTGGCGCCGTACCAAGCACAAGCACGCGCGCGCGATCGTCGATCACTGGCGGAAACGAATGAATGCGCATATTGTTGTCGCACCCTCCTGAATTGGATAATGAACCGTCACTCTTTTATTATGCTCCAACTGCCGCGATCCTCCAACCCTCTATGGCCTTCCGCTCCGCACCTATCGCTCGGCACCTTTCACTCCGCACCTTTCGCTCCGTCCCCCTTCAATGCGCCCCTTTCTCTCCGCTCCAAATACACCATCCATCGCATCGGCGTTTGCGAATCCAGTTCGCAATATAACGAACTAAATTTCGCTATTTGTCCTCACCAGACGCCACATGGGAGGCCATAGCGAACTTACTTTCGCTAATAGGGAACCCGCCTTCTTCAATAAGGAAAAACGGTTCGTTCCGCGCAGCTGACGCCAGCTTTTTCGATCCATTAGCGAAATTCGTTTCTCTAATCAGCGAATCCGGTTCCTTTTTCGCAAACCTCTATACAAAAAGGAGCTTGCCTGCGCAATTGCGCATAGGCAAACTCCTCCAAATTTACTTCCTCAATAGCCAGCAAAGATTGTAATCTAACAACAAAACTATTGTTCCATTTATCACGATCAGAAATCATTTGCTTTAAGACATATATATGAGCAAAGACCCTGTCCTGTCTTATTCCCGTACTCTTTTCTTTGGAATACAGTCTCGGCTTACTTGTTAGCGGTCTATTATATAATCTGCCGTAATGCGCGCATATATTCCGGATGTACGACAAACATTTAAGCCAACTTTCAAGATAAACAGCTGGGAGTTGATAATAACTTTTTGCAATATGAACAAAAATTTCCTGAGATCGTTTAATCTCTTTATCTAATTCTGCTAGAAAAGCAGCATGGAAAGCAGCTTTTTCAAAATTCACTGATTCATAATGCCCTACAGGACCATAGGCATGAGCGATATGATATGAAATATGAGTACGAAAAGCTATTTCAACTTGCTCCGTCATTTCCATAATAATATATCGAAAGCGATGATCAAATTCATATAGGGAGTATATTTGCGAAAAAGTTGTTCCAGGACGATATTGATCTTCGTTCTTTAAACTTAACCCATACGCACTTAAACGATAATAATTGATTCGTTGTAAAGCGCGGATAGCGAAATCATCGTCTTCAACTACGAGACCTCGCCTTTTCAAAATATGAAGCTGTTCCTCGAATGTAGCTGGTAGCTTAATTGACGACTGCTGCCCCATAAACATCCTCCGTTAAATAAAAAGGCCCACCTTGGTACGCATTGTTAAGAGGCGTGGTGGGATCTGTTGATCTAGTTGTAACATTAATCGTATTATGATGTCGGGAAAAATATGGAAAATATGTGTGAGTATCCTTCAAACAAACGACCACTCCTCAGTCACAAACTGAGAAGCGATCGTCTAAAATATTCCAATTACTTGATAAAGCCAAGCAGCATCTCGCGGATGACTTTCGATGCAACGATTTGCGTTTGCTCGGTCGGATCGTAAGCAGGCGCAACCTCTACGAGATCGCAGCCGACTACGTTCACGCCGGAACGGGCGATCGCATGAACCGCGTCGATCAATTCCTTCGACGTAATGCCGCCTGCTTCTGCTGTACCGGTGCCCGGCGCGGCGGAAGGATCAAGCACGTCGATATCGATTGTAAGGTATACCGGACGCCCTGCCAGCTCCGGCAACACTTTTTTGAGCGGCTCAAGCACTTCGAACGGGTGGAAGTTAATGTTCTCGCGCGCAAATTGCCACTCTTCGCGGGAGCCGGAACGAATGCCGAACTGGTACACGTTCTTGCCGCCGATCAGGCCGGCTGCTTTGCGCAGCGGCGTCGAATGGGACAGCGGCTCGCCTTCGTACGACTCGCGCAGATCGGCGTGGGCGTCGAAGTGAATGATCGCAAGGTCTGGATATTTCGCGTAAACCTCGCGGAAGATCGGCCACGATACAAGGTGCTCGCCGCCAAGGCCTACCGGCATTTTGCCGTCAGCCAGCACGCCGCGAACGAATTCGCCGATAATTTCAAGGCTGCGCTCCGCGTTGCCGAAAGGCAAGAGCAGGTCGCCAGCGTCGAAGTATTCGATGTCTTCAAGGCTGCGATCCAGATAAGGGCTGTATTCCTCAAGACCGATCGACACCTCGCGGATGCGCGGAGGGCCGAAGCGCGAGCCTGGACGGAAGCTTACCGTAAAGTCCATCGGCATGCCGTAAATAACGGCTTTGGAAGCCGCGTAATCATCCGAGCTAAGGATGAAGACGTTGCCGGAATATTTTTGATCCAATTTCATGAGGCTGTCCTCGCTTTCCAAAGTCGGTTGTTATTTAATGAGATCTTCTACGAATTTAGGCAGCACGAATGCCGCTTTGTGCAAGCGAGGCGTGTAGTACTTCGTGTCCAGTTCCGGAATCGCCGATTCTTCAACCGCAGTCGGATCGTATTTTTTGCTGCCCATTGTGAACGTCCACAGGCCGCTTGGGTATGTCGGAATGTTCGCGCCGTATACGCGTACGATAGGGAACACTTCTTTCACGTCTTTGTTCACGCTTTGAATCAGATCCGCTTTGAACCAAGGGTTGTCCGTTTGCGCAACGAAAATGCCGTCTTCCTTCAGCGACTCGTAAATGCCTTGGTAGAAGCCACGCGTAAACAGGTTTGCCGCCGGGCCTACCGGTTCCGTGGAGTCAACCATGATTACGTCATATTCGTTTTTATGGTCATGAATATGCATAAAGCCGTCATTGACGAGCACTTCAACGCGCGGGTTGTCCAGCTCGCAAGCAATAGTCGGCAAATATTTTTTGGAGTACTCGATTACTTTGCCGTCGATGTCGACGAGTACCGCTTTTTTCACTTTCGGATGCTTCATGACTTCACGGATAACGCCGCCGTCGCCGCCGCCGACAACAAGCACGTTCTCAGGATTCGGATGCGTCGACAGGACCGGATGGGCAACCATCTCGTGGTAGACGAACTCATCCTTAACCGTTGTCATTACCATGCCGTCCAGGACGAGCATCGTTCCGAATTCTTCCGTCTCGATCATATCGAGTTGTTGAAAATCCGTTTGTTCAGTTACATACGTTTTTGTAATCTTCGCCGTAATGCCGAAGCTGTCCGTTTGTTTTTCCGTGTACCACATTTCCATGTCGATAAATCCCTTCTTTCTCTTTCGTTCAATGGTTCTCCATGTATTATAGTAGTTCGGGGGGAAAAATCAACCTTTTCCCAGCATCGCTACAAAAAAACAATATTGAAGAAAACCGATTAATTTGCGCGCGCTGAATATCGGCCCCTTCCTTTTTCCATACTAAGGAAAAGCGATTGTCATTCGAAGGGAGTCCGCTCCATGAAGAAGCAGCAGCCCCGGCCGGGCAAACCGCGCCGCAAATACACTTTCCCTATTATAACCGAACGATTCCTTCCCCATGTTTTTAAGCTGCGAAAAAAATTGCGTTGGGCAGCAGCCGCGCTTGTTCTATTCGGCGTTATCGTCGGCGGAACGCTGCTCTATTTGCGCATGCAGGCGCTCCCCGCTGCGTCCATTAGCCAAACCTCGCAAATGCTCGATTTGCAGGGGCAAATTATCGATACGTTTCATTCCGGCGAGAACCGCAGGTCGGTTCCGCTTGCCGAGGTATCGAAATATGTCGTAGACGCCACGCTTGCGATCGAGGATCGCCGCTTTTACGAACATAATGGCTTCGATATCAAAGGGCTGGCTCGGGCGGTTGTCGTTAACGTAGAGACGCTGTCGGCCAAACAAGGCGCAAGCACGCTCACGCAGCAGCTCGCCCGCAATCTGTATCTCACGCACGAAAAGACGTGGCAGCGTAAAATGAAAGAGGCGATGTATACCGTCCAGCTGGAGATGCATTATTCCAAGGACGAGATTCTCGGCCTCTATTTGAACCAGATTTATTACGGCCACGGCGCATACGGAATCGAGGCGGCGGCTCAGCTGTATTTTAATAAGAAAGCATCCGAATTAACGCTCGCCGAAAGCGCCATGCTCGCCGGCATTCCGAAGGGGCCGAAATATTATTCGCCGTTTATGGATATGAAGAACGCGAAAGACCGCCAGCATGTCATCCTTCGCGCAATGGCGAAGGCCGGCGATATTACCGAAGCGGAGGCGGATGCCGCCTATCAGGAGATGCTTACGTTTCAGCCGCTTGGCTCGGGCGAGCAGGCCGGATTTGCGCCCTATTTCCGCGACTACATCCGCTATATTGCCGTCGATAAGCTGGGCATTAACGAACAGCTGTTGAACGAGGGCGGCATTACGATCTATACCACGCTTGATCCGGTTGCCCAACAAGCAGCGGAGGATGCCGTGAAGCAAGGGCTTGCCGGAAGCGAGGAGCAGCAGGCCGCGCTTATTTCGATCGACCCTCGCAACGGTTATATTAAAGCGATGGTCGGCGGCCGGGACTATAAGAAGAATCAGTTCAACCGAACGCTGGTCGAGACTCGCCAGCCCGGCTCTTCCTTTAAACCGATCCTTTATTTGACGGCGTTGCAGAGCGGCTTTATGACACCCGTCTCAAGATTCAAGAGCGAGCCGACCTCCTTCACGTACGACGAAGGGCGCAAAGTATATGAGCCGCGCAACTATAATGAAAAATATTTCAACGACTTTATCGATATGCGGACGGCAATCGCCAGCTCCGACAATATTTATGCGGTCAATTCGATTATGACGGTTGGGGCAGATCGCGTCATCGAGACCGCCCGCAAGCTAGGCATCACGAGCCCGATGAACCCGGTGCCGTCGCTGGCGCTCGGCACATTCCCGGTGAGCCCGATGCAAATGGCATCGGCCTTCTCGGCGATTGCGAACGGCGGGGTGCGCGTTGAGCCGATCGCTATTCTCCGAATTACCGATCGGAGCGGCAAAGTATTATATGAAGCGGAACGCAAGGAAGAGCAAGTTGTCGATCCTGCTTATGCCTACGTCATGACGAGCCTCATGGAGAGCGTATTCGAGGGCGGCGGCACAGCCAATCGCGTCTCTTCCCTCATTAAAAGGCCCGTTGCCGGCAAGACCGGCACGACATCGACGGACGCGTGGCTCGTCGGCTATACGCCTGAACTGGCTACTGCCGTATGGGTCGGCTACGACAAGGACCGCAAGCTGACCGTAGCGGAAGCGCATCGGGCTGCGCCGATTTTTGCCCGCTATACGGAGCAGGCGTTGGCGGCTGTACCGCCGAAAATTTTCCCGATCCCGGCGGGCGTCGTGAACGTCTATATTGATCCGGCGAGCGGCAAGCTCGCAGCCGCGAACTGCCCGAGCAAACGGCTCGAATCGTTTGTGAGCGGCACCGAGCCTGTCGAGGTGTGCGGCGATCCGGCTGCAGCCGGCGAAGGCGCTGCTGGAGCAGACGGGGCTGACGGCGCCTCAGGCGAGGAAGCAGGCAAACACAGCTGGTGGAACGATTTGAAACGCTGGTGGAAGGATTAACAGAGGCGCGTTGAAGGACGAGGCAGCATCCTTCCTTCAACTGCTCGCGATCTGTAAGGCCATTTTTCTACTTACAGTTATTCCTATCGCTACACGCGACCGATGTAAGAACGAAATTGGCCTTACACTCGCCTTGGGAGCACTATGTGTGCCCTAATCGCTATCTGTAAGGCCACTTTTTTACTTACAGCTGCCCCTGCCGCATCATCCGATGCATGTAAGAACGAAAATGGCCTTACATTCGCATGGGAGCACTCTTTTGCCACCGACCCGTTCGCCGACACCGACTTCCCTTCGCCCAAATATGGCGGAACATTGATCAAAATATGAATTTTTTTTGAACAAAACCCGTAAGCTATGGTATAGTGTAATTAAGTAAGCACTTACAACTTACAATTAATTCGGGAGTGTTCATAATGACTACTAAAACAGCAACAGTAAGCAGCATCCAGCCTTCTTCTCTTGCAGCCGTTAAGCGCCTTGTCAATTTAATGACTGGCTTCGCATGGACCGCATTGACGATCGGCGTTCTGTTGTGTCTCATAAAGCTCGGTCACTTTAGCGAAGAGAACGTACTGCTCATGCTCGGCATCGGATGCATGGTCGGCAGCGTGTTCATTTTTGTAATCGGCACAGCGATTGGACTCGTTCATGCGAGAATGAGCCATCAATTGGCGCAGCAGCATGAACAATCCGAGGATATGCACAACAGGCTGTAATCGACAAGCGATACAGCATCCATAAAGGCTTGAAACCGTCCTTCCGCCGACCGGCGGACAGGGCGGTTTTTCCTTTTTTACAAAGCTATGAACGCACCGTGTCTAAGTCGTGAATTTTCTATTACAGAAAAAAGACGAATTGTCGACGAAATTGTTAAGCCCGCAGTTATTCTCTCGGTTTTTTGGTAAGGTTATAGCCAAGAAGTAATCCATGAGGAGTTGAACCGACGTGAGAAGGTATATCCGTCTACTGCTGCCGATGCTCATGCTGCTGATGATCGTCCTGCTTACAGGATGCAGCGAGCAATACATCGTGTTGGATCCGAAAGGACCGATCGGCGAATCGCAAAAGGATCTTATCTACATTACTGTTATCCTTTGCGCCATTGTTCTTGTCCCTGTCTTAATTTTGACTGCCATTATCATATGGCGTTATCGCGACAAAGAAGGAAACAAAGCTTCCTATAAGCCTGAATGGGAGCACAATACGAAGCTTGAAATCATTTGGTGGGGCATCCCGATCATTATTATCGCGATTCTCGGCGTCATAACCGTTAAATATACGCATGATCTCGAACCGTCCAAACCGCTCGTCTCCGATAAGGAGCCGCTTGTCATCGAAGCGACCTCGCTCGATTGGAAATGGCTGTTCACCTATCCGGAAGAAGGCATTTCAACGGTCAACTACATTCAAATTCCGGAGGATCGCCCGATCCGCTTTAAAGTAACGGCGGACCAAGCGATGAACTCCTTTTGGATTCCGCAGCTCGGCGGCCAAATTTACGCGATGTCCGGCATGGCGATGACGCTTAACCTGCAAGCCGATGAGCCGGGCGTATACTTCGGGACCGGCGCAAACTTTACAGGCGAGCTTTTTGCCAAGATGACGTTTGATGTGAATGCAACTTCGCAGGAAGAATTTAACGCTTGGGTAGCCGATGTCAAAGGCAAATACCCGGCGCTGACAGATGCAGGCTTTGAGAAGCTGACCGAGCCAGGCGCTTCGAACCAGCAGTTCTTCTCCTCCTTCCCTGAAGGATTGTTCGACCGTGTCGTTATGCAATACATTAATAAAGATGCGGGCAGCACCGGCGGCCACCATCACGGCGGCGCTGAGGCTGAAGCAGAGAAAGATTCTGACGCATCCGCAACTGAATCGGAAAGCCATGAAGGCCATAACATGGACGACATGGAAGGCATGGATCACGGCGATGTCGAAACGGCGTCGACCGGCCATGCGCATCATTAATTAGGAAGAAAGGAGATGCGACATGTTTCAAAATTTTATCGATTTCATGCTAAATGACTTTTTCGTCACGGGCGATCCGCTCATTCTTGGCGCGCAAGTTTCCATCGCGCTTACCATGGTTGCCGTCGTCCTGGTGCTCACTTACTTCCGCAAATGGCGCTGGCTGTGGACGGAATGGCTGACAACTGTCGATCATAAAAAAATCGGCATCATGTACATCATTGCATCGATCCTGATGCTATTCCGCGGCGGCGTTGACGCGCTTCTTATTCGGACACAGCTCGCATTGCCTAATCTAGAGTTTCTGCACGCGGACCACTATAATGCGATATTTACGACGCACGGCGTTATCATGATTCTCTTTATGGCGATGCCGCTCATGTTCGGTTTGTTCAATATCGTCGTACCGCTGCAAATCGGCGCGCGCGACGTTGCATTCCCGTTCCTGAACTCGCTCAGCTTCTGGCTGTTCTTCTTCGGCGCTATGCTGTTCAACGTATCGTTTGTTATCGGCGGTTCGCCTGACGCAGGCTGGCTCGCTTATCCGCCGCTCTCCGAGCTTTCGGGCAGTCCGGGCGTCGGCCAAGACTTCTACATTTGGGGTATTCAGATTTCCGGTATCGGCTCGCTCGCATCCGGTATCAACTTTATCGTTACGATCTTGAAAATGCGCGCGCCAGGCATGAAGCTCATGCAAATGCCGATGTTCACTTGGTCGGTTCTGGCGTCGTCGGTTACGATCATCTTTGCTTTCCCGATCCTGACCGTAACGCTCTTCCTTCTGTTTATCGACCGCTATCTCGGCGCGCATTTCTTTACGCTCGACGGCGGCGGCAACCCGATGATGTATATCAACCTGATTTGGATGTGGGGACACCCCGAGGTATATATCGTTATCCTGCCGGCATTCGGTATTTTCTCCGAGATCGTATCGACATTCGCGAAAAAACGGCTTTTCGGTTATAAATCGATGGTATTCGCGCTTATGTCGATCAGCTTGTTCTCGTTCTTTACTTGGGCCCATCACTTCTTCACCATGGGCTCCGGCGCTAACGTCAACGCCTTCTTCGCGATCACGACGATGATTATCGCCATCCCGACCGGGGTAAAAGTGTTCAACTGGCTGTTTACCCTGTTCCGCGGACGGATTACGTTCTCGCAGCCAATGCTATGGACGATTGCGTTCATCCCATGCTTTATCGTCGGCGGGATGACGGGCGTTATGCTTTCCGTTGCGCCAGCCGACTTCCAGTTCCATAACAGCTACTTCCTGATCGCCCACTTCCACCAAGTGCTGATCGGCGGCGTTGTGTTCGGCTACTTCGCAGGCCTCTACTACTGGTGGCCAAAAATGTTCGGCTTCAAGCTGCATGACGGCATCGGAAAATGGGTATTCTGGCTTTGGAACATCGGTTTCTACGTCTGCTTCATGCCGCAATACGCGCTTGGCTTGATGGGCATGACGCGCCGGTTCAACGAATACAACTTCGACATGGGCTGGCAGCCGCTTAACGTCGTATCGACAATCGGCGGTTTCATTATGGGTCTGGCGTTCCTGTTCCAAGTATGGCAAATCGCGCACAGCATCAAGTTCTATAAGAAAGAAACAACCGGAGACAACTGGGACGGCCGCACGCTTGAATGGTCGATTCCATCGCCTGCTCCGATCTATAACTTTGCACGCCTTCCGGAGGTTTCGAGCCAAGACGAATGGTGGGAAGAAAAACAACGAATCGCTAAAGGCGGTAAGTCAAAACCGCTTGCGCCGCTTGAACCGATTCATATGCCGAAAAACTCGGCCATTCCTTTCGTCATGTCGGTCTTCTTCTTTATCGCAGGTTTCGGCTTCGTATGGGGCTGGACTTGGATGATCGTGCCGGGACTGATCGGCGTCGGCGCTTGCATGCTGGCTCGTTCGTTCAGCTACGATACCGACTACTACATTCCGGTCGATGAAATCGAGCGGACGGAAGCAGCCGCGTTGAAGGGGGCTAAATAACATGGCACATGCAGCAGCAAAACACGATCATGCCCACGGCCATGACGGGCATGATCATCACGATCACGAAGAAATAAAAGTTTTTGGCTTCTGGCTGTTTCTTATAACGGACGTTATCCTGTTCGGCACGTTGTTTGCAACCTTTGCTGTGCTTCGTTTAAGCTTTGACGGCGGACCGACACCGGATGAACTGTTCCGTATGCCGGGCGTCATCGCTGAGACGTTCATCCTGTTGACGTCGAGCTTCACCAGCGGCATCGCCGTTCTCCAAATGCATCGCGGCAACAACAAAGGGCTTATCGGCTGGCTCGCCGTTACGGCGATTCTCGGCGCATCGTTTATTTTCCTTGAAGTCAGCGAGTTTCTTGAGCTCGTCCATGAAGGCGCGACGATCGGAACGAGCGCATACTGGTCCTCGTTCTTTACACTCGTCGGCACGCACGGACTTCACGTTTCGATCGGCTTGATCTGGATGGTCGGCTTGATGATTCAGCTTGCCAAACGCGGAATTACGCCGGTAACGAAACGCAAAGTGAGCATTGTCAGCTTGTACTGGCATTTTCTCGACGTCGTTTGGATCTTCGTCCTTACAGTCGTCTATCTGATGGGGGTGATGTAGGATGGCAGGTCCTAACGCGCACAACTCGCATGATTCGCACGAGTCGCATGGTTCGATGAAGTCCTACGTCATCGGCTTCCTGCTCTCGATTGTTCTTACGATACTGCCGCTCGTCGTCGTTATGAACGACATGATGAGCCGTACAGCAACCGTTGTCTTCATCCTGATCATGGCGGCGCTGCAGTTCATCGTTCAGCTGTTCTTCTTCATGCATATCCGTGAGGATAAGAAACCGCATTACAACGTTATATCGCTTATCTTCGGTCTAGTCATACTCGTGACAATCGTCGGCGGCTCGATTTGGATTATGGCGTACAACGTTATCGGCTAACAGAATGAAACGGATGTGCTGCTCCTAGCGGGCAGACATCCGTTTTTGCGTTTTGCCCGGATGATTTACTTCCTGCCGCTTCCATATGTTATGATAACGAGTGGACAACCTATTGAATCGGGAGGAAATTAACTTATGAAACGGAATCGTACTCATTTGAAAATGGTACTGCTGCTCGTTGCCGCGCTCATGCTTGTCATTACAGCGGGCTGCGGCGGCGGAAGCAAGAAAACAGAAGGCGCAGGCGGCGCCGCGACTGCTCAGCCAACTAAGGCGCCTTCTCCATCGCCATCGCCGACAGATGCGCCTGTCATTGAGGGCGACGGCCCTGTCGTTACGATCGAAATGGACAACGGCGAAAAAATACGTATCGAGCTATTCCCAGAAACGGCTCCTAATACGGTAAACAACTTCATCTCGCTGGTGAAGAAGGGCTTCTATGACGGCCTTATTTTCCACCGCGTTATCCCTGACTTCATGATTCAAGGCGGCGACCCTGATGGCATCGGTACCGGCGGCCCCGGCTACGGCATTAAAGGCGAGTTTTCGAGCAACGGCTTCGAGAACAAACTGAAGCATACACGCGGCGTCATCTCGATGGCCCGTTCGCAAATGATGGATTCAGCAGGCTCGCAATTTTTCATTATGACGGCCGACAACTCGGGACTGGACGGACAGTATGCCGCATTTGGCCGCGTACTTGAGGGACTGGAAACGGTCGACAAAATCGTCAATCAAAAACGAGACGCCAGCGACCGTCCGCTTGAGCCGATGAAGATGGCTAAAGTAACGGTCGATACGAAAGGCGTTACGTATCCGGAACCGGAAACAATCGCGGAATAAGCGCACACGCGCGGCGAACAAAAGAGGGAAGAAACAGCCTCCAGCTGCTTCTTCCCTCTTTTCGCATTAAAACCCGCGCGGCTCGACCTTAACGCCCTTCGGCAGCACAAGCGTCAGCATCGGATGGTACATATCGGTTACAACAGCCGTATCCTTCTGCTGATAGCTGCCGATCATAATATACATCGTGCTGCCAACCGTCTCCGTTGTCATCAGCGGCTCCGAATGCTCAAACGGCTCTACGGACCGATATTGCACCTGACCGAGCAGCTTGGCGTCGCGGCTTTCGCCCTCGTCCAGCCGAACGCCATCAAAGGATTGCACGACAATTTTCTTCACCGTATCCGGTACAGCGACCGCTTCCGTCTGCACCGCCACAGTACGCTCCGATATCTTCAACGAATCGCGGATCGTATCCAGCAAGCCGGTCGATGTAAAAGAGGCCAGCACGATTGCTCCCGCTCCGATTACCGCGACAAAAAATAAGCTCATCCAATCGTAACGCATGACAATCCGATCGCTTCCCGCAAGCCACAGAAATGCCAGCAGCTCGAGGCCAAGCAAAATAAAGACGAGTGGCGCGACCCACAGCAGCATATTGATCGAATTCAAGCCGCTCCATATCGACACCGCAATGGCGGAGCCCAGCAGAAGGAGCGTAACGCCCATCGACAGCGAGCCTACTCGCCAAGCTTTCATCGTTACGTTCATGAACGTCCGTCCTCCTTCTCCCACTCCGGCAGCTTTGGCGGCGGCTCGGAAATCGACCTTCCGCCTCTCTGGCCCCCGCCGCCGAATACGAGCCGGAAGCCGGCTGCGATCATAACGAAAGCGACAAGCGCAGTTGGAAGATTATATTTCAGCTTCAAATATTCTTCATAGACCAGAGGAAATCTAATATGGATGTAAGCTCCCATAAAACGGTCGCCAAGATAATACACGCCTAGGAACAGCAGCGCAATGCCGATCCATTTCTGATAAGGAGCCAGCTGCGCGACAACTGCTTGATCGTTCATCTCGCTCCGTTCATAGCGCGACATTTGCTGAAGCGCATCGAAGAAGGCGAAAAACCAGAACAACGGCATAAGGAACAGGAAGATCGAAAGCCGCAAGGAATCCATCAAATAAATGGCGATAAGGAAGCCGCCCATAATTTGCAGCCCTCTTTTTTGCAAACCAAGATACAGATGCCCCGCTCCCGGAAACAGCGACAGCGTTGCTGCGAGCAGCTTGTTTTTGCGGCCCGAGCCGATATGCTCTTCAAGCTCCTCGAAAAACGGACGGTCGTTGATCATCTCGCCCCTCTGCTTCCGCTCCAGCTGCTGCACAGCGTCGAACAGCGTATAAATCCAGAGCACCGGCAGAGCAAGCAAGAATACTAGAAAGGAAGCCGTACCCGTCACGATGCTTATAAAAATAACGAGAGCCAGCAAACCGACAAACGCCACGAGAAATGTTACGCCGCGCTGAAGCATGCCAAGGGCCATATGTCCAACTCCGGGAATAAACGAGAGCAAAATCGTCTGCATCTTCTCCCGCTGATGCGCAATGGCGTACACTCTGGAATCCCAGTTCGGATCTGCGCCTGGCGGCGGCGGAACCGGATGCTGATGCTGATGCGCATTCACGTCGCCTCGAATCAGCGAAAAAATCATATCGACCATATTGATGATCCAGCTCAACGCTGCGATGAACAGCAGGAACAACCCAAATTCATCACCGCCGGAATCACTCATAACCAGCAGCAAAATGAGAGCCAACGCCCCGAAAAAGCTTCCCCCATACAAAACAAACCTTACAGGCCGGCCAAGATAAGCATGCCCTACGCCCGGAAAAACCGAGAGCAGAAATGCCGTTACCGGACTTTTATATCCATTGCCGTGCATGTCCATACATCCCCTTTACTCTGCGTAATCTATTTGATCGATCTATTTGAATCGGCTTTTCTCGATTCCGTCGAACCAAGACACCGTCCGGTCTACCATCCGGTCCGACCATGTCTGTGTTTGTTCTTTACCAGTCGATTGATCCAGATAGGAAGGTTTCCCTTCCGCTTTGACCTGACGCTCCGTCTCGGCTTGCTCATCAAATGCATTTACCCGATCGGCAACGCCGTTGAAAGTCCCTGTTCCGAGCAGCAGGAGCGTAATGGCAGCAGCCGCTCCAAAATGGACGGAAGGATGCTGCAGCCATGTGCGGCGGCGATAAGGCTTCTCTTGAACGAAAGTTTGCTTGTTCGGATACAGCAGCCTTACAAGACGCTGGCCAAGCTTCTCCATATCCGGCAAGCTGTTATTGGCGGCGGCAACTACTCCGGTCTGTACGACTTCGGAGCCGATCTCCGATTCGGCAGGCTCTGCTTCAGCGGCAGACATTGCGACCATGAAACGCTCCAAGCAAATGTCGCATTCCGCCATATGGCTTTCAACTTGCTCCCGTCCCGCCTCCGGCAGGACGTCGTCCACATAGAGCTTCATTAAAGATTCATCGATATGTAACGGCTCACCGTCTTTCCGCTTGTCCAAATTCTCTTGATAATCATTCATTCGAAATCCTCCTTCCGCCAATTTTTCTTCATCCAATTTCTCGCCCGATACAACCTCGACTCCACGCTTTTGCGCTCCAACCCAGTTTCTGCGGCAATCTCTTCGTACGATTTTTCCTCCATATAGTAAGCCGTCACCACCTCGCGGTAGTTATCCGGCATTCGATCCACCTGCTCGCGAACCTGCCGCTGCCCTTCCCGCTCCAGCGCTAGAGCTTCGGCAGCCGTTCCGGTTCCCGCGATGTTGCTTGAATCCGCCAGCACATGGCTGTCCGCCGGTTCCTCCGGCTTCCGCGCCTTGCTGCGCTTCCAGTCAATCGCTCGATTGACCGCGATGCGGGTTATCCATGTTTTGAAGCCATCCAATCGGCAATCCGGGAGGGAGCGATGAATGAGCATCAGCACTTCCTGCGTCACGTCCTCCGCATCATGCGGCGAACGAACGACAGCATATACCGTTTTATAAATATGTGGACCATAGGCCTGCACGAATGCTTGAAACTCCGCAGGTCCGCCGTTTCGAACGGCTTCGATCCATGCTTCGTCCTGAATCTCGCTCTCCTCCCTTCCCGATATAATAGACGTTCGTTCACTACACTTACCCTGCACTATTTTAAAAAAACTTTTCACAGCTGCAAAGAGGAAACAATTCCATGGTCGCTCCAAACCTGCAAAAGTGCAGTTTTATTCCTACAAACTCGACTGAATAGACAAGAAGCCTGCAAACATGCAGGCTTCTAGCTCATATTACTCTAACAACAGCCTCCGAGCGCCGAAAAACTGCACTTTTGCAGGAATGAGCACCCGTGGAAGATGCCGCAACTAAAAAAACTGCACTAATGCAGTTTTCTAGTCGGCTTGAGGCCTGTGCGGTTACCACATCGAGTTGTTACACTCGCAAGTGGTAAACAGTTTGCGTACCAACTGAAACTGGGAAAACATTCTTTCTCTTATTTCATCATTTGATCGTGTTAATGGATTTAACAAAACCCTCATACCTTCAAAAAGAACAATTACAACTAAAATTACAACGAAAGTTAATATGATTTTTTTTAATTAGGACCACCTTCCTTACTAATACTGTTCTATAAATTTCGACTTGTACATATTCAGGTAAACCCTGTTGAAAGCTCCATAACCTGATTGAATGATCCGGCTAGTTCTCCTATTCAAATTCTCTGCCAAGTACTATGGTTTTCTCTCTTCAAGTTGCACGAAATAACCCTATCAGTTCCCGATTTTTCACTGCCTTCGAATATCCTTTAACATTCAGTTATTCTTGAACGTTTGTTTCATTCCAATTTAAATCCAGGTAATTGTTAACAAATTTCACATGATCTCCAAGAGAATGTGGAACATCTATACTTACTCCAAGCGAATCCTCTGTAAAATAGGTACGCTTAAATTTTCTTTCACGCTCGTTAATCTTGAATATTCTGACCTTTTGTATGATGTTGCATTAGAATAGATCTTTTTTTACATGAATCGTGAGGATGGCGCTCACACAAAAAAATAAAACAACCAAGGACGCTAGTATGAATATGCTATTTTTTAAAAAAGAATTTTTAATAGGATCCGTCAAAAAAGTTAATAATACATTCGACAATACCACAGCCATCATCGCGATACCTTCTCTATCATAATCATCAATATAGGTGACCGCACTGCACTCACGGCACGAAATCCTTTTCTTATTCATTAAATAGACAAAGCTTTTATTAGCTATAGGCTGTGAACAATCGATACATTTTACAGTTAACATTTAGTTACACCTAATTTCAGCGATTTAATCCGAAGCTTTTGAAAAATGAATTAAAAAATTTCCCCTGACTTTAATTGTCCCAAAATCACCAACAACTAAATCCTCAAATTTTTTAGGATTTAAAACGATTAAGCTAACTCTGTCGAAGTCATTTGTCTGTATAATAAGTGAATAAGAAGTTACTTTACTAGAAACTGACATGCTCTTCCATGTCTCTTTCTGTTTATCAATTATCTTTCCATCAAATATTTGAACTAGAAGGAAGTGTTTAATAAGAGTGAATACTATGACAATAATAAAAATCAATAATGAGAATCCAATAATATAATCGATATCCAGCACCCGCCTTTGCTTTAGCGCTTATCATAAATTCCCTAAGTACAATAGACAAATATGTTACCTAATGGATTGATCGTAATAGCAATTCAAAATTACCCCCAGTGAACATTACACCTTCTGTCTCGGGTAAACTCTAGGTTCACTGTCCATAAATGAGGTTACAGTTCATTGTTACTCTCGCATGCTCCATGCTCATTAAACCAGCTATATATTCCCCATGAAGTTGAAGTGGCGTTCAAATCTCCTCCACCTTTCTTCTGCCGCTTTAACTAAAAAAACGGAGCCCGCTCCCCGGCCTCTCGCCCGATTTGCTTGCCCCGTTCTTCTATTAATAAGCCAATCCTATCGATTTTCTCACATTCGCATCCGACGCCACCGTCGTCAGCAGAAAATGAGCGACATCCGCCCGGGAAATCACGCGGCCTTTGCGCGGCACGCTGCCGTCTGCCTGTCGGTAGATGCCCGTCCAGTCGCCGTCGGTCAATTGCATCGGACGAGCCACCGTCCATTGCAGCCCGCTTTCCTCCAACAGCTCGCAGGCGCGGCGATGGTCGGCCAGCACATGGCGGAGCATATAGCCGAGAATAAAACCGACCGGCCCCTTCAACTCGCCATGAATGCCGGCCGAGGCCACGTAACCGATTCTCATTACGCCATGCTCCTTCATGCCGTCGATAATATTGCGCATCACATCCGACATGAGCGTCGTCTCCCCGGTTCCTCTGCTGCCTATGCAGTTGATCACCGCATCCTGCCCCTCGATGGCCTGCTTCACATAGCCGAGATAAAGCGCATCTCCCTCGATGACCTTCAAGTTCGGATGAGCGCCGAAAACAAGCCGCTTAGGATCGCGCACATAGGCGGTTACCTCGTGACCGGCCTTTAAAGCCTGGCGAACGACCTGCAGACCAACCCTGCCGGTTGCTCCAAAAACGATCAGCTTCATTATACAGCTTCCGGAGCGAGCGCTTGCTTCAACTCTTCCGGCGAGTTGTTCCACCATTCTTCATTATGTTCAACGAGCAGCTTGTGCAAAGCGGCTTTCTCCGCAGCGCCCAGCTCTTCCAGCTTGAACTTCCGTTTGATCGTCGCGTCGAGCTTGTTGACGTGATCCGGGAGTATTTTCCACCCGCGACGCGCTTCCGTATCGATCAGCATCTCGCAAGCTGCTGCGCCCGCATAGAGCGAACCGCTCTCTCCGCGCTCTACAGCCACCCATACGATCCACGCCTGTCTGCCGTTCGGCACATTAGCTTTGTCCGGACTGAACTTGATGCCCTTCTCGATCTTGCTCTTCGCATGCATCGCGCCGTCGTCGATGTAAGCAACGCCTTCATCTATAATGACGCAGGATACCGCGCTCAAATCAATCGTGCCCGCGCCGAAGCCTCTATGTGGTTTGTTGCTCACTACGTTGAGCGACAACGATTTCTTTTCCTTTTTTTCCGGCTCTGCCGGCTGTCCTTGCTGTTCCGTCATGGCTTTTCCACCTTCCCCGTACTTACCTAACGAACTTTTTGAACTACCACTTACATTTTAGCTAATAATCTGCGAAAAGCAAACATATACATGCTTTAGATGCTTGTCAACGGGAGGGAAACGTTCAATGACTCCACGCCACGTCAAACGTTTATTGCTGTTCACGCTCACCGCCGTCCTGCTCGGCCTATCGATCCAGCAGGGCTTCGGCCACGCTTGGCAATCTCAATATACATACGCATTCGCCCCTGCCGCCAAAGCCTTGCCGCAAGCTGCTTCGCAATCGGCCAAGCCGCCCGTCGCCGCGCCTGTCGAACCCGATGTTCCCGATGCCACGCCGCAGGCGTTAAGCAAAAGGGTCGTCGAGTACAACATCAACGTTGCGCTCCAGAGCGACGCTCGTTCGCTCTACGGCGAGCAAACCGTAACTTGGACCAATCCGGGCAAAAAAACGGTGTCCGAGCTCTATTTCCACCTGTATCCTAACGCCTTCTACTCCGACAAAACGACCTTCATGCGCGAATCCAAAGGAAAGCTCCGCGAAGACAAAGCGACTGCCAACAGCCAAGGCTATATGAAGCTGAGCAGCTTGGAGACGCTGGAAGGCGAGAGCCTGCTGCCGCGGCTCCACTATGTGCAGCCCGATGACGGCAATGCCGACGATTTTACGTTAGCCAAGCTTAAGCTGCCTGTCCCTGTCGCGCCCGGCAAATCGGTTACGCTCCAAATGGGCTTCGATGTGAAGCTGCCCGAAGTATTCGCCCGCATGGGCTATTCCGGATCGTTCATTATGGCCGGGCAATGGTTCCCGAAGCTTGCTGTCTATGAAACCGCCGGCATGCGCGGCCGCACGACCGAGGGCTGGAACATTCATCAATATCACGGCAACTCGGAGTTTTACAGCGATTTCGGCATCTACACGGTAAAAATCCAAGTGCCGGAGACGTATACCGTAGCCGCTACCGGCTTCCAGACGAAAGCTCCTTCAAGCACAGGAAACGGCGAGCATGTGTATCAGTTCTATGCCGATGATGTTCATGATTTCGCCTGGTCCGCTTCGCCTGATTTCGTCTATGTTGAAGATACGCTTTCCGGTACCGGCATTCCCGGCGTCCGCATCAAGCTGTATCTCGATCCGGCGCACGAAGCGTTCAAGGACCGTTACATGCATGCGGCTAAATCCGCGCTTTCCAAATACGCGCAGTGGTACGGCGAATATCCGTATTCAACGCTATCCGTGGTCGTTCCGCCGAAAGGCGCTAACGGCGCAGGCGGCATGGAATACCCGACGCTCGTAACCGCCTTCGCCGCCGACAACGATAATCCGGGTTACAGCCTCGAGAGGACAGTCGTGCACGAAGTCGGACATCAATATTGGTACGGCATGGTCGCCTCGAACGAATTCGAGGAGGCATGGCTCGATGAAGGCTTCACGTCCTATGCCGAAGATAAAGTGATGGAAAGTGTGTACGGCGTCGTGCCGAACAATGCGCTTGAAGCAAGCTACTTGACTGATCCTGCTCCGCTCAAGCAGCCGTCATGGGCTTACAACAGCCACAATCATTATGCGGAAAATGTGTACATGCGCGGCAAGCTCGTGCTTCTTGGCATCGAAAACCAGGCAGGCTCGCGGACGATGCAGAAGATCATGCGCACTTACTTCCAGAAATACAAGTTCAAGCATCCGACAAGCAGCGACTTTCAACGTGTCGTTGAGCAAGTCACGAAGGAAAAATGGAATGATTATTTCAATCAGTTCGTCTACAACGACCTCATGGCGGACTTCTCGATTGAATCGGTGCAAGCGAAGCCGGTCGAGCAGGACGGGCAAAAGCTGTACGAATCCGTCGTCGTCGTCAAAAAGAATGGCGGCGTCAACGGCCCGGTCTCCGTTCTCCTTCAATTCAAAGACGGCTCCAGCCTGCCGAAAGAATGGAACGCCGAAGAATCGAACATTCAATATAAAGTCGTGCATACGTCGCCGGTCATCTGGGCCGCTGTCGATCCGAAAAATGTGAACGTGCTCGACAATAAGCATATTAACAACTTTATGCTTGCCGAGCTGCCGGAGCAAACGCGCACCCGCTGGGGCCTTAGCGTCGCCAAAATCATCGAAGGGCTGCTTGGAGCGCTTAGCTGGTAGTGACTCTCAATAACGAGTGGATTTGGGCTTCGCCCAAAGCCCTGATGTAATGAAGCGAGGAGGTTCGTCGATGAAAACGCATTTGAAGCAAGGCTGGCGGCTGGCGCTCAAGCACTTCTATATTGTCATCCTATTATTTATATACCAGCTGCTGTGGGGCTTCTTCCTGTATCGCTTTATCGATTCGGTTGTCACCCCGTTGCTTAAACGCTATCCGGCCGACGGAGCGTTAAATGATTCGGCCGTCAGGCTTTTCTTCAGCGAAGCCCAATTTCAGCTCATGAAAACCGATTTAATTCAGCCCTACCTATGGATGATCGGCGGCTTATTCGCTTGCCGCATGCTGCTTACTCCTCTGTTCAACGCCGGTTTGTTCTACTCTCTCCATCGTGCCGACGACGCCGGGGGCACCAAATTTATAGAGGGCATCCGCCGTGTATGGAAGCCCGTTATGCTGCTCTATTGGCTGGAATCGCTGTTTGCAATTGCTCCGGCTTGGTGGCTCCTTCCTCGCGGCTTGGATTCGCTGCTTCAAAGCGGTACGCTCAGCGAACTGCTGCAAACAACGCTGCCGGGGGCAATCGGCTGGGTGCTCTGGATCGCCCTGCTCCACCTGCTGTTCCTCGCGATGCAATTCGGCGCAGCCTCCGGCAACGGTCCGTTTCATTCGCTATGGAGCGCGCTTCGCCATCTGGCCCCATTCGCCGGACTGTCGCTGCTGATGTGGGCGATTGGCGCAGGAATCGCTCTGTTTGTTACAGGACTTTCGTTAGTGTGGGCCGGCTTGCTTGCACTCGTCGCTCATCAAGGCTATCACCTGATTCGCACTTTAATGAAAGTGTGGACGATCGCATCGCAATACGATTGCTTGCAATCGCGGACACAGGAGTAACAAACTCAAAGGTGCAAATCAGTGGTCATTGCCCATTGGTTTGCACCTTTATTCATGGTACAATTTAGGAGATTTAAACGCTAGAAAACCTGTCCTTCTGCTAATTCGAAAAATTAGAAGTATTAGAATTATAGCCGCCTTTCCGTTGCTGTCGAATGGCGTCAAGACTTGTCCAACCGTTGCTGCCGCTGCATTTTCCGCCACGTCCCGCGCGCTTCTAAGCAGCTTGTACCCGCTTTCATTTTTTCCCCTTCTCCAAAACCTCCACATATTCTTCATAACTCTCACATATTAAATGTAAATAGTTACGAAATATTTAGTCTAAACGCCCTAAATCATTCGGAAAATTTACATGAAAAACATGCAAATCGCGTCATTTTGGCAAAAGGTTACATGAGAATTATTAGAATTTGCCGCTTGAAGGAGGAGATCAGCGAAAAAAAACGAATATTTTCCAAGTACATAATTAGACTGCCTAATTCCTTGTACTGGAAACGGGGGAACCATCTCTGGGTGAATTGATTCTGACGTCTGCATCCATCGTGATCAGCGCCTGAGGAATCATAGGGATCCTTCAACCGAACCCCACAGCTAACCTCGTCGGCATCGGAAGGAGCTTTACCGCTTTGAAGAAGATTACTGCAATACTCGCAGGGCTCGTGATGTTGCTTGCTTTCCAAGCTGGCAGCGTTTTCGCGGACTCGAAGATGGACGGCATTATCGATGATGTTATCGGCACGCCGTACCAAATGGGCGGCACGACTACGAACGGATTCGATTGCTCTGGTTTTACTTCTTATGTTTTTGCAAAAATGGGCATCGATCTCGAGCGCACGTCCGTTGCACAATCCAAAATGGGTAAAAAGGTTGCCAAAAGCGACCTGATCGCCGGAGACCTCGTGTTCTTCAACACGAACGGCAAAGGTGTATCCCACGTCGGCATCTATGTAGGTGACGGCATGTTTGCCCACGCTTCGTCCAGCAAGGGCGTTACGATCAGCAAGCTCAGCGATTCGTATTACGTGGATCGTTATGTAACCGCTCGTCGTGTTATGAATACGACTACTTATGAAAAATATGCTGACGAAGAATAATAGGGAAATATAAGGTGTCTATAAGTGAAATCCTTATAGAGCTTTATATTCCAATAAAGCCGCAAGCCGTGATCCTTAGGGATGTACGGTTTGCGGCTTTATTATTTATCGCGCTGCTACACTTCGCCCCAGAATACCTCAGTCTCATAATCGAAGCTTACACGCCCATTAACATTCGTGCGCGCGAATAGCTCGATCAGCCCTTCCTTTAACTTATCATGGTTAGGCTGCCCCGGGGCAGGAACATAGGAAGACGAGCATGCTCTGCCAATAAGCTCCTCTTGGTTAAACAGCTGGCTGTTCGTAAATCGTCTGACATTCATTTCACCATTGCGGAAGAACGGCCTTAGCTCCAGCGCGGATATATTTTTATGCGTCATTTTCTCATAATCGGCAGCATAATGCCGCAGCAGCTGTTCATAGCCCTCAAGAAACGGTGTTCCGCCCGTTTTTCGCGAATTCCAGATTAACGCCGCTTTTCCGGACGGCTTCAGTATTCGGCGAAACTCCTGTTGCGCGGCTGGACGATCGAACCAGTGGAACGATTGGGCGCAGACGATCAGATCAACCGATTCAGCACTAAGCCCCGTCTCTTCAGCAGCTCCCGCCGCAGAGCGGTAACCGGGCATTTCCGCCAGCTCGCGCTCCGCCGTTAGCCGCATCTCCTGATTCGGCTCCAGCGCGATGACCTCGCAGCCTCGTTCCAGCATCAGCTTGGAGAAAATTCCGGTCCCCGATCCGATGTCGGCGACGATCGCCCCCGGCCGCGCTCCCGCTTCCTCGAATAAGCAGTCAATCGCCGCTGGCGGATAGCTTGGGCGGTATTTCGCATACAGATCTGCGCGATCCGAAAACCGTTCTTTACTGTCTTTGCTCATTGCGCGCCACTCTCCCATTCCATAAACTCAATTCGATTGCCAAACGGATCATGGACGAAAAATCGCTCTACGCCTTCGTCCGCCCGACTGTCGTCAGCAATGATCTCAACATTGCTCTCTTCAAGCCTCGCCCGAAGCGCCTCTAATCGACGCAGCACAAAAGCAGGATGCGCCTTGCGCGCCGGCACGAAATCGAGCTGTACGCCGATATGCACCTGGTGGACGCCGCATTGAAACCACACGCCGCCGCGCTGTCGAAGCGGCTCAGGCTTCTCGATTTCCGGCCAACCCAGCAATCCGGCAAAAAAAGCGCGAGCTGCCGGTTCGCACCCCTCGGGAGCTGCCAATTGAACATGATCAATCCCTGCAAATTCAAACGCCACTGCCATCGCCGCCTTTCGTTCGATAAAGCAAGCTATGTTTCATTTAATGAAACAGTGTTTCATTTTACAATTATACTATAACGATTCTGCTTCATTTTATCAAGTCCTTTTCCATCTCTCAGCTCCTAGCCCCCTCCCGTCCGCCGAACACAACTGCCTTTCTACTTGCCGCTGTCCGCTTTTTAGCGAACCTGCTTCGCAGTATAACGAAGTAAATTTCGCTAATCGCCGCCGAAATCGGACGGCGACAGCCCCGAGCGAAGCTGTTTTCGCTATCCGGCAATCTGTATTCGCTATTAGCGCAACTGGCTTCGCTATTCATTGCTGCTCACCTTCAAACGCCCATTCCAACGAATCTGCCTTCGCTAATCAGCGAACCTGCTTCGCAATCCCCCCACCGGGTGCCGCCACAGCCGCAGTCGCCGCGGTCGCCGCGGTCGCCTCTCCAGCAACATACACCACGCCGGACAAAACAAAACAAACTAAAAAAAGACATCCAAACGGCTCCTCGCCGTCTGAATGCCTCTCATTTCAAAACCTCATTTGCCCTCATAGCTAACTTGATCGATCATGCCTCCGACTTCACCCCTCGGCCCGCAAGCTGGCGGCGCCCCTGCATAAGCATAAGCAGCAGCAGCGCAAGCATAAGAACGATCGAGCCGCTGATCATCCACAAGGTGCTGCCTGCGCCGTAACGATCCATCAGCCATCCGGTCACGCGCGGAAAAAATGCGCCGCCAAGTCCCCCGAATGCGACGAGCAGACTCGTCGTCCGCTCCGTCATGCTCGGCGTCTTCTCCGTTGCATAGACGAGCGCTATGCCAAATATGCCGGAGAAGAACAAGCCGCTTAAGCCGATCAGCACGAGCATCACGTTCAAGCTGCCCGCAGCTCCCAATCCGATAAAGACGCAGACAGCACCAGCTGTTGCAACAAGCAAGTAACGCGCATAGCCGGCGCGATCCGCCAATCGTCCCGCAAACAAACGCCCGACAATCATCATGCCCCAGAACAAGCTAAGCGCGGCAGGCGCGCTCCCGGCAGCAATATCCGAGCGTTCGATGAGAATAGACGGCAAGTAATTGGAGAAGCTCATTTCCATTCCCACATAGACCATGAAGAACAACGCCGCCAGCACAATGAACCCAAATGCCTTCGGCTGGTAGCCAAGCAAACCAGATGAAACGGAAGCTTTCCCCTGAGGCCCCGCAGCCGTCTCAGCAGACACTCTCGCATGAAAGCCAATCCGATCGTCAAGCGGGCCAAACGACATCGTAAGCCATAAAATAAACGTTATGCCCGAAAGCGCGGACAATATCGGAAAAGAAAGCTGCCATATGTCATACTTGATCAGCAGTCCTGCCATCGTCGGCATCAGAAAAGCGCCGACGCCGAAAAACGTCTCCACCTTGCTCATCGCCGACGCCTTGCCGTCCTGAGCGGCCATATCGATGACCATCGCGCCGACAACCGCTTCCGTCATTCCGAAACCGAAGCCCGCCAGCGGCGCAATCGCCAGCATAAGCCCCCAAGACGGCAGCAAGCTGTACGCCGCCTCGCTTATCGTCAATATCCCGATTGCAATAAGCACGCCGCCTCTTTTCCCTGCTTTGGACGTTATCGTCGGGGCAAGCAAAACGCCGACAAGGAAACCAAGAAACTGATTCATGATCCATTGCCCGCCGTCTTTATACGACAAGCCGTATTTCATCATCATTTGCTCCAGTACAGCTCCGCCCACGACATGGGCCAGTCCAATCACCAAATAAGACAGGCAACCGAGCCACAACAATTTCCGCATGTTACAATCTCCTTGACCTAGCTGCTCTTCTAAGAAGTAGCGTATAATAATAGAACCTGTTCTGCATTGCAATCATTTGCTTCTATAGTAAGGGAGTTGTCCGCCCCAAATGTCATCGCAATCCGATGCCGCATCCTTATATTATAAACCAGAAACGATAGCCATGACCATCATTCCGCTTGAAAATATCCATGCAGAGCAGCTATGCGATTGGAAGTATGAAGCGCCCTACCGCATGTACGAATGGCCGTCTTGGGAACGCATGCAAAAGGACGGAATCGAATTTGGCGATCCCGTCCTTAGACAACAGCAGTATAAAGCGATTCTCGACGCTCAAGGGCAATTGATCGGCTTTGCTCAGCTTTTTCCGATCGTCGGCGTTACTCGGATCGGCCTAGGCCTGCGCCCCGACCTTTGCAGCCGCGGAATCGGGCCGGCGCTAACATCCCTCATCACCCGCGAGGCATTACGGCTATCGCCCGGCAATGCCGTCGATCTCGAGGTGCTGACCTGGAACCACCGAGCCGTCCGCGCCTACAAGAAAGCAGGCTTCGTTATAGAAGATACTTACATTCGCGCGACGCCGCGCGGCGCAGCCGAATTCCACTGCATGCTTTTTCAATCACCGTTGCCGCGATCTTAGACCGCTTCCGGAACCTTCATGTCCGCGAACAAAATAAGGCCATTTTCGGCCAATACAGAGATGGTGCGAATCCAGGCATGCGAGTCCAAATCGGCATAGACCCTGGACACGATCGTCTGCCGCCGTCCGTTAAACTGGACCAGGTTCGGCACAAAATACGGCCGCCAGCTCCAGTTGGCACTGACATATTCCCTCTCCTGCCGCCATCCCTCTTGCGTTTCGCGGGCGAAATTGGAGGACAACTGTATGCCGTCGCCCCGGCATAGGTACACGCGAATGCAGTCCTCCTGCAGCTTCGGCAGCAATTCGCGAATCCATGTATCATACATTTCAAAATCGCCGTCATGGATCAGCGTCAAATCAATCTGAGCGGCAAGCTGCTCCGACTGTTCCTGCCAATACTGCTCCGTCTGGAGATATTTTCGCATATGCGCCTCCAGCTCTCCCTCAAGCAAAGGCGCAAAGCGATCCGCTTTCTGGAACTCAGGCTCCGCCTTCGAGAACAAAAAGCCCTGCACATAGCGGGCGCCAGCCTCGATTGCCCGTTCCAAATCGTCCTTCGTCTCTACGCCCTCCGCAAGCAGAGATGCGCCAATCTGCTCCGCGAGCGCCGAGAACGATCGCAACGCCCCAAGATAACCGTCATGGGTGGCGCTCCGCTTGATCATATGCATGTCGATTTTCAAAATATTCGGCTGAATATGAGCAATCCGCCCCGTGCTGCTGAAGCCGCTTCCCACATCGTCAATTGCAATCAAGCAGCCTCTTGACCGATAAAGATCGACAACCTTGCGCAGCTGCTCGCGTGAGCCGTTAAAGCTCTCCTCCGTAATCTCGATGACGATGCGGCGCGGATCTATTCCGTATTTATCAATAAGAGACAGCGTGTAAAGCTCTCCCGATTCCGCATACCGGGATATCCAATTGGGCTTCAAATTAAGGAACAGAAGCGGCGGCTGATCGAGCTCGCTTAGCTTCTTCATAGCCTGTTCCCGCAAGATGCGGTCTACAACGATATGGTCCTCGACCGGCACCGCTTCGTTGCAGAAAAACGAACCGAGACTGCGAGCCGCCCCATCCTCCTTGCAAGCCCTCCCGAGCACCTCATAACCAACAATTCTTCTCGTATCCATCGCAATGATCGGCTGGTAGAACGCTCTTAATTGTTCGCCATCCAAACCGAGCGCTTTAGGCAAGCCGATATTTATAATTAAGTCGTTCATTGCGCGCTCTCTCCCGTGTCACTAACATGTCATTATATCTATCATAATATTGATTATAATGATATATTAATCGACAATAAATGTAAACAAGCGGCAGATTATCTGCCGCCTATTCTCCGAATATGTCGAAATTCCTTCAAATTTAAACGAGACGAACCATTCGCGTTACTTTATCTCCCTGAGAAACCTCAATAACATGATGCTTCGCATGATACGTGATTTCACCGTCGCCGACCGCGATAACCGACTGCTCGCCCAGACCGAAGAACACATCGTCTGCCAGCGCCTCCATCACCTCGTGACGCTCCTCCGCGCCAAGCGCCTCCCACTCCTCCTCTTCCATCTCAAAAAAAGTATAGCTGCGCTCGATCGCGCCGACCGCTTCCGTCAGCTCCTTCAATATATCCGCATATTCTCTGGCATGTCTAACACCCATTTTGAACAACCGCCTTTGTCTATATTTGATCGCCTGCAACGATGCCTCATACGATCAGTTTGCCGCATTTTATGAAATTTAACGCTTCAATTCATGCATTAAGTCTAATCTCATTAATACTTCCTGTCGATATAAAAAGTAGAGAAATGTCGAATACGTACTGGACGGGGTGTATTATGGAAAAATCTACGATATTAGGTGTTGTGCTCGGGCTTGTCGCTGTTTT
Organism: Paenibacillus sp. NEAU-GSW1; assembly: GCF_009737085.1. Classification (GTDB taxonomy): domain Bacteria; phylum Bacillota; class Bacilli; order Paenibacillales; family Paenibacillaceae; genus Pristimantibacillus. Next base: position 44,509 of record NZ_WOVL01000026.1, read on the forward strand.
GGTAGGTATGGTGTTAAAGGGTGCCGGTCTGGAAAACCTGCTGAATCCCGCCGCCTTCATGATTATTATAGTCGGAACAGTCGCAGCCGTGCTTATCGCCTTCCCATTATCGGAGCTTTCGAAAACCGGAAAATTGTTCAAAATTGTATTTACAGAGCAAAAGCTGATTGCCCGCGTCGAGCTGATCGACCGCTTTATGGAGTGGGCTTCCATCACTCGCCGCGAAGGCTTGCTTGCTCTTGAAGCTAAAGTAGATGACATCGAAGACGCATTCCTCCGCAACGGCATGCGCATGATCATTGACGGCAATGATCAGGATTTCGTTCGCGACGTTCTCCTTGAGGACATTTCCGCTACGGAAGAACGCCATAAAGCAGGCGCGCTCATTTTTACGCAAGCGGGTACATACGCACCAACACTCGGGGTACTCGGCGCCGTTGTCGGTCTCGTTGCCGCATTGGCGGACATGAGCGACATGGATCATCTCGCTCATGCGATCGCCGCCGCCTTCATTGCAACGATGCTCGGTATTTTTACCGGTTACGTCCTTTGGCATCCGATTGCCAATAAGCTGAAGCGTCTGTCGAAACGCGAGATTGAAATCCGTCTGATGATGGTCGAGGGCTTGCTCTCCATCCAGTCGGGCGTTTCCACTATTGCGATTAACCAGAAGCTTTCCGTATTCCTGACTCCAACCGAGCGCGTCAAGCTGCGGGAGAAGGAGGAAAGAGCCGTTGAGCAAAAAGCGTAAACATGGCGATCACGAGGAGCATATCGACGAGTCCTGGCTCATCCCTTATGCCGACTTGCTCACCCTGCTGCTCGCAACCTTTATCGTTCTCTATTCCATGAGCTCCGTTGACGTAAAGAAATTCGAAGAATTAAGCCAAGCGTTCAACATCGCATTAAACGACGGTGTCGGTGTTTTGGATAACCCTTCCATCATTCAGAAGGGACAGCAAAAAGAAGAAATCATCAATGAAGACCAAGAAGAAGACAAAGAGAAAGATTCGAAGTCGGAATCGAAATCTGAAGAAGAAGCTCGCCTTGAAGAGCTCCGGAAGAAAGAGCAAGAGGACCTCGAGAAGCTCAAGCGCAGCCTCGATAATTACATTAAGAAGAACGGCCTGACGACAGAGCTGGAGACGAAGCTGAACCAATCGCAGCTGATGATTACAATTAGCGACAATGCTTTGTTCGCTTCCGGCAGCGCCGACTTGAAGGATGACTCGGAAGAGCTTGCTTCAGCGATCGCGAAGATGCTGCAGCAATACCCTGAATATGAGATTATCGTAGCTGGACATACGGATAACGAGCCGATTTCCACGCATGAGTTCAAGTCGAACTGGGATCTGAGCTCTACCCGCGCCATCCGCTTTATGGACGTTCTGCTGCAGAACGCCAATCTGCAACCGGAACGCTTCAGCGCAATCGGCTACGGGCAATATCGCCCGGTTGCAACGAACAACACCATCGACGGCCGTGCGAAAAACCGCCGCGTAGAAGTTTCGATTATCCGGAAGTACGTCGATCAAGAGAAAGCGCAGCAAGTGCCGGCAACGCCGAAACAGTAACACAAAAAAACCTGACTGGCCGCTCATTGCAAGCGGCGAACAGTCAGGTTTCTTTGTTCTTACGCCAAAGAGGCCGGTTCGTACTGAAGCGTGTGAAACAACTTCTCGCGTTCTTCATCCGTCAGATCGCGCCAGCGGCCCGTCGCGAGCTCCCCCAGCTCAATATTCATAATGCGAATGCGCTTCAGCTTGTGGACATGATAGCCGTAAGCTTGACACATTCTGCGAATTTGCCGGTTCTTCCCTTCCGTCAGAATAATACGGAACGTTCGCTGGGCTATGCGAGTAACGACGCAAGGCAGCGTCATGCTCCCCAAAATTCTAACGCCGCTCGACATCCCTTTAATAAACTCGTCCGTCACAGGACGGTCGACGGTCACGATGTACTCCTTCTCATGCTTGCCCTCCGAACGCAAGATCGGATTGACGACATCGCCGTCATTCGTAAGCAGTATGAGCCCCTCGGAGTCCTTGTCCAGCCGTCCAATCGGGAAGATGCGCTCCGGATGCCCGATGAAATCTACGATATTTCCTGGAATATGCAACTCCGTCGTACTCGTAATGCCTACCGGCTTATTCAAAGCGATATAAACATGGCGCTTCTGCTCGCCGATCCGCTTGCCGTCGATACGCACATCGTCGCCAAGCTCCGCCTGACTGCCAAGCTCCGCTTTGACGCCGTTAATCGTCACTCGGCCGCTCTCTACGAGCTTATCCGCCTCGCGGCGGGAGCAGAAACCGGTCTCGCTAATAAACTTGTTAATCCGCACTGCTGTTCACCCCATCTGTATGTACTGCCATTGCCGCAATCATATCCGACGGATACGTATAGACTGTCGGCCGTTTGTTTTCGCCGTGCGCCTGATGCGCCGGCTTTCCTGACGCCGCCTGCCTTGCGGCCGCGCGCATTGCGCTCGCCACCGCCTCCCCCGCAATCGGACGATACGGACGCAACGGCCCGACCAACAGCCAGCTTATCCCTTTGGACAGCACCGCTCCAATAGACTCGACCAGACGAAACGTCTGCCGTTCCCCGTGCAATAAGCTCGGTTGGAAGAAATGGATCGATTCCAGCGGCAGCTCCGCCAAACGCTCCTGCAATTCTCCCTTTACTCTGCTATAAAAAAACGCCGAGCTTGTCGACGCGCCCATCGCCGTTATTACCATATAGTGCTTCGCGCCCGAAAGCTCCGCCCATCTGGCAAGCTCAAGCGGATATTGATAATCCACTTTACGGAACGCCTCCTGAGAGCCGGCCGTCTTGATCGTTGTCCCTAACGCACAAAAAACGACGTCAACCGCGACATCGTCCAGCGCATCTCCTAAACAATCGAAATCCGCAATGATGACGCGGAGCTTTGACCGATCCAGCGACGCATCCTTAAGCTCCAACGGCCTTCTGGCCAGAACAGTGACTGCGCTGCAGGCTGGATCCGCAAGAAGCTGCCTTAACAATGCCCCTCCAACCATACCTGTCGCACCCGCCAACAGACAGCGGTACGTTCCGAACATTCCGCGAGCCGTCTGGTTTCGGCTCGTATGATACGCTTCCTTTGCTTCCGCCATTTGCTCACCCGCCGCCATAGTTAATGATTGCGTTGCGTTATGATTGTTCCATTACGTTCAGTATACCTTCATTCTGCTCGTTATTCAAAGCCGGGAGCGTAATGGTTACCGTCGTTCCAACGTTCACCTGGCTTTGAATGTCCATCAACCCTTGATGACTATGTATGATGCGCTGGCTTATCATCATGCCAAGCCCCGTACCGCTTTCCTTGCCCGTGAAAAACGGATTGCCGATCTTCGGAATCATATCCTCCGGAATGCCGATGCCCTCATCCGTAATTGCGATTGTAATCTGCTCGTTTTTGACCGCGATGTGCGAATGAATGCGTCCGCCGCTCGGCATCGCCTCGATGCCATTCTTCAACAAATTAATGAAAACCTGCTTAAGCTGGTTTTCTTCGCAAGAAACGAGACATGGGCTGTCTGTAAAGGAAGTCGTAAACACAACGTTATACATATTGGCTTCACTGTCCAGCAGTGACATGACGTCCTTTAGCACGTTCCGGACATCCTTGGTCGCAAACCGAGTTGCCTGCGGCTTAGCCAAAATCAAAAACTCGCCTACAATTAGATTGATCCGATCCAGCTCCGACAGCATGAGCGCAGTATGCTCCAATTTCAGCTGCTGGCTCTGCTGCTGCAGCTGCAGGAAGCCTCTGAGCGTTGTTAGCGGATTGCGAATTTCGTGCGCCACACCCGCAGCCAGCTGCCCGACAGTCGTCAGTTTCTCAGAATGGCGCAATAGCTCCTCCATCCGGTTACGGCTTCTCATATCTCTCGTAATGCTGGCGAATGCCTGAACCGCGCCCTGGTCGTTACGAATCGGCGACACTGTCACGCTGACCGGAATAATCTCGCCTGTTCTCGTAACTCTTACCGTCTCCTGCGCCGGCAATACCCTCCCTGACAGCAAGGAATTGATGATCAGCTTCATCTCCGAACGATGAGAATCCGGTATAAGCTGCAAATTGCCGCCCACAGCCTCCTCGCTGGTATAGCCAAAAAGCTGCTCGAACGCATGGTTGACTTGCGTAATTCTCCCTTCCAGATCGACGACATGAATCGCATCGCTCGTATGATTAATGAAGGATTGCAAATAATTATTCATTCTGCGATTGTCTTCGAACGCTTTGCGCAGCTTGTCCATATAAATGGTGAGATTTTGCGACATCGCATTTATTTTCAGCCCGAGAAGACTAAATTCATCCTTCCCATGCACTTGTATAACAGAGTCAAACCGCCCCTGCGAAACCTCGTTTACTTTCCACAAAATATCGCGAAGCGGCCGCAGCAGCACCCCGGACAACAAATAACTGCTAACCCATGCGAATAAAAAAATAAACCCGGCATGCTGAAGCGCCCTCATCCGTTTGAGATCGACTATTTGATGAAATCCGGTACAATCGTATACGATGCCAACGACATAGGGAGACGACGGCCCGCTGCTGTAATAGCTTTTAAGCACTTCCCGGTCAAGCAGCATGACCTCTCGAACGACATATTGCTCTTTAACTGCTTGCGCTATTTTGGCCGCATCGTTGGACTCATCGCGATAATTGTAGTCGCCGAAAGCTACATACGGCCGGGCTTGCTCCTCGACGCTCAAGCTATTCCCCTCGGATACGTCGGAACGATGAACAAACACGGAAACCTCCAAAATTTGCGGATCGGTCTTCTTCAACATATCCACAATACTTTGCAGCTTACCTGCTGCGTTATAATATAAATTCCCCCCACTCTGTTCGGAATACCGCATTTCTTCAGCTATCGTACTTGAAAACTGGGTCGCAATGACTCTCATTTCCTTGTTAGCCTCTTGCTCCATATTGCGCACCGCCGATATTTCGTCCACAATAACAATAACGAGGAACACGACCATGATAATAAGTGTAATAATAATGGAAAACTTAGTTTTGAATGACAATGATGCAACACTTCCTTTGTAAGAATTCGACTGTTCTTATCCACAAGTTATTCACGTTATCTACAATGCATCCACATATGGTTCGAATAGTTTGTGTGTATCTTTGTGGACAATCATATAGTTATCCACAGAATTATCCACTACATGTTAACAACGGAATATTTGTTCGATGCATAATTATACATTTACCGCTTTAATCTAATATGGAGGTATATTTGCAATGATTAGAGAGCAAGAAGATCAAGCATGGATGCGGCATGCAATAGAAGAGGCGCGTCGTGCGGAGCTTATCGGCGAGGTGCCGATCGGCGCCATTGTTGTCAAAGATGGCGAAATTATCGGCCGCGGCTACAATTTAAGAGAAATCAATCATGACCCTACGGCTCATGCCGAAATGGTCGCAATCCGAGAGGCATGCGACAAGCTTGGCGCATGGCGACTGCTGGATTGTACGCTATATGTCACTTTGGAACCTTGTCCCATGTGCGCCGGCGCAATCGTCCAATCGCGCATCAAACGGGTCGTATACGGAACAGGGGATCCAAAGGCCGGCTGCGCCGGCACTTTGATGAACTTGCTGCAAGAGCCTCGGTTTAATCACGAAACGGAACTGACCAGCGGCGTCCTCCAAGAGGAGTGTGCAACGCTGCTGACCCAGTTCTTCCGAAAGCTGCGCAAGCAAAAATAATATTTTATTTGGATTGGAAGTTGTCTGGATAAGTGCGGAGCGGAGGTTCAATGAGTCGGGCGCGTTGCAGCTGCTGCAACGCCACAATTAATTCATCCGCCTCTTCGCTAATCGCGATCACATCCGGATCTGTCAAACTGCCGCGTGCCTCAGCGATTTCATGAAGCTTCAGCCGCAGCGATTGCAATTGATTAAGCAGTATCGTTTTGTCCATAGCTCGCTTTGGGGCACGCTCCTTATCAGCACTCATGTGGTAATACGAACATTATACTTTTTTTCATGTCAGGTGTTTGTAAAAACCTGTCGACAGAAAGATACAATTTTCAGGCATTATTCGACAGCTGCTGGCATAACTTCCAAAAGTTCTAGTCCAAAACGACTAACTATTATCGGTAGCCATACCAAAAATGAGCTCTGGCTAGGCATAACAACCCCATGCCGCAAGCCTAATTCCATGGCGAACAGATACGAAGTTGCACCCCAAAAGCTGCCATGCTAAAATAAGAGTTGCTGCGCGCCCGTAGCTCAGCAGGATAGAGCGACAGTTTCCTAAACTGCAGGTCGTACGTTCGAATCGTATCGGGCGCGCCATATTTAAAATGTTGAAGAACCGCATCAGTTTGCGGTTCTTTTTATTTACCGATTGCGCAATTCGCAGAAGATTTAGAAAATCCCGCCTTCAGTTTTCCGGGCGCCAAAATTTTAGCTGAAAAATGGTTATGATGAAGCCGCAGTGTTTAAAGAAGCCCCAACCGGGAGTAATCACTGCTACTTCAAAAAAGACAATTCCTACCTATAGACCCGACTGGGTATTGAACCATTTGGAGTATATTTTTGGAACGGCAGCTATGGAATGATTTTTTTTGCAGACGTATATCAATTTGAGACTTTGCCTCAATATGAGATTGAAGAATTACAGTTTGTAGATACATACCCTGAAGGACTTAACTTTGGAGAAATGTTTTATATCTATCATGAGCAATGGACTAAATTTGCCTCGAAAGGTACACGTAAATATTCCATTGATAATAGAAAAAGAGTTATTGGTGATTGACCAACGGGAAACGTTAGTTCAATCCGTTCAGTTCAACCGCCTTGAAATAGGCGGTTCTTCACCTTGAGGTTCATGAGCAAATTAATCGTACGCTATAGTCGCGAACGCAGGCAGAGGTTTTTAAAGGCCGGCCCTTGCAGAGCTGCCGGTTCTTTATTGACTATTGCGTGTATTTTACAACTGTTGTATTATACACACATAAGGAGGCGTTAAATAATGGAAAAAGAAGCGGTATTACAGCTTCGGCTAGACGTTCAAAAGTTCGTCCGTTTATTTGGACTGCAAGATAAGCATGTGACACCGTGCGGCTTTCCGCTTTCTGTATCGCAAGTGATGGCCCTTCAGGAACTGGAGCATCACAGACTGACGTTAAATGAACTGACGGAAAAGCTGCTGCTTGAGCGTTCATCCGTAAGCCGCTTGGCGGATCAGCTGGTGAAGGAAGGGTTCATCCATCGCGAGACCAATGAAGAGAACCGCAGGGAGGTGCTGCTTTCTTTAACGCAAAAAGGGATTCATGCGCTGACCAAGGTACGGGAGCAATCGGTGTCTTATTATACAAGCATACTTAACCATATGGATGGGCTTGATCAGCAGAAGGTAATTGAGGGGTTCCAATTAATGAACGCCGCTCTTCTGAAAGAAAGGAGCGAAACCAGTGGCAAAAGTTAAAACGCCCGTCGTCTCCCCGATTATATCGGTCATTCTTTCCATTCTGGCAGCATCCCATCATTGGCTCCATATGATCATTCTATTATTCCTCGGAAGCTCCGCTTCGATGATGTCTACGATGCAAAATATGCTCTGGCTGCGAAGGTTCATGATTGTAGTTACAATGGCGACAATCTTGTTTACCGTCTATCGACTCCTTAAACATCGTTGCTCGAACAAGGCCGTAATCGCGTTAAATCTTATATCCGGACTTGTATCTCTCGGTTTTATTTTCTATACCTTGCTCACATTTGGATGGTAGGTGTTCGTATGGCATTTCAAAAAAATTTGAGCGATACGACGTGGGAGGAAGTGAAGAGAAAACAGCTTGTTCGATTTCCGCTCGTGACGCCCAACTCACTGTCAACTCGAGCACAGCTGTATTGATCGCGGAATTTGTACTATATTTTGTTGCGTCCGTTTTGAAAACTGCATATTTGCAGGCTTCCAATCCCGGACAGAAGTCACAGACGCATACGAAACGGCATCAATCAACAAAATAGCCTTCCGGCAAAGCCAAGAGCTTTGCCGGAAGGCTATTTTAAAATGAAGATTTAGAAGTTAACGCCGCTGTTGGTCGTTGCCCACGATTTTTTCCACGAACGTGTAACCGCGTAGAAAATGAGTGTCGTCACCATGACAATGCATGCGATAACCAAGAAGCCCGCAACATGGGAGCCTGTCGATTCTTTCAATGGACCGAGGATATATTTCGGCAACAGGAACCCGCCAAGGCCGCCTGCAGCGCCAACGATACCCGTTACGATCCCGATTTCTTTGGAAAAGCGTTGCGGAACGATTTGGAATACAGAACCGTTGCCCATGCCAAGGCACGCCATCATAATGCTTGTGTACAGCAACATAACAAGATACGAGCCAGGCATTGTGGAGATAGCGAACAAGCTGAGCGTAACGACTGCGAAAAGCATCGTCAGGAACCGCATGCCGCCGATTTTGTCCGCAATCCAGCCGCCGATCGGACGGAAGAAGCTGCCCGCGATAACGGTTATTGTAACCAGGTAACCGATTTGAACCTTCGTCAAACCGCCTGCTACTGCCGCATCGCCGTATACGTCATAGAAGAAAATCGCAAAGTAGTTAGCAAATCCGACAAAGCCGCCGAACGTAACCGCATAGAACAAGGAGAACCACCATGTATCCGCCTTTCTAAATACGCTAGTGTAATCCTTCAACGTTTTTGGAGCTTCCGAATTTGGAGCATCCTTCGCAATCAGTGCAAAAATAATCATTACGATAACAAGCGGAATAATTGCCATGCCGAAAACGTTATGCCAGCCGTACGCTTGCGCCAATTGCGGTCCGAAGAATGTAGCCAATGCTGTACCGCTGTTCCCTGCTCCGGCAATGCCCATTGCCAGACCTTGGTATTGCGGCGGGTACCAGCGGCTAGCCAGCGAGAGCGAAACCGCAAAGCTTGCGCCTGCCACGCCAAGCAAGAAGCCGATCCAGTGAATTTGCAGCAAGCTCGTTCCGCCAAGCCATCCCCACATTAGCGGCGCGATTGTGATCGCCATCCCGATCAAGCCTGTTTTTTTACTGCCAATACGGTCCGCCAGAATTCCCATTGGAATCCGGAAGAAGGAACCGCCCAGAATCGGAATCGCGACCATCGTCGCTTTCTGCGTATCCGTCAAACCGAAATCTTTCGTAATGTAGAGCGACAACGCTCCACAGAACACCCAAATCATGAAACTTACATCAAAGTAGAGAAAAGCTGACAACAAACTCGGTGTGTGACCCGCCTTACGAAAACTTTTTGCATCCATATTTTTTTCCTCCCCTTCATTATCCATTCATTTTTTCTATCCTTTTCTTCGGCAAAGCAGCATTTCGGTTCGTCGATCCCTCCAATATAGAATAAAATCAAATCCCGCCTGAACAATAAGGGCCGACTGACAGAACCCGCGCAGTCGCGAATTCGGTTAATCGGCCTCTTTGCCCTTGCAGTCACGCCATCGTAACTGACTTTTTTCATGTTGTTTTCAATAACTGCACACAAAAAGCCTATCCGTCTACAATACTGTAAGGGATAGGCTCCATTGCCTTAGGGGGGTGACACAACATTGTGTCGTTCAAGATCAAGTATCACTTTCTTATATTGATACTATAAACTTCCCTTATAACTGATGTCAACTAATATTACATAAAATTTTTAAATTAGTTGTTTCAGCTGGTTTTCACCTGTAAGGGAACTTTTACACGTCATATAATATGACGCAAAGTGCATGAAGTATACTCAATCCTGTAAAATTTTGTTTCCATGCCGTATGATAGAGATGCGTACGCAGCCCCTCCGCAATACGAAATGACAGAAAGGGCGGATGTCGAATGAAAAATAAGGTGAAGTACAGCGTAAATATGTACCGCCTTCATACGTCTTTATAGAAAAACGCGATGGAGGTTCACTCATTCATGACCCAACAAACTGATTTACAAAAGCTTGGAGATGCAACAAAGCCTTATTTCGATCAGTTTTGTGCCATTATGAATCCGTACCGGAATGACTTATGGCGGTATTGTCTAAAGATTACAAGGTCGCCTTGGGATGCAGAAGATTTATTTCAGGACACCTACCTCAAATTGTTTACTTCATTATCCGCTCTTTCACATCGGCAACAGCCGATTCATCCGAAATCATTTCTTTTCCGGGTAGCAACCAACCATTGGATTGATACATGCCGTAAACGAAAGCATGCACCAGAAGAATATATGGATGAAGCCTATGTTGGACATGTCGCAGCCGTTGATCCCTTCGAGCTGCACGAAGCTTTCGAGAAGCTTTTGCAATATTTGCCTCCGCGTCAAATTGCCGCCATCGTTCTCATTGATGCATTCCGATTTACGGCGGCTGAGGCTGCTGAAATTATCGGAACGACAGAAGGAGCCGTAACGGGACTGCTTTTCCGGGCGAGAAAGAAATTAAGACAGATGCGGGATACCGGCGATCCAGCAAAAACGCTGGCGATGGCCTCGGCAAATTCGGATAAGCATCAAGACATCATCCAGCAATATGTATCCTGCTTTAACCAACGCGATTTCAACGGCATCGCTCAGCTGCTGGCAGACCACGCGGTATTCAGCTTTGTCGCTCAAGGCAGTCAGGAATACGGACGGGACACGATCATGAATGCCTCACATCATCCTAAACACTATGAAAATCAAAATCTGCAGGCGTTTACACGCGAGCTGTGGGGCAAACAGGCGGTTATCTTTGCGAATGTCGCGCCGAATAGTACCCCGGCACAATTAAACGAAGTGCTTTCTTTTGAAATAGAGAATGACAAGATTATCAAAATCAGCGGCTATTATTTCTGCCCTGAGTTCATGGAAGCGGCTTCCCTTGAAACGGACTTGCCAAGAGAGCCTTGGAATTGGGCAGGATGATCTAATCGGTTTTCAAGAAGAGGGCATCGCGCCTTGGGGAGAAATGCTCGCCCGCTGCCAATTGGAAGCTTAGCTTCAACAGAAAAGACTGTCTCCCGGGTCGCAACGACCTGAGAAGACAGCCTTTTTGCTATTAAAAATTGACAATGATAATCGTTATCAAATAAAATGGGATATATGCTTATAACAACTATGCCCGATTGAGGCAGTTAAATATAAGGAGTCTACGACATGAGCGAACAGCTGGAGCTATTTGATGTCACGATCATCGGCGGAGGTCCCGCAGGCATGTACACCGCTTTCTACAGCGGGATGAGGGATTTGAAGACGAAGCTGATTGAAGCGAGCGACGAGCTTGGCGGCCGCGTTCTGATTTATCCCGAGAAGATGATCTGGGACGTCGGCGGCCTGACGCCTACGCTGGGCAGCAGACTGATCGAGCAACTGGTTCAGCAGGCCAAAACGTTCGATCCGACGATTGTGCTTGGCCAATACATTACTTCTTATGAACGTCAGCCCGACAATACGTTCATTCTGACATCGGCTGCGGGTGAGCGTCACTGGACGCGCACGGTGGTGCTGGCTATTGGCTATGGTATCCTCCAATTAGCCAAGCTGGAAATTGAGGGCGCCGACCGATTCGAGGTCAGCAATTTGCACTATACGGTTCAGGAATTGGAGATTTTCCGGGGCAAAAGAGTGCTCATCTCCGGCGGCGGCGACTCCGCTGTCGACTGGGCTAACGCGATTGAACCGCTTGCAACAGAATTAACCGTTGTCCACCGCCGCGACCAATTCGGCGGTCATGAGCGAAATGTGGCCAAGATGAAAGCTTCCTCGGCCAATGTGCTTACGCCATACGCCGTCGAGTCGCTTCACAGCAGCAACGGCGCTGATATCGACAAAGTGGCGATCTGTCATACGGAATCAGGGGAGCAGCAAACCATCGAAGTTGATGCGGTCATCGTCAATCACGGACTCCGCTATAACTTCGGGCCGATTAAAGAATGGGGACTCGATATGGGCGACTGGAACGCGAACGTGTCCAGCAAGATGGAAACGAATATTCCAGGCATTTTTGCAGCAGGCGATTTCGTCAAGCATGACAGCAAGATTCACTTGATCGCAGGCACGTTCCCCGACGCGGTTAACGCGCTCAACAGCGCCAAGCTGTACATTGATCCTGCGGCCGATAAGGTCGCTTATGTTTCCTCCCACAATGCGAAATTTAAAGAAAAGAATCGTCAGCTTGGCGTCGCAGTAGACGATAGCGAACATTAACGGGCAGAGGATGCCTTCATCGCATAAAACCGTGCATAATCGCACGGTTTTTTTATCGACTTAATAACTTTCACCAAGAGAGAGAGAATTGCTGAACTCGGGGTCATGCTGCCAAAGCCGTTATAGATAGCTTTAGGGCAACCCCTGCCGTATTTGTTCTATAAGCTGTATGGCAAACTATCCTTCCCATAAAGAGGCTGCGGCGCCGGATATGCCCGAATCCCTTTTAGCTGATCCAACGATCGGTTGACATGTCTCTTATAATCGCCGGTTCGGATAAGCAGCCTCTTCTTAGACCCGAGCAACCTTTGATCGCTAATTTTCCACGTATGCGAATATCGGTTGGCCCGGCGAATCGCCGCAAAATTATAAGGCGATGTCGTAAATACTCGAAAACCTTTGCGAACAGACGCCGATACAAAACGGACGTCCGTACCTTGCCGCACCTGCGTCGAAAACTTCACCTTATTGAACACGCGGCGATGAAACATAATGGTTGCTCCGGCGATTTTCCGGCATCGGCTGTAAGGGCGGATCGGCATTTGGCGCAGGAGAAGCAACGAACGGTGCGGCATATAGAAAAAACAGGTTCGTTTGCCCACCATATCCGCTTTCACCTTCCGGAACAACGCCATCGCCTCCGGAATATAGCTCGGCGCATAATAATCGTCGTCGTCAAATTTGGCGATATACGTATATTGCGCGCGTGCCGCCGCAAAATTCAAGCACGCTCCGAGATTTTTCGATTGGGGCTGGCGCAGTATTCTAACGCCCGGATATTGCTGCGCCAGTTGCAAATAAGGTTCGATACTGATTTTGTTGCGGTTAAGAACGATAATTAATTCTTTTTTCACCCATTTTTGACGTGCGTAGTTTTGAAAAATCTGTTGCATAAACTGTGGACGAATTGTCGAGGTAATGATGGTGACGCCTGGAACGGCATTATAATCCACCGTGTTTCCCCTCTCCTTTTTCGAGAAAATAGACTTTCCATATGAGTCAAATATCGTGCCGCACAGTCTGTCTTATTAATATTTTAATAGAATAGCAGAAGTCGATTGAGAGGAAGAAAGGGGCTGATTGAAACCATGAATGAAGCAACTGCCATAAGCTCCGCCGCAAACAGTCCCCGCGCGGAAAAAAGCAAGGTCGGCATTATCGGCCTTGGCTTTGTCGGACTGCCGTTAGCTATGGCTTTCGTCAAAAAAGGATTTACGGTCGTCGGCGTAGACCTGGATCCGTCAAAAATAAACGCCATCAATGAAGGAAAAAGCTATATTCAAGACATCGCGGACGGCGTGCTCGACGCTGCGGGAGAGTCGGGCAGATGGAGCGTATCGACGGAATATACCGCGCTGCTCGGTTCCGACGCAATTGTAATATGCTTGCCGACCCCGCTATCCGCGAGCCATGGCCCCGATTTGTCTTATTTGACAGATGCGTGCCATCGGCTTTACCCGCTGCTGCAGCCCGGACAATTGGTAATCGTGGAAAGCTCCACTTATCCCGGAACGACAAGAGAGGTCGTTAAGCCGCTGCTGGAAAAAGGCGGGCTGCGCGCTGGCGAAGATTTGTATATCGCCTACTCGCCCGAACGAATCGATCCGGGCAACCGCAACGCCAGTCTGCTGAGCATTCCGAAGGTGGTCAGCGGCGTGACGGCACAATGCCTGGCGCATGTGCAGCAGCTTTACGAGCAGCTATTCGACAAAGTCGTCGCCGTTTCATCGACGGAAGCAGCCGAAACGACCAAGCTGCTGGAGAACAGCTACCGGTTCATCAATATTGCATTCATTAATGAATTTACGGAAATATGCGAGAAGCTGAGCCTAAATGTCTGGGAGGTTATCGAGGCCGCGTCGTCTAAGCCTTACGGCTTTAGCCCGTTTTATCCCGGCCCCGGCATCGGCGGACATTGCATCCCGATCGACCCGTTGTATTTGCAATGGAAGGCCGAACAATTCGGAGCGTCGAGCCAGTTCATCAAGCTGGCGCAGCAGCTGAACGACGCGTTGCCGGCATCGATTGTCAATCGGTTGGAAAAGCTTCTGCCTGCGGACCGTCCGCTGGCAGGCGCCCGTATTTTCGTCTATGGCATCACCTATAAAAAAGATATTGGCGATGCCCGGGAGTCGGCCGCTCTCGCTATCGTTCACGAGCTGCTGGGGCGAGGCGCAATCGTGATTTATCATGACCCCTGCGCGCCGTCCGTCCGCTTAAATGACCGAACCTGGATGCACAGCGTCGAGCTTACGGAAGAGGAGCTCGAACAAGCCGATTGCGTACTCATTGGCACGGATCATTCCGTCATGCCTGCAGATTTTATTGCCTCGCACAGCCGTCTTATTTTCGATACCCGATACGCGTTTAAACAACTCGCTTCGTCCAAAGCGCGCATCGTGCGGCTGGGTGACAATACTAATACTGCCGCCCAATAAGTTTACGTTCAATATATGTCGCATTCACCGGACAACGTGCCTAGCGGACGATAAATTCCACTCGTGTACCGTCTGGAAACTCATCGAGCTTATTGCTCACCCAAGCCCCTGCTCCCCGGTTGTCCGATGGCGTTATGTATTCAATATCGGCGCCTTCTCCGCCCTCCGCGCACATGGCCATCGGCCATTCGTCGCGATCATAACCTTTTTTAGTCGGGACATCCTTTAACGAATCCTTACGGTTCTCCTCTGCTCCGTCGCGGTCAATCGTACAAACTTGCGGTTCGCCTGCGGCGATCGCATCTTCAATATGCTTCGCTGTCTCCGGGTAACGATCCGCCGGAAAATACAACTTGTAATCGACGTCTTCACTCGCAGTCGCTTCCGGCTTCGAGACTCCCGTTACGTCAACCGTCTCCAAATTCAGCTTCGGTAAAATAACGGCCAAAACAATCAAGATGGTTACCGCTGCTAACAAATGGATTCCTTTTTTCATCATGATGCAATTCCTCCTGTTGATCTAAGCCGCTTTACTTGGGAAGCAGCGCGGCATATTGCCGGCGAAGCCGCTGAAGCTTTTCCAGTTGATCTAGCGCCTGCCCGCCGCCAAGCTTTGTTACTCCGACTGCCAGCGCTTCTGCGAGCGCGATTGGCGCGGTCATGGAATGAAAGCCGTGGGCGGCGCCGCGATCGATTTGCAGAACGATATCGCTCTCTGCCAGCATATCCGATACAAGGAGATCCGTCACCAATACGGTTGTATAACCAGCTTGATCGCTATGCTCGAGCAGTACGGTTAATTCAGGCGAGCGCTTGACGAAGCCGAATAGGAGCACCGTATCTCCTGCGCCCGCATGAGCCAGCGTCTCCAGCAGCTGCCTGCCGCTTCCCGCCATTACGATCACTCGCTTGCCAATCCGCCCCAGCCGGAAGCTTAACAGCTCCGACACACAGGCCGACGCGCCTGTTCCGTATACATAGATCGTATCTGCTTTATACAGCGACTTCACCGCGCTCGAAAAATGGCTGCGGTCGATTCGTTCCGCCGATACCGTCAAATTTGTTGCGGCTATTTCCGTAATTTCCGCTATCACATCGGCTTCTTCGGCATCCACCTTGCTAAGGATATGCTTCATTTTGCCCGCCGGAGTTTCCTGCTCGCTTTCCTGCAAATGCTTTTTGAACGCTTTTAAGTTGTCAAAGCCGATTGCTGCCCAAAACCGGGATACCGTTGCGGTGCTTACGCCCACCGCCTTTGCAATGTCCTCCTCCGTGGAAAAAGGAATCTGCTGCAGCGCTCCCGCTACATAATTGGCGATTGCCTGCTGGCTTTTGGACATTCCCTCTGCATTCAGATCAAGTCGAATAGACGCCATCGTATGTTCTGCCACTCCTTCGATTCGGTATCGTTTATGCCGTCATTATAGCTACTTTTGCAATGTAATGAAAGTTTTATTTCATAAATTAATGTTGTGATAATTATTTTACACAAACTAAACATGGGACTGACGTTCCGTTAACAATGTTTCCTTATATTGTGGAAGAAGCACAGCTTTCGATGCTTTCGAAGCGAATAATGCTTCCCAAAACTTTTTAGGAGGAAAAAGGAATGGTCTCTGCGTTAAAACGCCGGTATGAGTTAACCCAATCTCAAAAGCTGATGGTGTTCATTCTGTCGATGTCGCTTTACGGCATCTCCAACATGTTTTCGGAGCTTATCCCCGAGCTGAAGCTTGGCCCCATCGAATTGAAAGTCGAGTATTTCGCATTTATTCCGCTTACGCTCTGCGTGCTGTTCCATCCGCTTTATGCCGCGATCGGCGCGTCTTTCGGCGAGGTCATCTTCGGCGAGCTGCTGCTCGGCCAATTCGGCGGGTTAGGCGAGCTGGAGAAATTCATCGAATTCTCGCTTGCGATGTACATAGGCGGTTTGCTTGTAAGCGATCCGCGCAACCGAAAGCAGCTGGCGCTCGCATCTTTTACCGCCGTGGGCATAGACCAGCTGTTAAGCGCCATCGTCGACATCGCCAAGGTTGGCTTTGGCATTGAAGAATTGGAGGCGGTGCCCGGCATTCCAGAGAGTATCGTGCTGATCGAAGGCTTAAGCTTCCTAAATGCAATGGTCATTACCGGCATCTTCTTCACCTTGCTGCCTACGCTGTATCTGGTGCCGCGCCTTTACGGCAAAATCGAGCCGCTGCTTGGCTTGAAGCCGCGCGACAGCCGCATCAAAGCATCCTTCAGCCAGTTGATGACGCCGCGCCTGCTGATCGTATCCATCCTCTTCGTATTTATCGGCATGGCTGGCGAGTTTTTATCCGAATCGGATATTAACTTTGCCGTGTGGGAGCCAGAGTTTCTCGAGCAATACGGCAGCGGCTTTATGTGGGTGAGCGTTGGCGCAGCTTTGCTGGTGCTGATCATAACGATTTTGGCAGCCGTTCGCAAGCGCACGATGGCTAAATCTGTGGAGGATGCGAAGCTTTGAGAACAGCTACTCCTGCCATAGCGGCTTCGGCTCATATGAATGTAAAACCTAATCAGTCAGCCGATGCGATCATACAGCTCACCGACGTTAGCTTCACCTATCCCGGAGCGGAGTCGCCTTCGCTCCACGGCGTTAACTTGACGATTCAAGCCGGCGAATTAATCGCCATCGCCGGTACGAACGGCAGCGGCAAATCGACGCTCTGCAAATGTTTAAACGGACTCATTCCAAACTATTATGTAGGCGATCTTACAGGCGCTATCACGGTTGCCGGATTAAAGGCCGCAGATGAAACGGTCGCCTCCTTATCGCGCAAGACGGCCTACGTGTTTCAGGATTTTGAAAATCAGCTCGTTCGTCCGACTGTCTACGACGAAGCTTGCTTTGCGCCGCTTAATTACGGCTATCCCGATTACCGCGAACGCGGTGCTCGCGCGCTGGGCATGCTCGGCATCGAGCATTTGAAGGAGCAGTGGATCTGGCAATTAAGCGGCGGGCAGAAGCATTTGACCGCACTGGCTGGCGCCCTGTCGCTGGACCCCGACATCATTATCGTCGACGAGCCGGTCGCCCAGCTTGACCCGTATCATGCACGGCTTATCTATGAAAAGCTCAAGCTGCTGAACGAGCAGCATGGCAAAACCATTATCGTCATTGAGCATCATACCGAGTTTATTGCCGATTACTGCAGCCGTGTCGTGCTGATGGATCGAGGAACGGTGCGCTGGATTAAACCGACTCAAGAGGCGCTTTCGTCGGTGGAGGAGCTCGAATCGCTCCACATTTTGCCGCCGCAGGTGACGCTCGCCGCTAGAGGCTGCATGACCGGCGTGCAGGGCGTGGGCATGGGGGCAGGCGGCAACAGCAGCGGCGGCTCGACGCTGCTGTTGCCCGTCACGATGGAGGACGCTCGCCGTCATTTCAACGGATTAGAGACGGCCGGGCTCGACGGCATCTGGACGGGATCGCAGGAAGTGATCCCGGAAGAGGAGAGCAGCGCAGATGCCGCTCCCGCTTCCAACGAAGCGACGATTACGTTCAGCAACGTTTCATACGGCTACAAAACGATTGCCCGCACGCTCCATCCGGTGCTGCGAAACATCGACGTGACGCTGCGCGAAGGCGACCGGATCGCGCTCGTCGGCAATAACGGCGCTGGCAAGTCGACGCTGCTAAAGCTCATTTCCGGCATACGTCAGCCTAACGAAGGCGACCTTCGCGTATGCGGCATGAGCACGAGCCGGACTTCGCCGGAGCAGCTGTCCGATTCGGTTTCTTACATTTATCAAAACCCGGAGGAAATGTTTATCGAGGACTCCGTCCGCAAGGACATCGAATATTTCCTGCGGGCGAGAAAGGTTCCCGACTTTGGTCCTTTCGTCGATGAGATCATCGAACGGCTGCGCTTAAAGGAGCTGGAGCACCGCGACGGCCGCTTGCTGAGCGGCGGCCAGCAGCGGCGGGCGACGCTCGCGATCGGATTGGCGATGCGTCCGACCGTTATGCTGCTCGATGAGCCGACTGCCAGTTTGGACGCATCCAGCCGCCGCGAGATGACTGCTATGCTGACGCAGCTGAAGGACCGCGTGCGTACCGTCATCATCGCAACTCACGATATGCAGCTTGTAGCGGAATGGGCTAACCGGGTCATTGTAATGCACAATGGCCAAATCGCGCTCGATACCGATGTGCGCAATTTATTTTCACGCGTTGCCTTGCTTGAGCAGACCGGTCTCGTTGCGCCGCAAATTACGCAGTTAAGCGTTCAGCTGGGCATGCAGCCGCCTTGCCTGTCCGTTGATGAATTTATTACCCGTGCACTGCGCCCGCTATGGCTCGCACGCAAGAAGGGAGCAGCTGCTCATGGAAGCGATGAAGCAAACCATTCTCGATAAGCTAAGCGTTGAGCAAATCAAGATCGAGCTGATGCGCACGGCCTTCGGCCGTCAGTCGACGCTGTTATCCAAGTTCGATCCGCGCATTTTGCTCATCTGGTACTCTTTTTTCGCTGTTGCGCCTTGGTTCATTCATAACAAAGCGGTTCTGCTCGGTCTGCTTGTGCCCATGATCGTATTGACGCTGTCTTCGAAGGTGAGCCCGCTTGTCCTGATTATTCTCGGCGTCGGCCTCGTCAGCGAAATCGGCTATATTCTCGCCGGCTCGCTGTTGTTCGGCGGCAGCCTGGACGCCGTATGGCCGATGATGACGCTGACGCTGAAGCTGCTCATCATTTCGCTGTCCAGCATTGCCGTCTTCAACAGTATGGACCCGGAAAAGCTGAGTGACGCGCTGCTGTCGCTTGGCATGCCCGGACAATTCAGCTTTGGCGTTTCTTACGGCTACCGGATGCTTCCGATTCTTATCGAGGAATACCACAATATTATTCATTCGTATCGGCTGCGCGGACGTTCTCCTGCCAATAAAGGGGTTCTGCGCTGGCGTTCACTCGTTTATATGGCGCGCATTTCCGTATATGCTTTTTACCCGCTTATTCTGAATACGGCCAAACGAACGCGCACAACCGTAGAAGCGCTAGAGGTTAAAGGCTTCACCTATGCGCTGGTCAGCCCGGAAGCCAAAAAGCTGAAGCTCGCCTATTTGCGGGTGCGCCCTGCCGACTTCCTGTTCCTTGCCGTATCCCTCTTGTATGTCGCCGCGCTGTTCACAGCCGCTTCTTATATTGCTTTGTAGATTAATTTATGACGATTGGAGATTACCACCCTAATGAAAATAGACCTTCACACTCATGGCAAGCTT
The DNA here is from genome assembly GCF_009737085.1 of Paenibacillus sp. NEAU-GSW1. Taxonomy (GTDB): domain Bacteria; phylum Bacillota; class Bacilli; order Paenibacillales; family Paenibacillaceae; genus Pristimantibacillus. The sequence goes on from NZ_WOVL01000026.1 coordinate 64,395, forward strand.
TCGAAAAAAACCGAATTTTCCTTGGATTATTTCTTATCCATGGCCCGCGAGGCTAAAGCGAACGGGCTCGACGCGGTAGCGCTGACCGAGCACTTCAACACGCACCGCTTCTTTGATATGGTCAACCAGCTCAATCGCCATTTCGACTATGTTGGCGACCACTATATCGTAGAAGGGCTGAAAGTGTTCTCCGGTATGGAAATTGATGTGCTGGAGACCGGCCATATCCTAGCGATCGGCAACCGCCGCACCATCCGCGAGCTTCGTCTGCAATTAGAGCCTTACAGCCACAAGGAAGAGTTTATTCCTTTTGAGACGCTTCTCGATTGGACCGACAATGCGGGCCTGCTGCGGATCGGCGCTCATCCGATGCGAGAGAGCACGCCGCTTATTCACCACAGCCCGGTGCTGCTGCAGCGGCTGGACGGCTTTGACGTCAACGCGAAGGACTTGTACGCCCACGGCCCGGAAATGGCCAATCGGGTGCGGGCGTTCGCGAGCAGCCTCGGCCTGCCGGTCTTCGCAGGCAGCGACTCGCATCAACCGCTCCAATTCGGCAGCGTCCTGAACCAGCTTAAGCGCGATTGCGAGACGGCGGAGCAGCTCCGTGGCGAGCTGCTCTCCGGCGCCTACGAGATCCACATCTCCCCGTGCCTCGACGTCAAAGTAAAAGCCGCCCAAATGATGAAGGAGCTGCTCAAGCAAACGATGGCAATTGCTTAATTAGCGGCGGGTGTTGTAGGCGGCGGGTGTTGCCCGCCGCCTCTTCAGTTGAAACTGCAAGTATGCTTAGCTCGACTCTTCGCCCATTGCTCCCTCCCTGTACATTTAGCGAAACCTGCAAATGTGCAGGTTTTTTTAACAAGTTACTCTCCGTTTGAGCTCATTCCTGCAAAAGTACAGTTTTTTGGCGCTTATGTGCTGCTTCCACCCGACTAACTAGCTTTTTCCTGCACTTTTGCAGGTTTACTAGAGCAGCATCACCGTTTCATTTGGAAAAACTGCACTTTTGCAGGTTTACAGATTACTTTTAAATTAAACACTTTATTCACCCATAAAATTCTAGTATCATGAACCTCATGAGACGAAGAACGTCCCGCTGCATTCCTTTGCGAATGTGATGGGACGTTCTTTTTTTATTTCCAAGGAGGGTGAGTAGCGTGAATTTCGAGGAAGCACATGCTGCATTTATTCAGAAACATCTGCAAAAAAGAAGAGGAGAACGACGCGGCCGCCTTGAGCGGGGACATAACGAAGCTGAAACATTATTTTGCCGCAACGTGTGGTGGCCGCTTAAATGGCAATTCGACAACTTGCATCCGGAATATGAAGTGACCGACTGGCGAGGCAGATCATATTTTTGCGACTTCGCCTGGATTAACCCTGCTGTTAAGCTCGTCATCGAAATAAAAGGCTTTGGCCCCCACGTCAGGGACATGGACAGGAGAAAATATTGCAATGAACTCAACCGAGAGACGTTTCTTTCCGCGATGGGGTTTCATGTAGTGTCTTTCGCTTATGACGATGTCGCGCAACGTCCCGACCTATGCATCACACTGCTGCGTCTGGTGCTCAGCCGGTATCAGACCGAATCGAATCAAGTGGATTTGAGACAAGTTACAGAACGCGAAATCATCCGGCTCGCCTGCAAACTCGCCCGGCCATTGCGCCCGATCGATGTTGAAAGCTATCTAGGCATGAACCACCGCACGGCTGTCCGAACTCTGCAGACACTCTGCTCAAAAGGCTGCTTAACCGCAGAAACCGGCCCGCAAGGAAAACACGCCGTACGATATGAACTCCATGCAAATGCGCTTAAACTGCTGTAAACCGAAACTCACTATGACTTTGTTGCGATCTATTGCCGAGATGACGAATACAAACCAAGTTGAAACCTGCAATAATGCAGTTTTCATAGGCAATTTGCTTATCCATGGAGCTCATTCCTGCAAAAGTACAGTTTTTCGGCGCACAATTTCTACTTCTGGAGGAAAACGCACGAGAAGCCTGCACTTTTGCAGGCTTCTCGTAACTGTCTTACTAATGTAGCAAAAAAACTGCACTTTTGCAGGTTTCGTGCGGGGGAAGTTCAGATTTGGGTGTATCCTGACATCTAGACGCATCTAGGCGCATCTAGGCGCATCAGCCAGCCATCTCTCACACCTTAAACTTCCCGAACATCCCTTGCAGCTGCTCCGACAGCACCGAAAGGCTCTCCATCGCTGCCGTCATCTCCTGCACGCCCGCGCTCTGCTCTTCGGTATGGGCGTAGACCTCGCGGGAGCCGTCCGCCGTCTGCTGGACGATCCGGTCGATCGAACGAATCGATCGGACGGCCGCGTCAGACTGCTCGGCAAGCTGCTCCGCCCGCTCCGACACTTTGCCGATTTGACCCGCCACTTCTCCAACAGCCCTTCGGATGCTCGTGAACGACTGCCCTACTTGATCAGCTGCCGTCAAACCAGCCGCGACCTCCAAAGATCCTGCTTTTGCTGCATCAATCACAAGCTCCATTTCGCTGCGGACGCCTAAGACGATGGAGGATACCTCGCTCGCAGCTGTTCCGGTCTGAACGGACAGCTTGCGAACTTCTTCGGCCACGACGGCGAAGCCTTTGCCGGATTCGTCCGCCCGCGCCGCTTCAATGGAAGCGTTCAGCGCCAGCATCTGCGTTTGTTTGGAGATGCTCGAAATAAGTGATACTGCACTAACGATTAGCTTCGAACGCTCGGCAAGGCGGCTGATCGACATGCCCAAATCGTCCATTTGCAAACGGATCGCATCCATCTGCGCAACGGCCGACAGCATGATGCGCTCTCCCGACACCGTCTCTTCTTGTACATGCGACGCCCGGCTGTCGGCTTGCGCCGTCAATCCGCTATTTCCTCCGCCCCTCCGGACATTCGCTCTACCATAGCGACACCGGTATCGACGCCATTCGGCTTGGTGATCGTCTATTCGATTCGCGTCTTCATAGGGCTGGTGCTGTCGCCAAGGCTGCCGACCATATCCTTGCGGCGGTATATGCTCAACATAATGCCCATCATGAGCAGCTCGATCGTTGTGTAGCTGCTGCCGTAACTAATGAACGGCAGCGTAACAGCGATGATCGGCAGCAAGCCGAAAGACATGCCGATGACCCATACAAATTGCAAGCATAAAATGGAGAACAATCCGATGACCAGCGCCTTGGCATAACGGTCGCGAAGCCCTCTGATCATCCCTCCAACATGAATGGCGAGTGCTATCGCGGCCGCAACGATCAGTCCTCCCATAACCCAGCCCATGCTGTAAGTTAAATAAGTAAAAATCATTTCGCTATGAATAAACGGCAGTTTCTCATTAGGCATTCCAAAGCCCCTTCCCCATATGCCACCTTCGTGGATTGCTTTGATCGAATTCCGCATTTGATAGCTGTTATCCGCATTCAAAGCCGGACGAAAAAAAGCGTCTAGACGCGTCCATATTTGCTCCATGCCTGTAGTAAAACGACTCATTGTATCGAAGGATGACCGCCAATGCGGACATAGATGCAATCCCGCCGAACAACACGGTCCATCTTTTGGCGAAAATGAGCATGACGGCTGCCACAATGAAATAAATCGCCAAATACGAGAATTGGTTTGCTTTTATAAACAGAAACCCTGGCAGCATAAGATATGCCGCCAAATCCTTAAACCACGAGACCACTCGCTTCAAGCCTTCCAAATGGCGCTTGCTTTCGGACTGTGTCAGTAAGCCAGCAAGAGCAATAACTAACATTAATAGGGCAATCCAATTAACGTTTATCAAATAGGAACCGATAGAAATCCAACCGTATCTTCCGTTAACTTGCAATGAGATGAAAGTGGAATTAGTTGCAATCATCGACGCTAAAGCTGCCACGTATATATACCAGGAATAGCGCTGCAGCCGACGGTAATCGAACAGGAAATATACTACGGCCACAGCTGCAAGTCCTATACCTATAGCCGTCGCTTTATGCTCCACATAATGCAATTGCATCTGATCGCCTGTCGCCAACTGAACGGCATACATAGCCATCAATGCAATCGTGATGAATACGGCTACCAACGCGATTAAGCCCCAGTTCGTTTTTGGCCGATGAGCCTGATGAAGCTGCTTGCCGACGGCATGCGGATCGCCCATTTGCTCCACGGCATAACGAACCGCATCGTCCTCGCTCCATCCTTCCTCCAGCTTATCCAGCGCCAGCTCCTCCAGATGATTGAGCATCTCCTGCCGGATGTCAGCATGAACCGCCCTCGCGCGGACATGTCCGCATACCTCGTTTAAATAGCGCTGAACCGCCTCATGGTCAACGACTGCTAGTTTACGATTCATACGCCTCCCTCCCCAAGCACGCGATCTACCGTGCTTCGGAACAACGACCACTCCCGCTTCTTCTCTTCCAGCTGCTTTCTCCCGTGGTCGGTTATCCGATAGTACTTCCGTTTCCGTCCGCCTTCTTCATTCCAATATGCCTCGACCATCAACTCCACCTCAAGCGTATGAAGAATTGGATATAGCGTACCTTCTTTAAACGTAAATACGCCGTCCGAGCTCTGCTCAATTTCCTTAACCATCTCATAGCCGTACATTTCCTTGCGGTTCAGCAGCGTCAATATGAGAATTACGGTGCTTCCTTTCATCAATTCCTTGTTTATTGCCATGCCAGCCTCCTGTAATTTATACATCGAATAACTATGTATCGAATATCTAGGTATTAGTATAGATTGATTTCCCAGAAATCACAATAGCGCGCATAAAAAGATCCATGGGCAGCTGCCCATGGATCTAATTGCTCATTATTGCTTCGGCGCGCATACGCCGTCGGCGCATGCAGCGTCATCGCCGTCTTCGCTGCCGTTGCCGCCGAACACTTTCAGCGGTTGGCTTTCCTGATACGCCTGGCTGATGGCCTGCAAGAATACCTCGCTTGGCTGTGCTCCCGATACGGCATACTTGCGGTCGATAACGAAGAACGGTACGCCGCGAACGCCAATCTGGCTTGCTTCTTGCTCATCGGCACGAACCTCTTGGGAGAAATCCTCGCTTTGCAGCGCTTTAAGCGCCTCAGCGCGATCCAATCCAACCTCTGCCGCCAAATCGGCAAGCGTCTCCTGATCGCCCAGATGCTTCGAATCGGTAAAATATGCTTTCAACAAACGTTCCGCCATCGCTTCGCGTTTGCCGTATTTCGCCGCAAGATGCGTCAGACGATGCGCATCAAACGTGTTCGTCAGCTTAATCTCATCCATATGGTAGTCGAGGCCCAGCGTGCGGGCTTGCTCCGTCAATTGACGGTTATTCGCCTGTGCTTGCTCGCGCGTCATGCCGTATTTATTAGCGAGCATGTCGTTCACATCATAATCCACATCGCGTTTAGCGTTCGGATCCAGCTCAAAGCTGCGGAACTCCACTTCAATATCATCGCGATGAGCGAATTGCTCAAGCGCGCCTTCCAGCCGGCGTTTGCCTATATAGCAGAAGGGACATGCAAAATCGGACCATACTTCGATTTTCATGCTGCACCATCCTTTACATCAATATTATTTTATTTATCAATAGTAACATACTTTACTTTTTAAAGCTAGTCTGATGCTTAGAGTCTACTTTCAGCGATAGATGAATAAAAAGCCTGCGCTTAGCAGGCTTTTCATCTCTAACCTTTATTTCAGATTTGCTTATTGGACTCTCGTACGCTCTATGCTCTACGAGCCGGCAGGCGCCTTAAGCAGCTTCGTCAAATCCTCCAGCTTAACCGCATCCGTTGGCAGTTCGTTTGTGAAGGACTGTGTCTCGCCTACGCCCGTATATTTAATATCAATAATAGCATTTAGCTTGAGCGCGTTTCCGGTTTCTTTATCCGTATAAACAACATTGATCGTTTGGGATTGATAGGACAAATAATCGCCTTTAATCGCCCCGGTAACCGACCATTCCTCCAGCTGCACCTGCTCCGTCAGCTTGTTCTGAATATCTGCTTTATTTGTCTCCAAATCCGTTTTACGCTGATCGAGCTGTTCCTTATTCAATTTCAACGTTTGCAGAAAGGCTTCGTTAGAAGCAAGCAGCGTATACAGCTCCGGCAGCAGCTTCGTTACAATCATATCAACAGACTTGCTGTAATTGCCTTCATCCACTTTAAAGCGAACAACCTGATCCGCTTCAACCCCCTCTGGCAGCGCAGCTTCCTCCGTTTCCACCTTGCTGAAATACATTTTCCCGTCAAAATGCTTAAGCGAAAGCGCGTTAATGTCTTGCATCAGCTTCATTTGCGAATTCAAATCGAGCGAAGAGGACGATTGCTGCTGTGCGGCTTGCGCCTCCATGTCGATCTCAATATATTTTCCCAATACCGTCTTCGGAAGATTTAATAGAGGGATACCAGGCACCTGCACGTACAGCTTCTTCCCGCTCATAATAATCGGGATTGTAATCGTCATGCCTTGCTTTTGTACATTTAGTTCCATATCAGCGCGCAAGGGTTCTTTCTGATAGACCGTATTGACCGTCACCGTCGATCCCTTTAGCAAAGCGGCAACACCTGCGGCAATGACCGGATTTCCTTGCGCCGCTTCAGCAGGGATCTCCAATTCGTTGATCTTTATCGTCATCGATTGCGAATATGACGCCGCTTCCCCCGTTTTCTGTATCGCATCCTGAAGCGATTGCTTCGGCGAGGCAGCCGAGCTGCAGCCCGCTACAATAAGCAGAACGACTGCAAACCAAATTACCGCTGTCCGTTGCCATCTTGTCATGTTCTAATTTTCCTCCCCCTATTGGTACAATACCTCCATTCTATAACAATTGATTTTGATTTAGAAGTGAGAAAACCTGTATGAGGGAGGTTACAAAATAATCCCGCTTCAGCAAGCTGAAACGGGATTAACGAACGATTGCGGTTAGCCTTGCGGATTATGATGAGAAACGTGATTATGCTGCTTCGCTTTTTTGGAGCCCGACAACGGTTTTTGCGCTAAACCCCGCTTGGGTGCGCCATCGCCGCCGTTGCCGTCGGCATCTGGTACGGGAAAGGTTTTTGATTTGCCCATTGCGCGATACCTCCTGCTATTGGAATATTAAATGCGCTGATGCTCGGCGTCATTCGTCCGGTCATGATTGATGGCATCCTGATTCCGGCGATCATTGACATCTTGATTCCATTGCTGAGCTTGATGGCTATTGACCGGCGTTTGCGCGAGGTCATCCGTCACATTCGATAAATTTTTATCTAAGGAGCCTTTAGCTTTAGACATTTTCCGCTCGCCTCCTATTCGTTAAGCATGCGTTAATTGGTGAAGCGCCTGCGCGCATTCATGCAAGTGCCGCGTGTAGTCCTGGATCAATTGCTGAATGACTTCAGTTCGCTCATCCACAGACACTTGATCTTTTTCCACATCGATCAATTGCACTTTTACTTCACGGCTATCCACATATTGCACTTTAAAATCAAGGGAATAAGCTTGTCGGCCGGCATTTTGAATCGTGATCCGAAGCGCATGAGGATCGGATTCATCAGCAAGCACCTCGCACTTATCCGATTCTTCAATCCATTCCGGCAATGTGCGCTGCCAAGCATTCGTAAGCTGCTGTTGATCGATGCGAAGCTCGTCTTTTTTCGTCATTGTTTAGCACCTCCACAACATTAAGATGCGAAAATGACCATCGAATTATGCGGAGCATCCGCAATCGTTGTCCACATAGTTGTCCACAAGTTATTCAGTTTATCCACATTTCCAAGGATATTATCCCCAATTGATCTTTTATTAACCGAAAAAGCAGAACTTCGTTTCGCATTATAAACAAAAAACGCCTGAGCTGAATGCTCAGACGCTTGAGTTGATTTAATTAACTGGCGGAGAGGAAGGGATTCGAACCCTTGTGGGCTTGCACCCTAACGGTTTTCAAGACCGCCCCGTTATGACCGCTTCGGTACCTCTCCACATGAAACGTAACAGATCATATTGTACCACAAGCTAAAAACGAGAAGCAACTGCTAATTAAAAACAAAGTAACAGAAATTGCCCCGCGAGGCAGCAATTTCTGTTTGTTCATTAACCGCGAGGGCTAATTGTTGTTAAGCCGCCCATATAAGGACGCAGCACTTCAGGCACAACGATCGTGCCGTCTGCTTGCTGATAGTTCTCCAGAATAGCTGCAAACGTACGTCCGACCGCAAGGCCCGAACCGTTCAGCGTATGCACGAATTCTGGCTTGCTCTTCGCTTCACGGCGGAAACGGATGCCTGCGCGGCGAGCTTGGAAATCTTCCACGTTCGAACACGACGAAATCTCGCGGTATGTGCCTGCGCTTGGCAGCCATACTTCAAGATCGTACGTTTTCGCCGCGCTAAAGCCCATATCGCCTGTGCAAAGCGCCAGGACGCGATATGGAAGACCGAGCAGCTGCAGCACTTTTTCCGCATTTGCAGTCATTTTCTCCAGCTCGTCATACGATTCTTCCGGCTTCGTCAGCTTGATCAGCTCAACTTTGTTGAATTGATGCTGGCGAATGAGTCCGCGCGTATCGCGGCCAGCAGCACCAGCCTCCGCACGGAAGCACGAGCTGTACGCGACAAAATATTTCGGCAGCTCTTCTGCCGACAGGATCTCCTCACGGTGAAGGTTTGTCACCGGAACTTCTGCTGTCGGAATCAGGAAGTAATCCGACTCCGCAATTTTAAACAAATCCTCCTCGAACTTCGGAAGCTGACCCGTACCGACCAAGCTGTCGCGATTAACGATGTAAGGAGGCAGCACTTCTTCATAACCGTGCTGATCGCTGTGCAAATCCATCATAAAGCTGATCAGCGCACGCTCCAGACGCGCGCCAAGGCCGCGATAGAACGTAAAGCGCGATCCGGTCACTTTGCCTGCGCGCTCGAAATCGAGAATGCCGAGATCCTGCGCCAAATCCCAATGGGCTTTCGGCTCGAATTCGAATGCCGTTTGTTCGCCATGACGGCGAATTTCCACATTGTCCTCTTCCGAAGCGCCTACCGGCACGCTTTCATGCGGCAAATTCGGAATCGCCAGCATCAGACCATCGATCTGTGCTTCAATTACACGAATTTCATCATCAAGCTCTTTAATCCGGTCGCCAACTTCACGCATTTCGAGGATGAGCGCATCCGCGTTGCCGCCGGCTTTTTTAATTTTTGGAACCTCTTGCGATACAACATTACGGCGGTTTTTCAAATTGTCGGTCTCCACGAGCAAGTCGCGGCGTTTGACGTCCAATTCGGTAAAACCAGCAATCAGGTCGAGCGAAGCGCCGCGGTTATTGAGCGCTTTCTCCACCTGTTCATAATCGTTGCGCAACCATTTGACATCCAACATGAACAGAACCCCTCTCTTGACATCAGGACTTTGAACGGCGTTCAAAGTCACTCCTCTTTTAGCGGCCCGCCGCCGCTTCCTTCACCATGTCGACAAAATAAGAATGCAGGCGATAATCGTCCGTTAATTCCGGATGATAGGAAGACGCAAGCAGATGCCCTTGTCTTGCCGTCACGATTTCGCCCTTGTATGTAGACAATACGTCTACATCATTGCCGACTTCTTTAATAAGAGGAGCGCGGATAAATACCGCCCTTACCGGTTCGTCAATGCCTTTAATGTCCAGATCGGTCTCAAAGCTTTCACGCTGACGGCCAAAAGCGTTGCGTGCGACGATCATATTCATGAGCCGCAAATGCGCATCCTCTTGACCTTCTATCCGGTCCGCCAATACAATCAGTCCCGCGCAAGTGCCAAAGATCGGCTTGCCTTGCTTCGAGAACTGTTGAATCTCATCGATAAAATCATATTTGCGCATGAGCTTGCCAATCGTCGTGCTTTCGCCGCCCGGAATGACAAGTCCGTCCAATTCGCTAAGCTGCTGAGTTTGTTTAACGGCGACCGCTTCCGCGCCCGCCGCCTCCAAACTTCGCATATGCTCCGCTACCGCGCCTTGCAGCGCCAGTACACCTATTTTCATATGCTTACACGCCTTTCCTGACTTCCTAACCGCCTGGTTCTTACAGGCCGCGGTCTTGCATGCGTTGCGAAGCTTCAAGCTTCGAAATTTCAATGCCTTTCATCGGCGTACCCAGGTTTTTGGATACTTCCGCGATCAGCTTGTAGTCTTTGTAATGCGTAGTCGCTTCAACGATTGCGCGAGCGAATTTCTCCGGATTGTCCGATTTGAAAATACCGGAACCAACGAATACGCCGTCAGCGCCCAGCTCCATCATCAATGCAGCGTCGGATGGCGTAGCTACGCCGCCTGCAGCAAAGTTAACGACCGGCAGCTTGCCGCTCTCATGGACTTGAAGCAACAGATCATATGGAACGCCCAACACTTTAGCTTCATTGTAAAGCTCGTCTTTGGACAGGTTTTGTACTTTACGGATTTGGCCGTTGATCAGGCGAAGGTGACGTACCGCCTCAACGATGTTGCCTGTTCCTGGCTCGCCTTTCGTACGAAGCATTGCCGCGCCTTCTTGAATACGACGAAGCGCCTCGCCAAGGTCTTTGGCGCCGCAAACGAAAGGCACTGTAAATTCGTTTTTGCTAATGTGGAAAACTTCATCGGCAGGAGTCAATACTTCGCTCTCGTCGATATAGTCAACGCCCATTGCTTCCAGAACACGCGCTTCAACGATATGGCCGATACGAGCTTTAGCCATTACCGGAATGGATACCACTTTCATTACTTCTTCCGTAACTGTAGGATCAGCCATACGGGCTACGCCGCCGGCAGCACGAATGTCGGAAGGTACGCGTTCCAGCGCCATAACTGCCGTTGCGCCTGCTGCTTCTGCGATTTTAGCTTGCTCGGCGTTCATAACGTCCATGATTACGCCGCCTTTTTGCATTTCTGCCATGCCGCGCTTAACGCGCGATGTTCCTGTTTCCATGCTTGTAAATCCTCCTAAAAGTTTTGAATTATAAGTATCGCCACTTATTCTAACCATTTATTTTACAGGAAGGCACCTTAATCGACAACCCTAGATTTGCCTTCCCGTAATTCAAGCTTGCTTTAGAACAAATCAATGATTCCGTTGAATAAGTTAGAGAAGAAACTGCCAATGCTGCGGAACATCAATTTGAACCAGCCCGCTTTTTTCACTTCTTCAGATGCAATCAGATTAATCGTTTTCTCCAGCGCCTTGCCTTGGTCATCGGTATATTTATACGTTACCGTACCAACCTTTTGCCCAGCCTTGATTGGAGCAACAAGCTCGTTCTCGGTCATCACCGTGCTGCCGGCAAGCTCGATTTTCGGTTCGACGCCTTTCTTAACCGTAAACGTAATATCGGATTCCGTAACGACAGGAACCGACCTTTTCACGCCTTTTTTAATTTTCACTGTTTTGACCGATTCTACCACAGATTTAGCGGCAACAACCGATTTCTTCTCAAACGTGTTAAAAGCGTAATTGTAAAGCTTCGCCGTTTCGTTGAAACGGGCCTCCTTCGACTTCGTGTTCATAACGACGCTAATGTAACGCGTGTCGCCGCGTTTTACCGTACCTGTAAACGTATATCCGGCAGCGGAAATATAACCCGTCTTCATGCCGTCAACGCCGTCGTAAGCATAAGCTTTCACGAATTCATTGTTCTTGTAATCGCCTAGCATCCAGTTCCAGTTCGTCATCGCTTTATCGTCACGCGGGCGGAACTTGTATTCTACAATATTGGAATATTCAAGAAATTCCGGATGTTTTGCCAAAATCGTTTGCGCAAGCTTTGACATATCCCGGGCAGAAATAACGGTCGTATCCAGCAACCCCGTAGCGCTTGTAAAATGAGCTGTCGTCAAACCGAGCTCTTTTGCCGTTTCATTCATTTTGTCCACAAATCCGGCTTCGCTTCCGCCAATGTGAGAAGCTAGCGCAACCGTTGCGTCATTCGCCGAACCTACTGCCATTGCGATATATAAGTCCTTCACTGAGTGCTGGTCGCCCTGCGCCAAATAAATTTGCGAGCCGTCTTGCGGCGTTGATGCAGCTTCCTCGCTTACAGTGACGATTTGATCCCAAGATAACGATTTCTTCGTAATTTCCTCAAGCACGATAAACTCCGTCATCAGCTTGGTCATACTTGCTGGAGGCCGAGGCGCGTCCGCATTTACTTCATAGATGACTTGACCGGAGTCCGCGTCTATAAGAATGGCTGCACTAACTTCCAAACCAAGCGAATTGTCTACCCATTCTCCGCCTGGCGTTCCTGCTGCGCTTACAGCTCCTCCTACCGAGAATACTGCCAGCCAGACCGCCATCAACGCGATTGCTACCGACCTTAATTTGGGCGGACTAATCTTTGCCTTCAACATTTCTCTCCCCATTTCTCCTCAAAGTTTATCGTTGTTAATTGTATCACATGGAGCAGGCTCAGAGCGAATATTGAGAGAGGAAATGAGAGGATATTAAGTTCGGAGTTTACAAATCCCATTGTGGTAAAAAAAAACAGATGGCGGCGATAAGGCGGTTAAGCCAAATCGTCCTCCATCTGCCGTTATGCCCGGTTGTCGGGTAATTACAGCGAGTAGTTAGGCGCTTCTTTCGTAATTTGCACATCATGCGGATGGCTTTCGCGAAGACCCGATCCCGTGATGCGAATAAATTGCGTATCGTTGCGCAGCTCATCCAAGTTGGAAGTTCCGCAATAGCCCATACCGGAACGCAAGCCGCCAAGCAGCTGATGTACCGTATCTGCCATAGGGCCTTTGAATGGAACGCGTCCTTCAATGCCTTCTGGAACGAGCTTGCTTTCGTTTTCTTGGAAGTAGCGGTCTTTGCTGCCTTCCTTCATAGCGCCGAGCGAGCCCATGCCACGGTATACTTTAAAGCTGCGGCCTTGGAAAATTTCTGTCTCGCCAGGGCTTTCCGCTGTACCAGCGAACAAGCTGCCGATCATAATTGCGCTTGCGCCAGCCGCGATTGCCTTCGTAATGTCTCCGGAATATTTGATGCCGCCGTCTGCGATGACCGGCACATTATATTCCCGGGCAACCGTTGCGCAATCATAGATTGCCGTAATTTGCGGCACGCCGATGCCGGCAATGACACGAGTCGTACAAATCGAACCAGGGCCGATACCGACTTTAACAACCGACGCGCCTGCTTCGATCAGATCGCGAGTTGCTTCGCCTGTTGCTACGTTGCCGGCAATGATCGTCAATTCCGGGAACTTCGCGCGAAGCTTGCGAACTGCTTCAATAATGTTGATATGATGGCCGTGAGCCGAATCGACAACCAGAACGTCAATGCCTGCTTGTACAAGCGCTTCAGCGCGATCCGTCGTGTCTTTGCCGATACCTACTGCTGCTCCGCATAGCAAGCGGCCCTGTTTGTCTTTCGCAGCATTAGGGAATTGGATCGCTTTTTCGATATCTTTAATCGTAATGAGACCTTTAAGCGTGTTCGTCTCATCGACGAGAGGCAATTTTTCGATCTTATGCTTCTGAAGCAAAACTTCCGCTTCTTGAAGCGTTGTGCCTACTGGAGCTGTTACCAGATCCGTGCGAGTCATTACTTCATTAATTTTAATGGAGTAATCGTGCACGAAGCGCAGGTCGCGGTTAGTCAGAATGCCGACCAATTTGCCTTCTCCGTCCACAATTGGAACGCCGGAAATCCGGTATTTGCCCATAAGCTCTTCTGCATCATATACATGATGGTCAGGCGTAAGCGAGAACGGATTCGTAATAACGCCGCTTTCCGAACGTTTTACGCGATCCACTTCCTCTGCTTGCTGCGCAACGGACATATTTTTATGAATGATACCGATACCGCCCTCACGAGCTATTGCAATCGCCAAAGCCGATTCCGTAACAGTGTCCATCCCAGCGCTGATCAGCGGAATGTTCAGTTTAATGCTTGCGCCAAGTTTAGTTGAAATGTCTGATTCACGCGGCAGCACTTCCGACTTCCGTGGAATGAGCAGTACATCATCGAATGTCAGGCCTTCTTTGGCGAATTTCGTTTCCCACACGAGTATGTTCCTCCTTTTGTTTGCCGTACCCAGAAAGGTTCGTTAGCGAAGCTGAAAACAACCTTTCCGCCATACGGTTGTAAAAACTACCGCAATCCTGCGGTCGTTCTTTAGTGCAAAGCATCGCAGAGGCTTTCTCTCTTGTCTCCACGTATATTATTGCAATATTAGCAGAGGGGTTATGGGCTGTCAAGGCTGTACAATCGCCGCTTCAAGCGCAGGCAAGGAGCGTTCGCGAGACGGCTTTGAGATCGTTTTGGAATTGACGCAAATTAGAAAAAATCCAATAAAAACGGTGTTTTTACCGGAATTGCCGTTTCAAATAAACGAACCGACAGTTCATCTCCGCTTATACGCCCCTGCTTCAACAATTCCAAAGGACGTACATAGCCAAGCAGCATGGCCGTAAGGCTTCCGATGTCCGTTTGGATACGCAGTTGTCCTTCATTGTTTCGCAGCTCTTCCGAATCGCATCGATTAACACGGGCAGAGCCGTCCGCAAGCAGATCCAGCGAATAACTTCCCGCATTCCATGGCGCATGCGCATCTTCCAATTCAATAACGATCGAACGTTCTTTGTTCGCATCCTCCAGAGCTGTAAAGCTATATTGCGCTAGAAAAGCTGCGGCATCGACGATACGGGCCATAAAATAGGGCTCGATCTCCTGCTTGATCCTCGGATTCGGCAGCGTAAAAGCTAGCGTATCGTCAACGGGCACTACCGCTTCCGCTCGATCGATCATCGAATCATGCTGTCCGAGAAATGACCAGAGCGCCCGGCGCGCTTCCTCCGTTAAAGGTACAATTTCATGAACACTTAGCGTTTTATTCATCACATCATAAATTGTATATCCTTGCGGCGTCCCCTGCGCATCGAAATATACAGCAGCCTGTCCAGGTTTGCGTGCTTTAATGCGATGCTTCCACCAAAACTCCGTACGCTCTAACATGCCGTTATACTGACGCGCGTATGCATCATAAATTTCGTTCAGCAAAGCGGAATTATCATTATGCCTTTCTACTTTGCCAGGATAGCTTTCTCTTCTCGGCAACAAAGCCGCTTCCATTTTATATTTCTTATTATCCGTATATAACTCCCATCCGAATTTCCGATAGAAGCCAACCGCAAAAGGATGCAGGAACGAAATCGACTGGCCCTGTTCTTTCATATGTAATAACGCAGTCCGCAGAAGCTCCGATACGAAACCTTGCCTGCGATATTCCGGCCAAGTAGCCACGCCGGCAACCCCGCCCATGGCATATCTTTGCCCTCCTACATAACTATGCAACGTCAACACCGCAAGCTGGGCCGCTAATTCGCCATCAACGAATACGCCCCAACGTACGGAAGGCTCTTGCTCCCAACGTTCCCGAATCTCACCCAGCTCTTGCTTCGTCTTTTTGAATTGAAATGCGAATTGAGAAAGCTCCAAGCTCGCTTCAATATCTTTCGTTTCAAGCATCCGAATCTCGACGTGACCCACACCAATCAGCCTCCTGAGAATTGAAAATGTTGTAAACTGATTATGGCATACCTCATTCCCTCGCTCAACTATTAGTAGCGAGAGTGCTATGATACATCCACGAATCGGCTAGTGGACATTAAAATTGCCGTATGCTGATAGAAATTACTCTCCTCGCTAACGGACATGAGTGAGAGACGCTATTGTGCCAGTTTCAGCTCATTCGAGTCAGTTTTCAAGTAAATAAGGGCTGTGGTGTCCATTAGCGCGTGGAGTTCATACAAGGCTCATTACCGTTAGCGCGCTCAACTCTATGAACAACAAAAAACCTGCCGCATCACATGCGGCAGGCTTCTCGTGCTTGGCGACGTCCTACTCTCCCAGGACCCTGCGGTCCAAGTACCATCGGCGCTGGAGGGCTTAACGGTCGTGTTCGGTATGGGAACGCGTGGTTCCCCTCCGCCATCGCCACCAAACGGTCAAGGTTGTACCTTGAAAACTGGATGCGAAATGTTTGAACTCTTTAGCATTAGGATAAGCCCTCGACCGATTAGTACTGGTCAGCTCCACACATTGCTGTGCTTCCACCCCCAGCCTATCAACCTCGTCGTCTTCAAGGGGTCTTACGAATTGGGAAATCTCATCTTGAGGGGG